>DASXGZ010000016.1:0-47325 GCA_036488825.1 Candidatus Angelobacter sp.
TTCCTACGTCGCTCTCATCGGTGCTCACGTAGACCTGCATCTTGGTCAGGTCCTGTGCGATGGTGAAAAGCGTCGGCGCTTGCAATGAAGCTGCTACCGTCTGACCCACATCAACGCTGCGGGCAATCACCGTACCATCTATCGGTGAGCGAATGGTCGTGTAATCAAGGTTCGCCTGCGCCACCTTGACTGCCGCGGAGTTCTGCTGCACCTGGGCCGCTGCCTGCGTTACCGCGGCTTTTGCCGCTCCCACGGCAGCATCTGCGCTCTGTGAAGTCGCGCGTGCGCTATCCAGTTGCTGCGTCGGTACTATGCCCTGCTGGGCCAGTACCGTATAACGATTAAAATCCAGCTTCGCCTGCACCGCTGCTGCCTGGGCTTTGTCTAAATTCGCCTTGGCTGCCACCAGGTTTGCCTGCGCATTGGCCAGATTGGCCTGCGCCTGCAGCAACGCGCCTTTAAACAGCGCCGGATCAATCTGCGCGATTATCTGGTTCTTCTTTACATGTGAGTTAAAGTCGGCAGAGAGAGTCTGGATCGTTCCGGACACCTGTGAGCCCACCTGCACAGTGGTCACGGCGTTGATGGTCCCCGTAGCCTGCACCACGTCCTGTATGTCGCCCTTCTGCACTTTCTCAGTGAAATATTGCGGCGTTTTTTTGCTCTCATAGCTGAAAGCGCTCAGTAGCGCGATGGCTGCCAGCAGCACGCCAATAATCGTCCATTTATTTTTGAAGAATTTCATCTTTCCAACCCCCTGGGCCACTCGCAACGCCACCTAAACTCCGTTTGCGGCCTCTGTACGTATTGACCCGGAAATGATCAACACAGCGTAAACAGTAGGTAAGCCAGGGGTTAATAATTGTCAGGATGGTTAATTCGCAATGCGAATGAATTCTGCGAGAGGATTAACAGATCTTTACGATGACGACCGCCATCTTCCGTCCTTTTTAGTCGATACAAACTGCTACCCACCAGGAAGTGCCATCCTGAACCGGAGCACATACAAGCTGTAAAACCCTTTTAGAACCTGAGTGCGAAGGTGAAGGATCGGCTCCGCTACTGTCAATGAACGGAAGGTCAGCAATGGCTTTCAGTGCTCGGACCTCACTTTTTACTGTGAAGCCTGGCAGATAGGAGCTGTGAGATAAAAGGTGTTATGGCAAACAATCTTCCCCGCTGCTATAGGCAGAGGGTTTTTAGGGGACGAGTATTTTGTATGGCAATAAATCTGCCAGATTCATTACCTACCGGGCTTGCTTAAAGCAGTTCCAGAGTTACTCTGTCCGGAAGCGGGGTGGAGCAGGCATTTATGCCTGCGGTATTGCTGCAAGAAAGAAATCGGCTTCAGCCGCTGAGGTGAGGCCGTTAAGGTACATCATCTCTGAAACGGCTCTAGCTTTATCAACACCCCAAAACCCCATGGTAGAGACGTAGCATGCTACGTCTCGCGTTGGGCGTATCGGGAGCATATCGTGCTTCGAGAGCACACATATCGGAGTACAAATCTGCGAGCACCTGTATAAATTTGCGCAGTAAAAGACAAAGTGTCAGGGCACGACTTGAGCGTTCTGCCTGAGGTGAGCGCAACAAATCAAAGCTGCGAACTCGTGCCGAAAGTGCCGCAAGCTAGTGCGCAACGCACCATGAAACAGCGAAGTCCCAGATCTCACCCAAGCGCGCCATCTAAAAGCCGCAGCGATTGATCAACGTCTGTCAGGGAGACGACATCGACTTTGTAAGAAATTGTATTTTTAAGCACGTCTCGCACGACTTGCCTGTCGTTATCCGTGCTCACGATCAACAAAATCTCAAATCTCGAAAAAAGTTCATCGACAACAAGCGCGCTTTCCTTCGTGATAACTCCAGCCTTAATCCGCGCTTCCCAACTTGAACGGCGCTGGTCGATAGCACGGCAGAGCATCCTTACACGCCATATAATGGCCTCAGATCTAAAAGGGGTGAAGTTTCCTAGAAAAGCATATCTCGTACCGCTAAAGTCGATTAACAAGTTAAATCCTAAGCCAGAACCGAGATCAAAAATCGCGCGATCTCCTTCTGACGTTGTTCTTGCAAAACTTAAATCGCGCGATACGAGATAGGTCTGGAGCTTTTGATTCAAATCAATTGGCGCGCCGCTTGACGGAGTTGTAGCAGCTATCGCATGGTCGAGGGCATCTGAAGCCAAGGATTCAAAGTTTGAGTTCGTATACTTTATTGTATCCAGACCAGCAACATTAAACGGCAGGGATTCTCCTTCGCGCTGAAATGGAATTAGGTACTTATTGAAACCCAACATGAGCCCGTACTCCATGTTAACGTTCGCATTGGGGAATGAATGTCCGTCTTTCATTTCGTTGTTGAGTAGCACACAGCAGAACTGTGATGTAATGATCTTTGAACAAATCTTGACACAAAAAGCTTGCTCTCCTGGCGATCGTTTTCCGCCGGCTTCAATTGCTTCGATTCCCTTCTTCTCCAAGAGAGCGCGGAGAATGTTCATCTCCAATGCGCTGCTTAGAAAACCATAAGCAATGAAGCATGAGCGAGCTGAAGAGAATACGTAATCGCACCTCGGCAACCCGATTATACAAATTTCATTCTTTCGAACTCTGTTATCCACTTACCCTCACTTGCTCTTTGTGAAATGCTCAATATTCGATACCGAATAATAACAACATTTCAGGTAGCACCAACATATAAGACCCAGCGCTGGTAACTTAAAAAGCCGCAGAGAGACAGGCTAGGCACGGATTTTTTATCGAACGAGTATTTTGTATGGCAGTAAACCTGGCAGACATTAAACTACCAGCTTTGCATAGCATTCATGATCGTTCCCTTCGATTAGCTGGTGTGGCAGTGAGGCCAGAGTCTCGCCAAAGGCGAAAAACAACACATTCCGGAAGCTGGCGGCAAGGCACAGCCAAGCAGAAGCATACGGGGATAAGACGAAGCAGCTACGCCAAGACTGACTCCTGTCCCGAGCGCAATGTAAGCCGCGCTCAAACTCACTTGGCGAGCGGGCGGACCCGTCTGACGAGTTCCTGCAGAAACTGGTCGGAATGCATAAATACTGCGAAGTGCCCTGCCCCCTGGATAGGCACAAACTCCTTCCGGGGCGCCTGGATGGCCTGAAGATAACTCCGGGCAAGCGCAGTTGGAGTCGTGAAGTCCTCAGTCCCTTGAAAGAAAAACATAGGGACGGAAAATTTCAGGCCGAGTTCCTTCGGCCCGCTCGACTTCGTCTGTGGAACAAGCTGTTCAGCACTCAGCGACTGCCCGGCAACAGAATCATTAATGTCTTCAACGGAACAGCCAGGAGCAACCAGCGCAAGCCCCAGCGTCCCCGGCAGGAACCGGTCCGCTCCTTCGAACGCATTTGCCCATTTGCGCTGCACACCGTATCCCTCGCTTGAGGAATATGGCGGTGGACCTACTTTGGTCAATTCATCCATGGCGCGGTTGTTGCCAACGGCCCGCGCCTTCTTGAGCAGCGCGTCATAAGCGGCAACATAGTTTTTTGTTTCATCGGCCACCTGGCCAGTACCGACGTATGCATAAAAAAGGTCAGGTCTCGTCCTCACCATTTGCAGGCCAAGGAGTGACCCAAATGAATGGGCCACGAGGATGACCTTGTCCTTTCCCAGATGTTTGCGCAGATATTCCGTGAGCTCAATACCATCCTGTGCCATGCGATCTACTGTGAGAGTAGGCGCAATTGCAGGACCGGTTTTTCTCAACGTGTGACCCGCGCCTCTCTCATCCCACTGCACCACGGTAAAGTGTTCTTCCCAGGGAGCGAACAACGGAAATGTCCAGCAACTGGTTACATCGCCCGGGCCGCCATGCAGGAACAGCAGCACGGGATTTGCGCGGTCCTGCCCGCGAATCTTGACCCACTGCTCAATGCCGCCAATCGGGACGTAGCTGGCTTCATCAATCCCTTTTGGCGACTGAATCACAAACTGCTTTGCGTTTCGGTCCCGCAGAAATGAAACCAGAGCGTCGAGCTTGCGATATTCCGGATCGAGCGGTATTGGCTGTTGTGGATCTTTGGCAAATTGTCCAGGCGCTGCGCCTCCCAAACAGATGAGCACAAGACTAAACGCGATTGCTGAACGGAACATGCGTGTTACTCCTCAACAGGCAGATTGTCGCTGGCTCGGAAACCGCCCTTTCTGCTTCCATTGCCTAGGTATGAGTACCGAGGCAAACAGAAAAAGTTCCTGCAAAAAAAGCAGATCGTATGGCGCTTCGGAGACCTAGCATTCAGGCGGATGCGTAAGCTAACGCGCTTTGTAGCCGCCACGAGTAATACGAATGCGAGGCCATGCCGGTTGCATGTATCTCGGGCAGGTAAGCCAGAAGTTAATGATTCAGGATGGTTAATTCGCAATGCTAATGAGTAGGCATGCAGAATCACAGATCTTTTACGATCCAAAAAAGATGGAAGCAATTCCTTGCAGAGCTTTAGACCAGGCCGAACGTCAGTTCACCCAGTTTTTCCAGACTACACGCGATTTTGTCTCCCGGCTTAAGCCAGACCTGCTGGTCTTTAGGCTTGCCCTGGATCACGCCTTCCGGCGTTCCGGTAAAAATAATGTCACCCGGACGCAGCGTGATATAGCGCGAGATATAGCTGATCATCTGCTTGCTGTTAAAGATGAAATCACTGGTGTTGGATGACTGGCGCGTTTCGCCGTTGACGCGCGTTTCCAGCTTCAGGTTATCGGGATTGATCTGGTCGGCCGTGACTATGTATGGGCCAAGCGGCGCAAACTGGTCGGGCGTTTTCCCGATCATCCACTGGCCGCCGGTTTCCAGTTGCAGGTCGCGAGCCGTGAAATCGTTTCCGGTACAGTATCCAGCCACGCAAGAAAGAGCGTCTGCCTCGCTGACGTTCCGGGCTTCCCTGCCGATCACCATAACAAGTTCGCATTCGTAATCGAATTTCTTCGCAACTTCCACAGGCAGCTTGATAGTGCCTTTGTGATGGTTCAGGGCCACGTTGAATTTGTTGAAGAGCACCGGCGCTTTGGGGATGGGCACGCCGATTTCCTGCGCATGCTTGCGGTAGTTCAGCCCCACGCAAATTATTTTCTCCGGACGCACCACTACAGGCCCGTATTCAATGCCGTCTTCTTTAATGAAGGCCGAATGTACCGAACTCGACTTCAGGGCTGCATCTACCAGCGCATTCAGGCTGGGGCCGTCTTCCTGCTGGAGCAGATCGTCAACGGTTGCGGGCGCATGCAGGTGCAGCACTTTAGCAGCTTCCGATGCCAGCAGAATGCCTTTATCCGTCTTGACCGCCAGTTCATATGCGCCATTGCGACGGATATTCAACACCGTTAGCCCATGTGCCATGCCGCGCCGACGACCCTGGTCCGGATCCGTATTCTTCTCGGCATTTGCCATGGTGAGCCCTCCTGAGGCTGCGAGTGCGGCAAGCGCGCCTGCTCCCTGCAATACTTTTCTCCGCTCCATAAGCCACTGCTCCCTTCGGGATAGAAATGTATAGAATTAGTTGCCGGCTGACAAGGGTCGATAAATCCAGCGCCGGAGGCGCGGAATGAGTTAGCCAGGGCGTAGCCCTGGGTAAGTATGAAAACGGATTCGAGCGCCGTAGGCGCGGCACACTCAAATAGAACCCATTGGAATTTGTGAACAGGTGTCCGTGTGGCGATAAACAAATCTAGTCCGGCCACCGGCACGTAACCACTTTGGTCTCGGTATAGAAATTCACACCATCTTTGCCCAGCGCATGCAAGTCGCCGAAAAATGAATTCTTCCATCCAGAGAATGGGAAAAATGCTACCGGAGCAGGCACGCCCACGTTGATCCCGACCGTCCCGACGGTCACATTCTGTGTGAACTGCCGCGCGGCTCCGCCGGAACGTGTGAAGATGGAAGCAGCGTTGCCGTACTCTGACTGGCTGACCACATCGATGGCTTCTTTCAGGTCCTTCACGCGAATCACAGACAACAGCGGCCCGAAAATTTCTTCTTTCGCCACGCGCGATTCAGGATTTACCTTATCCAGAATCGTTGGCCCCACGAAATATCCTTTTCCACTCGCCACCGCATCTTTCCGTCCATCCCGCGCCAGCACTGCACCCTCTTTTTCACCCAGTTCGATGTAACTCAGAATGCGCTTCTTGGATTCATCGGTTATGACAGGCCCCATGCCGGTCTTTACATCGCACCCATTACCGACATTTAGTTTGTCCGCGGCGCTCACCAGTTCTTTCACCAGCGGATCGCCGATCTCACCCACGGCCACCACTACGCTTGTTGCCAGGCAGCGTTCGCCGGCGCAGCCAAAACCTGAGCCCATCACGGCTGCGACTGTAGATTTCATGTCCGCATCCGGCAACACGACGGAATGGTTCTTTGCTCCGCCCAGCGCCTGCACGCGCTTACCATTGTTGGCAGCCGTCTGGTAGATATATTTTGCCACCCCGCTTGAACCAACAAAAGATACTGCGCGCACACGTGGATCGGTAAGTAACTGATCGACAGTGCTTTTCGCGCCATGCACCAGGTTCAATACGCCCGGAGGCATGCCGGCTTCATGCGCCAGTTCAACCATGCGCGCCGCCGTACGGGGAACTTTGTCAGAGGGCTTCAGGATGAATGTATTGCCGCAGGCAATAGCCATGGGGAACATCCATAGCGGGACCATCATGGGAAAATTAAACGGCGTGATGCCGACACATACGCCCACAGGATAGCGCGTTGACCAGCTATCCACTGAGGTTCCAACGCGGTCCACCGTGTCACCCATCATCAGCGTGGGCGCGCAGCAGGCAAACTCAATGCATTCAATGCCACGGTCAAACGATCCCTGCGCTTCGTCCCGCGTTTTACCATTCTCTTCCGTGATCAGGGCGACCATCTCTTGAACGTTTGCTTCCAGCAGCTCACGAAACTTAAACAGCACCTTGCAGCGCTGCACCACCGGAGTCTTGCTCCAGCCGGGAAACGCCTTGTGCGCCGCATCCACCGCAGCGGAAATTTCTTCCGCCGTGCAACGCGGAATCTCAGCCACTGCTTCGCCCGTGGCGGGATTGTGCTGGATGTCTTTTGGCCCGGTGGAAATAACCGGCTTTCCATTGATATACAGCGGACACGGCTTGAGTTCAGCAGCGGTTGCGGTAGGCGTCATTTGGGACCTCACGGGATACATCCAAATTTTACACCTGCCCGGCGCGCGAGCGGACCCGCGGCCTGTGATTTCCATGAGCACCCAGCGTGGGTCGCCAGCGCTCACGCGCGGGGCCTGGTTCTGCATTCCGCGTCCAGGTTGTCTCCAGCATGGAAAGCGGTGGTTGCTAAAGCAGGTGCTCGCGTACCAACCCGGCTGCCAATTTTTGATTCCTACTCACAGTGAAGAACACTGCTTTTATACTTTCGATTGTCTGCGCGCTGGCAACCGCAGTTAGCGCACAGGAGAATGCTCCATCTTCCAAAGAAGGCGGCGCTGTCCAGGTGCAGATGCACAATGTGATGTACCATTTTTCAGATAACGTTTACGCGCATCTGCGGAATGTTGGCGGCGCGCTTTTGCCCAGCAATGCCGGCCAGGTACCGGTGTTCGACGACAAAAAATCATTCAGCCTTCAGATCAACGCAGCGGAAATCGCCATGGCGCCGCAGTCCCTGGCCAACGCGTTGAACTCCAATGTGTTCAATGGCAACGATTCACCGCTCAAAGACATTGATGTGCGCATTGAAAAAGGCTCGCTCAAAGTTAAGGGAAAGCTGCACAAGAAGGGCGACGTAGGGTTTGAGACGCAGGGCCAACTCAGCGCTACTCCGGATGGAAAAATCCGGCTGCACGCGGAAAAAATCCGCGCGCTTCACCTTCCAGTGAAAGGGCTGATGGACCTTTTCGGCATCGACATTGCCGACCTGATCAAGAATGGCAAGGTCAAGGGCGTTCAGACGGAAAAGGACGATTTGATTCTCGATCCAACGGAGATACTTCCGCCGCCCAAGATCTCCGGCAAGATCACCGACATAAAGTTGGACGGCAATAATATTGTTCTGATCTTCGGCCAGCCGCAAAGTTACCACTGGCAGCGTATTCCCGCGCAGAACTACATGGCCTATCGCGGCAACCGCCTGAGGTTCGGCAAGCTGACCATGGCAGACACTGACCTGCTGCTGGTCGATCCCGATCCGCGCGACCCTTTTGACTTTTATCTCGATCATTACAAGGATCAACTCGTCGCGGGGTATAGCAAGACAACCGAGACTTCCGGCTTGCGCGTTTACATGGTCGATTTCAACAAACTCAAGCACAAAGCGGCAAAGACACCGGCAGCCAAAAAGTCGAAGTAATGATGACGATCAAGAGAACCGATATTGGAATCCTAATCACGCGCCTGTGAAAGCTTGCTTCCAGCATATCCTTTCCAGATATGGATTGTGGCGAAACTACGATAAGGGCTCCATCGATTGAAGGTCTGCTCCAGCCGTTCATGCGCTATTAAAACCTTACTCTTGCTCAATGCTTTGCGGAGCACCAGATCGCCTTCCGGCCAATGGTCATGGCTATCGCCGGTGCGCATCAGAATGTATCCCGCGGTCCATTTCCCTATCCCTTTCAAAGCCAGCAGGCGATCCTTGACATCCGGCTGGGACAGACATGCGTCGACATTCTCAGCAAAGAAAGCAGCCAGCACTTTCACCGCCTCCAGACGGCTTGCTGGAACGCCCATGCCCGCAAGTGTGGAGTTCAAAACTTGTTCTGGTGTGGGAAAAAGCCATGCTGATTCATCCACGCGCGTACCCGATAACCGAACCAGCCGCCCCATCAACGTAGTAGCAGCAGGAACTGAAACCTGTTGCCCAAGAATGGCCCGCACGGCAATCTCAAAAGCGCTCCACCCGCCGGGCACTCTCAGTCCGGGTTGCCGGAGGATGAACGGAGCAAGCCACGCATCTCGGGCAAGAAATTCTTCGATCGGGCCTGTGCGAACATTGGCCTTGAATATCTGCTGCGCACGGCTTTCGATCAAGCTGCGCGCTCTCGCATCGCCGGAAAACTCGATTCGCAAGCTGGAGATGGCTGGATCGAATGTTACTGATAAATTGTGCGGCTCTGGTCCGGCAGAGATGGTCCGCGTGTAAGCGCTCGCGGTAACAGTTTCCACGCCCGGAGTCGCCCGAAGCCGCAGAAAAGCCAGCAAAGACTCCCAATCAAACGGGAGCTGCACCGGAAGCGCAAAGCTGTGCACCATTTAAAGGTCTGCGTAAGAAATCAGTTCAATTTTATGCTGAGCAAGAGCTGCTCGCGTTACCGCTGACTTTAGTGCAGCCAATTCCGTTTCCCTGGATTTGGTAAGGCGCGTTCCGGCCGCCTGGAGCTCAGCATCCGAATATCCAGGATGGCAGACCAGTTCCCATGTGCCTTCGGGTAGAGCGTTAAGGAGATGCAAAAGAATTTGTTGATCGAGCAGGCCGGTCACGGCGATTCCCACGGTTCCATCGGTAGAGACCATCCCCTCTTCTTTTATGGCGCGTCGAAACTCCGCGGCAAACTTCTGGAAAGCTGCAACTCCAGTGGATCGCAGCCACAAACCCGGCAATCCGAACATCATGCGGAATGGCCAGCTTCTTAATGGCTCAAACGGATTTCTTACCGCGCGAATTCCACATGCCCGCGCCGCCCGCAGCACTGGATGCAGCACATAAGGGAACATGTGCGTGTGCTTATGGCTGTCAACGTGGGTAAGAGTAATGCCGGAAGCCTGGATTTTTTTTATTTGCGCTTCAACTTCGCGCTGGATTTCGTAGACTGCAAACTGTTTGCGCACCGCCGACACGGCAAACTGCTTCAGGCTGTTGCGAAAACGTTGGGCGCCATTAGTGAGTGAAGGCAAATTTGGAGTAAGCGGCACGCCATCAATCAATACTACGTGGCAGCCGGTCTTCAGGCTGGGCTGTGCTTTGGCAAGATCCATGGCTGCCTGTGATGCTTTGGCGTTGGCCATGATTGTGGCGGAGGTAATAATTCCAGCGCTATTTCCTTCGACTATTGCCCGGTTTACACCTGAGGTCAGGCCAAAATCATCTGCGTTGACGATGAGACGTCGCACGTGGTGAGTCTAACAAAAGGGAGAGGGGGATCACCCACGGAGAAACCGGTTGTGAGTCCAATGGTCCAAAGAAATATCTTCCACGAGGCTGCCTTCAGATAAGCAAACACCGTGCGCTGACATTATTTTTGGGTATCTTGTAAAGCAGGTTTATGCGGTTTTGACCGCTTGTGGACGAGGCTCTCTTTCGCCCAGGAACATCTTTATTTTTTCCAATAACGCGGGAAAGAGGTCTTCTTTTTGCAAACAGGCAGCCACATCTTTGCCGGCGTCGATAGGGCCATAACCGGTAACAATGATTACCGGCACGTGGGGGTTTTTCTCGTGGACCTTGTGGGCCAGTTCCACGCCATTCATGCCATCCATGCGGAAGTCGGTCACCAGAATATCGAAATCTTCTTCGTCGAATTTCTTCAGGGCTTCAGTCCCGTTATAAGCACTGACTGCCCGGTAACCCTGCATTTCAAGGATCTCGCAGCTCAATCTTGCCAGTACTTCATGATCATCAACGAAGAGGATCGCTCGCATGAAATGGCTCCTTCTTTGGAACGCGGCTGGACCTGTATGGCAAGGCCGCAATTAAAAATGGCGCTGCGGCCTAGTTCTTTGTTTCATCATACGCCTTAAAAGATGCCTGCTGGGTCTGGTATTTTTATGGGCATTCAATTCCATAATGCCCTATTTGCTTTAAATTCAACTACTTAGTCGTTTTCTGGCGGCAGATATAAGGCCGGTATATTGCTGCTCTTCATGTAATTGTTAAAGGCCGGCACATCTGTGGACAGAATCTGTTTCCATGCCGCCAGTTGCTGGTTCAATTGGCCCATCAGCATTTTGAAGACATCGTACTGTTGTTGCGAAGGCGCGCTGTCACCTGCCTGCACGACAGAGCTGAAACTATCAAACTCCTCATTCAGCATGTTCGGGAAAGCCAGGTTCGCTTCCGATCCTTTCATGTTTACCTGAATCAACTGTTCTTCCACTGGCGTCATCTTTTTGTCGAGCGCCGCTGCGTGGTCCAGCAACGGCTTGATGTTCGGGTCATTGTCAAAACGCTGCTGGAGTGCCTTGATTTCAGCCCGCAGGGTACGAATCTGGTTTACAGCGCGATGCAGGTTGGTGTTGGCGTCGCGAACTTGCAAAGCCAGATCAAACTGTTTGCGCAGATCGTCGGCGTTTATGGTCTTCGTCCTTGGATCCATTACAATTTCCAAAGGCTGCGATTGCGTCTGGTTCCCAACTGTGAGCTTTACCGTGTACGTACCTGGCTGCGCCAGCGGCCCTTGCGGACCAATACCGCTATAAAAAGCTCCGGGAATTTTTACCGGCGGCTCCCAACGCAGGTTCCAGGCATAGCGGTTCATTCCAGCGGAGGCAGGAATGGTAGTAACTTCCTTTACCTGATCGGGCCACTCCGGCGGCTGTTCGTCACCTTTCTTTTCCCTGCTGGAAAGCGTGCGAACTACTTTGCCCTGGGGATCGACGATCTCAAGTTTCACTTCATCCTTAGGGGCATTCTTAAAGTAATAGTCGATGATGACGCCTGGCGGTGGATTATCTCCCACGGGGCCGCGTCGCTCGATATCTGTGGGCAGGTGTAGACGAAGGGCAGCTTCCGGCTTATACAAAACCATTTCGGCGGCAGGTGAAACGCTTTCAAGCTGGCGCAGCGGCGTAATGTCGTCCAGCACCCAGAAGGAGCGTCCATGCGTTGCCGCAATCAAATCGTCGCCATGAATCTCCAGATCATGGATCGGCACCGTCGGCAGGTTCAGTTTCAAGGGCTGCCAGTGGCCGCCGTCATCCGCTGAAAAGTAGACACCGGTTTCTGTGCCGGCATAGAGCAGCCCCTTGCGCTTGGGGTCTTCCCGGACCGAGCGGACATAAGAGCCTTCCGGAATTCCATTGGCGGTAAGAATCCAATTCTTGCCATTATCGCGGGTGCGGAAAATCAGCGGGCGGAAGTCATCAAGTTTGTGGCGGTCAACTGCCAGATATGCCGTGGCGGGATCGTGATGTGAAGCTTCAATGATGCTGACCATGCTCCATTCGGGCATATCTTTAGGCGTCACGTTGGCCCAATGCTGGCCGCCATCGGTGGTGAGTTGGACCAAACCATCATCTGTTCCCACCCAGATCGTGTCTTTCTTGAGCGGAGACTCCGCCAGCGCAAAGATGGTGTCATAGTACTCAACGCTGGTGATGTCCAGCGTAATCGGGCCGCCAGACGGTTTCTGTTTTGATTTGTCATTGCGTGTGAGATCGCCGCTGATCGCCGTCCAGCTCTGCCCGCCATTGGTGGACTTGAACACCATTTCCATTGCGGTATAAAGCGTATTTGGATCATGCGGGGAGACCATCAGAGGCGAAGTCCAGTCGAAGCGGTGCAATAGTTTTTCTGCCCCGTTGCCGGAGACATCCAGCGGCCATACAGAAATGTCCACTACCTGCTCCGTGCGTTTATCAAAACGCGAGGTAAACGCCTCACCATTGGCAAAAGTAATATTTGGATCAAGCGGATAAGGCGCAATATAACCACTTTCGCCGCCGCCAACGGCGTACCAGTCCTGGCGTCCGATGACGCCGTCATCGTCATAGCTTTTGATGGCAATTGTGGAATTATCCTGTTGCGCTCCGTAGATGTAGTAGGGCCAGCGATTGTCCGTGATTACGTGATAGAACTGCGCTGTGGGCTGGTTGTACTGCGTGGACCAGGTGCGGCCTCCATCCAGCGAAACGGTTGCGCCGCCATCATTGCCGTTGATGAGATGGTCCGGGTTGTCAGGATCAATCCACAGGCCGTGATGGTCGCCGTGTGGCGCAGGCAGCAGCCCAAAAGTGCGCCCGCCATCGGTGGAGCGAAACATACCCGTGTTGAGGACATATACGGTATCAACAGACTTGGGATCGGCAAAAATATGGCTGAAATACCAGGCGCGCTGTCGGAGGCGTCCGTCTTCGTTCATGCGAATCCAGTTGTCGCCGCCATCATCAGAGCGGTAGAGACCGCCTTCTTTTGACTCCACCATGGCGTATATCCTGTTTGAGTCAGCCCCGGAAACAGAGATGCCGATCCTTCCCATGATGCCGGGAGGCAAGCCATTCCCTTCCAGCCGCGTCCATGTAGCGCCGCTGTCAGTAGACCTATAAAGGCCGCTGCCCGGACCGCCGCTGTTCAGGCTCCAGGGATTGCGATACACCTCCCATAGCGACGCAAACAGTATGGTGGAATTATTGGGATCAAAGACCACATCAATGGCCCCGGTCTTGTTGTCTTTATAAAGGACTTTTTGCCACGTCGCGCCGCCATCGGTGGTGCGGAAAATGCCGCGCTCTTCATTCGGTCCATAGGCATGGCCGAGCGCGGCCACAAAAACAATGTTGGGGTTGCGCGGGTCCACAATGAGCGCCCCAATGTGACGCGTGTCTTTCAGGCCCATATTTTTCCAGGTCTTGCCCGCGTCCACTGACTTATACACACCATTACCGTAAGAAATGTTTCCGCGAATGCAGGCTTCGCCCGTTCCCACATAAATAATGTTATGGTCAGATTGCGCCACGGCAATTGCCCCAATGGAGGCAATGGGCTGCTTGTCAAAAAGCGGTATCCAGTTAGTGCCCGCGTCGACGCTTCTCCACACTCCGCCCGACACTCCGCCGAAATAAAAGACGTTGGGCTCGCCGGGTACACCTGTCACCGCCAGAACGCGCCCTCCACGGAATGGCCCCACCTGGCGCCAGCGCATTGCGCCATACACTTTTTCGTCGATCTGGCCGGCAGCCGGCGGAGGAGTCTGGGCGGGAGTAACAGTCTTGGTGTTCTGCTTTTTGGGCTGTGACGATACCGGCTTTTTGGCGTGCTTGTCTTCAGAAGCCTGTGGAGGATTTTGCGGTGATTGGGCAAATGCAGCGGAATATAAGCAGATCGACAGAACTGCAACAGCACGACTCCAGAAAGTCATAGTGGGACACTGCTCCTAATGTGGACCAAGCGGGCTATGATACGCCTTCGCGGCAGAGTTGGCACACTTTTCGGAGCATTGCACCGGTTTAGCAGGGTTTGTCCACCTGAAGGACGCAAAATGGAAAATGAATGCCGCCCCGGCTATTTCCCTGCGAACTGGACCAGGCCATCGCGATAGTTCAGTGTCACTTTCATGCCTTCCATGGCGCTGAATCCGATCTGGCCGGAAATTTCAACTCCTAGATTTTTGCTTACGGAATGCAGATCGACGGTGCTGATGCGTTCACTCTTACGGTTGGTATTGGCAAAGCGCAGGTTTGCATCATCGGTCATGAAGGCGCTGTTCACGATTCCGCTGATACCAGACATGGGTACATTGAATGCCCGCATTCCATGAACCGATCTGGCCAGCTCTGGCGAGATTGTGTTGCCATTAGAACCGCTATCAATAACAAAAAGGCCAGCGGCCTTTTTGCCAACCTCGGTGGGTAGAAGCAGAAGATGGCCGAAACTGAAAGCCTGCGTAGAGTCGCCGCCCTGCTCCGGGATTCCCGGTAGCGCACGTGCAGGCAGCGGTTCCAGGCGCAACTTGTGTGCTGGATGGTCGAGTGTAATCAGGTATTTTGCAAAAACATCTGTTCCAATAACTCCGTCAACCTCGGCAGTCTCACGCGAGGACGCATGAATAAAGCAATCATGGAACTCCAGGTCCCCAATCACAACATTATCTATCCACGCTTTATAGCCCAGCGCCGGCCCCGACTTCCCTATCCCTTCCAGCGCCTGTTCTGACAATTTGGTGGCGCCGATCTTTTCCGCCAGCTTCCGTGTGATGGTCACTCCGGAAGAACCGGTATCGAGAAGCAGCGTTACCGTGGCACGGTCATTTAGCCGAACGCGCAGCCCATAGCCGCGATGGGCCATGTTGAAACCGATCGTCAGCAATTCCATCTTGATTTCCGTCCGCTCTACCTCACGGGCAGGAATCCAAACCTTGCGGCCTCCCAGTGCCTTCACAAATTCTTTGTATTCGCGCTCATGCCGCTCTTCTTCCGCATCATTGTGAAACTCGGCGAGATGCCGTTCCAGTGCGGCTACATTTCCCGGATAAGGCTGGCGGATGGCCCATTCGTAAAATGCATCGCCGTCGTCCGGGTCCAGTTCATGCGCTTTGGCGATAGCCGCTTTGGCTTTGCTGTGCCGGGTGTAGACAGAATCAACTTTGCCTTGTCCAAGCCAGCCACGGGCCAATTGACCATCGATGTTGAGGGCAGTTTTATACTCTTCTTCGGCTTGCGGGATCAGGCCGCGACGAAAGCAAACATCTCCGCGCGCCGCATGGACCAGAGCAGAGCCGGGCAGCGTGGTGAGTCCCTTGAGGGAGCTTTCGTCCGCAGCCTTGACCTCATCGGCTTTCAACAGACTACGCACCAGGCCGGAATAGGCCTCAGGAGAGGGCTGAAATTCTGTGATCTTTCGAAACTCGGCAGCAGCGCCGCGAAAGTCCGCCTGCCGAAATAATTGGCGCGCATGGGATAAAGCCACCTGATCGGCAGCAGGTGAGGGCTGCGCCAGAAGCGGCAGTGTAAGCACCAGCAATGGCAACAACCGGAGGGTGGACACAACCAGAGAACGCACGCTCAGAGAATACTTGCACCTGCCTGTATTCTCAAAAAAGCGAGTATTTCGTAAAAAGCATTTACTCGCGAGCTTTTGAAAGTCATAGACTTCCAGGTTTACCAGACCATCGCCCCTCAACACCCGCTGTACCCTGCCGCTGACGTCTTTCGGAGAGGTTTTCGCCGATGGTGGACCGTATTACCAGCTTGTACTACCCGATCTATTTGAGCTTGCAGGGCCTCTGCATGCGCTTCAGCTCAGCCCAAATTTTGCACCCCATGGCTGAAATCACATTCCCGCATACCAATGACTATCCAATGGCCAGAAACTAAGAACTCTTTTTCCATCCTTTATATCCACCTGCAAGCGACATCACATTTTTGAAGCCCATGCGCTTCAAAGATTGAGCGGCCAATGCAGATCGTCCGCCACCCCCGCAGTAGCAGACAATGGGCTGGTTTTTGTCGGCGGTGATGGTATCGATCTTGTGTTCAAGTTGTCCGCGCGGCAGCGGTTTGGAGCCGGCAATCGCGCCCTCAGCAACTTCGTCGGGCTCGCGGACGTCGATAAGCGTAAACTCTTCTTGTGACTGCTGCATGCGCTTCAGCTCAGCAGGATCGATCTCTTTGATTTCGCGTTTAGCTTCGTCCACCAGTTGGTTGTATTCAGGCAGCGGCATAAAAGGCCTCTTGTGAAAACAGAAAATTGTAGAACAGGGCGATCACCTTTAGCTATTGAAGCTTGCTTATCCAATGATTGTGTTGAACCCACTGCTCTCAACCGTCAGAAGCCAAGAGCCAAAGACGAAGGGTTATGAGCGATTATGAGACAATCCCTCTTTCCATGCCGATGAATGATGAATATGGAAAAGCTCATTACGCGGGAACAGATTGCTGAAGGCGTCGCACGCATCGGCCAGGAGATCACACATGATTTTGCGGGAGAATCGGTGGTCCTGGTAGGCGTGCTCAAGGGCGCATGTTTGTTTTTAAGCGATCTGGCGCGGCAGATCGAGCTGGATGCCACATTTGACTTCATCGCCGTACGCAGTTACGGCATGAAAAAAGAGAGCGCCGGTGAAGTCCAACTCATCAAAGATGTAACCACGCCGCTGGAAGACAAGAACGTGGTCCTGGTGGAAGATATCCTGGATACTGGTTTTACATACACATTTCTAAGAAAGCTTTTATTGGCACGCAAGCCGCGCACGCTCAAGTTTGCCGCGCTCCTGGATAAACCTTCACGCCGCCAGATGCCTGTAGAAGCAGACTACGTCGGCTTCAAGATTGAAGATAAATTTGTGGTTGGCTACGGACTGGATCACGCGGAGCGCTTTCGTAATCTGCCCGATATTTGCGTCTTTTCTGAAGACGCGGGAAAGTAGTGGTAGAATTCGATCTGGATGTCACAGGTACTGTCAGATCCTCAGGTCAGCGTACGGAACTGGCAAATAATTGCCGGCTTCATTGACCACAGCCTACTTAAATCAGAAGCTACAGCGGAACAGATTACGCGCCTGTGTGAAGAGGCTGCTTGTTTCCACTTTGCCGCTGTATGCGTGAATCCCTGGTGGATCGGGCTGGCAGTTTCCGTACTGCATGGCACTCCGGTAAAGATTGCTACTACCATCGGCTTTCCGTTAGGCGCGAACCACACTACGGTAAAGCGGTTTGAGGCAGCCGAAGCCGTCCGGCTGGGCGCGCATGAACTTGATATGGTAATCAATATCGGCGCGCTGAAGTCCGGAGACAGACAGGGTGTGCTGAATGATATTGCTGCCGTCACTGAGGTCGCGCATGGCAGCGGGGCAATCATCAAGGTAATACTTGAGACTCCCCTGCTCACACTGGAAGAAAAAATCCTGAGCTGTCAGCTAAGCCTGGCGGCGAAAGCCGACTTCGTGAAAACCGCTACTGGCTTCTTCGGACCGGCCACTGCTGAAGATGTTTCCCTCATGCGCGGCGTTGTGGGTGATCAGGCAGGCGTAAAAGCTTCCGGAGGCATCCGCACAGCAGCCACTGCAAATGCCATGATTGATGCTGGAGCAAACCGCATTGGCGCCAGCGCCAGTATGGCGATTCTTCGCGAACTAGGCGCGCCTGAGTTCACGGCAAAATAAAAAGATAACTCAACTGATTTCCTTGCCTGTACCATCGGCGTAACGGATTACGCAATTTTTTTTCAAACATTTTCTGCGCTGCCCCGTCACAATAGTTGTTCCATCATTCCATCAGGAGGCATTACGAAAGATGCGCACGATTGCGGTCATACTTACATTTTTTGTTTTCTCATTGAGCAGTTGGGCCCAAAAGACAAGCGACATGACCCATGAAGGTTCGTCCGGTGATGTGTTTGTCGGATATTCCCTAATGAACGGCGACACCTTCCCTCATGCCAGCGGGTGGGAAGCTGCGCTTACGGGAAATCTGCGGGACTGGTTCGGGTTGAAAGCCGACCTTGGTGGAAATTACAAATCCTTTAATGGCATTAAAGCGCATGAATACAACGTTCTATTTGGGCCGCAACTTTCTGCCCGGGCAAACCGGTTGCGCTTTTTCGTGCATGGGCTGGTGGGGGTTGCACATCTCAGCATTGATAATGGTCCAAGTGATACGGGAGCAGCCTGGGTGCTGGGTGGAGGCGCAGATATTGACCTGAACTCAAAGTTCGCCTTCAGGCCAATCCAGCTTGATTATCACGGTAGCCATGTTTTCTCCAATACGGCAAAAGATGCGCGTTACTCCCTTGGCCTTGTATATCACTTCTAAGACGTGATTGATTTCAGCGACCGCTCGGGCGTCAATGCACTGAGCGGCTGACCTAAAGCAAGTCTTCCCCACAGTTACCCGCGCTTGAGTAACTGATATCATCATGAATGGACCCGATGGCTACAACCACACCACCACAGCGCGTGGACGTTGAGTCACTTCTTATTGAAGTCGCCGACGTACTGAATACCACGCTTGATCTTGACACGCTGCTACAGCGCGTGGCCGAGGTGGTGAAGCGCGTCATCGATTATGAGATTTTCTCCATCCTTTTGTTGAATGAGCGCGCCCAGGAGCTGCGGTTCCGCTTCCAGATTGGACATTTGCCGGAGGTAGCCGAGCGAATCCGCGTGAAAGTGGGCGAAGGCGTGACCGGCCGTGCCGTACAGGAGCGCCGGGCCATTCTGGTGGACGATGTTTCCAAAGACACGCATTATATTGAGGCGGTCCCCCGCGTGCGGTCTGAGCTCGCCGTGCCCCTGATGAACAAGAACCGGGTCATTGGCGTGATGGACCTTGAGGCCCGCGAACGCGGCTATTTCAAGGATGAACATGCCCGTCTTCTCTCGCTCATTGCGTCGCGCATCGCCGTAAGTATTGAGAATGCCCGGCTATACACACGCATCGTCAAACAGGCCGGGACGCTGGCGTTGCTGAATGAGATCAGCCGTGATCTCACCTCCATCCTGAATCTTGACCAATTGCTCAAGCGCATCGGCGATCTTCTATTAAAAGTCATTGATTATCAGATGTTTTCCATTCTGCTGCTCGATCCGACCAAGCAGACGCTGATCCATCGCTTTTCCGTTCGCTTCAAGGAAAACATCCAGCTCAAGCATGACATTCCTATTGGCCGTGGACTGGTAGGCGCTGCAGTGGTGAGCAAGAAACCCGTGCTCGCCCCAGACGTTGCCCGCGATCCACGTTACATCAAAGCCAATCCGGAAACGCGCTCTGAGCTTTGTGTGCCGCTCATCTATAAGGATGAAGTCATCGGCGTGTTGGATCTGGAGCACACGCGGCGCGGATACTTTACTGAAGACCACGTACGGACTGTTACCACGCTCGCGGCGCAGGTTGCCATCGCCATTGAAAACGCAAGGCTGTATGAGCGCATCGCGCGGGAAGAACAGCGTATGGAGCGTGACCTGGCCATGGCACGGGAAGTCCAGCACCATTTGCTGCCTCCTACTTGCCCCAGCATGCCAGGAGCTGAGTTGGCGGCACGCTTTAATCCGGCTCATGCCATTGGCGGCGATTTGTATGACTTTTTGGATTACACTCTGCCTCGAGCTTGCATTGTGGTGGGCGATGTTAGCGGCAAGGGCGCTCCCGCAGCGTTATATGCCGCGCTGGTTAGCGGCATCTTGCGCAGCCTGGCACGGGATGAACCATTTCCCGCCGAGATGCTTAACGCAGTCAACCATTCCCTGAATCATCGCCGGCTGGACGCACAGTACCTGGTGCTGACCTGCGCTCTCTGGGATGACGAGAAGAAGACCATGCGCGTGGCGAACTCAGGGCTTCCCCGCCCCATTTACTGCAGCAACGGCCATGCGCACATGCTTGAGGCTGCCGGACTTCCGCTGGGGATGTTTGAAGACGTGTCTTACGATGAAGTCACAATCCATGCCAAGCCCGGCGACATATTCGTCTTCTTCAGCGATGGCATTGTGGACGCGAGTAATCCCAATGATGAACAGTTTGGACGCAGCCGCGTTGAGCACGTGATCGCCAAAAATGCGGAACGGGATGCCAGGGAGATTGTCGACGCCATTTTCCATGCGGCTGACAGCTTTGCCGCCGGCGCCGAGGTCTTTGATGATCAGACCATAGTGGTGCTGAAAGTCAGATAAAGTATCCACGCAGGTAATTGGCACTGGTTTAAGTAGGCGATCTTGGCTGCATAATGAATAGTTGTCGCAGCTAAATACCAGCTACTAAATACCGGCCTTTTTCAACTTACACTCAGCACGCGCAAACGCGGCTGCTCTGCCGCCGTCGGCGATTTACTCAGCTTTGCCGTGATGGTGCAGTTGCGGCCTTTGGCTTTTGCTTTATAGAGCGCCTGGTCGGCCATGCGCATCACTTCGGCCGGAGTAAGTTTGTCTCCGTTGGTGGCCGCCAATCCGATACTTACGGTAACGTTGGTCTGTTTCTTGCTGCCGCGTCCCACGCCGCTCTTCCCTTTTTTGCGCCGGTCAGTTCCGCGAACGGTAAATACAGATGTCTCAATCACCCGCCGCATCCGGTCAAGATAAACAAACACTTCTTCTGACGCTTTGTTAGGAAACACAATGGCGAACTCTTCTCCGCCATACCGATAAGCCTTTCCACCGCCGCTGATGTGCGACAGCCGCGATGCCACCAAGCGCAGCGCCTGATCGCCCGATTCATGTCCGTAACTATCGTTAAATTTCTTGAAGTGGTCCACATCCAGCATGGCAATGGAGTAAGAGTCGCCCAGTTTAAGTAGCGCTTCATTCAGAGACCGGCGGCTGGGTAACTGGGTCAGCTCGTCAAGGTAAGCCATGGCATAGGATGTTTCCATCAGCGCGACAATCAGCGCCAATCCGCCAGCGGCAAAATAAACGCCGTCAAGATGAGTAGCAGCGGCTGTGCGTAGCGCGATAAATGCCGCAACAATGCTCCACAACAAGCTGCTCTCCACGGCTTTATAACGACGCACCAGCGGAACCATGATTACTGCAATCGCCAGCAGAAATGCCAGCAGGGCCGGCTGTGAAAGCCCGCTCCATTGAGAAAACACCGGCGGAACAAATGCCCGATTCAGTTGCGCGGCAATCTGCGCCAGCGCGGGCATGCAGAGAATCGCAACAGACATTACCTGCAAGGCGACAAAGGCCATGCGGCGGCGTCCGGCTGGAGAAATGATTCCGCGCTCACGCAGAAATGCCAGGACCAGTAAATTGAGCGGCAGCAGGATAGCCACGGCATTGCGTGTGATCTGCGCCGCGGCATGCGACAGATGCGGCATTACCCACTGGAAGGTGCTCTCTGCCAAAACCAAAGCCAGCAGGGCAAAAAAGAGCCGGCTGCGGCGGAAAAACGCACTCATCGCCAGGCCAATGCCAAAAACCGCTAAAGGAAAGAACCGCACCACCTGCGAACGCGGCTCAGCCAGAACGCCGACGCGTATCAGCAGGGCGGTAAATACCAGCAGCAGGCTTCCCGGCAGCGTGAGCCGGTACAGAATCTTGAAAATTTTATGGTTCACTTTGATCACTTGGCCGCGCTCCGGGGTGAAGAAAAATCATGCGCAGATTGCGCGTAAGCTGTGTCGCTGCAATAACTTACTTTGATTCACCAAGGGTCATTGATGAAAGAAACTATATAGACCGCAGTCGGGAGTGGAACAGATGCCGATGGTGCCATGGCCTTTTTCTGGCGGCAATAAACCTTAGGGTATTCCCAGATTTGGACATGATGCGCTTTGGGTGGGGCATCTGCGCTAATACGTGCGAAAAGAATTGCTGCAATGTAGAATTCCCGCTGAACATTCAGCTTACGTTTGACAGTATTCGATTTGCGGTGACTATAAATTGCCGCCGGCCGTTGTTCGATTTGGGTTTACCTAAATTTTCCCGAGGTGAAAGCCGCATGAAATACGCAGCCGAGTTGTTTGGGACCTTTGTTCTGGTCTTTGCCGGATTAACCACCGCCGTTATTGCTGGCGGAAAAGTGGGCAACGTGGGCGTTGCCATGGCGTTTGGACTTTCCTTATTGGCTATGGCATTTGCCGTGGGCCCAATTTCCGGCTGCCACATTAATCCGGCTGTAACTCTGGGCATGCTGGCTAGCGGACGCATGGCCGTGAAAGAAGCCGTAGGTTATTGGGTGGCGCAGTGCATCGGCGCGATTATCGCTTCCGGAGTAGTCCTTTTCATTGCTACCGGAGCTCCCGGCGGATCCATCGCTTCGCTGGCTGGCGCAGCCAATGGTTTTGCCGACCACTCTCCTGCCAGTTATTCCATGGCTGCATGCTTTGTGGCGGAAATGTTTCTTACCATGCTGCTGGTCTTCACCGTGCTGGGTGCCACTGATGATCGCGCCCCCGCAGGTTTTGCGGCCATTCCCATCGGCCTGATTCTGACGACGATTATTCTGGCGGGCATTCCCATCACCAATGGATCTTTCAACCCCGCCCGCAGCATTGGACCGGCAGTGCTGGTGGGCGGCTGGGCGCTGCAACAACTCTGGCTCTTCATTGTCGCCCCGATGGCCGGCGGTGTTCTGGCTGCCGGACTTTATCGCGCCATCCGCATACCCGGCCCACTCATCTCAGCCAAACAGGCAGAGCAGGTATTGCCCAGCCATCAGGCAGAGAGACGGCAGACCAAGCCGTAGTGTTACTTGGGCATGCAGGTAGTTAACCGATCTGCAAGTTCATTGGCAAGGACAGGCGGGCCTCGACGCTCCGTAGCATCTTTGCGTTCAGTTGTGAAATGATCATTCCTTCAGCGAAGTACACAAACCGAATACCTCGTGGCACTTTATACAACGGCACATGTTAGAGCCAGTTGGGTAATAAAGCAACGATCGAAGCATGGATTTAGAGATTCCGCTGCATTTCCAAGAAATCCGTAGGTCAGTGCACATATGAAGCACACCAAATTCTGCCTCAGAACGCACACCGCATTCGCTGGCAACCATCAGCCAGGTAGTAAAATGCTCGACAATTCATCAGTTACTTCTTTCCCTCCGCTTTCTGTTCTTCGCTTGTCTGTTTGCTCTTACGTAGCATGGTCACCTTTTCCACGTCCACGGAATGGTCGGACTCATTCAATTTAGCCCTGATCTTCACGTGATGGCCCTCATGGCCCTTCACCGCGTCCATGTTGGAAATGTTCCAGGCCTGTTTGTCTTTGTCATTCACAAACATGGTCTTTCCATCCTGATCTTTGATCCAGCCGGTCAGGGTCATGGATTTGTCTTTTGCTGCGGCCTTGGCTTCTTTCTTTTCCGCCTTGTCTCGATCATGGTATGACGGATTTCCACCTTGTCCCCCTGGGTCGTGGGTATTCTGTGGAGCAGACTGGATCGCAGCCTGGTTCTCCCTCACGTCCTCGAATTGAGAAAACCATTCAGCTTTTCCATTTGACAAGAAATAAAACGCGGGTTCACTCACTGTCCATGTTAGGCCTAGCAAGAGCTGCAAAGTCGCGGTGACTAGGAACCCAGAAAATATTCTCATAACAATCCTTTCATGTTAAAACGCTAATGCTTAGTGCAGACGCAAAGTCTGAACTGTAGGTTACGGGCTGGGTTTCGGAACTGTTTTTCTCCTCCAAATGAATATCATTTCTACAATTGGAATGGTGATCAAAGGAATCCAGAACCCTATAAAGAACCCAAAATACATCCCAAGCATATTGCATAGGCCAGCAATCAAGGCCACAAAAACATACCCCCATGCCAGTGCCATAAACGTGCCCGTAATCTTTTCGAACAAAATAACAATTACTATTACACCGGCTAAAGTAAGAATGATTTCAACAAGTGGATTGATACGTCTGAAGCACCGATCATCTAGCAGTGATTCAAGATAATTTGCCTGCAAAACATATCCGGGTAGTTCCCCGATTACGCTCTTGTGGTGATCTTCATCCGTATTTTCTGCGATCAAGAAAATCTGGCCGGCTTTTAGTCGACTAAAGCGAGGATCGTTGCGCAAATCTGCCGCTTTGCAGGTCCTCCAGTTCTCGTCAGGGCTGAGCGTCCGTCCGCATAAGAGATCAATTGCACGTACGGGCTCAAAGTCTGACTCTGGAATAAAGCTCGTGAAGGGATGTTCGTCCGCCTTATTAATCTTTGCAAGGACATCTGGTAACTTGGTATCCCGCAAAATCGCAGCAGCATAAGCTAAGCCCGGTAACCGTTGCCGCGATTTACTCCTGACCGCATCTTTATTGGCATAAACGTCCCAGAGTATTGGTATGCCACGTGTATCCAATTCAAGGCGGGCGAGCCCGTAACTTATATTATCATCGCCGAAATTCAGACTGTCATCCATGACCTGATCTTTTCGGCTGAATCCAAATTTTTCTAGTTGAGGCAGATCAGGATCTTTGGCTTTTTCGAATTCGTGTTTGGTGTGAGAGCCCAATCCGATCACTATAGGGATATGATTGGATACTTCAGAGATCGCCGTTTTTAGTGTGTTTGACTTCTGTGCGTCTTCACCTGCTGTGCATGGCTGCGGAGAATACCAGAAGTCAAGAGCTATGACAGCTGGTGACAAGTCCATGGCGCGTCGGAGTAGGGCAGCCTCAAACTCGCGCTTTTCGCATTTGTTCGCGAAGACGCTTGGATCGTATGTCTGGGACATTACTATAAGACGTACAAAATGCGGCCTTGGCTTGCGATGTCCTGCAGTCGCGAACCGCTGATACATCATGCTCGGAACGATCTCATCATCACCCTCGGATATGCCCAAAAGAGTGAGGAACTCTCCTCCGCTTTCAAGCGCAACTGCCACGAGAGCGATGAAGATATAGAGTATCCACCTGGCGTGGTAACGATTTTTTTGCCACTTGTCGCAGATAAAACATCGCGTGGACTGAAGGTTAGCGCCGCGCAATTTCTGCCAAATCTGTTTGGCCTTATTCACGGGAAGCCTCCGCCTCAAAGAAGGCGAATCAGGACTCGGCTACAATGAACTCCAATCCGAAGGCCAAAGGGGTGACGGGAACGCTTGCGGTTGGATATGCGCGATTATCTTTTTTGCGACATGCCCTGTCAAGCGCCAAACACACCTAGCCCGGCTAAGCTGCGGGTCTCTCGTTTCGGACTTCTGGCGGAAGGAGGGGCTTGGCGCGAAAGGAAGATGACTTTCTGCTGCACACAGATATCATAATGAAAATACAAATGTCATTAGCTCCCAAAATCCGAAAGAGACCTAAAAAATGACTTTCATTTTTCCTGATACGGGTTACAATCCGAATCAGAATTCCTCAAACTATGGCGACATCAATTGCTCCGATTGCTCCTGTAGATCAGCCGGTTATCAAAGCTGCCGGCGGCATTCTGCAACGCAGCACCATGCGAGGCGATGAAGTAATGGTGGTCTACCGCAAACGCCACCAGGATTGGACCCTTCCCCGCGGCAAAGTCAGAGATGGAGAATCATTTCAGGAAGCCGCCATGCGTGAGGTTCAGGAAGAGACTGGCTGCTCTTGCCGCATTGGAAATTACCTGGGCACCATCAGCTATTCCGATAAGGGCATCCCTAAAGTTGTTCTTTTCTGGAAGATGTCGCTCGTCGAAGATAAAAACGCAAAAAGCAATGGCGAGATTGGCGAGGCTGTGTGGCTGCCAATCTCCTCTGCCATTGAACGCCTAACCCATGCGCAGGAAAAGGCATTGCTGTCACGGATCGGCAGCCTTCCCCGGCAGCCGCAATCACCCCCGGAACCGGTAATGCAGGCCGCAATCCAGAGCACGGTTGCCGCGCCACAGTTAAGCAAGACTTTGTCAGTGGAATACCATCGCGCGCAAACACGGCTTCTGCGGGAATGCGAAGCTTTTCGCGTCGAGCTGGGATTTCTGGAGCGGCGCAGCACCCGCCCTGATAATTTCTGGGCTGTCGCGGCGCATGAGCAGCTCAATAATGTCCTGCGCTGCCTGGAAACCGATGACGTTGAAGGCGGCTGGTTCGGTCTGCATGCGGCCCAACGTTACGCCGTATTTGGAATGAACCAGACTGAACTGGGCAACCGCGCCCACGTACTCCGTGAAGAAGCACTAAAAGTCAATTCATGGCGCGCGGAGGCAATGGAGAACCTGCTTTCTGTAACAGATGAGCAGCTCACGGCTGAGTGTGTGGCGGATGCCATCGCGCTGCGCAATGAAGATTCCAGCCATCGGCAGCAGAAAGCCCGCACCATTGGAAACCAGCTTCGCATTCTTCTCATGGTTTGCGGGCTGGCCGTAGTGGTCTCGGCACCCTTCATGTTTCTTCCCGGCCGCATGCCAATGGTGGCAGCCGTGCTGTTTTTTGGGCTGCTCGGGTCCGCCGCTTGCGCCGCCCATACGCTCATTCTCGGCCGGAATGAGTCAGCACCTTCTAACTTGTTCATTACGCTTACGCCCGTGCTGTTCGGCGGTCTGGCAGGATTGTGTGGATACGCCATCTATGAATACATGCCGTCGCTGACTTTCCATTCCGGGGACCGGCACCTCAGCGCTGTAATGGCTCTGGCATTTTTGTTTGGATGCCTGGGACAGCGGTTGCTGGCGCACATTGCTGGCGGCGGCAGGAAGAGAAAAATTCGGGCATAAAGTAGCCCTTACTGCAACTGCCCAGCGATTTTGCGGGCCATTTCTTTCATTTTCTCCAGTGATGAACGAGGCTGCATCACGGCAGATTGCAACGCAAAATCAGATTTCCCTTTGCGCGCCAGAATGCCGCCCAAACCGACTTTGCCTTTCACCACCTGCCCTTCCAGCCATGCTTCATCACCGATTCCGCTCAATTTGGTCACGTTCTTTTCGCCCGCCTTAAGGCGGCGTATTTCCTTGGTGTTCTGCCATTCTTTGTTTTCCTGGTCCATGGAATTGGCTTCGTTGATCATGAGAGACACCCGGGCAGTATCCAATCCGGGTTGGGGCGACGCTTCAAAATACATGCACACAATGTCGCCATGTCCGGGTGATAGCTTCATCGGCACGCCCGTGATCGCCTGGGCATCCTCAGCGCTGAATTTTGAGCAAGGATCAATTTTGGCCACCGGCGATTGCGGTTGGGTGGCATTACTGGAACTCTGCGCAACGGGCGTTGCTGTCGGTCCAGTCTGGGTAGACGAAGAATTGCCGCAGGATACCAAAACGAAAAGACACAGGATCGCACTGAAATTCAGGGAATATTTCATCCAGCCTCCGGAGCAAACCAGATTGTAAATATACCGGCTACGGATTTTCTACCTTTTACCTTGCGCTGGCTTTAGTATTCGGGTTCCGGTTCTCACTTGAAATCATCCACGCCGCAAATCGAAAGCTCTTCAGCGCCACCGTTGGCGCGCCGCCTGGGGCTCTTTGACGCCACCATGATCGTCATGGGCGGCATTGTGGGCGCTGGAATTTTTATCAATCCCTATGTTGTGGCGCAACGGGTACACACCCCTGGGCTTGTTCTGAGTGCATGGCTTGCCGGCGGACTCCTGGCCCTGGCAGCGGCTTTTATCTGGGCCGAACTGGCCGACCGCATGCCTCAAGTTGGCGGCCAGTATGCGTACCTGCGCGAAGCATATCATCCGCTTGTCGCGTTTCTCTATGGCTGGGTCCTTCTGCTGGTAATCCAAACCGGAGGCATGGCCGCGGTTACCGTGACCTTTGCCCGCTACTTTCTTGAGCTTACCGGGTGGCATACCGCCGAATGGCCGATTGCCGTAATAACTCTGTTGATTCTTACTGTGGTGAACTGCCTGGGAGTGCGCGCGGGCGGCACACTGCAAAGTGTCCTGATGGCGACCAAAATTCTGGCCATAGCGCTTCTGATCGGAGCTGGCGCGTTTTTGATTCATGGGATACACGTCCCATGGCATCCCTTTCTCGATCAACCTGTGTCGCCGCGCTTTTTCTCTTCCTTTGGAACCGCGCTGATTCCCGTCTTTTTCGCCTATGGCGGATGGCAGACTGCCAGCTTTGTTGCCGGAGAGATGAAAGAACCACGGCGGGACCTCCCTCGCGCTCTGGTGCTCGGCGTCACGGGTGTTGCTGTGCTCTACACGCTGGTAAATTTTGTCTATGTTCGCGCCCTTGGAGTTGGGACGCTCGCCAACACGAAGACGCCAGCATCAGCGGTAATGCGTATGGCTATGGGCCCGAGCGGTGCGACGATCATCGCTCTGGGCATCGCTGTTTCCACTCTGGGCTTTCTCAGCCAGAGCGTGCTCACCGCCCCACGGGTTTATTTTGCCATGGCCAATGATCGCGTCTTTTTTCGCCAGCTTGCCTGGGTGCATCCGCGTACCCGTGTTCCGGTAATTGCCATTGCTGCCCAGAGCGTTTGGACCATGGTGATCCTGAATTTCAACTATGAGAAGATCCTGAATTACGTGACCTCAATGGATGCAATATTCTGGGCGTTGACGGCGGGCTGTCTGTTTGTTTTACGGCGGAGAAATCCGCAGCCCTCGGCATCCAGTATGCCCGGCCATCCATATACCACAGCGCTTTTCTGTCTGGCTTGCGCTGGAGTTGTGGCCAACACGGTCTATACGTTTCCTGAAAACACCCTGATTGGAATGGCCATCCTCGCCGCCGGAGTCCCCATGTATTACATTTGGAGACGGACATCACACCCATGAAGTATTCCAGAATAGCGGCCCACTCTCCTTACATGGAATGGGCCAAGCTCCAGTCGATTGCCAAATTCAATCTCGCTACCAGCGGCATGGCGAGCTTTCCCCTGTCTGAGTTGGGCGTGACCATCGACCAGCTTGAAATTAACGGTCCTTCAATCTATGGCTATGCGCCGCTGCTCCAGGCGATTGCCCGCCGTTACAAGGTGCCGCAGGAGTGTGTAGTGAGTGCGGTCGGTGCGTCATTGGCCAATCATCTTGTCTTGGCTGCAACCACCGAACCAGGCGATGAGATTTTGATGGAGCAGCCGGTCTATGAGTTGATCCTGAGCGCAGCGAAGTATCTGGGATTAGAAATCCGGCGCTTTCCTCGTCGCGCGGAAAATAATTTCGCCATTGATCCGGAAGATGTTGCGCGAAACATTACTTCGCGCACGCGGTTGATCGTCCTTTGCAACCTGCATAACCCTACTGGGGCCTTCACTCCCGATGTGACGCTTCGCGAGATCGGGGAATTAGCAGGAAAAGTGGGCGCTTACGTGATGGTGAACGAGATTTATCGCGAAACGCTGTTTGAATCGAACCCGGTGAGTGCGTTCCATATTGATCCGGAACGCTTCATCATCACTAATAGCCTGACAAAAGCATATGGGCTGAGCGGCCTTCGCTGTGGCTGGGTGCTGGCCGAGCCGGGTCTCGCCCGGCGCATGTTTCGCATCAATGACCTGCACGGCGCTACATTTGCTCATCCGGCAGAACTGCTGAGCGTTGTGGCTTTTGAAAAGCTTCCGCAAATCGCGGCACGGATGAAGTCCACGCTGGACACAAATCGCCAACTGCTGCATGACTTCCTGCTCGGACGGGATGACCTTGATTATTTCTGGCCGGAATATGGCACCGTGGTGTTCCCTCGGCTGAAGAACGGCAACATGGAATCTCTATGCAATTTGCTGCGGCGCGACTTTGAAACCACTGTGGTTCCGGGCAGCTTCTTTGAAGATCCCAGTCGCTTCAGGATGGGGGTAGGAACACCTACTGAATCAGTCCGTGAATCTCTGCAGCAACTGGGAAAAGGGCTGGACCGCTATCGGCTTTCCCTATAAGTTGAGACATCTCCAGCCAGCGGAACTGGCAATCAACTTTTATCTACAGCCCATTTGCCGGCTCCGCGACAAGCAATGAGTAAGGCGACAAAGCAATAGATCACGGCGAGCTCGCCGCCATTTTTAATCGGGAGGAAGCCTCTTGGTTGATGAACCATAAAATATGCGACTGCCATTTCTCCACTGGCCACGAAAGCAGCCAGGTGCGTTAGCAATCCAATTAGGATGAGCACTCCTCCAACCAACTCGATCCCTGCTCCAGTCCAGCCCAAAACACCATTCGGTCTGTGGCCGCCAAGCACGACGAATATTTTAGTCGCGCCGTGGCATGCAAACAGGAATCCAAATACGATGCGCAACGCCGCATAGGCGTAAGGTTCAAGCTTCTTCAGAGCATTCATTCTTGCGTCCTATTTGACTCGAAGGGATGATTCAGGCATGGATTATAGCAATTGAGTCCCAGTGACCAGGCCAAATATCTGGAATAGTGGCTTGCCGTTTTGCTGATTGCCGTTTAGAGTCCAAACACCCAAACTCGATCGATAGGAACACGGCTCAAACTGAGGGTTTCCAATATGAAATGGCTCCTGATCGTGTTGATGTCTTTGGCTGGTATTTTGATTCTGATTGTGGCGATCGGAGCTTTGCTGCCGCAAAAGCACCGTGTTTCACGGACCATCTCATTACATCGTCCTGCAGAAGAAGTTTGGGGCTTGATCTCTGGCCCGCCAACCTGGCGGCCAGATGTCCGGAATTATCAGGAGATTTCATCGCACGAAGGCCGCCGCATGTGGCGTGAAACAGACAAGCACAACCAGACGATCATGTATGAAGCTGTGGAATCGGTCCCTCCACGTCATCTGGTTACACGAATTGCTGACCCCAACCTCCCCTTTGGCGGAACCTGGACATATCAAATAACTTCGGTCAATCACAGCTGCTCGCTGACCATCACCGAGGACGGCGAAGTGTATAACCCTCTTTTCGTTTCGTCTCTCGCTTCATCATGGGGCACACCGCAACCATTGACTCATATTTGAAAGCCGTACGGGAGAAGCTCGGCAGCTAAAATGGATGATCCAGCCTGCGAGGCTGACTATTGACGGTGAGGTTACCATTTCCCGTAAGCTGCAGTTGTAAGCCGGCGTCTTCCACGAAGGGATGACGCGCTTTATAGCCCGGTTAAACTACAAAATACTTGGCCTGCGGATGGTGGACAATGACTGCCGAAGTGGACTGCTCTGGCTCCATGTGGAAGCCGCTGGTCAGCCGGACGCCTATGTTTTCCTCCGGCTTTAACAGCGCAAACAACTTTGTCTGGTCCTCAAGGTTTGGGCATGCGGGATAGCCAAACGAGTAGCGCGATCCACGATATTTCTGGTGAAACAGATCGCCAACTCTGGACGCATCATCGTCGGCAATACCCAGCTCTTCTCTTATTTGTTTATGGAACAGTTCGGCCAGCGCCTCAGCAGTCTCCACACTGAGCCCGTGCAGGTACAGGTACTTAGTGAACTCGCCTGCATCGAAGAGCTTCTTTGTTTCCTCAGAGGCGCGGGCGCCGATGGTAACCACCGACAGCCCAATCACATCAAACTTGCCGGAGTCCTTCGGCAGGAAGAAATCAGCAATAGATAGCTTTCGGCCTTCACGCTGCCGAGGGAAGGTAAACTTCGCAATTACGTTCCTGGTTTCTGGCATGTCAAAAAGCAGCACGTCATTGCCTTCTGCATAGCAGCCAAAATAACCGTAAACAACTTTAGGCTCAAACCAGCCTTTTGCAATTACTTCCTTCTGCAGCTCTGCAAGCACAGGAACATACTTTTCTTCAACAATCCTCAGGTAATCCGCCTGCGACGCAGTCTTTAACTGCCACTGGTTTTTAAATAGCGCGGTGTGGTTGATGTACTTAAAAACTTCATTCAGGTCAAAATCCTTCCGCACCCGTACGCCATAAAACGGCGGCACTGGAATGTTTGGAGACGGTTGCACCACGGGTGACCGCTCCGTGCTTGTGGAAGTCTCTCCGCCGGCAATTGCCGTCGTCTTAGCGAACTCTTTCACCGTTCGCCCTTCCTGCAACCGCTTTTCCCGCGCCCCATTGCTGGTGGTTAAATCATCCATTAAATGGAGACCGGTAAAAGCATCGTCGGCATAAAATACCGCATTCGAGTATTCACGCCGCAGGTCATCTTCCACGTACTTGCGCGTCAGCGCGGCCCCGCCACAGATCACGGGATAATCAAGCGCCTGCGCCTGCAAATCCTGAATAACATACTTCATCTCCAGCGTGGACTTCACCAGCAGCCCGCTCAGGCCAATTGCGTGAGCGCCGTGTTGCTTCGCGGCTGCAATGATCGAATCGGATGGCTGCTTGATCCCCAGATTCACAACCTTATAGCCGTTGTTGGTGAGAATGATATCCACCAGATTTTTGCCGATATCATGGACGTCGCCTTTGACGGTAGCCAGCACCAGCGTACCCTTCTGGTTGCCTTCTTTCTTTTCCATCTTGGGCTCAAGATAGGCGACAGCCTGCTTCATCACGCCGGCAGAGTCCAGCACTGAAGGCAACTGCATTTTGCGCGCGCCAAACAACTCACCTACCGTCTTCATGCCGTCCAGCAGCACTGTGTTGATAACTTCCAGCGGAGAATATTTGGTCAGCGCATCTTCCAGAATCTGTTCCAGCGTCTGCTTCTGCGCGCCATCTCCAAGAGCCTTCTCGCCGTTGATGATGCAGCGTTTCAGTTTGTCTTCGACAGAAAGTGACTCCAGCGGCGCAGCTTCGGCCTGTGGCTGCTTGTCCAGGCCGGTGAAGTGCTGCATGTAAACCTGCAACGGATCGCCGCCGGATTTATCGAAGTAGATCAGCTTGCGCGCCAGATCCACCTCAACCTGTGGGATTTTATATAAAGGATAGATTTTGGCGTAGTTCACAATCGCCATATCCAGCCCATAATCAACAGCTTCCTTCATGAACACGCTGTTCAGCACGCGCCGCGCATACGTATTCAGCCCAAACGAAATGTTGCTCACGCCCAGGATTGTTTTTACATCGGGAAGTTCGGCCTTGATTCCTTTGATAGCGTTCAGCGTTTCGACGCCCGCCATGCGGTAGTCGTCCTGCCCGGTGGAGATTGGCAATGTGAGCGCGTCAAAGATGAGATCAACCGGACGAATGCCATACTTTTCCGTGGCCAAGGTAAAAATCCTCTTGGCGACAGCAACTTTCTTCTCCGCTGTCAGCGCCATGCCATCTTCATCAATGGTCAGCGCGATCACCGCGGCCCCATACTTCTTGGCCATTGGCAGAACTTTGGACGTGCGCTTCTCGCCATCTTCCAGATTAATGGAATTGATAATGGCTTTGCCGGGAATGCGCTTCAACGCTTCTTCAATCACGTCGGCTTCTGTAGAATCCACCAGCACAGGAGCGGGTACGCGCGTCGCAACACGCTCCAGGATCGTGCTCATATAGCGCTTCTCGTCTTCGCCCACAATGGCGCAGCACAGGTCCAGCATGTGCGATCCTTCTGTCACCAGCTTTTTGGCCAGCGCCAGAATGTCGTCATACTTCCCTTCGCGGACCATGTTCTTGAAATGCTCCACCCTTGTGGTGGTGTTCATTTCTTCGGCAACGATCAGAGGCTTGGGATCAAGGTCGAGCGGGACGGTGCTATACGCGCTGGAAGCGGAAGGCGTGGTTTGCACCTCTCGTTTCGCCGGTTCCAGGTTCGCGCAAAGATCAGCTACAGCCTTAATGTGGACTGGTGTGGTGCCGCAGCATCCGCCAACAATGCGAACGCCATATTCAGTAATGAACTTTTTGTGCCACTCCGCCAAGGACTGCGGGGTCAACCTGTAATGCGCCACGCCGCCCACGTTCTCCGGCAAGCCTGCATTCGGCAGGATTGCGATCTCTTTGGGCGCGTTGTGCGCCAGATAGCGCACCGCATCGTTCATTTCTTTCGGTCCCGTGGCGCAGTTCAGTCCCAGGATTTCGCAATCGAAAGGCTCCAACGCTGTCTCTGCCGCGCCGATTTCCGTTCCTAGCAGCATGGTGCCGGATTCCTGCAACGTCACTTGCGCCTGCACCGGAATTCGTTTGCCTGACTGCTTCATGGCTTCAAAAGCCGCGGCTACGGAGATCTTGGTTTGCAGGATGTCCTGGCAGGTTTCAATCAGCAGAATGTCCACGCCGCCGTCAATCAATCCCAGAGATTGCTCAAGATACGCCTGGAACATGTCGTCATAACTGATTTGTCCCAGTGAAGGAAGCTTCGTTCCCGGACCCATCGACCCCGCAACATAACGCGGCTTGCCGTTATCGGAGAAATCCCGCGCCACCTCGCGCGCCAGTTCCGCGGCGCGTTTATTGATCTCATGGACTTTATCGGACAGGTCAAACTCACCCAGCACAATGCGTGTGCCGCCAAACGTGTTGGTCTCAACCACGTCTGCCCCGGCTTTGAAGTAGGCGGCGTGAATGTCTTTAATAATGTCGGGCCGGCTCAGCACCAGAATTTCAGAGCAGTTCTCTTTGCCCCAGAAATCATCCATGGAAGGATGGCGTTCCTGTATCTCGGTGCCCATTGCGCCGTCATAGATCACGACGCGCTCGCGTACTGTTTCAAGAAAAGGTTTCATCTGCCTCTGGTCGAGACCCCTAAGAGGTTCCCGCTACTTAATTCTAAATGGCGGTTTAAGAGTGGCCCAATGTTTCACCTTAAGTGGTGCAATGGCGATGTCGAATGGAAGTTACGGGTGTTTTTTCCGGACCGCAAAAAGCAACGGCCAGCGCCAATTTCAGCGCTGACCGTCCATTTGATGCGTTTACTTACTTCAGTTCCAGCGTTTTTTCTTCCGTAGAAGCGGCGGGAGCAGATGTGGGTTCCGATCCTTCTTTCATCGCGTTCTTAAAGTGGCGAATTCCATCGCCAAGGCCCTTTCCCAGATCTCCGAGTTTTGACGGACCAAAAAATAGTAACGCTATGATCAAAATCACTATCAGGTGCATCGGTTGCATAATTCCTTCAAACATAAATTCTCCTCGCCAGATCGCATCTGGCAGCATAGTAATGCGCTTAGTCTCATTGTTGCTCGGTGTCGCTATATGCCGGAATGCTATGAAGCGGCGGCAAAACGGTTGAGCAAAAAACACTCGATGCGTAACGACGCAAGCTGCCGAGGAGGAGGCCGCCGTGTCAGGAGGAAAGATAGAAATACATGCGCAGGTGGCAGAAAGGTCGGTTGCGCTTCAATTTCGTGGCGAAAAGGCGATGCGTGCCGATCATAGACTAGTGTCCACGCTCCGCTACCCATCAGAGAAGGCGGAAGCATGGCCTGTTGCGATTGGGGTGGCTCCGGTTCCGCCGGACTGGCGTTGAGATCGTCTGTCATGGAGACGATCGGAAACAGAATGCAGATAATACAGAGTAAGGCCATCAGCGTAACCGCTGATCGACGTGCGTCAATGCGTGCGAGGCCTGGCGCCCTCGATAAGAGCAGCAGAGCGGCCCCAATTCCGGCCCAGACAAGATTAAGTAAGAGTTCCAAGATCCGTGGTTGTAAGTAATGTTTAAGAATAAGCTACCAAAAGGGACGCACGCAATGTGACGAATGTAATGACTTAATTTTGGCCGCGAAAAACCTGAGTTGCACGCCTGTGATCCATCTCCGCGCCAGACTGCCGCATCAACTTACTAGCCTTGATAGTATGCATGCCTCCTGAGTCCCTGGATGCGCAGTCGCTTTCAAGCTCCCCTGCAATCCTTTCCCAAGGAGACAACGCCCGTGTCCAAAAACCACCACTCGCTGTATGGTCTGCTGCTACTCTCAATCTTTTTCGCTTCCGCAACAGCTTTCTCTCAGACATATCAGAACTTTCCCGCTCCCACGGGCTTTGCCAGCAGCGCCGGTGAACCCTCTATTGGATCCAACTGGAACACCGGGAAAGTCATGTTTCAGGCGGGCTTGGAAACCGATCGGGTCACTTTCGCTGGGAATCCCGCAACAGCAACATGGGAAATGGCAAGCCCATCCAGTTCGGTGGTGTCTCTGGATCCAATTATGTTCACAGACTCCACCACGGGCAGGACGCTGGTTTCCCAACTTGCCGGTGTATGCAGCCTCTCTTCTTTTAGCGACAATGACGGTACAAGTTACACTCCGGCGGTCGGCTGCGGCGTTCCGGCTGGAGTCGACCATCAGACAGTCGGGGGCGGCCCATTGGCGTCCAGCGCCGTCCCCAAATTACCGTCTCCAATTGGCTACCAGCACGCAATTTACTATTGCTCTCAGGATATTGTTGACGCCTCCTGCGCCCTTAGCTTGGACGGCGGGCTGAGCTATGGCCCGGCAGTGCCAATTTACAGCTTGGTGGATTGCGGCGGCCTGCATGGTCACATCAAGGTAGGCCCGGACGGTACTGCGTATGTCCCTAACAAAAACTGTGGCAGCGGAAACGCGGCAGTTATCTCTTCCGGAGACAATGGAGTTACCTGGACCGTTCACCTGGTGCCGGGCAGCACGTCCGGCGATAGCGACCCTTCTGTCGCTGTGGGTGCAGATAACACCGTGTATCTCGGCTGGCACGGCGGCAATGGACACCCCATGGCAGCAGTCTCGCATGATCACGGCGCCACCTGGACAAATATTTCTGATGTGGGAACAGCCGCCGGCATTCAGAACGTTGCTTTTCCTGCCATGATAGCTGGCGACGGAAACCGCGCTGCTCTGGCTTTTCTGGGTACTCCAACCGGAGGCAATGCGCAGGACACCACCAACTTCACCGGTATCTGGCATTTGTATATTGCGCATACCTATGATGGCGGCGCAACCTGGACATTGGTGGATGCAACCCCTACTGACCCGGTGCAGCGTGGTTCCATTTGCCTGGCCGGAACTACTTGCGGGAACGACCGCAACCTGCTCGATTTCATTGATGCGACCGTGGACCAACAGGGCCGCGTTCTTGTGGGCTACGCCGATGGCTGTGTAGGCGCATGCGTCAGCAGCGGCCCCAATTCCTTCAGCGCGCTCGGTACCATTGCACGCCAAGCTACGGGAAAAGGATTGTTCGCAGCTTTCGACGGGACTTTTTAGTGAGGAAGTTGTAAAGATTTTTCGCTTCTGGCAGTAAAACTTTAAGACGTTTGGTCAATCAAGCAGTGAGCGATTGACCAAACGGTCTTAGTGGAATTAGTCTCCAGTCGCGTAGCGCAATACCGCGACATGCATTTCCGCACAGGAGGCACAAAACCTCTGGTGCCGATGGAAGGCTTCGTCCGCCTCTCGATGTCTTTCGCCCAGCACTTCAATCCGCTTCATTTCTTTATCGTCTCTCTTCGTCATGGAAAAGAATTCAAGCAACTGCGCTTTGAATACGTCGTCCGCCTGAGATGCTTTTAAAAAAAGCTCCTCGCCTCGGGAGCATAGATGTGGAGGCATGGCGCTGATTTTCCCGCCAGCCACTTAAGAAGTCCAGAGGCTTTACAGACTTTTTACATCAACGCTATGGGAAACTTACGACGGAAATTCTCCGCCAGACTCAAGCCACAAATTTATATCCCAGGCCGGGGACGGTAATAATGAATGCTGGCTGCTTGGGATCTTTTTCAAGCTTCTGCCGCAGACTGCCCACGTGAACGTCAACGGTACGGGTAAAAGTCTCTTCGCTATAGCCCCAAACCTCTTTCAGCAAAACTTCACGTGAGAGCGTGGTGCCTGGATTTTGCGCAAAATATCGCAGCAGGCGGAATTCACGCGCGGAGAGCGGCAGAATTTTGCCATCGCGCGAAACAGTTGTGCCTTTCAGGTCGATCCGCACCGGACCAAACTGCAGTACATCAGCTCCCTTTGGTTGTACCGCGCCACGCCTGATGTGCGCTTCAATGCGCGCCAACAATTCCAAAATCTCAAATGGTTTAGTGAGGTAATCGTCTGCGCCAATCTTCAGGCCCAGGACTTTGTCCACTAACTGGCCGCGAGCGGTGAGCATGATAATCGGCGTTGCAATTCCAGCCTTTCGTATATCGCGGCAAACGTCATAACCGTTTTTCTTAGGCAGCATTACGTCCAGCACCACTAAGTCATAAGCTCCGTCAACTGCCTTCCTTAATCCTTCTTCTCCATCGGAAGCAGTCTCCAGCGCGTAGCCTTCCGCCTTGAGACGGTCGGAGAGCGTCATCCGCAGGTCTTCTTCGTCTTCCACCAGCAAAATGCGTTCAGTCATTTAAGAAAAATCCGGCTCCGCGCCAGTAGGCTTATCCACGGGGATCATTTCTTGCAGTGCTCTCTCTGTGGCTGCTGGAAGATGAATGACAAAGGAACTTCCCTTGCCCAATTCACTGCTTGCCGTAAGCTTGCCTCCCATGCGCTCCACGATATTTCGCGCCAATGGCAGTCCCAAGCCGGTACCGTGAATTCCAGAAGCATTGACCGCTGGACTCCGATAGAAGGGTTCAAAGATATGTTTGATTTCCTCTTTATCGATACCTATTCCCCGATCTTCTACCGCCAATTGGACTTCCGCGAATCGGCCCTTCTCTTTTACCGACGTTGCTGAAACCCGCAACCACCGATTGTCTCCGCCGTATTTCACTGCGTTCGTCACTAGGTTCTGAAGGCTGCGCACCAGTGCGGTAAAGTCGCCCTTTACGGGTGGCAACGCTGGTTCCACATGCCGCGCCAGCGTAAATCCGGCAGCAGCCACGGTGGCACTGGTCCCTTCCAGCGCGGCATCAATAACTTCAGCAATGTTCAGTGGCCCAAGGCCATATTGGCCCTGCGACCGCTGAGTGGAGGCAAATAACAGCACCTGCTCCACCAATTGCGTAAGCTGCCGGCTCTGTTTCACGATGGTATTGCCGTAGCGAATCAATTGCTGCTTGTCTTCAACCACCCCGTGCGCGATGTTCTCCGCGGCTGAGGAGATCACAGCAAGCGGGGTCCGCAGCTCATGCGAAATCCCGGCGACAAAATCCATTTGCAGTTTCGCCAGCCGGCGTGCCCGCTGGCTGGCCATCAAAATCAACCCCATAGTGACAGCCAGCACTGAGAGCACGCCGAAGCTGGCTATCAGATTCCGCCGCCGGAGCGCGCTCACCGCCGCTTCCACTGAACCGCTCTTATGCTTCGCGACAAGTTGCCATGTGGCCTGGGCCTGGCCACCGCCGTAGTGAAATGGTTCAAACCGGGGTAACCGTTCCAGAGTGGCGAGATGCTGCTCATCGGATTGCGGCCCGTGATCACCGGCCATCTGACGCATGGGGGCCGCAAAAAAATCCAGCCCCGCATCCTGTGCGCCTGTATGGCCAAAGGGTGGACCAATAAGATTCAAAGTCGCATCCACAGGAAGATTCTTCTCTTCACCGAACCCTGCGCCTGAGGAATAAAAGACGCGCTCACCATCACTGTCGGCGGCACGGACCGCGATGTAATAGTCCATTCCGGATGAACTGCCAAAAAATTTCTGCCCCAGCTCAGGAAAGATTTCTTTTTGCAGGACGTTCGGATCAAGTTGGATGACAAGCCAGACAATTTCAGGCGGCCCACCCGATCCACCTGGCCCTGTATGCCGACGGATGGGATATGCCAACGCAGGTATGGTTTGATCCACGGCCCATGGGATCATCATGTCCGCCATGCGCTCGTGCATCGCTAAGCCCATGCCTGCATTCTGCCTGCGTTCTGGGTTGAAATTATGAGGATGAAATCCAGACCGGCGGCCTCGGCGTCGCATCATGGCATCATCCGGACCGCCTGCTGCGGCGGGATGGTGCGCTGATGTAATCTCCAGCAGACGTTGTTGAAACTGGCCAAACTCAGCCGGCCACGCCGTGCGTTCCATCTCATTGGCTGCCGGATCAAATCTCACCGGCTCCTGATGCGCCGCATCTTTCCAAAGGTAAATATGGGAAACCAGCTTTGGATGGGCGGCGGTTTGCTGCCATCTATGGAATTGTTCTTTTAGGTCCGCCGGTTTGGTTGCGGCGGAAGATTCCGCCATGGACCTGATCTCTATTGCCACCGCGCCCAGTTCACGGGCAAAATCCTGGCGGAAGCCCATCAGAGAGTTATGCAGCGAAGAGACCATCTGCGCGCGGGTAGCATCGCTGACCTGACCGCTCCACCGGTATTGCAGTATCGCCAACCCCACCAACACAGCGGCCAGCGCGGGCACCGCGATCCAGCGTAGAAGACGTTCTTTGATCTGTGGCCTGGTCATGAATAGTTGAAGCTAAACGGTTTCATACCGTCAGCATCAGCGAAATAGTAACTTTCGTCCGTTCCTTATTATAGTGTTTCATCGAACTAACTAGGGAGATGTAGCTCACCTAGATGTGAGCGGCGAGCCCGGTTCCCCGCAATGGACGTTGCAGCAGATTACTGAGCTCCCGCAGGAACCTGGGCTTATAGATGACGGCCCTGGCGCCGCAGCCCGAGCAAGCCGCCTGGAATTGGGCGCTGGTTTCCATGGACATCAAGATTACAGTGGTCTCCGGCGACATTTGAGAAAGCAGAAGCGACGTTTTTAATCCGCTCATTCCCGGCATATCAGCATCCATCAGCACCAATTCGGGCTTTAGTTCTATGACGGCATCAATCGCCTGCGGCCCACTCTCGGCCCGGCCTGCAACTTCCACCAGATTGTGATGTTCCAACAGCGTGCATATCGCGTGCAGAATCGTCGCCGAATCGTCCACCACCAGTGTTCGTCTTTTACCCGTAGGCGAAGGAACTGGCTTACGAACTGCGGTATTTAGTGGAACGGCTGCCAAAGACATAAATGCACCTCGGGCTTTAACCAAAGCTTAATCAGCCCGCTTTTGGTCGCGGGTAAACAAGCTGGCAAGGCAATGTAAAGTTTCTGTAAAGAGGGCCCGGTGGTCTCCTCAATGAAAAATTTAAAGACAAAGCGGGCCCATTAACACCAGGAGAACGCTTCAGGCCCGCTTCGCTATTCGCGGCTACACGAATCCTTACATGCCCGGAGGCGGCCCGCCCATTCCTCCGTGGCCATGCATGCCCATGCCATGATGATGAGCTTGCAGGTCATTCATCTTGGTCTGCTGCTCGGGCGTGAGTGTTTGATAGAACGCAGCCTGGGCCTTGGAATGGGCCGCGATCATCTGCGCCGTCAGGTTGCCAATATTATTTGCGGCCGCTTCAATGCCGGCAGAATCGTTTTTCTGGATTGCCGCTTGAAGCGTGTCATGGGCGGCCTTCATCTGATCATGGGTCGCTTTGGTGTTGTTGGAAGCTTCGCTGAAAATAGTTGTGGCCTGCTGCTGTTGCTGGGGGGTCAACGATAGCTGCTTGGTCAGGAAATTAATGTGGTGCTGCGCCATTGCAGCCTGGTCAGGCGGATTTTTCTGTTGCGCCATGACAAAAGCACTCGTCAAGGCAAGGAATGCGGTCAGCTTCAAAAGGGGTGTTCTCATGTGGTCATTCTCCGTGATTGTCATTGGTACTATGAATAAAGCCGATCTTTACTGAGTATGAATTTTTTTATGTTATGAATCCGTGCAGAGACGCCGCACCACTGTGCCAAACTCCTGCCGAAAATTTTCTTTGTGAACAAAATCGAAAGCGCCAGCCGCTTCGCATTCTTTGCGCAATTCCGGCGACTCATCCGTGGACATAAGCACGACCCGCGCTGACGGGAACCTGTGCGCGAAAAACCACGACAATGTAAGCCCATCCAGATAAGGCATGTGTACATCCATCAAAATCAGGTCCGGCTGAAGCTTGAGGACTGTTTCAATGGCTTCTCCACCTTTACCGGCGCGCGCAATTAAATCGATCACAGGATCAAGATCGAGTAGTTCGCACGCGACCTGAAGAAAAGTGACTGAGTCGTCCACCACCACTGTCCTGATTCTTTTAGGATTGAATTCGTGCAGAGGCTCCTGCGCTGCCTCACTTTGCATCACTTGAGCGGGTGCTGCCATTTCCTTTTCACCTCCGTTTAAAAACGTGATGTATTCATAAAAACACGTTTGTGGAAGAGGCTGGGTAAAATGGCGGGTAGGACAATGTAAAGAGAATGTAAAGGACGAAGCATACGCGGCATCTCGTCCCAGCGATTGCCGCAGGCGGCTGCCATAATTCGGCTTATAGAGACAATGCCGTCCGCAAGCACCGATTTAGTTCGGCAATCTTCTCTGGAGGGAGCAGCGCCACATAATCTGAAAGCTCTGTTTTGCGTAGGCTGACGAGGTTATCGCACATAATCCAGCTTGGGTGTTTTAATCCTTGCTCAGGACCGATCGATACTTGCGTAGAAAGGCCCTGCCCATTAGAGAACACGGGCGCGCAAATCACTGTAGAAAAATTGGAGTTGATAAGAACCTGCCGGCTGACGACAACAAAAAGACGATGCTGCTTCGCGTCTCCTCCCGGTTTGCGCACCCTGTAAATCTCACCACGATTCATTTCGTCCTCAGTGTTTTCAATCTTCAGTCCCTTGATAACCCAGAACATCCTCAGCCTCAAGATTGAGGCTTTCTGCTGAACTATTCAGGAGAGACAGATCGCGGGCCTGTTCGGCCTCCTGTGCCCTTTCCCGTAAATACCGGCGCAAGACTCGCTCGATCACTGCTGAACGAGAGTGCTTGGTACCTGCGAGCCGATCAATGGCCGCCAGCACTTCCGGTGAAAGCGTGACAGAAGTTTTTTCTTTCATAAGATGATTATACCCTTACTGGTACTACTAATATACTACCTTTAAAAAAGCGCCTTTATTGATTTAGAGGCGCGGGGCACAACAGCGTAATGGCACGCCTTTCAGAAAATCGCTTGGCCTTTGGTAAATTTGATATGGATAAAGCAGAGTGATAACATCGCTACCCTAGTGGAGGTCTTCTGATGTCGGATAGAGATAACAGCAATAGTTTTCTGTGGTTCCTGGCCGGCCTTGGTTTTGGCGCCCTGATGGGCGTGCTCTACGCTCCCCGTTCGGGACGCGAAACCCGTGATGCCCTCAAGAACACAGCTCAGGAAGGCACTGAATATTTGAAAAGCCGCAGCAAAGATGCACGCGAGACGGTGACTACCTGGGTGGACCGCGGCAAGGATGTGGTTGGCCAGCAGAAAGAAAAGATCAGCGCCGCCATTGACGCCTCGCGTCAGGCCTATCGTGAAGTTGCGGGCGAAGGCAAGAAAGGCTCTTAAGAGCTCAGAGTGGACAATACCATTATCACAATCTTTGTGGTCGTCGCCGCGGTCGCCATTGTAGTGCAAATGGGCATTTTGTTTGCGCTGTACAAGGCGCTGCGGCAGACCTCAGAGCGCATGGAAGGCATTGCCGGCCGCCTGGAACAGCAGGCCACGCCGGTGCTAACCACAGCCGCCGCCATTCTTGCAGATGCCAAGCCGAAAGTTGCCGAAATCACTACCAACCTGGCGGAAACTTCAGCTTCCGTTCGCTCTCACGTCAATCAAGTCGGCCAGGCCGCCACGGAAATTGTGGAGCGCGCTCGCATGCAGGCGGCCCGCATGGATGAGTTCGTAATTAACGCTGCTCAGAAAGTGGAAGCAACTTCAGAACTGCTGCAAAACAAAGTCTTTTTGCCCATGCGCCGCGTCCGCGCCATTGTGACCGCGATGAATGCAGGTTTGAGCTTCTTTAAATCGAATCGTTCACAACGCAAAAATAGCTCGGGCAAGGTTGAAGACGAAGAAATGTTTATATGAAATGGTAAATCGGTAAATTCCGCTCATCTTCCAAACGTTACGCTCACGTGTCCGCCCGGCGGAACTCTTGATCCCGCTACAGGTGACTGATCCAGTCCAACCCCGCTGCCATTGACCTCAAGTTCCAGTCCAGCCGATTCGGCTTCTTCCAACGCGGTGCGTAGCGACTTGCCGCGAAAATCCGGGACCAGCACTCCTCCGGCAACGTCGAGAACTACGGTTCCGCGCGCTTGTTCAGGACTTTTCAAGCTTGCTGGCTGCACCATCGATGGCGGCACGTCTGTTTGGGGCCCGTCGTTTGCTTCTGGGCCAGGTTTGCTGGTTACAGCTACGGTTCGCACATTCGAGTCTTGCGCAGATGGGACAAGCGGCGCAGTTGGTGCAGATGGAGTTGGGATGGCAGGCTCATCCACGTGCTCCTGCGCGCCGGCAATATAGTCCGGCGCGCCTTCTGAAACGTCATCTTCTTTTGCATGGGCGCGGAGATACATGCGCCGTGGGTCCTGCACTTCTACGTCGTGCGGCACATTCATGTAAGCGAGCACCTGCTGCGCAATGCGCGCGAAAACCGGCGCTGCAGCTACTCCGCCGCCATCGCGGGGATAACCACCGGCTGGAGAATCCAGCACAACCAGCACGGTTAAAGCTGGATTGTTGACCGGAGCAAAGCCGGCGAACGATGCAATGTGCTGGCGGTGGGAGTAATGTCCGGTGGCGTCAATCTTTTGCGCTGTGCCGGTCTTGCCGGCGGAAGTGTAGCCATCCAGAATTGCCTTCTTGCCTGTACCCCGCAGTACAACTCCTTCCATCATGTGTTTCATCTGCGCCGCTGTCAGGGGCGAGATCACGCGCCTGCCCATTGCCGGATGAAAGGCAATCAACTGCGGCGTGCTGCGCGGGGCTGTGGTCCCAGCAACAATCCGTGGCGCAACATAGAGCCCGTCGTTCGCGATCGTCGAAACCATTGCAGCCAGTTGCACCGGCGATACACCAATTTCCTGTCCCATGGAAATCGCACCAATGCTCACCTTTGACCAGCGACTCACCGGTTTTGTAATACCGCGTGTTTCTCCCGGCAACTCAATCCGGGTCTGCGCGCCGAACCCAAATGCACGGATGTAACGGTCAAAGCGTTCTTCGCCCAATCGCAGTGCCACTTTGATGGCGCCCACGTCGCTGGAGTGTTCCAGAATCTGCTCCACTGTAAGTCCGGCGTAGGGATGATGATCGTGTATGCGCAGACCATTCACAACAATTGACCCCATCTGGCAATCCACCACTTCATCCGGGTTCGTAATTTTCTCTTCCAGCGCGGCAGCAAGGGTAACGATCTTGAAAGTTGACCCGGGCTCATAAACGTCACTCACGGAGCGGTTCTTCAGCGCCTGCGAATTTACCTTATTAAAGACATTTGGATTGAAGGTTGGCCAGTTGGCCAGCGCCAGCACTTCACCGGTATGAGGGTTCTGCACGATGACAGTGCCTGCCTCGGCATGTGTCTCGTCAATGGCCCTGGCCAATTCCCGCTCCACGATGTACTGGATTTTTTCATCGATGGTGAGCACCACGTTCTCGCCCGGATCAGGCTGCTTTTCCACGCGGCCCAGCCAGCGCCGCTTATTGTCCATGGTGATCAGCATCTTGCCCGGCTTGCCTGTAAGTTGCGGCTGAAATTCGCGCTCAATGCCGCCCAGACCATCGTCGTCCAGCCCCACATAGCCCAGCACCTGAGCAGCAAGCTCGCCCTTGGGATAGAAGCGCTTTGATTCCTTCTGGAAATAAATTCCCTTGAGATTCAGTGCACGGATGCGAGCGCTGGTTCCATTGTCGATTTTGCGCGCCACCCATGCAAAAGCCCGTGAGCCACGCAGACGGCTTTCAATCTCCGTTGCATCTGCCTTCAGCACGCGACCCAGCACTTGTGCGGTGGAATGAACATCGGGTACTTCAGACGGCACGGCAAAAATCGAATCCACGCTGACCGTCATCGCCAGCTCATTGCCACGGCGATCATAGATATTGCCTCGGACCGGAGAGACCTCAATACTGCGCTGCTGCTGCTTGGCGGCGCGCTGCGTATAATCGCCATAGTTGACCACTTGCAGCCAGACCAGCCGCGCGCAGATGGCTACAAACCAGAATGCTAAGAAACCGGCGAGGATGAAGAGTCGCGTGTTGCCGTTTTGATTTGACTGGGCCATTACTCCCCGAGAATCAAAGTCTGCTTGCTATTCTCACAAGCGGGCGAAGCCGACTTGCGCGCTGAGCCCACACTTCAGGTGCATTGAAACTCTCAAGTCGGGCCATGCTCTCAAGCGGCGTGGAGCGACATAAACAAAGCCACAAAAAAATGACGGCCCCGGCTGTTTTTCCAGAGTCGCCATCAAGCACCGGAACTCCGGGGCTATGTCCACCAACCAAAACTTGTTTCATCGCTACGCGATGAACCTCTGCCCACTACTTATTGCGCCGCGATGACTGCTATCGGCGAAGCCTGCGCCATGATCGGAGCACCAACATCTTCCGGATTCATGCGGATGACCTGTCCGGGTTGCGGTGACTCCAGGCCCATCTTTCGCGCCAGCGCATCAATTCTGCCGGGATCGCGCAATGAAGCGGCCTCAAGCTGAAGCGTGCGGTTCACCTCCACCAGACGCTCCCGCTCAGATTTCTGCGCTTCAATGCGATAGCCATATTCAATGGAACTGAAATGCTGCCAGGCGTAGAACATCGTGACCAGAAAGAGCATGGCTACGCTGGCCGAGAACATTCTGATCTCGCGCCGGCGCTTCGGATCGCTCACCTTGACCAGCCGGGAATTATCGATGGTCTTCTGAAAATAAAATTCCGGTGTAATTCCAGCAACGCTGCGGCGCACCGGAGTGCGCGCGTCCACCGGCGTGATCATTCCCGTAATCTGCATTGCCGTCGCGGCCATTTACGCTACCTCAACCATTTCCTGTCGCCACTCAACCCGATCCAGTGGGAACTGACGCTCCAGCGCCGAAAGCTGCATGTGTTCCTGTGTGCGGGCGTGCTCTTCCGCACGCACTACGCTGTTGATTAATTCTTCAATCGTTGTTCCTTGAAACATTGTCTTAGTCCTCTGTTTTTCTCGAGGGATCTTTTTATTCCGGGGCGGCACCGTTAATCAGGAAGGTGTAATTCGCCCAAGTACAAAAGGAAGGCAGCACCTCCCCGGAAACCTTTTACTTCGCTGTCCTACCACGGCCAGCCGAAGCCAATTCACTTTCGTTCCGCGGCCCGCATCTTCGCGCTGCGCGACCTTGGATTGCGATCGATCTCTTCTTGCGTCGCCGTCAGCGGTTTCTTTGTAAGAACCTCAAAGATGCCCGCTTTGGCGCCGTCCCGCAAAGCGTCTTTCACGATGCGGTCTTCCAGGGAGTGAAAGCTGATTACCACCAGCCTGCCTCCCTTTTTCAGGACGCCCGGCGCTGCCTGCATCAGCACCTTCAGGTCGTCCAGTTCGCGGTTTACGAAAATTCGGATTGCCTGGAAAGTCGTGGTCGCTGGATGAATCCTTTGATGAGCTCCGTGGTCTTTATTCATTGACCGGAGCGCAGCCGATATTACTTGTGCCAGATGAGCGGTACTTCTTATCGGCCGCGCCCGGACAATGGCTCTGGCGATTCTCCGCGACCTCCTTTCCTCACCGAATTCGTAAATCACATTTGCGAGGTCTTCTTCGCGCATGTGGTTTACCACTTGATCGGCGGTGCG
>DASXGZ010000007.1:0-16858 GCA_036488825.1 Candidatus Angelobacter sp.
GATGCCGGCGTCACTCAGCTCGCGCTGAAAATCCAGGCCGTTGACACCAGGCAGTCTCACGTCCAGAACCAGGCAGCTTGGCGCGTCTGGCCGCTTGCTGCGAAGAAAGTCTTGTGGCGAAGCGAAGATCTCCGAACGCAGTCCAACGGACTTCAACATACCTTGAATTGCAGTGCGCACTAGCGCATCATCATCTATGACAAACACCATTGGAACCGCTGCCGGCGTCATTCACGCGCCTCGACCTGAGTGGGCAGAGTGAAAGAAAAAATCGCGCCCCGCGGAGAGTTGCCGGCAGCCCATAAGCGACCCTCATGCGATTCGAGGATAGATCGGCTGATTGAGAGTCCCATACCGGTGCCGTGAAGCTTGGTGGTAAAAAATGCACTGAATATCTCTCCCGTCTGCTGTGAGGGCAATCCCACCCCGGTGTCGCTGACGGAGACCATCACATGGCCGTTCTCTGCTGCGTGCGACTTGATGATGAGCTCCCGTGTTCCATCAGTCTCTTTCATGGCCTCAATGCTGTTCATCATAAGATTCATCATAACCTGCTGCAATTGCACCCGATCGCCCATGGCCCGGGGAAGATCTTTTCCAAGCTCCGTCGAGATAGTTATGGAGTGCCGCATTGTCTCGTTGCGCAGGAGGGCGATCATCTCTCGAATAATTTCGTTCATATCCACCAACTCGCGGGGCGAGGGGCCTTTCTGAAAGAGAAGGCGGACGCGGCTGACGATTTCTGATGCCCGAGTCGCGTCCTTCACCACTCTCAATGCGGCCTCGCGCGCCTCCTGTAGATCGGGTTGATCGCGCGTAAGCCAGCGCAAGCAGGTATTGGCGTCAGTGACGGCGGCAGCAATCGGCTGCTTTATTTCGTGCGCCAGTGAGGCAGACAGCTCTCCCATGGTGGTCACCCGGCTTACGTGTGCAAGATCGTCCTGGGCCTGGCGTAATTTTTCGCGCTCTTCTTCCGCATGTTTGCGCTCGGTTACGTCTATGGAGGTACCCAGGAATTGAACGAGTTCACCGGAATCGAAAATGGGGTGGCCTTCTCCGCGAATGTATTTCATGGCTTCGCCTGGAACAACGACCCGGAAATCCGCTGTGTAAGCGTTGCCTTCACGAATCGCTCTATCCCATATTTCCAGGACTCTGTCTCGATCATCGGGATGGATGCGCTGGCGAAGCTTTTCTAATGACCCTGGACCTTCTTCGGGATCGAAGCCGAAAAGGCGACAGTGTTCCTGGGACCAGTGAACGATCTCTCCAGAGGCGACGTCCCAAGCCCAACTTCCGGTATGACTCAATCTCTGCCCTTCCGCCAGGTATGCTTCGCTGCGCCGCAGTTTTTCCTCTGCATGTTTACGTTCATGACTTTCCGCTTGCAATGCCTCATTGGTTTTTTGAAGTTTCTGGACTGTTTCCAGCAGATCATTGCGGGCGACTCTGAGTGATTCTGTGGCACTCCTCTGCGCGGCGCTCAATGCGCCTATTACGAGGGCAGACACAGCAAATATAATAAGGCGTGGTATTTCCCCAGGCTTCGCAACGAATGTGTGCATGGGCGGAAGGAAGTAATAATAAAACACAAAGCTAGAGAGGACCGTCGCGAGAAAGCCGGGCCCCAATCCGCCAAACCACGCGCTGAGCATGACGGCGCAAAAAAATAGTGACACGGGAGCAGCACTGAGATGCAGCACTGGCCACTGCGAAAGAAGTAATGCAGTGATAACCGATAGAACAGCAATCGCATACTTCCGAACGCCATGCGATCTGGTCCACAGGAAAGGATCGGACATGGACATACTTCTGCTCCGGGGAGGCAGAGTGTCGCTTCCCGCAAGCAAAAATCTTAACATCAGGGAGTGAGATTTTCTTCCAACTTGGGCCATCTGGCGCATAACAATGAGGTGAATTCCGGGCTTCCTCTCGCTCCCCAAAAAGAGACGGCTTGCCTTTGTGTGACCACCGCGAATCAATGCCGCATAATTCATATACTGGTTAGCGAGCGTTTGCAGGCACTGCGGACGTGGTGCTCACCAGTTTTCCGCAACATTCAGGATGTTGAGGAAGCTCCGAACTATTCCATCCTCCGCCAAGGGCCTGTACCAATTGCACTGCTGCCACCATTCGCCGGCCCAGTATGTTGACCGCAGTGGCCTGGTTAGCCAAAAGCGCACTCTGCGCGACAGTCACTTCCAGATAACTTGTGACGCCGCCCTTATAGCGCTGAGTCGAGAGTTCCAGGGAGTGCTGCGCAGCGACGACTGCTTCATTCTGGGTCTGGGCTTCTTTCTCCAGAATGCGCAATGCGGCCAGATTGTCTTCCACCTGTTGAAAGCTGGTAAGCACGGTTTCGCGATAAGAAGCTACGGTCTGGTCATAAAATGCAATGGCTTGATCTGAAGCCGCGCGGCGCCTGCCGCCATCGAATACAGTCTGGAACGCAGCCGCTCCAACGGACCACAAGCCGCTGGGGCCCTGCAGCAATGTTGTAAGTGCTCCACTTTCGAAACCCCCGGCAGCCGAGAGATTCAGGAGCGGATAATAGGCGGCTTTGGCTACTCCGATCCGGGCGTTAGCGGCGGCCATTTGCCGCTCAGCAGAAGCAATGTCAGGCCGGCGTTCGAGCAGCTCTGATGGCACACCGGCCGGAATTGCCGGTGGCGGCGTCTGCAGCGGAAGAGGAGGAAGGCTGAACGATGCCGGAGGCTTGCCCATCAGAACAGCAACAGCATGCTCAAACTGGGAGCGGGCGACCCCGACATCGATCGCCTGTCCCCGCGTAGTCTCAAGTTGCGTCTTGGCCTGCTCAACCTCAACTTCAGAACCGACACCTCCCTGAAATCGTGCCTGATTTAATTGCAGGGCCTGCTCATAATATTGAACGGTGGCGTTTAAGAGCTGCTCTTGGGCGTCCAGGCTGCGCGCCTGCAAGTAGAACAGGGCCAGTTGCGCGTGCATGCTCAGGTTCACCGTTGCCAGGTCGGCGGCACTCGCTTGGGCCTGCTCGCGAAACGATTCCACATTTTTGCGCACGCGTCCCCAAGCATCCACTTCGTATGAAAACTCGACGGGCAGTTGAAAGTCATTGGTGGTGCGGCCATTGCCGATTGCGTTCACTGGCGCACGATTGCCAGATACTCTGCTGCGTGCTGCAGAAGCGCCGGCAGCTACCGTCGGGAAGTAATCGGCCCGATTAAAACGAAGTAGTGCGCGCGCCTGGGTATATTGGGCCTGAGCGACCCGAATATTCTGGTTGGAAATATTTACCTGCTGTTCCAGCGCATTCAGTTGGGCGTCCTGAAATATTTCCCACCAATTACCACGGAGACTCAGCTCGCTCGGCTGGGCGGTTTTCCAATTGCCAGCTTCTTTATAAGCAGATGGAACCTCCGCTGGCGGCCGCTGGTATTTAGGACCAACCGCACACCCGCCCACAAAGAGCACGCTCGCCATGCAGATGAAGGCCAGCTTATGTCTGCCCAGACGAATACTTTCGCTAAAGTTCCGGCTCATTGCGCACCTCCTGAGGTTGATGCCTGTGCGACATTTACCTTTTGTCCTGAGACAATGGAATCTGGCGGGCTCACAATCAACGATTCATCGCCTTTCAGTCCGGCAACAATTTCAATCTGCTCTCCGAAATCGCGGCCAGGCGTTACCGGCCTGAGCACGACGCCGCCCTCTTTCACCACTGCCAGTTGCAGTCCTTGCGAGCGGAATATAAGAGTCGAAACAGGCACCAGATACGACGCGGTCTGTCCCGGCACCTTGAGGTGGACCTCGGCGTACGAGCCGGTAAGCAATTCGCCGGTTGGATTGTTCACTTCAATTTCCGCGGTTAATGTGCGGCTGGCAAAGTTGATGGCTTCTGAGGTTCTGACCAGTTTCCCCGGAAATTGCTTTCCCGGAAATTCAGCCAGGGTCAACTGCGCGGTCAAGCCCGGAGTTGCCGCCTTGGAGTACTGTTCAGGCACGTTGACAAAGACACGCAGCTTTCCCGGCTGCGAGATATGAAACAGATCGGATTTCACATTTCCGCTGTTGCCGGAGTTAATCAACATTCCAATGTCAGTGTTGCGAGCGGTAATGATTCCATCAAAAGGAGCGTAGATCTTCTCGAAAGATTGCAACGTCTCAAGCTGCCTCACATTGGCCTGGTCGGCTTCAACAATGGCTTTGTTTGCGTTGTAAGTGCCGAGTGCGTTGTCCGCGTCCTGCTGCGCCACCGCATGCGTCGTCAACAGACCCTGAAAGCGGTTCTTTGTGATCTCCGCCAGCTTGAGGTTGGCCTGCGCCGTTGCCAGGTTGCTCCGCGACTGCGCCAGTTGCTGGTCGACTTCCGGCGTCTCAATCACCGCCAGCAGTTGTCCTTTTTTTACATGCGCTCCGATATCCGCGTACCACTTTTTCACGTATCCATTGGTGCGCGAGTAGATGGGTGAACTGATGAATGGCTGCACGTTCCCCGGCAACACAATCTCCTGCATGGGAGCGGAACGCTGGGGAGTAACCACCGCGACCGTAGGCAAAGCCATCTGCGCGGTTTCAGCCTGCACTGTATTGGCCTTCGTGACCCGCGTAAACATGCCATAAATCACGATTCCGCCAAAGACCAGAAGGAGTACGCCCGCGACGAGCCAGCTCCGCTTGCGGGAGCGCAGGACTTTCACCGCGCCCAGCGTGGGCCGTTCGGGCTCAGGAGCTTTAATCTGTGTTTGCATTTTCATTGACATAACCATTCCTATGCTTCAAATATTCTTTGCTAAGCTAGTTCTCACTTTGCGCCCTTCGGCCATGGATCATGCTGAACACGGCGGGGACAAAGAACAGCGTCGAGACGGTCGCGAAGAGCAATCCGCCAATCACCGCGCGCCCAAGAGGCGCATTCTGTTCTCCACCATCCCCCATTCCTAGTGCCATGGGAGCCATTCCGATAATCATTGCCAGGGCCGTCATCAACACCGGCCGGAAACGCATGTAGCCGGCTTGAAGGGCAGCTTCGGTGGCGCTCAGTCCGGCATGCAATTGCTCTTTGGCAAAGCTGACCACCAGGATGCTGTTTGCCGTCGCCACTCCTACGCACATGATCGAGCCTGTCAGCGCAGGAACGCTGATGGTGGTCCCGGTCATGAACAGAAACCAGACAATTCCTGCCAGCGCCGCCGGTAATGCCATGAGGATGATGAAGGGATCAATCCAGGACTGGAAATTCACGACGATCAACAAATAAACCAGACCAATGGCGAACACCAATCCCGTAAGTAAGCCAGCAAAAGAAGTCCGCATGGTTTGAATCTGTCCGCGGACGATAATCTGCGATCCGCGGGGAAGCTCTTTTTGGCTGTTATTGATGACCGAGAAAATGTCTTTGGAGACGCCGCCCAGATCTCGCCCCTGCACGGAGCCGAATATATCAATCACCGGCGCGACGTTGTAATGCGAAACAACGCTCAAGTCCGAGGCGCGATTCACTGAAGCCAGACTTCCAAGAATGGAGGGCGGCGCGGTGCCTGTGGCAGTAGCCGGGCCCGTAATCGGTATATTGTTCAAATCTTGCAATGACTGCAAGCGATACTGCGGCGTTTGGGTCGCGATGGTGTAGCTCACACCGTTCTGGGGGTTGAGCCAGAACGTTGGCGAGGTTTGAGAACTGCCACTGAGCGTTACCAGCAGGTTGCTCGCGACATCCCGTTGGGAGAATCCGATCTGGGCCGCCTTCGTGCGGTCTACGTCGATATGCAGTTTTGGCTGGTCAAAAGTCTGCTGAATACGAAGATCAGCAGTTCCGGAGACATTTCTGATCCGGGACAGCAGCTTGTCCGCAAATTGCCGGTTGCCATCCAGATTGTTGCCCACTACCTGGATGTCAATGGGCGCAGGCAGACCGAAGTTCAGGATCTGCGTCACCATGTCCGAGGGAAGGAAGTAAAAGGTAGTGCCCGGAAACGTCTCCGCCAGCTTTAACCGTAAATTGTGCATGTAATCAGCCGTGGGATGATGTTTCGGCGTAAGCGCAACCATGATGTCCGCGTCTTGCGTTCCCACCGGCGCGGAATTGCTGTACGAAAGATTGATGCCGCTATAGGGCAAGCCAATGTTGTCAATAATCCCGGACAGTTCCTGCGACGGAACTTCATTGCGGATCGCGTCTTCCACGCGGTCACACAGAGCGGCAGTCTCTTCAATGCGGGTCCCGGTCGGAGCACGCATGTGCAGTGTGAATTCGCCGCTATCCACTGACGGGAAGAAATCCTGTCCCAGCCAGGGCAGCAGAGCAAATGAGAGCAAACAGGCCAGGAGAAAACCGCTCGCAAAGATCCGCCGATGATTGATGAAGGTCTCAAGCAACCCGCGATAGGCGTTTCGGATTTTCTCAAAGCCATGTTCAAACCAGAGTTGAAAGCGTACCAGCGGGTTCCTGCTCCGGCTCGCTTCGCCTGCTGGTTCACCGATGTGATGCTTAAGCAGGTATTTCGCCAGGGTCGGAACCAGGGTTCTTGAAAGCAGATAAGAAGCCAGCATTGCGAACACAACGGCTTCAGCCAGAGGAACAAACAGATAGCGCGCGACGCCGGTGAGCAGGAACATCGGCACAAACACGATGCAGATGCTCAGCGTTGAAACCAGGGCTGGAATGGCGATCTGCTGTGCGCCATCGAGAATCGCTTCCTCCAATTCCTTTCCCTGGCTGAGATAGCGGTGGATGTTTTCAATTGTGACCGTTGCATCATCCACCAGAATACCGACGGCCAGCGCCAAACCACCAAGCGTCATAAGATTGATGGTTTCTCCCAGAGCGCTGAGAAGAATAATGGAGGTCAGAATAGCGAGCGGAATTGAGATGGCAATAATGACCGTACTACGCCAGCTTCCCAGAAACAGAAGAATCATGGCCGCGGTGAGGCAGGCAGCGATCAGTGCCTCACGCACTACGCCGGAAATGGCTCCGCGAACAAATACGGATTGATCGCCCAACGGCTTAATTTGCAGGTCCTGCGGGAGCGTGTTCTTGATCGTGGGCAACAAATTTTTAATGTCCGAGATGATGTTCAGTGTGGAGGCTGTGCCGTTTTTCTGAATCGTCATCAGCGTGGAGCGGCGCCCGTCAACCCGGACGATGTTGGTTTGCGGGGGGAAACCATCGCGCACAAAGGCTACATCATGGACATAAATTGTTGAGGTTCCGACGGTCTTAATGGGAAGATCGTTCAATCCCTTGATCGTCGTGGGACTTCCATTCATATCCACGTTGTATTCATAGGTCCCAATTTTGGTGGTGCCGGTAGGGAGAATAAGGTTCTGAGCACTGATCGCGTTCACCACGTCCAGAGGCGAAAGGCCGTTGGCCTGCAGTGCATTGGTATTCAAATCCACCTGCACCTGCCGTTGCTTGCCGCCATAGGGATATGGAATGGCTGTGCCGGGCACCGAAGTGAGCTGTGGCCGGATGAAATTCAGTCCGTAATCATTCAACTGTTGCTCGGAGAGCGTGGGGCTTGAAAGAGCAAGCTGCAAGATGGGAACGCTGGAAGCGCTGTAGGTGATGATCAGCGGCGGCGTTGTGCCCAGCGGCAACACTTTTAGCTGGGTCTGGGACTGGCCTGCGATCTGCGCGATGGCAGTGCTGATATCGGCGCCCGGATGAAAGAAGACTTTGATTACCGCAACGCCGTTCAACGACTGAGACTCAATATGCTCGATGTTATTGACGACAGTGGTTAAATTGCGCTCCTGAATCGTGACGATTCGGTTGGCCATCTCTGACGGTGCAAGCCCGTTGAAGTTCCAGATGATGCTCACTACAGGAATGTCGATATTCGGAAAAATATCCGTGGGAGTCCGCAGCGCGGAAAGCGTTCCCAGGATCAAGATCAGAATAGCCAGCACCACGAAGGTGTAGGGCCGCTTGAGCGCGAGTCGAACAATCCACATATTTACCTCGTTAAGACCATCGGGTCTGGATCGATGCACCTGATCGCTCGGGAACAACTAGAGCGAAAGCGCGATCGCCTCTGGTTAATGCACTTGAGTTGCCAAGAGCTTCTTCAGGACAAGAAGTGCGCCAAGTGATTGAACAGCGAGAGAATTTTGCGCCTTTGATCTGAGCAATGCAGGAAAAAGTAACGAGGCATCGACAGCATGTCGAAATACCGACACTTCAAGGGACAGTGAGATTCTGCCATCTCAATAATGCGATCCCAGGAATTACGGGCCGCGCCCCAGAGTTGGTCCTACCGCCAGCATTGGAAGAAATGCTTCAGAAGACCAACGAAGATGTGAGTGTGGCACTTTGGTGTGGGAAGTGCTATAGGAACCTGGGTGGGAAGGAGTTATGCCATGAAAGATAATGATATGAAGGACCAATTTTCACGACGCAAGTTTCTTGGAGTCAGCTCGGCTGTGTTGGCCGCCGGGGCCGGCAGTTTGTTAACAACCAGCGCTATAGCGCAGGAAACTTCAAAAACCCAGACTGAGAGAAGTGCAACCGATCCAGGTCCCGCGAATAAGCCGTTGGATGCACAGAACTCCGATTCCGCATGGCCGCCCAGTACGGACTCCAAGAGTCTGGTTCCAACATTCAAATATCCGTTTTCTCTTGCGAACAAGCGAACTTACGAGGGCGGATGGTCACGAGAGGTGACCGTTCGGGAATTGCCCGTCTCCAAGACGATAGCTGGCGTCAATATGCGACTCACGGCCGGGGGTGTTCGCGAACTGCATTGGCACACAGCGGGCGAGTGGTCGATTATGCTTTACGGCGCGGCGCGCATCACCGCGATCGATGCAGACGGCAAGAGCTTTGTGGCCGATGTTAAGAAAAACGATCTGTGGTATTTTCCCACCGGCATTCCACATTCGATTCAGGGGCTCGGGCCGGACGGCGCGGAATTCATGCTGGTATTCGATGATGGAGAATTTTCAGAGTCAGAAACGGTACTGCTGAGCGACTCGATGGCGCACCTGCCGCGCGAGGTCCTGGCAAAGAACTTTGGTGTCGCCGAGCAAGCATGGAAAAATCTCCCTCGGCAGGAGCTATTTATTTTTCAGACAGCCGTTCCCGGACCGCTGGAGCCCGACCAGAAAGCAGCAGCGGGAAAGCTGGGGTCGTCGTCGAGCGATTTTTCCTTTCGCACCATGGAAATGCCACCGACAGTCCGCACCAAAAGCGGAGAAGTGCGCATCATTGATTCAAGCAAATTCAAGGTTTCAACCACGGTAGCCATGGCAATGGTCACGCTTCATCCGGGCGGACTTAGGGAACTACACTGGCACCCAAATGCATCAGAATGGCAGTACTACATAGCTGGTAAGGGCAGAATGACTGTGGTGGCAGCAGGCAACAAAGCTCGCACCATGGACTTTCAGGCGGGCGACGTCGGGTACGTGGAAAAATCCCTGTTGCATTACATCGAGAATACAGGAGATACCGATCTGATTTTTCTGGAGATGTTCAGGAGCAGTTCCTATCAAGACATATCTTTCTCGGAGTGGTTGGCCCATACCCCGCCCGAGCTCGTAGCAGCACACCTTAATATTGATCAGGCTACGCTGAATGCAATCCCGAAAGAGAAATTGGTAGTTGTCCCTGGTTAATTAAGCAGCCGCGGCAATTTGAAGCAAAAGAACCAGCCAGATTTCATCCGCGAGCGAAACTACGGAAGCGATTCTCTTTGTAAGAGATATGGTGCGGGTATCATCAGGCGAGTCACGGCGGCAAGTTTGAATCGCCGCCTTCTCGTTCTACGCGTGAGGGAATTCAACTCTATGCGAATGCGCTTTATGCGCTCGCGGGCCAACGTTCGATTGTCTGGCTGCAATGAAGACATGCACTGCTTCCACCTTACTTTTTTGCCTCGGGAGGAAAGTGTTTGAACATCTTTTCCACTCCCTTGTTCAGGTTCTTGATGTTCTTGTCGGATTTGTCGGAAAGCGTGTCGCTGGACGAACCCCGGAAAACCAGTTCTTTTGACTGTGCGTCGAACAGATCGACGACAAGGGTACCGATTTTGTAAGTTTCGGTTGTTGTAGTGGCGTCTCCCAAGCCGCCAAAGCGCCTGCCCCCGAAACCGCCGTTATAGAACGTATCGAGAGTTTGGTGGTCGTTGGTGATCTCCATGGCATTGATCGTGAGATTGCCGCCGGAGTCGACCTGCGTCAAGCCTTTCGCTGACAGCGCGGAGTTGACTGCATTCTTGATCCGATCAACCAGGAGCGGGTCTGCAGTCTTCACGCCGGACCATGAGTAAGTCTTGTACTGGCTGAAATTTGCGCCACGGTCATAGTCTGTTTTGACCTGCTGCGCCACGGCCGGAATCGTCATGAGCATGATGATTGCAATTAAAAGCATGCTGTGAATTTTAATTTTCATAAATCTCCTTTTTTGCTTTGTAAGAGGCGCCCACGCGGACGCCTTACCGAACACAACCCTGACATATGCACTTGGTCTGCCAAAAATCGCACCGTGAAGTGGAGTTGGGCTGCGTTGAATCAGTGGCACTTACGGAGGACACTAAGAAATCGTCCAGAGGCTCTGTCGTAGTTTCGACGGAAGTCTAAAATGTTTGTGACACTTGGAGGTGTGAAGCGTCATTCTCCGTCCGCATAGATCCTGCGCGCTCGAATAATGAACCGGTCGGGGGCTGGCCCGAGAAAAATGAAATGGATAGCATGTTAGCAACGTCAGAGTTTCTTTTTCAGTCGGTTGCAATACCCAAGTGTCCTTAGTCCCAACCACGGTGGTGAAGCGAACTTGATATTTGTATGCGTGTTTTGCCTCATCCACTTGAATGATGTCTCCCGAGCGTACATCACCCAGGTGACGGAAAAATGTATCGCAGTGTGCGGCAAGTGTCACATTGCCAGCCTGACCAGGCAGCGCAGTGCCAACTGCGTGACCTACTGCACGACTGAGCACGAGCGGCGATGTTCCCTCGGCGACCACGGCCGAGATGTGAATCTGAGGTATCTCCAGCCGTCCGATCGGCTCCATCTGGCTCAAACTGCTGGAGTACGAGATCTTTAGCTTCGCTGCGGAGCCGCCGTCAGATGCCACGCTGTGAGAAACTTGGCTCTCGATCTGCTGGCGCGCCCATTTTTGATAGAGCCATGCTTGCGTTAACGACATTGCGCAATATGCCACCGCCAGGAGACCAGAACACTGGGAGGTTGTATTGTGTCGCCAACTAGGCTCTGATATCTTCCGGCGCATGGCAATTGCACTCAGCGTCTCGGGCTGCTCCGGCGACAATATCCCGGAGCAGCCCTCTAGGCTGGAACCGGATTTAATTGGCTGCACCATTTGGCGTTGATGGCACAGGCTGCTGCTCCAGTGATGTTGCCCTGTTTTTGGGGTAGATAAATGCATGCCCAGAATTCTCCCCAGGATAAAACCAGGCCTGAATGGCCTCTGGTTGATCACCGGGTCTTTCTTCGAAGGTCACTATGGTTTGATCAGCCGACTGAAATCGATAGTCAGCGACCGTAAAAACTGTTGCTATAAGTTGGGACCTGTCCTGGTTCCAGATCTGAACGATATCGCGATCTGACACGTTGTCCATCAACGCAAACCAGTACGTCCCGGCGGCCAGGACTTGTCCCGGTATCTCGACCGGTCCACTGAAAGTCATTTGTGTGGCCTGGTTGTGTTCATCTGCCATCAAGGAGGCTGGCAGGACGAGCACGCATAGCAGTGTCAAACAGAATGAAGCTAAAAGGAATTTTCTTGAGTTCATGAATACTTCTCCTACTAAGCCATATATGCATCTGGGCTGCCATTCCCTGATTCAGTAGCCCCGCATTTAACTTATTGACAACATGAAAATCGTCATCTGACGAATGCAGTCGGCGCTGTTGCCATTTCGACATCGTCGACGCTGATGTCGATCTTTGACCGTGCGAGCGGAGCAGATATGTTGAATGTCTGTTCAAAATGTTCACAAATGGAGATTGGGAAAGAGGATTACTTAAGCAGGATCTTGGCCATCATGCCTTTGTCTTCATGGTTCAGCAGGTGGCAATGAAAAACAGACATGCCTCGGATCACGGGATTTGTGAAATCCACGATCATGTCGATCGACCCTCCGTAAGGAACATTCGCGGTATCAACCCATTCCGGATTTGCCAGCTTAGTTCCATTCACTGCGTATACTAGAAAATGCACTTGATGGATATGCATAGGGTGCAGCTCTTTCGTCTGGTTCACAACCCGCCAGTGCTGGTAGGTCCCAACCTGGGCCTCGGTCATAGGCGCGGCATCAGACTTATAGCGCTGGCCGTTGATGTAGAAGCCCTTTTTGTCTTCCGTGAACGTAGCCACAAACTGCGGCTGGCTCCCCTCCAATGACGCAAGTTGCGGCTCTGCATGTGAAGTGGGCCGGCTACCAGCGAGAGTACTTATGTGAATCGGCGATAATAACGATGGCGTCGGAACAATATCGGCAAGAACCATCGCCGGCGTGGGATCGCCGTCGGGGCCGGCATCGACGCAGCGAGTCCGTAATTTTGCAGTTGCTGCTATCGGCGGCCCGGTTACGATGGCTTCCAATCGTGACGCTGGCGGCAGCAGCACATGATCAGCCACACGCACTGGACGTTCGGGGTCGTGATAAGCCAGAGGCATCCCATCCAGTGCGACAATCTGCCAAGGCTCTCCATCCAGTTGAACATCGGCATAGCGGTCCGCCGAAGCATTCACAATGCGCCAGAACTGCCGTTCGCCGGGACCGATATTGATGGTTGGGCGAAGGTCATCATTGATTGTGAGCACGCGTTCCGGCGCTTCCGAATTTCCGCAGCCATTCACCACTGCTTCGGCTTTCTTTACGGCAGCCTGTCCGTTGGCATCCTGCCTGATCGCTGGTCCGCGGAGGATGATTATCCTTTCAGGCAGGCCGCGGACCACGGGGACATAGCGTTCCATTCCTTCCACAATGATTGCACCTGACATTCCATCCACAGCCTGTTGCTCGCTCTCACCATGTGGGTGCGTGTGATACCAGTACAGGCCTGGTTCCTGACTTGCGGGAATGTGAACCACGTAGTGCAACGTTTGTCCGGGCATGGCAATCATGTCCAGAACATCGTCTGCCGGAGCTTTGGGAGAAATACCCAGTCCGTGAAAGTGAAGGTTTGTCATATTCATGCAGGGACCAATCGAGCACTGCTCACCTGCCGGCTGAGGAAGGTCATTCACATAAGTGATTTTCAGTGTGTCTCCCGGAGAAACGCGGATGATGGGCGCTACCGCCTGTCCGTTGAAGGCAAAGCTGTCGCGGCCATCACTTGCGCGCACCGCGTGGAGAGTCAGAGAAGCTACGCGATTGTGGGACCTTACCTCGGGAGGAACTGGCAATGCCGCCGGCGGTCCTTGGTCGCCACTGACAAATACGAATGCGAGAATTGCCAGCGACGATAAACTCGCAATGCCAAATCGAAATCGGAGACTACGTTTCTGCATCTCACTTCTCCTTCGTACTTCACGTCAATACTGACGAACCGAGTACGCCAGAGTTGGTGATCTTCTGCCAGTGCGGCAGAAAGGCGTCAATCGCGGCAAGGAGCTTCTCGACTCCGTCGGATTTGTCGACCATTGCGTCAATAAAGGGCAGGTTGGGCCTGACTGCGTCTGCCACCCCGGTATAAAGGATGGTCTTCAATTCAGGACTAGCATTCTTCAGCCGTGCTGCGAGCTGGAGGCCGTTCATGTCGGGCATCTCGTAATCCAGGACAGCCACATCAAACTTGCCGCTTTCAAACGTCTCTGCGGCACGGAGCGCGCTGGTGGAAGTAGTCACTGCATAGCCTTTGGCTTCCAAGATGAGCGCCCGAAGGGCCAGAGCTGGTTCGGCATCGTCAACGCACAGCACACGCAAACTGCGGCTTGCAGACTGGACGAAGAGTTTTCTTGCACTTTTTGACATAAGGCCTCCTTACAAAGCCGAATCCCGCAACACTTCATATGGAATAGCAACTACAGGCCCAATGCGCTCTTCTGTGGTGAGTCCTGCAAAGTCTTTTCTTTAAGGCAATTCACGAGCGTCAAAAGTGAATCCCCGAGGAGTGAGATGACTGAGTGTCGACACTGCGTCGAAATCGAAGCATATTACCGAGTGCAGAAACGCCGAAGTGCCAGGAGCACAGGTTTGGAGATCAGAATGCAAGAAAGGAAAGGTACCGGTAATACAGAAGGTAGACAGAAAGAGGATGGGATTGTGAAAAGTAATAGGCATACTGGCGTGATCCTTTATGTTGCCGATGGAATAGCCGCCAGTAAGTCGGTACTGGATGCAATTGAAGCAACGGGCTACGACGTTGTGAGCACTGACAGTTCCAACCAGGCGTTTGCGCTGCTTTTTATCATGCATTCAGCCGCTGCTGTCGTCCTTGATCTGCAAGCCACGGAGCATTCCAGCTTTGACTTTGCCCGAAAGCTGCGCGCGATTCAGCCTGATGTTCCGATTGTTTTGCGGTGCTGTGAACACATTGGCCCCCTGCCTTTATGGGTGGGTGGTTACCTGAATATCGGAGATCCTCTCGAAAAACTTACTTCCATACTACAGATGATTCTGGACGATCAAACGATTTCTGGCAGCTCTCGGGAGCGAGTGCCACGCATTTATGGCTGATCACACGCTCGCTCGACTCGATTTCGACGCAATGTCTGAAATTCGACAGCCGGGGGAAAATTTACCAGCCTCTGGAGCATCATAAAATCTCTTCACTCAACTTCCTTCTTATTTATTCAAGTCACCCTGGTTTGGCAATCCAGATGCTTTAGTAATACGTGAAACGAGGATTCAAATGGAAAACTCGGAGCGACTTAAAAATCAACGAATAGGAGTAAAGCAAAAATGACAGTATTAAGCCAAGCAACGACGCCGAATCACCGGACGCAAGCCAGAGTGCTACTGGGAATGATCGTAATGTTCATACTTGTACTTGCGGTATTGGTTACCATGTTTTTGGTTGCAGTGATATCGGTCGGCTGATCGTCGGGTTTGCGAACAATTAATCTGCGATTCAGCCCTATAAATATGGGTTTACCGGGAACAAATCCGCTTTAGCGGAAAAAGCCGGCTCTACTGCACGGTCACTTTATCCACGATCTCGCGGTAGCTGCTGTAGACCGAGACGAGTTGCAGAACTCGCTGGTGCTGCAAATAGCTCTGCACTGTGCCTGTGAGAGTAATCCTCTCGTCGTCCACACTCGTTGCGACCTCTGCTCCGCTCAGAGAGGGGTCATCGTCGAAAGCAGATTGAAGATTATTTTTGATATGCTCATTCCCGGCCGTTTTGTTTTCAAGTGGAGGCGCTGACTGGTTCATCTGCGAGGTATTTTCAGGTGAAACCTGCTGCGCATTTGGGGCCATTGGATCCACGTCTTGCGGCTGCTGGCCAATCACAGGCGTACTTAGCAGCAATAAGGTGCAAAAGAGTATTCGGCTCATAGATAAACTCCCTTTCTCTTGCTAAATTCCCGATTTATGCAATGTGAGCTTCCAATTCAGACGTAGGTACAGTAATTTCGCGCCACCTCGCCAGCACCAGGCTCGCGTTTATTGCGAGAAGCTCTTGTTCAACCGCGTCAGACAGGCATTGCTCGGTCTCAGGACCATGCTTGCCGCCGGCAATTGCGTTCATTGCCTGATAAATGAATTGAATGGAATTGGTTTTCATAAGTCCTCCTTAAGAGTGACGGTGTTTTCATTTGAACCGTCGACATAACTGCTAAAGCATGTTCGCTGCCAAAAGCGAGAAGAGCTGAACAACCCTTTCACTGGAGCATGAGCGACGCTGACGAGGCAATTGTCACAAGCTCGTCAGGTGTCGAACTACAGACAGTCGCTCCGACTCCAGTAATTGTTAAGCAGTGTGAATGCTCGCGTAATCAGTCAGTTCGGGGCGACGTGCGCTCAACTCAGCAATGGCAAGCAAGATGCATTGATATAACGCAGAGAGCGCAGCCTTGGTGCTGTTGCGAATTCGGGTTAGCGGAGGAAATTCAGTGAAACTCAATTTGTGGAAATGGAAAGTGCGGTCGTTGTATGTCTTAGGCTGCGTCGTTCTGTTCGGAAGCCTTTCATATGCCGATCAGCCCGCGACAAGGAGCATTGAAGCCGGCAAGAAAGTCAAAGTAACCGGGCGAATTCTGTCCCATAACGGAAATCTTGTCGATGTCTACGACAAAGGCTCAAATCAAGTGGTTGTTGTCGATCTCAACGCCAGCACCAAAGTCGAGCGCAAGCGGGGCAAGATACTGTTCTTCCGCCACACGCAGATGGATACCAGGTCCCTGATACCTGGCTTGCCTATAACAGTAGAAGGCCCTGGCAATTCTAAGGGCCAGATTGAGGCGGACAAAATCTCTTTTGTTCCGGACACATTCGCTATCGAAATCGCTGAAGAGCAGCAGATCATGGCAACTCAGACGGCCGCCGGGCAGGCAAAATTTACGGCGAACCGAGGCATGGCCGCGGCAGGCGACGCTCAGTCGATGGCTGAACAGGCGCAAACTACTGCGAATGAAGCTGGAATGATAGCGACGGAAGCAGCAGCCCTTGGAATTGTTGACGCGCAGGCTCTTCAGATCGTGAACACACGCGTATCAGACCTCGACGACTATAAAACGGCTGCCGAAGCCGGCATTTACTTCAGCAATGATCAATCAGCCCTGGATGATGCCGCCAAAAAAGATCTGGATATGCTCGCGAGCGTTGCGACATCTATCGACGGCTATGTGATCGAGGTCAGCGGATATGCCTCTGCTTCAGGCTCAAGCGAATTGAATCAGAAGCTCAGCGAGGAGCGGGCTGCGGCGGTGACACGGTATTTGGAAGAGAACAAAGACATA
>DASXGZ010000039.1:0-461862 GCA_036488825.1 Candidatus Angelobacter sp.
GCTGCAGGCCGGCGACAATCTGCCTCTTGCCGTCACTGCTTTGGCCCAGCTTCACCGGACGTCGCGAAAACTGATCTTGAGCCACAGCTACATAAACGAACGGCTCATTCTCGGCATCGCGAAGCACTGCCGCATCCGGAACCAGCAAGGCGTTATCAATTTTGCCGGCAACCACAGTGGCCGTTACGTACATGTCTTTCTTCAAACGGCCTTCAGGATTTTTGGTGTCGATTCGGGCTTGCAATGTCCGGGAAGTGGCGTCCAGCGCGGCGCCCATGAAAGATATCCGTCCGTGAAACACATCAGGGTACGCGTCTGTCTTGATGGTTACCGGATCGCCCACATGGACGTAAGCCAGTTGATTTTCGTAAACGTTGGCTAGCACCCAGACCGTTGACATATTGGAGATGGTGAAACACTGCGTTTGTCCTGCCTGAAGCACCTGTCCCGCGGACACCAATCGCTCAACCGCCTCTCCCGGAATCGGGGCCAGCACAGGAACTTCGGGCGAAGTCGGATTTTCTATGAGCGTGTCCGGGCGTGGAATCCCCAGAATTTTCAACGATTGCTCCGCCGCCTGTAGGTCGGCTTGGGCCTGTATCTCTGCAGACTCTGCCGCCTGCAAATCACGCTCAGCGATGGCGTGATGGGCGTACAGATCCTGAGAGCGCAGGTAATTCTTGTGAGCCAGTGAATGAGCGTCGCGCGCTTTCAGGTAATTTGCTCGAAGTTGAGAGTAGTCCGGGCTGCTGACGTATAGGATCGGCTGCCCCTTTTTCACCTGCTGTCCGGGCGAAACCAGAATGCGGCTTACCGGCCCGCTCACCTGCGGGATAACAGGCGTGGTCAGAAAGCTGTTATAAGCCACAGTACCATTCAGACGCAGAACGCGCGGCCACGACGTGGGCTGGACGGTAACAACCTGGATATGCGAAACCTGCTCTTTAGGCACCGTAAACAGCTGGGTCTTGTTAGCGTCCGTTGCGCCTTTTTCGTTGGCTTTGCTTGGATCGCCGCCCGAACAGGCGCACAACATCATCGCCAGCGTTAAAGCCAATACCATCGCGACATGGTTATGGCGCGGAGCAGAGCGGAGCTGGTGGTCAATGTATCTCATGGCAAACTCCTGGTCCCAATGGCCTGCCGCAGTTGCTCCAGGCTGAGCATGTAAGCGGCCAGCGCCTGCCGGTAAGCGAGTTGCGTGGAGCGATAACTCCGCTCGGCATCGAGAAAATCAAGCAAAGTGGCTGCGCCTGCCTTATAGGCATACTGGCTGATGTCGCGTGAATCCTGCGCCTGCTTCAGGTAGCCGGAAACATACAGTTTCACTACGTCCTGGTTGGAGGTCGCAGACTCATAGGCGTTCGTCACGTCGGTCATCACCGTGTCCTCGGCGGCTTTGGCGGTAAGTTCCGCGCCAGTAAGAGCAAATTTGGTGCGCGCAATTTCACCCTGGTTGCGATCGAAGACCGGCAGCGGCACGCTGAAAAAAAGTGATGTAGAGCTTGCGCCGGATACATGCGAGTAACTGGCGGAAGCATTGAAATCCACTTTGGAGTTTGCCTTGGCTAGAGAAATCTGGCTGTTGGCGGCCTTCACACCCTTTTGTGCCGCCAGCAGGTCTGGACGGGTAGACAGCGCCTTTACCTGCAAGTCCGGCAGGCCGGCGGTAAGCGGCTTGTATTCTAGATCGCCCACTACATCAAAGTCATGTGGCAGTGAGGCATAACCCACAAGTTGGCGGAGGCTTCCCAGCGCCTGCACCTTGGCCACCCGGGCAGAACTTACGTCAGTCTGGAATTGCAACAGTTGAAGTTTGATCTTGAGGTTGTCGCCTTCACTGATGTCTCCGGCTTTGTAGCGCTGCTCGCTGATCGTGACAGTATCCCGGAAGCTGTTCAGGTTTTCCAAAGCAAACTGCAATGTGGAATTTGCCAGCAGGACATTGATGAACTGCTGCGCAACGTTGAAGACAAGGGTGCGCTCCGTATCAGCAACCTGGGCTGCTGTTACGGCGGTCGCGTCACGAGCAGCCTGCAGGCGGTTCTGGCGTTTGTGTCCGCGCTCAAAAAGATAGCCTAAGCCGATATCAAATTGCTGCAGATTGTTCAGCGTGTCCGTGGAGAAGTCTCCGCTGAACACCGGGATAAATTGCGAGTCCCACGATAGGGTCGGGTTGGGACGGAGGTTGGCGGTAATTTCCTGCGCCTGGTTCTGTTGAATCTGTGTACGCGCTGCCTTGATGCTGGGACTGTTGGCTACCGCCAGCGAGATTGCCTGTTCCAGAGTGATTTGTGTGGCCGCAGGGCGGTCGCGCGTCGGCGTAGGAGCGGCCATCGGCGGCGCGGTTTGGCCACTTTGCGCCGATTGGCTTTGGCCTGCGGCGGTAGAGTTAAGCGGAATTGTCGTCTGCCCCGGCAAAAGCGGGGGCAGCATGAAACATAGAAGCACGAGGGACACCCGAAACATCGTTCCCCTCCAAAAGAATTCTGGATTTTATGGAGCTACTCTGGATGAATGGCCTGGATCAGGCAGCAGGCGGGGGACGGATGAAAAGGCTCAACTCGGAAATAGCGCTCTTGCCCTCTATTTCATACGGGAGGGTGAAAGCTTCCACGGAATGAAAAACCAGCAGCAGGTAAACCGTTACCGTGGGTGCACTATTGGCATGAACGGAAAGGCAGATGACACAAGGAGAAGAGTTCTGCGCGACTGCGGCATCGGAATGGCTATGGGTCGCTTCCAGGCCAGCCACGAACAAAGCAAGCACAATGCAGAGCAGCGCGATCAGGCGCATCAGCTTCCGGGTCTCGAGTTGAAAGGTTCCGGGTTGCATTTATGTTGCTGCGGTGGATGGCACCGCTTGCGTGCAGGTTTCAGCTTACAGTAATTTCCACAGCCTTGCCAACGTCGCTTATCCGTATTGATGCAGAGTGTTCCGTCTCGGGCACTCACGAAAGTGTTTAGACTTGTAGGGTAGCCGCCCAGAAATGCTCTTTATCATCCTTGAAGGGCAGGCCTAAGTGGGAAATTGCATGACCAGAGCTGCTGTGCTAGCGTTGAAGTGTATTGAGAGGCATTTTGCGAACCATTCCTTCAGGGCTGGACCGAAAGGAAGCTGAACTCTACAGCCAGCTTGATCCTCACCAGTTCCCAAAACATGTCGCGATCATCATGGACGGCAATGGCCGCTGGGCCAAACGCCGCCACTTGCCGCGTATTGCGGGACATCGCAAAGGCGTGGACGCGTTGCGCAAGGTGATGGAAACAGCGTCTAACATTGGCCTGCCCGCGCTGACATTCTATGCTTTTTCCGCGGAAAACTTCACCCGCAGGCCGGCCACGGAAATCCATTTCCTGATGAAACTGCTGCACCGCTATTTGAAGAATGAATTGCCGCTGATGCAGCGCAACAATGTCCGGCTGCAATTCATTGGGCGCAGCCAGATGCTGCCGCAGGAAGTACAGGAGCGCATGGCCTGGGCCAAGGAACAAACCGCTCGCAATACAGGCACGGTTATGACCCTGGCGCTGAATTATGGATCACGGTCAGAAATCGTGGATGCCTGCAAAGCCATGGTGAGCGCCGCGGCCAACAACGGCGGCATGGAACACCTTAAAATCGACGAAGAGAGCCTGAACCGGCACATGTATACCCACAATCTACCGGAGCTTGATCTGATTATCCGTACCAGCGGGGAGATGCGCCTGAGTAACTTCCTTTTGTGGCAGGCGGCGTACGCTGAAATTTACGTGACCAAGCTGTTCTGGCCTGAATTCAACGGCTTTCATCTGCTTGAAGCCATCCAGGAATTCCAGAAGCGCGAGCGCCGTTATGGCGGACTGAACGAGCCTGCCCCGGGTAGTTCCAATTAGATGAAGAGAGTCCTTACAGCGGCAGCGCTGATCCCGGTGGTGCTGCTGATTGTATTTAAAGCGCCTCTGTGGCTGTTTGCCCTTATGGTTGCGGCGATCATTGCTTTGGCCTTGCATGAATATCTGGGAATCATAGAAGCAGCGGGGTTAAAGCCATTTCGTCGGTCCACATATGTGGCCGGGGTCTTGCCGATAATTCTGTCATTGGCCTATGCAATGTGGCACGCCGCATCAACAGGGCCGCACAATCTCGCTTACCCCTTGGATCGCGTTATGTTTTGGGTTGCAGCGGGCTTTCTGGTAGCTGGTCCGTTGGTCTTCGGCATCCCGCTCGTGTTGCGCAAGGATATTCGACAAGGAATATCCTCGGTGGCATCATCGTTTTTCAGTGTGGTGTACATTTCGGTTTCTCTGTCCCTCCTGATATCTTTGCGCGAAGATCCATTTAAAGATCTTCTGGTGATATTCATTCTTTTTTCAGTTTGGGCCGGAGATATAGCCGCATATTACGTGGGAAAAAACTTTGGGAGACACAAACTTTCACCGATTGTGAGTCCGAATAAGAGCTGGGAAGGGGCGATTGCGTCGATTATTGCCAGCATCTTTGTCGCATGGCTTGTTTTCCATTTTCAGGAGCAGATCAGCAGTTTTTTTTGGCGTGATCCGAACCACCTTCCTTTCTATGGGATCTTGGCGAACAAGGTAGGCATAAGAGCGACCGTATCGCGGCCCCATGTGATCGTGCTTGGAGTCATAACGAATATAGCGGCACAGTTTGGGGATCTATTTGAATCAGCTTTGAAACGCGGCGCTGGCGTGAAAGACTCCGGCACCCTTCTCCCCGGTCATGGCGGCCTGCTCGATCGGATTGATGCTTTACTCTTCGCGATTCCGGTGGTGTGGTACTATGCGAATCTCTCCGGAATCCTTCGACCATCATTCTTGCAATGAAACGTATCGCCATCCTCGGTTCTACCGGCTCCATTGGCCGCAGCACGCTCAACGTGATTGAGAACAATCCTGAGCGCTTTCAATTGCTGACCATGGCGGCGGGTTCAAACATTGAAGCCGCTCTCAAAGATGCGCGTCGCTGGAAGCCCAAAGTTCTTTCACTCGCTTCAGAGCAGGACGCGGAGAAAGTTCGCAAACAGCTCAAGGCTGAAGGTCTCAACGATATTGAAATTGTTCATGGGCAGGCCGGCACGGTCCGTGTGGCAACGCATCGGGAAGTTGATTTTGTTGTGAGTGCGATTGTCGGCGTGGCAGGGTTGAAAGCGACGTATGAAGCTGTGCGCGCCGGGAAAGAAATCGGGCTGGCCAACAAGGAATGCCTGGTAGCGGCGGGTGAGTTGATTACCGCTGAAGCGCGCAAACAAGGCAAACCGCTATTGCCCATCGACAGCGAGCATAATGCCGTTCATCAGTGCATGCGCGGTGGACGCATGAATGAAGTTGAGCGCGTGTGGCTCACGGCCAGCGGCGGGCCATTTCTCAACACGCCAAAGGCAGATTTCGAAAAGATTACCGTGGAACAGGCGCTGAATCATCCTACGTGGAAGATGGGCCAGCGCATTACAATTGATTCGGCCACGCTGATGAACAAAGGCTTTGAAGTGATTGAGGCGTGCCGCCTGTTCAATATGCCGCCAGAGAGCGTGAGCGTGGTAGTGCATCCTCAATCGACCATCCACTCACTGGTGGAATTTAATGACGGCAGCATTCTGGCGCAGCTCTCAGTTACGGACATGCGCCTACCGATTCTCTATGCGCTGACTTACCCGGAACGCATTTCCTCAGACCTGCGCTTCAATGTGCTGGACTTAAAGCGGCTGGATTTCTGCCCGCCGGACCTGGATAAATTTCCCTGCCTGCGCCTGGCCTATGAAGCGGCCGAAGCAGGAGGAGCCAAGACTGTGGCCCTCAATGCAGCGGACGAAGTGGCTGTGGCAGCCTTTCTTAAGCGGGAGATTGGTTTTGCCGATATACCCAAAGTGGTGGAACGCACCATGCGTGAAACCAAAGAGCGCCATCCTGAGTCTATAGAAGAGGTGCTTGCCATTGACGCCGAGGCCCGCAACCTGGCGCAGGAGCAATTGCCGCGCCATGCAATCAGGTAGCGGCCTGAGGCGCATTAAAGTTACAATAGCAGGACTATCTCCTTTATATGCAGTCAATTCCACTTACTGTCGCAGCTTTTATTTTTGTTTTAGGAATCCTCGTTTTTGTCCATGAATTTGGCCATTATGCCGTGGCCAAGCTTTTCAAGGTCCGGGTGGAGGTTTTCAGCCTGGGCTTTGGCAAGCGGATCGCCGGCTTCCGCCGTGGCGATACCGATTACCGCGTCAGCCTGCTGCCCTTGGGCGGCTATGTAAAGATGGCGGGAGAAAACCCAATGGAATCCCGCACTGGCGATCCCGGCGAGTTCATGAGCCATCCGCGCTGGCAGCGTTTCCTGGTCGCAATCGCCGGGCCGGCCATGAACATCATTCTGGCTGTGGTGGTGCTCACCGGCGTGTACATGTTTCGCCATGAGTATCCTGCATATTTTGATAAGCCCGCTGTGCTGGGCTGGGTGATGGATGACACCGCGGCGCAAAAAGCCGGTTTCCAGACCGGAGACAAAATTGTTGCGGTACAAGACAAGGCCAATCCCACCTGGGACGACGTACGGTACAAGATTTTTGGCAATATCAATCAAAATCTCGCAATAGATGTGCAGCGCGGAGCGCAAACTCTTCACCTTAACCTGATGGCCCGGGTCTCTGAAAAAGATGATAGCGGTGATGTTCTCAGCGAGCTGGGTCTGTACCCTGAAGGGCCGTCGATAGTCAGCAAAGTAGAAAAGGGTACACCGGCGGACAAAGCGGGCATTCTTCCCGGCGACGAAATTATTTCAGTGAATGGCACCAAGGTCCAGTCTGGCAATGCCGTTGGTATGTACGCCGTGCTGCAAAAAAACAAAGATGTTCCGGTCACGATTACGGTCCAAAGACAAGGGCAGGTCCGGCAATTTACTTTGGCCCCGCAGATCCTGCCGGGCGACTCACGGGACAAGCAAGGTTACAGGATTGGCGTGGAGATCCCTTTAGATTTCCGCACTGAGAAGCTGCCTTTTATGGCCGCCCTGAGAACGGCCTCTGACGATTGCAAAAAGAATTCATCCCTGATATTCCGCCTTTTAGGACAACTCTTCACCGTAAAAGGCACGCTGAAGCAGTTCGGCGGGCCAGTAATGATCATGCAAGAATCAGGACGCGCAGCGCAGGCCGGCTTTGTGGTGCTCCTCCAGTTCATGGCCCTGATCAGCCTGAATCTGGCTATCTTTAATCTTTTGCCGATTCCAATCCTAGATGGCGGATTGGTGCTTATGCTGCTGGTGGAATCCGTGATGCGCCGCGATATCAAGCAGGAAGTAAAAGAGCGCGTATATCAGGCGGCTTTTGTCTTTCTAGTCCTATTTGCCGCCGTAGTCATTTTTAACGATGTCTCAAAGACCATTCATTTTAAGTGAGCCAATGTGCGCGGCTGCGGTGATCAAACAGCAATGAGCGTTTTTTCTTTGGGATCCCAGCGCCATCGCGGTTGCTCTCCTGCCAGGTGTACGCCACCGAGCCAGCGATCGATATTGCCTTGCAGCTTGATCCAGTCGGCTTTACCTTCCAGCAATTGGTGGCCGGGATGGGTAATAACGAATTCGTTCTTGCTCGGTTCCACGAGCACCGGATTCGCCCCTGCCGTGAGCCAGGCCATTCGCAGATAAACTGAGGAGTCGCCCCAGGGAACATCCTCCTGCTTGCTCGACTCCATGTATATCTCCTGCTTCCTGCGCTTCCCGGCGGCGGCAGCCTGCAAGATCTGACGCTCTGTGCGCGAGAGGCCGTCGGTTGTCCAGGGATATTCCTCAAGGAATCGCAAAAGTGCAGCGGCAAGGAAAGGCATTTCCGTGAAGTTTTGCCTGGTAAATTTAAGCAAGGCTGTGGGATCACTCGCCCGAAAAGCTGCCCAGGCCTCGGTGGCGATGGTTCGTTGCGTCTGGGTGACCCGTTTGCGCATGGGAAAGAGCCGCGCCAATTGCGGTCCGCTGAGCTGGCCCAGACCATGAAACGGACGGACACCAGGGTAAGAGTCGATTTGAACCAGATCAAGATTGATTCCTTCAAGGTCCTGCTGCTCAAACCAATCCAGCAACTGAAGGATCTGCAACTGGTCATAAAGATCGTGCTCGAACCAGAGCACCACATCCTGGTGTTTGCGAAAGTTCGCCAGCGTTTGGTCGCGCGCGGTAAAAGCAGCACGCAGCTTTTCATAGTCACCCCCGCCAAAACTGACGAGGGCTTGTGCGCGAATTTCTGAAAGGTCGTTCAGGGTTTCTGTCTGAGGCACAGGGCCATCATGCAGAACATCGTTCCAGGCAAGATAGGTTCCGGGAAACCTGACCTGACGAAAAGTGCCTGTGACCGATTCTCCGTTGGTGATATGCAACATCAGAAAAAAGGCTACCACAGCGAATTGCTTATGCTGCTGGCTAAACATCGGTGGAACTTTATGAAAAGTGACGGCTCGGCACATTGCCTCGTTTTTTACAAGGCAATGTGCGTGTAGACGAGTAGCCGTTCAACGTTTGGGCGGCTTGGGAGGTTTGGGCTTTTTGGGCTGTGGTGGTTTGGGCTTTTTGCCGCCGGTGGACACTGTATGTGTGGCTAGATCAATGGTGAAGCTGTCTTTCATACCCGGCTTGGGAACGTTGCTGCCGGCGGTGTAAGGCGCCGCAAAATAAGATCCCACGATCTCAGTCTTGCTTACCTCCAGACGCAAAAACCCGAACTCAGTCTGGTCGTACTGTTCCAGCGTAAGTCCGCCGCCCAAAGGCAACGGTGCGGGGGGATCCTGGCCGTTAATTTTGTGGAGTGTGCCAAGTTTGGTATAGCCACCGGCCCCCGCGACAACACAGGGAATCTGCATGTCCTGGACCACGTTCGTGAACCGCTGGTAATTGTGGACGTGTCCCGACAAGATAAGGTGAGGATAGCGATTGGTGGCGCTAAAAGCATCAAACAGCATCTTCTCAACGACGCTGCTGCCTGAATGCTCAACATCACCGGAAAATGGCGGATGATGAACAGTCACGATCAAGGCAAGCTTGGGATCGGCAGCCTTGAGTTCTCGCCGGAACCAGTCAATCTGGTCCTGATGGAACTCTCCTTCGGTTTCGCCAACATTTGAGCAGAGACCAATGATGGTCGCCAGCGGCGTGGTGAACGTCCAAAAAACATTGGGCAGGTCCATTTGCGTGCGGTTCGAATTGGTCTTAAGCGAGCCGAGCTGCGCAGGATTTTTCGACATGAAATTCTGAACCCAGCCGTCAAACGGAACCTTGTTGGGATCCACCGGCCCGTCCTGGGGATCATCCGGCTGGCAGTCATGGTTGCCACTGATGGCCACGATGAAGGAAGGATAGTCAGTATAAGTTTCATAGAAGTTAGCGCCGTATTTATCAATGTCGCCGGCGAAGTAGACCACATCTCCCAGGTGGTAGAGGAAAGCAGGCTTTTTCTCATCCGGCAGTTCAGTGGCATCCTGGGCCATCAATGCAGCAACAAAATCCTGCTGCCGTCCCCGCTGGTCTCCGGTGTCGCCCACCGCGTGAAGAACCAGAACACCATTCTTGATTCGCGTAACGTCATCCGCCGGGAGCAACTGGGACAGATCAAAGCGGTAAGGCGAAGGGCCGTTGGGCGCGGGAAGGGGCTGAAATGGATAATGCGGGAGTTGAATTCGGTCCGTGGCTGCTGCTTGAACTGGAAAGATTGTGCTGCGCTGCCCGGCAGCCGATCTCGCTCTTGCCGGGGCTGCCGCTGCGCCACCGGTGATTGGCGGTGTATGGCTCCGGCGATTGCCAGCGCCCTGACCTGTGCTGAAAAAACGTGGACTCATTGCTTCCTCCTCCGGAAATCAGGATCCGGAACCGAATCCGAACCGCGGGACGAGGAAAATTCTCGTCTCCACGATGCGATGATCTGAAAGATATGCAAAGGCCGAAATGCCATTTGAGAAGAGAGTGCGCAATGCGCTTCAGTTCAGAGCCCAAAATTCTCGCATTCTCACATTGGTGCTCAGATTACAACTCGGTCTTGCTGTGGCTTCATTAAGGGGGGCGCAAACATTTAATCGGGCTGCAGGGAAGCATGTCAAGGAGAAAGTTGTTAAATTTTGAAGCTTATTGTCGGCCCTCTGTGTGTTAATAGGTGCTTTCTCGGCTAAACTTGTCATTTGCTATGGTTTTTGTTCTCGATAACTACGATTCCTTTACCTACAACCTGGTCCAGTATCTTGGAGAACTTGGGCAGACAGTGGAAGTCCGGCGCAACGATCAGATTACACCCCAGGAAATTGAGGAGTTGCATCCCGACCACATCGTTGTATCTCCCGGGCCATGCACGCCACAGAAAGCCGGCATCAGCATTGAGCTGATCAAACATTTTGCAGGCAAGCGGCCTGTGCTGGGCGTCTGTCTGGGACATCAGGCCATAGGCGCAGCTTTTGGCGGGAACGTAGTACGGGCGCACCAGATCATGCACGGCAAAACCAGCCAGATCCAGCACGATGGCAAAACTGTGTTTCAAAACGCGCCACAGCCGATGACGGCAACGCGCTATCATTCGCTGATTGTTGCAGAAGAAGGATTACCTAAGGAATTAGAAATCAGCGCGGAAACGCACGAAGCGGACGGCACGCGGGTAATCATGGGGTTGCGGCATCGGCATTTTCCCATTGAAGGAGTGCAGTTCCATCCGGAAAGCGTGCTGACAGAGTCAGGCCGGCTGCTGCTGAAGAATTTCCTGGCGATGTAAGAGCTGAAGGGGGCAAAATCCCTTGCTACGGTTGCAGTAAGCTTTTGACCGCCGAAATTGACCAGAAAATCTCTCTCAATCCCAGCAAATAGGCTAAAATCAGGGCCAAAGCTTCAATTCATTTGGAGGGCCAGCCATGGCGCAACCACAGCCGGAAAAACGGACCACCCGGCGGTTCTCGCTCAATCTGCCGATCTCCGTAAAATTTCTGGATGATGGCAACCGGGAATTGGCCGGTCACACTCGCGACGTGAGTTCGCGCGGCGTCTTCATGTATCTGGATACTGAAATCAAAGCCGGCGATCCTATTGAATTCGTGATGACTTTGCCGCCGGAAATTACCCTTTCCAACCCACTTCGCGTGCGCTGCAAAGGAAGAATATTGAGAGTGGACAAGTCGGCCCGGGAACAAGGCGTGGCAGCGGCAATCGATAAGTATGATTTTTTGGGCGAGGAGTAGCGCTCTTTTGTTTAAATCCGTGATCGCCAAAAAAGCGTTGCGCTGCTGCTGGTTTGCTATTTTGCTCAGCACACCAGCGTTCGCGCAAACCGTGCCGCCGATTGGGGAGCTGTTTGCATCGGATAACGGCAGCCCAGGTTTGCAACTGGCCGGTTCAGGGATGAACGTGTACTCGGGCTCGGAACTCTCAGCAGGAATTGCTCCGGCAACGCTCAAGTTTGCCCGCGGTGGCCAGGTCCGCATCTGCCCGCACAGCGGTCTTAGCGTCACGACCGGCAACCAGGGTTTTATGTTGGCTACAGGATCCGGGGCGGTGGAAATTGATTACCAGCTCAATCAACAAGCGGCGGACATTGTAATCACACCGGATTTCAACGTAACGCTGGTAGGTCCCGGTACTTTTCATTTTGCCCTGGGCGTGAACAGGCGCGGTGACACCTGCGTAAAACCTCTTCCGGGAAACTCGTCTGCCGTGACTTTTTCAGAATTGCTGGGAACGGGATCGTATAAGGACGAGATGAACCAGGGGCTGGTCTTCCGGGGAGGCAAGCTGGATACAAAAGAAGTATCAAACAGCGACTGCGGCTGCCCTTCAACGACGCCGGTCATGCAAGCCCAGGCACAGCCGAGTCCAACGCCAGTTGCGCCAAAAGAGGATAGTGCCATGCCCAAGCCCACAGAGCGGGTGGCTGTTGCCAGCAATGAGCCTACCTCGCCCTTGCCCCCCGACCGGCCTGGACAGGTCCATATAGAAGTGGACGCGCCCTTTGTATTCAGCGCCAGAGGAACGGCTGGACAGCCCTATTCGGTGGCCAAAGTGCAGTTTTCTTCCCTGCCAAACGTCTATTTTCTGCAAGAAAAGGTTGATCCAATCGTTCTTATGGAAAAGCCCCCAGAAGTGTCTTTAAAAACGGAAGCGGCAGTTCCCCCAGCCGAGGAAAAGCCAAAGAAAGCAAAGAAGGGCTTTATGGGACGCGTCAAAGGCTTTTTTGGCTCTTTGTTTCATCGTTAAATCGTTTGCTGACAGTGAAGGGCAACTGACTTTAGTCCCCGTACCATCGTGAAACTTTTCTGGACGCCCGGAGTCTATACTAGATAAACTAGATTATGTCTTCTCCCGACCCCAAAAATCCGACTCCGGAAAAGCCGGATAAAGGTGACGCACAGACTCCACAGCAATCTGTGGTGAAATTCTCCAAAGAGCAACAAAATACCACTGTGCTGCCTACGATGTTAGGGGTGGGATATGGCACTTATCAACAACGACCGGAAAATTTTCTTCTTTCCTTTGTGACACATACGGCCGGCATCGGATTGATGCTGTGGTTGTTGCATTTAACGGTCCCCACCAAGATTATTCCTCCCACCACGTCGAACTCGGTTGAATTGGCCCCTTACATTCCCATGAAGATAGGCAAAGGCGGGCCGAGTGGGGGCGGTGGGGGAGATGCCAGCAAACTGAAGGCATCAGTTGGAAGTCCTCCCAAGGCGGCAAAACAGCAGTTCACTCCACCGACTGTGTTAACACAGCAAAAGAGCAAATTGATGATCGAACCTACCGTGGTCGCCGATCTTAAAGCTCCAACCACGCCGCAAGTGGGGGATCCGCTATCCAAGCTTATGGCCCCTTCCAACGGAACGGCAGTAGGCGGCGGTATTGGCACCGGCAGTGGCGGAGGCGTGGGCTCAGGCCATGGTGGACCAGGCGTTGGCCCTGGAATTTTCCACGTGGGTGAAGGTGTAAGCGCTCCTCGCGCCATTTATACTCCCGAACCTGAATTTTCCGAAGAAGCGCGCAAAGCGAAATATCAGGGCGTGGTGGTGTTGAATATTATTGTGGGCACTGATGGACGCGTGCATAATCCGCGGGTGATACGCGCACTGGGCATGGGGCTGGATGAAAAAGCGATCGAAGGCGTAAAGACCTGGAAGTTTGATCCTTCAAAGAAAGACGGCCGCGCAGTGGCGGTTGAAATGAATATTGAAGTCGCCTTCAACCTTTACTAAAAATTCAGAGAATTAAAAAGAGATGCATAAATTGCATCTCTTTTTGTTTTTAGCGAACGCCTGCCAGACTCGTCAGTCCTGGACCTCTTGCAATTGGCCTTTTTCAAGTTTTTCCTGGCACTCGATGCAATAACGCGTCCACGGCACGGCCTCCAGACGCTTGGCATTGATTTCATTGCCGCAATTGACGCACTCGCCAAAAACTCCTTCTCTGATTCGCTGAAGAGCGGTTTCGACCATCGCCAGCAACTGGCGGTCATTGTTGCTCTGTGAAAAGAGAAATTCCTTGGTATAAGAACTGGCGGCCCGATCAGCGATATCCTGGGCAGTCTCCTGATCGGCAGTGCGGCCATCTTCCTCAGTGCGGCTCACAGCCTTGCGCAGGGCCTGCTGCCGTTCTTCCAGCCGTTTCTTAAAGGTTTCCAGCTTTTTCTTATCCATGACTGTTGATAAACGATTCATCTTAGTCGCCATTCTGAAATACCGTCAAATTGCAAACGAGGATTAGATGCACGGCGGATGCAGATTGTCACCGTGATCGGAAGTATATCTATGCAAAACAAAAAAGCGGCCTTTTCAGGCCGCCTTTGCAAAGAGGCTAGGTGAAGGGAACATCTCTCAGGGAAGGCGATGCACGATGCAGTCCCGACTTGCGCCGAGACACACGGATTGAAGAAGTCTCAAAGCTTGGAAGAGGGTTAAAGTCATTTAAATTGTACGGCCTCTTTTGTATGCTTATCTATAAGCAACTCACAAACCAAAATATTCTCAGAGTTTTTGTGGAATACCATGCATAAATATAAAGGGCCTATTTTCTTAAGTTTATGTATTAAATCAAGGATGATAAGCAGGGATTCCCGGAATATGAGGTAAGCTAAAGCGGTTAATATATGTGGCATCTAAGTGCCAACATTAAGCTTCATCGTGCTTAGTCTGGGCCTTAGTCTGCTCTTCCATAGCTTTCAGTTTGTTCAGTAATGCTTTATAGCTGATCTTCAGAATTTTAGCTGCCTGACGGCGGTTCCATCGTGTTTGCGCCAGCACTCTTTCAATGGCTTCGCGCTCGGCCTGCATGGCTGCCCGGCGACCGATCTCCAGCAAAGATGGCATTTCAATTTCCACGCCATTGCTGGCCTGCACAGCAGGAACTGCCGCTGCCGCTTGGGCAGGCTGAGTTGTCATCCCACCAAAGGAAGTCACAATCGGCTTGTGCGTGGCAAGTTCCCGAATGATCTGCGCTTCATTGCCCACAATTACATAGCGCTTGACCATGTTTTCCAGTTCACGGATGTTTCCCGGCCACGCATATTCCATCATGCGGGTAACTGCGTACTCGCTGAACATAGACGGCTTCTTGCCGTAGTGTTCACTGTACTTTTCCAGAAAATATTTCAGGAAAACGGGAATTTCCTCGCGGCGTTCGCGCAGGGGCGGGATGTGGATGGTAACAACGTTCAGCCGATAGAAAAGGTCTTCGCGAAAAACACCTTCTTCCACTGCCCGCTCCAGAGGTTTATTGGTTGCCGCCAGGACCCGGACATCCACCTGAACATCGCGCTTGCCTCCCAAGCGGGAAAATTCATGGTCTTGCAAGACGTGCAGCAGCTTGGCCTGAAGTGCTGGGTGCATTTCGCTGATTTCGTCCAGAAAAATCGTGCCGCCGTTTGCTTGCTCGAATTTGCCCAGCTTTTGCCGGTTGGCCCCGGTAAACGCGCCAGCCTCATAACCGAATAGTTCGCTTTCCAGCAATTCATGCGGGATAGCCGCGCAATTCACCTTAACGAATGGTTTTGCACAGCGCGACGATTCGGCATAAACCATGCGCGCCACCACTTCCTTGCCGGTACCGCTTTCGCCGCGAACCAGCACCGTGGCAGTCGTGTCTGCCACCTGCTCGATGGTCATCTTTACTTCCATCATCTTTGGACTGGTACCAAAGAGCATGGTAAAGTCGCTCTGGCGACGCACCTGCTCGCGCAATTGCGTAACCTCAGAAAAAAGGCGCTGATTATCCAGCACTTTCCCGATGCGTATTTCCAGTTCCTTTGGGTCCACCGGCTTGCTGATGTAGTCATCGGCGCCCAGTTTTGAGGCCCGGAAAATCACTTCAGGATCTTTGCTGCCAGAGAGCACCATAATGGAAACCGTGGGTTTGATCTGCTTTAGACGCTGGAGTGTATCAGCGCCGGCTTCTCCATCCATGGACGTTTCCACCAGAACCAGAACCGGATCAAAGGAGCGAAATACCCGCAAAGCCTCCTGTCCGCTGGAAGCTACCGTAACTTCAAAATTGCGCCGCGACAGATGTGAAGCCAGGTACTTGGCCATGGCCACGTCATCGTCCACAATTAGTACACGGGTTTTCGGATTCATTCCCACTCCTGACGGGCGATCAGCCCCGCTGTGAGATAAGCAAAAGGGTCAAAACTGGAACGGAAGTGCTAACTTGGCCAAACAGACCTATAGACATTGTACTCCGATTCCATTTTCGGGTAGTTGGATGCCTAACAGGAGCTGCTTTGGATGAATTTTAGCAGGAAATGACAAAAGAGGGCTTTTCAAGCCCTCTTTTAAAATTTCAGCCTATAACAGGGTTATTTCTGGATTTTAGGAAGATCTCTTGCCGGAAATAAAGTGATAAGGGGGCCACGGACCACTCATGACCACCTCAATCCCAGGAAGATGGCGCGTTGCCATTTGATAACGATTCTGATATTTTTCAACTTTTTTGTGATCAATCAAATGGGCGATATCAATCAACATGCCACCGGAATCGATCTTGCGGCAGCACACATCCTGATCGAGAGGAGAGAAAATTTTGTGCACCTGTACGGACAAGGCACGCGCCTTGGTTTGCCGTTCGCGCTGCCGGACGGCCTTTTCCCGGAGCTTGCTCAAATATTCACTGCCGACGGTAGCAGGCAGTTCAATCTCTTCCAGGGCTTCGCGCAATGAGCCATCTTTAATCAGGAGCTTAAGATGCATCTCCGCTTTGCCCTTGAGCTTGGCAACGCTCGCCACAAAACCTTTACGGTTTAGCCGGACGGCGCGGCGCAATGCGTCATCCGTGTCAAAAACTGTTCCAAAACGGAATGGCAGGACTGTGGTGCGCTTGAAACATTCGCTGACCACATGTGCGTGCTGGAGCAGGGCTTTCTGGCCCAGATCTCCTGTTGGAATGTATTCGCTTACAAGGACGGAAAAATCTCCGCTTGGATACGCGAATATCTGGGCATCTGCAATACCTTTAAGACCTTCTACGGGGACGGGGCGACGAGCGCGAATACCACCTTGAACAGCTTGTTGCTCAACAATACAGTACGCGTACCATGCCATGAGGGAGCTTCTCCTGTCGGAAAAACGTTAACGGGCCGGCGTGATTTTGCAACTAGTAAATGGCGAAGTTTTACTACGAAGAGCTTTGCATCAGCACTAGCGGGTTTTCCAGCGCCTAAGACGTATCCTAAGCTGAGACTGAAATAAATGCAACAGAGACTGTGCATGGAAAGTCAACAAACGTGAGCTGCACAATAGAAAATCGTAAAGTCTATGCCGCGGAAGCGATATCTTTGAGCGGAATCAGGGTACAAACCCTTGTGTTTTCACCAATTTGATTTGCATTTACAAGAATTGTGGCAATGCGGGAGACTTCAGCATCCGCAAGCTTCAAAAAACGTTCCAGCTCGGGATCATTGGTCTGGATTGAGGCCAGGTAAAGCGCATTACGAATAGCGGCTAACGGGTTATTGATTTCGTGCTTTAGCTTCCCGATCAGCTGCTGTTTCATGAGGGCCACGCTGAGTTCTCCTGACCCACTGATAAAGCAAACCTTTGGCCAAAGTGGGCCAACAACCCCTATTGCGTTACTCACGGCCAACTTTGTGCAGATAAACCAGCGAAGATGTGCATCCGCATGCCTCAGAATGGGCTGGCAGTTCCCTGTTTCCTATTGGATATCGGCGCGCTTACCATGGCGCCACCCTGTACATTTGGCCATGGGCGGGTAAAAACAACAGTACACACTTACGTAAGTTTCCCCAAAGCGGGCCACGGCATCTCACAAAATGCCGGTTGAGTCTCGCTACCGCCAATGAGTTCCGCCAGAAAAATGTTCCCGCTTTCATCCCCCGAATCCGCTGACCCCGGCTCGTCGCCTCCGGAGAGGTTTGTCGTTGAGGTTTTTTCCGAGCTGCGGCCAGAGACGATCCAGAAGCGCTGGGAAAACGTGAACGTGATTTTGCGCATGAGCATGCTTACCGGTCTGCAAATGCAACTTGACGCTACTCTCAATCTGCTTTGCGACATGGCCGCCGACATCACTGCCTTTGATAAAGCCATGGTTTATTTTTGGGAAGAAGGCCGTGAGTTGATGGAGCTGCGCATTGGCCGAAACGTGGAGAAGAACTCGGGAGAAGAGATTGCCAGCGGCAATATCCTGAACTTCTGGGCCATCAAGTATGGGCGTCCTTTGCTGGTTGAGCGAGGCCACAACGCCCAATCAGACGCGCTATTGCGCGTGGTGGATGCCGGATCGTCATTGGCTGTGCCACTTTTTGTGAGCAACAGGGTGATGGGGTCCATGCAGTTGTTTCGCGATACGGCCAACAGCTTTAATAAAGAAGATGCGCAGTTGTTGTGGATACTCTCGCTGGTTGCGGAGAACCTCCTCACGCGAGAATATGCCAACGAAGGCCTGCTGCGCTTTGCCTTCACCGATTACCTGACAGGTCTGCGTACGCGCGGCTATTTTGAACAGCAACTTGAGCTTGAGTTCAAACGCGCGGAACGCAAGCAGCAGAAGTTTGCCTTGCTAATGATCGATATTGACCATTTCAAGATCTTGAATGATACGTTCGGCCACCATGTGGGCGACCAGTTGCTGCGCGACGTAACCTCTATCCTGATGAAAGACATGCGTGAAGTGGATACAGTGGCCCGCTACGGTGGCGAAGAGTTTGTAATTATCCTGCCGGAAACCACCGAAACGGGCGCTTTATTTGTGGCACAACGCCTGCGCCGCGCCGTGGACCAGGCAAAATTTTTTGCCGGCTCGCCTCACTCTGTCCAGCATCTCACTATTAGCATTGGGGTAGCGGTTTATGACACGGATGCCCAGTTCAAACGCGATCTGATTGAATTTGCCGATGCAGCGCTTTATGCTGCCAAACACGGCGGGCGCAATCGCGTGATGTGTTATTCCGAGCTTCCAAAAGAGGGAAGAGAAGTTTCCTGACTATGAGTTCAGGTTTTCACGTCGCGCACCAGCGCGGAGAAAACGGCACCTCCGTCCCCACTGGCCGGACCAAAGTCTGGCGCGTGATCCACGCCTGTGAGTACGCCAGAGACGTGCTGCCCGTGGTGGAGGGCCAGGTCGCAGTCGGAATGCGGCCCTACATTGTTACCCCGCTAGGCGCTGGCAGCGCCGAGCTATATCTTACCGGCGGCAATCAGGACCAGCCGCGCTCATTCTCTTTGCTTCGCTCCTGGCAGGACGTACGCAACTGGCGCAAGTCTCTTCTCGATTGCGCTCCTGAAACCACTTCTGACATTGTGCATGCGCATTGCTTCGCCGCCGGCATGGCCGCGGTGCGCAGTTGCAATTGCGTAGTCTATGACCTGGATGCCTGCATTGAAGAAATGGCCATTGCCGCCGGCCTGTGTGAGCCCGGCAGTTGGATGGGACGTTCCTTCCGCGTGGCCGAACAGTTTGTTCTCTCCCGTGCCGCAGCGGTTATTGTTCACTCGCAGGGGCTAAAGGAAGCCGCATTGGAGCGGGGCGCACCGCCGGAAGGGATTTTTCTGGTGCCTAAGCCGCTTCATATCGAAGAAAATCAGACGCCGCTCTCTCCTGGCATTGATTTCCTTTCTCGGCGCTTTGGCCTTGCACCTGAAGATGTGTCTTTTTTCGTGCCTCAATTTGCGCGCGAAGGCGCCGAACAGCTTTCGCCTGCGGCAATTTCTGTGTTGGAAGGGTTCGCGCTGGCATCAAGTGAGGCGCCTCAGTTCAAGCTGCTGCTGGAAGCGCCGGAAACCGCGTGCAGGGTCATTAATGAACATGCCGCACGCCTGGGAATCTCGCCACATGTGGTCCAGGTCCACCAACTTGACGTCCCCGCAGTCATGCAAAGTGCGCACGTCGTGGTAGCGGCTGGAGAATTACCCGAAGATTTACTGGCTGTCCGGCAACCTAATGAAATCTGTCTGGAGAGTCTGTGGCAGGGAAAAACTTTACTGGCAGCTGACGTACCGCGCAATCGCGACGCCAGCCCCGAAGGCCGCGGCTGCTTGTGGTTTCAAGACAGCAACCCACGCGACCTCGGCTATCGCATGGCATTCCTCGGACGCGAACCCGATTTTTGCGCAGCCCTGGCCGCTGCGGGCCGCATGTACATCTTTGAAACCCGTAACTCCACAGCCGTGGGAAAAAAGTACGATGAAGCCTACCGCTACGCCTCCAGCCGCAAAAAATCCGGAGGCACCGGCCAGAACATGACCCGCCTGGAAACCGCAGAAAATTGGGGCTAAAGATCTCGTCTATCGATTGCTGAAGTAGCAGAGTTTAATGCCAAAATGAACCCTTCTGCTCAGGTACGGATTTGACAGCTTTGGAAAAATCCGTGTACAGTCCGCCAAAGTTCCCTTGGGAAGGCCGGTACCGCAATGTCCACCGCAAGAGCCGTGACTTCAAACTCAGTTTATTGGCTGGCGCTCTCGCTTACGCCGGGTATTGGGCCAACTCGCGGCCGCAAGCTGGTGGAACGTTTTGGCAGCATCCAGGACATCTTCCATGCCTCGCTTACGGAGCTGGAGGCGGAAAATCTTCAGGCGCAATCGGCCCAGCACATCGCGCTGGGCAAATCGCTGGAACTGGCGCACGATGAGATTGCCAAAGCCGCAGCAGCCGCCGTGCAAATCCTCTGCCGCGAGGATGAAGGCTGGCCGCAGCGGCTCGGCGAAATTTACGATCCACCGTTGGTGCTGTTTGTGCGTGGAAATGTGGAAGCGCTGTCGCGGCCGGGCATCGCTATTGTGGGCACTCGCCACCCGACGCCTTACGGGATCGGTATGGCGGAGCGGCTGGGCTGTGATCTGGCTTCGCGCGGGCTTACCATCTTCAGCGGAATGGCCCGTGGGGTAGATACGTATGGCCATCGCGGCGCAATTCAAGCCAAAGGAAAAACTGTTGCAGTTTTTGGCACCGGCGTGGACGTAATCTATCCTCGCGAAAACAAAAAAGTCGCTGACAGCATTCTTGAGTTTGGTGGCGCATTGGTGAGTGAGTTTCCGCTGGAAACCTTTGCGGCGCCGCAAAATTTTCCTATCCGCAATCGCATCATCAGCGGACTCGCTCTGGGCGTGCTGGTTGTGGAAGCCGGAGAGTACAGCGGCACGCGCATCACGGCCCGTTGCGCTCTGGAACAGAGCCGCGAAATCTTTGCCGTGCCGGGCAATGTGATCTCTCGAAATTCCTGGGGACCGAACACTCTGATCAAGCAGGGAGCCAAGCTAACTGCAACATGGGAAGATGTTTGGGAGGAATTGCCCGCCGAGGTTAAACACCAGCTTGAATCCGAACGGGGCCCCCAAGCATCAGACGAGAAGACCACCAGCAGCCTGTTCGGTAACGAATTGAGTCCGGCGGAAAAGAAATTGCTATCAATCTTGCGCCAGGATGAGTCCACACACATTGACGCAATCATGGAGAAACTGGAGGGCCACATTTCGTCGTCAGAGGTTTTCACCGCGTTGTTTGAGCTGGAAATGAGCGGAAAAGTGAGACAACTGCCGGGGAAGAATTTTGTGAAAAGCTTCTAGCTGACGGTATTAGGTATTTGGCTCTTGGTACTTCGTAACTTCGGAGGCGGCAATGCGGAATTATCGAGATCTGGAAGTTTGGAAGCTCTCACATACATTAACTCTTGAACTTTACGCGGCCAGCAAGAAGTTTCCGAAGGATGAAATGTTCGGTCTTACCTCGCAGTTGCGGCGGGCCGCAGTTTCTATTGGCGCAAACCTGGCTGAAGGTTGTGGGCGTAGAACCAGCCCCGAGTTTGCTCGCTTCATTCGGATTGCAATGGGCTCCGCCAGTGAACTTGATTACCATCTGCTGCTTTGCCGGGATTTCGGGTTTGTCACGGCTGAATTTTATGAACGGAACTCGAAAGAGCTGATCAGGGTTCGCAAAATGCTATCGGCTTTGTTGACCAGCGTCGAAAACCAGATGCAGGCAAAAGCGCTTGGGGCGTACAGCTAAGTACCAAATACCAAGTACCTCTGGCCCGACGGGAATTTGTCCCCACACGCGGTTCCGTGGTAGCTTCAACTGAATTCAAGGGAAAAGAGTAACATTGCCAAAATCACTCGTCATTGTCGAATCGCCCACCAAGGCGAAGACCATCAATAAGTACCTGGGCAAGGACTATGAAGTCGAAGCCTCGCTTGGTCATATTAAAGATCTGCCGAAAAGCCAACTCGGCGTGGACCTGGAAGGCGACTTCTCCACGGAATACGTCGTCATTCCGGGCAAAGAGAAAGTTGTGGCCAAGCTCAAGAAAATGGCCAAGGGCGCTATTGCCATTTATCTGGCGCCTGACCCTGACCGCGAAGGCGAAGCCATTGCCGCACATCTGGAAGAAGAGCTTTCTGAAAATGGCAGCAAGAAAAAGAAAAAAGGCGACACACCGTTCCATCGCGTGACCTTCAACGAAATTACGAAGAAGGCGGTGCAGGAAGCGTTCAAACATCCCCGTGATATTGACCGCAACCTGGTGGACGCGCAACAGACGCGCCGCGTGTTGGACCGCATTGTGGGGTACCAAGTCTCGCCACTTTTGTGGGACAAGGTCCGTCGCGGCCTTTCCGCCGGACGTGTACAGACTGTCGCACTACGGCTGATTGTGGAACGCGAGCGCGAGGTAAAAGCATTCGAGAAAAAAGAATATTGGACCATCGACGCGCACCTGTTTGGCGGAAAGCCGCCGGCATTCGATGCCCGCTTTATCGGCCGGGGCGACGAAAAAACTGAAGTCCCGAACGAAGAAGAATCCAGGAAGATCACCGAGGCGCTGGAGAAAGCTGATTGGTCTGTCCGCAACATTGAGAAGAAGGAGCGCCGCCGCAGTCCTGCGCCGCCGTTTACCACCAGCAAGCTGCAACAGGATGGATCACGCAAGCTGCGCTTCAGCGTAAAGCGCGTGATGATGATTGCCCAGCGCTTGTATGAAGGTATTGATCTGGGCAGCGATGAAGGCTCAGTCGGCCTCATTACTTATATGCGTACCGATTCAGTCCAGGTATCGCCGGACGCGCTAACTGAAGTGCGGGAGTTGGTTGGAGCAACTTACGGCAAAGACTTTCTGCCCGACCAGCCGAACGTTTACAAGTCACGCAAGGCGGCGCAGGAAGCGCACGAAGCAATCCGTCCAAGCTCGGTTGCGCGGCATCCCGACGAGATAAAAAAATATCTTCAGGAAGATGAATACAAAGTTTACAAGCTGATCTGGCAGCGGTTTGTGGCGTCGCAAATGATGCCTGCAGTCTTTGACCAGACCAGTATCGATATCGAGGCCAAGAGCGGCGCCGAGTCATTCACGTTCCGCGTGACCGGATCAGTGCTGAAGTTTGAAGGCTTCCTGAAGGTTTACGAGGAATCAAAAGACGCCAAGGACGAAGAAGATGAAGCGCTGAAACACAAGCTGCCGGCGCTGGAGATCGGCCAGAAGCTCACGATGCGCGAACTCAAGCCGGAGCAGCATTTCACCGAGCCTCCGCCGCGATTCAATGAAGCGTCTCTGGTAAAGGAACTGGAAGAGCGCGGCATCGGACGGCCATCAACTTACTCGACTATTCTTTCCACTATCCAGGAGCGCCAATACGTGCAGAAAATTGGCGGCAAATTCATCCCCACAGAAACGGGCTTGGTCGTGACTGATCTGCTGGTGAAGAACTTTGAAGAGATCTTCGATCCGGCTTATACCGCGCGGCTGGAAGAAGAGTTGGACGAGATTGAAGAAGGCAAGGAGAAGTGGACCGACGCACTGGGCGGCTTCTATAAAAAGTTTTCCAAAGACCTCCGCTATGCTGAAAAGCACATGGAAAATGTGAAGCGGATGGAGAAGCCCACCGACGAGAAATGCGAGCGGTGCGGTTCTCCGCTGGTGCTTAAGTGGGGCAAGCACGGTTCGTTTTATGCCTGTAGCTCTTATAAAAAGGATGACCCCGAGAGCTGCACGTTTACCAAGGAAAATCCGGTCAACCTGCCTGAGTTTGATGGCGCGGAAATGCCGGAGACCGGCCAGGATGAATATTGCGAGAACTGCGGGCGCGTGATGGTGCTTAAACGCGGGCGCTTTGGACAATTCATGGCTTGCACGGGCTATCCGGATTGCAAGACTACGCGCCGGCTGGACCAGGGCAAGCGCGTGCCGGACGTACCACTGGAAGAGCTCTGCCCCAAGTGCGGGCGCAACATGGTATTGCGCCATGGCCGCTACGGTGAGTTCATCTCATGCAGCGGCTACCCGGAGTGCAAGTACATCAAGCAAAATTTTATTGGCGTGAAATGTCCGCAGTGCGCGGATGGCGAGCTGGTGGAAAAGAAGGCGCGGAAGCGCGGCAACACTTTCTACGGCTGCTCAAATTATCCTAATTGCGAATTTACTTCGGCATACAAACCGGTGGCTGAAGCGTGTCCGCAATGCGGAAGCCCGTACATGGTGGAGAAGCACCTGAAGTCAGGTTCGCTGCTGGTTTGCCCAAATAACAGCAAGAAGTCGGCGGAAGAAGAAGAACAGCCCAAGCCAAAAAGAAAGCCGCGCGGGAAAAAGGGCGCAGCAGCGGAAGAAGCGGCCCCGGCAGCAGTCGCGGTAAAATGTGATTATTCGCGGTCAATCCCCACGCCGGAATGGGTAACACAGGGCAGAAACGAAGCTGGTGAACAACGAGAAGCCGGCTAATCGACAGGAGCTGTCATTTATGGTGAAAGCAAATTAATGGCAAAAGCAAAAGCAGAAGACGCACAGGTAATCCTGCAGCTCTATGATCTTCGCAGAGAGCCGGTGATGCGGGCGGCGAGGAAGTATGTGATCTCAGAGTTCTGGCCGCAGAACTACAATGAATTCAAGGCCGTTATAACCGGATACGGCACGGAGCCAAACGCATGGTTTCGCCAGGTGCTTACGTACTGGAACATGGCTGCTGCGCTGGTGTTGCGCGGCGCCATTAACGAGCAACTGTTTTATGAAACCAACAGCGAGCCATATTTTCTTTGGGCAAAATTTGGCGGGTATATCGCACAGGCAAGGAAAGACCAGATTGATCCAGAGTTTCTCTCGCATCTGGATAAGCTCACCTCCAAACCGGCGGCCAAGAAACGGATACAGAAATTGCAGGAGCGTTTAAACGCGCGGCGGGCCCAGGCAGCGGCGGCAGCCAAAGCCGGGAAGTAGCACGAAACGCCGACAACGGTGAGTAGCAGGGGAGTTATTCACCGCGGAGACGCGGAGGCACGGAGAAGAAAGCTTGCCGCAGATCAGTGCAGAGGAACGCAGATGGGCCTGGAAACAACTTGAGGACGAATGGCGGGGGGGCGGACTTCATAGGTGTCTGGCGCTTCTATTCTTATCGCTCCGCTGCACTGCGCACGGGCCTGCGGCGCAAGGAAGAAATTCTTTTTAAAGCTCTAACGGCACAGGATGGAAAAGGCGAGCCGAGCCGAGCACGACGCAGTTAATTACGTCCGTGACACTTCTTCAGCTTTTGGCCACTGCCGCATGGACAAGGCTTGTTCCGCTCGGAACCCTTCATTTTGACCGTAGGTTCCCCTGTCACATGCTCATATATTTGTGGATCAATAACAGTCGTTTGCTTTTTTCCCGTGGCAGATTCAATTATCACCTGATTGCCGCGACGCATCATGCTCATCGTCGCGGGCGGGGCGGTCGGTTCGGCAATGTCAATTCCTTTTTGCCGATACCACATCCTGTCAAAGATTCCAGAAAAGTCGTCGTGGAGAAATAGATCACTGGTTAGATCGAGGTTTCCAAACCGGAGAAAGTACCCGGCGTAGTTGAGCTCATCCCCGGTATGCACCTTGCCGTGAAGCTCTTGTCGCGCCCGTAAATAGCTGAAAAATTGTTGATCGTTGAAATTTTTGCACACGGTTTCGAAATCAAACAGATTGATGGCCAAGGGAAATGGTTCGCTACCCGCCTTTTTAAGCCGATACGACAAGTCAGTTCCGAAGGGACCGCGAGGAGTAATGGTGATGCAAACGATATAGATGGCCTTGATCTCTTGGTTCTTGACGGAAAAATATGGACGGGACTTCTCGTCAAAAAAAGTCGTTTCCTCTTGGCTCCTGATGAGTTGCTTAACCTCATTCGCTTGGTCGTACCCAAACTGAATGGAATTTTCAAAGTCGCTCTCGAAGTTTTGAAGATCATCCCCGCGCCCGCGAAACCCTCTTATTTTGGTATTTTTACATTCGATAAGAATTATCGAGTCATCGTAGCGAACAAAAAGATCTTTCTCGCCAGTACCCTTGCCTACGAAGTAGTGTTGGTAAATTTCCGCACCAGGAAACACTTGTCGAATGTATTCTTGCGCAAGGCCCTCAGTAGCGCGATCTCGATTCTTCAAATATCGATCGCGTAAGGATGTCTCCTTCAGTAACTCTCTTTCGAATGTCTTAGCTATAACCCTATGTGCGTTAGCAGGATCTAGGAAATAAAAGGTGTCGTCTGGAAGAATGACGAAGCTTTTGTATTCGAGAGGGTTCTCGTCGTGTGGAAACCTGTACTGCTCCGATACTTCTCCAGGCCGAATCGTGAGCAGTTTTGTAAGCGACTCAGCAGCAGTCTTGGAAATACCGTTTTGGAGCTCATCCATAGAGAAAACATGTAGCTTTTCGCCTGTCTCTGCGGCACGCTCCAGATGCTCTCTTATCAGGGATGCTGCAGTATCTTGACTCACTCTGCCGCTCGTCACGTCTTCGCGTATCTGTTTGACAATTGACCCGAATTGATCGCGCCAGTCATTCAACCGAGCTTCAAGGATATTCATGAGGTTAGAAGCCCAAGCGCTAATCTCCTCAAACCCAAGTCCCATTTTTTGTGTGAAGTAGGCGCTGTTGAACGGCGTCAAGCGAACAGCCGCCCAGTTGCTAATCTGTTCTGGGAACCCGAGAAGGCTGTCAAATTCTCTCACTCTTATCGCCAAGCCAAGTCGGGTTAGGAACTCCTGCTCAGAACCGGGGTTTTGACCGCGATCATAGATCGCTCCTACTAGGTAGCTCTCGAAAATGTCTTCAATGAGCTTGTCGATCTCCCCAAAATGCGGGACTCCTGGTTTTGTTTCGACGAACGGATTAGCGAGTAGGAGTGCCCACAAATAGCGCCACTTGAAAATGAAGCCATCAGGGACTTTACTTTTATCGACTGCAGTATCAATTAGGAGCTGGTAATGAGTAAGAACCGCTAATGTCGGCGCTGAAGCCAGTGTTCCCCGCAGGGCCTCTATTAGGGGCGAGATACCACTCTCGACTCTTTCCTTAAAATTCATCGCGATTTGATCTCACATGCTAGTCAAAGAGGGTGACAGGAATGGTGTCGGCTCTACCCGAGTCCCGAGAATGCATGTATGCCAGCCCGACGTGAAGGGTAGAAAAAATCAAAACCAGAGCGAAACTACGAGCATTAAACCACTGCACCGCTTTGAGTAATGCGGTATTCAAACAGGTCATATTCGCCTCCTTTCTAAGCTGATAGCATCCTATCCGGTAAGTCACCAGACACTTACGTGTACGAATCTCGGGAATCGAGTAGAAACGACCACCGTTCGATGCTGGTGAAACCTGTAGGATTCAGAAACATTGTTGCTCGGCAAAAGTTTTCCCTTTATGTGCGCACCACGACGCTTCGTCCGGTCAAATAAGCTACCACCTCTGCATGTGCTGTCCCAACTCGGATTGCGTCGACTAACCTTGAGCGGCCTGATTGCTGGGTAATTTCAGCTTCGAACCTTTCGCTGCTTTTTTCATTGCTTTGCATTCTGTTTTCGCTTATTATACGCTATTACTGCTCGACAGGTGCCCTGCTTTGACCCTGTTTTTCCAAGATTTGATCTTAGATTCCAATATCGGCGCGACGGACTAACGATCCGATCTGCCGGCACACAAGGCATTGCATTTTCCGGGAGGAGAAAGCGTTTCCCTTGATGCACCAACTTTGGAAAAAGTGGGCTGCTGCCAAACCTGAGATTGTGTTATAGGACTGGTTCCTTTTGGCTGTGAGCCAGCAGTGTACCCATTCTTTCGCGCTTTTGCGGAAAGGGTGAGATTCCAATTAGGAACACCTTTTTAGCACATGAGGTGAAAAACAAGCTGGCCGGTAAGCTCTAAATGGCTTTACGCAGCACCTGAAGTTGTTGCTCTTTTCGAAGCCCATGCGCCGCAGTCAGTGCGTAGCGTTCAGCGGGCGTGTAGACATTTCTGTGTCGCACCTACGGCGCTCAATTTTTGTTAACGCCTACCCAGGGCTTACGCGCCTGGGCTAAACTCTTTCGCCCTCCGGGCTGGGTCTTTGCCGTCCGAAGATTTGGCTGGCGCAGAGAGCAAGGACAGTGTTCTTTTTCGCACTTGATTCGCTCAGCAAACCTCGCTATAGTACGTCAGCCCTCAGGGGTGGAAGTGAGAAAAGATCTTTGAAAACCAGCAAATAGCAGCTAGCAATTGGCAATTAGCCAGACAAAGCAAAAGCAACGCGATTCAAGCTCGAAACGAGGCAGAAAAAGAGCTTCGACCGTTCGGTGACCGTCCGGTCGAATTGAACAAAGCTTTTGCTTGCAACAAAAACGTCTACCCCCGGTGGGGGTGACAGGGGTTTTACCTTAGGAAATGCTCCACAGGGTCGCGAAGGGAAGCTCTCAACCCCGCGCCAATTGAGATGCAATCGCTGAAGTGCGCGCCAATCTGGGATGACCTTGGGATCAACCCTCTGAAGTCTACGCCAATCTGGGATGACGGGGGGAGGGGGTGGGCAATTTGGTAAATGGGTAATTTGGTAATTGAGTAAATTGAGGACCAAAACCAGGCAATTTTGCCGTAGATTGGCGCTGATGAGCACAGATTTCGCGCATGATCGGAAACCCAAAACCTTACCGCCGATACACGCTGATGACACGGATCGGGTAATGCAATTTGTAAATGGGTAATTTTGTAATTGAGTAAATCGAGGACCAACCAAAAGGCAATTTTGCCGCAGATTGGGTCTGATGAACGCAGATTTCGAAACGAAAAGGCCGCCCAGGCGGCAGAAAGTTTAGATCTTTGAAAAACTAAAAGCGCCAGATGCGGTAGTTGGTCTTGCTGTGTCCAAAGCCTAAGAAATATATTCCTTGATGTAAGGGTCTTGCACTTTGCCCAGTTCATGGGCGGAGCCTTCAAAAACTGCCTTACCGTCGCGCAGGATCATAAAGCTGGTGCGGACATCGAGCGATGGCATCCCTTCAGCAGACTTCATGTGTTTGGTGGCTGGATCATAGAAATGGCTGGCAAGCGTAAAGCCATCTTGAAGGCGATGCGTGACCATGAGCGCACTAGTTTTATAAACGTCGCGCTGTTTCATAATCAGCTCAATGATGGTGGTGGAGGTAATCGGATCCAGGCCGCCGGTGGGAGAGTCATACAGCAAAACTTCCGGCTGAGTAATGATCGCGCGGGCAATGCCAACCCGGCGGCGCATACCGCCGGAAAGCTCGGCAGGAAACTTTTCAATGGCTTCCTCTAACTCTACAAAGCTCAGGGATTCACGCACTCGCTTTTCCACCTCTGACGGAGGCAGATGCTCTTCCATCAGCCGAAAAGCCACATTGTCACGCACGTTCATGGAATCAAAGAGCGCGCTCTCCTGAAACACGATGCCCACCTTGCTGCGCAAGTCAAACAGCTCTTCTTCTGACATGGTGGTAATGTCATGCCCGAGTACGTAAATGTGTCCGCTATCCGGCCTCAGCAGGCCAAGGCAGAGCTTGAGGATCGTGCTCTTGCCCGAACCGGCTACGCCCATAATCACCTTGGTTTCACCGCGCCGGAGTTCGAAAGAAACACCATCCAGGACGGAAACATCTTCAAAGCCGATGGAGACGTTATCGAAGATGATTGCCTTGTGGACTGTGTCCAAGCCTCGGTCATCTAACGGCGGAATGGCGGTGTTCAGAGCAGGCATGGCAAATCAGCTCAAGGTAATAAATAGCTGGGTTAGGACCGCATCCACAAACAGGATGAGCACGGACGCCACAACAACCGCTTGCGTGGTTGAGCGGCCCACGCCCTGGGTGCCGCCTTTGGTGTTCATGCCGTAATAACATCCCACAGTGGCGATGATGAAGCCAAATACCAGCGGCTTAACCAGGCCGGTGATTACATCGTTATAGCGCAATATCTGGTATGCGCTGTTCCAGTACTGAGTGCTATCCAGGCCCAGCATGGAAAAAGCAATGATCCAGCCACCGGCCAGGCCAACAAGATCAGAAATGATGGTAAGAAAAAACATCATAAAGACGGTGGAGATCACGCGCGGTGTAACCAGCTTTTTATAAGGATCGGTGCCCAGAGCGCGCATGGCGTCAATCTGTTCCGTCACTTTCATTGAGCCAAGTTCGCTGGCCATGCCGGAAGCGTTGCGTCCAGCCACCATCAGGCTGGTGAGCACCGGGCCCAATTCACGAACCATGGAAAAAGAAACCAGACGTCCGGTGAGCGAGAGTGAACCGAACTGTTCCAGCGTTTTGGAAGTATTGAGCGCCAGCACAATGCCGGTAAACATTCCTGTCAAAATCACGATCGGCAGAGATCCTACGCCAATAAGGTCGGCCTGCTGGATGGCGTCCGCCATATAGAAAGGTTTGCGGAAGGCATTGGCGATCGCGCTAAGCGCAAGATTGGTGTAATCCTGCACCGCAAGGATGCTGCGCTTTACAAAAGCAAACGGGGAGATCAGTTCCATCCAAATTGAAATATAGCAGAGCGTATGCCCACACCCCAAAGAATGCGCGTAAGACATGGACTGTGCCAGCGCACCTCGTCCGCTACAATCTCTGTCAAATGAGCACTCCGCCTGGCGCTGTCAGAAAGCTGATCCACAGCATTCTGCTCTCAAAGGAGCGCATGGAAGCGCTAACGGACGGCATCTTTGCAATTGCATCAGGTTGCTGGTACTGGAACAAGGCGGGCTAATCCCTGACGCCCTTCTTCCTGATCTCAATATTCAGCCGTTTTATTTTTTGGTTCAACGTGGAGAGTGGAATATGGAAGCGCTCCGCTGCGTCTGTCTGGTTCCAGTTGCACTTCTCCAGCATGTTGACGATAAGCCGTCGCTCGCAATCTTCCACAATTTCAAACAATGAGGCATCAGGACGATGCTCCAGCATCTTGCCTTCAGAACCGCGGCCAACAATGTGGTCTGGAATAAGCTCAATGCCAACCGCTGGCCCGTTACAGAGCACAACAGCGCGTTCGATTACATTTTCCAGCTCACGGACATTGCCGGGCCAGCCATAATCCATGAGCGGACGCAGGGCTTCCGTTGAAATTTGCATGACGGACTTGCCATTCTCGCGGGAAAATTTTTCCAGAAAGCGGCTTACCAGTAGAGGAACATCTTCCTTGCGGTTCCGTAACGGCGGCAGGTCAACGGTAATTACATTCAGGCGATAAAAAAGGTCTTCACGGAACTTGCCCTCTCTCACCAGCACCTGCAAATCAATATTGGTGGCCGCGATCACGCGGACATCAACCTGCAACTCATGGACGCCGCCCAGGTGCATAAATTTGCGGTCCTGTAGCACACGCAGTATCTTGGCCTGTGTTTCCAAGCTCATAGTGCCGATTTCATCCAGAAAAATGGTGCCGCTATCGGCAACTTCAAACAGGCCCTTTTTGGAGGAAACAGCGCTGGTAAAGGCTCCTTTGACGTGTCCAAACAGTGTGGATTCCAGCAGGTCGGCAGGCATGGAGCCGGTGTTGACCGGCACAAAAGGCTGGTTCTTACGCGATGAATTCGCGTGGATTGCCTTGGCAATCAATTCCTTGCCTGTGCCACTTTCACCCTGGATCAACACAGTAGAGCGGCTGGGCGCTACCTGCCCCACCAGATCGAATATCTTGAGCATCACGTCAGCTTTGCCCACAATGTGCTCAAAGCTGTAACGCTGCTTGAGAGCGCGTTTGAGCTGCTCGTTTTCTTCCTCAGCGCGGCGGCGGGCAACGGCGGCACGCACGTCAGCCAGCAGTTTTTCATTGTCCCAGGGCTTCTGGATAAAGTTGGTCGCGCCTTTCTGCATGGCGTGGACTGCATTATCAAGAGTGCCGTACGCCGTGATCATGATTACCGCAAGCTGTGAATCACGGGAGCGGATATCTGTAAGGACCTCCAGGCCGTTGCGGTCGGGCAAGGCAAAGTCGAGCAACACCAGATCGAAAGTCTGTTCACTAAGCCGCGCCAGTCCATCTTCGCCGGTTTCAGCCGACTCCACACTGTAGCCCTCAAATTCAAGCAGCGTCTCCAGCGACTCGCGAATAGCAACTTCGTCATCAATGATCAGGATGGAACCGCCGCTGACGATATCTGTCCGGGGGCGAGTTAAGACCGCAGCTTCAGACATTGACTGCCTTTCTCATGGGAAACTCCAGTTGGAACGTTGTTCCCTGGCCGGGTTGTGAGTCCACGCGGATCTTGCCCGCATGTTCTTGAATGATTCCATATGTCACAGACAGGCCCAAGCCCGTGCCACGCGATTGCCCTTCCCGCGGGACATTCTTGGTGGTGAAGAACGGATCATAAATTTTGTTGATGTGTTCCGGCGCAATGCCGGCGCCGCTGTCACTGATGTTGACCTGCACAGCGTTGCCGTTGGCGGTAGTAATACGCAGGGTCCCGCCCTTGCCCGCCATAGCGTCCTTGGCATTGAGAAATAAATTCAGGAACACCTGTTGCAGCTTGCCCGTATTGCCATGGATGAGCGGAAGCGTGGGATAAAGCTCCGTCTCAACCTTGATGTGGGAAATCTTGAGTTGATGCTCGAGCAACGTCAGGGTTTCCGTAATGATCTTGTTGAGATCGATGGCGGTGAACTCAGTGGCGCTGGTACGCGAGAAGTTCAGCAAATTGTTGACAATTTCCGACGCGCGGAAAGTCTGGCGCGTAATTTTTTCCAGCAGCGGGCCAAGCCGGGTATCGCCATTGATCTGCTTGGTCAGCATCTGGGCATAGCTGGAAATCACAGCCAGCGGGGTATTGACCTCATGGGCCACGCCAGCGGCCAGCAGTCCGATTGAGGAGAGCTTTTCCGCCTGGCTCAACTGTGATTCCAATTCCATGCGCTCCGTAATGTCATCGACGATGATGAGGCGGCCGATCACGTTGAACTTTCTGGTGACCAGCGGCGCAATGGCCACATTGGCAATCCGTGTGTCACCCGCGCGGGTATGGAGACGGAATTTGTACAGGTTATGAATGCCCGGGTTCTGCCGTACACGGTAGAACTCTTCCATAAACTCCGCGGGAAAAACCTCGCTTAGACGCTCACTCAGCACCTGGGAACGGGGCATCGCATACATGACTTCCATCTGCGAGTTCCACGACTCAATGCGGTCTTCAAGATCAACGGCCAGCACACCTACGCTGATGGATTCAACAATATTTTCGTTAAAGTCTTTCAATCGCTCGTATTCGGATACCTTCTGTTCCAGTGAGGCATACAGCCGCGCATTCTGGATGGCAATGCCCATGTATCCAGCGAGAGTTTCCAGCAATTCAACGTCTTCGCTCGATAGAAAATCTCCTGCCATGGTCTTGCCCAGCCCCATCACCGCGATAGTGCGGTTCTGCACCGTGCAGGGGATGTAATAGTTCAGATTCAGCTTGGCGATAGTTTCACGGGCAGTCACGCTTTCCTGCAGGGCCTTGCGTGTATTGTCAAAAAAGATGTGTCCGGCATATTGCTCCGGACGATCCACCACCAGAAAGCTTAGGTCAAGCGTGCCGTTGTAGCGGATGCCGAAAGATTTCTCCATCACGAAGTCATTGGCATCGGCGTCCGTGGCCAGGAAGATGGCAATGCGATCAACCAGCAGCGTGCGCGAGAGACGGTCAATCAGGGAGGCCAGCATGGCGCTTAAATCAGTTTCAGAGCTGAGTTCGCGGCCAAATTCGATAAGCGTACGGCGATAGTCATAGCGCTTGCGGTAGAAGAAGCGATCGACACGGACTTGAATCCAGTTCTTCAGCGGCTCAAAAATCAGGGCAGTGATAATGATGACCGCGATCAAACCAAAAGTCCCGGTGCCCGGATATTTTGTGGTGATGGAGCCAGCAAGACTACCGATCCCGACAAAATAAGCGCCCACAATGGCCGCAGTCGCCAACGTATAAGCCACACCGCGTTTGAAAATAATGTCCACGTCCATCAGGCGGTACCGGACAATGGCATAGCCCCACGTGACCGGCAAAAAGACCAGGGACAAAACTGAAATCTTCATAGCCGGCGTGGGCAGCACTCCAGCGATGTAAGGCACAACATAGAACAGCGTGTAGGGGCCGATGGCCAGCACGGTACCGCGTGAAATCCATTTCAACTGCTGCTGTTGCAGCGGTGTGCCGGCGCGGCGATAACTGCGCCACAGGATCACAGCGGCCGACGCGAAATAGAGCGTCTGATAAACCATCTGCATCCGGTCAAGGTTCCAGCGGACCGACTCGGTGAATTCGAGCAGCGTGACGGCCACGACCTGCATAACCAGCAGCGCGAGTCCGGGCACGTACGTCAGCGAGATAAGCCACCGGGCATCCCTCAGCAGTCTGCGCGGCTTGGGAAAAGTCAGCGCAAAATGCAGGAAGAGCGCCGGCTGCAATAACCACGCCACAATGCTGGCCCAATAAATCGTCTGGTCAAAGGCATTCAGCTTGCCGGTGTAATGGAACGAGTAAAGTACGAACGAGATCAGGCAAAAGAGGTAAAAGTGCGTGGATTTAGGGGCTGTCCAGCGCCGGAAGAGAACGTATAAACCAATGCCAAGATAAATAAGCGCGATGAGCCGCTGGCCCAGTTTTAAAGAGTTGTCAGCAGGTATCGGGATCACCGGCCCCACTTCAACGCTTACACCTTGGCGGTCCAGCAGATACGTGGCGCGTGAATACACACCGCTGCGGTGAAGAAGCTTTTCAAACTCGGCTACATTCTTGATTGTCCTGTCGGCGGGAGAACCATTCACTCGAAGTAAACGGTCGCCGACTTTGATGCCGGCCTTTTCACCCGGCCCACTAGGAATGACTCCTTTAGCTGCCAGAAACCCGCCCTGCTCCTTCCACCACACTCCATCGGTGGGCGTGGTGTACTGCGCTTCCTTTTGCCAATTAATCAGGGCAAAGACGACCGTGCCTACGGTCAGGAGCGCCAGTGCAATGGCGGAAAATCGAACTAAGGAATCCTTACGCATCCTTTGCTTACCAAATCTTTCCACCTGTGGCCTATGATTAAAGGCCAGCGTGGTTAGATCAGATTGAAGCAAGTCGGATGCCATGGTTGGTTCCACGTAAATACTGTATTTACTTAAGTTTACATTATTATAAGGGCTTCATAACCCAAAAGCTATGCAAATTGGAATTTATGTGTGAATTATTGTATTTCTGTTTGAAGAACAGCTTTTTTAATGTCCAATCCACAGGCCGAAGCCAGCGTTGATTTCGGTGCTCCGAATCTGGAAAGATATGCCAATAAACTAGTTACGAGAACTGACCATTGATGGCTCATCCAGAAAATTCAGGCGTCGCACAAGAAATCCGGTATTTGAAATCCGGCTCCGGGCCACCTTTATTGCTAATCCATGGGCTGCTGGGCGGAGCTTTTTGTTGGCGCTTCAATATTCCAGTCTTCTCAAAGCAATACACCACCTTCTCTGTTGATCTGCCGGGTTCCGGCCATAATGATGCGCCTTGCACTCTCGATTGCAGCATGCAAGCCCAGGCGAACCGGCTTTCCGCCCTATTGAACGAACTTGAACTGGAATCAGTGGATGTGGTCGGATCATCATGGGGCGGGGCAGTAGCAATTTTTCTTGCCGCCATCAACCCCAGGGTGCGTTCTCTGGTATTAGCCGCGCCCGTAAATCCATGGTCGAAAGCCGGAGCAGGCCGAATTCGATTTCTAAATAGCCGGCCGGGAAGAGCCCTGCTTCGTCTGGCGCTGCCCATTTCACGCCCGCTGCATCTCACGGCAATCCAGCGCATGTATGGCGACCCCGCGCGAATCTCTCCGGGCACACTGGAAGGCTATTCCTCCACAGTGTTGCGCCGCAGCACAGCCCACAATGTTTTAAACACCTTACGGCAATGGGAGCAGGACATAAATGCCATGCAAACCGCTATTTCTCATGTCAAAGCCCCCTCTTTGCTCATTTGGGGAACACGCGATGGCGCAGTAACCCTGCAATCTTCTCACGCTCTTATGCAGGCGCTGCCCGACTGTAAGCTTGCCCTGATTGAGGGTGCAGGCCATCTGCCATTTGAAGAAACGCCCGATGAGTTTAACCAGCTGGTGCTGAATTTTCTCAAAAGGACCTCGATTGCGAGCGGGCGGGAACCGGCCTAAAGCACTTTCGGCACTACCCGGATTTTCCCAGGTTGTGCCACACTAGTTTTCAGGAATGCGCGAGTATTTCAAATCGGCATTGGCCAGCGTGGACCGTGAAGCATGGCAGCGCTTCTTCATGGCTGTTGCCGGACTGGGATTAGCGTTTGCGGCGGCGGTATTTTCATCGGTGGCGCGAGAGCGCGGCAATGCGCTTGCGACAGCAATCTTCGCAGTCTCGGCTCTATTTCTGGCCCTTGTTGTAGGACTGTTGACAGTGCCTTTTCTGGCTCGACGCGTTGCCGCCGCCAGAATGAAAGACGCTTTTGATTATGAACTGACGCGCGAAGGCATGGCTTACCTGGGAGTTTCGCTGGTCATCAGCATAGCGGCGCTCAACACCGCAAACAATCTGCTGTTTATTGTGCTGGCGGCCATGCTGGCGGCAATTGTGGTTTCCGGAATCGCCTCGGCAGCGGTATTGCGGCGTCTGGAATTGGATGTAATCGTCCCCAAAAACGCGTTTGCCACCAAGCCGGTGCAGGTAAGGGTGAACCTCAGCAACCCGCGTTTGTGGATGCCGGCGTTTTCGGTAAAAGTCTTCAGCCCGGTGGACAAGAAAAAGAAGCGGCGCGCATGGGAATGGAGCAAGACCGAATTCATTTTCCCCAAACGGCGTCGCTGGCTGCGATTGCCGGATTACACGTTGCGCAAAAAAAGTTCGGCGCTGCCGCAGCCCCGGATCCTGACTCGTCCGGTGTACTTCACCTTTGTCCCGCCCAGAAGTACCGCAGGCACGGAACTGGAGCTGACATTTCCAAGGCGCGGCCATTACACCCAGGAAGGCTTCAGTCTGGCCACTCGCTTCCCTTTTTCCTTTCTGGTTAAAAGCCGCAAAGTCAGGCTGGAGCGGGACCTGCTGGTTTATCCAGCTCTGCTGGAGCCGGATGATTTTCTTGACGTGCTGCCGATGATTACCGGCGAATTTGTTTCCTTCGTGCGCGGTCGCGGCACCGAACTGTATCGCATCCGCGAAGCCACGCCGCACGACCCCGGCCGGTTCGTGGACTGGAAAGCCACTGCCAAAACAGGACAACTCAAGGTGCGGGAATTTACCCGTGAAGACGAGCGCCGTTTGCGGCTGGTATTTGACAACCCCGAGCCGGGACGCGTTGCGACTCCGGCGTTTGAACGCGCGGTTTCCATGGCTGCTTCATTGGCATGCCACTTTAATTCCGAAAACATAGATCTCTCTTATGCCGGCTCCTGCTACGATGGCGGACTACAGTTGACAGATTTTCTGCGCTATCTGGCCACGGTGACCCCGGACAGCCGCGATCCATCATTCCTTGACGCATTACCAGTGTCACTGGATTACAACGTGATCCTGACGTCCCGCAAGCCTGGCAGCCTGCCCAGCGCGCTATGGCACAGCTCTTACGTCATCTACATGTAGTGTCGAGCTAAATCTTAGTGTGAGTAAAAAATCCTGCACGTTCCACGCATAAACACCGGATCTGCGCAGGATTCCAGGCAGTGCAAGTTTGATATCCCAAAAACCAAGGCGGCCGGCTTTTGCCGACCGCCATCAATCTGATTACGACACTTGGTATTAAGCTGCTTTTTGAGCGTAAGGATTTACCCGGTCGGCAATTGAGGTCAATAAATGATCAGCATGGCCTTCCTCTTTGATTGTCTTATCAAGGACTTCAGCGTCCCTGCTTTCTCCCAGAATCCGAGCCCAGTTGCGCACAGCACCGTAGACGGCAATTTCATAGTGCTCCACGCGCTGCGCGGCTGCAATCAAAGCGGCATCGCGCACGGATTCATCCGTGACATCCTTAACAAGGTCTTCCGCTTCCACAATCAAGGCGGCCGTCACCTTGCATTTTATGGGTTCTGCGCCGCCTGGCTGATTGGCAAGCAGTTGCTGAACACGAGTTACATGGACCTGCGTTTCCTGCAGATGTGATTGGAACGCCTGTTTGAGTTGAACATCGGTGGATTTTTCAATCATTTTCGGCAAAGCTTCAGTTATTTGCTGTTCTGTTGACAACAACATGCGCAACTGGTTGCGGTAGAGTTCGCGTAGACTCTCAATGTTCGCTGAAAAGAATTTCATCTTTAGCTCCTTTTTTTAAAATTTAAGTTCTTTGAATTCAGAGGTGATGGATGTGATTGAACAACGGACGTTCACCACGGATATGATTGAGATCACTTCAGCAACAGATGCCTCAGGACGCCACTTTTCTCCGGGGCTGCTTCTCCATCTTGCGATCGATATTCCTGGTGTTCGCACCAACGGGAGTTGAATCCGCCCGTGAAGTAATTTCGGTGCCAGGCTGCGGCATATAGGGTTTGGTATTCAGGCCATTCCCATCTACTATTTGCGACCTCACAATATGCAGGCCGCTTCCCTCATTCCACGGACCCACATGATCTGTTTCTCCTTCCTCGCCTTCGCCGGTAGAAGCATTGAAGTATTCATCCACCAAGCCGGGCGTGGGTTGAATGATTCCAATGGAAAAAAGAGGTTTTTCCATGCTCTCCAGAGCGGCGGTGAAAGCCCGCATGTGGGTTATTTCCCGGGTCATCAGGAATTGCAGGGCCTCTTTGCTGCCCGGATCGTCAGTGAAGCCGATGAGGCGCTCGTAAACAATTTTGGCGCGCGCTTCGGCGGCGATGTTGCTGCGCAAATCAACCGCCAAGTCGCCAGTGATCTTCAAGTAATCGGCAGTCCACGCGTCGCCAACGGAATTGACCAGGCTTACACCGCCTCCGCCGGCAATCGCCACCAGCGGGTCTGCTTCTGCAGCTACGCGATCGGATTTCATGGCCTTCAGGTGCATCCGAATGAGAGCGCCTACAATTTCCAGGTGGCTCAATTCTTCGGTCCCTATATCCATCAACAGGTCTTTGCGGGCTGGGTCCTCGCAGTTGAATCCCTGGATTGAATATTGCATTGCCGCGGCAAGCTCGCCGTTGGCGCCGCCAAATTGTTCCAGCAGCATGTTCCCAAACCGTGGATCGGGCTCTCCCACGTTGACTGTGTACATGAGTTTCTTTACATGGTGGTACATCTTGTCTCCTCAAAAATTTATTATTTGGTTCGAGCGAATTTCGCGCCTTGGGCGCGCGGCAGCCGCAAAGGCTATAACCTGCGGGTTAGATCACAATGCAATCGCGATAGGAAGTTGCCCTTTAGAGTGGGGTTTCCACCGGCTCGAAGAGTCAAGGATTGAATGTTTAGCAGTCCGGTTTATTGTGTCTGTGGATTTTTTTCAGGACATAGAAAGTAGGATGCTGTGATGACGTGTGATGGTGAGCGAAATCGAGAGCGGCTGCCGCGAGCAGCACAGGACCTTCAAGCCCTTGATTCACTGTATGCAACAGACGGACGGAGGCAAGGCAGTTATCAGTTCCACCATTAAAGCCAGGGCATGAAATAAAATTAGGCGTTACTCGTCGCGCAGCGCGACCATCGGTTCAACGCGCATGGCGCGGCGGGCAGGAACGTAGCAGGCTGCCAGAGACACCAACACCAGCACCGCAACCACTCCGGCAAATGTGGCGGGATCTTTGCTCGTGACGCCAAAAAGCAGGCTTTTTAGAAAACGCGTGAGCGCCAGCGCGCCTACCACTCCCAGAAGCACTCCGGCAGCGGTCAATTTGCTGCCGTGTCCCATAACTAGGCGCAAAACGTGCACGTGGCGTGCGCCCAGCGCCATGCGTATGCCGATCTCACGCGTGCGCTGCGTCACCAGATAGGCAAGAACGCTGTAAAGACCAATGGCGGCAAGAATAAGGGCCAGCGCAGCAAAGCTGCCAAGCAAATATGTCTGTATGCCGGTGGACTGCGTCGCTTCGGCAATCACTTCTTCCATGGTGCGCGGTTGGAATCCGGCAAGTGACGCGTCGAGCGCGTTGAGATTACTGCGCAATGATGGCACCACGCTTGCAGGAGAGCCGCTGGTTTTGACCACCACCATACCGCCGAAGGCTGCTCCATCCAGCGCGCCGGCGATTGGATAGTACGTCTGAGGAAACGGCTTAGTCTGGATTCCAAACACGCTGGAATCGCCCACTACTCCGATGACGCGCACCGGCAGCGTTCCGTCATTGAGTTTATAGACTTTGCCAACCGCATCCTCATTCGGCCAGAAGGTCTGCGCCATGGCCCGGTTGATGATCGCGACAAAAGCAAGTCCGGGCGGAATCGTCTTAAGATCGGGGTCCTTCGTGTACAGTTCGGTCAACTTTAAATTGACCTGGTTCACCTGTTCCAGATCGGCCGCGGAAAAATTGTTTCCCTGAAGAAACGGAATGCCCAGAGCACGGAAATAATCCGGGGTGATGTAAATATTTTCCACCAACTGTTCGGCATGGGCCGGGTCTTTGTCGCCATCCACTTTGATATAGCCGTTGTTGCCGCCTTCCACTGGAATCTCAGTAGAAATCGCCGCCGCCTGGACGCCGGGAATATGCTGCACGCGTTCCACATAACGGTCAATGAACTCGCGCCGTGAAACCTGGTCCTTGTAGTTTTGCTTCGGCAGCATTACTTCCATGGTCATTACATTCTGCGGCTGTACCCCAAGATCCGCGTTGCGCATTTTACTGAAACTGCGCAGCAGCAGACCAGCCCCGGCAAGTAATGCCAGTGATGCGGCAATTTCGACAATCACCAGACCGTCGCGCACTAATCTCTGCCAGCCCAGCGGGCTCACCACGGCTTGCGCGCTGGCTTTCAATTCTTCACTTAAATCAGCTCCGGACGCCTGCAACGCGGGTGCAAGCCCGAATAAAATCCCTACTGCCATGCTGATGAGCACGGTAAACGCGAGCACTGGCAGGTCTATCTGTACTGCATTAATCCGAGGAATCGGCAAACTGTTGCTGGAACGGATCAGTATGACCGCCCACCACGCCCCGGCAAGTCCCAGCACGGCACCGGCCAATGAGAGTAGCACGCTTTCCGTGAGCAACTGCCGCACCACGCGCGCGCGGCTCGCGCCCAAGACGACTCGCAGAGCAATCTCGCGTTGCCGGCGTGTGGACCGCGCCAGCAGCAGGTTGGCGACGTTCACGCAAGCTACGAGCAACACGGCTGCCACTGCAACCAGCAGCACAATGAGTTGCGGTCTTGATGATCCGGTGAGCTGCTCTTTCAGCGGGACTACTACAGCTTCAATTTTTTGATCGTTGTGGTACTGCTGCAGCAGACGCTGGCTGATCGTCAGCAGATCAGCCCTGGCAGCTTCAATGCTGGAATTGCTCTTTATTCGGGCCACCGCGCGATAGCTGTGCGATCCTCGTGGGCCGAGCGCTTTCTGGTCCATATTGAGCGGTGTCCAGATTTCCGTGTGTGTGGGAAAGTTAAACCAGTCCGGCATCACGCCGATCACGGTATGTACCTGGCTGTTCAGTTGAATCGTCTTGCCCACAACGTCTCTGCGCGCGGCGAAAAACTTTTTCCAGAAGCCGCTGCTGATCACCACAACATTGTTTTTGCCTTCCCGATCTTCGCCGGGAGCAAATGTCCGGCCCATGGCAGGCGCTACACCCAGCACGGTGAAGAAATTTGCCTCGGTATTGATCCCCGCCACCGGTTGCGCTTCACCAGAACCGCTGGCATTGAAGGAACGCGGCCATGTATAAAGGGCCGAACCTTCCAGGGTCTTATTTTGTTCCTGCCAATCCAGATAGTCCGGGCCGGTCAGCGGAAAATTTCCCGGCGCCGACTCGGTTTCCCATAGCTGCACCAGTTTATTCGGGTCTTTGAAGGGCAACCGCTTCAGCAAAACGGCATTAATCACGGAAAAGATGGCCGTGTTCGCTCCAATCCCCAGCGCCAGCGTGAGCACCGCCACAAATGTGAATCCGGGGCTGTTGCGTAGATTGCGCGAGCCATAGCGGACATCCTGCATCAGCGTTTCTAAAAAAGAAAGGCCGGTTGTTTCGCTCATAAAACTCCTATACGTTGAGCAAGATATTTCGGGCGCAAATTATTTGGACTCGCCCGGAAGAGCTTTGGTTAGTAGGAGGGCGTGTGAGCAGATAAAATGCCGCGCCAGCATCCTATTGAGGCCATGAGGGCTTATTTCTCCCCTAGGCCGCGCTCTTCAACCCTCTCTTACGATAGAGCCTCCAGCTATGCCAAAGAATGCGCAAGGTAGCCATAACCGGAATCGAGAGAAACACCCCAATTACGCCGGCGACTTCTCCTCCTGCAACAACGCCGAACAAAACAGCCAAAGGATGAAGTTCCAGAGTCCGTCCCATGATGCGGGGTGATACCACGTAGTCCTGGATGCCTCGCCAAACCAGCAGAAAGATCAAGAGCAGCCACATGTGGCCATAACCGGAAAGCAGGGCCACGCCAAGCACCATTAATCCGCCGACCGCCGGCCCAACAACAGGAATAAACTCCATGGCGCCCGCCGCCGGCCCCAGGGCAAAGGCATAGGGTACGCGCATAATGGAAAGAGCAGCAGTCACCACCACCATGGCCAGGCCCGCGAGCGTGAGCTGGGCGCGAATAAAATGCCCCAGCATCAAGTTCATCTCCTGCACGGTTTCCGCCACCATGCCACGATCACGCGCGTCTTCCACTGAATTAATTATGTTCTGGCTTAATTGGTGCCCATCTTTTAGAAAAAAGATGGCCAGAATAGGCACCAGAAAAAGCCACCACATGCTCTGAATCGTCTTAACCGCCCTAAGCGTTATGTTCTGGGTGGCGGCAATTAATTCACCCTGATGCTCATTCAGGTAATCAGTTGCCCATTTCGCGGTAACCTGGTTCCAGCCGTGTTTAGCGGCGAGCCGGTTCACCAGGTCACCAGACTTAATTTGTTTCCCCATTTCTGGCGCTTGCTGCGCCAGCTTCTGGGCCTCTTCCATCACCGGCGGACCAATCAAGGAAAAGGTGATGACCAGTCCGGCCACAAACAACAGATAAACCACGGCTATGGCTGCCGGCCTTGACCCTTTCAACCACCCTTGTAATTTTGAGACGGGAGCTTCAAGGATGTATGCAAAGAAAATTGCGAAAAGAAACGTGATGAGAGCACGCCACGCAACATAAAGAAAGATGAGCGCCAAGCCGAAGACCAGAGTGGTCAAGAGCGCCTGAGCGGTTTTTTTATCGAAGAACTTCAAACGGCTCCCAGTCCGGCTCCATTGTAAATGCTACGCTGGAGATTAGTTCGCCTGACCATGCGTGGAAAGCACTGATTCATTCAAGACCTCGCAAAGCTATCGTGATTTGGCCTCGCCAACTACACTGCAAAAAGGTACCATAACGGGTTTTCAGGTCCAGCACCTCAACCGTCTTTCTATTCAGGAGTCATTGAATGCTCAAATATAAGTGCGCAGCGGCTGTATTCTTTTTATGGACGTTCGTGGCATCAGCGCAAACCAGCGTTGTAGAACACCTCAGCGTGGATGCTACCGATGCGCCGCGCAACATACTTCATGCCACGCTCACGATTCCCATAACTCCCGGCGCAGTTACCATTGTCTATCCCAAGTGGATCCCCGGCAATCACCGGCCTACCGGCCCGATCCAGAATTTTACCGGCCTTCACTTCAAGGCAGGCGGCAAAGAAATTGATTGGCAGCGCGACCTTGAAGACATGTATGCCTTCCACCTTCAGGTTCCCGCTGGCGTAACCGAACTCCAGGTTTCATACGACACGATTACCTACAATGGAAAAAATTCTTTGGCTTCAAGCAAGGTGCTCGATCTCTTATGGAACCAGGTGGTGCTTTATCCCAAAGGTATGGCGACAAATGCGGTACAGGTAGCCGCCTCTGTGAAATTGCCCGAAGGATGGAAGTTTGGCACGGCGCTCACACCAACGCAGCAGAACGACGGTTCCATTGCGTTTCAGCAGGTGTCGCTCACCACATTGGTAGATTCGCCGCTGATTGCCGGAGCCAATTATCGTCAAGTGCAGATCAACCCGCCGGGCGAACCTATTACACACGTTATTGACATGGTGGGCGAGAGTGAAGAATCCATCCAAATCCCTGAAAAAGACATTGCCAGCCTGAAGGAATTGGTTGCTGAAACCGGCAAGCTCTTTGGCGCAAGGCATTACACCAAATATCACTTTCTGCTGACGCTGGGTGATCAGACGGCGCACCACGGCCTGGAGCACCATGAATCCAGTGACAATGGAGCAGCCGAAGACATGTTCAGCAACCCTGGATCGCACAACCTTGAAGCCGATCTGCTGCCGCATGAATTCTTTCATTCCTGGAATGGTAAATACAGACGGCCGGCAGGACTGGCTACGCCCAACTATCAGGATCCAATGCACGGTGATCTTTTATGGGTTTATGAAGGGCTCACAGACTATTACGGCAACATTCTGGCAGCACGCACCGGCTTTCGCTCGCCTGACCAATTCCGTGAAAATCTGGCTTACACCGCTGCCATGCTCGATCATCGCGCCGGGCGTACCTGGCGTCCACTGCAAGACACGGCCACCAGCGTTCAAACTCTCTTTGCCGCGCCTCCAGAGTGGACCAACTGGCGTCGCACCGCTGACTATTATCCTGAAGGGTACTTAATCTGGCTGGAAGTGGATACGCTCATCCGCCAGAAGTCGAATGGGCAGAAATCTTTAAACGACTTCTGCCACCTGTTTCATGGAGGCCAGAGCGGCCCACCCATGGTGATGCCTTACAAGTTTGAAGATGTGGTTGCGGCGTTGAACCAGATTGTGCCGAATGACTGGGCCAAGTTGCTGCGCGAGCGGCTTGATTCAAAGTCTCCTCATGCGCCTATGGGAGGGATTACCGGCGGCGGATGGAAGCTGGTTTATACCGAGCAGAAAAACACAACCATGGATGCACGGGAAAAGAATGGCGACAACATCGACCTTAGCTTTTCCCTTGGACTCATTGCCACCAAACAAGGAGACGTGCGCGATGTGATACCAGGCTCGCCGGCGTACGCCGCGGGGCTTGGACCGGGCATGAAGCTTATCGCCGTAAATGGCCGCAAGTGGTCAAAGGACGTTGTGCGCGCCGCGCTACGGGCCGCAGTCCACAATCAGCAGGCGATCGCGCTGCTGGCCGAAAATGGCGAGTATTACACCACCTATCAAGTTAATTACCATGATGGAGACGTCTATCCGCATCTGGTGCGCGAAGACGGCCAGCCGAATTTGCTGGATGAAATCATCAAGCCAATGGCTCCGTAGATGTTAGCAGCTAAGTCTCTACGCGGACCTTATGGGTCTGTGAAACCGCTGCTGTGCGCTCGAGTTTGTCCCAGGCAAAGGGCTTGCCGTCGATGGCGCGTTTGACCGTTTTGGCCAGTACCGCGGAAAAAAGCTGCCGGTAAGAAAAGCGTTGCAGCCAAAGGTGCAGCAGTAGCTGCGCATCTTCTCCAGTGCCTTCTGTGCGGCGCTCCAGCAGGAATGCCAGCGCCGAAGCGATGAAGTCAATGGCCAGAAAGATCACAAAATAGAAAGCCAGGCGCTGGATGCTGCTGGGGTCAGTGCTCTCTGGATGGAAATACCGGGCAGCCACATACTCCAGCAGGCCGAACAAAAACATGATGTCAATGAAAGGCGAAACCAGCGGCAACATGATTTGAAACACAATAATGTTGGGCAGCGCAATCCAGCCCAGGCGGCTGCGCCGCCGGATGGCCGCACCATGCTTCCACACAGCCTGAAGAATGCCGAATGACCAGCGGAAACGCTGCCGCATCAGTCCGCGCGCATTTGTCGGCGCTTCAGTAAAGGCGAGCGCACGGTCTTCATTCACTACGCGCCAGCCATTTTCGAGAAGCGACATTGTCAAATCGGCATCTTCAGCAACTGTATCTGTGTGATATCCGCCAGCCTCACGGACGGCGGTAACGCGCCACGCGCCAATCGCTCCCGGCACCACGCTTACGGCGCTGAACACGTTGAGGGCGCGACGCTCAAAATTCTGGCTGGTGATATATTCCAGCGCCTGCCAGCGCGTCCAGAGATTCACCCGGTTCCCTACTTTGGCATTGCCGGCAACAGCCCCCACTTCGGGATCGGCAAAATGAGGCACCAGAATTGAAATAGCGTTAGGAGCGATGACGGTATCGGCATCAATGCCAACATAGATCTCATCCTCGGTATATTTCAGGGCATGATTAAGCGCTTCAGCTTTGCCCGCATTGGGCTTCGTCAACAGCAGAACGCGACCATCGGCAATTTCATTTGCAAATTTTTCTTGCACCACGGCAGACGTGGCATCTTTTGACCCGTCATCCACAACAATGGTCCGCAGATTTGGATAATCCGAGGCCAGCGCGGAGCGGACTGTATTTTCAATCACCTTCTCTTCATTGAACGCCGGGATAATGACCGTGACGCTGGGCTTATATTCAGGCCCGCCGACGGGCGAGGGTTTCCGCAAGCGGTCATAGGTGGCCAGAGCGCCGATGCCGAGAAGCCGTGCGCTCATCAGAATGTCACCAATGAAAAAGACGAATACGATAAACTGCGCCAGCCACTGGCCCAGGAGAAAGACATAGCCATCAAGGCGTGCGCCCATCACCTCATTAGGAGACAAACGAGGCATTACATCAGCCCGCGTTTTGCCCAGCAGCTCTTCCACTCTCACAATCTGGAAGCCGTGGGCTCTCAGTCCCTCAATGATTCCGGGAAGCGCGTGGACCGTGGCTTCACGGTCACCGCCGCCGTCATGCAGCAGGACGATATTGCCGCAATACAGCGGAGCGCGGACCTCGCAGCCTTTCGTGGCCTCAGTCTGCGCTTGTGCCATTACCTCAGCCACAATCTCGGGGGCGCTCTGGCCTTTTCTCCAGTCATTAGGATCAATCTTGGAACCAACGGTGATATAGCCTTCCCCCTGCACCAGTTCCAACGGACGGACCTGGTCCGCGATATCCGGCTCCTGATCAATGGAATAAGGCGGGCGGAAATAGAGCGGCTTGACCCCCAATTTGCTGGCGAAGAGTTTTTCCGTTAACTGGAGCTCCACGCGTTTCATATACCACTGCGAAACGTCACTGATATCAGGGTGCGTGAAGGTATGATTGCCGATGTCGTGCCCTTCATCGTAAATCCGCTGCGCCAGACTGGGAAATTTTTGCGTTTGCAGCCCGATCAGAAAAAAAGTTGCCGGAACTTTCTCTTGTTTGAGAATATCGAGAATCTTGGGCGTATAGGTGGGATCGGGCCCGTCATCGAAAGTGATGGCGATCTTTTTTTCTTTCCAGCCATATTGCTTGATCTGATAGGGCTGGGGCAGCACGGTCATTTTCTCGGATGAAATCAGCTTGGTATCGGGGTCCAGCGTTATGGCGCGCTCGCCCGGAGCAGGCTGATGCTGAATGATCAGGATCTCGCCATCGCCTTCACGGTCAACATCTTCGCCGGAAGGCACGACGGTAAGCTTCTGCTCAGCCCCGGCTTCTGTGGGGCTGTCCCATATTTTCCAGAGTGAGCGGTCTTCTGACCCCAGACGCCACAGCGCAAATGTCCGTATGCCAAGGTCGCGGGCCGCTCGCATCTCATTCAATGCCGTGACGGCATCCAAAAACCACACTTCGTGTTTCTCGCCGTTGTCTTCCATATAGGCGAAATGTGGATTGAGCGAATCGGAACGCAGATCAATCTCAGCGCTCGATTCGCTGGCATGCAGCCATGCTTCCTGCACATTATTCGTGTCCACATTCAGGATGCGGTTGCGCGGGGAAAGCTTCCAATCGTAACCGTAACTGCCGATGGCGCAGACCAGCTTGGTTTTGGGAATATCTTTGACCGCCTGCCTGAGATTCGCCATAAACCAGTCCTGCGAGGCCACCGGCCCAGGCGCGCTGGTGGTCTGGTGCTCGTCATAATTCATGATTACCAGGCCATCTGAGCTGGCGGCCAGCCGAGGGTAGTCATAGTCCTTGTCAGAAACCGGAACGTTCACGAACAGCTTGAGCCCGCGGGAATGCAGGTCTTGGCCAAGTTCCTGAATAAGAGCAACGAACCCCGGCTGCGCTTTGAGTGGAATCTCTTCAAAATCAATTGCAGCGCCTTTAAAGCGATCACTCGCCAGATACAGCAATAGCTGTTTGCGGAAGGTTTGCCGGGCATCAGGATCCATAAGGAAATCGCCGATATTGGTAAGCCATTGCCGGCTGACCGTTTCATAATTGTTGATCAGCGGAAAAACTTCGACCTCAGCCTTTTCAGCCCGCAGAAATGGCATTACGCGATCGTCAGTGGAATGTACAACACCGTTTTCAACGACAGAAAAAGGATGATTGGCACTATCAAAACCCTGTAAGTGGCCATCTGGCGTGAGCACGTGGAGCCATTCAGGAAAGAGAATATCAATCTGGGGATAGTATTCCTTTAGCGAGACAAAACTCGCGGCGTCCCAGGTAACGTAATAAGCAGCGCGGATGCCTTCATCCGTATTCAGCACCACCTGCGAGGGTGGCGACTTGGTTTTACGGTGTGTGTTTTTCGCTTTCGTCTTGCGGCGGTGTTCAATTTCCTTAATGGCGCGAAGATTACGCTTCTGCTCTGGCAGCAGAACATGCGGCAAAGGATCTGCCTGAATAAAAACGGTGAGGATGAAAAAGAGCACAAGGAAGCTGATGACGGCCCCCAGGGCGCTAAACAGGATGCGCAAGCGCCCCCATCGCTTCCGGTCAGGGTCATAAAAAATGGATTTTGCCATTGCTGGATTCTGTTTCACCATCGTAAGCGGCTGGCCATCTCCGGTCAATCATTTGCAGAGCCGGAACGTTACGGTTGTGCGCTCCCGTGATGGCCTTTACACTGAGCGTTCCTGTCGATGAATACACTGATTGCATTGGTGCGGCGAAACTGGGCCTTCTTTCTGCTGGTGACCATCGCCGGCCTGGCGCTGCGGCTCTTCTTTGTATTCCGCTTTCCGCATATCGCAGGGGACACTTGGGTGTATGGCGACATCGCCAAAAATTGGCTGGATCATGGAATCTTTGGCTTAACAGACAACAACGCAGTGCGCCCCACGCTCATCCGCCTGCCCGGATACCCCGCGTTTCTGGCAGCCATGTTCGCTATCTTTGGCCACGAACATTACACAGCGGTGATGGTTGCGCAGGCGCTGATTGACACCAATACGTGTCTGGTAATCGCAGCATTGGCGCTGGAGTTGATGAATGAGAACGCCGCTAAAGCCGCTTATCTTCTGGCCGCGTTATGTCCTTTCACGGCTAACTACGTGGCAGCGCCTCTATCGGAAACTCTCGCTATTTTTTGCGTGGCTCATGGCCTTTATTATGGCGTCCGCGGATTGAAAGCTCTTGGCCTGGGCGAATCTGGCGCGAGTCTATGGGTTGCAACTGGTCTATGGATTGCCGCCGGTATTTATATCCGTCCTGATAATGGACTGCTCCTGCCGGCCCTTGCTCTGGCAATGCTCATTTTACTTTGGCGTCAATCAAACAAGAGGCAGGTGGTCTTCGCCGCTATTGTGTTGGCCGCGACGAGTCTGGGGCCGCTGACGCCGTGGGCCGTTCGCAATTGGCGGGTTTTTCACGTATTCCAGCCACTCGCTTCCCGATATGCCAATGATCCGGAAGAATTCGTGCCGCATGGCTTTAACCACTGGGTAAAAACATGGATGGTAGACTATGTGTCAGTGGAAGAAGTGTATTGGAAAGTTTCAGGCGAGCCGATTGATCCACAGCAGCTTCCCGAACGCGCATTCGATAGCCGTCCCGAATATGAGAAGACGCTGGACATAATCTCACGTTATAACCAGCAACTCTATATTGACCCGCAGATGGACGCTGAATTCGAAGAAGTTGCCCGTTTGCATGTAGAACATAATCCGCTTCGTTATGACATCTGGATGCCTTTTCTACGAATGTCCGATATGTGGCTGCGCCCGCGCACCGAGCTTTTTGACGTTGAGGGCCGCTGGTGGGAGTTTTCCAAACATGAACAGGAAAGCTGGTTTGCGCTGCTTTGGGCCGGCTTGAATCTGTTCTACATAGTGCTGGCTGGGCGTGGATGGATGCGCTGGCGTCTTGGCACCGCAGGAGTTTATGTAATCGGTTTTATCCTGCTGCGGTCGATCTTCCTCAGCACACTTGAAAATCCTGAGCCTCGCTATATGCTTGAATGCTTTCCTGTGGTGCTGGCTCTTGCAGGGGGCGCGTTCGCCCGGAGAGCTGAGACTTCTCAGTCGCTTTCAGCGGCACCTAGTTCCAACTTCCTTTCTTAAGGCATTAGCCGGATTGCCTTTCCGAACTATGCTTCTATCCTTAACACTGCCATGCCGTCCTGGGGGAAGTTGTCCGCTATTGCGGTTCTTTTTGTAGCTGCGCTTTTGGCACCTCGGTCTTTTGCCGGGGATGCCACGGATCGGGGTGATCTACGGCCCTCGGCAGCGCTGCGGCAGCCAGTTTCCTCTTATAAAATTCAAGCCGGCATTGACGGCGAGATTTATCCTGTATTTGCCAATTATGCTTCTTTGCAGCGCCAGGCCGACCGCACGTTCGGCGTGGTTTCCGTTACGCTCTCAAACAGCACTGATTCTCCAATGCACCGGGGCATAACAGTTGAAATTCCGGGCTGGAGTGATCGCGAAATCCAGACCGTTGATCTCTCGCCCGGCACTACGCGAACACTGGTTTTTGCCCCCGCATTCCTGCCTCGCCTTTATCAAAACCATGAGATCACGGCCGCTACAGCGCACGTAACCATTGCTGACCAAGCCGATAACAATACCTATGAAACTACCGTTCCCGTCCGGCTTCGCTCGGCTGAAGACATGTTCTGGGGCAATGGCTTTAAATACGCTCCTTTCATCGCTTCATGGGTAACACCCCATGCCCGCTCCATAGAAGGCGTGCTGGCGCAGGCAAAGCATTTCACGCCGGACCATCGTCTACCCGGATATGAAAGCTGGAAAAGCGCCCCTTTGCAGGAACAGGAAACGTATCGCGAGGCCAAGGCAATTTTCACCGCATTGCAACGGATGGGGCTTTCCTACGTTAAGAGTTCTTCCACTTTGGGAGACCACAAAGGCATCAGCGAACGGGTTCGCATGCCCAAGGTGAGCCTGGCCCAAAGCAGTGCCAATTGCATTGATGCTGCTGTCATGTATGCATCGCTTTTTGAGAATTTGGGAATGGATGCCAGCGTGGTAATCGTTCCTGGCCACGCCTATGCGGGCGTAAGGGTCGCCGAAGGCTCGCCGAGGTTCCTTTTGATTGATGTGGCCCTTACGGGCCGGAGCACTTTTGAGGCTGCTGTGGCATCAGCCCAAACCGGAATGGCCGCTCACGCGCCCTCTACCATAACCAGGGTAATGGTGGAAAAAGCCCGGTCTTCTGGCATTTATCCAATGCCCTGATCTATCTGCCTGATTGTCCAGCAACCCCGCCTGTATTTCCTTCATCCATTGTCTGCTATATGGCACTCCGGCAACGAACAGAAACACTTGACATTCGGCGCGATGGGCTTAAAATACCCGCTATTCGTGAGCAGGCATTGGCAGAAGTACGCCTTGATCCGAATATGAATTCCAGTCAAAATTCACCTATCTCGAAGCGGCCTCCCGCCCCCATACCTATGGAGAAAACCTGCAAGCATCCCCGTGTGCGCGTGGTCGCGCGCGACGAAGACGCTGAGTTTGTTGAATGCCAGGAATGTGGCGATGTTTTTGAATCCAGTGAGTTCAAAGACATGGCCATTGAAGAGAACATCCGGCCTGAAGAGGCCTGAGATCCACTCAGTGTTGGCGGCTCAATGAAGGTCAAATGCCATGCAGGTGATCTCACGCCTTTTTCCAGCACACACAGCAAAACTTCTGACCCATCTCAACCATGTGGTCTAATGATAGAAGTTGCACTTTGAGGCCCCGGAAATGGCGCGACTTGCATTCGTGATCGATGACTCAATGCTCATTCGGCAGACGATGCGCCGTTTTCTGGAAAAACGTGGATTCAAAGTTGAAACCGCAACGGACGGTATTGCCGCTTTGGAGGCTCTGAAGACCTGCCGGCCTGACGTAATCTTCACCGATCTGCAAATGCCCGGGCTCAGCGGCTATGAACTCATTGACGCACTAAAGGCGAGCTCAGAAACTGCACACATTCCTGTCCTTATCCTCGCGGCCAAGCCTCTCTCCGGAGATGCACAGGAGACGAGCGCCCATTCCATGATCTATAAGGACCTGAACATTGACGCTCAGCTGAAACAGGCGCTCGAAAGCCTTTTCCCTTCTAGCACAACCCTCTGAATCAGTATTCACCGGAGTTGCAATGAGGGCTCCGCGGAAAATTCTGCTGCCCCAAATTCTCCGGTCCGCAGCTTCGGAAATGCAGCAGCAGCGATCATGGCCGCATTGTCTGTCGAGAGCTTGCGCGATGGGAAATATACCGGCAGGCCGGCCTTGGCCCCCTGCAGACTGAATGTTTCACGCAGTTCGCTATTTGCGGCAACGCCTCCAGTAACAAACAGAGTCCGCGTTTGCCGCTCGCGAGCAGCTTGCAGCGTCTTGCCTATCAGATCTTCTACAACGGCCCGCTGGAATGACGCCGCCAGATCCAGCGTCTTTTTGTCGCAGAGGGAAAGCACGTCCTGAGCCGTTGGTTTAGCAATATGTGCCAATGCCTGCTGCCTGGCCACAACTGACTCGCGCATTCCTTCCACTTCCACATAACGAAGGACCGCAGTTTTAATTCCGCTGAAAGAAAAGTCATAGGGGGTCTGCTCCGCTTTCGGCGTCCCTCGGTTCCCATGCTTGATCTGTGATGGCCCAAATTTCACCGCGCGAGGGTTGCCATGTTTTGCCAGCGCATCAATGATTGGTCCGCCGGGATACCCAAGCCCCAGCAGCTTGGCCACTTTGTCATATGCCTCGCCAGCGGCGTCGTCGCGCGTGCGGCCGATATTGGTGTAAGTCCAGCCGCGTTCGCGATGCTCCGCCAGGAACAGATGCGTGTGCCCGCCGGAAACCACCAGCGCCAGCAGCGGAAAATCGATCTGGAAATTCCCTTTCTGCTTTTCTTCCAGCAGTACCGCGTGGATATGTCCTTCCAGGTGGTTCACCGTGATCAGAGGCTTATCCATGGCAAAAGCAACGGCTTTGGCATAGCTGATGCCGACCAGGAGAGCTCCAGCCAGCCCCGGCCCTTGCGTTACAGCAATGGCGTCAATCGACTCATAGCTCTTGCCCGCTTCCGCCAGAGCCTGCCGCACTACAGGAACAATCGCCCGGAGGTGCTCACGTGATGCAAGTTCCGGAACCACTCCGCCATATGGCTGGTGCGTGGCAATCTGCGATGACACTACGTTTGAATGCACACGTTCGCCGTCACTGACCACCGCTGCCGCGGTTTCGTCGCAAGAGGTTTCTATCCCCAGGATGTAACTCTCAGACATACATCTATATTATTGGATTTGAGGGACGGTTGAATCTTTCATCAGAAAAAGCGCAAGAAGCCATCCTAATCGCGCGAACCCTGCGCGAGCACGGCTACTCTGCGTATCTTGTCGGCGGCTGGGTACGTGATCTGCTTTTGGACCGCGAGCCCGCCGACTATGACGTTGCTACATCCGCTACGCCGCATCAGGTTATCGACATTTTCCCACAGACCTATGCTGTGGGCGCGCAGTTCGGCGTAGTACTGGTACCGGTGCGGCGAGACACGCATGACGGCGAAAATAACAAATACGCCGTTGAAGTTGCAACTTTTCGCAGTGATGGCGACTACTCTGACGGACGCCATCCTGACGAAGTCAAGTTTTCCAAAGACGCGCGGCTTGACGTGCAGCGCCGAGACTTCACCATTAACGGCCTGCTGCTTGATCCTGACACCAATGAGATTTTGGATTATGTCGGCGGCCGGGTAGATTTGCAGAACGGCATCATCCGCACCATTGGCGAGGCACATCAGCGATTTGGCGAAGACAAGTTGCGCATGCTGCGTGCCGTCCGCTTCGCAGCCAGGTTCGGCTACACGATTGAGGAGCAAACTTTTGCTGCGATTCAGGAGCTCGCGCCGCAGATTCATCAGGTCAGCCGGGAGCGCGTGCGTGATGAAATTTTGAAGATGCTCACTGAAGGCCAGGCGCGCCGTGCCTTCGAACTGCTGGACGAGACAAATCTGCTGGAGCAGGTGCTGCCCGAAATCAAGAAAATGCAGGGCGTGCAGCAGCCGCCGCAATATCATCCCGAAGGCGATGTCTGGATTCATACGCTGATGTTGTTGGAGGGTCTTCCAGCCGGCTGCGCAAAAACTCTGGCACTTGGCGCGCTGCTGCATGACATTGGCAAGCCGCCTACGTTTCGTGTGGCGCCAGACCGCATCCGCTTTGACGGACATGCTGAGATCGGCGCCAGAATGGCAGAAGAAATCTGCCGTCGCTTCCGGCTCTCGAACGATGACACTGAACAAGTGCTTTCGTTGGTGGCCAATCATATGCGCTTTGGCGATGTCATGCGCATGAAAGATTCCACGCTGAAGCGTTTCTTCCGTCTGCCCAGGTTTGAGCAGCACCTGGAGTTGCATCGGCTGGACTGCCAGAGCAGCCACCGCGACCTAAGCCTTTATGAATTTGCCCAGGAGAAATTCCACGCACTCCCGGCGGAGCAGATCCGCCCCGCACCGCTCATCACCGGCAACGACCTAATTACCGTAGGTTACCCCCCAGGGCCACACTTCAAAGAGTTGCTGACCGCTGTGGAAGACGCACAGATGGATGGAACGATAAGGACCAAGGAAGAGGCAATGGGACTTATAAAAGAGAAAACACGAAATGCCGACGGCTCAAAGCCGGGGAAGGGTCAATGTTGAATGGTTGTTAAGTTTTTTTATACGTGCTTTCCATCTGCAAGACCAGCAAAGCCGGAAATAAACTTGCAGGCCGCCTGTTCTATTCCTGGCTGACCTGCATTGTCTGGTCAACGCTGATGGTTTTAGGCATGCCTGAATTTCCCGGCCCTGAATAATTTGCCACAATGCGAAATCCAGCCTCGCCAATCTCGGCGGAGTAGCTGTAAGGTCCGCGATTATTACGTTCCATGGTAAGTTCGCCCTGTGTGCGAAGCACGTCAATGGAAGCAAAAGCGCCCTGCATAGCGGCATGGCTGCGCTCGGCCTGGGCAATCGCCAGCAGATCATTTTTAACGCCAATCAGATCGACAGCCGCCGTAGGATTAGTTGTCCCAGCTGTCATTACGCCCTGCGTCTGGCGCATGTAAATATAAGCCCCGGCAGCCACAACCACGATCAAGGTCACAAATCCAAATGCGCGGCCCATGGATTTTCCCTCCATACAGCGGCATGATAACCTTTGCTGCTTTGCTCCCGCTCTGAGAAAATTAAGCCTTGACTCACGAAAGTCCAATTCGCGTAGCTGTCGTTGGTGTGGGCTCATTTGGCCGTAACCACGCCCGTGTTTACCATGAACTGCAAAAGCAGGGCGCTGGCATTGAATTGGTGGCCGTGGTGGATAGCGACGCCGCACAGGCACAGGCAGTAGCCAGCCAGTTTGGCTGCCTGGCATTCGCCTCCGTTGAAGAACTTTTCGGCCGAGTGGAAGCAGCATCGGTCGCGGTACCGACGATTCATCACCGCGGAGTGGCCGCAGCGTTGATGGCGGCCGGAATCGATGTGCTCATCGAAAAACCGCTTTCCTCAACATTGGAAGAGGCGGATGAACTTATCAGCCTGGCTAAAGCAAACCAGCGGATTGTCCAGGTGGGACATCTTGAGAGATTCAATCCGGCGGTAAGGGCCACGCTTCCGCTCATTACGCAGCCAATGTTTTTTGAAGTCCACCGCCTCAGCGTTTTTAGTCCGCGCAGCCTGGATGTGGACGTTGTTCTCGATCTTATGATCCATGATATTGATGTGGTGCTCTCTTTTGTGAAGTCTCCGCTCAAAGAGATACGCGCCGTTGGGCTGCCGGTGGTCACGGGAAAAGTGGATATCGCCAATGTGCGTATGGAATTTGAATCAGGCTGCGTTGCCAACCTCACTGCAAGCCGCATCAGCACGGAACGGGTCCGCAAATTGCGTTTCTTTCAGCCAAAAGAATATGTTTCCGTGGACTACGGGCGGCAGGACGTATTCCAAATTCGCGTAACACAGGAAGAAAAATTTTCTTTGCACAACCTGATGGCATTTGCTGAAGCTCCTTCCACTCTCCCAATTCCCGGTGTGACGCTGAATAAGCCGAAGGTGGAAACAGAGGAACCGCTGCGGGCGGAACTGAAATCTTTTCTTCATGCAGTGCGCCATCGTGGTAATCCACGGGTCACGTTGGAAGATGGGCGACGCGCCCTGGCGACAGCCTTGAGCATTCTGTCAGCCATTGAAGACCATACCCGACGCGCCAATTTGCACACCCTGTAAGATTTTTGTAAACAAGTGTTAAGGCTAGCCATTTTGTCCCTTGGTAATGAGTTGTTTCCACTAGATTTGTATTTTTTTTAACGTCTGTGCCCGCAAGAGCAACTCACAAGCACCGTTCTAATGAGAGAATAGTTACTAAGAATGCAACAGTGCCTGTGAAGGCTGGTGGTGGTCTATTCCGGTAATGGAAGAACAAGAGCGTCCGGCAGAAAGCCAGCGTCGAGCGGTGCAGCCTCCGGTGAAAATCACGGAGGCGGAAATGCGTTTGCACCTGCTGACTGCAGACCTGCCTGAAGAAGAAGATATAGTTACATCATATCGCCGGCGTGAAGCTGCGTGGCTTTCTTTGGTTACGCACGGCGTCGTGATTGCTTTGCTCTTGCTGGTACCGAAATGGACGGGTTCGCGGCCGGTGATCGTTCCACTGCATGAAAAGCAGCAAACCACATTTATTACGCTACCTGACGATCAACTCAAGGTTAAACCGCCGAAAACTGATATTACTTCAGACAAGAACCGCATCGCTCAAACTAGAACGCCGGCGCCAAATAAAGACACTCTGCGCAAACTGATTGACGAGCGCAAGCCGGGGCCACCCAAAGCTTCACCGCCGCCTCCGCCCGCTCAGCAGGCCATGCAGCAAAATCCGCCGACTGCGCAGGCCCCCGCTCCAGCCCCACAAGCGACGCAGCAGCCTAAGACCACGGCACAAGTGGAAAACCCTGCACCTGCCCCTCCTAAAAAGTCACCCTTTGCACTTTCATCCCCGGGCACATCTGTAAGCGACGCGATCCATTCCGTGGCTAATGGGCACGGAACCCAGGCGGTGGAGTTCGGTGGCGGAGAATATGGCAGCGCCGCACGCCCCAAGGTGGATAACCGTGGCGGTTTGGAAATCTTGAGTGACACCATGGGCGTGGATTTCGGTCCGTACATGGCGCGCCTGAAATATACGGTGGAGAAACATTGGGACCCGCTGATCCCTGAATCTGCCATGCCCCCCGTGATGAAAAAGGGCGTGGTAATCATTGAGTTCGCGATCACCAAAGATGGCGAAGTCAAAGGCATGAAATTGATTGGCAGTTCAGGCGACGTGGCGCTTGACCGCGCTGCTTGGGGCGCCATTACCGACGCGATTCCGCTGCCCAATCTGCCTACGGTTTTTGCCGGAGAGTATCTGCTGATTCGGGCGCGCTTCTACTACAATCCTGACAAAAATGACATGCAATAAGATTTCATTTTTCTTGTTGCATCATCTTCATGAGAGTGCGCTGCGCAAACGGCATGTAGATGAGCGCCGCGCATGCGCCCAGAGCGAAGCCCAGCCCGATCCGGTCAGCAATGAGAAAAGGTGCCAGCGCCCAGATCATATCCAACACAAAAAGCGCAGGAGTAAGAATGCGGTATTTGTCACCCAACAGGTGGTAATCCATGGCAGTTGCGGAGATCAAATACAAACGCACCGCCAGTCCGGCCAGTGCAGTAGTTAAATACACTGCAAACACGATCGATCCTGCTCGCCCCCACGCAGTGAAAGATGCTTGATAGGTGTTCTCCCAGCGAAAAAGCGCGGAAAAATAAAAGATCAAATACATGATTTGCGAGAGCGCGAATAATGTCCTTGCAGTATTGCGGCTGGCCCGGGGGAGCCCTGAATCCACGGCAGGCACAGCACTTGCCTGATGGGAACTGATGGCCTGAACTTCACCAGGCGAAGTGTTCAGGGTTGGAGCGCTTGGCTGAATAATCTGAGGCTGAGCCGGAACCATTTGCGGAATCGAAGCATTTTGATCGGCAATGGCTTCAGCATTGCCAAGGAACCTGTAACCCCGCTTGGCGATGGTCTCAACATATCTTGGTTTTGATGCAGAATCACCAAGCACATCACGCAGTTTGACCATGGCTGTATTCAGGCCGTGATCAAAGTCCACAAAAGTATCTTCAGGCCATAGGCGCTGCCGCAACTCCTCACGCGTTACTACTTCCTTTGGGCGTTCCAGCAGGGCCACCAGCACCTGGAACGGCTGCAATTGCAATTTTAGCCGAGTGCCGCCGCGCCGCAGTTCCGCCGCCCGGAGATCAGCTTCAAAGTCATCGAATTTGTATTTTGAAACGGTTCCCATTGCACTGGCAAGAGCTGCCCTGAAGTCACTCTGCGCTAGAGTTTAGCATTTTCAACTTTAAGCTTAAGCCTCACAAGTCGTCGCTATTTTTGGCCGGCTGGTTACAATGTGACGCATGGATGCTCAACGGCAGCAAGTGCTTGGTCTGGCTCTGCTGGCGCTTCTTATACTTCTATTTGTGTTGCTCCGCAGAATGTGGAGCGGCGCATGACTCTGCCGTTGCTCGTGGTTTTGCTCGGTCCTACTGCCAGCGGCAAAACTGCTCTTTCGCTTCATCTCGCTGAGCGCCTTCAGGGAGAGATCGTCAGCTGCGATTCAGTTGCAGTCTATCGCGAATTTGAGATTGGCACTGCCAAGCCTTCGCAGGCTGACCGGCAGCGCATCCAGCATCATCTGATAGATATCGCAAACCCTGATGAGGTAGTGACTGCCGGAGATTACTCACGGCTGGCAAGGCAGGCGCTTCGTGATATTGCTGCTCGCGGCCATCTGCCAATCATTGTGGGCGGTTCAGGTTTATATTTGCGCGCCCTTGTGGAAGGATTATTTCCTGGCCCGCCACGATCGGAAGAATTGCGCGCCCGCTTGCGCGAACGTGCTGAGGAGCGTGGACCGGGGTACTTGCACAAGCTTTTACGCCGGTTGGATCCGGCAGCGGCACAAGCCATCCATGCCAATGACGTTCCCAAGGTGATTCGAGCACTAGAAGTCTGCATCAGCACACGCGCACAAATGACTGGCATGTGGCAGCAACACGGTCGTGACCCTTTGAATGATTTTCGCATCCTTCGTATCGGCTTGAATCCGGAGCGGGAGGCGCTCTATCAGCGCATCAATCATCGTGCGCGGGAGATGTTTTCAGCCGGCATGCTGGAAGAAACCAAATCCCTTGTTGAAAAATATGGCCCTTCTATATGGCCGCTTGGCTCCCTAGGTTATAGGCAGGCCATGCAGTACTTGCGCGGAGAATTTTCATTGGAACAGGCAATCACCGCAGCGCAACAGGGACATAGAAATTACGCCAAGCGGCAGATGACATGGTTTCGCCGTGAACCAGAGACACAATGGATTCCAAGCTTCGGCAATGATGCGGCAATACAAGCCCAGGCTGAAGAGCTGATTCGCAGGGCCCCAATTTAGAGCAGCATTCCCGTCCGGCTCCAGCGCGTATGGGAAAAAAAGTTTCCGGCAATGGACGCGTAAAAGGACATTCTATGCCCCAGGTTTTCATCCAGCCAGCGTGATGTGGGCGCGTCATATGACCAATAAACAAACAGCGGCTCGCCGATCACGTTGCCTACTGGGACAAAGCCCCAGTCGCGGCTGTCGCTGGAGTTGTCACGATTGTCGCCCATTACGAACAGCTTGCCTTCAGGCACCACGGTTGGTCCCCAGCTCTCGTCCGCACTATGCACCGGCGCGTGGTGGACCGCATAAGGCTCCTGCACCGGCAATGAATTTACGTACAGCAGACCATTCAGGATTTCCAGCCTGTCGCCGCCTACGCCCGCAACGCGCTTAAGAAAAGTTTCCGACGGATCTTTGGGATAGTGAAACACCACAATATCGCCGCGGTGGATTGCTTTAATCCTGGGCAATCGCCAGTGGACCACCGGAATTTCGGGCCCATAGAGCAGCTTGTCCATAAAAAGGTGATCGCCCACCAGAATGGTGCCTTCCATGGAGCCAGTTGGTACGACGGAAGCTTCGCCGACAAAAATTCTCATGCCCAGAACAATGGCGGCAAGCACAAGCAGCCGACGGGTGGAAAAGTGCCAGCGCGAACGCATATTGGCCGTGGGCTTTGGTCCCGCTTCGCTCAATGAGGCGGTCGAAACCACTATTGGCACTTTTTGGGGTGGAATTTGGGCCGGGGAGATATCGGTTGCATCCCCGAGGGCGGTTCGTTCACAGATATCAAGTGAGAGCATATAGACGAAGGGGGATGCTTTATTGTTGGCGACGGAGTGTACAGCCGCAATCAGGTGAATACCTGCTCTTGATGAACAATGGGACAGGGACTGCCGGGTCTAAAACGGGAGGCAGTCATCAGAATGCGGGGATAGTCAGAAAAGCTCTGGCAAGTTAAATCGCCTTAATCGAGAAACCCGCAAAAACCCATATAGACGGAACAAATGCATCTGGCAGGACACCTCAGAAGCAATGCGCCTACTCTTCCTGGGCTTTGGCTGGAGGCTTCAGATCTAAATACTTCATCACCATTTGCAGGTCTTTCCACGCTTCTTTTTTCTGGCGCGGATCACGCAGCAGGTATGCAGGATGGTAGGTCACGAGCAACTTTGAGTTTCTGAAGTCATACCATCGGCCGCGCAGGTTTGCCATGGAGTCATTCACGGCCAGCAGGTTCTTGGCCGCCACCGCGCCCAGCGCAACGAGTACTTTAGGCTGAATGATGTCAATTTGGCGCATGAGGAAGGGCGAGCAGACATCGCACTCGTCTTTTTCTGGAGTGCGATTGCTGGGCGGCCGGCATTTCACTACGTTGGCGATGTAAACGTCTTCACGCTTGATCCCCATTGCTGTGATCATGTTGTTCAAAAGTTGGCCTGCACGCCCTACAAATGGTTCGCCTTTCGCGTCTTCGTCTGCGCCGGGCCCTTCGCCAACAAACATCAGATCGGCATTCACATTGCCCACGCCGAACACCAGATTGGTGCGGCCTTTGTGCAGTCTGCATCGGGTGCATTCGCCAATGTCTTCACGGATCAACTTCAGGGCGGTGGGCTTATCGCCCAGAACAGGCAGGCTCGGTGCAACAGAAGCTTCCATAGGCGTGCTCTGGTCTATCGCTCGCAATTCAAGCTCGACTCCCTCTTCCACCGGTCGGCGATAAAAGTCGTAAATCCCCATTTCACGGTAATATTTCACACGTGCGCTGAGTAAATTCTTCGTTGCATTGTCCAGAGACTTGGGCATGTTCTAAAGGCAAAAGTAAATGGTCAGACAGAAGAAGTAAATGGGCGATTTCCCTTGTCTTTAATGACAGCCCTGTCTTCTAATACAGTAAAGACCCAGCAATATCTGGAATTTGGTTGCCACATAGTTTTCATTGTTTATCCGTCATTGCGGCTGATTGAAGTCCATTCTGCGACGGGGCTCCGGAAATCCGTGAACCTGAACTTCTGCAGATAGAAGATTTGCTGCCAGGATTCTCTTTGCCCTTAAAGTTATATGTTTGATGGACCCAAGCGCTAAGATATTTGTGTGGAATTCTGTGTGCGTACTCGCTCCGCCTTCAACTTCACAATTGCATCCAACACCCGGTGCGCGACTTCCCATTTGCTGGTTTCCGGCACTGTTTCAGCCCCGGCGCGCGTCAGGATGGTCACTGCATTGCGCTCAGAATCAAAGCCAATGCCGGGCTGTGAGACATCGTTGAGCATGATGGCATCAATCGACTTGCCTTCCAACTTCTTTCGCGCATTGGCCAGTACATCGTTTGTTTCGGCGGCAAAGCCTACAACAATCCGGCTGGCCTTTTTTGCTCCAATCTCGGCCAGAATATCAACCGTTGGCTCAAGTTCCAGCGTCAACGGGCCTTTGCGTTTGATCTTCTCGCCGGCCGCGCGAACGGTAAAGTCTGCTACAGCAGCGGCTTTGACAATGATGGTCGCCTGCTCAAAATGTTCCATGACGGCATCGCGCATTTGCCGCGCCGTCTGAACCTGCACAACTTCCGCCGACGAAGGCGGCTTGAGCGCCGTCGGGCCGGAAATAAGAATCACTTCCGCGCCGCGACGCAGCGCCGCTTCAGCAATCGCATAACCCATTTTGCCGCTGGAACGATTGCCAATGTAGCGCACCGGATCAATAGGCTCGCGCGTAGGCCCTGCCGTAACCAGCACGGTTTCACCGGCAAGGTCCTGCTCCGCTTTTAACGCCTTAAGCACAGCTAGAACAATAGTTTCATTAGCCGCCAGCCTCCCTGCTCCCACCATGCCGCACGCCAGATATCCACTGTCGGGTTCCACAACAGTAATGCCGCGTTTTTTCAAAGTCTGTATGTTGGCCTGGGTCGCCGCATTTTCCCACATGTTCACGTTCATTGCCGGGGCAATCACAACCGGCGCAGTGGTGGCAAGAAACAGTGTCGTAAGAAAATCATTGGCTTCGCCATGGGCGAATTTAGCGATCACGTCAGCCGTTGCAGGCGCGACCACCAGGGCATCAATGGTCTGGGCCACCGCAATGTGCTCTACGGCTGAATCAAAGTTGGGGTCTTCGGCGCCGGCCCCAAACAGGTTAGTAATCACCTTCTCGCCACTGAGCGCTGCAAAGGTCAGCGGGCGGACAAACTCCTGCGCAGCGCGGGTCATCACCACCTGCACTCGGATACCCCGATCCTGCAGCAGGCGCACCAACTCAGCCGCTTTGTATGCGGCAATTCCCCCGGTTACGCCCAGAGCAACCTTCATACATATATTCTAGTCCGGTTGGCAAGCAGGGTCATAGTAACGGAGGTGAGGCTGGAATTAAGGCGCGCATAGCCGTTACCGATTGCAGGCAATCACGTATTTGCAGGGGTCGCAGCCGAGGCCGGCTCATCAAAAGTGCTTAAAATTTCTTTGATCTTCCCTTCCATATTCGACTTCAGGCATTTCTCCGCCGTGGCTAAATACCTCTTGTCCTCAGGCGAGACTGGCCCTTTCGAACGCCTGATGCGCTCACCCAGCACAATGGCCTGCAACTGGTCCACGGATTGTTCCAGCCGGTCATTGACCAGAAGGTAATCGTAATTAGGATAATTCTCGATCTCCCGACGGGCAGTGTCCAAACGCCGACGAATCACCTCTTCAGCATGCACATTCTCGCTCAGGCTGCGCTTTCTCAGGCGCGACTCCAGCTCCGCGCGGCTGGGCGGCAAAACAAAGATGCTCAACGCATCCGGCATTTTTTTCTTTACCTGGCGTTCGCCTTGCACATCGATATCCAGCAGCACATCATTGCCGCCCTCTTTCGCGTGCTCAAGCACGAACTTAGTCGTACCGTAATAATTGCCAAATACCAGCGCGTATTCCAGAAACTCATCGCGGCTAATTCTCGCTTCAAATTCTTCATGCGTAATGAAGTGGTATTCGCGTCCGTCCTGTTCGCTGCCCCGCGGCGGCCGCGTGGTGTATGAAATGGAAAATTCCAGGTTTGGAACGTATTGCCGGAGCTCATTTACCAGCGTTGTCTTACCCGAGCCTGACGGCGCAGAGATGATATAAAGTATTCCGCTCATTCCAGGTTTTGCACCTGCTCGCGGCACTTCTCAATCTCTGATTTCATCAGCAGCCCCAGTTCGGTAATGCGCAGGCCTTCGCCCGCAACGCCAGAGGTCTTGGAAAGCAGCGTGTTGGCTTCGCGATTGAGCTCTTGCAACAAGAAGTCCAGCTTCTTGCCTACTTCGTCGCCCTGGTCCAGCAGCTTGCGGAAGTGCTCGATATGGGTATTCAGGCGCACAAGTTCTTCCTGAATGTCACTGCGCTCGGCAAGAATCGCGGCCTCTTGCAGGATGCGGTCTGGATCAGCGTTCTCCAGCAATTCCTGCATGCGCACCCGAATTTTCTCCATGTAAGCTTTGGAAACTGCCGCGCGAAGCTTTGATACCTCCGTGGTGGCCTGCTCTAACGATGCCAGGCGGCGGCGCAGCTCAGTTTCCATGCCTTGCCCCTCCTGTTCCCGCATGACGTTCAGTTTCTGAATAGCCTGATCCAGTGCGGACAGGACAGCGGCATCAAAATTTCCGTCCAGCGGCGTCATGGCGCCCAGTGCTCCGGGCAAACGAAAAACGTTGTTCAAGTCAGGTTCACCGCCGGTGCCAAATTCCCGCGCCGCCTTGCGAAATGCTTCAACGTAGCCTCCAACCAGCTCGCGATTGAAGTCATAGCCGCCACCAGCGCGACGCTCCACGCCCAGCGTTACATCCACATGGCCGCGTGCCAATCGTTCCTTTAGGGCCCGGCGGATCTTCATTTCCAACTCATCCATTTCCATGGGTATGCGGAGTTGGGGATCGAGAAAGCGGTGATTAACTGACTTCAATGACAGCGTAAACGAGGTCCCCTCGCCTGCCTGGGACTTCACCTGCGCGAATCCGGTCATGGAGCGGATGGGCATGATTTGTTTTCTTGGGACCTTTAGTCTTTTGGCCTTAATTCTTGATCTGGGGCTCGCGGACAACATCGCCTGCTTCGTCACCCATTTTGGCTTCTAAATCCATAAACTGCAATTCATATAATTTGCGATAGGTCCCTAGACGGGTCAGCAGGTCTTCATGCGTGCCAGAATCGCTGATTTTGCCGCCTTCCAGCACCACAATACGGTCGGCATGCCTAACTGTCGTTAATCGGTGCGCGATCACGAAAACGGTGCGGCCGGAAATCAGGTTCTGCAGCGCTCCCTGAACCAGCGCCTCAGATTCCGTGTCCAGCGCGGAAGTCGCTTCGTCCAGGATCAGTATGGGCGCGTTCTTGAGCAGTGCGCGGGCAATAGCAATGCGCTGGCGTTCGCCGCCGGAAAGCCGCAACCCGCGCTCACCTATGATGGTGTCATAGCCTGACGGAAGACGAAGAATGAAATCATGCGCAAGCGCCGTCTTTGCGGCTTCGCAAACGGCTTCTTCTGTCACGTTCGGCTGGCCATAAGCAATGTTGTTCCGCACAGTGTCATTGAACAGAATTGTATCCTGGGTAACAACGCCAATCTGAACGCGCAGGGAAGCCAGAGTCACGTCGCGAATATCGTGGCCGTCCAGCTTGATCGCCCCTCCGGTCACGTCAAAAAAGCGCGGTATCAGGTTGACTAAAGTGCTTTTGCCGGCGCCGCTGGAGCCGACGATAGCCACAACCTCGCCGGCACGCGTTTCCAGATTCACATTGCGCAGGATCTCAGGTTCCGATCCATTAGGGCCCAAATAGGAAAAGCTCACGTTCTCAAATCGAACGCGATCACGGAAGGCAGGCAACGCAATGGCATCGGGCTTCTCGTGGATCTCATCTTCTTCATCCATGAAGTGGAATATTTCCTGCGACGCGCCCAGTGCCTGCTGGAAGCTGTTGTTGAAGAAGGCCATTTTGCGCACGGGATCATAAAGCCGGAAAACGGCGATGATGAAAGTAATAAAAGCGCCTTCGGTCATTGTGCCCGAATTGATTGTGCTGCGGCCAAGCCACAGCAGCAGCGCGACCGCCACCGCGCCAATAATGTCCATAAGCGGCGAACTAATGGACTGGACGGCCACAGACTTCAGGTTGGCACGGAAAAGCTTTCTGGCAGCGGCAACAAAACGGCGGCTTTCCCATTTCTCCATGCCAAAGGCTTTTACGATCCGATTGCCGGTAATGCTCTCATGCAGGATGTTCTGGATATCGGCTAACTTGTCCTGGCCTTTGCGAGTCGTGGTGCGTACTCTACGACCAATCTTTCCCGCCGAAACAATCACAAATGGCACAAAGATCAGCAGCACCAGCGCCAGTTTGTGCCCTTCCACAATTACCACGCCAACCAGGAAAACCAGCGTGAAGAATTGCTGCAGGAACTCCGCCAGTGCAATCGTAAGCGTGATCTGCACCTTGTCCACATCATTGACCACGGTGGAAACCAGCGTGCCCGTGGAAAAGCGCGAAAAAAACGCAATCGATCGCCGCAGAATCCGGTCATACAGACTATTTCGCAGGTCCGTGATCAGCCCATATCCGGCATAGTTCACCAGATATGTGCCAATGTAATCGCAAATGCCTTTGATGATTGCGCTTCCCGCCAGCGCCACAGCAACCACTGTTAGAGGATTGGCAAAATGCTGTGGAATAAAATCCTGGAGATAGACAATGTGTTGCGTGCCGGGGATGTGAAACAGCGTAAGAGAACGGCCGGGTGTTTTCGGCGTGAGGACCCTGTCAATGATTGGGCCCATCAGAAGAATGCGAAAAGCATCCATCATTCCCACAACCGCCATCAGCAGAATGGAACCGATGAAATGCGGCAGGTACGGACGCAGATAGGCCAACAACCGTTTCAGTTGTCGCATACAACACCCATGGCGGCGGAAAACATTGCACCCATTCTAAAGGAGTGTGGCTGCCTCGCGGAGCTTTACTGAGAAGTAAAGTATTGTTAATCGTCGGGCGTTAATCACCGGGGCGAATCACGATGAATAACCTTTACGGGGTACCCAGCCTTCGCCAGCAGCTTCTTTACTTCTTCTCCGATAAAAACTGAGCGATGCTGGCCTCCGGTGCAGCCAAAGCCAATCGTCAGGTAGCTCTTCCCTTCGCGCACATAATGCGGAATTAGGTACACCAGCAGCGCGGAGATGCGATCGATAAACTCCTGGGTCTGCGGAAATGAGCGGATGTACTTGGCCACCTGAGGATGGCGTCCGGTATATGGACGGAACGCCGGGATGAAATGGGGATTCGGCAGAAAGCGAACGTCGAAGAGCAGATCGGCGTCATTGGGCACGCCTGCCTTATAGCCAAAGCTGACGATCGAAACCAGAATGTCCTTGTCCGTGCTTCCCGCAGCAAACTTGGCGGTGATGTGCGAACGCAGCTCGTGCACGTTGAATCGCGAGCTATCAACTACAAGGTCTGCCAGGGCGCGAATCGGCTGGATCATGCGACGCTCCTTAGCAAGCGCATTCTTTACCGTAGAATCTTTACCCAGCGGATGAGGACGGCGCGTCTCACTAAAGCGGCGCAGCAGGGCCTCGTCTGAGGCCTCTAAAAAGAGCACGGTGGTATTGATCTGCTTGCGGAGTGATTGAATGATCTTGGGCAGACGCTTGAGCTGTTCGCCTTCACGGATGTCAGCTACCAGCGCGGCTTTTTCAATTTCTGCTGACTGCTTTGCCAGATCGGCGAATCGCGGGATCAGATCAATCGGCAGGTTGTCGACGCAATAGTAATCCAGGTCCTCAAACGCCTTGAGCACTGAAGCTTTGCCGGACCCGGACATGCCGGTGATCACCACAAGATGAGTGGTGCTCTGACGAGGCCGCGTTTTTACACGTCCCTCGCGGTGAACTTTCCGGGAAGCGGGCACAGTTCAAGGATACTACCACGAAGCAATTTTCTGGTTTTGCGGGGCAGCGAACCCTTCCTGCAACGCAGAAGGCTCAAGCTGGCGTGAAAGTGAATACATGCTGCGCCATGCGCGGGTCAACATGCGCGACTCCATTTGCCGCCTCCACTCTGAGGCGCTTTCCTCAGTCAGAGCTCGCCCCGGAGAAGCAGGTAGCTGCCGCAGCTCCGTGAGATACACGGTTCCAAGTTGCTCCCACGCGTCAAACAGGCGGCCTTCAGCCCAAAGCAGGGCAATATCCAAGCGTAACTTCTGAAGCCGGCGAAGCTTGTTGTTGCGAATGCGATACTCCCAAAAGAGCGCCTTGGACGGATTATCACGAAACCACGCCTGAAAAACCGCTGCTTCAAGAAATAAATGGTCGCGCAGTTTGGGCGTGGAGTACGCCAGGGACTCCAATGCACCTTCCAGATATTTTGTCGCACTGGTAATGTCCTGGCGTTCAGCGGCCCATAGATAGGCCAACCAGCGGGAGACAAAGGCGTCGCGTGAATCGTCGTTGACTGCGGCAGCCCGGGAAACACAAGCCTGGTCCCAATCGCGTGGATGGCGACCCAGGTTCAGCGCGATCTGGCAGCGGATGTTGGAAATCCATCGCTCCGCCCGATTATCATTCTTCAACAGCATTAAAAGGCGGGCTCCGTCTGAAAAATTGCCGCGACGATTTACGTCAGGTAAAAGAGCGGCGATACCAATCAAAGCTGAGAATGCAGCCCCAACATGCAGGCCGAAGGCAACTGCGAAGCCAGGCCGCGTCAGCGCCAAAGAAATCTCAAGAGCGCCAGCCAGCAGCAAGCTTGCCAATGGCCCGCCAAGCATCAGACCCATTAATCGGCGGCGAAGAACGGCATCGGCAGCGCCGGTAACGCGCGGCTCAAATACTGCAGAGCCCAGTATCAATGCGTCCCCACAATACGGCTCACCGCAGCGAGCCTGTCTGCCCAGATGAATTGGGCCGGTCCTGATCTGCCTCAGCTTAAAACCGGCAAGGACCCCCGCCAGCAGGTGTCCGGCTTCATGGGTAAACCCTGCAATGAGAGCGGCGGCGCACAGAACCAAAGCCGCCCAGAAGCCCGGAGCAGCATCAATCAGGGCGCGCAGGCTGGGCAGGCCAACCAATGCCAGAATCACCATGCTGCTGGCAAGAAAATATTCTCCCGCGCTGAGGCTGTCCTTGCTTTGCGGCGGCAGCGGGCGAAAAACATCCAGCACAGGCGTGGACGTGGGCGAATAGTGTTGTGCGGCGTTCAGTTTATTCTCGGCTGCAAGTTCCATGGGGAGTACGGTCCAAACGGCCCTTCCAGAGACAATCATAGGTTCAACTGAGCTTGCTGGCATGAGGTCATTGGTAGATGACCTTTGGTCACCAATAGCGCATTTAGAGAACAGCTTAGCGGGTGGCGAGCGTTTTCATCCAATATTTCTTTGCAACTTGCCTTTCCAATATTTTTAAGCCGTCGCATGAGCCACCGTCTCCTCACCGGTTTCCCAGCTTGCATCGGGTAAATATCATTTAAAAAATTCGGGTCCGGGGAACCAGAGCCGGTGCTGGGATATTTTTAGACAGACTTCGTCCCAGATGTCGCCACCGCCGCCAGCCAGCGCTAGCCCGTTACGCGGAATACGCAGAAAATCTCCGGTGCGCGATAAGAACGAACTTGTACTGGACACACCCATGTATTCACGCTTCGGATCAGCATTTTTTAGTTTTCTATGATCCGGCAAGAGACAAACTTCCGGAATCCCTACCAGATGTGAAGTGCGAAAGACGCGAAAGCCAAACCAGGGTACTTCTGTTCAGAGAGGCGGCGCGGACTCAAGCCAGCAGTTCCTCACTATGCAACAGTAATACCACCACAGTAACTTGTTGGCTCATTTCTGCAACCATATTGTGATCAGCGTCAGGTTTGCAAACAAAAGATTGCCAACCCGGCAAGGAGTTCGCTAATGGCTGCAGGCGATATCACTTTTGTTGAATGCCCGTACGGAGATTCATTCCCGGTACGCAAAACAGCAAGCCGTTCCTCGGGCATTCAACAGATCGTCTGTCCCAGGTGCGGCCACAGCTTTGACATCAGGCTGGAAGAGACAGTAGAACGCCTGTCTCGCGAAACTAAACTTACCCTGGTACGGCGGCCCGCCTAGACTTCTGAATACACCAATTCTATTCAACGGTTTTCCGAATCTATTGTCTTCGCACGGTTCTCTTTAGTGTTGCGATCTTTAGTGTTGCGATCTCTGCAATAACTCCGCCAGATGATCGCTCCAAATAGCCGGCCAGGAGTGCGTGCCGTGGCCACGAGTCTGGTCGGTAATAGGCAGCAGCACATACTTGCCATTCTTTACCCGCGAAATCTCATGATCAATGATCTTAAGTTCCGGCGGATTGATCTGGTCATCAGCCGAGTTCACGGCAGTAAGCGGGACAGAGATTTTCTCCAGTTGTGGCTCAGGATTGTAATTGCGCGATGCGTCAAAGTAGTAAAGCATGTCATTCGCGTCAGTGGTTTTCATGCGGTCGGCAACGAATTTTTCCAGAAAGGCGTCCGCCTGTTCGCGTGTGGGTTCTTCCTTCTGCATTCGAAGCGGTGAGCTGCCCATTATCAGCAGGATATCGAGCGCCGCAGCCAGACCGTGCGGCTGCTGCTTGTACTCGCCATTGTTCCATTCGGGATCGGTGCGTATCGCATCCATGATCATGCGCCGCATCATACGATTGCGTCCGGCAATCTCCACCGGCTGGCTCGCAAGGGGCATGGCAGCGTCTATGAAGTCCGGGTGCTGCTCCGCCCACAACCAGCTATGCATACCGCCCATGGAGGTACCCATCACCAGCCGCAGATGATTCACGCCGAGACCCTGCGTTAGCAGACGGTATTGCAGCTCAATCATGTCGTCATACTCGTAATGCGGAAAGCGCATGTGCAGACCATCGCTCGGTTTGCTGGATTCGCCATGGCCTACGTTATCCGGAAGAATGATGAAGTATTTGGCTGTATCCAGTAGCTGGCCTAGACCAAAGAGCACGCCTCCAAAATTCGCCGTAAGAAACTGGCGTCCGCTGCCGCCAGTGCCATGCAGGATGAGGACCGCATTACGTACATTGCCGCTGGAATCTTTACGTGGCGCCCCCAGCGTGTAATAGTGCAGCTTGACTTCAGGCAGCTTCTCACCGGACTTAAACTGAAAATCCTTTACAACGAACGTACCGGTTTGCGGCGCGGGATAGTCGGCAGCGTGCAGAGCCATGACTGTGAACACTGTGACCAATACTGAGATGGTGCGGCAGAGTTTCATGAACAATCTCCTGAAGGCGGGAAAAGCTTAAATCATCGGAAGGAGTTCAGGAAAGAAGCATTTTAGATCGGCATGTTCTGATTGCTGCTGCCGAACTCACCGGCTTTTACGCTGGGTATGCTCTCGCAAGCGAGTAGCGCATTTTTGCTTATTTTTGATGTTACGGCTCAATCGCTTGTTTGGCCGTGGCTCTTACTTTGACCGCCTGCAGGCTGGATGAATCCCAGCCGCCTCCAAGCGCCTTGACCAGGCCCACTGAGGTCACCAGGCGCTGGCCAAGAATCTGCGTGGATAGGCGCTGAGTGTCCAGAAGATTTTGCTCCGCGTTAACCACGTCCAGGTAAGTGACCAGGCCGCCAGTGTACCTGTCATTCGCTATGGTCAAGGCGCGCTGTGACGCGTTCACTGCCGCCTGCTGGGTCTCTGCTGCCTCGGCCAGTACGCTGAGCCCGGAAAGAGAGTCCTCGACTTCCTGAAAGGCTGTGAGCACCGTCTGCCGGTAAGTTGCGACAGAAGCTCCATAAGCTGATTTGGCAAAATCTACCTGCGCGCGTCGCCGTCCTCCGCTGATAAGCGTCTCCGCCACGTTTGCTCCGAGCGCCCAAAATCCCGTGGACGCGCTAATGATGCTGCCAAGCCCGGTGTTCTCAAATCCGCCGCCCGCGGAAAGGTTAATACCCGGATAAAACGCGCTTTTCGCTACGCCAATCTGCGCATTCTGCGCCGCCATTTGCCGCTCTGCCTGGGCCACGTCCGGGCGCCGCTCCAATACATCGGAAGGCACTCCGATTGGCACCGCAGGCGGGGGCAGGGCCAATGGCTTTACCGGCACGCTGAAGCTGGAAGCCGGCACTCCAACCAGCGCGGCAATCGCGTGTTCAAATTGCGCCCGCTGCTGCCGCAAAAGCGTGGCCTGGGTGCGTGTAGAGTTCAGCAATGTCTCCTGTTGAGCCACGTCCAGCCCGGAAGCAACGCCGCCGGCATGGCGGTTTTGCACCAGCGTCAGCGATTTTGATTGGTACTCCACTGAAGCGTTGACCACGGCAATTTCTGAATCCAACTCCCGCAGGGAAAAGTAATCCACTGCAAGTTCTGAAGTAATGACCAGCCGGACATTCTCCAGCGCCGCTGCCGTAGCCTGGTATGTGGCATTGGCTGACTCTACATTCCGCCTGACTCCGCCAAACACATCAGCCTCCCACGTGAGATTGAAAGGAATCAGAAAATCATTGGAGGTAGAAGGGGCAGACAGCGGGATGCCGGTTGTGGTTGGTTTGCCTGCGGAGGTTTGGGCACGCTGCGCGGAAACTCCTGCGCTCAGTTGAGGAAACAGCCCTGACTGCGTGATTCGCGCCGAAGCCCGTGCCTGCGCTAACTGGTAGCGCGCCGCCTCAATGGTCTGGTTCGCCTTGAGCGCCTCCGCTTCGTAGCCGGTCAGTTCGGCATCCGTGAAGGTCGTCCACCAATCGCCTTTCGGCATTGAATCTTTGGGATCGGCGGCGCGCCACGGTGGTTGCTCTTTCCATGCCGGAGCTGTGGCCACGTCGGGCCGATGATAATTCGGCCCCACAGCACATCCGCCCAGGAAAGCCGCCAACGAGAGCACGGAAGCCAGCCGCAAAAAACTCTGCTTCACGATTGCGCTCCGCCTCCAGCGGACTTAACGTTTACTTCCTGGCCATCTTCCAGAGAATCTGCCGGATTCAGCACGATCTGGTCATTTGCATCAAGGCCGCCAAGTATCTCCACTTTAGTGCCATAATCGCGGCCAATATTGATCGCCTTCAAATGGACTTTGTGATCTGGGCCGACCACGGCAACGCGTGGGCCTTCCGGGCGGAAAAGCAAAGCATTCACTGGAACCGACAAACGTGTGATCTGCACGGGGACGGCGAAATGAACTTCGGCGTAAGAGCCGGGCAAGAGATGGCCATCAGGGTTGGGCACATCGATTTCCGTAAGCAGCGTGCGCGTAGCTGGATCAATGGAATCGGCGGTACGGACCACTTTGCCGGCAAACTTCTGTCCCGGATATTCACGCAGCTCTATATATGCCTGTAATCCCGCGCGTATAGACGGCGCGTTGGTCTGGGGGACGCTGACAAATACGCGCAGCGGATCAACCTGGGCGACGTCGAAAAGCTCTTTGCCCGTACTCGCGCTTCCCGCTGTAATTAAAGCGCCCACATCTGTATTGCGGCGGGTAATTACGCCGGAGATCGGCGAATAGACATGCTTAAATGACTCAAGCTGCTGCAAACGGCGGACGTTCGCCTCAGCCGCCGCGGTGTTCGCAGCGGCTTGGGTATAGGCGCTTGCCTGCTGGTCGGCTTCCTGCTGGGAAACCGAATCTGTCTTGCGCAGATTGGCCCAGCGTTCGGCCGTCGATTTGGCCAGTTGTAGTTGCGCCGCAGTTTGCTGTTGCGCGGCTTTTGCCTGTGAGAGTTCCTGATCGACTTCCGGCGTATCGATCTCCGCCAGCAGTTCGCCTTTTTTCACTTTGCTGCCTATGTCCCTGTTCCAGCGCAGCAGGTATCCGTTGGTCCTGGCGTAGATCGCAGACTCAACGTAAGCCTGGAGTTGCGCCGGCAGCACCAGTTGGTCAGCGGCTGGCTCGGTGATAGGCTTGGCAACACTTACGGTGGGCACGGCGAGCGTTTCTGTTTCTTTGGCCAGCGCTCCGCGCTCCGTAAACCGGCGCACCAGTGCGAAAGCGCCCGCCACCATTAATATCGTCAGAACAACTATGGCGAGCAGCCCGCTCTTCTTGGCCGGCTGCGTGTGATGCACGTTCTCGGGCGCGCCGCTCTCTGTGTGTTCTTGAGTTTGTTGTTCCATAAGCTGTGACATATATGTTTTTAAGTACCCGAATAAACTTCCTGCCGGGTTTCAGCCCTTGCTGCCGCTTTCGCTTCACGTCTCCCGTGGATCATGCTGAAAATCACCGGCACAAAAAGCAGCGTGGCTACAGTAGCAAAAACCAGTCCGCCGATCACGGCGCGGCCCAGCGGGGCATTCTGCTCGCCGCCCTCGCCCATCCCCAGCGCCATCGGCACCATGCCGATAATCATGGCCAGAGCAGTCATAACCACGGGGCGCATTCGCGTATATCCAGCTTCCATTGCGGCATCCCATGCCGTCAACCCTTCCTGCATACGCTCGCGCGCGAAAGAAATCACCAGGATGCTGTTGGCTGTTGCCACACCCATGCACATTACCGAGCCGGTCAGAGACGGCACGTTCAAAGTGGTGTGGGTCAGCAGCAGCATCCAGGCAATGCCCGCTAATGCGCCGGGAAGCGCCGTGATGATGATGAAAGGATCAAGCCATGACTGAAAGTTGACCACAATTAACAGGTAAACCAGCACAATCGACATCACCAGGCCAATGCCAAGGCCCGCAAAGGAACTGGTCATGGTTTCAACCTGCCCTCGCACATCAATGCGCGATCCCTTGGGCAATTTCTTTTGAAACTCGGCGACAATCTTTCGCGTGTCCCGTGCCACTCCGCCAAGGTCCCGTCCTTGCACACTGGCGTAAACGTCCATGACTGGTTGGATGTTGTAATGCGAAATTACGGATGGGGTCACATCTGGAGTTACAGTCGCAAGATTCCCCAGGACCTGAGGCGCAGGAGCTGCGGGCGCGGTAATCGGCGTATTCATCAGGGCCTGGAGTGAGTCCACGCGGTATTCCGGCGTTTGCACGGCAACGTTGTAGGTGACGCCGTTTTCGCGGTTCAGCCAAAACGTTGGCGCTGTCTGGAAGCTGCCGCTCAACGAGACCAGCAGATTCTGTGCCACGTCGCGCTGTTGCAACCCGACCTGCTGTGCACGGGTACGGTCAATATTTAGTTTGATCGCAGGAGAATTCATCATCTGCTGCACGTGAACATCAACGGCCCCGGAAACGTGGCGCAGTTGGTTTGCCATGTCCTGTGCCAGCTGGTAATTCTGGACCTGGTTTTTACCCACTATCTGGATGTCAATCGGTGAGGGAAGGCCGAAATTCAGGATCTGCGTAACTATGTCCGCCGGTTGAAAGAAGAATTCAACACCGGGAAACTGCCGTGGCAGCTCTTCACGCAATTGTTTTACATAGTCCGCGGTAGGATGGTGTTTTTCCTGGTTCAGCGAAAAAAGGATCTCCGCATCAGACGTGCCAATGCTGCCGGCTGTGCTGTAAGAATTATTGATCGAGCTGTACGGCAGTCCAATGTTATCCAGGACAGTGACTAGCTCCTCTTTCGGGATCTTCGTCCGGACATAATTTTCAACTTGGTCACAGAGCCGGGCAGTTTCTTCAATCCTCAGGCCCGCGCGCCCGCGCACATGCATGCGGAAGATGCCGGCATCAACTGAGGGAAAGAAATCCTGCCCCAGGAAGAACACCAGGCCCAGCGAGAGGATGCAGAACATCAGGAATACCGTGATAAAAAGGCCGCGATGGTCCATGGCGGCGCGGAGCGTGCGGTGATATGCGTCCCGAAGCTGTTCGAAACGCCGTTCAAAGCCAATCTGTAGCCGCTTGAACGGAGCGGAGAAGCCGCGGCCAACCTTGTATTTATTTTCGTGCTCATGGCCTTTTAGCAGGTACATCACCAGTGTTGGAACCAGCGTCCGGGAGAGCAGGTAAGAGGCCATCATGGCGAAAACCACGGCTTCCGCCAGCGGAACGAATAAAAACTTTGCCACGCCGGTAAGGAAGAACATGGGCACAAAAACAATGCAGATGCAAAGCGTGGAAACAAATGCAGGCACGGCGATCTGCGATGCGCCGTCCAGAATCGCCTGCTTCAACTCCTTGCCCTGGGCCAGATTGCGATCAATATTTTCAATTTCCACCGTTGCGTCATCCACCAGGATGCCCACGGCCAGCGCCAGCCCTCCCAGGGTCATGATGTTGAAGGTCTCATGCAAGGCAGCAAGGCTTATGACCGAGCAGAGAATGGATAGAGGAATGGATATCGCAATGATCAGGGTGCTGCGCCAGTTCCCCAGAAAGAGCAGGATCATGGCAGCCGTAAGGCATGCTGCAATCAGCGCTTCCCGCACCACGCCGGTGATGGAGGCGCGCACAAATAGCGACTGATCAAAAAGCAGCTTGATATCGACACCCTGAGGGAGCGTGGCTTCCACTCGCTTCAGGGTTTCTTTCATGTTGTTGACAATATCCAGTGTTGAAGCGCCGCCATTCCTCATTACAGTAATGAGCGTCCCGCGAAGGCCATCTTTACGGACTACGTTGGTTTGCGGAGAGAATCCGTCACGCACGTGGGCCACATCGCGAATATATATAGTTGCGCCATTCTGTGTTTTCACTGGAAGGCCGTTGATTTCAGCAATAGTATCCGCACTGCCATTCATCGACACCTGATACTGCAAATTGCCGATTTTCGCCGTACCCGAAGGCAATATCAGGTTTTGCGCGTTGATGGCATTGACCACATCTACCGGCGTCAATCCTTTCGCCTGCATCGCTGCGGTATCGATATCTACTGCTACCACACGTTGTTTGCCGCCGTAAGGATAAGGAATTGCCGCACCCGGCACCGTAGTCATCTGTGGCCGAATGAAATTTACAGACAAGTCATTCAATGCCTGTTCCGGCAGGGTCTTGCTGCTGATGCCGATCTGCACAATGGGAACGCTGGAAGCGGAGTAAACGATAATCAGCGGTGGCGTGGTCCCCTGAGGAAGCTGCCGTACAGCAGTTTGCGAAATGGCCGTCACCTGAGAAAGGGCGATTTCCAGGTTTGCCGTGGGATGAAAGAAAACCTTGGTGATGGCACGGCCGTCCATTGCCTGCGTTTCAACATGCTCAATGTCGTTGACAGTGGTAGTCAGGCCCCGTTCGGTATTGCTCACGATGCGGTCTGTCATGTCTTGCGCGGACATGCCCGTGAACTGCCAGATAATGCTGATGACCGGAATATTGATTTCAGGAAAGATATCGACCGAAGTGCGAAGGATGACAATTGGAGCCAGTATGAGGATCAGCAGCGCCATCACGATGAAGGTATATGGCCTTTGTAAGGCAAGACGAACTATCCACATCTGCTAGTCCTTTGGAATTATGCCAGGGTCGATGTTGATTCGGGATCAGCATGGCTGAACATCAACACCCCATATTGACGCCGACAAATTACGCGAAGATTCAGTCCTGATTATATTATCAACATGAAATTCCCGGCCTGAAGATTCGCGAAGTTTGTGTTAACAGTTCTTAACTGAATCTTGGCTTTTGGTTGTCCTACCTGGCATTTTGGCTTTCTCCGTAGACCGGAATCGCTGCTCCCAGGATCAGCTTGGCTTCAGCGCCGTACAGAAGCAAAGTGACCCTCAACGAATGAAACCGTTAATGGTTAATGAAAGAGAGCTGGTACTAAGTAAAAAAACAGAGCTCCACCTCAATCCGCAGCTACAACTCAAAGCTGCTGCTGGCCATCTTTTCAAAGAACAGCCTGTTCCCCAGATTGAGGCCCAGATGAATTCGTACCGCAGGCTAGTTCTTTGTATTCCAGCTTTATGTGTTATTGCCGCCCTGGCCACCGGATGTGGCTCGGTCAGTTCAAATTCAAGTCCAACCCCGACCCCAACTCCTACGCCGGGAACCACCCCTTCTCCAACGCCTACACCAACTCCTGTGGCAACTCCAACGCCTACCCCCAGTCCAACGCCAACGCCTGGGCCAGCCTCCGCTGCAATTACAGGCAGAGTGGTGGATCCGGCAGGGGCGCCGGTCGTCGGGACCGTGGTTGTTTCTCTGGAACAAGGCAGCGGCGACTTTGTAATCTTCAAGCAGACTCAGGCGGATGCTCAGGGCCACTTCCGCTTCGATAATGTTCCTGCGGTTCCCGCCGGCAGTGAAGGCTACGCTATAGTGGTGTCCGCGCGCGCCGCTCATGATCCGGGTACCGCGCCCGGCGGACAAGGCAGCTTTTATACACCGGCGATTTTGCTCCCGGGCGGCGGGAACTTTGGCGCTGGTGATCCCATTATTCCCGGAATTGACGTAGGCACAATCGGCTTGCGTTTCACCACTTCACAAGGCGATATTGAGGAGACCGCAACGTCCACTGACTCTACGCAAAAGGTCCCAGTACCGGTCCATGTAACGCCGGAACCGTTCGGTATCTTCACCCGTGATTTCGTTTTTAAATATCCCTTGATTCCAACCCCGCCTGCGTTCAACACCGCTCCGGGTTCCTCGTGTCCGGCAGGTACGGCGTGCGCGAATTACACGTTTCCTGTTGTTCCAACAGACCCCGCCGAAGAAGCGGTCTTTAACAAAAATGGATACACCTTTGCCCCAACCCAGTCCGGCGCCAACTTCGATCTTTTCTTCCATGCATCGTCGCTGGCAAATGGTAAGCCCACGTGCCAGCCTCCCGATGTCGAGACTTTTGCCAATGGCCTGCAAGGTGACTCCCCCAATCCTGCGTCGCCGGCGCAGTTCACGGGCTGTCAATAACGGATACTAAGAGCAGAGGCCCGCTGCAAAAGCGGGCCTCTACTAGTTCTGTTGGTCACGCACCGCAGCATTTGCATTCGCAATCTTCGGCTGGGGCTTTCGGTGGAGCGCAAACCAGCCCAGCAATCGACTTTCAAATTCCTGGTGCGCGGCAGCCCACGCCATGGTGTGGCCGGCGTGAGGCACCAGCCAGAGTTGCACATGGTCGGGAGCGGCGGCGGCAATCAATTGTGAATGCAGAGGCAAAGTGTTGTGGTCCGCTTCACCGTGGATCAATAAGACCGGGACAGTGGAATGTACCACTGCATCCAGCGGGCTGGGCTTTAGCAAGCCAATTCCGTAACGCAGCCGCGCATATATCTCCGCCGAGTAGATCGCCGGACGGCCCAGCGTACGGCCAAACCATGGTTTCAGGTGCAGCGGTCCGGACACTCGTTCAAAACTCATTTCCTTGGCGGTGGAAAATGGGCTTTCTACGGCCACGGCACAAAATCTGTCTTCTGCTGCAAGGGACTGCAACATGAGCGCTGCGCCGTAAGACTCGCCAAAGCCGTACATACATTGCGGTGGATCATGCTGGTACACCCAGGAAACCCAGCGGTGAATGTCGTCTGATTCCTTAAGGCCGTAGGTAGCCAGTTCACCACCACTCTCGCCATGCCGGCGCGCGTCCGGCAGCAGGACAGCGTAGCCACGTTCCAGCAGCAAACGCCCGTATCCGGCAACGCCTTCCCGGTTGTCCGTAATTCCGTGCAGCAGAATGACAGCGTTGCCGTTGTATTCATGCGGGTGAACATACCATCCCCTGAGCACCGCGCCATCAGATGCGGTAACGCTTATATTTTCCAGTTCGGCGCGGAAATCATGACGTACTGTCGCGACAACAGCTTGCGCATGGCGCAATGGCAGGCGATGCAATTTCAGGCTGACATCGGCAATGATTATTCCGGCTGTAATGGAGAGCGCCAGATAGGTGGCGCATACCGCCACAAACACTTTCCAGACGATCCGAGATTTGCGGACTGAGCTAGTTGGCTGCGAAGAAGTCTCCATGTTTTCGGACATCAGAAAGCCTTAATAGAGAGACGCTGCCCAGCCATGCAAATTACAAATTTCTTCAAACCAGCGAAGGCTTCCTGGAGCAACAGCTCGCGGGCTACTTTATTCTCGCGGGCTACTTTATTTAAGAGTGCGGGCTACTTTATTTAAGAGTAACGTTCAGTGGCGTGGCCAGCCCGGTATTCACTGTTGCGGAAGTACTAACACTGGGATTCCCCGTTGCTGTCACTACAACCGTATATGGCCCCACGGCTATCCAGCCGGAATTATAGGAACCTGAAGCATTGGTGGTCACTGTCGTTGTCTGGCGCAGCTTGCCCCCGGTGAAAGTCACGATCGCTCCCGCTACCGGCGTTCCTACGCTGTTCAGCACGTTGCCCTTGACCAGGCCCGCAGTGGAGATAAAAATCTTTGTCGGGCTTGGCTCGGCCACAGCATTCAGCGTTGAGGTGGCTGAACGGGCGTCGCTCAGCCATCCGGTCTTGCCCGCTGTAATCGCCAGTGATTTACGCGCATTTGCAGGAATGGAGAAATTGCCGTTCGCATCCGTTACCGCCGAACCACCACTGTAACTTATGGTCACTCCCGCTGCGGCAGAGCAATCGATCGCGTTTTTGGCTTTGCCGGAAAGCGTGCCTGCTGCTGTTGAAACGCCCGGATTGTGATAGGGAACGGTGAACTGATTGTGATCGTCAGTCTTGAAGCTGTCGAGATACGGCGAATAGGAAGTCACGGTCACCCGGTTGAGCGACGGAGAAATTCTCATAATCCGCAGATAGCCGCCTCCGCCCTGCGGATCGGATTGATAGTCAGAGAGTATCTGGTTGACCAGATTGCCGTTTACACCCAGGTCTATGCGGCGTCCCGTGCCGTCTCCCTCCACCACGTGACCGCTCAGCACCAGATGGATATTGGGATATTTGCGTACGAATTTCCACCACATGTCCTCGCCGTTGTTATCTTGTCCCACGCCGAAGCTGGCCGCGCTATTCTCGTCGCACCCTGAAATGCGCATGTTGTCCGCGTAGGTAAACATGTGCGTCACTATAATCGCATCTTTATCCTGATTGGCTTTCAGGATACCGTCAGCCCATGCAAGCGCCGCATCGCGCGCCGCAAATTCCAGTACCACGATCAGGTAGTTGCGCCCGTTTACATTCACGACGCCATAAAAATTCTCATTACTGCCTGCGGGGAAGCTCCCTTTGTACCAGGACGCTCCGGCGTAGCGTGCCGGCCCAAAAAATGAATTGAAGTTTTTGGTGGATGCCGTTCGCCCGGCGGGATTGTTCTGGTCGTAATCATGGTTGCCGATCGCCATCATGTATGGAACATGCCCGTCCAGCAGGCGCACCGCAGCATCTGCATTTTGCCACTGCGCCAGAACGCCGCCGCCATCCACAATATCTCCCAGTCCAACCACCAGCTTGATGTTCTGGTCGGTCACGTGATTGGCGATCCATTGCGTCTGCGCGGCAAAAATCTGCGGGTTCAGCGATGAATAGAACTGTGTGTCCGGCAGGGCGACAATGGTGAACTCGTCGGCTGGCGTAGGCGAAGGCGCGGGAGTTTGCGCGCTCATGGCGCAGGAGAGCAGAAGCGCAAGAAGCGCGACAGGCAAAAAGTTACGGTATTGCATCGTTGGAGAGTATCGACGTGAACAGCCCGGAGCAATCGGGTAATTTACATGACCGGTGTTAAGGGATTACACCTTAGAAATGCATCCTTTCCTTCGCATTTGCTTCTAACTAGATGTCGCTAGTCTCTTGTTCCTTCGCAAACCAACAACTTTCAGACTTAAAAAGAGGATTTTCAACATGAAGGTAACATCTGACCGGATTAAGGCCCGAGCAGAGGAGTTGAGAATGAGTGGATTCAAGCTGCGTGGCCGGATGGTGCGGGCCACCCTTGAAATGAATGCTGGAGCCAGGCCGCTCGAATCAGCAAAACATGCGACAAAAGCCAGAACTGCTTCAGAAGAGCAGCCAGTCAAGCCGGAAGCGGCTGAAGCAGCCTGAGCATCTTCCTTGAATCTAAAGCTTGCAAATTAACAGGAAAAACATGTCAAAAAATGAGCGCTCGCACAATGGACGTTCCACGGTGAGGGTACTTCACTTCCCTGCATCGTCCCCAACCACAGCTTCCGCAAATCTGGATGCCGATGCCCTCGCCGATTCTATCCGCAAGGCCTGGACGCAAAAATCATCGTCTACGAAACCGGCATCGGATTCCGGCCCCAGGTTGCTGCGCCTGGCAGGCAACAAGATCTAATCGCCCGCTATTTTCCGGCGTACATCTGGGCCGCTTTCTCGGCCAGAACCTTCATGCGCCTGGGCTCAGGATCAATCACCTTCATGTTGTCCCAGTCATACGCGAACTCCTTGCCGCAATTCAGGCAGACAAAGTAGTGGCCGGTAATGGCTGCCACTTTTGACCGCGGCTGGCCTTTTCGGCATGTGATAAGCGGGGTGCATTTCTTGTGGCGGCAACTGAAAACAGTAGACCACGCCAGTTGGAATAATTCGATGACCACACAACACCTCTCGATGGGGAAAATCGGAGGGAATGACCAACCTTCACGGGCAATGATTGAAATGAAGAGGGAAATTCCTGCCCCTAATCATCGGCGGCTTTTGTTAGGTGGTGATTAGAGAGGTGTTAAAAAACCTAATAACGTGAGCGAATAGAGAAAACCGATTTGCTGATGGATATTCGAGCCGGGTAAATGCTTGCGGGGTGAGCGAAGAAGGTCTGGAAAATTTATAAGGGGGATACGGCTTCCGGGTCCATATCCCCCTATTAGCAGTCGACGGATGAGCCTGCTTCTGTAGTAGTAGAGTCAGAATGGAACCCGGAAATATAGGGCATGCAAAAAAAGTTAAGGAAAATACAATAAATCTAAATGCCTATTTAGATTCAATAACTTAGTAATTTCCTGGAATCACATTTAGCGACGCGCACAACTCAGCCATCCACTGGGTACAATGGAAACGCATGCCATTTTCTGACTTCCAGGGGAACCCTGACACAATCCGCCAGTTGCGGGAAATGCTCGCCCGGGACCGCTTTCCCCACGCGGTGATTCTGGCCGGCCCCCAGGGCGCTGGGAAGTACACGCTGGCGCTGATGCTGGCGCGAACCATGAATTGCCTTCAGCCTCGCCAGACAGACAGTCTCCCTGACTATTGTGGAGCCTGCTCCAACTGTACGCGTATAGGGCAGGCGGCGGAGTTCGACGAACGCTTTGCTGAAGCTGTGGAGGCCCGTGAAGGGCTGCGCGAAACCGATAAGCGCGAAACAAGAATTCTGATCCAGACGCATCCCGACGTCCTGGTGGTGCCTCCTGATCCTCCGCAGATGATGATCAAAGTCGATCAGGTACGGCAGGTAATCCAGACCGCGCGTTATAAGCCTCAGGAAGCGCAGCGGCGCGTTTTTATTTTTGTGGATTCGGCCTTCATGAAAGAAGCAGCCAATTCCCTGCTGAAAGTTCTGGAAGAGCCACCCGATTTCGCGACAATCTTCTTGTTGGCCCGCAATCCCGGAGAGCTGCTGCCAACCATCCGCTCGCGCTGTGTGACTTTCACCTTGAGCGCGCTCCCGTCCGCAGAGATTGAAGGCTATCTGGAAAAATCCAGGCCGGACTGGAACCCGCGCCAGCGGCAGCTTGTGGCCCGGCTCAGCGGTGGCGCTGTTGGACGCGCGCGCAACCTGAATCTGGAAGATTACATGGCAGCCCGCAAAGACGCCTTGACGCTGCTGGTCACGGCTGTCCGCTCCGCTGACCATTCTGATCTTTTCAAGACAACGGAAACCTATCGCGCGGGCGGAGAAGGTAAGGAAAAAACTGACCGCCTCATTAGCGCGGTGTATGGCCTGCTGAAAGATCTGACCGCGCTGGTTTCAAATGCTCCGGAGCTGGTACGGAACACAGACATCCTGGCAGAGCTGAAATCACTCGCGGTTGCCATCGATTTTGGTTGGATATCCCAGGCCACGCAGCAACTGGGATATGTGCAAAGCGGAATGCGCCGCAATGTGTTGCGTCCGTTATCTCTGGATGCTTTTGCCCTAACTCTGGAACGCTAATCCTCGTTCTAGAACCAATAATCAGTTTATTAAAAAAGTATAAAGACTCGGTCGTTGGCCATTCAGACAATTGAAAAGCCAAAGCAAGCTGTGGTACGGTTACAGCACTAATCCGCACTGAGTTCCCGGTCACATTTCACGGATTCAGCCCGGCTAGCCGGGTCGGCCATCACTTTGCCGGTGCAGTGTTTTATAGCGGGGACGGGACAATTATGAAGGATGGAATGGATTCAACTGCCGCTCGCCAGGCTCCCGAGCGGCCCCAGGAAGAAGATTTCGTAAGCCGGAAATTGATTCGGCCATCGTTGAGTGCGCCTTCTCCTCGCACAGAACCTGTGTCTGAACGGCGTGAGCGGCTGGAACGCACGGACCGCATGCCTTCCGGGGCCCGACGCAGTGGGCCTCCTGAACAGACCCATGCCGAGAATTACTATTACCAGAAGCAGATCCAGGGCAAGACTCCTGTTGTGGTGGTAATGAAAGACGGCGAAGAAGTGCAGGGAGTGATTGAGTGGTATGACCGCAACTGCATCAAGGTGAACCGCAGCAGTTCCTCCTCTCTGCTGGTCTATAAGCCCTCAATCCGCTACATCTACAAGGCCGGCGAAGCCACAAAACCCTAACTTTAAAGATGTCCACCGGACTGAAGTCCCCTTGTTCCCTGCTAGAAACTTGCAGGAACGTGTAGTTCGCTCATCGGTGTATTCACGCGTCCGACATTGCTCATTGCCGGAACCCGAAGAAGTTGACGAGCAAATGCGAAAACGATTCCGAAACTCGGCGTGACGTTACTTCCTGCCCGCCCTTTTCTGTGCGATCACTAATCCGCGGGGCGTCGGCAAAAACACCACTGAAACCAGACCTTCATCTTCCATCCGTTTGGCGGCTTCGCGGACGGTCTTGAGATGGGAACTGGCGTCGTGCATCAGAATGAGGCCATTGGGATTGATGCTGGGAAGAAAGTGCCGGACTTCGGGCTCGCGCAGTTCAGGCAGCGAGTCGCAAAACAGAACGTCGATGGTCCCCGTCACGCGGGTCTCCAGGCTGGATTCGCAGCGGAAGTCGATAAACTTCTTCAAGCCGGATGCTTCAATTTTCTCTTTGGCTTTGGCAAAAACTTCCTTGTCCGGCTCACAGGTAATAATTTTGCCGGAGCCATTCTGCTTCAGCCCTTCCGCCATATATAAAGTGCTCACGGCAAGAAACGTCCCGGTTTCAACTACCACGTTGGGCTTGACGGTGGTCATCAGGCATTTAAGAAAATCCAGGACTTCAACTTCGGCGGTCATGGTGTCAAACATCCTCCAGCGTTCGGGGTTGGGGCATTCAGGCGTGGCGCGATGATATTCCGGCTTGGTTTCCTGGTTGCCATGCTGGATCACATGGTCCAAAACTTTGTGCACGGGATCTACTTTGCGAAATCGACGCCTCGCAACAATCAGCAGAATGATTCCAGCTACGATAGTCAGCAGCGCGGCCAATTGCGCGTTGCTCATACCCCACAGAATCCGTGGATTAATGCGGACGAACTCCACCAGAAAGCGCTCAATCCCAAACAGGATGAGGAACTCTCCCGTAATTACGCCGGGGCCAAGCGGATGCTGAATGGCCCGCGAACCACGCCGCCATATGTACCAGCAGATCAGTATGCAAGCGATGAATTCATAAATAGGCGTAGGGTGCACGGCACAGTTTTGCGGCCAGCCATAGAGCGCGCATGTACCGTTCGCTCCGGTGGTTGGGACCAGTCCGTCAGGAAATGCCATGCCCCAGGGCAGATGCGTAGGCTTGCCATAGTCGCCATCCCCGGAGATCAGGCAGCCGATGCGCCCTACTGCGTAGCCCACGGCCGCCGCTGAACTGGACACATCGAGCATGGTCAGCATGTTGACGCGATTGCGCCGCGCAATGATGAGCAGCGCGGCGATGCCAGCTACGAATCCGCCAAACCAGGCAAAGCCTCCGCGAAACCAGCCCACAAGAGCGCTGAAACTCCTGAGAGTTTCTCCGTTAAGACGGTCAGCAGGAGTATCGATAATGTGCCAGATCTTTGCGCCCAGAATTCCGGCGAACGCCACAACAGCGACGATGGTGTAAGGATCAAGCTGAAGTTTGCGCCGCTTGATCTCGCCCTCCAGCGCGAAGTAAGCAGCGGCAAAGGCCATCACCATAAGCAGGCCAAAGGTCGGAATCTCGTACGGCCAAAATGGTATGTGTATATAAGGAAGCAGTCGGTTCCCTCAAGGCGTGAAAGTGCTGAAGCCTCAGTATAAATGGAGCGTGGGGAAAGGCTAATGTGCCGGCGTGGTTGTGACTGTCGTATCGCGCACTTCGGCAGTCGCGCGGACTGCCAATCGCGCGGGCAGAATCAGCAGCCGGGGCAGGCTGCCATCTTTTTCGCGGAAGCGCCGCAGATCGTCCATCGATTTCAGGCTAAGCCGCTCCGCCATGAGAGCGTGTGAAGGAATGTCTCTGAACTCAAACAGCGTTGCCGGACGAAATGTCTGGTGCTTCGCCATCAGCAATTCGCGTTCGCTGCGCAAATCAGGCCGCAACGTGGGATCAAGAATAAAGCACCAAAAAACGTCCCAGTCGCGCGCCTTGCCGTCAACCGTGTATTTGTTGATGACCAGATTGTGGTCATATTCGGCGTTGCCCGCTGTCCGATATTGCTGGCCCGGCACCACAACGTAAAGATTCAGGCGCTTGTCAGCGGGCTTGTCATCCCCCAGCCGCTCACCAAGATTCCACGGTCCCACGCTGGCAATGCGTCGCGAGCCCGCGGCTTCCGGAGTAAAGATGAGGTCGTCGCCATCGTGATAGACGGAGAATGGCTTGATCACCTCGCGTCTTGGCGCGGCGGCAGCAAAGCACACTGCGAGTGCTGCGATGATCGAGACCGCAGTTGGATAGCGACTCCGCATTCGGCAGATTATGGCAGGGCGCGGCGGTCGGAGCAAGGCATATAGGCGGCTTTCCGGGATGCTAAAGTGAGTAGACGTGCGTAACATCCTGCAACATCGCGGAATGCGGCTGATTTTTGCCGCCAATCTCATCTCCATGGTGGGCAGCGGCATGAACTCCGCCGGCGTCACCTGGTTTCTGCTGCAGAAAACTCACTCGGAGATGGCACTGGGAACGCTGTTGATGCTGCAAACCATTCCCGCGCTGCTCATGCTGCCATTCACAGGCGTGGTGATTGACCGTGAAGATCGCCGTCGTCTGCTCATGATGCTGGACGCAGTACGCGGCCTGGTGATTTTATTCATTGCCATTCAGGCCTATCGCGGCGTGGCCACGCTTTGGGAAGTTTATCTGATGTCGGTAATTGTGGCCGCCGGCTTCTGGATGTTTTGGCCGACCATCACTGCGCTGATCCAGGAGCTCACGCCGGACTCCCAATTCGTTCACTCCAACAGTTTTCTGCTCGCGGGAGTGCAAGGCGGATGGCTGGTCGCGGGCGCGGTTGTTGGATTTGTCTATAACAAGATCGGCCTGCATGGCGTGCTGTTTATCGACTTCACCAGCTACGTGCTTTCATTCATCTGTTATTTGTTCGTGCGCAAAGGAAAGCACACGGTTGCCGTCGCCGCGGAAACAATTGTGCATGAAAGCGCAGTAGCAAAGTTTTTCCATGAGCTTAAGGAAGGCATCGCATACATCAAGCTGCGTCCGCGATTGCTGCTGCTGGGTACTGCATGGGCATTGTTCATTGGAGGCATGCTGACTCAGGGCGTGATCACTGCGCCGTTCAGTGACCGTATTCTCAGGTCAGGCGCCGTTGGCTATGGCTGGCTGAATGCAGGCTGGGCCATTGGCGCTTTCACCAGCGCCATCTATACGCCTATGCTGATTCGCGGCACTGGACATCGCCGTGCCATTGGAATCTCCATGGCGTTGCTGGGTCTTTCCTTGATATCACTGCCATTCCTCGGTTCGCACGTTCACGGCTCGCTTAACCTGGCCTGGCTCACCATCGGCTTGGCGCTGCTGGTCTCCGTGCTGGTTTACTGCCTTATGGGCTGCTGCCGTGGCCTTGGAGGCGTTGCCATTACCAGCACCATGATGGAACTTGTGCCCAGGCATTTTATGGGCCGCGTGCAGAACACGTTTTATTTTCTGGGAACACTGCTGCAACTCGGGTTTTCCTTCGCCGTGGGAACGGTGTCACACACTCGTGGTTTGGCGCAAGGATTTGCGATTGTAGGCGGAATCTATCTGATGGCATGCCTGGCAGGTTCGTGGCCGGCGAAAGATTTATCGCTTGAGGAGAGCAACTCATTGGCGCGGGCCGGAAACTGAACACGGAAATTGGGATGCTTGCTACTCACAATCTCCAACGTGACATCTCAAGAAGTTTTTGCCATTGCACGGCATTCGCGTAGAATCTCCGAAAGCGCGGCAGAACGGAAGGTTTTATGAACACCAATCCAGTCACGCATAATGAGGCGCAAGGCCAGTTTGAAATTGCGCTCGGCGGCGAGAAGGCCGTCCTGCAATACCGGCGCACGCCGAACAGCATCAGCCTGATTCATACTGAAGTCCCTCAAGCCTCAAGGGGACGGGGATTGGGAGAGCAGTTGGTCCGTGGCGCGCTGGACTATGCGCAGTTCAATCAGCTGAAAGTTGTGCCCATCTGCCCATTCGTAAAAGCATATCTGGAAAAGCACCCACAGGCCGCCACCTAGACGATCTCAGCTCGACTGGATTGTCACACTGTTAAACACACGATGCAGTTAACACGGCGATGAATACCTTCTTAGCTGTCGCATATTTAGTTCATAACATCGCAACACAAAGTGGCTGGGCCTTGGCATTTTAGGCTCGGCGAGCTACCTGCGCTTAGAAAGGGCGATTTCTAATCAGATCAGCAGACGAATTCACCAGGAAGGCTGGATAACAATGACAGAGTTAGGAAAGCTTCTGTTGGTTCTTGGCGCCCTCATTATGTTGGTGGGCGCGGGCCTGCTGCTTGCTGGCAAGTTCAATGTTCCATTGGGCCGCCTGCCGGGCGATATTGTTTATCGTGGCAAGCATTCTGTGTTTTACTTTCCTTTGGCGACTTGCATTGTCATTAGCGTGATATTGTCGCTTCTGTTCTGGCTCTTTGGCCGCGGACATCGCTAGCAAAAGGGCTCTGCTAAACTTCGTTCATGTCTTTTGCCGACCAGCTTGGCTTTACCTTTGAGCAAGCTCCCACACGCCGCATCTGGCGCGTGGCCGATCTGGTAAGCGCGGTTCGCACTACGGTAGAACGCGGCTATACAGATGTCTGGGTGGAAGGCGAGATTTCCAACTTCCGCCCTTCTGAGTCCGGGCATCTTTACTTCACCCTGAAAGATGGAGACGCACAGCTTCGTATTGTGATGTTCCGCAGTCAGGCCCGGCTGCTGCGTTTCCGCCCGGACAGCGGAATGCAGGTAATCGCCCGAGGGCGGGTGACCATTTATGACGCGCGCGGGGAACTGCAACTCTCCGCTGAATTCCTGGAACCCGTGGGCGCGGGTGCATTGCAACTGGCTTTTGAACAACTCAAGGCACGGCTGGCACAGGAAGGTCTGTTCGATGCTACACGTCGCAAACCCATACCGCCGTTGCCGCGACGCATCGGCATTGTGACGTCACCACGCGGGGCGGCCTTACAAGACATGCTCAATATTCTTGGCCGCAGGCATGAAAATGTCGGCATCCTGATCTATCCCGCCCAGGTACAGGGAGAGACGGCTGCGGCTGAGGTAGTAGCCGGAGTGAAATACTTTAACCGCGCAAAGAATGTTGACGTGATTATAGTGGCGCGAGGTGGCGGATCAATTGAAGACCTTGCCGCCTTTAACGATGAAACTTTGGCTCGAACCATCTCCGCATCCACTCTGCCGGTGATTTCCGCCGTGGGTCATGAAACCGATTTCACGATTGCCGATTTTGTCGCCGATCTGAGAGCGCCTACTCCATCCGCGGCGGCTGAATTAGTGATTGAATCCAAACACCGCCTTGCGGAACATCTGGCCCATTTGCATCAGCGGTTGGGCCGCGCCACCCGTTACCGCCTGCTGATGGCGCGCAACCATCTTCAGGAACTGGCGCAGCATGGCGCTTTTGCCCGCATACAAGACCTAATGGCGCGCCGGTCGCAGCGGCTTGACGAACTTGCCTATCGGCTGGCGGCCGATTATCGTACGCTGTTGCACGACTATCATCGCCGGTTATATATTGCCGATTCCCGTGTGCGCCATTTCGATTTTCGCCGGTCGTTGGCTATGGTGCGCAGCCAGCTTGATGCCGGCACTGGCGCTGTAGTCCATGCCTTTAATTCCCAACTCGCTCAGCGGCGTTCACGCACCGAGCGGCTCGCGGCGCAATTGGACGCGCTCTCACCGATGAAAATCCTTGAACGTGGCTATGCGCTGGTATTTGATGCCAGAGGCGCGCTGGTGAAAGATGCTCGGCAGCTTGCCCCAGGAGACAAGATTTCTGTGCGTGTGGCGCGCGGCAGCTTTGCCGCCGAAGTAAAACAGACCAGCAATGAATAGATGACTCATCTTAAATGCGAGTGCGGGCGATGGATTTGCAAGCTCCAAGTATTTGCTAAATACTAAATACCAGGTACAAGTACAGTTCATGCGAAAGCTTTTTGGTACGGACGGAATTCGTGGTGTCGCCGGTGAGTACCCGCTTGATAGAAAAACAGTTTATGCAGTGGGTCGAGCACTGGGCGACCATCTTCCGGCTGGGCCGCGGCGAGTGGTTATTGGCCAGGACACGCGTGAGTCAAGCGCGTGGATTGCCGATATGCTGGCTGCTGGGCTGCGTAACTCCGGCGTGGAAACTGCCAGCGCCGGAGTGGTCCCCACGCCAGCCATTGCTTACCTTGCGCATACTCATGGCTTCTCCGCCGGTGTTGTGATTTCGGCATCGCATAATCCGTGGCGCGATAACGGGATCAAAATTTTTGGCGGCGACGGATACAAGCTGCTGGACGAGGTTGAACTCGAGATCGAAACAGAAATCTTTTCCCTGTTGAACGCGAATTCAACACCCAATACCGCTGCGGGTGAGAGTCCATCGCTCTTCGCCGATCGAGCCTTGCCGCAGGACTATATTGACTGGCTGTCCCGCCCGCTTCCCGATGCAGACCGCCTGCACATTGTGGTGGATTGCGCAAACGGTGCAGCCAGCACAGTTGCCCCTGAGATTTTCAAACGCTCTGGAGCCCAGGCTGAGTTCACTCATCGCACGCCGGATGGCCGCAACATCAATGAAAACTGTGGAGCGTTGCACCCTGAAATTGTGGCCCGCGAGGTTGTGGCGCGGAACGCTTATCTGGGTATTTGCTTTGACGGCGATGCTGACCGAGCCATGTTTGCTGACAGCAATGGCCACGTTGTCAATGGAGATGCGGTGTTGCTCCTGTTAGCGCGCGAGTTGAAGCAGCGCGGTGAACTGTCGAATGACACCGTGATCGCCACTACTATGTCTAACATGGGGCTGGAAATCGCTCTGCGCGAATCTGCCATTAAGATGCTGCGCGCACCTGTAGGCGATAAGTATGTGCTGGAGGAAATGCGCAAAACCGGCGCGGTGCTGGGCGGCGAGCAATCCGGCCATATTATTCTTTCCCGCGAAGCCACAACAGGGGACGGCTTGCTTACGGCGATCCGGGTCCTAGGCATTGTCGCGGCAAGCAGAGGTCCGCTGGAGCAACTGGTTTCCGGCCTGAAGGTTTTTCCACAGACGATCAAAAATGTTCGGGTCAAGGAAAAGCGTCCCCTGGAACAGATGCCGGAAGTTATGGCGGCAATTCGCGAAGCCGAGCAGCAGCTCAATGGCAATGGACGGGTCAACGTGCGCTACTCCGGGACCGAGACGCTGGCCCGGGTGATGGTGGAAGCCGAAACCGAAGAAACTGTGCAGCGTCTTGCTGCAAACATTGCTTCAGCACTGGCTGCGGCGATCGGACTGAGTGAAGCCGGGCATTAAAGGAGAGCAGAGCATACGTCCGATAAACCACGTCTTTGCTCTCACACTGTAAAATGAATTCCATGATCGGACGTCCCGGACCAAACGAAGCTGTTCCATATTATTTTGGATATATCAACCGAGTCATCGGTGATGACATTATTCATGTGCTTCAGAACCAGTTGGATGAAACGCTTCCGCTTCTGCATCGCGTATCGGAAGAGAAATCCCTGCATCGTTACGCGCCGGATAAATGGACCATTCGCCAGATGTGGGGCCATGTGAACGATGCGGAGCGCCTCTTCGTGTTCCGTGCATTATGGTTTGCCCGTAATCACCAGAGCGCATTGCCCAGCTTCGAGCAGGATGTAGCCACTACCGCCTGCCAATCGGACGAGGTCTCCTGGGACCGTCACGTGGAAGAATTCCGCGAAATCAGGCTGGCGACCATTTCCTTTTTTCGCAGTCTTCCCGAAGAAGCGTGGATGCGCAGCGGCATTGCCAGCGGCAATTCGGTCACCGTGCGCGCCTGCGCTTACATTGTGGCCGGGCATGTGGCGCATCACTCTGCGGTGTTGCGCGAGAAATATCTCTGAACGCTCGGATGAATCGAACACGGCTGATGCAAGGTGAGCCGAATATTGATTGGCAACGCCCAGGATTAAGCAATTCCATTCCACCATAGCAGCTAATGGTCGCGGCACTGCAACTTGTTGCCATAATCCAGCAAACCCCTTCTGATTGGCAAATTCGGCAACGATAAATGGTTTGTTTTCGGTCAATCTGGGTGCAATGGATTGCATGCAGGAATGGTTTCAGGGATCTCTAGTACGACAGAAACCTTAACTTTTCGGGCAAAGATTCTGGAGAGCGAACTAAGGTCTTCTTTTTCAATAGCTTATAAAAATCCAAGTGTATACTTGTTGGAAATTGCCCAGGATCAGTTTTGTTTTTAAAATGTCTTCCGAATCAGAATCTCGCAATGAATTAAGGATCACTGCGCGTACCGATCCTGAGAGATCGATCCAACCACAAACACCGGCTGACTGGCTTTTTTTACAGCCCGGGATTCTGGACCAGCTTCATGACTCCATCATCAATACTGATTTGCAGGGGACCATCATTGGTTGCAACCGGGCAGCTGCCCAGATGTTTGGCTATACGCAGCAGGAGTTGATCGGGCAAAATTTCACCATCTTCTATCCGGAGGAAGGCCGCGACTTTTTGCTCGCCTCTGTTTTCCAGACTCTTAAGGAAAAAGGCCAACTCAATACGGAACAGCGCAGCAAAACCAAGTCCGGCGCAGAGATATATATACAGCTCAGCCTGACTTTGCTGCGGGATTCGGAGTCCTTGCCGGCTGGCATTGTTTGCGTATCCCAGGACATTACCGAGCGCCGGTTGACAGATGTCGCGCTTCGCCAAACTGACCAGAAATTGCGCGCTATGGCACAAGTGTGCCCTGACTTTTTCTTTACCACGCGCGTTGATGGCTGGACGGATTGGGTAAGTCTCAAGTTCTATGAGTACACCGGCGCCTGCCATGGTGAAGGGGATGGGTTGAGCTGGATTGACTATCTGCACCCCGACGATCGCGAGAAGAGCGGCTCTAAATGGATGGAAGCGGTCAAACGTGGCGATCCTTTCGAGATTGAACATCGTTTCCGCGGCCGCGATGGGCAGTACCGATGGTTCCGTTCTCGCGCCATTCCAGTACGCAATACAAATGGTGAACTGGAGCGCTGGGTAGGCATCAGTTCAGACATTCATGTCCAGAAGCAGGCAGAGCAGGCGCTGACACATCACAGGCTGGTGCTGGAAACGTTAATTGAGAGCACCGCGGATTTCATTTATATGAAAGATCGTGAAGGCCGATACATGTTCGTCAACTCGTCTGCCGCGCGATCTGTGGGTAAGAGTGCAGAGGAAATCATTGGAAAAGATGATACGGCCCTTTTTCCTGAAGAGAGCGCCCGGCCAATCATGGAAAAAGACCGCCAGATCATGGCCCTGGGAATCTCCGAAGTTTTTGAGGAAACCCGCTCCTCGGCCGGACGTGTGCGGCACTTGCATTCTTCCAAAAATGTTTGCCGTGACGCTTTCGGCGCGGTGATCGGCATGGTTGGAATCTCGCGGGATATCACCAAGCGCAAACAAGCGGAAGAAGCATTGAGCGCAAGCGAATTGAATGCGGCGGGAGCGCGCATGGCCAACGCTCTGGCCCATGAGATAAATAATCCACTGGCCGCCATAACAAATGCGCTTTTTCTGCTCCGACACAAAAGCAAAGCGATTCCAGCCGATGAACTGCTAAGTTCGGCCCAGGAAGCCCTTTGGCGCATTACGAAAATCACGCGCCAGATGATTGGCCTTTACAATCGCACGGCGCCTGCTCGCCATGTTCAGGTCCAGAGGGTGGTGGAAGATACGCTGAGGAACCTGGATTCCCGGATACATGCAAAGGATATTCAACTGGGAAAATGCCTTGAGAAATGCGAGTTCTACGGCATAGACGTAGACTTGCGCCAATTGATTACGGCACTTCTGGAGAATGCAGTGGAACAAAGCCGTGGCGTGGTCCGCGTAAGGCTTTACAACCGGGCATTCATCACCGAAAATTCCCGGCCCGGGTTCCGCCTCACCATTGCCGATGATGGGCCCGGTGTAGCGGCTGAACATCGCCATCGGCTCTTTGAGCCATTCTTCTCCACTAAGACAGAAAAGGCCAGCGGCCTGGGACTCTGGATGGCCCGTGGAATAGTTGAAAAATATGGTGGCACCATTCGTCTGCGCAGCACAACCAGAAAAGGCGCTTCCGGGACTTGCGTTGTTGTGGTCATGCCTTCACATGCCGGCGGGCTATTAGGACCAGGCCGCCTTTAGATCCTGTGCATCACGCATTCCCCGGTGCGGTTAGTGTGGAGACCACAGACGCACAAAAAGCGCACCGGCGCGCGGCGATCGGAATATCGCTCAGGCATTCCGGACATTTCTTACTTGTGGGATCGACTGGAAGGGCATTCCGCGCGGCCCGCGCCTTCCAGGCATTCATGGGCGCAATCATAAAAAAGTAAACAGCCGCCGCAACCAGCAGGAACGAAATGAGCGCATTCAGGAACACGCCATAAGAAATGACCGCGCCGTTGAGTGTGAAATTGAATGCCGAGAAATCAGGCTTGCCCACAATTGCCGCAATCAAGGGCGTGAGAATGTTGGTGACAAACGCTGTGACCACCGCACCGAACGCCGCTCCAATCACCACGGCCACAGCCAGGTCCAGAACGTTGCCCCGCAAAATGAACTGCCGGAACCCTTTAAGCATGGTACCCCCTCCAGAACAGTCGGTTTGATGATATATGAATGCCTCCTGTTTTCCGGCTGCTGAAATTAGCTTTATCGCTCCTGGCAATTCCGCTACATAAGGCCGTTTTTCATTCATTTATAATCGACGGTTTACACCTGCGAGGTCAGACTAAACAGTGTCTTTTGAAGAGAGCGTTTACCAGTTGCGGCAGCAGAAGCTGCGCGATATAGAAGCCCTGGGCCAGGAGGCGTATCCCCACAAGTTCGCCGCCACCCACACCGTGCCGCAGATTCTTACTGACTTCTCGGAGAAAACCGCCGAGCAACTGGAAAATCCGCGCGTTCAGGTGAAGATCGCCGGACGCCTCATCTCTATACGCCTCCAAGGCAAGGCGGGCTTTGCGCATATACAGCAGGGCGGTAAGCGGCTGCAGATTTATGTAAAGCTCGACTTTGTTGGCGAAAAAGGCTTTGCGCTCTATAAGCTTCTTGACCTGGGCGATCACATTGGCGTGGGCGGCTATCTCTTCCGCACTCGCACCGGTGAGCTCACGATTCACGTGGAGGAAATAACTTTCCTGGCCAAGGATTTCCTTCCCCTGCCTGAAAAATGGCATGGGCTGAGTGACGTGGAGCTGCGATATCGCCAGCGCTACGTTGATTTGGTAATGAATCAGGATGTGCGTGAAGTTTTTGTCAAGCGCAGCAAAGTGGTGCAATCCATTCGCCGATTTTTAGACGCTCGCAACTTTATAGAAGTGGAAACGCCGATGATGCAGCCCATCGCGGGCGGAGCCACTGCGCGTCCGTTTGTAACGCATCACAACACGCTCGATATCGATCTCTATCTGCGCATTGCGCCTGAGCTTTACCTTAAGCGGCTGGTTGTGGGCGGGCTCGAGCGCGTTTATGAAATCAATCGTAACTTCCGCAATGAGGGCATCTCTACGCAGCACAATCCCGAGTTCACCATGCTCGAGTTCTATCAGGCTTACGCCGATTATCACGACATGATGCAGCTCACCGAGGACATGCTGGCCCAGGTGGCGCAAGACGTGAACGGCACCACCAAAGCTACGTTCGACGGCAAGGAGTTTGATTTTGCCGACTGGCAGCGCCTCTCCATGCGCGAAGCCATCATCAAGTATTGGCCGGAAAGTGCCGCGCCCAAACCTGAGATTGCTGACTTCGCCACATCGGAATCGGTGGGCAAGCTGGCGATGCGGCTCAATGCGGCCCACACGCCGCACATGCCTTACGATCCCAAAGACCCGGCTGGGAAAACCATTGCTGCAATGTTTGAGCATGTCGCGGAGCATCACCTGATTCAGCCGACGATCCTGTACGACTTCCCTGTTGAAATCTCGCCTTTATCGAAGAACAAACGCGATGAGCCTAACTGGGTGGAGCGCTTTGAAGTGTTCGTTGGCGGTTTGGAAATCGGCAATGCTTTCAGCGAGCTTAATGATCCTGAAGAACAGCGCCGCCGCTTTGAGCAGCAGCTCAAAGAAAAAGAACGTGGAGACGAAGAAGCTCACGCCATGGATGAAGACTATATCCGGGCGCTCTCCTATGGACTGCCTCCTACCGGAGGCGAAGGTATTGGCATTGACCGGTTGACCATGCTGCTGACCGATTCGCGGTCGATCCGCGATGTAATCCTGTTCCCGCTGTTGCGTAAGCAGCAGGAAGAGGGTGAAGAATCGCCGTAATCGGAAAAAGCAAATCTCACCACGGAGGCACGGAGACACTGAGAATGCAAGAGGAGAGTGTTGGCCTTCAATTCCGGCGATTTCGGTATTTTAAGCATTTGGGCCATCCATCAACATTCCGCCGAGTTCTCTGTACCCTCTCTCGTTAATCCTTGTTCCTCTCTCGCCACGTTACAATAATGAATGATGCCGACCGGCCCTGAAATTCGTGAGAAATTCCTGCGCTTCTTTGAAAGCAAAGGCCACAAACGCGTGCATTCATCGTCGCTGGTGCCTGCCAACGATCCCACGCTGCTCTTTACCAATGCGGGCATGAACCAGTTCAAAGATGTCTTCCTTGGCGCCGAAAAACGCGATTACAACAAGGCTGCAACGTCACAGAAGTGCGTCCGGGCCGGCGGCAAGCACAATGATCTGGAGAACGTCGGCTTCACCAAACGCCACCACACATTCTTTGAGATGCTGGGCAATTTCAGCTTTGGCAGTTACTTCAAAGCTGAAGCCGTTTCCTATGCCTGGGAGCTGATTACGAGCTCTGATTGGTACGGCGTCTCGCGTGACAACCTTTATGTCACCATTTTCAAAGGCGAGCAGGGCATCCCGCGCGATGACGACGCGGAAAAGCATTGGCTTGCTGTAGGAGTTCCCAAAGAACGCATTTTTGACATGGGCATGAAGGACAATTTCTGGTCCATGGGCGATACCGGCCCTTGCGGGCCATGCAGCGAAATTCATTACGACATGGGCCCGGCTGCATCGGATGAAGACCATCCCGATTGCGTGTTCCCGTGTGAATGCGGACGCTACGTGGAGTTCTGGAATCTGGTCTTCATGCAGTTTGACCGCGATAATACAGGAACGCTCAATCCCCTGCCGCGACCTTCCATCGATACCGGCCTGGGGCTGGAGCGGATTGCGTCCATCCTGCAAGGCAAGATTTCCAACTACGATACCGACCTCTTTATGCCTCTGCTTGCCGCCGCTGCCAGGTTGACAGGCGTCGATCTGGATAAAGAACTGGCTGCGGAAAAAGGTTCGCGCTCGGCTGCAAGTCTGCGTGTGGTTGCCGACCATTCCCGCGCCGTTACATTCCTCATTAGCGACGGCGTTCTGCCGGCGAATGAAGGCCGTGGTTACGTGCTGCGGAAGATCCTGCGTCGCGGCATTCGCCATGGACGCCTGCTCGGCGCTACCAAACCGTTTATGCATGAGATGGTAGTAGCTGTCCGTGACCTGATGCAGGATGCCTACCCCGAGCTGAACGAACAGGCTGAGCGCGTGGCCAAGATTGTTTTTGAAGAAGAGCGCCGATTCGCCAACACACTGGATGCAGGGCTTGCCCGTCTAGAGGCCGACCTGAAGTCTCTACGCAAAGAAAAGGCTGACAGCCAGCGCATTGCTCTGGCACGCGATCCGTTGGGCGAGCAAGGTTTGTCTCCCGCGGAGCTGGCGACGCACCAGTATCAGAGCGCCCGCGAACTGCGTTATCGCGGCGAAGATGCGTTCAAGCTATATGACACCTTTGGCCTTCCATTTGATTTCATCATGGATACCTGCCGCGACGCCGGCATCAGCGTGGATGTGGAAGGTTTCGAACGCGCCATGGAAGCTCAGCGCGAACGCGCACGCGCCTCGTGGAAAGGCGGCTCAAAGCAGACCGCGTCGCCCGTTTATCGTGACCTGAAGAAGACAGAGTTTGAAGGATATCGCGCTACGCGGTCCAAAGGCAGCGAGGTGCTGGCAATCGTAAAAGACGGCCAGGGTGTCAAGTCGCTCAAGCCGGATGAGGAAGGCGAAGTTGTGCTTGACCACACGCCTTTTTATGCCGACTCCGGCGGGCAGGTGGGCGATATCGGCATCCTTTATGACGATACACATACCAGTATTGTGGCGGAAGTGAACGGCTGCTATATGCCGGTGCAGGGTGTTCGCGCTCATAAGGTCAAGGCGCGCCAGCCGATTACTCTCGGCATGAAAGTTGATCCCGTGGTCCACGTGGACATGCGCGAATCCACCATGCGCAATCACACAGCAACCCACCTGCTGCATGCGGCGTTGCGGGAAACTCTGGGCCCACACGTGAAGCAGGCCGGATCGCTGGTTGACCCCGGCCATCTCCGTTTTGACTTCTCGCATTTTGCGGCCGTGGCCGACGAAGAGCTGCAGGATATAGAAGACCTGATCAACAAGCATGTGCTGCGCAACACGCCCGTGGATACGATTGAAAATGTTTCGATTGACGTGGCCATCAATGAATACAAAGCCATGGCGTTGTTTGGCGAAAAATACGGCGAGCGGGTGCGCGTTGTAAAGATCGGCGATTTCTCCACCGAGCTCTGCGGGGGCATTCACACCCACGCCACCGGCGAGATTGGATTGATCAAGATCATGAGCGAAGGCAGCGTGTCTTCCGGCGTGCGGCGGGTTGAAGCCATCAGCGGCGAGCGCTCAGTCAAGCACTTCCGCCAGGACCATAAACTTGAAAATATTGTTTCGTCTCTGATACCGCAGACAAAATCGCATACTCCTGCCGAGGCTCTGCGGCAGGAGTTGGACAAAAAAGACGCGGAGATCAAAAAGCTGCAAAAAGAGCTGGAGCAGATGCGGATGAAGTCCGCAGGCTCTCAGGTGGCATCCGTGGGCGAGAAGGCTCGCGACATCAAAGGTGTGAAAGTTGTCGCCCAGCGGGTGGACAACCTCGATCGCGGGCAGATGCGCACGCTGGTGGATAACATGCGCAACAAGTTGGGATCCGGCGTGGTGGTTCTTGGTTCAGTGCAGGACGGCAAGGTTGCGCTAATCGTCGGGGTCACGGCTGATCTGACATCGCGTGTGCAGGCCGGAAAAGTGATCAAGCCCGTTGCGGAAAAAGTTGGTGGTTCGGGCGGCGGACGTCCTGACATGGCGGAAGCCGGCGGCAAAGATCCGGCGCAGCTTGACGCGGCTTTGGATGAGGCCTATGCAGCAGTGGAAGGGCTGCTGAAATAGCTTTTCTGCAAAAACGACTATTCAATTCGCAGCAACTGCCCTGGTTGAATGGATTGGATCGCCTCCAGGCATGCCGAAGCATGCTGCTGGATATCTGTCAGACGATTTGACTTGGCACGGATGATCACAACAGCGATTTTTCTGCCAGCCAAGTTTTGCTGAAATTCAATGCCCTTGTCGAGAGTTATAAAAACATCATATTTATTTTCTGCTACACCAAGCAGTTCGCCATTCTTCTTGCCTGCAAAACCTGCCTCTGGAACCGTCTGGCAATGATGCGGTCTTAAACTGGTTTTAAACCTTCGGGGAATACATTCGTCGATGAGGACTCTCATCCTAGTTGGGCAAGGATCAAAGATTTAGCTTCTTCTAACGAGGCGATTGCCGCATCGCGGGTCACCGTAGGGAAGTCGGACAGGAATTCATCAAGGCTCTGGCCGCCTTCAATATAATCAATTAAAGCCTGAAATGGCACACGCGTATTGCGGAATACCGGTTCACCGCCGAGAATTTGCGGGTCTTTTACGATTACGTTGTGAATGTCGGCCATGGGTGCTTACCGCCATTCAGTCTATCTCACTCTGGATCAATTTCACTGAGTTTCCAAGCTTAAGGTTGAACTCTCAACGCGCCACCCTTCCCCAGGCATAAAATGCCGAGAGCAGGACCATTTCCAGGGTTGCGAGGGCGTAGAAAACCAGCCGTAGTTTTTTTGTGATAGCCATACCTGCTGAACGGGCGTCCCTGGCACTCTTTGCATGGCAATTACTTAAGTTTTGTTAAATCCAAGGTCGCGCCGGCTCTGAGAGGCGGGGTTAACCGGTGTTGTAGGGTTTTCATTGGTGTTTTCTGGCTATTCACCCCCTAGATTCGTCTGGTTTTAGCCGATTGCCGCCGGTTGGGAACCGTCATATAATCCGAATACTCTGGAAGTTCTCTAGTATCAGGTTTGGGATAAAAGGTGTTTGGCCTTCAGTGAGGTGGCGCGAGCCGCCGGGAACTGATATGTAGAGTGTAACCCGATGAAAAAGCACCTATTTACCATCCTGATCGGTGCCGCGTCGATGGTAGCTAGCAATCCAGCCCGTGCGCAGAACATCGTAGCCACACACGATGCCTACGGCCACACTGTCTGGGTAGCCAGTGACGAAGCGAACCCTCAACCGAAGCCAAAAACACAGCAGCCAGCAGTGGACTCAGCTAGTCAACCTGTCTCTAGTACCGAAGCACCTTCGCGCTATAGCGGACTTGTTTACTGGAGCAATAAAGAGCACTGCTGGAAGGGCGTTCCTCTGGCAACATCCGCCACCATGAGAGCGGCCCGCCGTGCGGCCCAGGAAGTCAACGATATGGTGGCCGTGCCAGTCAGCAAAAATGAAAGCCGCGCGCTCAGGCTTTCCAGTCCTGTAAATCTAGGGTCGGAAGACCTGACGCAGGTACGTCCAGTTGACTCGGTGACCGTCGACAAGGCAATCGATGCCGCAGCGGAACGCCATGGCGTTGATCCGAACCTGGTGCGCGCCGTGGTGAAGGTGGAATCAAACTTTAATCCGCGGGCGGTTTCAAAGAAGGGCGCAATGGGACTAATGCAGCTCATGCCCTATACGGCCAAATCGCTCAACGTGGAGAACGCGTTTGATCCTCACCAGAACATTGACGCCGGCGTTCGCCATCTGAAGAGCCTGCTGGAAAACTATAATGGGAACGTAGAACTCTCGCTGGCGGCTTATAACGCCGGCAGCGGGGCGGTCAGGCGGAGCGGCGGCGTTCCTCCATTCCGCGAAACGCGCGATTACGTGAGAAAGATCACCGAACTCTATCGCGGAACGGCGCTGCGGCCCAAGCTGATAGAGACGCGTGATTCTGACGGGCATCGCGTGTTTTCCAACAACGATTAGCGCGGCTTCGGGTTTATTCTGTAAGGTGCTTTGAAGAATGTAGTAATGAACATCGGACCCAGGAACCTCTCGCGGACTCTAACGCGTAAAACGATTATTTGCGCCCTGGCCTGCCTGTTATTGGCGCCGGTAAGTCTTTTTGCGCGCACCGTGGCCCAGAAGAAGCAGGCAGCACGCGCACAATTTGAAACCGCAGAACGCCTCCGCGATAGCCTGGAAAGCAAACCGGAAGCGCAACGCACGCGCGCCGATTACCAAAAAGTAATTGAGGCTTACCGCAAGGTTTATTACACCGCTCCCACATCAGCCAAGGCTGATGCCAGCGTGCTGGCCGTGGCTGAATTGCTAGAGGACCAGGGCCGCATCCTTAAAGATCCCAAGAGTTTTAATGACGCGATTGGCCAACTGGTTTTCCTGCGCCGTGAATATCCGGGCAGCAAGCATCGCGCAGAAGCGCTGTTCACCATTGGCGAAATCTATCGTGACGACCTGGATGACAGCAAGCAAGCTAAAGCCAGCTTTGAAGACTTTGTGAAGCGGTATCCCGGCAACTCCCGGGCGGAGGAAGCGCACAAAGCGATTGCCGAAATCGAGAATCCGTCAGCCGCTCGGAGCCCATTCAGGGTCAAAACCCAGAAGCGCGATCGCCCCGGCAAGTCCAGGGCTTTGAGAGCGGCAGAAGATACGCCCAAAGCTCCAGTCGCTGATGATGACCCATCTGCTCCGGCACAGCCGCAGCAGCAAGAAGTCGCTTCAGTCAACAATGATTCGCAGCCACACCATCTTCCCCGCCTGACCGCGATTCGCCATTGGTCCACCGGCGATTACACCCGTGTTGCCATTGACCTGGAGCAGGAAGTGAAATACCAGGCCGGACGCGTGCCCCATCCGGACCGGATTTTCTTTGATCTATATGGCACCAGGCTGGCCCCAGATCTGGTGGGCAAGAGCTTTGAAGTAGAAGCCGGGTTCCTGCACAAAATCCGGGTGGCGCAATACAAGCTCAATATGGCGCGCATTGTGCTTGACGTTGATGACGTAGCCGAATACTCAGCGTTCCTGCTGCCGAATCCTTACCGGCTGATCATTGATATTCACGGCAAACTGCCGCCGAATAAAGTTGCGGGCAATAAACCCCCTAAGCAGTCTCCCCAGGATGCCAAACCGCAAGCGCAGGAAACAAACCCTGTTGCAGACGACGTTGATGCAGACCAGGACGTTACTGTAACCAGCGTCAAACCGGCGGACCATAAGTCTGCCGCGCAAAAGGGAAACGGCGACGCAGGCGCAATCCAGAGCGCCGAAGTGGGTAAGTCCGATCCGATCAGAGGCCAGGGTAAAGATAAAGATAAGGACAAGGAGCGCGTTGTTAGTCAGACCCCGGCAGAGATCGCGAAAGCGGTTGCGCCCAAAACTGTGGTCGATGACACGGGGATGGATGATTCAGACCGGACCGCAGGCCAACCCACTACCGGGCCTACGTTTGAATCCATCTCACCCAAGGAATCCAGCAGGAACAAGAAAAAGACCATAGAAACAACTTCTCGCGCCGCGAATGCGACTACAACCACCACACATACGGCTGCACCCACGGCTTCCGGCGAGCGTTCGCTCATCCGTGCGCTGGGCCTCAAGATTGGAAAAATTGTGGTTGACGCCGGACATGGCGGCCACGATACAGGGACTATCGGACCCAACGGCCTGGAAGAAAAAGACCTGGTGCTGGATGTGGCCCTGAAGCTGGGCAAGCTGCTGGAAGATAAGCTTGGCGCGGAGGTGGTTTACACGCGGGATGACGATACGTTTATTCCGCTGGAGACGCGCACCGCCATCGCCAACAAGGAACAGGCTGACCTGTTTATTTCGATTCACGCCAACTCTTCTGACGATCCGACGGCCCGCGGCGTGGAAACCTATTACCTGAATTTCACCAGCCGCGCCGATGCCCTGGAAGTGGCAGCACGCGAAAACGCTGTATCAGAGCAATCCATCCATGAGCTGCAAGATTTAGTGAAGAAAATTGCGTTGAAAGAAAAGATCGGTGAATCACGCGAGTTCGCCTCTGACGTTCAACGCTCGCTCTATTCCGGCCTGAGCGCCAAAAGCCCGAATCTGAGGAACCGTGGAGTGAAGAAAGCGCCTTTCGTGGTGCTGATTGGTGCGAACATGCCGTCCATCCTGGCGGAAATTTCTTTTGTCAGCAATCCTGATGATGCAAGAAAATTGAAGACCAATGAATATCGCCAGCGCATTGCCGACTCGCTCTATAAAGGCGTGTCTAAGTACGTGAACAGCCTGAGCGGCGTGAAAGTGGCATCAAAGAATAGCGGCTTAGGCGCCAGTGATGGCCAGACCTCTGTAGCCACGGCAAAGTAAGTATTCCCCTCAAAATTCTTTCTTGTCCGGTGGCAGCCAGGTTGCTTTCGCCTCTTGTGAATCAATGCGCTCACGGGTGTAACACTGGAACACCAGATTTTTATCTTTGAGCTGCTCATGCATCCGCTTTACTGATTCTCCCAGGCACTCATTGCGGTCAAGCCGCGAATCGATCTGCTGTAGCCAGAATCGGGTCAATGTTTCGTGATACAGTCCGCTGACTCGATGATACGCGGCAAAGCGCTTCAGGGTAGCGCGCATACGGTCCATTGCTGATTCAAAATCGCTCGAATATAGATACACGACAGCAACCGTGAGATGATCGCGATGGTGAAAGTTTTCTTTCGGCAATAAACAGCGCTCGAGCCGATCAACCAGTGTCAAAATCTCAGCGTCATTCATTTTGCACTCCAATTTACGCAAAGAAAAACGCCCGCCGGCCAAACGGCTGACGGGCGTTGTTTGTGTTCATTTCCAGAGTAGCCGAGAACATGGCTGGAAGCAAGAATAAGATCCGTCTTACCCCTACCTTCCCAATTCGCTTTTACGCGACTCCCATTTCCGCAGCGATGCGCTCGGTCACAAATGCTTCAATCAGATCGCCTTTCTTTACGTCATTGAAGTTGGCAAGATTAATGCCGCATTCCATACCGTTACGCACTTCGCTGGCGTCATCTTTGAAGCGCTTGAGTGAACCGACCTTTCCCTTGTAAACCTGGACGCCATCGCGCACCAGGCGCACATCGGAATCGCGCTTGATCAAGCCATCCAGCACGTAGCAACCGGCAATGGTGCCAGCCTTGGGTACGCGGAAGGTATCGCGAACTTCGGCCCGGCCCTGATAAGTTTCCTTGATGACCGGATCGAGCAGCCCAAGCATGGCTTTCTTGATCTGGTCCTGCAGTTCGTAAATGATCGAGTGCAGGCGGATATCGATTTTTTCCATGTCCGCCAGTTCCTGCGCTTTGCGCTCCGGACGCACATTGAAGCCGATAATCACCGCGTTGGATGCCGATGCCAGAAGCACGTCATTTTCATTGATGGCGCCCACACCGGTATGCAGGATTTTGATTTTTACCTTTTCATTGGAAAGCCTGGTCAGCGTATCGGCCAGCACTTCCGACGAACCCTGCACATCGGCCTTCAGAATGATGGGCAGTTCTTTCATGCCGGCTGTCTTGATCTGTTCGGCCAGGCCTTCCAGGGAGAGCTTGGAACTCTTGGCCAGAGTCGCTTCACGGGCGCGCTGCTCACGATATTCGGAGATCTGCCGCGCTTTTTCGCGGTCAGCCACCATCAGCACATCACCCGATTGCGGCAGCCCTTCAAGACCCAGGACCTCCACAGGAGTTGACGGCGGAGCTTCTTCCACGGCCTTGCTGCGATCGTCAAACATGGCACGCACTTTGCCGAATGTGTTGCCGATGATGAAATTGTCTCCCACGCGCAACGTGCCGTTTTGTACCAGCACTGTTGCAACCACACCGCGGCCACGGTCAATCTTGGCTTCAACCACGGTGCCCGTTGCCGGACGCTCGGGATTGGCCTTCAGGTCTTGCAAATCGGCCACAAGACAGATCATTTCCATCAGCAGATTCAAGTTTGTGCGCTTCTTGGCTGAGACATCCACAAACACTGTGGTACCGCCCCAGTCTTCCGGCATCAGGCCGCGATCGGCCAATTGCTTCTTCACGCGGTCTGGCAGCGCATCCGGCTTATCGATCTTATTTACTGCAACAATGATCGGGACCTTTGCGGCCTTGGCGTGGTCCATTGCTTCCAGCGTCTGCGGCATCACGCCGTCATCTGCGGCTACAACAAGAACCACAATGTCCGTGACTTTTGCGCCACGGGCGCGCATGCGGGTAAACGCTTCGTGACCCGGAGTATCGAGAAACACAATCTGGCGACCAAACGCAGGTGAATCTTCCTTGGTGATCTTCACTTTGTAAGCACCAATGTGTTGCGTAATGCCACCGGCTTCGCCACCGGCAACATCGGTTTCACGGATGGCATCAAGCAGCGACGTTTTGCCGTGATCGACGTGGCCCATGATCGTAACCACGGGTGGACGCGTGACTGCGGCCAGCGCAGCTTTTTCTTCTGTCACGCCGGTTAGCGCAGCCATTTCCTGCGCTGCCTGGTCTTCAAAACTGATCGACTCAGATTCGGCGCCAAAATGACGTGCCAGATCTTTAGCTAGTTCAAAGTCCAGACTCTGGTTTACGGTGGCCATCACGCCCTTCATCAACAGGCGGGCGATCAGATCTTTAGCGCGCACTCCCAGCTTTTCCGCCAGGTCCTTTACGCTGATGCCCTCACCAATGGTGATAGATCGGGTGATGGGAAGCGGCTCGTTCGACAACGCCAGACGCGGCGGTGGAACAAAGCCCTTCATCGTGCCTTCTTTTTCCCTCGGAATAAAAGGCTGCCCAGGACGGCGCGTTGGCCCGCCAGGACGTGCCGGTCTGCCCGCTGGTGGGGGTGGTCCGCCCGGACCTACGCCGCCCATTCCGGGGCGCGGCGGATAACCACCCGGACGCGGTGAGCTGGTTGGATGTGGACCGCGGCGCTGCTCGCCGGGACGCCCTTGATATGGCGGACGTGAACCTGGAGGTCCGCCGCCGCCCGGTCCTGAAGGACGGGGGCGCTGGAAAATTGGCTGACCACGAACCACGCCCTGAGGACGCTGCCCCGGTCCGCCCTGACTCTGCATGGGCCGTGAACCCGGTGCTCCATGCATCGGGCGGCTTTGTGGCGCGCTCGGCGGAGCAACCCGCGGTGGCGGCGCCGTATAAACCGGACGCGGCCCCGTCTGCGGCGTAATCATTCTGCGTTGCGGAACAATCGGCTGGCCCGGCACAGGCTTGACCTGTGGAGGAGCAGCGGCTGGCTGAGTGCTCGCCGCAGCAACTGGAGGCGCAGCAGGCTTTTGCGGAGCAGGAGGTGGCGTTACTACGACCGCTGGCGGCGTGACCACAACTGCGGGCGGTGAAGCTGGCTTTTCGACAGGAGGCGGCGGTGCAACCACGACCGGCGGAGCCGGTTTGACCAGAGGAGGTGTGACCACAACACTTCTTTCCGCTGCCGGAGCAGCCGGTTTGGGCGTTACAACAGATGGCTTCTCAACCGCTGCCGGAGGCGCGGCCACGGTTGCCGGTGCTTTTATTTGTGCGGCGGGTGGCGCAGTTGGCGTGCTGACCACAGGCGGCTTTGCCGGAGGGGTCGGCGGATGCTGTTGCTGCTGCTCTCTCTCTCTGAGCAGCCTTGCTACGTCGCCAGGCTTGGAAATTTTGGAGAGATCAATCTTGGGCTTGATGTCCGTCGCGGAAGTCCTCTCCCTTGAAGACGAACTGGATCTGGCCGAAAAGTGCTTCCGTACACGTTCCGCTTCATCTTCTTCAATCGAGCTTGAGTGCGTCTTCTTCTCGGTCACGCCGACTTCCGGCAAGACATCCAGAATTACCTTGGCTTTTACCTCAAGCTCTCGGGCCAAATCATTGATTCGAATTTTCATCCGCTCTCTATTTCCTCCAAATACCTGTTACGCGATCATAATGACCTCACGGTTTTTGCCTTGAATCTCACTACGATTGTTCTTCTTCTTCACTCTGCTTTGCCAATTCCGGTTCTACCGTGGCAACCTCAGCGGGACTTTCTTCGCCATGGGTATGCACTTCTGCCACATCGGCATCGGGCGCGTTTTCCACGCCGGCGATTGCCGCTGCTTCACTGGCCTGGCCCGTCTCTACCGCTTCAGAGTATTCAGACGCAGCAGCTTCGGCCGCCGCTATTTCAACCGGTTCGGCCACTTCTGCGCCTTCCACAGAGGCTGTTTCGCCGGCTTCCGGTATGGCAGCCACTGCGCCTGTTTCAAAGGTAGAAAAGTAATTATTCACCGCAATACTGATTTTTTCCACTGTTTTGGGGCCTACGCCGGGCACTTCTTCCAGTTGTTCCGGTGTCATGTCGGCCAGGGCCTCAACGGTGGAAATTCCCGCCTCATTCAGCTTGCCGATCAAAGCCTCGCCCAGGTCAGTAACGTTTGTGAGCGGAGTGGCTTGCTGAGTGGTCAGCGATTCCATCTGCTGTTCCACTTCCTGCCGCTTCTCTTCTTCGCTCTTGATGTCGATCTTCCAGCCCAGCAGCTTGGCGGCCAACCGCACGTTCTGCCCTTTTTTGCCGATAGCAAGCGAGAGCTGGCTATCATCCACCACAACTTCAAGGTGCTTATCTGATTGGTCGACGACAGTAACGCGGCTGACCTTGGCTGGCTGCAACGCCTTTTCCGCAAACGTGACCGGATCTTCGTGATATTCAATAATGTCGATCTTTTCGCCGCGCAGCTCGCGGATGATCGATTGCACCCGCATTCCCTTCATGCCGACGCATGCGCCCACGGCGTCCACATCCTTGTCGCGCGACATTACGGCAATCTTGGTGCGCTCACCCGCTTCCCGGGCAATGGCCCGGATCTGTACTGTGCCGTCGTAAATTTCAGGAACTTCGGTCTGGAATAGGTTCTGCACCAGCTCCGGCGCGGCACGGGACACAACCACAGCAGGCCCCTTGGAGTTTTTGTCCACCCGGACCAGCACGGCGCGTACGCGCTCGCCGACTGAAAACGATTCCAGCCGCGACTGTTCTTTCTTTGACATACGAGCTTCAGCCCGGCCGATATCAAAAATTACGTCTGGCCCTTCAATGCGCTTCACTGTGGCGTTTAATACTTCGCCAACGCGGCCAATATATTCGTTGTAAACCGTATCGCGCTCGGCTTCACGGACTTTCTGGAAAATGATCTGCTTGGCAATTTGCGCGGAGATGCGCCCCAGGCCCTCAGTGGACTTAAGGAACCGCACTTCGCCGCCGACCTCGGCGTTTGGATCAATCGCTTTGGCTTCATCCAGAGAGATTTCCAGTTGCGGATCTCCAATGTCATCTTCTGACGGAAGAATGCTCTTCACCGCATACACGCGGATCATGCCGGATTCTTTGTCCAGTTCGCCCTTCAGATTTTCCTGGCTCTTTTCTTTCTTGCGCGTGGCCGCAACAATAGCATCTTCCACCGCGCTCACCACAATCTGCGGATCGATTCCCTTTTCCCGGCTTAACGCGTCAATGACGTTATAGATCTCACTTGCCATAACAAAACGGTCCTTATAATTGCCTTGACTGAATTCTTTATCAACTAAATTTCCGGCACCAGATTGGCCTTCTCTATATTGGCCAGCTCAATTTCAATCTTCTCTCCCGGCGGCAACGGATGTCCCGGCTTTGGCTTCTTCTTGCCCTTCATCGTCTCCAGCGTCAGCCTGCCGTTGTCAAAGCTCTGCAATCGTCCCTCAAAATGACGATTGCCATTTAACGGCTGCCGTGTCATCAGCTTTACCCGGCTGCCCATAAAGCGCTGATAATCTTCCGGCCTCGTCAGCTTGCGGTCTAACCCGGGAGATGAAACTTCCAGTGTGTAAGCTGGCCCCTGTACTGCGTCTTCAACATCCAGGATGGTTGAAACATCCCGGCTGACCATTGCGCAATCTTCGTGCGTTACGCCTTCCGGTTTGTCGATGGTAATTCTCAGGGTGCACGCCTTGCCGCCGCCCCGCAACTCCACGTCCACCACTTCTATTCCAAGTGCCTTGGCCACGCGGCCGGCAATATCGCGAATTGTGTTAAGGTCTGCTGCCATTTGCCAAAATAGTCGCCCTTCGCCGTTTGACTCACAGTTCGGCAGCCAGGCCGGCACGCGCGCCAAGCTGCCCGTCACAAGCGCAAGACAAAACCTTCTGACGAGAACACCCACTAGTGGTTTGGAGCGAAGCGACAAACAACGTAACCAAAATAAAAGTGGGCAATCCGCCCACTGGTACGTTCGCCACGAATTGGGGACTTCTAACCCACCCAGACCACCTTCCGGCCTGAGCCGAAACCAGCTACAACTTCTTAATAATACGCGCTTTGGTGACAAAAGACAACGCGGAGAGGACCGGGCATAACGCCAGCCTGAAAATTATCTATGCATAAACCATTTGTTTACAGAAGGTTGGCGGGATGGCTTTTCTGTAATCACTTCTCTCTCAGGTAAATTGCTTATGAAATCTATTTGCCTATCAAACCAATCCGGTCAGCTCCGGCGTGATGGGTAATATCCACTGCTTCCGCCACAAACTCAAAATCAATTTCCGGATCTCCCTTGACGAATGCTACCCGGTCTTCCCTCTGGCTATAGATATTTTTGAGCTTCGCTTCCAAGGCCTCCCAACTGATATTTTCCTGATTGATCTTCAACTCAGGCCGCTTGCTTCCGCCGATGTCTTTCAATTGGATGACGATTGGCGACTCTGGATTCTGTTTCACGCTTTCTGTGTTCGGCTGCGGAATGAGTGTTTTCTCTCCCACTTTATGTTCCGGCAGAATGACCATAAAAATGATCAACAAGACTAAAAGCACATCGATCAGCGGTGTGACGTTAATTTCACACGAGCGCGCGCCGCGCTCTCCAGTCATCATGGACATGTTCGCCTCCCGGAGGATGGCCGCTTTTGCGACCTCTTTTTGGTTTTTGCGCGCGCTTGAGTAACTGACACTCGGTGGAGGCAAGATGTTCCCATACCTTCACGCATTCAGCTGTTTTCCAAACAAACTCGTTTCCTGTACTCTCATCGGCATGAAAATCTTTCTGCGCCTGTGCATTTGTCTCGCTGCGATTGCTGCCTCGGCTCAGCACCTCGTCGACCAGAAAACATTTGACACCATCGCCAATGAATATTCGGGGGAAGCAGCACAGGAGAACACGCGCCGGATTGTGGAATACCACCGCATCCAGGGCAGCCCCATGATGTCCGCCGTGGCCGAGGAAGTCGTCCTGCCGCGATTGAAAGCCGCGGGATTGGAGGCAAAGATCGAACAGTTCCCTTCCGATGGCAAAACGCGCTACGGCACTTACATTTCTCCCATGGGCTGGGACATGCGCGGCGGCGAACTCTGGGTTGATCAAGTGAAGACTGAAAGCCTCGCTGGAGCTAAGGATTTCAGGCCCATCAGGCTTTGCCGCTATGCCGACGTGCCGATGTGCGTTTCCACCTATTCCAAAGGTGGCGAGTGGTCTGGCGAACTTGTGGATGTGGGCAGCGGCGCCAGTGATGCAAACTATCAGGGCATCAACGTGCGCGGCAAAGTCGCGCTGGCTTCAGGCTATGCGGCGAATGTAGTGCGTGAAGCCGTGCTCAAGCATGGTGCAGTTGGCGTGGTGATTTATCCTGATGCCGCCGACAGGCCAGATCATCCGGACATGATCCGCTATAACGGCATCTGGCCGCGCGCGGAAGAGCTGGACAAAACCAGCGGCGGCTTCCAGATTTCCCGCAACCAATATGACCTGCTGAAATCGCTCATGAAACAGGGTATCGTCCGCGTACATGGCAAGATTGATGCCACGCTTGGTCCCGGCAAACTCACCCTGGTACATGCTTACATCCGCGGCACTGAGCATCCCGAACGCGAAATACTGATTACCGGCCACCTTGACCATCCTAAGTGGAGCGCCAATGACAACGCTTCCGGCTCCGGCGCGATGATGGAAGCTGCGCGAACACTGCAAACGCTGATTGCCACAAAGAAGCTGGCTCCGCCGAAACTGACCCTCCATTTCATGTGGGTTCCGGAATATTTCGGCACTCTGGCGTATGTGAGCAATCATCCGGAAGCCCGCCACTGCGATACTCCATGGGACGATCCGCGGAATAAGCCGGAAGCATTTGCTGAAAACCAGCCCTGCATCATCGCCAACATCAACATGGACATGGTCGGCGAAGATACCGTCAAAACTAATTCGCGCTTTTACTTCACCAAAGCCCCCGACTCAGTCCATACATTTTTAGACGCGCTGCTGGCAGATCTCCTTGAACAAACACGCGAAGCTGATCTCTATGCGCAGACCGGAACGCGAACCTATTGGCTGCCTGAAGCTATCCCTTATGCGCAAGGCAGTGACCATGACGTCTTCCTGGGATTAGGTATTTCAGCAACCATGTTGGGCCATGATCCTGACTGGACACACCATTCCAGTGAAGACAAAATAGACAAAACCGATGCCAGCGAGTTTAAGCGTGTGGGTGCATTCGCATGTTCGGCCGCATATTTTTTGGCTACAGTAAGTGGCAGTGATGCTGAGAAACTGGGCGCTCGGTCCCAAGCCAGCAGAGTGAGCGAACTTGCTCACCGCATAGCGCAGGATGCGAAGCTAGACAACAACATCGCAAAGCGAAGAACAATGAGAAACCTTGACGAGCTCATGATCCAGGTTGACCACTTGAACGTGGCAAAATCCCCATCCAGCAAAGCTGACCATAAGAAGATGGCAAGCCAATCAGGACCAAGCCCGCACCGGCTCACCATCCTTCCCCTTGACGCTTCCGCTTTCGAAGACGTAAGCACGGAAGATGCAAAATGGCTCTCTGAGCAGGAAGCACGCTTCGCCAGCAATTCCGAGGGTCTGGCCACAAAACCGAATTTTGGGCTGATTAGCTTTGAAGCCATCAACTTCATGGATGGTCATCGCAGCACTGCGGAAATTGCTGATCTGTTATCTGCCGAATACCTGCTCGATATCGATCAGGCATGGGTAGACCGATTGGTGGCCATCCTGCAAAAGCAAAAGCTGGTCACTTCAAATTAAGGCTCTTTTATTCCGCGGTCGGCATATGCAAATACATTGACTGCAAGCCGACGCGGCCTGGGCCAGTAAAGCGGTTCCACACCAATTGACCGGCGCTGGCAAAGAGTCCGGTGCTTATGCGCTGGAATTGCGTATCCATGCGGACGGTTGGATCTTTATACACCCATCCCCCAGGTTCAATATCGATCTGCTCGCCCGGTTGCAGCACAGTTTCAAAGACGTTCCCATAGCCGTGGACCCATACGATTCCGTCATTACTGTTTGCGGTAAACCGGTCAATAAAGAAGCCAGTCCCGCCCATCAGCATATTGGCAACGCCCTTCATGCGCGTGAAAGTGTAGTCCACATGTGAAGTCGCAGCCAGGAACTGATGCTCGCGCAGCTCGATGCTTTCACCGCGCTTCAGGTGGATTCCAAATACATGCCCAGCGCCGTCCCGGCTGAAAGCAATGCGGCCGGGCCCGTCCGCCTCGGTCATAAAAATCGGCATGCCGGAAAGCACCCGCTTGAATGCTCCGGCAAGAGACTTCACCCCGATCTGCACAGAAGGGTCCTTCCACAGCAGAATGTGGTGTTCAAAGAAGACAGGCACTGCCCCTAGCTCGAGGTGCAGCACCGGGACCAGTTCCCCCTGAATGTGATAGGTAACTCCACCGAAACTTTCATCGCGCGCATTCGTAGCAAGCAGAACAGGGACAGCCATGGTTGTCCTTATCTCAAAAGTTTCAAATTAAAGACTAAAGACTGACGATATACTTCATCCACTGCGAACGGGAATTGCCGAGATTGGTTCCCTATTTCCTTAAGATAAGATTCGTGCTTTTCGCGTTCATTCGAGGCCAATTCGTGATCTGCGCTCATTAGGGCAATCTGCGGCGAACCCAGCCCTACCACTTAAACCGTTTATGCCCTTCCATCACAATCCTTCGCGCTGCGTCTGCGTCAGCCCAGCCGGCCATTTCAGTCTTTTTGCCTTCGAGTGCCTTATAGATTGAGAAGAAATGCTCAATTTCGCGCGACTTATGGGGAAACACCTGGGAAAAGTCCTTCACATCGGTATATAGCGGATCGCTTTCCGCTACAGCAAGAATCTTCTCGTCCTTCTTTCCCTGATCCACCATCTGGAGCACGCCGATGGGCCTGACTTCCATCAGGCAGCCCGGAAAGCTCGGCGATTCCACCAGCACCAGTACGTCAAGCGGATCGCCATCCTGCCCCAGGGTGCAGGGAATAAAGCCGTAATCGCCGGGATAATGCACAGGCGAAAACAGGGTGCGGTCAAGCTTGAAGACGTGAAGCTGCTTGTCATACTCGTACTTATTGACTGAATCTTTGGGGATTTCAATCACCACGTTTACGCGCTGTGGGGCCTTGTCGCCTATGGGAAGCCTGGTGTAATCCATCGTGTTTTAAGTTTTAACCTGTGATATCCGTATTCCAGGTTATTTTACGCATTGGTGGACGGGACGATTTGCAGTCAGGCTACACTGCGCCCCTGGGCCAGCCGAATTACCAGCACAATTAATGCAAACACCAGCAGCAAATGGATAGCGCCGCCAAAGGTATAGCTGCTGATCATCCCGAGTACCCACATGATGAGCAGAATGAAAAAAATACCCAGCATAAATCTACTCTCCCAGGTTATTTAGGACGCGCTCAATGGCTGCTCAAGTTGGCTTCAGCAGAACTGGTTTGCCCAGGTCCGCGCATCTTTTATCCTTTGGCGCGATAGCGATTGAAATTCAAAAGATTGGAACCGCGCTCACGGAGTTCCCGCGTGCCCCGGCTGATTCCGCCGCGGACACCATCCCAGGTGCGACGGTATCCGCCGGCAATGGCGCTGCGCAATTCGCGACCGCTGCCTGGGGCGAGCAATAATGCAGCTCCTGCGCCAATGGCAATTCCTGCCAGCAACCATCCAATAGCGTTGCTACTCAAGCCGCCAGTGGGGCTTCTTTTCGGCTGCCACTCCTGCTCTTCATAACGGGCGTATTCCATCATCCCCAACTCCTGAGGCCAGTTCTTAAAGAAGTCATCACTGACTTTTTTGCGCGAGAACTACTACCAGATTTAACTGGCACGGCGTTTTCCGGAACCTCGCGCGGGTTTGCCCTCTGCCCGCTTGGGAGCAACTTTCTGTTGCCGCTGGGTTTCCTGACGCGAACTGCGGTTGGTAATGCCTTGTACCTTCTCGGATCGGCCAGCATCTTCGCCGCGCACCGGCCCAGACTCTCTCCCGCGAATAGAACAATCCTCTCGTCCGCGAGGGCCTGGGTTTTTCTCAAGGACGTTTGGCTCAAAGACGTTTTGATCAAGGGCGTTTTGCTGGTTCGCCCGCTGTCTAGGCTGGCCGCCGCCGGCATTTTGAAATGCAGGCTCTTTCTCGCCTTCCACGTTGACAGTCTCATCGACCACGGTCTGCCGGCTCCTGGACTGATTAGGAGCGCGTCCGCTCAGTTTTGTTTCACCGCGCGATCCTCCCATTTGTGGCGTATCGGCTGTTGCAATATCCTGATGCGTTCTCTGGTATTCGGTTTCCTCTTCCGCAACCTGCTCTCCCGCAGATTTTCCGGACTCGGTGCTGTAATCGTCTATCGAATTGTCATTGTTACGGCGTTTCATTCAGTTTCTCCGAGGTGGCCCTCAAACAGTTCTAGTGATTGTTTCCTTTCATTATTAGAAAACGCGGATTGGGCGAATGTTGTCCGCAAATGCGGCGTGACGAGTTTTTACCGGCGGAAGCTGATGAAATGCCGTATTTGAGGTAAAATTTCTAGTTCGTCTGCCGCCGGCTCAGGAACGGAAGGCCCGGCCGTCTGTTTCGCAGTGTCCCGCAAGAACCAGACAAAGACCCATCAATCAGCAAGCGTTTCAAGGAGAGAACTCAATACATGGCGATTCCAGCAACCCAGATGCGTCCGGGGATGATTATTAAACATAACAATGACCTTCATCTGGTCTTTACCGTGGAACACCGCACGCCCGGCAACCTGCGCGCATTCATCCAGGCCAAGCTGCGGAACATCCGTACCAATGCCATGTTTGAGCACCGATTTCGCTCCAGCGATCCGATTGAAAAGATCACGGTGGACGAAATCCCCATGGAGTTTCTTTACCAGGATGGCGACAGCTACTGCTTCATGAACACCGAAAATTACGAGCAGACCCATTTGAGCAAAGACACTCTGGGCGATTCCGTGGATTACCTGACGCCGAATCTACAAATCAAAGTAGAGTTTTACGACGGCAAAGCTGTGGGCATCGAGCTGCCGCAGACAGTTGAACTGACGGTGGTGGAAACTGAGCCGGGATTAAAGTCGGCCACAGCTTCCAGTGTGACTAAACCAGCCAAAACCGAAACCGGCTTGGTTGTGCAGGTGCCGCCATTCATCAATGAGGGCGAAAAGATCCGGGTGGATACGGCTGAAGGCGCATACCTCTCACGGGCATAGCTAATGATCGCCAAGCGTTACATTGTTCGCGGGCGGGTGCAGGGCGTAGGCTTCCGTTGGTTTGTGGATCATGAAGCGCGCTCGCTGGGATTGGCCGGCTGGGTAAGAAACAACATTGACGGCACTGTTGAAGCTCTTGCGATTGGCAGCGACCAGCAGCACGCGGCATTTTCCGGCAAATTGCGCAAGGGGCCGCGGGCAGCCCGCGTGGATGAAGTTACAGAATTGCAGGCCGAACCGGTGGATGGGCTTACAACATTTCGCATTGAAGGAGCATGGTAGATGGAGCCGAAGACAGCAATGAGCTGTGAGCACCTGAAAAAGCTGGTCCGCGAAGTGCCGGACTTTCCCAAGCCGGGCATTTTGTTTTATGACATTACAACTTTGCTGAAAGACAAAACAGGTTTTGCCACGCTGATTGACGCTCTTTCTGAACACTACATTGAACATCACGTTGACCTGGTGCTGGGCATTGAAGCCCGTGGCTTCATTTTTGGGCCGGCATTGGCTTATCGCCTGAACGCAGGCTTTGTGCCGATCCGTAAGCCGCGCAAGCTGCCGGCGGAAACAGTGAAATGGACTTACGACCTGGAATATGGCACCGACACGCTGGAAATCCACAAAGACGCCATCCAGCCCGGTCAGCGCGTAATCATCGTGGACGATCTTCTGGCGACCGGTGGGACCGCGAATGCCTGCTTGCAACTGGCCCAGTCACTGGGCGCAAAAGTGGAAGGCCTGGGCTTTGTGGTAGAACTGGATTTTCTTAATGGACGCAAAAGATTTGACGGTACGGAAGTATTCTCGCTTTTGCATTATGACAAGTAAGAATGTCCGAAGTCAGCACGGTAAAAAATCAACCATAGCAGCCGCCTGAGCTGAAGCCTATTCCTGGCGCAGCGCGATCATCGGATCAACCCGGCTCGCTCTGCGCGCAGGAACAAAACTTGCCATTAGCGCAGCAATCACCAGAACAGAAATCATCATGGCAAAGGTGAGTGGCTCCATGGCCCGCACGCCCGGCACTAAACGCTCCAGCAAACGCCCAGCCATGAGGGCCGCTATGATACCTGCAATCACTCCGGCAAAAATCATCGCCAAACTTTGCCGCAGTACCAGCCACATCACGTTCGCTGCACTCGCTCCCAATGCCATGCGTACGCCAATTTCCGGTATGCGCTGGCTGGTCAGGTAAGCAAGCACTCCATAAATGCCAACGCAAGCCAGCAGCAATGCCAGTCCTGCAAATATTCCGAATAACAGTAAAAGGAACCGTTGCAGCGCCAGAGTGCCACTCACGAGTTGCTCCATCGTCTGCACTTCATAGAGGACCTGATCGTTACCCACGCCACGCACTTCACGGCGCAATGTTTCCACCACATTCAGCGGATCAAGCTTTGTCCGCACGGCAATCGACATAAGTTCAGACCAGCGGCGCACAAACTGGTCTGGCAGTTGCGCGAAAGGATAATAAAGTTGCGCGCGCACCTGGGATTGATCGTCGCTGGCCAGGCCCCAGTGCCGCACGTGGCCAACCACACCGACAACCTGGAAAGCGCCGGTACCCGCCTCCGGAATCCAGAGTCGCTGCCCCACAGCCGTGCGCCCACTGAATGCCTTTTGTGCCAGGACATCATCAATCACGATCACCGGATTGTTGCCAAGACGGTCCTGCTCATTGAAGAAACGGCCCTGGATCAGCGCGATGCCCATTACCTTCAAATATTCCGGGGTTACGCTGGTGGCCAGTGCGATCGGCATATCTTTTGGCGCCGGCAACGCCGCACTGGTCCAGTAGCTCAGTTGGTTGTTGCCTTCGCGCATGGGAACGGTATCGACCAGAGCAACGGACTCTACTCCCGGTACGTGCCGCGCCCGCTCCATTACGTCATCCCATGCAGCGCGGGTACGCGGCGGGTCGGCAAGAGTAGCGGCAGAAAGCGCCATTCGTGTGACCAGAACGTTGTGAAAGTTGAGGCCAGGATCAAGCGATGAGAGCCGCAACAGCGTACGGCCCAGAATTCCTGCGGCCACCAGCAGCACAACAGCCAGCGTGACTTCAGAAATGATGAAGCTGCTGTGCAGACGCCGGGCGCCACCTGTGACAGTCCGCGCTCCGGCACGGAGCACCTGTTCCAAGTCGCGTACTGGAGCGCGCAAAGCAGGCGCCAATCCGAAGAGAAGCCCGCTAAATAAGGATATTGCAACGGCAAAAAGTAGAACCTGCCAATCCAGATGCACTTCTTCCGCGCGCGGCAAACTACCCGGCCAGAAGACCACAAATGGACGTATGCCGGCCGTCGCCAGCAAAATTCCCAATAGGCCGCCAGCAAGCCCGAGCAATGCGCTTTCCGTCAGGCATTGGCGCACCAAGCGGCTGCGGCTTGCTCCCAGAGCCACGCGCATCGCCAGTTCGCGCTCGCGTGAGACTGAGCGTGCCAGCAGCAGGCTGGCAACATTTACGCAGGCAATCATCAGCACCAGGCTTACTGCCCCCAGCAGCAGCCAGAGCGTGTTGCCAACGTCGCCTACCTGCGGCCGCAGCGGCTCGGCAACAAAGCTGCGTCCTTTATTTGAGTCTGGATATTGCTCCGCGAGAGGACGCGCAATCATGGCCAATTCCGTTTGCGCGGCGGCGAGGGTGACACCCGGACGCATGCGCGCCACAACACGCAACCGATGCGCATCGCGGCTGCGAAGCCTCGCGTTCGTATCCTGCCCAAGCAGCGTGAATACATCTACTTCGTCGCCGTCCAGCCGGAAACCAGCAGGCGTAACACCAACAATGGTGTAAGACTTTCCGTCATAAACCAGTGGTGCGTTGCCCGCGTCGATGCTTCCGCCGTAATGCCTGCGCCAGAAGCCGTAACTAACAATCGCAACTGGCGCTCCGCCCAGGCGGTCTTCATTTGGCAGAAAGGCACGTCCATGCGCGAGTTGGATATCCAGAACGGAAAAGAGGTTTGCAGAAATTTCACGGCCTTCAACGTACTCTGCTTCTCCGGGATGGCTGACGGTGCCTCCGCCGAACATCCATGCTGCCATGGCGAGTGAGCGGCTGCCTTGCTGGCAATCGAGGAAGTTGGGATAAGTAAATCCCCATTGGTTGCCAAAGCGCGTGCTCCAGTCCGTCTGTTCATGCAGAACCAGTAGCCGTTCCGGTTGTGGATAAGCCAGTGGTTTCAGCAGCACACCGCGGATCATGGTGAACATCACGGTCGTGGCCCCACTGCCCAGGGCCAGAGTGAGCAGAGCCACGGCAACAAATCCTGGACGCTGCCTGAGCGTGCGTAGCGCGTAATGCAAATCGCGCAGCAGGTCTTCCATCCAGCGTGTGCCTCGCGCGTCGCGACACTCCTCCTTCACCTGTTCCGGGCCGCCAAGTTCCAGCCGTGCCAGACGGCGGGCTTCCTGCGGAGTGTGGCCCTGTTTTTGCAGATCAGTGATGTGCTGCTCAAGATGGAAGTTGAGCTCTCTTTCAAGTTGCTCATCCATTTGTTGCTTGTGCCACAACCGCTGCCACCAGTTCATCGCACACCACCTTCGGCCAGCCCAAGGATCAAACTCACCGCCTCAGCCAGTCGACGCCAGTCCTCGGTTTCAGTCTCCAAGTGTTTCCGGCCTTTGCTGGTCAGGCTGTAAAATTTTGCTTCGCGGCCGGTTTCACTCTCTTTCCAATCCGCAGTTAATAGTCCACGATTTTCAAGCCGGTGCAGCGCTGGATAAAGCGATCCCTGCGGCACCTGTACGACGTCGCGCGAAATCTGCTGTAACCGCTGAGCGATGGCATATCCATGCACTGGGCCGAGCGCGACGATTTTTAAAATAAGCACATCCAGAGTGCCTTGCGGCAGGTCAGATTTCGGCGGCATTGCTTATACCTCCAGCTTCTACATATATGTATCACGCCGATGTGTAGAAGCGCAAAGTATCAAGTTGCCATCGCAAAGCGCACAGCCAGGGCGTAGCGGAAAGTCCCCGAATACCTGGATAGCAGCATTTCCTAACGTTTGTTAGACTTCCTTCTCATATGGCGGCAACCATTGAACGGCAGCGCAACCGGGCACCCTGGATAGCTTTGTTACTCGCTGTGGCTGCCATATTTTCCAATGCTGTATTTTTTCTGGGATTTCCTGGGCAAAGAGCCATCCCGCTTCTGAGCGCTGCGCTGGCGATCGGCGCGCTGGTTTATGCCGCCATTGGAATCATACGGGCGTTCCGGCAGCCGCAGGTATATTCCGGCAAGATTTCTGCCTCAATCCTCGGCGTGGTATCACTCTTTATATGTGTGTTCGCAGCGTTTGTATCTATACATTCGCGTGACCTGCCCGTTTCGGCGGAAGCGCCGCGGGTGGGGCAGAAGGCCCCGGATTTCACTCTGGCCGATACCAATGGAAATAAGGTGTCACTGGAGCAGTTGCTGGGCAAAACCAATGGTTCTCCCCTGAACGGTTCAGCGGCTACCACAGACATCCATCCAAACCCAACCGCCGCAGTGGCTCCGCCAAAGGCGGTTCTGCTGGTTTTCTACCGCGGTTATTGGTGACCATTCTGCAACCTCGAGTTACGAGGCATCCAGAAAAAACTGAGCGAATTTGAACAGGCAGGCATTCGTCCGGTTGCCATTAGTGTGGACACACCGGAGGTTTCGCGCAATCTTGCAGGCAAAGCTGGTTATACATTTTCTATTCTTTCCGACCCCGGCGCCGAGACTATCCGCCGCTATCACCTGCTGCATAAAGGCGGCGGGCCAGACAGCACCGATATTGCCCGGCCGGCGGAGTTTCTGGTGGATTCCAATGGCGAGGTGCGTTGGGAAAACTTTACTGAAGATATCCGCATACGCGCTAAGGCCGACGAGATGCTGGCAGCAGCCAAAAAGCTGCAATAGCACCAGTAACAGATATGGCTGTGGGAGATCCTCGCTGCGCTTCGGGATTTCGCCTGCAGGCTCCCGCTCAACTTCGTTTCGCTCACGCCTGCATAACGGCTCAAAATAAAACCGGCGCTTATTCTCCCCCGAGATTTTCAGCGCCGGCTTTAAAGGTTTCCCGAAAACCCGGGAGAACCAGGCCGCTCATCTACTTCCGGCCAACTTGTACGCAAAGCAGAGGTTGGTGCGAGATTCCGTTGTGAAATCGTGCAATCCAAGATGCCTTGCCGTAGCAAGGTGGGTCAATACGAAAGGGGGACATGGTATTTACTTAGTCGATAACGAACAAGGGGCAAGGATTTCCGCCAACCCTGATGTATACTGTGCCGAATTGAATAATTGCGGGACTTTAAGTTGTTTCTTAATGCTCGCATTTCTGAAAGCTGTTTGGGGCGGCTACTTCCTGGGGGATAGCGGAATACTATAATTTTTTACCTTGACCAGCAGCAGCCCCGGTCGGGAGGGTCCTTATGGACCTGCTTATTATTCGTACTGTTTTCATTCTTGTTGTAGCGGTTGCCTGTTTTCACCTGAAACCGTTCGGATTGGCCAATCTTCCCGCGTGGGCTTCTGCGCTGGCAGGAATTGCCATTGGTCTGGCCGTGGTCTGGTTTGAAGCGCGGCTGCGCGTGGTGAGCCTGAAACGGCTGATCGGGGCCGTAATCGGCAGTATTCTGGGAATACTGGGCGCTTACCTCTTCAGCGTTGTCATCAAAAACAGCATTACGCATTCGGAAACACAGCGCTTCCTTATGCTCATGGTGATGCTGCTCATGTCCTACGTGGGGCTGATCGTGGGCGCCAACAAGGGCGACCTGCTGAATCTGGCCGCGCTGGGCGGTATTTTTGGCGCGGAAAAACAGGGGCGCAAAAGCTTCAAAATCCTGGACACCAGCGTAATTATTGATGGCCGCATTGCCGACATTGCCGATACCGGCTTTTTAGATGGCATTGTTGTCATCCCACAATTTGTTTTGCGTGAGCTGCAACTGGTGGCCGATTCAGCCGATTCCCTCAAGCGCAACCGGGGCCGCCGCGGGCTGGACATTCTGCAACGCGTACAGAAGATTGTGACCGTCAGCGTCCAGATTGTGGAAGATGACTTTCCGACCGTCCGTGAGGTTGACCTGAAACTGATTGAGCTGGCAAAAATGTATGAGGCCAAGATCATTACCAATGATTTCAACCTCAATAAAGTGGCCCAGCTTCAGGGCGTTGAGGTTTTGAACATCAATGAACTGGCCAATGCGCTCAAGCCGATTGTTCTGCCAGGCGAAACCATGCGGGTCTTCATTCTTAAAGAAGGCAAGGAGTATAACCAGGGCGTGGCCTATCTGGATGACGGCACCATGGTGGTGGTGGATAATGCGCGCAAGCTGATTGGCAAAAACGTGGATATCGCCGTAACTTCGGTACTGCAAACTACGGCCGGAAAGATGATCTTTGGCAAGTTTGACGAGCGTTCACGCGCGGCCGAAAGAATCGAGCCAAAAGCGGAAAGCGCAAAGCCAGAGATGCGTAAAACCCAGCCCATCATCGTGGAATCAACGCCGCATCCCCAATCTGAGTAAGCAGCGCGCCAAACAGAACTAGAAGCTGCGCTCCCAAACCAGCCTCTTGACCGTGGGGCCATGGCCTAATCCCGACTGGTGAATGGCCAAGCAGCTCGCATACAATAAAAGCCAGCTTAAAACCTGCCTGAGAAGGTGAAATAGGGCGCGTTCTCAGGGCCTACCATGGTCTTGACGATGTCTTGGGAAATCAAATGGCATGTTCCTGCCGCGCTGCTCTTTAGCTGCGTTCTGGCTTGGTGTGGACCAAAAGCCATAGCCGGAAGTCTTCTGCAATCCTCTCCGATGCCTTCCGGTCAGCTACAAGTGACGGTCACAGACCAAAATGGACAGCCGCTGCCGCTTGTGGTGGTGATTGTGCAGCAGAATGACAAAACAGTTGCCCAGGAACGCACAACACCTTCCGGCAAGGCGGTACTGCGGCAGCTTGCGCCGGGAAGCTATAAGGTGCTGGTGGAGAAACAGGGCTTTTATACCACCATGGTTCCCAAACTGGAGATTGCTTCCGGCCAGCCAGTCCCGCTGGAAGTACGTCTACAGCCTGTGCGCGAGTACAAGGAAGAGATTGAAGTTACGGCGGAGCCTTCTCCAATTGATCCGGAAGAAGCTTCAAGTTCGCAGTCTGTCACGGCCACGGAGATTTCCAATATCCCCTATTCCAGCACGCGCGACTATCGCAACGTGCTGCCTTATATCCCCGGAGTAATCGCGGATACGGGTGGGCAAATTCACGTGGCTGGCTCCGCGACGCAAGAGGTACAGGATTATCTCGATGGGTTTGAAGTCAGCCAGCCGGTCAGTGGATCGCTGGGTGTCAGATTAAATCCCGATTCGCTGCGGAAAGTTGATGTTCGCAGCAGCAGATATTCGGCCCAGTTCGGCAAAGGCTCCGGCGGGCTGCTGGACCTGCAAGTGCAGGATGGCGACAATCGCTTCCGCATGAACGCCACCGATTTTATCCCCACGTTCCAGACGGTAAAGGGCCTTCAACTCAATAATTGGACGCCTCGGGCTTATATTTCCGGGCCGCTGGTGCGCGACAAACTCTGGTTTGATCTTTCCCATGAAGGCGAGACTGATTACAACGTAATCAAGGAATTGCCTGACGGGGCCGATACCAATCGCCTATGGCGGACCGCCGATCTTGCCCGGCTTAAAATGAACCTGACGCCCGGAAACGTGGTGACGGGCAGCGTGCTGCTGAACGTTCTGGATTCAAAACACTCAGGCATTTCGGCCATCGATCCATTTTCAGTTTCGCTCAACGACCATTCCTATCTCTATTTGCTGGGTCTTAAAGACCAGATCACGCTGGCCAAAGACACAGTATTGGAGTTTGGTGCGGCCCTTCATCGCAGCCAGAACTCTTCTCTGCCGATGGGCGATCTGCCCTACATTTTGGGTCCGGGCGGAAGGTCAGGAAACTATTACATGACTAACCGTAACTACTCAACCCGTACGCAGGGCTTTGCCAATTTATTTCTTCGGCCATGGAAGATGGCCGGCACGCACCAGTTCACGGTAGGCAGTCGAGCCGACAAACTGACCTACCACGCAAATATTAACCGTGGGCCACTGGAGTTTGTTGATGCGAACAATGCGCTGTTGCGGGAAGTGACCTTTTCGCCGGCTCCGGCTTTCGGGCTCAGTACAGTGGAATCCAGCGCTTATGTGCAGGACCGCTGGATCCCCGTAAGCCGCCTACTGATCGAGCCTGGTGCGCGCTGGGACCGTGACAGCTTTCTGCAGCGAGATTTTTTCTCTCCACGCATTGCCGGCACTGTTCTGGCTGATCTTGCGAGTGAGACAAAAATCAGCGCCGGGATCGGCATTTATTACGACCGTACCAATCTCTCACTGGCAAGCAACGCCGCCCAGGGAGTACGCACCAATACGTTCTTTTCCCCAATTGCGCAGTCATTCACGGATACCTTCACCGTGGATCCCCGGCTGCTTACCATGCCCCGGTTCACGAATTGGAGCGTGTCGGTGGACCGCAGGCTGCCGTGGAAGATTTATGCGCGCGCGGAATATCTGAGCCGCCACGGAGAGCACGGTTGGGCCTATGAAGGGCAGCCAGGCAGCGGATTTACGCTCCTCAGCGACAAGAAAGACCGTTATGACGCGGTACAGCTTACGGTTCGCAAGGAATTAAAGAGTGGTTACCCCATGCTGGTGGCGTACACCCACTCCAAAGCCTCATCGAACCGGACAGTGGATTTTTCCATCGACGCGTTTCTGGAAGGAACGCAGGCCGGGGGCGCGCTGCCGTGGGACGCGCCTAACCAGTTAGTGGCATGGGGCTCATATCCGCTGTTCTGGAAGCTCAAAAAATTCGATTTCGCGTGGTCAATGATCTATCGCAGTGGCTTCCCGTTTGTAACAGTTGACCAGTTTGGCACAATTCTTTCCGGCCCAGGCCAGTTCCGCTTTCCTTACTTCTTCACGGCTGATCCGGCGATTGAACGCAAATTCATATTTCGCGGGTATCGGTGGGCGGCGCGCATTGGAGTGGATAACGTGACTGGACGGCTCAATCCGTTCTTTGTGGATAACAATGTGAACTCTCCAACGTTTCTTGGCTTCTTTGGCACTGGACATCGATCTCTGAATGGCCGGATAAGATTTTTGGGGAAGAAATAAGCGGGATTGCCAAATCGAAAAACCCAGATACTATCCCAACTTGAATTCTGGTTCAGGCGTAGCTTCAAGTAATGTGCGCGTGTACTCATGCTGCGGGCGGGAAGTTATTTCTTCAGTCGTGCCAATCTCAACAATTTCTCCGCGACGCATTACGGCAATGCGATCACAGAGATAGCGTACTACCGGCATGGAGTGCGAGATGAACAGATAGGTGAGGCCGAAATCGCGCTGCAGCTTTTTGAGGAGGTTTACGATCTGTGCCCCAACGCTGACATCAAGGGCCGAAACAGGTTCGTCACAGACAATGAACTTCGGCCTCAGAATCAGCGCGCGGGCAATACCGATGCGCTGACGCTGCCCTCCGGAGAATTCATGCGGGTAGCGGCGCAGTGCGGATTCGTCGAGGCCAACGGCGCGTAAAATCTCGACCGCCGACTCGTGCAATTCATTCACAGAAAGGCGCTTTTTTTCAGTATGAATCACCAGCGGCTCGGTCACGATCTGTTCCACGCGCATGCGTGGATTCAGTGACGCGAAGGGGTCCTGAAAAATGATCTGCATGTCACGGCGGAGGCGGCGGAGTTCGCTGGAGCCAGCAGCCAGCGCATTCTGATCATTGAAAGTCATGGTGCCGGAAGTGGGCTCAATCAGCCGCAGAATTATGCGTCCAAGCGTGGTCTTGCCGCAGCCCGATTCACCGACCAAGCCGAGTGTTTCACCCTGAGAAATATCGAGCGAAACGCCATTGACGGCGCGGACTTCGCGGCGCCGCTTGCCGAAGACGCCTTCGTCGGTCTGGTAAACCTTAATGAGGTTGCGGATAGCGAGGAGAGGCATGAAAACACTATAGAGCAGAACCTCTCAGAAGAAATAGTTGGCTTGCAGAACGGAAGCTGCAAGGCTTGACGTTTGCTCGATCCGTCCGGCACCATATTCACCCTGATCCACAAACTAGAGGAACTGATCATGGCACCTAAATCATCCGACCCTGTCAGTGATTCAAGCCGCCAGCTCCTGCGGCACACGCTGGCAACCCTGGCGTATCGCGCGGGAAAAGCCCTGCGTGATGCTCCTGAAAGTTTTGCTTTGTTCAGCACGGGCGAAAAAGGAAGAACACCCGCCCATATACTGGCCCACATGGGAGACCTTTTTGACTGGGCGCTCTCCATCGCACAAGGTAAGCAGGCATGGCATGACTCGGAGCCATTGTCGTGGTCCCAGGAAATGGCCCGGTTCTTCGAGATAATTCAGGCTTTTGATGATTACCTGGCTTCCAGCGCACCTCTTGCTGCTTCTCCTGAGAAACTTTTTCAAGGCCCCGTGGCCGACGCACTCACGCATGCCGGCCAAATTGCCATGCTGCGACGCATGGCAGGCTGCCCTATTCGCGGAGAAAATTATTATCGCGCAGAAATTGCCGCTGGCCGCGTTGGTCCTGACCAAGCTTCCGCAGTGCGAGAGTTCTGATGACCCTGAGCCGACGTCGATTGAGTTCTGATCTTAAGCCGGAAACCGATCCACCATTTTGACCGTTTTGGGGCGGTCCTTCCTTAATGTAAGTAACTTCCGCATCCTTCCTGCGTATCATTATCGTCCAGAGCATCCAGACCGCATCGTCCAGAGCATCCAGACCGCTGATGATGGATTTCCATAGCCTCTACCAAAGCTATGCACCTCAGGTGCATCGCTTTGTGCTGTTCCTATGTGGAGACGCCGCGCTCGCCGACGACATTACCTCGGAGGCGTTCGTGCGCGCCTGGACCTCGCGAGGCAAGATCAGGGAAGTCACCGTCAAGGCTTACCTGTTTACCATCGCCCGCAATCTGTATCGCGACCACTTGCGTAGAAATAACCGGCTCACTGAACTGGAAGAATCCATCCCAGATCCGGCAGTCGGACTGGCTACCCGCACCGAGCAAAAAGCCGAGCTGAGTGTTGTGTTGGCTGCCCTGCGCCGGCTTTCTGAGGTGGATCGCGCTGCCCTGCTTATGCGCGTGCAGGAAGAAATGCCTTATGAAGAAATCGCGCAGGCCCTGAATCTTCCCGTAACCACAGTGAAGGTCAAGGTGCATCGCGCTCGCTTAAAACTGATGCAGGCCAGACAAACATTCCAGGAGGTGCGCCCATGAAACTGGAGCGCGAAGTCATTGTTGATCTATTGCCGGCCTATTTTTCCGGTGAAGCCAGCCCGGCCACACGCGTGTTGGTGGAGGATTATTTCCGTGAGAACCCGGACTTTGAAAAGATTGCCCGTTCAGCGGACGGCCCATTAGAGGGCCTGAAGGTAGCTCCGCCTAAGCTTGATCCGGAAAAAGAAAAGCTCGCCCTGGAACGCGCGCGACTGGTGGTAGAAACTCGCAGCACCATTCTCTGGATGGCCATCTTCTTTACTCTGATGTTGCTGTTCTTCCGCGTGCAAAATCACAAAATTATATGGGTGTTCTGGGAGGACTCTATCCGTGGCGTCATTTTTGCCGCCGTGGCTGTTTTCCTTTGGCTCCTGTATTTCTTTACTCGCAAGCGCAAGGACCCAGTACCGCTTCGTGTCAAGTTTCTATGGATGGCCATTTTCTATTCTTTCCTGCCTTTTATATTCACTGTCAAAGACCACAAAATTGTGTGGCTCTTGAGCAGGGACCCTAATGTAGGTGTCATCCTGGGCGGAGTTGCACTCATCAATTGGGGCCTCTTCTTCTATCACGCGTGGAAGGCAAAACGCCTGGGGCTCTAAAGTTCTGCGTATCACGGATTTGTCGTGATTTCGCCAATATTTGCCACTGTGTCACCTTTTTTCATCGACGGGACGCCGCAAATATATAAAACCACTCCCGCTACCGGCGCATGAGCTTCATAAATGGTTTTGCCATAGTAGTCTGTCACGTAACCTATCTTCATACCCGCTTCAACATAAGTTCCGCGTTGGACGGCGGGATAAAAGATCCCGGCCTGGTCGCTGGCTACAGTATCGATTTTTCCAAACCAGACTGGATGTTCCACCATAGTCGGTGCGCCCGGCAGCATCTTTAAATAGCGCATTAGGCTCAGCGTTCCATTGACCAGCAGCGCCACGTCATCAGGTTGCACCGTTCCTGAGTATCCGGCCTCAACAGCAATGGCCGGCTTGCCGCGTGTATTCGCCGTGTTGTCTAGATAACGCGAGGCGGCGGGATCTTTCGGCCGGTCGCTCCAGACAATAATGTGGTCGAGCCCAAAAGCCAGCACCATATCATGCGTAACGGCGTCTTGTTTTGCGTCGCCTGATTTCGGCCAGTAAGCATAAGGACGCAGGTTTTCGTCCAGATCGCCGCCGTGATAATCGACGAGGTAATCGCATCGTTCGACTATTTGCTTGGTAATTGCATAAGAAACGCGCTCGGTTTGCGTGCCATCCTGCCTGCCGGGATAAAACCGGTTCATGCTTTTGCCATCCACTGGGTTTACATGCGGCACTTTTTGTTCAAACGATGCAATGTTTACCAGAGGCACGATGATCACCGTGCCGGAAATCTGCGCAGGATCAAGCACCTGAATGACCTTCTCCAGAGCGATGATCGAGGCATATTCAGTTCCATGCGCGCCTGACACAAGCGCCAGCACCGGCCCAGGTTTGGCGCCCCGAAAAATAACCAGCGGAATGGATGTCGCGCCATCAACTCCAGCAGGCACGTCCAGAGTTCCAGTCGCTTTCTGGCCGGGAGCGGCGGTTGCTGTACCCACGGTAAAAGTGTTTTGTGCCGGCATGTTCACGGCGCAGAATGCAACCAGAGACAACAAGCAAATGGAGCGGGTGAGTTTCATAGCTGGAGCAGTATAAGCTACATCGGCCTAAAGTTGAGGACTTAGCCAACAGCAGCGGCACAATGTTGAATCTAGCTGCCTTTGATATTCTCCAGCCGCACCGGCACTCCAGGCTTCGGTTGTAATGTAACCGAAGGCTCTGGCCTAATCTGAGCTGGATCAATTGCCAGCGTGAGACGAAAGCGCTGAAGCAGCATGGTGAGCGCCACCAGAATCTCCGTCATGGCAAAGTTGAGGCCGATGCAGGTGCGAGGGCCAGCGCCAAAGGGCAGGTAGGCATAGCGCGGGCGGGCCGCAGAATTCTCCGGTGCAAATCGCTCGGGACGAAAAACATCCGGATCTTGCCACCATTTGGGATGGCGTTGTGTGATGTAAGGGAAAATCAGGATCTCTGATCCAGCCGCAATCCGATAGCCTGCAATCTGATCTTCATTTACGGCTGTGCGCGCCAGGGTCCACACCGGGGGATAGAGACGCATGCTCTCTTCCACTACCATCCGCGAATATCGGAGCTTCATGAGGTCTTCGTAGGCAGGTGTTCTTCCGTTGAGGAATGCCGCTTCAGCGGTCATGCGCTCCACCACATCCGGCCGCGTGCCAATCAGAAAGCATGTCCAGGCAAGAGCCAGCGTCGTGGTCTCATGTCCGGCAGTAAGCAGCGTGATGACTTCATCCCGAAGTTGTTTGTCTGACATCGCAGCCCCGTTATCGTCGCGCGCTTCCATCAACATGGTAAGCAGATCAGTGATGCGCTCCGGGACCTGGCGACGGCCGGCAATAATGCGATCAATAATGCCGTGAATGTTGGCCAGAGCTCCACGATATTCACGATTGCGCCGGGTGGGAATGCTCAACGGCGGCGGAAAAATCGACCATGCTCGTTCTACCGAATAATCCCGGCCAATATCGTGCGTGCGGCGGATCGATTCTGCATCCGCCTCCAGGTTTGTGGTGAAAAGCACCTGCGCGGCAATGTTGAGAGTGAGCCGCATGAAGTCAGGAACCACGTCAAACACGTCCTGCTGCGCGGCATGATTGGTCCATCGCCCCAGCATGGCCTGCGTGTTCTCGGCCATCGTACTAACAAAAGAAGCCACCTGCTGGCCTTGAAAAGAAGGCTGCGTCATCTTGCGCTGCCGCTGCCACAGTGCACCCTCGCTGGTAAGCAGGCCTTCCCCAAGAGACAGCTTGAGTATCTTGTAGCCGCGGCCTTTACGGTAGTTAGCGAAGTTTCCCTGAAGAACATGCTGGATGTGATCAGGATGGCTCAATTGATGGGATGTCCACACACCTCGATAGCGGACTATGTCGCCGAAGGTCAAAGCGGAGCGGAAAAAGCCGCCAAGAGGATCTTTGCGGAATTGCGGCAGGTCCAGAAAAAACCGCAACGTCGGAGGCCCGGGAGCTTTCTTTAACTGGCTTGAAGAAGTCAACACTCTGATTCTACCCGAGGGCTGAGCCGCAGAGAATCAGGTGCGAAGCTCACCCCTTCTCACATCTCTCAATCTCGACGCGATGATGCACAGCAAGCTACAAACAAATCTCCAGTAAACATGCGTATTCCCGGGGGTGTTCATTCGTGAACACTTGGATACCGAAAGCGAACACCGGATATAGCTGGATCCGGGCCCCATCCGTTTCGCTCTTGCTTAGATTCAATGATTTAGCGCAGCCAACCGCTATGGCACTGTAGATGCCATTACAAGAAAGCAGGAATCACCGGAAACAATCGGTGGTTTCAATTCGAACCATAGCAGCGAGGAGTTTTTCATGTTTGACGGCAAAAATAATCGCATTCTTGATAGCTTTTCATTTCGGTTGGCAATCACAGCAGCAGTTTTCGCGGCGTGGTCCGGCATTGGTTACGTGCTAATCTCTCTGGCGTAATTGTGCTGGCGCTCACACTGAAGATTGGCGCATGGCCGATCTCAAATTGAATTCAAAATGGATTTCAAGTGCTCTATATGACTGGTGATGATAAAACCTCGCCTGGCGTTTACAAAAAATCGGGCAACAATGCGCTTTCAGCGGCCGGAAAGATTGAGCAGTTCAAAGGAAGAATCAGAAACTTCGTCGAAAATTAATGTTTGAGAAGTCTCCTCGCTATCCCGCAATCCGCGTAATGCAGATCGAACGGCCAGCAGGACTGCTGCCAACCCCCAAAGGCCCCATGCACTCTTGAATAACAAAGCGTGTTCCAGTGATGGAAGCAGGTAAGCGAAAGCCCACAAACCGACAACATACAACATGACAATCATGGCGGCGCTCTGTTTCCACGCGGGATATGCGCAGGCAAACGGAATCTTACAGAAGCGGCGTAGCAGGCAATCGCAAAGCAGATAGCATCCCACGATGAGCACAGCGATCAGGCCGCCTCCCACTGCCACTCCCCAGAAATATACATAGGATGGCAGGCAAACAGCGACAATCCATGGCAGCACAAATGTCAGAATGACTTTCCGGACCAAATCAGGAACTCCATGCTGATCGCGGTCCAGGATCACACGATGCACCCAGTTCGCGCGGAGTTCAGCCGGCATATCAAAGACAAATCGCAGACCGCAAATAATGAAATACGCCAGGATAAAAGGGACTGAGATCAACGCTACGCTTGGTGCAGCAGGAACATAGTTTGGACTCAGACTAAAAGCCGAGAGCAGGGCCTGCGAGGCGATCACAAATCCCAAGCCGGCAAATGCGCCGAAAAGCAGCGAATGCCGGTCATTACGCAGGAGTGTCTTAATGGCAAAGCGATAAGTAGCGCGTTCAAACCCAGAGCGAAGCACAAGATGATCCATCCATCGCATCAAAAACAGGCTTCGGGGCGCACGGTTTCTGAGTGTGGTGTCCAACGTTTCCGGAATACGGATGAAATAACGGTAGTAGCTCAACACATAAACTGTCGGCGCTAGCAGCAAAACCGTTATGACAGCACGGATAGCCATACCGCCCGCTTGCGACAATACGGCGTCAGCCTTCCCCATGACCATCCGCGACAATCCCAGAAACCACACTGGTGGAAGCAGGCGCAGTAGAGAAGGCGGCGCAGTTCCAGGTGTTTGGAGAAACGGCGCGACCGCGAAAGTGCTGCACAGAAGCCCAAGGAGCAGGATGACAACCAGCACGCGAATATAAATTGAGATTCGGCGAAACACGCTATCCGGCAGCGCAACCATGAGTGAGCCGATGACGGCAAACATGGCGAAAAAGATAAACAGGCTGGCCAGCAATACACCTGCAAAGTGACCGCGAACAAAGTGGACGTAAGCAGCGAAATGCGGCTGCTCCATGGTCACCACCATGGGGAAAAGGATTGAGGAAACAGCGTTTACATCCACTGCAAAAGCAACAGCAATGAACACGATGGCTGTGATATTGGCAATGAAAATCGTCCGAGTAGGGATTGGCAGAGGGGCCAGATTAACGTAGTCCCGGCGGTCAGGAAAAATGCTGTCCCATTTAAGTACCGTTACGATGCCCGTAATAGCCATCGAGAATGTGAGAAAAAAATATTGGTCTGGCAGCGAAGAAGCGTAAGCATCAAAATTTTGATTGCCGCGGAAAAATCTCAACAGAGAAGAATATTTATCGAGCAAGAGAATAGAGATGAAAGCGCCGGGAGCTGCCAGCAGGCCCAAAATCGTACCAACTCCCAAATCGAGACCACCCTCGCCATTGCCAGAAAAGAGACGCATGCCAAAATGCGCCACCAGCCGCCAGAATGGACGCTCCATTAAGCGCGTCCAGCGCCTGCGCATGGCAGCACGCGTCGCGGCAATCACGGGGCAGCCATTACTTCCACAATGTCATGGGCAATCTGCTCTGCATCCTGTTCCTGAACAAGATGAGAGAAAGAATCTTCAAGCGTTGCCAGGCCGGTCATTCTGCTCACCTCATTCACCGAACCGTGCGCCGCCACATTCCCCTTGCTCAGAATCAATAAGTGAGAGCAGAGTTTCTCCACTACTTCCAGCACATGCGAGCAATACAGAATGATCTTGCCCTGATCACTCAGCGATTTCACGACCTTCCTGAAGATCATGGCGGAAGTTACGTCAAGTCCGGAAAGAGGTTCATCGAAAACCAGAATTGCGGGATCGTGCATGAGCGCCGCAATCAGCAGCACGCGCTGCCGCATTCCCTTGGAATAAGACGCCATGGTGGCGTGGCGAAACGGAAATAGCAGAAAAAGTTGCAGCAGAGCATCGGCCCGCTTGCGAAGGACTTTCTGGTCCATGCCGCGCAGGATTCCAACAAACTCCAGATACTCCCAGCCGGTCATGTAAGGATAAAGCAGGGCTTCTTCTGGGACGTAACCTAAAACTCTCTTGTAAGCGGGCAAATCGTCTTTGATGTTTAAGCCATGGAAGAGGACCTGGCCTCGCGTGGGCTCCATCAGTCCGGTGATCATTTTTACTGTTGTGCTCTTGCCGGAACCATTGGGCCCCAGATATCCCAGGATTTCTCCGGGGCGGACCGCAAAGTTTACGTTGCTCACTGCGGGAAGACTGGCGTAGCACTTGGTCAGTCCTTGGGCCTCCAGCATCAGGTCCTCCTCGCAAACATCATTTTGGTTAAGACACCGCTGGGCGCTTCAAGGTTCCGTAATTGGCTTTCAAATAATCCAGCGCATGACTTGTGAAATCCGGTAAAATGGCCCTGTGGTGGTCGCTATTACGGGATACTACATATAACGAATACTACATAGGGTAGCACAGGGCACATGGAAACCGCGGCAAGAATTTCTCATACGTCGGCAATGATTCTTCAAACCATCCGATCAGGCTACGTGTACGGGTTTGACATTATGGAGGCCACTGGACTGCCAAGCGGCACTATTTATCCCGCACTGCGCCGGCTGGAAAATGATTCTTTGGTGCGCGGCGACTGGGAAGACGGCAAGATCGCACTGCGCCATGAACGTCCTCCGCGTCGCTATTACAAGCTGACACGCCAGGGCAAAGACGCGCTGGCCAGCGCCATGGAACGCTATCCGCTCCTGGCCAGGTTGGTCCCGGAAGAAAAAGCAACGCGTCGAATGTAATGTGAGGTTGTTGTGCAAGCACCCCGGCAAATCCGTTCCTTGATCTGGCAATGCAAGCTTCTTTTGCGCACCGCCAGTTTGCTGGTGCCACGGCCGCACCGCGCAGAATGGTACAAGGAGTGGTATGGAGAAGCCTGGCACTGGCTGCATTTTCTAGCTGAATCTGGACGGCTGAATTCCCAGACATCCATGGAACTGGCCCGGCATTGCTGGGGCGCATTTCCTGACGCAGCGTGGCATCGCTTTAGCCAGAAGAAAGTAATGCGCGCCTTTAACGAAGTGCCGCGTACAGCGCGTTTTTGTGTGGGCGCTATTTTTTTTGCGCTGATTTTTCTTGTGCTGGTTACTGGTCTGGCCCCAACCATACGCTCGGGTTTCAAGCCGCTGCCCTTTCGCCAGCCTGATAGGCTGGCATATCTCTCCCTGCACGGAAGTTTCACCAAATATGACGAAGAGAACCTGTTCCGTGCAACCAGGCAATGGGCCGAAAAGAGCAAAACCGCGGAAATGGTTGCCGCATACTCCTGGCATCCAGTGGCGCTGATTTTTCCCAATGACGTTGTGCGCGATATCAGCGCGCGCGTCTCGCCAAATTTCTTTGAGTTACTGGGCAACAAAGCTGCCATAGGAAGGGTCTTTGCTTCCAGCGACGACCAGACATGCAGCTCTTGCGCAGTCATCACGCACCGTTTGTGGACCACTCAGTTCAACTCCGACCGAAACATTGTGGGGAAGAACATCTCCGTCGATGGGCGGCCCACCACTGTTATTGGCGTGTTGCCGGAGAGCTTTGTTTTCACTTTTCCGGAAGTATCTGTCTGGCTGCTGCCGCGCTGGGGCGCAACGACTTCCAATTTTGCCGATCGTACCGGAGCGGTGCTGCGCATGGCGACAAACGTAACTCTGGCGCAGGCAAAAAAGGAGTTTGGACACCTGGCGGACACGGATGGTTACGCCCAGCCACAACTGGAATCGTTTAATTCACGCGCTCATCAGGGAGCCAAGCTGTACTTATTCTTTACGGTTCTCTCATTGCTAGGTGGCATCGCCTTGGGCAGTCGCCGGCTAGGCGGCGCCAAAACGCGGAAGATCCAATTGAGTTTCCGTCATACATTGCATTGGTGGGGATTCTTCTCGCTGAAAACGCTGCTCCTGCTGGCGATCTGCTTTGTGGGTTCGCTGGAATTCACGGGCAGGGCTTCCATCATGCTAACGGGATCTGTGCATCCGCTGGTGGGGCCATTTTCCACCTGGCTTTTCCTGGTCACAGCCATGATCGCGCTTTCATGGTCTCTGCATGATCAGGGCAGGCGCTGCCGTCTTTGCTTGAGACGTCTGGGCAACGAGGCGTCCGTGGGGACGCCAAGCTATCTGCTACTGGATTGGTGGGGAACAGAGTTGGTCTGCTCTGATGGTCACGGCATGCTTCACGTTCCAGAGATGAAATCAAGCTGGCAAGAGTTTGACCAGTGGGTTTCTCTCGATGAATCCTGGAAGCCGCTTTTTGAGCACGAAGAACCCGTCCACACTCCGTAACGTATCTCTTAGAAAGCGCCGCCATTTCCCGGCCCATCGTCGTCACTTGTCATGCCGGCAAAAGGATCGTCATCGTCACTTTCCCCGGAGTTGGCCTTAGACTTTGCCGATGCCTGATCGGCTGGCTTCGCTTTCTCCTGGTCTTTCTTGTGCTGCTCACGCATTTCTTTGAGCTTATCTTTCTGTTCCTGTGTCAATATTCCGAACATCTGCTGATGCGTCCGTTTCCGCAGCGCCAGCATCTTCTCTTTCTTCTGGCTTTCACTGAGTGAACTGTCCTGCCGGATGGCCATTCCCTGTTTGCGCGTATCTTTGCCAATCTGCTGGAATTGCTGTTTCTGGGCATCGGTCAAATTCAGTTTCTCAGCCAGCATGGCCATATGTTGGCGCTGGCGTTGCGCACCTGCAAACCGTCCACGCCCCTGTTGGTTGTCAGTTTGCGATTGGCTGCTTTGTCCCTGGTCCTTATCCTGCTCCTTCGCCTGGCTAACCATTGGCAGGAGCAGCATCAAGGCAACTGCTGCTAAAAAAATGCGATGACAGAATTTCGGCATGTTCTCTCCTTCGCCAGATAGTAACCCGCTGGTTTGTGAGAAGTTCTTTTCCTATTCACGAAGGTAACTTTTGTATTTATTTCGGGTTTTGTTAAATTTATGGGCAGGTGATGTGATGAAGAAAATTGTGGTTTCAGTCGCACTCGGTCTGATGACGCTGCTTCTGCCTGGGCAGGAACATAATCAGGGTAACGGGCAACAAACTCCGAACGGCCAAGGGGAGTTGAATGCCACCACCGAGGCCATGGGCGGAATGCATCACCATGAGCACGAGCATATGGCTGCCCACATGCACATGACTGAGCTGCGCAAAGTCCAGGCAGGCGATTCCGCCAAAGCGCAGCAAGTAGTGGATGAAGCGCGTCCAGCCCTGGAGAAATATCGCGACTATCGTGTGGCGCTGGAAGAAGGCTTTACGATATTTCTGCCGAATGTCCCGCAGAAGATGTACCACTTCACGAATTATCAGAATGCCATTGGCGAAGCATTCCGCTTTGATCCCACCAAACCTACATCGCTGCTGTATGAAAAGCATGGAGATGATTACAAGCTGATCGGCGCCATGTACACCGCGCCTGTGCGCTTCAGCGAGCAGCAGTTAAATGAGCGTATTCCTCTCAGCATCACGCAATGGCATCAGCATGTAAACATGTGCAGGCCGCCAAACGGCCGCGAAATTGACACATTGCGCAAGGACGCTAAATTTGGCCTGAACGGCTCAATCTCAACCAGAGAAGCTTGCGAGGCTGCCGGCGGCACTTTTATGCCCCACATTTTCGGCTGGATGGTGCACATGTATCCCTGGGAAAAGACGCCGGATGAAATCTGGTCTGTAGAGCGGCAACTCAAAGATAAAGCCGAAGCCGGGCGCCACGATCATGGAGACATGGCGGGCATGGATCATAAGCATTAACGGCGGGATCTGCTTTTTTAGCTCGCTGGTCAAATTGGTGCGTCAGCCAATTTTGATTTCAAACTCCTGCCCTGACGCTGCCTTGATCGGGGGATGCCGCAATGCTGCCACGCCAAACACTGTTCCCGGCTCAATCAGGATTGGATCGAGTCGGTAGCTCTCTTTTTCTACAGTCACGCGCGCTTTAATTCCAAAGTATTCCGGGAACTCAACGTTTTGTCGTGCGCCGCAACAGATATACAGGGACAACAGATCACAGAATTGCAGCACATCGGTAAGATTCTCCAACTCTTTTGTGCTGAAATTCTGTTTGGCGGCAAGCTGCTGCTGGCGGGCCTCTTCATTCTTCAGGAAGCGCTCCATGGTCTGGCGGTCCTTATCCTGGACGTGAGACATTGCGTGCTTTGCAAGACGGAAAAAATGGCGGCTGACAATGTATCCACCGGTAGCGCTTACAGATTCAGCCACATCAATGGATTTTCCCCAGGCATTCACAAAATCCCCGACTCCATAAGCCACAAATGACTTTGGAGTGTTCTGGCTGACAGAGCGGCTCAGCATGATCGCCTGGGCGTCGAGCGCGCCCCAGCCGGCATCGTGCAGTTCAATAGCCCGAGTAAGAGATCCGTCCTGCTCCGCCACGTTTAGATCAGTTAGCTTCGCGGCAAAGTCACCAGCCAGCGCCGCATGAGACGGCTGCGTAATCATCCAACAGCTCTCGTATTTTTGTCGTTGCACCTGCTCCACAACACTCCATGCAGGCAAGAATTCAGTGGTTGTTGTGGGAGGTGGATCCAGCGGACGGAGAATCATCAGCTTGAGCGCCGTTTGGCCATACGCCGTGGCACAGCCATGGCCCTGGCTGGACCACTGCTGGAAGGCGGCTTCTTTGATCCTTCCAAAAGCTCTTTGAGCGCGGCAGCATTGTTGCGCTCCGCATCGCGGGAAGCATAAATCAACGTTACCTGATCATGCTCGTTCAAGAGTCCGTAGAGCGTCTGAAGCTCTGCTGAGGCTTCGGGAGTGCTCAATTCTTTGAAATAGCGCTTCTTAAAGATGATCCAGTTAGCGCTGGAGTGGAACCATTTACGCAGACTCTCAGAGGGCGCCAGGTTCTTGAGCCAGTGATCAATGCGGGCGCTTTCTTTCTTTACGCCCCGTGGCCAGAGGCGGTCGACCAGCACACGCTGACCGTCAGCGAGAGAGGCCTTGTCATACGCGCGTTTGATTTCGACCGGCATGGAAATTTACGGCAGCACTGTCCTCAGGGGGTTCTCAAAACGCCACGCTCTAGACATAATAGACACTTGAAGCAAATCGCGTCCATTTTTCTGATGATGATAACGGCGGGCCTGCTGTCCGGGTGCGGCAAAGATCCCGCAAAAATGAGTGATGCCGAACTGGGCTTGAATGCGCAGCAGTCCCAGGGCCGCAAGGTCTTCAATATTTACTGCATGAACTGCCATCCCGCCTATTCTTCCAAAGGCAACAAAGGGCCGGGTTTGAAGAAGCTTTTTAAAAAGCAATACTTGCCCAGCGGGCTGACGGCAACAGATGAGCACGCAATGCAGAGTATTCTCCATGGGCGAGGCATGATGCCACGATTCGGGGATCAACTCGACCAGCAGGAGTTGCAGGATTTGCTGGCGTATTTGCATACGCTCTAGGAAGGGCGAAAGAATTTCTGCCTAAATCTTTGGGTGTTCCCAGAAGGAGCCTGGCAGGCGCATTTTTTTTAACTTCTCTATTTCAGCCAGTTCATTCTGGTTCTCGGTGAGGAGTTCTTCGTACTCCGTGGCTTCGCAATACCACAACCGCGAATTGCGCCACGCTGTAAGGCAGGAGACGAGGAATACGCTAGGGATGGTAAACGCCATCGTCCATAGAGTGGGCATTCGTAGGGTGAGTATGAGCGATTTTAACGCACCTAACAAGAGAAACGAATAAAGAAGTGCAAGGAAACAGGCTACGACGACCTGCATTGGGCTGACTGGGGCGTTTCGTGATTGAGATAGAGGGCTGGAAGGACCACGATCGGGTTCCCACAGAGAGCGTGCTACGTCTGCCGCCACAAACAGAAACAAAAAAACAGCCAACCCGGTCGTCGCCAATCTGAGAGAGGCCGACTGAACAAAACTGGCACCGAAGGCAAGGCCGCTGGAAAGACCAGGAGTCCAGTGCCTGAATGGCTGGATCCGGCCATAGAGCTGTCGCAGCCGAAAGTTCCAGCCTTGGGCACAGCAATCCTGCCAATTTGAGATATCGCGCATTATCTATTCCTTTTGCTGAACCTATCTAAAATGCGAATGCCAGCTCCGGCCCATGATAACCAAAAACGGGCGTCTGGGCAGCATTACTTGAGTGCCTATGAATCGCATCCCATCTCGACGCATCGTACAATAGAGACTCACATCTAATATTTCGATGGCCAGCTCCGTAGAACTCGTCCAGATTGATCTTGCGCCACGGCGTCCGCAGCGAAAGCCGGAATGGCTGAAGGCGCGCGCGCCCATGGGCGACAACTACCATGCGCTGAAAAAGCTGGCGCGCACACTGGACCTGCACACGGTCTGCGAATCCGCGCAGTGCCCCAACATTGGCGAGTGCTGGAACCACAAGACTGCAACTTTCATGCTGCTGGGCAATCTATGTACGCGACGCTGCGGTTTTTGTGCAGTGCCCAAAGGCAAACCTGAGCCGCTGGATTTGGATGAGCCACGCAGAGTAGCGGAAGCCGTGGCAACGCTGGGATTAAAGCATGCCGTGGTGACGAGCGTGAATCGGGATGATGACAATATGGGCGGCGCAAAAATTTTTGCCGAAACCATCCGCGAAATACGCCGTCAAGCGCCTGGCTGCCAGATTGAAGTGCTCATTCCAGACTTTCAGGGCGGTGAAGATTGCTTAAAGGTTGTCATCGACGCCAAGCCGGAAGTGCTGAACCACAACACTGAAACTGTTCCCCGGCTGTATCGCGCGGTACGCTCCGGCGCGCGCTATGAGCGCACGCTAGATCTGCTGAGCAACGTAAAGCGCTTCGCCCCAGAAATGGTTTCAAAAACCGGCGTGATGGCCGGTATTGGCGAGACAACGGACGAACTGCTGGAAGTTTTCCACGACCTCGCCGCCCGCAAAGTCGATATCCTCACCGTTGGCCAATATTTGAGGCCATCTAAAGACCATCTGCCGATGACCCGTTACTACACTCCTGAAGAATTTTCCTACCTGAAAACTGAAGCGCTCAAGATGGGCTTCCGCCACGTTGAGTCCGGCCCGCTGGTCCGATCTTCATACCATGCACATGAGCAAGCGCAGAGCACGGGATTGACCAGCATTGGTTCTTCAATCGCCCAGTAATTGTTTTGGATCAAGCAGAGATTGGGAGAGACGTAGCATGCTGCTACGTCTCTACGTAGCGGAGCGTAAGCTCACCACACGTGACAGGCATTCGCCCGAACCATGGGCTGGCCGGCTTTGCATCCCCAGGCTTTCTGGAATTCCGGCATGTTCTGCACTACTCCGTTGACGCGGTAATTGCCGGGCGAATGCTCATTGTTGAGGGCCAGCAACCGCGCGACCTGATCAGTCTGGTTTTGGCACCAGATTTGTCCCCAACCGAGAAAGAAGCGCTGTTCCGGCGTGAAGCCATCAATCTTTTCCGGCTGCTTTCCAGAATCGGCAAGCGATTTCATTAACGCCATGTAAGCAATGCGCAGGCCGCCATTGTCGGCTGTGTTCTCGCCCAGAGTAAGCTTGCCGCGCACATGAACATCGTCAACGGCCACGAATTGGTCATACTCGTCAACAAGGCATTGTGTACGCTCTTTGAAAGCCTTTTGGTCTTCCGGCGTCCACCAGTTCTTCAGATTCCCTTCAGGGTCAAAAAGTGAGCCCTGATCGTCAAAGCCATGGGTGAGTTCATGGCCAATTACCGCTCCCATTCCTCCGAAGTTAAGCGCGTCATCTGCCTTAAAGTCATAAAACGGAGGCTGCAAAATTCCGGCAGGGAAGTTGATGTCATTTTCCGTGGGATTGTAATAGGCATTCACCGTTGGAGGCGTCATCTGCCATTCCTGCTTGTCCAAAGGTTTACCAATTTTGTTCAACTGCCGATGGATTTCAAATGAATTTGAACGGACCGAATTTCCGAAGGCATCGCCACGTTCAATTTTTAGAGCACTGTAATCACGCCACTTGCTGGGATAGCCAATCTTGTTGCGGATGGCAGCAAGCTTGATCAGCGCCTGTTTTTTGGTGACAGGAGACATCCAGGGAACTTCGCTGATGTCCTGGCGCAAGGCATCTTCCAATTCATTCACCATTTTCAGGGTGCGGGCTTTTGCCTCAGGCGGATAATACTTTTCTACGAAAACCTGCCCCAGCGCTTCGCCTAAATCACTGTCGGTAGCGGAGACGCAACGTTTCCAACGGGCCTGTATTTCCTTGGAGCCTCGCAGGGTCTTTCCGTAAAAATTGAAGTTTTCATCCTGAAAGGCCTTCGGCAGCACGTCACTCTGTGAGTGGATCAGGTGCCAACGCAGGTATGTTTTTAAATCATCCAGGTTGACGGTTTTTAACTCAGCATCGAGCGCTTTGAAGAAATTGGGTTCAGCCACATTGAGACTGTCGAATGCAGGGGTACCAGCGCTGTTGAGGTACGTCTTCAAGTTGAAAGATGGTATTAGCGCTTGCCAATCCGCTACCGTCATTTTGTGGTAAATACGTTCCGGTTCACGCCGTTCCACGCGGTCTCCGGAACCTTTGGCCAGGGCAGTTTCAACCTCCATTACAGCCTTGGCTTCAGCAGCCGCCTTCTCCGGTAAATCGCCCAGCAGCGTAAACATTTTGGCGACGTGGTCAGTAAATGCCTTGCGCACTTCGACTGATTTGGGATCATCTTTCAGGTAGTAATCACGGTCGGGCAGTGAGAGGCCGCCCTGGTCCGCCTGCGCGATGACTTCTTTCGCGTTCTTAAAGTCCGGGCCTGATCCTAAGCCAAATAATCCGTCTATGCCGCTGCTGTGGATTTCGCCCATCAATTGCGGCAACCCGGCTTTGTCTTTGACAGAATCAATGAGATTAAAACTGGGTTTAAGGACCGCCACGCCCTTCTTTTCGATCGCGGCTTCGTCCATGCAGGAAGCGTAGTAATCACCGATCTTTTGCTCGTTGGCGTTGCGGTTGGTGGCTTTAGCGGCATTCTCCAGAATGCCGCGCAGCTCGGTGCGGTTGCGCTCCGCCAATTCACCAAAGCGGCTCCAGATTGCCTGGTCCGGAGGAATGGGGTTGCTTTTCTTCCATCCTCCGCAGGCAAACTCATAGAAGTCCACGCATGGGTCCGCTGTTTTATCCAGCGCTGAAACCAACGAGTTAGATGTTATTTTGCTTTCCTGAGCGCGCACAGGCAGAACGGAGACCGCTGCCAGGAGCAGCGGAACCAAGAATCGAGATAAACGCATGGATGTTGTCCTCACCAAAAATTCTTACTAAGAGAGCTGCCGTACAAACAGAGTCCGCGCACCACAACCGCGTCGTCCCCGGAATGCTGTCCGTAGTACAGGCGCTTCTAGAATACCCGGAAGTGAATTGTGAGATATTTCTTTGGATTCTCACGCATCGCCTTGACCAGGTTCCGGGTCTCCACCAGCAATTGATCGGTACTGTTGTAAACCGAAGGATCTTTCAACAGCTTGCCAACGCTGCCCTGGCCGGCTTCAAGCTGGTCGGAAATGGCGGATAGCTTTGTAATCACATTTTGCAGCTTGCGTGCCAGCTCCTCATCCTTCAGCAATTTTCCTGCTGCGCCTCGGCCGGCATTGAGATCATCCACCAGCTTGTTAGCCTTGGCTAAAGTCTGACTTGCGTTGACATAGAGGGTGTCGTCTTTGACAAATTTTCCCAGGCTGCCCTGGCCTTTGTTGATCTCATCTACCATCGCATCCAATTTGGTCACCAGAGAGTCGGCTTTGCGATAGAGGCTGTCATCCGCAAAAAACTTGCCTATGGTTCCCTTGCCATTGCTCACGTCGTTCAGCAATCCTTGCAACTGGTTCAGAATGCCGTTGACCTTGTTGATCATTGTTGGATCGTAGATGAACTTACCCAATGAGCCCTTGCCATCCTGGATTTCCGCAAAGATGGCGTCGGCGCGTTTGACCAGGCTGTCAATATTTTGCAGTGACGTCTGGCTGCTTTTGACTACATCCTGAATTCCGGGAGCATTGCCGGGAGGAAGTTCAGAGTTGTCTTCAACTACGGGCTCCTTTGCATCCTGGCTGTTGATGTCAACAAACGATTCTCCCAGAACGCCGGCAGTCTCAATGGTGGCTTTGGAATCCTTATGGATGAATGGCTGAAACTTCGCGTTCACCCGCATGACGACCTGCACGGGACTTTTGGGATGCCCCGACACAACTCGCACTGTCTGCACATTGCCGATGGCGACACCCTGCAAATCGACTGGCTGGCCTGGACGCAAGCCTTCGGCGTTATCGAAGTACGTAATCAGGGTGATCTTCTTAGTGAACATGCCGCCGGTCCCGCTGATCAGAAAAACGAGAATAGCCAAGGTCAATGAACCGACAATTACGGTTATTCCGACCTTTAGTTCAGACCACCTGAGCTGCTTTTGACTTGGCAAGTGAGTGTTGGTAACTACGCAAAAATAATAGCAGATGCGCGAATAAGTCCCTAAGAAGAGGGCAGTTTTCAGTAAAGATCAGAGGTCAAGCGGCGGCAGGTCCAGGCCAAACTCTTTAAACCGGACCAATCTCTAAAAAGGCGGACACCTGTAAGGCGGATTAAGCCACTGCCGCGCCTTTCCATGTTCGAGAACACAAAGCAGCAAGCAGGTACGCCACTGCCGCGCAAACCAGGGTGACAGTCAATCCGTAATGAATGGCGATGATCATGGCCATCACGGACCCTAACACGCTGGCGGCGGCATTCAGTGCCCAGGCCCATTCCACGGTTTTTACTAGCCTCAGTCCTGTCGGGAAGGGCATGCCCATCAAAAAGCCGAGAGGCGCCAGCACTAATGCGCTTATCGCAAGCTTGATTGCAAACGGCAGTCCGATGGCGGCAGAGAGCAGCCATGGCAGCAACACTACATTGATGACGATGAGAGCTGAAATGAGCCCGAGTAGAGGCAGAATCATGTTGCCTCGGGTAATGCGGCGGCGTGCGGCTACACTGCCCACGCCGCTTGAGAGCAGAAGCAGAAAGACAACTACTGTTAGCGCATAGGTGGGATGGCCGAGGAAAAGCACAAAGCGCTGAATAAGAGAGATTTCAACCAGAATGAACCCGAAACCGACTGCGATGAAATAGAGCAGCGCGATAATTCCCGTATGCGAGTCATTCTTTGCATGGCGATGCAGCGCGAGAGGAAGAACCAGGAACGCAAGCACCGCCAGAATGGATATGATCAGCAGCATTCCAAGCACGACCACGCCTAGATTAATCCGCCAGTCCATGCCTTTGCCGGTCCCAGCCATGATGTTTTCAAGCACATGACGCGTTTTGAGGGTGAAGAAAAAGAACGGCGCGCTGTCACTAACGGGCGAGACGTTGTAAGCATAGTTCTGTGCGAAGCGCACAGGATCATTGGATTGAATGAGGTCATGGAAGGCTGCGGCGGCGGGTGGCAGGGTTTGCAGACCGGCATAAGCTGTAGTCGGGTTTAGCCAGAACAGATTCGGATTCTCACGCACATGGGCCGCGACGGCGGCGTATTCAGCGGGCGTAAATGGTGTCTTCTTGGCCAGTACCAGCACCGGACGCCCATCTTCATTCAGCCCACCATCAGCGATCAGAATAAAATGGCCCCGCGGATCAGCAATCCCTTCTTGATGCAGCGATTCAATCGCCTGTGATACCACGCGCAAAGCCTCGCGCGGCTGCTTGAACTCCCAGCGCGTAATGGCAATCATGCCGTCCGGCTTCAGGTGGTCAAAATATTCGCGAAAAGCCTCAACGGTATAAAGATTGTTCTCACTCAACGCAAAGGCCCCGGCAGCAGTGGAGGCCCACGTATCCACCAGGGTCATCTGCACCACGTCATACTTTTCATGCGAGCTGCGGATGTAAGAACGGCCATCCTGAACGTGAATGTGGACTTGCGGCAGATCGTAAAGATGGTAGCTGTAATCCGCGTAATAGCCACGCATTACGCTATTGGCGATAGTTGGATTAATTTCAATGCCGGTCACGCTCGGGCTGCCGTTTGCTACGGCTCGCATTACATCCACGCCTCCACCCGGCCCTATGATGGCAAAATCTCCATGAGGGCGCAGCACATTGGCTACCGACGGCGCTGCAGCCATCAGGCTTCTCTTCCAGTTGAATCCGGGCTGGGCGGGAAGGCCGGTATGTGTGGGCGTGGGAGCGCCGTCCTGGTCCCAATGCGCCGGATCGGCATTCATGATCGCCGTGGTTGCGTCCGCATCAATCACAACGTACTTGCCGCCAAGCTGCGTATTGACCTCGATCCGCGAGATGGCGTTCCAGCGTGCATATTCCACCCATTTGGGATCGCGATAGACGCCCTTGGCGTAGATCACGTCCATGATCCTGCCGGAATAATTGGCCGCGCCGAGTAGAACAAAAATCCCGGCAAGCACAAAAGCGACTCTCCGGAATTTGATCTGCTCTGCCCACAAAGCGGCGGCTATGGCCATGCAAGCTGAAGCCAGCAGAAGGGCGTTCGGTGCACCGATAAAATTCAACAGAGGCACCACCGCAAGGCATGCTGTTGCGCCGCCAGCTAAATCAGCGCCGTAAAGCTGAGAGATATAGCTGGAGGATCGGGCAAAGAGCACCGAAAAGAGCAGTCCTGTCAAAAAGAAAGGGACTGCCGCAGCCAGATAGATAATCGTAAGCTTGCCAAAGTTTCTGCCGGTAACCTCCAGTGAAACCGGCGTGTGCAGCACGACTTCTACCGAAGCCAGAATGCAGATTGAATTCAAAAGGCAGAGACGAGCGCCCAAGGCCCGCATATCAAACCGTTCCAGCCACTCCCGCCGGATATGGGCAAACACTCCGCCGGAACCCAATCCCAGCAGCGCGACCGAAATGGCAAAAAAAGCAAAGTGATAAAAGAGCACCACACTGAATAGCCGGGTAAGCGCCAGTTCCAGCAGCAGACTGGAAAAACTGACCAGGGCTACGGCTAGAACTATGGTTCGAGAGACAGTTGGGGAAACAGCCTGCGGCTCAGCAGCGACGGTGGATTGGGCCATAAACGATCAAGGGTCTCATAGGACGGGGAGTTTGCCTACTTGGCTGTGCTGGTTCTGGCGGAAGCGAGAGCTTGATTGCAGAGGCACTCCACGCCGGTTTCTAAGCGTAATCGCGTTTTCGACAGCTAGGGAAAGAATATGCGGTAGAATTCGCCGAGGAAGAAATAAGTGAAGATTGCAATCACCACGCTCGCACTCACTTTTGCGCTTACAGGGTGCGACCAAATTACGCCCGCCGCCCATAAACTGGTCGAGGCAGAAGCCAACGAAGGTGTCAACAAAGGCTTGATGGTGGGTTGGCTTGCTTGCAGCGGAAAGGTCGAGGTAACGCAGACTGCGAATGGATATGCTGTCAAGTTCACCGACCGCCAGTGGAATGACGCGAAGACAGCGTACGTCGATGTGGACACATACCTGCAAACCAAGCGGGTCACCGTTCGCCCGATGAATGCTGAGGAAATTGGTGTCTGCAATACGGGACGCGGCCTTCAAGTCTCTCTGGCTCAGTCGCCTCAAGCCAAAGACACCCCTCCCCGAGCAGGAGATGACGACTGTTATGACTCGAACGGCAACCTCATGCCTAATCAATTCTCTGCTTTCGGCGGCTCTCTTATTGATTGCGCTCCCGGTCACACACGAAAACCAAGGTCTGAACGGGCGCACGTGCCTGCTGCTTGGAGGGTATGGGTTGAGCAATGGGAAGCGTGTGACAAAGCGGTTGTCGATGGCAAACATGTAACCAAAGAGGCTTTCGACGCATGCAAAACAACAGCAGAAGACAGTCGCCCCGAGACTCCTGCACCGAAGAATTAGTGACGGGCAAAGGCAATCAGCGATTGTTATCGGATAAATGGTGGTTGGCGTAACATTGCGATTACGCTTATGACTTGGGATGAGTTCTAATTACTCACTTTCCAAAATCACATGCGCAATCGCGTGAATAGAAGTATGTGAAATGGAGAGATGAGCGCGTTTGCAGCCCAATCGGTCGGCAAATTCAGCGGCCTTGCCAGTGAATTTCAAAGTTGGACGCTGACCGGGAAACCGGACTACCTCGATGTCCTGCCAGGTGACGCCGTGGTGAAGCCCTGTTCCAACGGCCTTCATACCGGCTTCTTTTGCGGCGAAGCGCGCGGCCAGCCGCTCAGCCGTATTTGGCTTTCCCTGGCAGTACCGGATCTCCGCCGGGGTGAACACCCGCTTGAGAAAGCGCTGGCCAAAGCGGGCCAGAGTAGCCTCAATCCGGCCGACTTCAGCAATATCAACTCCTGTCCCTACAATCATTTACGCCTCCCAGCCAAGGTACCATAGTGGCCTTGGCCACTTCTAAGCATGGCCTTATTTCTTAGAGACAACTCCGGATTTTCAAGGTTATAATGTCCCTCGCGTTGTTTCAAAAGCGTTTGTACAGCAGCAATGCACCCCCTGCTACCTGTCTGCACTACCCTCAGAAAAGCGCAAATTTCAGAAACAAGGAATGCGTGTAACACATGGAACAAGGAACAGTGAAGTGGTTCAATGACGCTAAGGGTTTTGGCTTTATCTCCCGGGAAAACGGTGAAGATGTTTTCGTGCACTTCTCCGCTATTCAATCGAATGGTTTCCGCAGCTTAAAAGAAGGCCAGCCGGTACAGTTCAACGTCGTCAAAGGCCCAAAAGGGTGGCAGGCAGAAAACGTGCAGGTGCTCTAACTGCATTAAAAATTTAAGTTAAAAGGCGGCCTCCAGCGGGCCGCCTTTTTGGTTGAGCCTAGATTGGAACTCGATCAAGCGGAACGATGAATTGGATTCCGTTCACATGTTCCCGTGGAGCCGGGAAGTGCTCGGTTTACTTTCTTTCTTGCCTCCGGCGCATGGCAAGTTGCCTTTTCGCCTCGTTGATGGGGGTTGTGATACCTTGTTCTACGAAGCCAGACCAAGTAGGCCATTGGCCTAGAGTGAAATGATGCCAGCAAAGAGAGCAACGAAAACACCGAGCGGCTTGCATTCCCGCATGCCTGCATTGCGAATCCTGACAGCGTTGGTCTGCCTGTTGTTGCTGGTTGTTGTACTGGCTACGGCTTTTACGATCACATCTGGGCATTCGGGATCAGCATTGGCATGGGCCTGTCTGACGGCTGTCTTCGTTTTCATTGCGGCAGTCGTAATTTTCTCGATTCGCAGTTGGCTTGATGCTTCCTATCCTCCAATCTCTGACTGGGTTTCAATCCTTAACCCGCGCGCTCCGCCTTTCCTCACATAAATTCGCTCTAAAAAGAAAAATAATTTTAATTGACCAAACCTGAACGCAGACGTGTGCGTGGTCGAGGCCGCGTGTACCTGTATGCACCGCTGCTGCCTGAGGGAGTACTGTGAGAAACAAAGGAAGCTCCGAAAAATCTCGATCCAGGAGCAGAAGATCGATCAAACACACGTTGCGTGCCTTGTTCCTTGGTGGAGCAATGATGGCCGCCGCGATGATGGGATGCATTACGCCAGATCAGGTAGAAGAGCTGATGCATGACATGAACCAGCAGAAGGTCGTACTGGTCATTCCTGGCGGCGCGGAAAATGGCGATGGTTCTGCCCCGCCCTTATAATTTTATGTGCTCGTTTCCGACTTTGACTTCTACCTTCCGGAAGGGCTGATCGCACAGGAAGCGCCTGTGGATCGCAGCAGTTCCCGCCTGCTGCACCTTTCCCGGTTCAGTGGCCAGTTTGAAGACCGGAAGTTCGTGGATTTTCCCAATCTGCTTCGGCCGGACGATTTGCTGGTGCTGAATAATAGCCGTGTCTTTCCAGCCCGGCTTTATGGACGCCGCACTGGGTTGAATGCGCAGCCAGTCAGTCACCGAAATCCTGCCGCGCGCGACTTTCTTAAAGGCCGGGTAGAAGTCATGCTTACGCGCCAGCTTGGGCCGCTGGAGTGGCAGGCGCTGGTGCGGCCGGGAAGAAAGATCGGCGTGGGAGAGAGGATCTACTTCCGAGCGGTTGACGAAAATGCAAGTTCGGAAGCAGAGTCTATCTCTACCCTGGCTTCAACTGACACGAGCATTCAATATTCTTTGGGATCAGACTTGGCCAGAGACCTTACCGCCGAGGTAATAGCACGGGGCGAGTTCGGCGAACGCATCCTGCGGTTTGATCCTGTTCCTGACTTCTTTGCCCGAGTGGAAAAGCTTGGGCATGTGCCGCTTCCACCCTATATCGCGCGTCAGGACCGGCCGGAAGACCGCGAACGATATCAGACGATTTACGCCGATCCAAAGGCCACCGGCAGCGTAGCTGCGCCAACGGCAGGATTGCACTTTACGCCTGACCTTCTTGCAAATATTCGCAAACGCGGTGTTGAGATTGCCGAGCTGACTCTGCACGTTGGTCTGGGAACTTTTCAGCCAGTGCACGCAGAAAATGTTGAAGAGCATAAATTGCACCGCGAGAGCTACGCGATTTCTGAAACCGCGGCTAGCCAGATTAATAGAGCGCTGGCCGAAAAGAGGCGAGTGGTTGCCGTGGGGACTACGACCGTCCGCACATTGGAGTTTGCGGCGCGGGAATTTGCGGCATGGCAAAGCAATTCAGGAGCTGATGGAACCGCTTGCGTTCAGCCGGGCTCGGGCGAGGCCGACATATTCATCTATCCAGGCTTTCAGTTCCGCATAGTCAGCGCGTTGCTGACAAATTTTCATCTACCTAAATCCACGCTGCTGATGCTGGTCTCGGCTTTTGCGGGACGGGAAAATGTTTTGCACGCTTACGCACATGCAGTCGCAGAGAAATGCAGGTTCTTTTCCTATGGTGATTGCATGTTTGTGGAGTGAGTCGATCCAACTGAAAACGCCTGGTCGTCACCTCAAATCTGTCTAATGGAAGTTGTTAGATAGTCGGGGAGTTACAATAAAAGTGTTTGTTGTCATGGCATTTCGATTATCGCCCATGAAAAATCCACATTTAGCCGTTAGCTACATTGATAAGTTTTCTGGCGAAAGGTTTGTGCGTTTCAGCTCAGACGTGGAAGCGCCAAACCTGAGTCTACTGGTCGAATCCAGACCAGTGCCTGGGCCTTTTGCCGCCTTAGAATGGCTTATCCCTACAGCGGTAGTGGTTTATATTGCGAAGTCGTACTTTGAGTCCTTCCTGAAGGAAATGGGCAAAGATCATTATGTGTTATTGAAGGGTGCGCTTAAGAATCTCGGAATAGGTTTCTTGGGTAAAAATGCGCCCCAGATACGTCTAATCTCCACCCCCGCAGGCAAAGTACTTGAGTCGAAGAATAATTATTCGTTAGTGTTCTCAATCGTCGCAGAAATCGAAACGCGATTGAGAGTTAAGGTATTGTTACAGTCCGATTTGGCAGAAGCTACATATGCTGAGGCGCTTGAGAAATTTCTGCAATTTTTAGAGCATCTCCACGACGGTACTCTATCTTCCTCGGAAGTTAAGGGTCTGGATGAGGCGCGGCCTACCGCTGGCTACTTGCTTGTCGCGTTCAACCCCCAGGAAAAAATACTTGAAGTTATCGATCCTGTGCCAAGAAAGTCGCACCCTAAAATTTAAGAGACGCACGCTCTGGCCAGAACGGTGGCTAATGGGTGGTCGAAATAAAAAATGATTATCAAGCTTGAAAATAAGACTGCGATCGTCTCGGGTTCAACTGCTGGAATCGGCCACGCAATAGCGCAGGGCCTTGCGGAAGCTGGCGCTAAAGTAGTGGTAAATGGACGTACCGATGAACGGGTAAGGCAGGCGATTGCACAAATCAAGGCCAGCGTTCCGAATGCGAAAGCAACAGGCATCGCCGCTGATCTGGGTACAGACGAAGGCGCAAAAACCTTGATCACCGAGGTTCCAGACGCTGACATTCTCATTAACAATCTTGGCATCTTCGAGCCCAAACCCTTTTTTGAAATCCCTGACGAAGATTGGGAACGCTTTTTTCGCGTAAATGTTCTGAGCGGCGTGCGGCTGGCAAGGCACTACACGCGCGGCATGGTGGAGCGCAAATGGGGACGCGTAATGTTTATCTCCAGTGAGTCGGCGCTCCAGATTCCTGCAGAGATGGTTCACTATGGCATGACCAAGACAGCGCAGCTTGCCGTGGCTCGCGGCCTGGCGGAAACGGTGGCTGGAACCGGCGTGACCGTGAACTCAGTGTTGCCCGGTCCAACGCGTTCAGAAGGCGTGGAAAAGTTTGTGGAGCAGGTGGGAAAGCAATCCGGCAAGAACTTTGAACAAATGGAAAAAGATTTCTTTCGCTCCATGCGTCCATCATCGCTCATTAAGCGGTTTGCAACGAATGAGGAAGTCGCGAATATGGTGATATACCTCTCTTCCGAGCAGGCTTCTGCAACCACCGGGGCAGCCGTACGCGTGGATGGTGGCGTGGTGCGTTCGATTGCCTAAAAAGGGTTTCCAGTATTTTGTCACTCTCGTTATCGAGAGGACTGCACTGACTTCTGATTGCAGAGTACTCTCTATGCAATTTGTGAACTTCGACTCGGCTTCAGGGACTTTGTCAGTAGGCAATTTGTGAATCGCCCTGTTTTGCTAGACAGTCTAACTGTAGACTCAATTGCAGCGGCTTTCTTAAAAAGGACCCCCAAACAGGTTGCGATCACGGCTTTTAGTCTTTGTCAGCATCGTACAAGCGATTCTTTTTCTGACGCACTGGTTCGTGTACGTCTCCGCAGCTTATTTCTGGGGAGGCGTGGTTACAAGCTGGCCGGTCAAATTGACGTTTATTCTCCTTTCAGTCAGTTTTGTGGCCGCATCGTTGCGCGGATGGTATTCCTATGGTCCCTTGATCCGCGTCTTCTACTCGATTGCGGCCCTCTGGCTGGGATTTGCCAGTTTTTTCATGCTGGCTTCAATCGCAAGCTGGATCATTTTGGGTCTGAGCGCAGCTTTTGGGCTGAGCTGGTATCCGACTTTGATTGCTGATGCAGCATTTTCTGCCGCGATTGTGGCAGGTCTATATGGAGTGCTGAATGCTGCATTCCCCCGGGTGGTGCGCATCAAGGTCATGCTGCCAAATTTGCCTCCGCAGTGGCGCGGACGGACTGCCGCCCTGGTCAGCGACCTTCATCTTGGGCACATTCGAAATAAGCGGTTCGTACAACGGGTGGTGGACAAGCTGTTGGCGCTCAAACCGGATATCGTGCTAGTGGCGGGCGATCTCTATGATGGTGTCGCGGGTGATTTTCAGAGACTGGCTGAGCCATGGAAAGCCTTGATGGCCTCGCCGCAGGCAGCGCCGCTGGGCGTCTTTTACATTGCCGGGAACCATGAAGAGTTTTACCGGAATGCCGAATATCTGCCGCCATTGCTACGGGCCGGTATCCGTGTTTTGAATAATGAAAAGGTTGAAGTGGATGGCCTTCAGCTTATTGGCGTGCACTACCGGGATGCCGTCCATTCTGATGGATATCGTTCGATTCTCCGCAGCATGCATTTGGACCGCCGGCGCGCCAGTCTTCTCCTGCTGCATGCGCCAGTGCAGTTGCCAGTAAGCGAACAAGAGGGAATTTCATTGCAGCTCTCCGGGCACACCCACGGTGGACAATTCTTTCCCTGGATATTCGTGGCCAAACGCGTGTGGAACAAATTCAATCATGGCCTCCAGAGAATCGGCAATTTGCAGGTTTATACCACGTACGGCACGGGTACATGGGGACCGCCTTTGCGCGTGGGGACAAGACCGGAAATCGTGTTGATTACGTTTGAGTGAAGCAACTAGCAATTAGCAATTGGCAATTAGTCCAGCTAAAGCCGCCCGATGCACCGAGGGCTGAAGGCTAATGGCCGCAAGCCAAAAGCAAGTCCGTGCCCATGCCATTATGGCCGGCTGGCTGAATGCTGTGATTCCTGCCCATGCCCAACGGAAATCGCGCGATAGCGTTCCCCTTCCAGTGCGCGGGGATCGGGACTTCGGAAAGAACCACTGCCTGCTCTATACTGATCCAGCATGCTTGCTTTCAAACGCATTCTTCTCAAGCTCTCCGGTGAAGCCCTGGCCGGGGACAAAGGTTTTGGGGTTGAAACCAGCCGTATTCATGCCATTGCTGCTGAGATCAAGGAAGTTGCCGATCTGGGCGTGGAGATCGCGCTGGTAGTGGGTGGCGGGAATTTTTTCCGCGGCGTGGCAGAGCAGGCGCGCGATATGGACCGCGTTTCCGCGGACCACATGGGCATGCTGGCCACGGTAATCAACTCTCTGGCCTTGCAGGATGCCTTGGAAAAGCAGGGCGTGCACACCCGCGTGATGTCAGCCTTGGAGATGAACCAGGTGGCGGAGCCTTTTATTCGGCGCCGTGCCTTGCGCCATATGGAAAAGGGCCGCGTAGTAATTTTTGCCGGTGGCACCGGCAATCCTTACTTCTCCACCGACACTGCTGCTTCACTGCGGGCCATGGAAATTAAGGCTGACGTAATCATGAAAGCGACCAAGGTGAACGGCATTTATGATGCCGATCCCAAGCTCGTGAGCACGGCCACTATGATCGAATCCATCAGCTACCTTGAAGTCCTTAAGCGCGGGCTGCGCGTGATGGATGCCACCGCGATTTCGCTTTGCCAGGAAAACAGCCTGCCGATTGTGATCTTCAATTTGAACGTACACGGCAACATCAAGCGTGTTGTTACGGGCGAAAAGGTGGGATCGCTGGTTTCTGCGTAGAAGGAACATACACTGGTTTTTATAGTGTTGAGTTATCTCGATTCGGCACTGAAAAGCCAAGTTCCTTTATCGGTCTTGAATGCGTTTCGCTGGGGAGAATCCCCGGATTTCACGTTGCTAAATGCGTCAAATGCGTGCTATTTTAGGAAGATAATTCACTCAGTTGTCGCTCCTTGCGACTGCTGCTTACTCCTCAGTAGCTCAATGGCAGAGCATTCGGCTGTTAACCGAAGGGTTGTAGGTTCGAGTCCTACCTGAGGAGCCAATCTTTTCAGCACTTACCCCACTGATTTAACAAGCCATATGCCCCGCTCAGCAATGCTAATATTTACCTATGCCCATCAGCGACACTTCGTCTGAAATTGCTGAGATGCAGATGCAAGTTCGGCGTCAAATGACTCTGGATGAGCGGTTCCGGATTGCGATTGAACTCAGCGATATCTGTCGAGAACTCAGAAAAGCTGGTATTAAGCGGGAGCATCCGGACTGGTCAGAGCGGGATGTTGTAATTGAGCTTTTACGGCTTGCGTTTTTTCCCGAACCGCTTCCTCTCTGGGTAAGATGAGTTCCTCCAAAGTTTTCCAAGAGGTTATTACCGCACTGGAAAAGGCAGCTATTCCATACATGCTGACTGGCTCATTCGCTAGCAATTTATATGGGACAGCGCGGGCCACACAGGATATAGATTTAGTCATTGTGGCAACACCGGAGCAGCTTCAGGCTCTTAAAAATTCTCTTGGCAATGATTACTATTTTGATCTAGAGGCCGCTATTGAGGCGCAGCGCCAAAAATCCATGTTCAACATTCTGGATATGGCCTTTGGATGGAAAATCGATCTGATTTTTCGGAAGCCTGGTCCCTATCATCAACAAGCCTTTTCCCGTCGTACTCCTGCTGAAACTGAGGGTGTGCCACTCATCGCCTCCACCGCCGAAGATTTAGTGATTGCAAAACTGGATTGGGCCAGAATGGGAGAATCTCTACGTCAGATCCATGATGTAGCAGGAATATTGAAAATCCGGGGAGACCAGCTCGACCTTACCTACATTGAAAAATGGGTCGCCGAGCTTGGCCTCGGTTCTGAATGGGCCAGCGCACGGCAGGCTGCTGGTTTCAAATAGAGAACCCTGCCTCACGATATACTGAACGGTTCATTTTTATGGAGGATTCATGGCGTCATCCGCAGTGGGTTATGCAAAAGAGAACCAGCAGAAATTTCTTAGCGAATTGAAAGACCTGCTCCGCATTCCTAGCGTGAGCACCGCTCCCGAGCACAAAGAAGATGTGCGCCGCGCGGCCATGTTTGTGGCCGACGAGATGCGCCGTATTGGCTTGGAAAATGTCGATGTGATTCCCACCAAGAACCATCCTCTGGTCTATGGCGACTGGCTGCACGCGCCGGGCAAGCCGACTGTCCTCTGTTACGCGCACTATGACGTTCAGCCCGCCGAGCCGCTGAATGAATGGATCTCTCCCCCGTTTGAGCCGACTGAGCGTAACCAGAACATATACGCACGCGGCGCAGTCGACGATAAAGGTCAGCTCTGGATGGAAATAAAAGCCGTGGAAGCGCTCATGCGCGTTAATAATGGCAAGCTGCCGCTGAATGTGAAATTCATTATTGAAGGTGAAGAGGAAGTTGGCGGTGAATCGATTGCTGCTTACGTCCGGGCCCAGAAAGCCAAGTTAAAAGCCGACTTTGCGCTAGTGTGCGATACCGAGTTGTTCGCGCCCAATCTTCCCACTTTGTGCGTTGGGCTGCGCGGGCTGGTTTACACCGAAATTGAAGCCGTCGGAGCCAAGACAGACCTGCATTCCGGCATGTATGGCGGCGCTGCGCCCAATCCATTTTTTGCGCTGATTGAGATCATCAGCAAGCTCAAAGACTCCAAAGGCAAGATCCTGATTCCGGGCTTTTATAAAGGCGTAAAGGAGCCAAGCAAAGACGAACTCAAGGCATGGAAGCGGCTGCCCTTCAATGAAGAGCACTATCGCAAAACTGAAGTCGGATCAAAAGTGCTTACCGGCGAACCCGGTTATTCAGTCCTTTATCGGACATGGGCGCGGCCCACGCTGGAAGTCCACGGCATGCCCGGAGGCTTTACCGCTCCCGGCGCCAAGACTGTGATCCCCGCGCGCGCATTCGCCAAAGTATCCATGCGGCTGGTGCCAAACCAGGACCCCGATGACGTGTTGAAGAAGTACACCAAATACGTGAAAAAGCTGACACCTAAGGGGATTGAAACCAATATCAAGATATTCAGCAAAGGGCCAGCATGTGTAGTGGGGACAAACAATCCTTTCATCAAAGCCGCAACCCAGGCGCTGCATGAAGTATTCAAAAAAGACACGGTTTTCATCCGTTCCGGTGGCTCCATTCCTATCGTCACCGATTTTCAGGACGTGCTCAAACTTCCCAGCGTCATGATGGGCTTTGGCCTGCCTGACGATAACCTGCATGCTCCCAATGAAAAGTTTCATATACCGAATTTCCATCGTGGGATTGAGAGCATTATTCGATTTTTTGAGAAATTGGGAGAGTAGGGATCGGGTGATCGCGCTCAGTCACTGATCCATAAACATAGGTCCGGCTCACCGCCGGACCTATGTAATTAAAATCCGCACAATTATTACGGCGTGCAATCCTGTGCAGGTGGAAGCGCCACGCCAATCTTGGTGTTTAAAGATGGCGAAGTATTGAAGTCAAACATATCTTCCAGCGTGCTGGCGTTCTGGTCGCGTTTGGTCAAATGCGGATGCGCGGCTACATCGCCGTCATCACCATCACCGCCTTTGCCTTTGTTGTTCTGGCTGGCAGGCGTCATGAACACCGTTTCAATCAGCGCAAGAATCGATGTGTGGTCGCCCACTGTGTGTGAAACATAGCTGGGTTTGGAGAAAGGCGAGATCGCCAGGAACGGCACACGCACGCCGTATTGATCAAAGTTGGCGCACGCTGCCGGAAATGGCCCCGTGGGATTGAGCGCGAACTGCGGACAAAGATCAGCCGCATCCTTGGTTGTGGTATCTGTGGCGCTCAGCAGGTTGGTTGAGCACTCCGCGCCTTGGCCGGGTTGCAGGCTCAGCGGAGGATTGGAAAGATCAGCGCACTGGCCGGGGCTGATGCCGTCAGGATTGGGGGCGTGTCCCTGGTTGGCGCGTGGCGGCATCACGTGGTCATAAAATCCGCCGTGCTCGTCATAGGTAAGCACAATGATGGTGTCCTGCCAGAAAGGACTGTTGCGCACCGCGTTGATAACCTGTGAAATGAAAGCCTGTCCGCGCTGGATGTCGGTCGGCGGGTGCTCATCATTTTCTTTTGTTATGCCCAGAACGCCCAGATTCGGGTCGACAAAAGAGACTTGGGGCAGCGGCGGTACTCCGGGTGCACCTGCGATCTGCGCCAGAAACACGGGAAATGGAAGAAAATGCGGATCAATGGGAGCAGGAAATGGACGGAAGCTGCCGCCCTGAGGAACATCCTGGAAGTAGTCTGCCCAGGTCACACCGTGCTGTTCCATCAGGTCAAAAATCGTGCCGGTGATTGGCTTATAGCCGCCGCTTCCCGTAGGCGGAAAGCTGTCACTGGTGGTGAGATGTCCGAATGAGGTTGCTGCCATCAGATAAGAGCGGTTCGGGAAAGTCGGGCCCAGCACTGAGGCGAAGTAGCGATCATTTACCGCAAATTTCTGCGCCAGATCATAGTAGAACGGAATTTCATTCTGGTTGTAAAAAGCCATAGTCTGGTCGTCAGTAGGGTTTTCCACGCCATTATCAATCTGTTCGGTTTTGTCATTGATCAGCACAAAACCATCCATCAGGCTTTGAAACAATGTGTCATTCGGGCGGTTGAAATTTGCTTCGCGATGCGTGCTGGCCCAGCCGTGATCAAGGTCCGGACTCACGCAACGCCGTGAGTCATGGAAAGAAAATACGGTGCTGCCGTCATCGTCGCGATTGGAATTGCGGCAGGTGAAATTGCCGGTTGCATCCACGCGGCAGGTCAGGCCATCAACACAGGAATGATCATTTTTATTGCAGCCGCCGTCGTGATCGTCGCCGTCTTCCCGACGAGGGCTGTGATATGGACTTCCCGGCGCATACGCCAATGCGCCAAAGTAATTGTCGAATGAATGGTTTTCCTGGACCAGTACGATGATGTGTTTGGCTTTGTGAGGATCGCCTTCGGCCATCGCCGTAATTCCCACCAGAATTGTTGCTGCAAACAGCAAGCACGGGACCACCCCGCGTAAGACGCTGAACCGACGCATATTTTCTCCTTATGTCTACAGGTATTGAACTACTCCGGCATAAAACTCCCTGCCGCTGCATTACACAGGAGACATTAAAGGTGTGGGTGAATATCTGGTTAAAACGCGGACACGAGCTGATGAAACTCGATCAAAAATGCTTTTTTTTCAGAATTGCGTGTCCGCCCACAAGACAAGCAGCACTCGTTTCACCTTAATCCTTTAGCTCCTTGTACTCTGGTGTACCAATTCGTGCCTTAAGCCGTCTTGCTTCCCTGCACCATTCGCGCTACAGTTTGGAATAGCTCTCGCGATTCTTCCGTCCTCTTTAAAAACACCTCACAGGAGTGGTTTGGTCATTGGTTGCACAAGCAGTGCGACATCCTGTGGTTGGGAGCACTTATCCACAACATATTGTGGGCTTGCTCTTGACCCCCGGTAACTCTCTGGGTACATTAGCTGGAACAGCGGCTGTCTCTCCAGCGGCCTCCAACAGAGGCAAGAGACTCCCAGAGAAAAAGCGCACCTGCTCAGCCACAGTCGTGCGACCATCGGCCGTTCCTGAAGGAGTAGGAAGTTGCTCAAACTTAAGAAGCTGCAAATCCTTGGATTCAAGTCCTTCTGTGACCGCACGGAGCTGAAATTTCCCGGCGAAGGCATTGCCGCCGTGGTGGGCCCCAACGGGTGTGGCAAATCCAATATCTCTGACTCCATTTCCTGGGTGCTGGGTGAGCAGTCGGCCAAGAGCCTGCGCGGTGTGCGCATGGAAGATGTGATTTTCGCCGGCACACGTGACCGCAAGCCCACAGGAATGGCTGAGGTGTCGCTCACGTTGATTGATCCCCAGGTTTATGACGGCGAGATCAGCGCCCAGCCTGAAATCGATGTTCAGGATGACATGCCTTCAGAAGACGACTGGGACGAGGCTTCTGTCCGCGCCAGCGCCGCTGATGCCACTGAGGCTCACGTCGCTGAAGTACAGCCCGGACCGCTGGACTGGAAAGAAGGAATGGAGGGCGAGCCTGCCGAAGGCGAAGCCGCTGTAGAGGCCAATGCAACAACCGAAGCGTCACCGGAAGCCATGGCAGCGGAACCAGAAGCCGCCAGCACCGATTCTGGCGCTTCTGCTCAGGAGCCCGACGCTGAAGCATCCCAGGCCGCGCCGGGAGCGGTAGTTTTGAAAATTCGCCGCCGCAAATTCAAACCTACGGTCTTTGCCAAAGGCGAGATCATGGTCACCCGCCGCCTGTTCCGTACCGGTGAAAGCGAATACCTGCTCAACGGCAAGCTCTGCCGGCTGCGCGACATTCAGGATATCTTCATGGGCACCGGCCTTGGTCCGGAGTCTTATGCCATCATCGAACAGGGACGCATCGGCCAGATTCTCAGCAGCAAGCCTTACGACCGCCGCGCCATAATCGAAGAAGCCGCTGGCATTACCAAGTTCAAGACCAAAAAGCGACTGGCGGAAGCCCGGCTGGAACAATCGCGACTAAACCTGGCCCGCATCAACGATATTTTTGACGAAGTTACCAAGCAGATGAACTCGCTCAAACGCCAGGCATCCAAAGCCGAGCGTTATGCCAAGCTGCGCGACGAGATGAAAGAAAAGCTGCGCGTGGTGCTGGCCAGCAAGTTTGCCCAGATGGGCCGTGATGAAACCGGCCTGAATGACTCATCGATAGCCGTAAGCGAAGAAATTCGCGGGCATGCAGAGTCTGTCAGCGGAAAAGAGACTGAATTCTCAGAGCGCACGCAACGCGGGTACTCAATCGAGAGTGAGATCGCGCACAACAGCCAGACGATGAACGCATTGGCAGTAGAAACTGAACGTGCCATTTCCCGGCGAGGATCGAACCAGGAACGCTGCGCGGAATTGAACGCACGCTCTGCCGCGGCTTTTGCCGAGCTTGAGCGGGCCCAGACACAATTGCTTTCGCTGGTGGAAGAAGTCCAGTCCAACCGACGGTTTGCCGAATCTGCGGCATCAGAGGTTGAGAGCGCGAAACATGAGTGGCAGACTGCCCAAAAATCAGCACAAGATGCATCCGCATCGCTTTCTGATCTGGAGCGCCAGCAGGAAGCGCGGCGGCACAATGTGATGCAGGCCATGTCGTCGGCGGCGCAGGTGCGCAACCAGGTGATTCAGGCAGAAGAGCACATGACCGCTCTGGAGCGTGAAGCACTGCGGCTTGAACGTGAGGCCTCGGCTGCGCAGGTGGATATTGAAAGTTTTGGTGGCAAACGCGGCCAGATTGCATTTGAGTTTGAGACCATTACGCAAACCGCAGCAGCGCTGAGCACGCGCATCCAGGAGATTCGCGGCTTGATCGAAAGCAAACGCAAGGAGGAAGAAGAGGCCAAGCGTAATCTGGATACGCTTCGCGCCGAATACGCAACTGCGTTGGGCAAAAAGAGTTCGCTGGAATCTGTAATCAACGAGCATGGCTATTCCACTGAGTCAGTGAAACGGCTGTTCCAATCGAATGCGGTCCACAATGGCTTTACCCCAGCAGGCGTTCTGGCAGATTTTCTTGAAGTGGAGACCCGCTATGAAAGCGTGGTGGAAGAATTTCTGCGCGACGAACTGAATTACGTCGTCGTCAAGTCGTGGGATTCTGCCAACGAGGGCATGCGGCTCCTTCAATCTGATGTTGATGGGCGCGCGACGTTTTTAGTCCATCCCGAAGACGCCCAGGCGAAATTTTCTTTTGTCGCCAGCGACGCACCGGCTCCAACTTCAGACCGCCATGAAGAATTAGTGTCATTGAAAAATTGCATCCGCGTGCTGGATGGCTTTGGCCGGTCGCTGGAAGTCGTGCTCCCTAAGCTGCGCGATGGCTACATTACTGCTGATGCAGGCATTGCCCGCAACCTGGCGCTCGAGAATCCCGATGCATATTTTCTCTCCGCCACCGGCGAGTGCTTCCATAATGTGACTGTTACAGGCGGCAAGCAGCGCAAAGAAGGTCCACTTTCACTGAAGCGTGAGCTGCGCGAAATCAGCAAGATGGCCTCAGAATTGGAAGCTGCCATACGCAATGAACAAGCACGGGTGCAGACGCTGGGCCGCGAACTCACTGAGTTGAGCAAGCTGCTGAGCACGCTGGAAGAAGAGCGCCGCGAAGCGGAGAAGCAGGCCCTCACCTCCGGCCATGCGCTCAAGCAGATGGAATCTGAGCTGGCCCGGACAGAGCAGCGCCTGAATACATACCGGCTGGAAATTGAGCGTACCCGCTCGGAACGAAATGCAAAAGAATTAGTAGTCGCGGAAAAGCGCGAGCAAGCTGAAGTCCTGGAACAAAAGCGGCAGGCTTTGGAAGATGAGATGAAGACCGCGCAGGAGCAGTTGGTTTCTCTTAAAACGGCACGCGACGAAGCAGCCCAGCATGCTTCCCAGACCGCAGCGCATCTGGCAGTGGTAGAAGAACGGCGTCGGACAGCCTCATCCGCACTGGAGCGTATTGAGTCGCTTTCCACTGAAGCGGCGCAGCGTGTTGAGTCATTGCAAACGCAGATTCAGTCTGCGGCGGCGGAAAAAGTGCAGCGCGAAGCGGAGAACCTGCAAATCGCTGACAGGTTGCAGGCCCTAAATGCAGAGAAAGCTGCCGCGGAAGCCACCGGCGTCCAACTCCAACACGAGTCTGAGCGTGTGCGGGCGCGTATCGCGGAAATCGATCATGAATTAAAGCTGGCTCGCGTTGAACTGGACGCAGCACGAGAGCGCAAGAGCGATATCGGAGCCCAGCTTGCCAAGTTGCAATCTGACCTGGCGCACATGGCTGAATCGTGCCTGAATGAGTTGGGCATGAGCGCTGACGATCTTCGGGCCAATGCAGAAATTCCTCTGGTCGAAGGTGAGCAGCTTATGTTGGAAGAAACCGCCTATCGCGAGATGCGAACAAAGCTCGACAATATGGGGCCGGTCAACATGATGGCGCTGGAAGAATTCAAGGAAACCGAGCAGCGGCACCAATTTCTTGAAACGCAGCGCAAAGATCTTCTCGACTCAATTGAGAATACTCAGGCCACCATTAAAGAGATTGACGAGTTCTCGCGGCAGAAATTCCAGGAAGCGTTTGACCGCATCAATGAGAATTTCCAGTTCACCTTCCGCAAGCTGTTTGGCGGCGGCCAGGCATTTATGCGCCTGACGGACGAGTTGAACACCGCGGAAAGCGGAATCGATGTAGTAGCATCACCTCCGGGCAAGAAGCTGCAAAACGTACTGCTGCTCTCCGGCGGCGAAAAGGCCCTGACTGCCCTCTCACTGCTGGTTGGCATCTTCCAGTACCAGCCCAGCCCATTCTGCATCCTGGACGAAGTGGACGCGCCACTGGACGAAGCCAACATCGGACGGTTCACCGAATTGATCCGTGAAATGGCCGTGCAGACACAATTCATCATCATTACGCATAGCAAAAAAACCATGTCGATTGCTCCCGTAATGTATGGCGTGACCATGCAGGAGCCGGGCGTCTCAAAAATTGTCTCGGTAAAGTTTGGAACGGAAGGCGCAGCGCAGCGGGCTTCTGCTTAAGGTTAATGCATCCCAATTTCGATCCACCGGCAGCTATGGTTCTGCTGCAAGTGTTTGGTTTTGCAACCAATTAACCGTACATTCGTTACATTTCTTGACGTTTGGTAGTTGTGCAGCTTGAAACTGCACCCTACGTGAGTTCACTCCGTCGAAGCACGCCGTGTGTTTGGTGTTAAGTAAAAGTTATTGCGACGACTTCCGCAGCAGCCCACCTTTTCCAGCAGCAGTTCATCTCACCATCCGTTCCCCCACTAAAAATCGAAAGGTAAGCTATGCCACTTCGTGGGAAAGCACTTCTCAATATCCTTGTATTTTGCAGCGTCTTGGGCCTGAACCTAAACCTCTCCGGACAGGATGGAAGTTCTACTGGAAAATGCGGATTTCAAAATTTAATCATCCACTCGCCAGCCGGCACCAGCGGCAACCCTACTGCTTTGAACGACAAGGGATCAGTGGTAGGCCTTCTGAATATAGGAATTGGAACAGCCAATGTTCGGACCATCGGCTTTCTTCAACAGAGCTCGGGGGAATTTACCAGCTTCAATTTTCCCGGCGCCCACGACACTTTTGCTCGCGACATTAACAAAAACGGTTTGATAGTCGGTTCCTGGGACACCCAGCCTGGACAGATCGTCAGCGAACAACACGCCTTCAAAGTACAGAATGGGGTGTTTAAGGAAGTAACTATTCCCGGATTCCCTGGCTCGGCCGCACTGGCCGAGGGGGTAAACGACTTGGGCGACATCGTAGGCCAATTCAATGACCATGGCAGCAATGTGGGTTTTTTGTTGCATAACGGGAAGCTGACCATTATCTCTTTCCCCGGCGCGAAACAAGGAACTCTTCCACTCAGCATCAATAATTCAGGCGTGGTGGTAGGCACCTATATGCTGTTCCCTGACGATATTCCCCATGGTTTTATATGGAAGAACGGGAATTTCACCAATCTCACCACCCCGGCGGGCTTTATCGCAACACCAAACAAGATCAGCAACGGGGGAGATATTGTTGGCAGCTTCGTTGACGCCAATTTAATTGAGCACGGCTTTTCGCTGGACAAGGGCCGGTTTACAAGCATCGATTTCCCAGGCTCCATAGACACAAGGATTCTCGCGGTAAACAGCTTTGATAATGTTGTGGGTTTAGCCTCGGTGAAATCAGGGAGCGGCTTCTCGAATATAGATTTTAAGGGCTTTTGTTCGTCGGTTTTCTGAGGTAACAAGCCGTTGTGAATATAAAGAAAGCGACAGTGGTTTTGCAGTGAAGGTCAGGGCGCATCTAGCAAATGCGCCTGACTACAATTACTTCTTAGCCCACTGCGCCCTGCTGCTGCGCGCGATAGGCGAACGCTACCAGCACCTCTTCTACAGTCGGGATCTTCCAATCAAGCAGCCGCTTGCGCCAGTCATCTGCCTTGGCTTTGTCCCGTGATTTCTCGTAGGCACCACCAGCAGCTTCATCGACATCGGGTTGGTGAAGTCCTGCTCCCAATACATCAATGGCGTCACAATATTTCTTTTTTAGCCAGGAGCCAGCGTGCCGGCTGCTCCTGAGCAGGTCCTGCGGATGCTGATTGAACCTGAACTGGCCAGCCGCTCCAGATCAAACATCAGCTTCTGTGCTGAAGCAAGATCATTTGCAGCAACTGCCTGCTCCAGCCGCACACGTAGAATGCGCGCGAATTCGCCATCCAGATCAGCTTTAGCAACCGCGTCTTGTATTTTTTGTTGCACCGCAAATATTTTTTTTGGATTGAATTTATTTTTCAGTAACCGGTACTACAAACTCAAACGAAAATCAATGTGGTTTTCTTCAGGTTCCATGCGGGGTTCAACGCAATGTGCATTTCTCGGAATTAATTTTGTAAAAAGATTTTTTTCAAGCACAAAAAAATGATTTTTCCAAGGTTGACAAAAATAGTTGAGCGGCTAGAATACGACCTCGCCCACGTATTTCTGCCATGACAAGCCAAAGCACTCAAAGCCGAATACTTCTACAGACAGATTTTCCGGAGCTAACGCTCCATGCTCGCGGCAAGGTGCGCGACTTATACGATTTGAATGGCCAGCTTCTGTTTGTTGCCACGGACCGGATCTCCGCATTCGATTATGTTCTGGCAACCGGCATCCCGGAAAAAGGCCGCGTGCTCACGCAGCTATCGCTCTTTTGGTTTGATTTCCTGAAGGACACAGTCAAGAACCATCTGATCACTGCCAGGGTGGAAGAGTATCCGGCAGCTCTGCAAAAATATGCAGATGACCTGCGCGGCCGCTCCATGCTGGTGAACAAAGCGCAGATGATCGACATTGAATGCGTGGCCCGTGGCTACCTTTCAGGATCGGGCTGGAAAGAGTATCAGCAGACCGGCGCGGTCTGCGGCATCAAGCTGCCTGCCGGACTGAAGGAATCAGACAAACTGCCGGAACCGATTTTCACCCCGGCCACCAAAGCTCTGAGCGGGCACGACGAAAACATTTCATTTGAAGAAATGGCCAAGCGTACCGGAAAAGAGTTGGCAGAGAACCTGCGAGATTTGACGTTAAACATATACAAGAAAGCGGCGGACTACGCATCCACCAAAGGCATCATCATCGCCGATACAAAATTTGAGTTCGGCCACACGCCGCAGGGACTTATCCTGGCTGATGAAGTGCTTACCCCTGATTCCTCGCGTTTCTGGCCGGCTGACAAATATCAGCCGGGAAAAGCACAGGAATCTTTTGACAAACAGTTTGTTCGCGACTATTTGGAAGCGATCAAGTGGAACAAGCAACCCCCTGCTCCCGCTTTGCCGGAGGATGTGGCGCGCAAGACCAGCCAGAAATACATCCAGGCATACAAAGTTGTGGCGGGGCGTGAGTTGCCTACAGGTTGAGCCGCCGATGGCATGAATGCGCTTGATTGGATCATTCTCGTAATCATGCTTTTTTCGGCGCTTCTGGCGGCGGCGCAGGGCTTTTTTTTTGAGGTTATCTGCCTGGCAGGTGCGGTACTGGGATTTCTGCTGGCGTCATGGGGATACGGCAAGCTTTCCCCGTGGTTTTTGCAGTACGTCAAGTTGCCGGCGTTTGCGGACCTGGCAGGTTTTTTTACGATTTTTATCTCGGTGGTGCTTCTGGCGGGAGCCCTGGCAAGGATTATTCGCTGGATGGTTCATGAAGCAGGCCTCCGATCAGTAGATCGCGCTCTGGGAGCGGCATTTGGTTTTGTACGCGGCATGGTGATTGTGACCGCCGGAATCATGGCGATCACGGCTTTTGCACCTGAGTCAGAAGAGCTGTCTGGCTCGCAACTGGCGCGTTATTTTCTGGTGGCAGGACACGGCGCGAGCTGGCTGGCGCCTTCTGAGGTCCGCCAGAAGTTTCGCGCTGGAATCATCAAGCTTCGCGGCGGGCCCAGTCCGGGAGCAACAAGCAAGTAAATAAGCCGCGAGGCCGAAACACGCGCCGAGCGGCTTGCAGCAGGAGCAACAACAGCTGCGGCCGGAGGAAGCTGCTTGGCGGTTTGGAGCGAAGCGACAAAAGCAAAAGATTTGCGCATCTGGAAAGTGAGGACTCTGTGAAGGACCAGCTCGAAGCACTCGTAGCGCAGATGTATAGCAGCGGCATTCTTTATTCTGAGGCCGTGCGTGAATTCAAGAAGCGCTTCATCATGAACGTCCTGCAGCAGAACCGGGGAAACCAGTGCAAAGCCGCCCGTGAGCTGGGCATGCATCGCAACACGCTGAGCCGCACCATCGCGGAGTTAAAACTGGATGTGCGCCAGTTGCGCGATGGCGGACGCCGTCCTGTACGCAGTGAAAAACCGCCAGTGCTGGACAAGCAAAAGCTCGTCCGATAGCCACGCGCCAGCTCTCTCGGCAATTAGAATCAAATACAAGGTGGCAAATCTGGCCCCAGAACCCGCTGGCGAAAGAGCATTCGTGCGCCCTGGATTCCGCTGGGACGCCGCCGATGCTTACCTGTTTGATATCGACGGCACTCTACTGAACAGCCGCGACGCGGTCCATTACTTTGCCTTCCAGAAAGCCTTGCGAGCCGTACTTAACATAGATGCCAGCATTGAGGGTGTGCCTGTTCATGGCAATACTGACGTGGGCATTTTGCGGGCAGTGTTGCAACGTGCGGGCCTGAATGATGCCGCGATTGATGCTCACATGCCTCAAATTGTCACCCACATGTGTGCTGAAGTGCAGCATAACCAGGAACAACTGCGACCAGAGTTGTGTCCGGAAATCCCTGAACTTATCGCCCTTCTGCTGGCGCGCGGTAAAGTGCTTGGGGCTGCGTCAGGGAATCTAGAGCAAGTGGGCTGGCTGAAGCTGGAGAAAGCAGGGATCCGCCACATGTTCGCGTTCGGGTCTTTTTCATTCCCACGGGAATCCCGCGCAGATATCTTCCGGCACGGTGTCGAATTGGCCTCGCAAGCGATGGGTAGAAAAGCATCCGTAACAGTGGTAGGCGATACGCCGTCTGATATTCAGGCTGCACGAGCTATCGACGTGCCGGTAATTGCCCTGGCAACAGGGATTTTCAGTTTTGACGACCTTAAAAGCCATAATCCAGACGCCTGTTTCAGCTGCGGGGTCGATCTCATGGCATCTGCCCTGTAAATAGTTGGCAGCACTTCAGTAATCACCGCAATATTCCTGCAGAGAATCGTTCTTAGTAACGGTACAATGTAATTTCCTGGATGAAAATAAGCTTCGCCATTCTGTCGCTATTTTTCTGCCTGGCCTGTTTGGCCGCAGAGAAGCCGAAGCCTGCGATCTCAAAAGCGGACAAGAAGGCGGCGGAAAAAGAATTCAAGAATGCCCAGGACTTGCAGCGGGCCGGCAAGCCTGAGGATGCGCTGCTGGCGATAACCAAAGCCTCTCAGTTTGAGCCACAAAACCTGGAATTTATCACCATGGCTGAAGTCCTGCGCCAGCAAATTGTGGGACAACACGTGGAAGAGGGGAATCGGCTTGCTGCTGCCGGGGATACCGGAGGAGCGTTACAGCGGTTCCATATTGCCAGCGCCATGGACCCGCAAAATGCATACGTGGCGCAGCGTATTCATGATGTGGCTCCGCCGGATGATGATCCTGACCACAAGCATGTGCTGGAGCTACTTGCCTCAGTGGACCAGATCAACCTGCAACCCAATCCGGGCAAAAAGAGCTTTCATTTGCAAGGGGATACACGCCAGCTTTACACCCAGATAGGGACGGCTTTCGGGATCTTTATGCAATTTGACCAAGGCCTGAATAGCCGCGTTGTTCACTTTGACCTGGATAATGTTGATTTCTATACAGCCACTAGCATTGCGGGCAAGATGACCAAGACTTTCTGGGCGCCCATTTCCGCGCATGAGGCCATTGTGGCTACAGACTCGGCGGACACCAGAAAGCAATATGAGCGAATGGCGCTCCGCACTTTTTACGTGGGGAATGTTTCAACGCAAACCGACCTGAACGATCTGGTCAACGTAATGCGAAACATTTTTGACATGAAGCTGGTCAGCATTCAGCCCGCCAAGAATACCATTACCGTCCGCGCGCCCAGAGAATCCGTGGAAGCCGCCGCCAGCCTGCTGGACAATCTGATGGATGCCAAACCGGAACTGCTGCTTGATATCAAAGAATACGAAATTGATACGAACCGGCTGCGCGCCATGGGACTAGACCTGCCCACCAGCTTTCAGGTTTTCAGTATCCCTTCGGAAATCAGGCGCGTCCTTGGGCCTGACGCGCAGTCCGTAATCGATCAATTGAACAAGACCGGCGCCATTGATCCGAACTCGATATCGCCTTCTGCCCTTAGCAATCTTGCTGGATCGCCGCTGCTGATTCCATTTTTATTTTTTGGCAAGGGACAGGGATTAACCGGAATCACTGTTCCCGGGATAAAAGCAAGTCTTTCCTTCAATGCCTCCACCGCCACGAACCTGGAGCATATGACTCTCCGCGCGATTGACGGCGAAGCTGCCACTTTTCTCGTGGGCACGAAGTTTCCAATCATAAACAGCACGTTTTCTGATGTAGCCGTCAGTACTCGAGGCCAGGTACAAGTCGGGAGCACTCCGCAATTTACTTATGAAGACCTTGGAATCTCGTTAAAAACCACACCGCACTATCATTCCAACGGCGACGTGACATTGGGCGTGGAGCTGAAAGTTCAGGCATTGGGAGCACTGCAAATCAACAATATTCCTGACATCACAACACGATCTTATCAGGGCACCATTACAGTGCATGACGGTGAGCAATCCGTCATTATGGGATCACTCAGTGAACAGGAGATACGCTCTGTTCAGGGCTTGCCTATAGTGAGCATGTTACCCTTCCTCGGTTCAGTCCTGGGCACCAACTCGAAGGAGCGCGACTACAGCGAAGTGCTGTTTGTGATTACTCCGCATGTGGTACGCAAACCTTTTCGCGATAAAGGCAGCAGTGTTTTCTGGAATGTAGGCCCTTAAGCAATTTCTCACCAGCACCTTTCACCGATTAAGCTTTGCGCTTCCGTTCACTTGCCCGCGTGATCTATTTCAAACTGCACCAGTTGCTTCAAATTGTCATACGGAATATTGGCCAAGCCAGGAACCATCCGCCCGTTGATGAAAACCGTAGGCGTCTGGTTCACGTTAAGGGTCTGGCCAAGAGCAAGCGACCTCTTGATTCGCGCATCTGTTTCCGGTGAAACCGCACACGCGGCGATTTTCGTAGCATCCAGCCCGTTGGCCGTTGCCAGTTCCTTTAATTTGTCATCCGCCGTTGCCAGTGCGATTCCCCCCTGGTTCTCAAAAATGGCATCAATATATTTCCAGAATGCGTCTTTGTTCATCTGTCCGGCACAATCGGCATATTGCGCGGCCTTCAGCGCCCAGGGATGCATGCTTGCGGGCAAGGGGAACTGCTGAAACGTGAATCGAACCTGAGGGAAATCCGCTTCAAGCTTTTCCACGATCGGCTGGGCGGCCTTGCAATGCGGACACTCCAGATCACTGAACTCCACGATCTGGATCGGAGGATTCGATCCCCCACGGCTCGGTCCGAAGGCGTTTTGCAGCTTGGCCCGGGCCGTCGCATACGGATTTGGCCCGAAAGGAATCGTCTGGCCCACAATCGCCGTTTGCGTCACGGACGAATAAAAGAGATGGTAGGGCTCTCCTTTGTTCACGGAAACAATAATTTCCGCGATGCCCGGAACGCCGGACTCGTGTATATCAAAGATCTGCCAGCTTACACCGGGATCATAGCCAAAGCTGCGCTTCATGTAAGCGTCCACCTCGGCGGTTGTGGGCAGAGCGGAGTTCGCGGCTGTGTCCTTATCAATCTGGGCCTGGGCTTGAGGGGAAAGCGGGCGCTGGGTCGCAGGGTTGTTCGCGGCGGGGTTCTGGGCAACGGTAAGAGAAACAACTAACGTTAAAAAACCTATGAAGGCAAGAGTTTTTAATTTTGTCATGATTTAAACTTCCGATTTTTGGGCTATAGGAAAACGGCGGCCAAAGCCAAAGGCCTTGGGCGTGATTTTGAGTCCTGGCGCAGCCTGCTGGCGTTTGTACTCGCTGCGCTCAATCATGCGAATCACGTCGTGCACCAGTTTTTCGTTATAACCGCGTTCACTGGCGATCTGTTGGGCTGTGCGGTAATCCTCAATGTAATCTTCCAGAATGTTGTCCAGAACTTCATACGGCGGCAGTGTATCAGAGTCTTTCTGGCCGGGACGTAATTCGGCCGACGGGGCTTTATCGATTGTGGATTGCGGAATGACCGGCCTGAGTGAATTTACGTAACGGCTCAAGCTATAGACCATGGTTTTGGGCACGTCAGAAATCACGCCAAGACCACCGACCATGTCACCGTAAAGGGTGCAGTAACCAACTCCAAGCTCTGACTTGTTGCCCGTGGTGAGCACCAGCGCGCCGAACTTATTGGAAAATGCCATGAGAATGTTGCCGCGAATACGCGATTGAATGTTCTCTTCCGCCACATCTTCGGCAGTCCTGGCGAATATTGGGGCCAGCGCTTTCTGGTAGCTCTCGAAAATTGGCGCGATCGCAATTACTTCAAAGCGGATGCCCAGTTTGCATGCCAACTCGCGGGCATCTTTGATGCTGTGTTCAGAGGAATACTGGCTGGGCATGGCGATTCCAGTCACGTTCTCCTTACCCAGCGCGTCCACGGCAATGGCAGCGGTAAGGGCCGAATCAATGCCTCCGCTCAATCCGATTACAACTTTGCTGAAACCGCATTTACGCACATAGTCGCGGGTACCCAGGGCCAGCGCAACATAAGCGCTGGGGACTCCCACGGGCGTTTGCTCTCGCATATCGCCCTGCATTTTATTGGAATCGAAAATAATGAGATCTTCCTCGAACGATTTGGCCTGAGCGACAATGCGGCCGTCCGGCGCAATGACCATACTTGATCCATCAAAGATAAGGCTGTCATTCCCGCCCACCTGGTTCACGAACAGGACAGGAACTTTGTTGTCACGCGCAATGGTTTCCAGCATCTGCTTGCGCAATTCCCGTTTGCCTACATGGAATGGCGATGCGGAAATATTCAGCACCATGTTTCCGCCCGCGTGCAGAAGCTCATCAACGGGGTCCACGCGATACAGCCGGCGATGCCAGAAGTGCTTGTCATTCCAGGCATCTTCACAGATGGTAAGCGCGAACTCTTTGCCCGCGAGAGGAAGCAGTTTTTGTGATTCGGCAGGATCAAAGTAACGGAGTTCGTCAAAAACATCATAGGTGGGCAACAGCATCTTTGACTGGACGAACTGAACCGAACCTTCGCGCAGCACCGCCGCCGAATTCATTACGGATTTACCGGTTTCCACTTTAGCTGGTGAAACAAAACCACAGACGATGGTAATGCCGGGAACGGCCCTGGCAATTTCATTGACTACCTGCTGGTTACGCTCGACAAAGGCTGGTTTTTCCAGCAAGTCTCGTGGAGGGTATCCACAGACGGCAAGCTCAGGAAACAGAACCATCTCTGCCTCCAGCGCAAGAGCCTGGCGGGCAAATTCTATGATCTTTTTTGAATTGCCGGTGAAATCACCAATTGTGGGGTTGATCTGCCCGAGCGCAATCTTCACACCTTTAGTTTAAACCGCCATTCTGCTTTCCGTCAGCCTCTAGAGCGGAGGCTGCTTCGATTGGTCCTTTGGCGTCTTGGAATCGCCGTCCGCGGGTTGCGGTGAAGTACCAGATGCCGGTTCCTTGCCATTTGTGCCCCACTGTGGCTCTTCCTGCGCTGGCGCCGATGACGGAGGAGCCTGGGTGCTTGCGCCCTGCTGCACTACGGGATCAGGTTGCTCGTCCGGGCGCTTCAATGTAGGACGGTGCGTGGGCTGCTCCGGTTGCGGAGCGCCGCTAACATCCTGGGGCGAGCCACTCGATTTGAGAGCTGCCAGAGTGGGCACTCCGTCCTTAACCTCAATCTCTTTCTGGGTCTTCACGATCATCTGCCCGCCGACCTTCGCGATCTTTACCTGGACAACTTCATCACCGATAAAGCGGACGAACACTACATCTTGAGGCGCCGTACCGTAAATCCAATCTTCATACTCTCTGCCTTTATCATCTTTCTCGCGCACTTTTTGCTGCGGCCGATCCTTTGCCATGACAACCATGTCATGGTTCATGCCAACCAAAACTTCATGCCTCTTTACCGCCTCTTTGATCTTGGGGGGCAGCGTATCGATGAACACTTCCGCGGCACTCTTCACTGAAAAATCAAGCACCGGTTTCAGAATTTCCTGGAGCTCCGGCCCTGTCATTTCCGGAACCTGTTTTTTAAACTCCACGGTAAGCGCGGCTCCCATTGGCTGCGCCTGATTTGGGTCTACCCCGCCGGTGCTGCCGCCCATGCCGGAAATTTCCAGGTGTTTGTACCATTTTGATTTCTTCTTTGGGCCCCCATTAATTTCGAAATAGATGGATTTCTCATGAAACACAATGTTCGTGATCTGGACGCGGTCACCCACCTTGGCGGCAGCGCCGTAAGTTTGCGCCATCTTGTAAAGCTGCGCGTCTCCCGGTTTGACCATGCCGTCCGGTGCAATCACCATGCTTTTATCGCCAAGGGGGAAATATTTACGCACATGAACGAATTCAGCATCCATTACGCGAATCAACTGCATTTTGGTGCCACTATCGAGAGCTTGCCGCGTATCAAGATCGGCCGGTCTCAGATGAGGTTTACCATCGGGCGAGGATTCCGGAACTTTGGGAGCAGGTGAGTCCGGAGCGTTGCCGCCAGGCGTGACGATAATAGGCGCGGAATTGGTTTGGGCCACAGCCAAACTTATGGCGATCAAAATAAAAGCAAATGAGAATGCGGCACGGCGTAGCATAAAAACACCTGAGGCTTCTGACTGTCTCTTCCATGATTCGCTAATTTACGCGAATTTTCAACCTATTTAGCAGCCACTTGGATTAGATGCCAAAGCCGGCCAGAACGTGCAACTTGCCATGCATTTCGTCCCGGCCACTTCCTTTCGGCCCAGCCAACGCTTAGGCCAAAATGTTTGTGGAGGCGTTACGTTGGAAGCGACTGAGCAGCGGATTCCACTTTGGTCCATGATTTTTCCTGCACAGCCCCTGGTCTGCTTCGTCCCTCGCGAATGTATTTGAAAGCATTCGCCCTGTCTTTCTCTGCGACAGCGATCTGTGCTAGCTGGTAGAAAGGAAACTGATCTTGGTCGTTAACCTCCAGCGACCTTTGTACGAACTGTTTTGCCTCCCTTAGCAGCATTGAAGGATCGTTCGCGATGCCTTTATTGAGTTGCAGCAGCCGTAATGTGCCCAGGTTCTGCAAAACGCGAACCGAGTTCGGTATGATCGACAACGCTTCCTTGAAGTAATACTCTGCCTTCTCCCAAGCACCTGCGGCCTCACCAATTGCACTCTGCTGCTGACTCTTATCGGCGAATCGCATCCACGCGATTCCGAGGGCGTTGAGCGCCTCGAACCGAACTGCGGGCGTGGATCTTGGGTTTTTGACTATCTCTTCCCCAATTTTGAATGCTTTCCGAATGAATTCAGACTTTTTCTCCTCAAGCTTGGAATAGCCCGCCATCACCGAATACAGGAATGCCTGGAGAGACTTGGCTTGGAGAATTAAGTCTACTGGATATTCATTGCTCGTTAGTCGATCCAATATTTTTTCTGCAACCGCAAATTCTTTGTCGGTATATTTCTTGGTGTGTGCGTAAGCCAATTGCAGCGAGATTCGATCGGCAAAATCACCTCTTTTTTTGTCGCTTAAAATGCCTTTGAGCAAATTCTCTAAAATCTCGATGGACTCGTCAGCCTTGCGCAACTGCGCTTTTGTAATTCCCAGATAAAAGCGCGCATCGGTGTACTGCTCAGCATCTGGCCCTATAATGCTTAGATTGGCTTCCGCATCTTCCAAAAAACGAACGTTTCCTCCAGCGAAATAAGCCCGCAGGGATCGCTCCCCTAGCAAGAAACTCCGCTGCTCACTGCGTTGCTGTTTCCGACGATTTCTAAATATCCGCATAAGCCGAAGATGCCTTTACTATTACATCATATGCGAAATCCAGCAGATCGAGCCTTTGCTCATGAGGTACTGCAACCCGGATCTGCCGCCCGACGAATGCGTCCGCGCTAGAATCAACAGTCTTTACCATTGAGTACGCGTTACCCATCGGCGCAACACCATCAAACCCTCCTGTGACTTCCACCCTAGGCCGCCCAAAAAGCTTCTGCAAGGATGAGAATGGAATCTTGCTTCCCGCAATCTCCAAGTCTTCAATTGGCTCGACCTCATCAGAAAATCTCAGGTTTTCGATCAGGAACGGCGGTATCGGAGAAGCACGTGAGAACGCAGGATTGTTCATTGTGAGTCGCGCGTACTTCAGTTGTATGTTCAACCCGGTTGAGACTTCTTCTGTAGGAGCGGCGAATGGACGAATGAGGATGACTCGTCTGTGCCTGCGAATGGATTTGATTGTGAACACAAGCAAAATCATTGAGAGTAAGAACACGATTAATCCAACCAAATCCTTGGCCCATTGTGCAATAGTATCCCTCCACTCTTTCCATCTCCTTGCATCGGCCTGCCTCTGTAGCACCGACCTCAGTCGGTCACCTGCAACATAGCGTGTTGTATCTCTGAGACTCGGATCAGAGGCGGCAGCGCTGTACAGAGCCTCGGCCTTAGACCACTGATGCTCTGCCTCATAAATCTCGCCGTTTCGTAGGAGGATTGCTTCCGCTCTCCTTTTCGCGATTTCGATACCGGCCAAGCTCTCGTCCTGACACTTTGTTTCGTTTGCTGCAGCGACAAAATGTATTTGGGCATTCTTCCAATCTCCCAAATCTGCGAATTTCTTCGCCAAAATCAATTCGGTATCACAAGTGCCCTTCATAGGTTTGGCGGGAGCAGCTTTCGCCCTTGAACCTGCCGTGTTGCCATGAGTCGGGCAGAGCACGGCCATGGCAAACAAAGCGAGCAGCAATTGTCGGCTTGTCACTTTAGCGCCCCCTTCTCGACCCGCTCTTATAGTTTCCAAAAACGAGCAGTACTTCATGCTTATGAGGCCGATTGTTCCGCGGATGCATGTAAGGTATTCTCGTGATCAGAAGCGGCACAAACCCCTCATACCGTAGTCCTACCGTCTGGCAGATGCTCTTAACTTCCTGCGCATCAGGCTTGCGCCGCCCGCCGGAGATGTTAACAACCAAGTGCCCCCCGCTGCGCAATACACGCGCACTTTCCCGAAGTATTGGTCGCAGAAAGCTCTCGCGCCACAACTCGTATGTGGCATAGCGAACGAAACTTTGTGTCGGGTCCAGTGAGTATTTCTCCCAGTTGAAATAGGGAGGACTTGAGAATACAAGGTCTGCATGACCACTTGGCAATTGCGGCATCAAATCTTCGGCACATCCCTGAAGAAGCTCAGCGCTTCCAGGTGGATGGAATTCTTTGATGGTGTCCAGCATACGTTTGAGCCCTATCATTTGTGCGGCGCACGGCTCAATACCAATGTATCGGCGCTTGATCGACAGGGTGCCTAGAAGACGACCACCATAGCCGGATGAAAAATCCACGACGGTCCCGCCATTCGGAGAGAAGTGCTTCAAAACGCTGCGTGCAACTGTTGGCCGAAAATTCGATACCGAAGCAGTTCCTGGAAATGTTTTCAATATACGTCGCAACGTAGCCGCATTGGCGCCAAACCGGTCAGGCCAAAGCGACCAGGAACGCTTGATCGCTGCTCGCAACATTGTGTCGCTTTTGAACACGTCAGCGGGACTCAAATATCGGCTTACTCTCACCGACCACATCTGCGGCTGAAAGAAATTTGCCACCCTCAAACCAGTAATTGAACCAGAAATGCCATTTCTAGCAACGGGCTTGACCGACTGCGCGGCTAAATTCTGATACTCACGCTTCAAGTCCGACCCAGTCAATGTGTAATGAGGAAATCCCCGTTTGCGCCAGTAATAGAAAGCATGCTCGACCAGCTTCACCCTCTGACGTGGGCTACAGGCGCCCCAATCGCGGCCTCTGATTTGAAGGAATTCGTCCGGAAGTCGTCTCATTACGTTTGAATGCATCGCAGCATTGCTGCTGACCTTGTATAAGCCGGATTAGTTAAGTCGGGATGGTGTAGTGCTGACTCGGGCAGCAGGTTGCGCTTCACTGGCGTGAAACCATGTTTACGAAAGAACCGACTGTTCCAAAACATCACCAGTGCTACCGCATACTCCGCGTGGCCCGAACGTGTTGCATCGAGACGTGCTTCCATGAGTAGACTGCCGATGCCTTGCCGCTGCCATTTTCTTCTCACAGACAGCCCATAAAAATAACTGCCTTCCAAGTGTAGTGTCATACCTGCACAGCCTACAGCGGTGTCATCGAGCCATGCGACTAGGTAGTCATTCGCCCTGCAATCGAGTCTCAAGGGTCGCTTGAGTTCTCGTTGAATTTGATTGATTATCTCGCAGTCTAGATCTGTCGCGTTGGTGATTTTGATATGCAAAGTGAATCGCCTTTCACGAACCGGCTTTCATCAATCGCCCCGCCTGATGGCGAAAATAATCCGATCCCCCTTCATATCAGTGAATACAATTACACAATTCGGAATTCAATCAAAGGGTAAAATAAGAGTGAGTTGCAACGAAGTAACCCCCGATAAGAGAGTCAACGTGAATAACGACAAGTCAGAGGTCGGCTCCCAAGGTGAGAGTAAGACCAATGTTGACGAATTGCGAACGCGGATCGAGCAGCTCCAGTCCAAGCTCCGAGCGGCTAAGATCGCATATCTCAATCGCACTGAACTTAACGGAAAAATCCTCGAGTACGAAGATCTAGCAGGGATTGCAAAAGAGATCATTGGTGCAAATTATCAGTTGCAAAAAGAGCTTTATGGCAAGGTAAAGTTGAGGCTCTCCGTCGCCAAACTTCTTCGGGCGAGCTCCCGATAACGCCTTGCGAGCTTGAAATAAGCTATGGGAACCCCAGACACGTCAGCACTACCCCGCTCTCTTTTATTGACTCGAATGGCGAACAAATGGTAGAGTATTACATACGGCTCTAGGCAGAAGTGTGCCTTGGGTTTTGATCTTTGACAAAATAGCAGCTAGCAAATGGCAACTAGCAAAAAGGCGTTTGGTATTTGGTTCTTGGTATTTGGTAAAACAATGCCAAACCTTACGCCAATGAGGCGAAGGGTGCTGAAGTGCACGCCAAACTGGGATGACCTGGGATGCTGTGGGATGAACCGGGAGGGGAGGGGTGGCCAGATCGGGACATCGGGTGATCGGAAAACCAAAACCGCTCAACTCTACACCAATCTGGTGCCTTGGGATGAAAGCACGTAAGTGGCTTAGAATCCTAGATGACAGATAGGGGAGGGCTTCCTATTCCGCTCCCAGAGAGCGGCCACTCACAGTCAATCCGTCCCTGGCCACAATAGCCGGCAAAACCTGCCCGCCATAACTGCGCAGGGCGGCCGAGACATGGTCCCGGTTTTCGGGTTCAGTAAGGAAAACCAAACAACCGCCACCGCCAGCGCCGCAGACCTTGGCCGCCAGCGCGCCCTGGCGTAACGCCACGGCCACCAGTTTTTCGATCATCGGCGTACTGATTCTTGGAGCGTTGGTCTTGCGCAGCTTCCATTCTTCGCGCAGTAATTTTGCCACCTGCTTCCAGTCCGCCATGGAAAGCGCGTGATGCATGGCCCGGGCAATTTCGCCAATGCGTTCAAAATTGTGGAATATCTTTTTGTCGCCGTTGATATGGGCTTTGAACACTTCCCAGTTGTTGATCCCTGACTTGCGCGGCGCGCCGGTATAAACCAGCACAAAACGGCGGTCCAGTTCTTCCGGGGCCACACGCACCGCAGCATGATGAATACCGTCAGGATCAAGATGGATGGCGCTAACGCCTCCGTACAGGGCGGGATAGTAGTCCTGGCATCCGGTGGGAACCTTGATTAGCTGGGCTTCCACGTTTTGGGCGATCACGCGAATCTGTTCGCGATCAAGCTTTTTACCGGTATAGCGCGCCAGAGCGGCGGTGGTGGCGATCATCAAAGCGGAAGAACCGGAAATTCCCGCACCAGCAGGAGACTCAGAGTTGGTTTCCACTTCAAAGCCGCCATCAGGAGCAAAAAAGCGCGCAAGGTGTGCAGCAAGAGGATGCTTGAACTTTCTCGCCGAGCATAACTCGCCAAAATCGGCAAATTCTTCTTCTACTTTGGTGTCAATTGATTTCAACCTGATTTTGTCGTCAGTCAAGCGGGTGATACGGCAACGCGTGAGAATGTTCACGGCAAAGTTTACGGTGACTGCGCCGGGATGAAAGAGGTATAACGGCCACAGGTCCAGGGTGCCGCCAGCCAGGTCCACCCGGCAGGGCGCATGCGCAACGATCGTTCCGGGAGGAGGCAAATGTTATTCCGTATAAAACTGGGCCATCTGGCGGAACTTGTTGTAACGGCCGTCAAGGAGCGTCTGCACCGGCTGGTGCTTTAGCTGGTTAAAATGCTTGAACAGGACCTCATCCACCATGGCAGCAGAGGCGTCGTGGTCAAGGTGCGCTCCGCCATCCGGTTCAGGAATGATCTCGTCGATGATGGCCAACTCTTTCAGGTCAGGAGCTGTGATTCGTAAAGCCTGGGCCGCAATCTCTTTCTTTGACGCGTCGCGCCACATGATAGAAGCGCAGCCTTCTGGAGAAATAACGGAATAAACAGAATTTTCCATCATGAAAACCCTATCAGCAACCGCAATGGCCAGTGCGCCGCCGCTGCCGCCTTCGCCGGTAACCGTGGTGATGATGGGAACCTCAATCCTGGCCATCTCCCGCAGATTGCGGGCAATCGCTTCCGCCTGGCCACGCTCTTCCGCCCCGAGCCCGGGATATGCGCCGGGAGTATCGACGAAAGTAAAGATTGGACGGCCAAATTTTTCTGCCATCTTCATGCAGCGCAGCGCCTTGCGGTAGCCTTCCGGATTTGCCTGTCCGAAGTTGCGATGAACACGCTGCTTGGTGTCACGGCCTTTCTGGTGGCCAATCACCATTACATTTTCACCGTGATAGCGGGCCATGCCGCACATAATGGCAGGATCATCGCCATAGCTTCGGTCGCCATGGACTTCACTCCACTCCGTGAACAGCCGCTCCACGTAGTCCATGGTGAAGGGGCGCTGGGAGTGCCGGGCCAATTCGGTTTTCTGCCAGGCATTGATGTGCAGGCGAATCTGTTCGCGCAGGAAGTTGATCTGATGTTGCAGGTGTTTGAGCTGCATGCGCGCTTCATGGTCAGCGCTGGCGCGCGTTTCAAGCAGCGCAATCTGCCCCTCGATGACCTCTAATTGTCGCTGCGCTTTCACTGCTGGGTCCAACGATCACTCCTGGCTAATCAATCACCGTGACCGCCCCGCGGCCGAGTAGCTCTTCGACGCGTGCAATAAAAGTGCGGTCTGGACAGATATTATATCCGTCTGCTTCCATCACCACCATGAAGTCGCCGCTACGTTCCACATAAAACAACACTTTGGCTTCGCCCTTGCGCTCATGGCAAATCGTGTGCAGGGCATCAACCGAAGCCTCAGTAGCACTCTCCAACGGAACGCGTATGCGGATGGATCGGGGCAGATTGACTTTTGCCTCTTCCAGCGGGATCAGATGGCTAATCATGATCTTGGGGTTTGAACCCTCTTCCACACGAATGCCGGCTTTTACCAACATTGGGATCTCCTGTTTGAGGATAGCCTGCAGCTTCTTGTACGAGTCGGGAAAAACCACGGCTTCAATTGTGCCAGTCATGTCTTCCAACACGGCTTGTGCGTAAAGATCGCCCTTGCGCGACTTAAGCACCCGAACCTTGGAAATCACGCCAGCTGTATCAATCACTTCGTCGCGGCCCGTTCCGATGGTCATCTGGCTGATGGCTTCCACTGATTTGTACTTGGGGAAGTTGGTCAGCTTATCCCTGTACTTCTCCAAGGGATGGCCGGTAATGAAAAAGCCGAGTACTTCCTTCTCATTGGCCAGGCGCTGATGCTCTTCCCACTCAGGAACGTTCGGCAGCCTCTCTCCTGCGCCATTGGACTGTTCTTCATCGAACACGCCAAACAGGCCGTGCTGGCCCATTTCCGCGTCGCGCTGCGTCTTCTGCGCCCGTTCGATGGCTTTATCCAGCACTACCATGATCTGAGCGCGGTAGCCGAAATCATCCATGGCGCCGGCTTTGATCAGAGATTCCAGCACTCTCTTGTTCATCAGGCGCAGGTCGACTTTCTCGCAGAACTCAAAAATAGACGCAAAGCGGCCAATCTCTTTGCGCGCCGCCGTGATCGACTCAATGGCGTTCCGGCCCACGTTCTTCACAGCAGCCAGCCCAAAGCGTATCGCGTTGCCGTGCGGCGTGAAATACGCATCGCTCACATTGATATTCGGCGGCTCAACCGGAATCTCCATCTCGCGACATTCGTTGATGTACTTGACTACGTTGTCGGTGTTGCCCATCTGGGAGGTAAGCAAAGCTGCCATAAACTCCACGGGATAATGCGTCTTTAGGTAAGCCGTTTGGTAGGCCAGCAGTGCGTAGGCGGCGGAGTGAGACTTGTTAAAGCCGTACCCGGCGAACTCAGCCATCAGATCAAAAATTTTCTCGATCTTTTTCTGGGGAAAGTTCCGCGCGACAGAGCCTTTCACAAAACGCTCACGCTGCTCTGCCATGATGGCTTCATCTTTCTTGCCCATGGCCCGGCGAAGCAGGTCGGCATCGCCCAAGGAAAAGCCCGCCAGCACGTTCGCGATCTGCATCACCTGCTCCTGATAGACGATGACGCCAAGCGTCTCTTTCAGAAGCTCTTCCAGTTGCGGCAGCTCGTATTCGACTTTCTTGCGGCCCCACTTGCGATCGATGAAGTCATCAATCATTCCGCCCTGGATTGGCCCCGGACGATAGAGCGCGTTGAGCGCAGTGAGGTCATCAATTGAAGTTGGTTTGTAGCGCCGCAGCACGTCCGTCATGCCGCCGGACTCAAACTGGAAGATACCTGAGGTCAGTCCGGTGTGGAAAACGCTTTCATAGGTCTTTACATCGTCTAATGGGATCTTCTCCAGATCGATGGCCGTGCCGCGCTGAGCAATGAGCTTCAGTGCGTCATCGAGAATGGTAAGCGTGGTGAGCCCGAGAAAATCCATCTTCAGCAGGCCCATCTTCTCTACCGCCTTCATGTCATAGGCGGTCACAATTTCGTCGTTTTTGGTCTTGTGCAGTGGAACCAGATCAGTCAGCGGCATGGGCGAAATCACCACGCCTGCGGCATGCACGCCAGAGTTGCGCACCAAACCTTCCAGCTTGAGTGCAGTATCAATCAGCTCCCTGACCTGCAATTCCTTGTCATAGGCTTCCTGGAGAGGCGGTGAATCATCGAGCGCCTGATTCAGCGTGATATTCAGAGTTGTCGGGACCATTTTGGCGATACGGTCAACGTCAGCATAAGGAATATCCATGGCGCGGCCAACGTCTTTGATTGCGGCTTTGGCGGCCATGGTGCCGAAGGTGATGATCTGGGCCACGTTCTCCCGCCCATATTTTTGCGTGACGTAATTGATGACTTCCCCACGACGGTTCATGCAGAAATCAATATCGATATCCGGCATGGAAATACGCTCAGGGTTCAGGAAGCGCTCAAACAGCAATTCATGCTGCAATGGATCAATGTCCGTGATCCCCATGGCGTAGGCGACGAGCGCTCCGGCGGCTGATCCACGGCCCGGGCCGACAGGGATTGAATTTTCACGGGCGTAGCGGATGAAATCCCAAACAATCAGAAAGTACCCGGAAAACTTCATCTGCTGGATGATTGCGATTTCGCGGGTCAGCCGCTGGTCATAATCTGAGCGAGTTTTTTTTAGCCGACCGGCAGATTCAATCGCACCCAGGCTTTCCCATCGCCTGGCAAAACCCTGCCGCGCCACATGCTCAAAATAACTATCCAGCGTGTAACCTTCCGGCAGCGGAAATTCCGGGAATGGATTTTTGACCTTGTTCAGCTTGAAATTACAGCGCTCGGCAATGGCCAGTGTTTGCTTTAAAACATCTTCACGGCCATTGAAGAGCTGCCGCATCTCCTCGGCAGTCTTAACAAAGAACTGGTTGCCGTGAAACTTAAGCCGGTTCGTGTCATTAACGGATTTGCCCGTCTGCACGCAGACCAGCACGTCCTGCGCATGCGCATCATCCTCGCAGAGGTAGTGGCTGTCATTGGTGGCAACCATCGGGATGCCCAGCTCTTTTTCAATGCGGAACAGATCAGCGTGGATTTGGTGCTCTTCAGGAAGCCCCTGGTCCTGGATTTCCATGAAGAAGTTGCCCTTGCCGAAAAGGTCCTGGTAATAAGCAGCCGCGCCGCGTGCTGCGTCGTACTTTCCTGCCAGCAGGTTCTCGCAGACCTCGCCTGCCAGGCACCCACTCAGCCCGATGAGCCCCTTGGAATGCTCTGCAAGAAATCTTTTGCTGATGCGCGGCTTGTAATAAAAGCCATGCATGCTGGCTTCAGAGGTGATCTTGATCAGGTTGCGGTAGCCTTCTTCATTTTCCGCGAGCACTAGCAGGTGATTGTAGGTATCGCCTTCAGGTGGTGCGCGATGGTCATCTTTTTTGCAGACGTAAAGCTCGCAGCCGACGATTGGCTTAATGCCCTTTTTCTGGGCCTCGTCCACAAACTCCACAGTACCGTAGATGTTGCCATGGTCGGTCATGGCCACGGCTTTCTGCCCGATATCAGCCACTCGTTTGACCAGTCCCGGGACGCCGCAAGCGCCGTCTAGCAAAGAGTAATCGGTATGGAGGTGAAGATGGACGAATTCAGACATGGTAACGGCTACCTTCATTATAACGGGCTGAAGCAGTAGCGCGTCCTGTGTAAGTCTGTGGATTTCAAGGCATTTACTTGATGTATAACTTCAAATTTGAAATTTCAAATTGAAATTCTACTGAGCTTTGGTCGTCGCCAGCACAATGTCATGCTTTGCCTGGCACTCAGTCAAAGGATCCATGGTGGCAACGCCAATCAAATCACCCTTTTTAGCTTGAAACTCAATTGGTGGTTTGCGCACCTTGATGGGAATACCGGTGAAGCGTGCTTTCCCTTGCGCATTGGTATAAACGCCCATATCGAGCTTGTGCGCGCCGAACGCTCCGTATGCCATGTGAACATCAATTCGGGCTGCATACACCGGCTTGGCGTCTCCATCTGTTACGGAAAGCTCTATAGAGCACGGTCCGGAGCCACCGTCAGTAACCGGAATATCATCGGCCTGCTGCGCAGGATGGTCTTGCGCCGCAAGCAGGAGAGTTATGCCCAACATCAGAAAAGCGCAGGTCAGGACGGAGTAAATGGCTCGTCTCATAGACTAGCTCTGATTATAGAAGCAGCGGCGGACTGTTTGCCGCGTGTTTTCACCAACACTGTCGCGAACCATGCCGCATGCGTCTATTTATTTCTGTGCAGCGCCCTCGGGAATTCGAGATGAGTGTCCGGCCACAAGCTGCCAGCGTTCGTCACGCCAGATAAAGACATCAGTAAACCGGCTGCGGCGCATCACCAGCTTGTCTTCTTTATTCTTACGGGTCATTGTTACCCGGCCTGTAACCACGGCGGTGTTCCCGTAAAGGCGGACTTCAGTGTCGTCAACATCATAGGAGCCGTCCGATTTGTGGCAGTCCTTTGCGCCCGCCATGTCCTGTTTCTTGCTGGATACTTCGCCCGCAGCATCGGTAAAGATAAAATCATCGGCTTCAATACGGTCAAAATAGTTGTAATCGCAGTCCAGGTTGGCGCGGCCAATCTCCCGCTCAATGCGGATCAGCTCATTCTTGATCTCACCCGGCGTGCCAGGCGGGGCATTACGCTGTTGCGCGGACACGCTGCCGGACGCAGCCAGCAGCGCAATAGTGAGCAAAATCTTCATTCTCTGCCCTCTCTCAGCACATTAGATTGATCAACGCTACATTAGTTACCAGCGTCCCATACGCCCCCGTAAGGGCACGCACTCAGGAACCAGGCGTAAGGCCCCTAATTCCAGGGAACTGAGTACTGAACCCTATTTCCATCAGCCGCATTTGCAGCAAGAATCCGGAACACCATTCATAACTTTCTCTCAGGGAAGCCTTGCCGGCAATAGAGCCGCAAGTAAGGAGCCCGCGTGAAATTCGTGATTACCTGCGCTCTGATGGTCGCAATTTCAGCTCTGCCGGCTTTAGCCTCAGATGAGCGCGGACCATCGAGCGCCGTTGCAGCGTCACCCACCGCGGCAAGCTCGGCGTCGCCATCGACTGCAAACAACGCAGCAGATTCAAGTTCCACTGCATTCACAGCCAGTACCAAGCTCACAGCAGCGCTTCCGGATGCTCCTGTTCCCGCTGAATCTCTCATGATTGCGCCCGCCGCCACTCCCATTGCAACAATCAGCGCGCTTGTGCCGCCTACAGCCATCGTCAAACTGAAAACGCCATCCTCCGCGCACCGCTTTTTTGATGTCCGCAATACACTGGGCCTCGCCTCATTGGGGGCTTCTCTTACCGCCGATGCGCTCTCCACACAGAAAGGGCTGGCGTATCCGGGGTTTCATGAAATGAATCCAATCGCGCGGCCATTTGTGCAGAGCCGGTTGGGCGCTGCCGCCTACAACGCGGGCAGCTTTGCCATGCTGGGCGGACTCATGTACATAGCACATAAAAGGCAGCATCACAAACTGGAGCGCATTCTCCCGTTTGCTGTTGGTGGATGGGAAACTCTTCTCAGTGCCCGCAACTATCACGTAATCGCAAACAGAAAATAAAGGCAGAGCGGGTCCATCAGACATGACTCCGACTTACAGGACAACTTTAACGGAGCCGCGATTGATCTGCAGCAGAAAGCTGAAGTTCAGGAACAGAAAACGCACCTCCATGCGCTTTTCCCGGCTGGATGTCCCCGCCTCGAGCGCAGAAGAACAGATAACTGAAGAAAATTACTCCCACGGCTCCGGCCATTGCGAACTTCCACTGCCATGCCAGCGCTGAAGGCGAGATAAAACCCTCAATTGAGCCGGCAACAATGAGCATCGGAACGATGCCCATCAGCAGGCGGACGGCTTCTCCACCGGCTTTGGCCAGGGAAGCCTGGCGGGTAAGCAATCCGGGAAAGAGCATACCTTGAGCAATGCGGAGACCTGCGCCGCCCGCGATGAAAATCGCAGGCAGTTCTATGACCCCGTGCGGAGCCACAAAACTCCAGAGAGAGAGGCTCATCTGGTTCAACCCGCAGGCTGTCCCCACCATGCCCATCAAAAAACCGTTGAATACCAGTGAGAACACAGTCAACACGCCGGCGGTGATACCCCAGGCAAAAGTAACGAAGCAAACGGCGATGTTATTGGTCATAATGCCGCTGGAAGCAGCAGGCGCAATGCTGTTGACCGATTCGGTCCACATCTTATGATGGTCGATGGTCTCCATCATCTGCGGCCCAAGAAATAAGCGCATATAGTCGGGGTGCGTTATGGCCAGCAGCATCCCGGCAAGTCCACCCACCGCAAACAAAAGCAAGGCTACAATGATCAAACGCAGGTTTTTGCGGAAAATCTGCGGATAGGTATGGCGATAGAAGTACACGATACCTCGGGCGCTCGATTTTTCCCCGGCATAGATGGTATTGTGAGCGCGGGAGAGTAGAAAATTTAAAGCCCGGGCATAGGATTTGCCGGTGATGTCTTCACGCAAGGTGGAAAGATCGGCTGCCGCCTGACGATAGAGCAAGCCGAGTTCCTGCAATTCCAGCCGGGTCAGCGACCGCAAACCGGTTTGCTGCACCTGGTCCAGCAGGCGTTCCAGGCGTTTCCAGTGATTTTGACGCTTTTCCAACCAGTAGGTAGAGATCATAGTGACGACTGACAAGCTTACCATCGATACTCCGGAGCAGGTCCACCTGGAATTCATGCTGGCCGGGATCGGCAGCCGTTTTATGGCGGCCTTCCTAGATATTCTTATAGAGGCAGTTATTTACCTGGTTCTCTTCCTCCTGACGCTGCTATGGGCCAGCAGCGGATTCTTCAACCGCACACGGTCCGTCTGGTGGGAGGCGCTCGTCACCTTTGTGCTGTTTTGTATTAACTGGGGTTATTACGCGATCTTTGAATCCATCTGGAAGGGTCAAACCCCCGGCAAGAGATGGGCAAGGATACGCGTGATCAAAGATTCCGGACGCCCGATCAACGCATTTGAGGCGATCTCCAGGAACCTGATCAGGTTTGTCGATTTTCTGCCTTTTCTTTACGGGGTTGGTGTTGTCACCATGCTTCTGAATGCCAAACATCGGCGGCTGGGAGACTACGTTGCCGGCACCTTGGTGGTGCATGAAAGCAGCGACGGCGAAAACGATATTTTCTTTAATACACCCACCCGGACTGAGTTCACGCTGCATCAGGCTGCCGACCTGACTTTGCAGGAGGCCGAATTGATTGAAACTTTTCTGGCCCGCCGTCTGGAAATCCCTACCGATGTCAGGAGAATGAGCGCCCAGCGCATTACGGACTTGGTCAGCACCCGGCTGAATATCCCCCCTGAATCGCGCCCGGCCGATAATGAGAATTTTTTGGAATTGATGGTAAAGGAGTTCCGAAGCAGGGCCCGTTTCCGGTAAAAGGAAGCTCGCTGCGATGATAGAAAGTAGGGCAAGATCGGTATACAGGGCAGATTTTTACCGGGATTGCATGATGAACGCTTGCCCGAACCTTTAAGGTAATGACCGACATGCACTAACGATTACCCCATACGGCTTGGGTTTCGCCGTTTTTCTATGGTACTTTAGCCCCAATTGCACTCGTACGAAGTTTCCCACGGCATTTTGGAAAGGCTGCCTCTTTAGTCACGACTTTTTATGGCACTCGGGTTTGGATTCAACAAAGCAAAGGTGCTCGCGCAGGCGGAGAAGTTTGTCCAGCAGGGAAAGCTGCCTAACGCGATAGCAGAATACGAAAAGATCGTCAAAGAGGACCCCAAGGACCTCACGGTCCTAAATACTATTGGGGACCTGAATGCACGTCTCGGCAACAATGACCAGGCCACTTATTATTTCAAGAAGGTTGGGGACCAATACGCGCAGAATGGCTTTGCCGTAAAAGCCATTGCCATTTACAAAAAGCTGACCAGGATCGGCCCCTATAACGCCGAAAACACCACCAAGCTGGCGGAACTCTATGGCCAGCAGGGACTGTTCAACGATGCCCGCGTTCACTACATACAGGTGGCCGACCATCTTTTAAAATCGGGTGACAACCAGCAGGCGGCACGGGTGTTCCAGAAGATTCTGGAACTTGATCCTGAAAACGCGCATACGCAAGCCAAGCTGGCTGATCTCTACACAAAGCTGGGCAAGAAAGATGAAGCGCGCAACATCTATTCCAGCGCGGCAGAGTCACTCTACGCTCGCGGCTCATACGCCGCGGCGGAAGAAGCCCTGGAAAAAGTCCTTGCTCTTGATCCCAACAATACCGCCGCATTGATGCTGCGTGGGATGATTGCCGTGGACGCTGGAGATAGCCAGGTGGCTGTGGGCTACCTGGAAAAGGTTTCCGATCTTGATTCCCGCCCGGACGGACTACGCGCTTTGTTGCGCGCAAAGCTGCATACAGGAAGCGCAGAGGGCGTGGAGGCTACTGCGGATAAGCTCCTGACGAACCATAAAGATGTGACAGGGGTAACCACGCTGGTGCAGTGGTACGTGACGAACAATCACATGGAAGCGGCGCTGCGCCTTTATGAGCGCTATGCCGAGCCCTTGTTCGGCGGCAACCCGGCAGCATTGCAGGAGACACTGTCTCCGCTCACCAGCCGCATCAAGGACAATCCCGCGGCGCTGGCTATTATGAACCGCCTGACAAACCAGTCAGGCGATCACGCGCAAAATGCAGAGGCAATCGAGCTTCAGGCGCATGCTTCGGCCAAAAAAGGAAATTTTGCCGAAGCACGCGATCTTTATAAGAAACTCACGGAGATGGAGCCGGAAAATACGCTCCATACCCAGAATTACAAGCAGATGCTGGCAAAGCTGGGCGAGGATTCTGCTACCCGCATTCTTTCTCCTGAAGAAGCCGCACAGGCATTCATGGTGGAGGAACTGGATGAGACAGCGCCTTCGGTCCACCAGAGTTATGATCCGCCCACGGAAAAAGCAATTGAGTCCGCGCTGACCGATGCAGAGCTGTACGTTTCCTATAACGTTCCCTCAAAAGCAATTCCGCCGCTGGAAGCTGCGTTGCCGCTGGCGCCGCAAGACGTGAATCTGAACCAACGTTTGGCCAGCCTGTATGCCAAAGCAGAACGCTTTGCTGATGCTGCACGCATGTACCAGAACCTTAGCCGTATCTATGAGGAGCTGGGCCACCCTGCCGATGCCGCCAAGTATCTTGAAGCCGCCAAGAAGTACGCTTTGCGCGCTCCTGCGTCTGCTGCCATACCCGTTGCTCAGCCTGCCGCCCCCGCTGCCAAGGCTACATGGCCGCCAAAGCCTGAGGAGACCAAGTCTGCTGCTGCTCCGGAACCCATAGCAGCCGCGCCGGTCGAGATGGAAGTTCAGGCCCCCTCAGTGCAGGAATTCAGCTTTGATACGCCTGACCTAATCGTAGAGGAGCCAGAACCGGTTGCGATTGTCCCGATCGAGCCTGTTCTTGCTTCGCCGGCAGTAGCAGAAATTGATCTGGAGCCAGTAGCGATTGACGCTGCTCCCCCGCCCGCATCCACATCCGCCTCACCCGCTCAGGAGATTGACATCTCCAACGAGTGGGAGGACATGATCGAGATTGAGCCGACGGAGAGTGCGACTCCCGAGCTTGAGGTCCAGTCTTATCAGGAAATTTCAGAAGAAATCACGCAGCGCAGCGCGGTTGAGATTGAACCGGCCGCAGTGGTAAGCATCCCGGAAGTAGATTCGTCTGCACAGATTGCCGACAAGGTCCAGGAAATACGGTTTTATCTTTTGCAGCAAATGTGGGAGCCCGCCAAATCCGCGATTCTTGATCTTACCGAACTTGCGCCTGACGCTCCGGAGATTACCGAACTGATTGCGGAAGTCTCAGCGGGGCAGGCAAAATCCAGGGTCGCAGCCCAGCCTGAAGCTGCTCCAGCCATGGTAGAAGAATCTCCCGTGGAGTTCGCTCCCATTGAGTTCGTAGAGCCGCCAGTTAGGGAGCCGCTGCCGCCATCGCCTGTGGTCGCGCAAAAACCGCAGCCTGTGGTGGAAGAGCCGAACGTGTCCGAGCCGCCGCAGCCAATTCCAGCGCCTATGCTGGAACTGGAGAGTGTCCTGGACATTCCGGAACCGCCCAGACCAATTCCGGCTGCCGCCAAAGAAAAATCTACCGAAGATATTCTTGGTGACTTCATTCTGGATCTGGAAGAATCAGACTTGGCTGACTTTGCGCCTCAGCCGCGCTCAAAAGAGCCTATGCCTGCAAAGGCTGCGGCCGCGCCCGCAGTGGCGCAAGCAATGGAGCCGCGTACCAACGGCAACATGCAGGATACCGAGTCAGCCAATGTTCTAAGCGACATCCTTTCTGAATTGAGGGACGAGACTTCCGAGGCGGCGGAGCCAGAGGAAGATCCAGAAACACATTACAATCTTGGTATCGCCTTCAAAGAAATGGGCCTGTTGGATGAGGCCATCGGCGAATTACAAAAAGTGTGCCACGCCGTGGACCGCGGTGCTCCGTTCTCTCAACCCATCCAGGCGCTGACCTGGCTTGCGCAATGCCTGGTGGATAAAGGCGTGCCGGAAGCCGCGGTGCGCTGGTACCAAAAAGCCCTGCAATTGCCGGGGCTGGACAGCGGCAGCCGCTGCTCGGTTTATTATGATCTGGCTGCGGCATATCAGGCTTCAGGGGACAACAAGTCTGCGTTGGCCAATTTCATGGAAGTGTATGGCTCGAATATCGATTTTCGAGACGTAGCCAGCCGCATTAAAGAGCTAAAATCGTAGAATCTTCTATTGCATCCAACAATTACGTCAAATTTCAAATCCGTTGAAGCTTACCTCCACGAATCTCGAGAATCCGCCACCGGCATCACCCTCCGGCCCGGCGCCCGACACTGCCGCTGAAATGCCTCTATGGCTCCAGCGTGTTTTTGTTGTGGTGTATGTTTTATTCTGCATCGAATTAGGGTTGGTGCTGATCATCCTCCCGTGGACGCGCTTCTGGTTCAATGACGGGTGGATGAGCCAGTGGCCCAATTTCCAGCATTGGATGCAACTAGGGTTTGTTCGCGGCGCGGTTTCCGGCTTGGGCCTGCTTGATATCTGGCTGGGAGTGATTGAGGCTGTCCGCTATCGGGACCGGCGCTAAACGGTTGTTCAGCCAGATAAATTGCGATACACAGCATGACAAAGAACGATAAAAACCCTGATATTAATTCCGATGCTGAACAGCCCACGCCGGAACTGCTTCCCGCACCGCTGGCCTACCTGAACCCCGATTTCCTCAATAGCCCTGACGGCCGCCTGCTGCGAATTCTCTCTGAGTATTCCGAGCCGCTCTCGCGGTTCCGCCGGGAAAAAATTCAGGACACCGTCGTATTTTTTGGTTCGGCGCGATTTGCCAGCATGCCTGACGCGCAAAACGCCCTCACCATCCTGGAAAAGCCGGGCTCGGCGAAGCCAGCGCCGGCGCACGAGCAACCGGGCGCTAAAGATGGAGACGCCCTGCAGGCCGCCCTCAAGCGCGCCCATGCCGGTGTGGAGATGGCCCGTTATTACGAAGACGCCCGCAAGCTGGCCCATATGCTTACCGAGTGGACGCTCACGCTGCCCGGCAAGCGCCACCGTTTTGTAGTGACCTCCGGAGGCGGCCCAGGCATTATGGAAGCCGCCAACCGCGGCGCGCATGAAGCGGGGGGAAAAACCATCGGCCTCAATATCCGGCTGCCGTTTGAGCAGTATCCGAACCAGTACATCTCTCCGGAGCTTAATTTTGAGTTCCACTACTTCTTCATGCGCAAGTACTGGTTTGCTTATCTGGCCAAGGCGCTGGTCGTGTTTCCCGGAGGCTTCGGCACGCTGGACGAATTTTTTGAAATCCTCACGCTGGCCCAGACCCATAAACTGGCCAAGAAAATACTTGTCATCGTTTACGGCAGGGAATACTGGAACCGCGTGCTGAACCTGGAAGCGCTGGCGGATGCGGGGACGATCTCTCCAGAAGACGTAAACGGTTTTACCATGGTCGATACGCCGGAAGAAGCGTTTGAAGTTTTGAAAGACGGGCTCACTAAATATCATTTGCAGCCACAGCCGTCGCGTCCTGTGCCGGAAGAGGGTCCGGAGATCGCAAAGACACTGCCGTGATTCGCGTATGGCAAGCTTTCGTTATTCCCGAGGCGCTTGGCACCATTCGTGCTAGCTGTTAATGAAGTCTAAAATCCACCTCGATATTCATTTCAACGGCTGCAGGTTCGCCGTTGTGGGTCCCAGGATCAAAGCGCCAACTGGCAACTTTTTCCATGGCTTTTTGATCAAGCCCATGTCCCAGTGATCTCACCAGCTTTATCCGTGAAATATTTCCGGCCTTGTCTACAACAACATTTAGCACAACGATTCCTTGAAACCGTTCACGGCGGGCTTCTTCACTGTACTCCGGCTCGGGAGTGAATATGGCCCTGGGGGCTTTTGCCCCGCCTTCGTCGAAACGGTAAGCATGTTCGTTTGCTGTGAAATCAGACCGGCGAAGCTCAAGATAGGCGTGCTCGGTGGCTTCCGTGCCCGGAAAGAAAACGCGGTCCAGAACAGCTTCTGCCTGGTCAAGAGATTGAAGAGGCTGGGCCAGCTTGATTTCCACCCGCACCGGCTTGTTCAGCTTCACCAGGACTGGTTTGCTTTCCTGCTTCTCCGGGTGTTTGCTTTTTTTCGTCGTCTGGCTGAAGAATGCCAACGCCCCTTCCACGCCTAGCGTATCTTGTGACAGGCTAAGTTTCTCAATGTATATCCCGCTGTAAAGCAGCCATCTGTCTTTCAGGGGCGGGTTCAGTGAGTGCCCATCTGAGTCAAACTTCATGTCTCCATGAGCAACCGGGGCGCGGAGAGCCAGGACTTGTTTCTTGTATTTGTGATTGAGAGCATCTTTAAGGCTATCCGCGCGGACAGTGATCTGGGCGAGGCAAAAACTTAATAAAAGAAAGCAGGTTCTGCAGCTCATGGCAGATATTATTTTAACCAGAGCTGCTATTGCGTAGGCAATTTTTTGACGGGACCGCCTACGGAGACAAAAAGAAACGGAAATCTCTCCCGAAAAGCTTTCCCGGCCCGTAGCGGCGTAGAGGCACTAGAATCAAATTATGAATACTGCTGCACAATCGACGGGAGTTCTGGGTTTTGAAGAAGCCTATGAAGTTGTGCGTGAGCGCTGCCGGCAGATTCTCGAGGCGGACAAGACAGAACGCGAAGAAGTTTTGCTGTTGCAGGGGCTAGGCCGGGTGCTGGCAGAGCCGATATTGGCAGATCGCAACTTTCCTCCGTTTGCGCGGGCCACGCGGGACGGCTTTGCGGTTCGGGCGCAGGACCTGGCAGATGGGCTGACGACATTGCGGGTAGTGGGCCAGGTTCGAGCCGGGGACAATTATGACCTTCCAGTAGCTTCCGGCGAAGCCGTGGAGATTATGACTGGCGCTGCTGTCCCAGCAGGCGCGGATGCCGTGGTGATGGTTGAGTACACTGAGCGGAAGAGCCAAGAGCTTAACCACCAAGGACACGAAGGAGCACAAAGGGAGGGATTCGAAAATCGCGAGGACATTGCCGGCGATGATCAAATCCTGGATATTACGGGCCATGAGCGGCCCAAATCTCAAGAGAAAAAAACTGAAGATCTGGTGGAAATTCAGCGGGCCGTCAAGCTCGGTGAAAACGTTGTGCCTGCGGGCGCAGAAGCCAGGGCCGGACAGGAGCTCTTATCTCGCGGCACAAGATTAAGACCGGCGCAGATTGCGCTGGCTGCGGCGGCAGGCAAACCTGGTTTGAAAGTTTTCCGCAAACCACGCGTGGCCATACTTTCCACCGGAGACGAACTGGTGGAAGTGGCGGAGAAACCCGGAGCCAGCCAGATTCGCAACAGCAACAGCTATTCTCTTGCCGCCCTGGTCGCCGAAAGCGGCGGTGAGCCGGTTCAACTTCCCATTGCTCCGGACGAGGAAGGCAAACTGACGGAATTGATTGAAGAAGGTCTGAAGGCGGACTTGCTGCTGCTTTCCGGCGGGGTCTCGATGGGAAAGTTTGATCTGGTGGAGCAGGCGCTTAAGAAATTGGGAGCGGAGTTCTTGTTTACGGGAGCGCTGATTCAGCCGGGGAAACCGGTAGTATTTGGCGAAGTTGGCCAGGCGCCATTCTTTGGGCTACCGGGCAATCCGGTTTCAGTGATGGTGACGTTTGAGCTGTTTGCCCGGCAGGTGGTTGAAGCACTGGCCGGCGCTGAGGCAGCACAGCTCAGATCGGCTAGGGCCAGGCTGAAGAAAGATTTTAAGACCAAGACGGGGTTAACAAGATTTTTGCCGGCCATGCTTGATGGGCCACTGTATGAGCCTGAAGTTGACGTGGTGCCCTGGCAGGGGTCGGGCGATATGCTGGCAGCGGCGCGGGCGAACTGCTATCTTGTGGCGCCGCCAGACCGGGAGAAGCTGGCAAAGGGTGAGATGGTGACGGTGCTGATGCGGTGAGTGAAGACGTACCGACCAGAGCGAATTAACTTTTTATAAGAATTCCCTGATGCAGGATGGTAAGAGACACTTTGCTCCGCTCCTATAGTCGCGGAGTGTTGCTCGGGAGACAGATTTCAGCAGATTCGAAAAGCTATGAAGAAGACATTGGATCGACAGAGGATAAACAAGGGCAAAACATCCACCGGCAAGCTGTCACATTACGATGCAGCCGGGCGAGCCACTATGGTCGATGTGTCAGGGAAAACGGCGAGCCGTCGTGAGGCGGAGGCGTCGGCATTCATCGAGATGTCGAAGGAAGTTCTGAAGGCATTGCCGCAAAACCCAAAAGGTAACCCGCTGGAAGTGGCCAGATTTGCGGGGATTTCTGCTGCCAAGCGAACGAGCGACCTGATACCAATGTGCCATCCGCTGCCTCTCTCCTTCATTGATGTGACTACAGAGGTGTGCGAAAATGGCGTGCAGGTCTACTCCAAAGCCGCCACAACCGCCCAAACCGGAGTAGAGATGGAGGCGCTGATGGCTGCCACCGTCGCCGCGCTCACGGTATATGACATGTGCAAAGCGCTGGATAAAGGCATTGCTATCCGGGAAATAGTTTTACAGCGCAAATCGGGCGGAAAAAGCGGAGAGTACCGCCGGCAAAATTCCACCAACCACGCGAAGAAATAAAGGTCTCATGCCGAGCAATATCAAGGTAATGCTGGTCGACGACAATCCCATGATCCTGGAGATGTTGCGGCAGGCGCTTGCCCAATTTTCAACCGTGCAGCCAATGAATGACGCCGCCGATGCCTTGCTGAAAGCAATTGAAGATAAGCCTGACCTTATCATTGCGGATTACGCCATGAACGGAATGGATGGACGCCAGTTGCTGCAAAAGATCAAGAGCCGCAATGCCAGCGCGGGAATTCCGGTGATGCTGATGGCCAGCAAGACGGACATTAATGAGAAGCTTAAAGCGGTGCAGGACACGGTGGAAGATTTCATTGAGAAGCCGTTTTTCCTGAAGGAAGCCGCCGCCAAAATCAAGAAAGTTGTGGACAAGATTTCATTGGAAAAAATGGCCCGTGAGGCGCCGGGAGAATCGGTGCTGCGGGGCAGTCTGGCGCAGATGAACGTTCTGGACCTGCTGCAATCGCTCGATATGGGCCGTAAAACCTGTGCCCTGACGCTCAGCAACGATGGCGACAAATGCAAGATGTTTTTCACTGAGGGCCAGATCAACCATGCCGAGTATGGCGATCTAAAGGGCGATCCCGCGGTTTATAAAGTGATGAGTTGGACGGGTGGCAGCTTTGAGATCGACTTTGCCGGCAGCAGCAATGAGCAGACCATCACCCAATCCACCCAGGGACTGCTGTTGGAAGGGCTGCGGCTGCTGGACGAATCCAACCGCGATACCGAAGAAAACGTACTGGAAGCGTGAGAGAGAACCAGTGACCGCCGCGTCCCTCAAGACCGCCGCCGTGCTTACGATCAGCGATTCGTCTTATCTTGGAAAGCGCGAAGATATTTCCGGCCCGGCGATTGTGCGGGAGCTTGAAGCGGCGAGATTTAAGGTGATTCATACTTCAGTGCTGCCCGATGAAAAAGATGCAATTGCAGCACGAATGATCGAGTGCAGCGAGCTAACGCGCCTGATAGTAACCACAGGCGGAACCGGCATTGCCATGAGGGACGTGACACCTGAAGCCACACTGGCTGTGATTGAGCGGCGCATTCTGGGCCTTGAAGAAAAAATGCGACTGGAAGGCGCAAAGAAGACACCCTTCGCCGCACTGAGCCGCGGCATTTGCGGAGTTCGCGGCAGGACCTTGCTGCTGAATCTGCCGGGAAGCCCAACGGCTGCGGTTGAGTCATTGCAGGCCGTAATTGAAATTCTGCCCCATGCTCTGGAGTTGCTGGATGGAAAGACAGAGCACTAATTTTCATAAAAGTAGTGCTAAATCGGAAACAAGCCTTGTTCCTTGCAAGTTGATAGGCAAAACTCCTCGATGGTTCTGCCCGATTCTTACTGGGGTTGGGCGTTCTTCTGCTGGGCCAGCCAGACTAAAAACATCTGTTCCATAGGCTTGTCTTTGGCGCGAATCACGTGACGCATAGTATGGCCGGTGGCCAGATGGCAAAGTTCTTCCGCCATGTTCTTGATGTGATCGCCCCCGCGTTCCAGAGCGTTGGCCATGGCCAGCACATGCAGGCTTTCAGGGCCTTTCAGCCCCTCAGCATTTTCCGTATGCCGCACGACAATGAGATTGCGCAGGCGGTCAACTTCGGAATCCGTACGTAGAACGTGAATGGCCTTCTCGATGTCGCGCGCGGCAAAGGCCTTTCCCATAGTAGTAAGCATGTTTTCCAGCAGGCAGCCCATCCGGGTAAGCTGTTCCACGTCATCCATATCAATCCGGTTGCGCAGGACGGCACAACGCTCGGCGAAACTCGCCACCAGATCTCCCACGCGTTCAAGATCGAGCACCAGCTTCATGCAGGCCAGAAGCTCACGGGCCTGCGGAGGAGTCACTTGCGTGATTACGGTAGCAAGTTCCTCGTCCATCTCGCGATCAATGGCGTCAAGCCGCTCTTCACATTTGCGCACGGCGAGAAGCGCGAACTGGGAACCATTAATCAATCCATCAATGGCATGTGTCACTTCTTCCCTGGCCATGGAAAAGGCATTCATCGTGAGGTCAACAAGATGAGAAGAGGCTGATGGTTGTTGGGGCGCAATTACTGCCTGAGAAGTCATGGAAGTTACTTAACCTTGTCCGCCGTGCTTATTTCCGGAAGAACGGCCGGGATTCGGCACCTTTGCCTGCTATCTGAAATCTTAAGAGGCGAGTGTGAAAACAAGGTTAAAGCAGCATGAATCCTGTGCAAATTGACAGCAGAACAGCTTATGAAACCAGCGCTTCGCTGTGTTCCTGCTGGCGAGCGCTTTCAATAAAGATCACCAGGTTCTCCGCCAGATGCCTGGCATGATCGGCGATCTGCTCCAGGCAGCGTGAAGCAAAAACCAGATGCAGGTCCTGCTCGTCAGTAATGTGCGGGCCCTGCCCGCTCAGGCCACGCAGCACATAGTCACGGTAGGCGTCCACTGAGCCGCCACCCGTGGCAGCGTTGCGCGCCAGCACAGGATCAAGGCGAGTTAGTGAGCGCATGGTTTGGCGGCACAAATGAGCGACTGCGATCGCAAGAGGCTGAAGTTTGGAAAAGTCTTCATGTTCATGATGCTTCCCCACCTCAGTAACCTTGCGGCCAAGGTTTGCTGCCAGCTTGCCGAGGCGGGCCAAATCCTTGCCGATATTGACTGCTAACGTTACCTGCCGGACCTCGGAAGGGGTCAAATGGCCCTGTTCCAACGCGGAAAACACAGCCTGGTCAACTGTAAGTTCCAGTTCCTGGATTGCTACCGCAATTTCCATTACGCCAGCAACAATATGAGAATCGGAGTGCAGCAGAGCTGCAATCGCCTGGCTGATGGCTTGATCCACATTTGCTCCCAGGCTTACCAGGAGGTCGTTCATTCCATTTTGCGCGATTCTATTTGCCGCGATTCTATTTTCCGCCGTTTGCGCCTTTACTGCCTGCGTGGTCATGAAACACCTTTACTGTAGTTATTTGGTTAGACGGAAGATACCACCCGCCGGTTAACAAGGAATGAAAACTAAAATAATCGCAGATGAACTTACAGAGCTAGGACACAGCTTGGTAGATGAGAGGCGGGGGAGGCGGGATTCACTTTTTCGGCGCTTCAAAGCGGTAGCCGGCGCCGCGTACGGTGCGTAAATATCGGGGATGTTCAGGATCAATCTCTATCTTGGCGCGCAGCTTTCTTACGTAAACGTCCACTGAACGGGGACTGACGAAAGTTGTTTCCCGCCAAACGGCATCAAGGATCTGGTCACGCGTGAAGACGCGTCCGGAATGCTGGGCAAGATAGTGCAGCAGGCGGAACTCAGTTGCCGTAGCGGTGATAACGGCGCCACGGACTGTAAGCGTCATGGCTGTGGCGTCAATTTCCAGATCACCTGCGCGGATCACGGTGGGAAGCATAGGCGCTTCACAGCGCCGCAACACCGCTTTTATACGTGCCACCAGTTCGCGCGGACTGAAAGGTTTTGTGATGTAGTCATCAGCGCCGATTTCCAAACCGCGAATGCGGTCTGCTTCGCTGGTGCGCGCGGTGAGAAAAACAATAGGCGTTGCTCCCAAAGCATGTCCTGATTGCCGCACCTGGCGGCAGAGTTCAATGCCGTCTCCGCCGGGAACCATGATGTCAAGCAGCAGTAAAGCTGGACGCTCCTTGATGGCATCCGCCAATACCGTATGTGTGCTGGAGTAAGTGCGCACACGGTATCCGGCTACCTCGAGATGATGACGCACCAGGCGCGAAATATCCGTGTCGTCTTCGACAACGAAAATTTTCTGCTTGTCAGTGATCGCGGGATCGGCAGCAGGCTTTTCCTGTGCCTGGCGGTCTGCTCCGGGCAACGTTCTATTGAGAGCACCCATAACAGTCCCAGACTACAAGGCAAATGTTAATGGAGTGTGAAATGGACAAAAAAGTTCATAAGTAAAGTGCTTAAATGGCGAAGTACAGCGCCAAGTATGCATGGTTTCTGCCTGTCATCCGCTAGAATGCAGCAGGTCTGACCATGACAGCTTCCCTGCGCCAAATTCGCCCTGATGATCAGGATTTTCTATTCAAGCTGTATGCCAGCACACGCCTGCATGAAATCGCGGGCTTTGGCTGGCCGGAAGCACAACAGGAGATGTTTTTGCGGATGCAATTTACCGCGCAGCAGCGCTGGTATGAATCAATGTATGGACAGGCTGAGCACCAGATTGTTGAGCAAGATGGGCAGCCGATTGGCCGGCTGATGGTGGTTTGGGACAAGGACTTTGCGCTGCTGGTGGATATTGCTTTGCTCGCAGAGCATCGCGGACAGGGGACCGGCGGTGAGTTGGTCCGCGAATTGATTCAGCAATGTACACTCACCCGCATACCACTGCGGCTCCAAGTGCTCAAAAACAATCCTGCACTGCGGCTTTATGAACGGCTAGGCTTCATCCGAACCGGCGAAGACCAGATGTATATCCAAATGGAGCGCCGACCGGGTTAGGCCCAATCTCACTTTTGCTGGTCGAGCTGCCCACCAAGTGGAACAAACCTGGCATGCGGCCTGGGTGAAACCTGCCTTTGCTGCAGGATATTGGAAGGCGTGCAGGTAGTCATGCCCGCAGGCACAGGAGCGTGGCCATCCTGTTGGCGAAACATATAGCTGCGGATGGTAAAGCAGGTATTGCGCTCTTGCATCGATCTGCTTGCGACCGAGTCGTCGGACTGCGTGTGTTGCATCACGGGTAGCAGTGGTTTCTGCTGAGGAACGGCAGTCGCAATGAGTAAGAAAAAACTAAGAGGCCACATCGGGGAGTCCTCCTTGGCGGAATTATAGTCCAGGTAAAGCTAGGGAGGTGGGAAAACGTTTGCGGGAAGCGTTCAGGAATGGGAATTGCGCACGTTCAGGGAATTTGCATGTTCTTAGCCTCAAGGCGTAGGCTTATTGGGTCACAGGCGCGGATGGCCAGGTAAGATTGATTGTCTTAAGTTTATGTCAAGCAACCGAATGATTGCCCGTAGCTAGGCGCCTGCACTCCAGTAAAGAAGGATCGCATGAAGAATATTTATGTAGGCAATCTGGATTTTAACGTCAGTGAAGATGAACTTCGTCAGGCTTTTGCAGCTTACGGGCAGGTCGAAAACGTCACTGTTTTGAAAGACCGCGATACTGGGCAGCCTCGCGGCTTTGGATTTGTGGAGATGGCCAACGATGAAGAAGCGGAAAAAGCCATTAGCGCGATGAATGGATATCAACTGGGGTCACGCGCACTCAACGTGAATGAAGCTCGTCCTAAAACCGGTGGCGGAGGCGGAGGCTTTAGCCGTGGTGGCGGTGGCGGATTTGGCCGCGGCGGCGGTGGAGGCGGCCGTGGCGGTGGCGGGAATCGTGGTGGCGGCGGTGGATATGGCCGTGGCGGCGGTGGTGGTGGACGCGGCAAATACTAAGATCAGGCAATGAAAAAGACGCAGGTAAACACCCTGCGTCTTTTGCTTTCTCGCCAGATTGCTTTATACGAACTCTACATTTGGCTTGTGCGGAATAATGCCGGCCTCATATCCCATGTCCAGCAGCTTCACCACAGCTTGCTTGCCATCATCTCCGTAATCAAGCGTCCGGTCATTCACATACATGCCGACAAACCGGTCTGCCATCTGCTGATCGAGATCCCGGGCAAACTGCATGGCATAAGCCAAGGCCGGTTCGCGATGATCAAGCGCATACTGGATACTGTTCCGCAAGGCCCGCGTGACCTGCGCAATCAACTCCGGCCCCAACTCGCGGCGGATCGCATTCCCGCCCAGCGGCAGGGGTAGGCCGGTCTGCTCATGCCACCACTTGCCCAGATCAAGAATGCGTTTCAATCCCGACCGTTCATACGTGAGCTGCCCTTCATGGATGATCAGCCCCGCTTCATACTTGCCAGCCAGAACTTCCGGAATAATGCGATCGAACGGCACTACCGCTGTCTCAATTTTGGGCGCAAACAATTTCAGCGCGAGATATGCCGTAGTCATGGTTCCTGGCACTGCCACCTTCATGCCTTTGAGTTCTTCCAGCCCGACCATGCGCGGCGCAATCACCATGGGGCCATATTGCTCGCCCACGCTGCCGCCACAGGGCATAAGCGCGTATTTATCCTGCACGTAAGGATACGCGTGGAACGAGATGGCGCTCACGTCATAGAAGCCTTCCATCGCTTTGCGGTTCAGAGTTTCAATGTCCGTAAGGGTATGCGAAAACTTCAGCCCCGGCACCCGGACTTTATTGGTGGCGAGCGCATAAAACATGAATGCATCATCAGAGTCGGGACTATGGGCGACAGTGATTTCGCGAATGGCGGCAGAAACAGAGGAAGACATATCTCAAATCCTACAACACTCTGGAGTTTCGTGCGGACAGCATAGCGGCCAGCCGATGAAAAGACTTTCACATTCCAAGCCATGAAAACGCACGCAAGAAAGGTTAGTGCGATTAAATTTTTTCTAGGGGTTCCTGGTCTGGCGGCACATCGATCATTGAATTCAGCGGCGGGTTTGGCGGCGGGAGATGAGGGCGTCGCAAATGCCAGCGCAGCCGCCACAGCATTGCGACAACCGCACCCACAATGGCCGCAAGCGAGAGCGCCAGCAGAACGTACAAAGCCTTCATCAGCATTTGCGGCTAGGATAGCAGAGCTGCGGGCCGCAGAAGCCGAAAAATGCTCTTAGACCCCCACCGGGAAAGGCTTAGAATGCGGCTCCTGCGCTGCGTTTCCGCGGCGTTCAAACCTGCCCTGCAACAGTGACATCAGCCCGGTGTACCAGTAACCCAGCACAAAAAGGAACAGAAACGGGATTGTCCAATAATTGCCGCTGGAGAAAGCGTAAGTGCACATGGCCACAAAGTAGGTTCCCACCAGCAATTCCAGCCATGGAACCAGGCCAAGCCGCCGCCGATATTTTTGTCCCTGCACTTTGTCAGCCTTTGACTGCACGGCATACTTGGGCGTGCGCTTGAATGAAGATTTAATGCCGAGCAGCGCTTCAATCACGGCGCGTGTGTTAGTAAGAGTCAGGCCAATTCCCAGCGCCATGAGAAATGGCAGAAAAAGAAAAGTGCGCGGCCAGCGCCGGGGAAACAATTCCTTTTGTGAAACCAGATAAAAACTCGAAATCGAAAATGTCGATGCCATAAAGAGCGGCAGATCAATCACCAGCATCTGGAACCAGCCGCCAAAGGAACGGATAATCATGGCCGGCATCAGAAGCGTGGAGAGCACAATCATCAACGGATAACTCAGGTTGGCGCTGAGGTGATAAAACGCTTCCACTTTTACGCGGAACGGCACATCGCTTTTAAAAACTTTAGGCAGAATTTTTTTGCCGGTCTGGATCAGGCCCTTCGCCCAGCGCGCCTGCTGTGTCTTAAAAGCGGTCATCTCAATGGGCAATTCCGCTGGGCATTCCACGTCCTGAAGATATTTAAATTTCCATCCTTTAAGCTGTGCGCGATAAGAAAGGTCGGTGTCTTCCGTGAGCGTGTCATGCTGCCAGCCGTCAGCGTCAGCAATGGCCTGGCGCCGCCACATACCTGCTGTGCCGTTAAAGTTGAAGAAGACCTGGCTGCGCGAGCGTCCACCATGCTCCAGCACAAAATGCCCGTCCAGCAGGATGGCTTCAACCTCGGTAAGAAACGAATAATTACGGTTCAGGTGCGTCCAGCGCGTCTGCACCATGCCAATCTTCGGATCGGTAAAGTGGTGCACCACGCGCATCAGCCAGTCTTCATACGGAACAAAGTCAGCGTCAAAAATGGCGACCAACTCGCCCTTGGCAGTGGCCAGCCCGTTTTGCAAAGCCCCAGCTTTAAAACCTTCTCGGTTCGTCCGATGGATATATGTAATGGGATGGCCCAGCGCCGCATACCGATCCACCACTCCCTGCGCCACAGCTACCGTTTCATCGGTTGAGTCGTCGAGCACCTGGATGTCAAGCTTGTCTTTGGGGTAGTCAAGTTTGCAGATTGCATCGACCAGCCGATTGATGACAAATTGCTCGTTGTAAATAGGGAGCTGAATGGTAACGCGGGGAAGCTCTGCGAACTTTGTCTCGGGCTCGGTAGTGCGGTTCTTGCGGTTGCGGTAATACATCCAAACCAGCGCATACCTGTGCATACCGTACCCGGCCAGAATAATCATCACCACGAAGTAGGGGATCAGCAGCGCCAGATCAAAGCCATTGGGAGAGTACAGGCCTTTAAAGGTCTTATCCAGAAACTGGCTCTTGAAATAATGGACCAGCCCCTTCTGCGAATTGGCAAAGAGCAACAGCGCAAAACAGACGCTCAAAGACAGACTCCCGTTAACAGACAATCGAACCAAGAGGATTCTAAATCATTTCTGGCGAACACACGGGAAAAGCTAACAAGGGAAATCGCTTCGGCGCTGTTTGATCGCAAATCAACGCGAAAACGCGTGAATCTGGCAGGTGCGGTGTCTGGTTCGCGAACATTCACGTCCATTGGCGGCTAGATATTCGCGGCTAATAAATGATTATTTGAACCAACACCTTATTCGACGGTGGTGTTATCACTGGGTAGCTGCTGTCGCAGAAATTCCAAGCGCCGGAGGCGCGCCGCGAAGTTAGCCCAGCGCGACGGGGTCCCCGGCACGCCCGGTTTTGGCGTGCTGGGGTGGGTAAGCGCTGGGTAAGCAGAGAGAAACAGTAGAGCGCTGTAGGCGCGACACATCACCCGAACACGTAGCGCGGATCGTATTCGATGCCGTGCCTCTTCAATAACGCAATGAATTCCTCTTCAAACGATATTCTCTTGTGGTGCCGTTCCTGATTCCGGATGTACCGCACGACAGCCGCGATGTTCGACTTGCTCACCCCGAACCCACCATACCCCTGTTGCCAGGCGAACGGGCCGATCTCGCGGGACATCCATCCCGACGAGTTCGCCTTAATGTCCCTGATTGCATCGGCAATCATGAGGGTCGGCGGAAATTGCAGCAACATATGAATGTGGTCTTCTATCCCGCCAATGGAGTGAACAAAGATGTTCTGGTGCTGGCAAATGCCGGCGGTGTACGCCCATAAGCGCTCTTTCATTTGTATTGGGATGATTTTCCGCCGTTCCTTTGTACTGAAAACGATGTGCATTACATTCTGAAAATAGGTGTGAGACAAGGTGTCGCGCCTCCGGCGCTTCGGCATTCTAAAATACAGGAACCCAGCGCTGACGCGCTGGGCTAACTTCGCAACGCGCCTCCGGCGCTGATTTCATGCCGATGTAATCCCACGCCTTGCCGACGCGGGAGAAAAATCCCATTCGCTGCCCTCGATAGAAATGCCAGACGAATTCTCTCCAGCCTTCACAAAATTATTTAGTCTCGGTGCGGAAGCCCTGGGTGAATTTGGCGCTCCTGAAGTAATAGTTCTAAACCAAGAGTAACGGTTATAACCGTTTACTTTAGTAGCCGGCTATGCATACGCGGGCACGTGGCTGCGTCTCCCCGGGGACCACTCAAGGTGATCACGCCGCACGAACCACCGAAATGAAGCGCCGTCAGGCGCGACGAGAGTTTAGCCCAGTACGTTCCCGAGGGGCGCATCGCGCGCTGAGGGATAAGTGCTGGGTAAAGTAAGAAATTAGTTTCTTCCTTGCGCCGCAGGCCGTGCGCAGCGCAGCCGAGCGCTAACAAACCCATCTAATTATTCCTTTTTGCCGGGTGGCCCACGCTTCGTCCTGACTTGGAGAAGCGCTTGGAGCAAGCCACGCGAAAAAGTTGTGCATTCTGGATAAAGGCGTTCAGCGCACTTATGGGAAAACTAATCAATGATTTTCTGAGCACGCCAATACACCCTCAAGTGTGGCACTACACGAATCTCGGGCGGTTTTGAGGACATCCTTTTCGTCAGGCTGCATCTGCGCCGCAGCTCTTAATCAATGGCCCGCTTGCCTCAGTTGGAGGCTGCTACTTTCGATTCTTTGGGTACCGTGATATTCACAGAGTCGGGCTGGCTCCAGACAGCAGTTCCGTTCTTGAACTGCAGACGATTCATAACCGCCGTCATTTTCCCCGGTTCCACCTTGACGTCAATGTAGTGATAGTTGATTTCATTGCTCTGGAACAGATCGGTAGGCTTGCGCTCTATTGGGTAAGCATGCGCGCCCCCGCCACCGGTAACAAAATAGGTTACGCCGCCGTGCTCAGAGTGTTCGTAGTTGTGCACATGGCCGGCAAACACCACAATGCGCGCATGTAGGTGTTTCTGGCGTTCTTCCAGAAAGCGCGCCAGCGCCTGCTCCGCCGGGCGAGCGGAGTGTCCACCGCCGAACTTTTTGTCGTCTGAAGAACTGGTGTAGGGCGGGTGATGCAGGACGACGACTACGAAATCCACGCCTGCAGGAACGGTCTCCATCTTTTTCTTCAGCCAAGCGCCCTGCTCGCCGGATGTTTCGTCCAGCGCGCTGTCCAGCGTCAGCATCAGCAGGTTCCCGGTGCTCACTGAATAGTAGAGGCTGTGGTCCAGCTCAGGATAGCGTTGGAAGTAGTTCGCCTGACTCACATTCAGGTCGCCATGAAGATCGTGATTTCCTAACGCTGGGTAGACGCGGATGTGCTTCTCGCGCCAGATCGCGGTCTCGCTGTCATAGACATTCCAATCGCCAGGATCGTTTCCGTTGTAGGTGATGTCGCCGCCAAAGGTGATGAAGTCCGGCCCAGCCTTAGCGATGGCCTTAACAAGTTCGCGGCGCACTTGAGGATCGGCGGCCTGAGTATCGACCGGATCAGTGAAGCGAGTATCGCCATAGGCAATGAAGTGCACCCGATTCTCGTGGTTGAGTTGTATGTCGACCGAATGAGTTTGCGCGGCCAGGGGAAGACCGGCCAATAAGCAGGCGAATCGGCAGAACAGGGTCCATGTGTGAAGCATGGCAATACCTTACAACGCGCTTGTGAACACTCTATTAATTTCAAGTCCAAAATTCAAACGCCAAAATCTTCACACAGTATTCATAGCTGCTTCATCAATTCTTCAACTACCAGCAGCAGTATAGGTGCGCGCCCAAGCTGCGCGTTCACGTTCGGTTCTTCCTCGGAAGAAAATCTCGCCTTGCCCGAAAGGAGCGATTTTTATGATGCAACAGCCCCATTCTCATCCTTCTCTGGTTTTGAAGTTGTGCATTGGATTGGCGCTTGCGCTTTCTGTTTCCACGATGTTTGCGCAGAGCAGAGGCGGAGTCAGCGGCCGGGTGACCGATTCTTCCGGCGCGGTCCTGCAGGGCGCGCGCGTGGAGTTACAGCCGCAGGGCATTACAGCCGTGACCAATCAACTCGGTGAATTCACATTTACCAACATTCCGCAAGGCGAATACACGGTCGTAGTGTCTTACGTGGGATTTGAGACGTACACGCAGAAGGTGACGATTGGAGCGAATCCACGCGCAGTGGTGAATGCCGCGCTGGCGGTGAAATCGAAGAATGAGGAGGTGATTGTAACTGCCCCGCGCGTGCATGGCGAGGCAGAAGCCATCAATCGTACGCGTGATGCTGACAACATTCTCCAGGTCATTCCCGCCGACGTGATCACGTCGCTTCCCAACGCCAACATTGCTGACGCGCTGGGGCGCCTGCCTTCGGTCACGCTGGAGCGGGACGAGGGCGAAGGCAAGTACGTGCAGATCCGCGGCACGGAGCCGCGATTGAGCAATGTGACTATTGACGGAGTCAATGTTCCCTCTCCGGAAAGCGGCGTCCGCCAGATCAAACTCGATACCGTGGCCTCTGATCTTGTGGAGTCGGTCGAGGTGAACAAGACTCTCCAGGCAAACCAGGATGGAGATGGGATCGGCGGCTCAGTGAACCTCAAGACCAAGACCGCCGGCGACGTTCCTTCCCTCAGCCTTTATGGATTGGGCGGCTACACTCCGATCATTGGCGGACGCGGCGTTGACCAGTTCGGCGGCACGGTGGGCCACCGTTTCGGCGCAAATAAAAAACTTGGCATCCTGTTTGGCGGGACTTATGACTGGAATGGCCGCGGTATTAACGACATTGAGCCTGTTCCCACCACCACAAGCCTGGCTCCGCACTATGACAGCATTGACATGCGCGACTATGAGTATTACCGCACGCGTTGGGGAATGTCGGGCAGCACGGACTATAAGCTGGGCGAAGGCTCTGATATCCACCTGCGCGGTTTGTATTCCACCTTCCGCAATTGGGGCCAGAAATATGTTTACACGCTGAATGATGGCGCTCTGCCACAAGCCAGCCAGGACTGGCGCCGTCCGGATTTTGCTATCGGCAGCCTGGTGCTGGGAGGCAGAAAAGTCTTTGGGTCCTCCTGGCTGAATTGGGACACCTCGGTTGCACGTTCCCGCTCACTGAACGGGGATGGCGGAGCCAACTATGCCTGGGCCGGACCCGACATCAGCGGCAATTGTGTTAACGATCCTGCACACACGACAGACAAATTCCGCCCAATATTCTCGGCTGGTTGCTTTGTACCCGGCTCAGCCGATGCCACCGACATCCGAAATTACAATCTCACGAGTTTCCAGCTTCCGCCGACCGGTGAGTCCGCGCAATTAAATTTGCAGGCTTCAGCCTCCTTTGCCCAGAATTATCACCTGGGCTCGCACTACGGGACATTTGAATTTGGCGGCAAAATCCGCAATGCCCACAAGTTCGATGACACACAGACGCTGAACGCGGATTTTACAAGCCTTCCCGCCCCGGTTCCGGCAGCGCAGTTCATGGGAACGTTCACCGACTCTAACTATTACGACGGCACCTACCACTTCACCAATACCCCTGACTACACCAAGGTCCGTGCTTTCGCCATGGCCAGCGGCCTCATTAACTCTTCGGGCGTAAACTCCGCCAATTACAACCTGATCGAGCGCGTCTCGGCCGGATATTTGATGAACACCCTGGATCTTACCCAACGGGTCCGCGTAGTTGCGGGCGTCCGCTTTGAAGCCACGCATGTGGATACCCGGAGCTTTGATGCCGCAAGCGGCACCGTCTCAATCCCCGGCGGCAGCGATTACCTGGATGTATTGCCCAGCGTCTCTGTGCGCGTCGGCTTAACCAAAGACAGTGCTGTACGGGCAGTCTTCAGCCGTGGCCTTTCACGCCCGGACCCGCAAGACATCGCGCAGGCCAGCTCTCCGCTGGACAATACCCAAACGCCGAACGTGATCACCCTTGGCAATCCTAACCTGAAAGCGGAACACTCGAACAATTACGATCTGCTGTTTGAGCAATACCTGAATCCGGTCGGCGTTATACAGGCGGGTTTTTTCTATAAGCAGCTCGGCAACCCGATCGTGAATGGTCTGTTCGCGGAGAGTCCCAGCCTGTTTGCCAACCTTCCGACCCCTCCAACCTCGCCGTACGTCCTGGTTTCACAAGTGCAGAACATTGGCAGCGCGCACCTGATGGGTTTTGAAATCAGCTATTCACAACGCCTGAGCTTCCTGCCGGGCCTGATGAAGGGCGCAGGCATTTCCGCGAATTACAGCTATACCAATTCTCAAACCAGCGGCTTGCAGGCATTGCTGCGCGATGACAACCCAGCCCTGCTGCGCCAGGCGCCGAACACCTGGAACATCAGCCCGACCTTCGATACCAAGCGGTTCTCCATGCGCGTGGGCATGACATACAACGACGCCATGATCTTCGCCTATCAATTCCAGGACCTGCAGCCCGGGCCAACAGGCATTGTTCCCATTCCCGCAGCCAATCTGACTGCGGGCGGCGCGAAAGGCCCCGGTGGCGACAACTACTTGTATGCGCATTACCAGATCGACGTGCAGGGCAGCTACAAAATCACCCACAGCTTCTCGTTCTATGCCTACGGACTGAACCTGAACAATGAGGTCTTCGGCTTCTACAATGGAAGTCCGCAGTATGTGGTCCAGCGCGAGTACTACAAACCAACTTACGCGGGCGGCATACGCTATACGTTCAATGGCGAGAAATGAGCATCTGCTGAACTTCGCAGCAAAGGGTGGGAGAGAATTACTCTCCCACTATTCTTTTTCGTTGGTGTTGATTGATCGTGCTGTTGATGCGGCTAGCGTCGAGTGGCAGGGTCTGGAAAATCTAGTTCAAGAACAACTGCCTATACAGCGTGTCCCGCCGTTTGGGAACAAAGCCGGCATCGCGAATCATGCGCCGCAACTCTTCTTCCGTGGTGCAATTCGCCACCCCGGCGGAGCGCACGACGTTTTCCTCCAGCATCACGGAGCCAACGTCATTTCCGCCAAAGCGCAGCCCAAGCTGGCAGACTTTTAGCCCCTGCGTGACCCAGCTTGACTGGACGTTTTTGAAGTTGGATAGATAAAGCCGCGCGATGGCCAACACCTTCAGGTATTCAACTGCTGTGGCCTCTTCCCAGTGGCGCCCGCCCAAGGCGGTGTTTCCGGGCTGAAAGCTCCATGGAATAAACGCGGTAAAGCCGCCGGTCTCTTCCTGTAAATCAAAGACGCGCTGGAAATGATTGATGCGATGCTCAAACGTCTCGCCCACGCCAAACATCATGGTCGCCGTGGTGCGCATGCCCAGCTTGTGCGCCGTGCGATGCACGTTGAGCCAGTCATCGGTCAGGCATTTCAGCCGGGCAATTTTGTAACGAACTTCGTCATCCAGAATCTCAGCGCCGCCGCCGGGAATGGAATCCAGCCCCGCATCACGCAGCCGCTTGATGGTTTCTTCTATCGAAAGCCCGCTCACATCGGCAAAGTGAATGATCTCTGAAGCAGAAAAGCAATGCAGATGGACCTGCGGAAAGCGCTGCTTAATCCCGCTCAGCATTGCTTCATACCATTCGATCTTCAAATCCGGATGCAGGCCGCCCTGCATCAGCACGCCCGTTCCACCAAGCTCCACAGTTTCACGGATCTTGTCATAGATCGTTTCCATCTCCAGCACGTAGCCCTTCGCGCGTCCCGGGCCTTTCACGGGCGCGTAGAAGGCGCAGAAGGTGCAGTATTCCGTGCAGAAGTTGGTGTAATTGATATTGCGATCAATGATGTAAGTAGCCACGCCTTCCGGGTGCAGCTTGCGGCGCAGCGCGTCAGCTTCCATGCCCAGGCCGATAAGATCGTCCGAGCGGAACAGATCGAGAGCTTGTTGTTTGGTCAGGGACATTCGCCCCTTCATTTTACCGGAACCGCATCCGTTGGGAACAGCGCTGAATGGTGGGGGCTAGGAGCGTGCTCGTCTCCTCCACAAGGCAGACATGCACAAAAATACGATGCCAAACGTTGCCAGAGCAGGCAGGACTGCTGATGAGGGATGTTCCCCCCGAATTAAAAGGAAAGCAAAAAGATGTCCGATACCAACTCCCAGATACAACATGGCAAATGCCCTGGGGTTCTTTAGAGAGAGATCACGCCACCACTGGAAAAACCACATACCTGAATGGATGTCTCCGGATCGCAGCTAGTTTTCTAACTTGCCGCGGTCTTATATTGGCGAGCCAGCTCTGGTTGTATTAGCTACGCTGTCCGCGTGCTCGTCCCTTTTGAATCCGGAATTACCGGCTTTCCTTCACTTTTCCGCTTCCACGTCCACCACGCTGCTGCCAGCCCGCCGAGAACTGCCAGGGCAATTACTATCCACAGTATGGGCTTGTAATATTCATGAAAGAAACCAAAGATCTGCTTGCTGTACATCGATCCCAGCCATGCCAGCAGGCCATAGCGAATCGCACGCGCCGTTCCCACAGCAATGAGGAAATATTTTTTGGGATATTTCAGTGCCCCGGCAACCATCAAAAATGGCGAGAAAGGGACCGGCGGCGGCAGCAGCGCTGGAACAAAAAGGCTCCAGAACCCATACCGCTCAAACAGCTTGTAAACCCGTTCCGCCTTCTTTTTCGAGACTTTTTTCTCCAGCGCCTGTTCCCCACTCTTCACGCCCAGGCCATAGGTGACATATCCGCCTACCATGCCGCCCACTGTAGCCATGGCGGCGTAATAAGGCCACCAATTTTTTTGGTGAGCAGAGAGCACAATCGTGAGCGCGTCCATGCTGCCGGGCATGGGAACAACAGAGTTGTCGGCCAGGCCGAGCAGAATCAGACCGAGACCGCCCAGGCGCTCCAGCCAGGGACCTATCGAGAGGAGAAGAACAAGTGGCACAGATCATTGGATGCCGAATTCCCAGCGGCAATGCTGATTTTGAGTTGTAAAGAAGGGTGTAAAGTCCGCGTTAAGGGCGGGTCGCGAATGGGGCTGCTAATTTTGTCTGTTCCAGGAATTCCAGCTCTGGCATTTGAGCGAAAACGCCACATTCCAAGCCATACCGGTAGTACAGGCGCAGCCCTTCAATATTCTCCGCATCCAGAGAGTAATCAACATTCTCTGTCAGGTACTCACGAATCAGCTTGGCAGGCAGGTTAAGCCTCGGCTCCCAGGCAGAGGCAATCTCAGGGATGTGGCTAAGTCCGTTGTCTCGCGATTGCTGGAACACCTGCGCGATATCCGGTTCGGCAGCGCGCCCTTGCAAAGCTGCTTTGCGTACTGCCCAGAACGCGAATACAAACGGCCGGCCAGTCCAGCGCTTCCACTCTTCCGCAAGATCATAAACAAAGTAGCCGTCGGTGCGCGCCTGGAGAGCGGGATCGCCGATGAGCAGCGCTGCATCGTGCCACTGCAGCATTTCTTTGAGCGACGGCTTTTGCCGGGTAAAGCCCGGGTCAATACCGACAAATTTCCTGAGATAAATTTCCACCAGCGCAGCCGATGTGCGGGACGAAGCGTCAGTGGCCACGCTACGGATTTTATCGATAGAAACTTTGCTGACCAGCAGAATCGAGCGGACCTTATTCTTGGCGGCAATCGCCACGTCAGGAACAATTACCAGGTCCGGAATTGCCGTGTAAGCTGCAACCGGAATAATGCCGATGTCCGCCGATCCGTCCTTCAATTGTTCGGCACAGTGCGAAGGAATGGTATAGCTGATCTCAAAATTCTGGCGCAGATGCGCGGCCGTTTCTCCGTTTTCAAAGTCCCACATGAGGGGAGCAGTGTTCAAAAAGCTAATGGCGGAGATGCGAAGCGGCAGCATGTATGTTTATTTTACCAATGTGGTCCTGAAAGGCTGCAAACACGGCCAAAAACGCAAACAATGCAACGCGTATGGCTTTGCCTTTTACAGCTTGCCAACCGTCGGGGTGCTAGAATCATGGCACCGGGAGAGGCCGATGAAAGTCTTTTCCAACCCAGCAGCAACTCTGTTAATGGCGCTCATACTGGTTGCGCCGATGACCGCGCAAAAGGGCGGAATCAAAAGTCCAGGATCGCACTCCATTCCGACTGGGCCTCCGTCCGCCAACAACAATCCAGGCTATATTCCTTCGTCAACAGAATCAGCCTTTGCTCCTTATGCTGTCACTTTTCCTGATTCTGCCAAGCCCCTTCTGGTGAATGAACAGCCACCCTGTTTCCACTGGCCTATGAATCCGCTTTTGAGTGCCACGGTGAATGCAAAAAGAGTGGATGTTCCGGCGGCTGCGAAAGAGAAGTTCGCACGGGCCTGCAATGCGGTCCGCGAAAAGAAATTTAGCGTGGCGGAAGAATCTCTGAATCAAGCTGTAAAGTTGTATCCGCAATTTTCAGCCGCATGGGTCCTGCTGGGCCAGATTGCCGCGGACCAGGGGCACAATCAAATAGCTGCGCAAGCCTGCACCACGGCCCGTAACCAGGATTCAACCTACTTGCCTGGTTATCTTTGTCTTGCAGACATCGCGGTGCACCAGGAAAAGTGGAGCGATGTGGCGGAACTGACCAACTAGGTGATTGGAATGCATCCTCTCAAGGCGCCAGCAGCTTTCTATTACAACTGTCTGGCATATTTTTATTTGAGGCAATTTCCCGCTGCGGAAAAGAGCGCGCTTAGCGCTCTGACCAATGTTCCCAAACAGGGCGAGCCACGAGTTCACTGGATGCTGGCCAAAATATACGAGCAGGAAGGCAAACGGGAGCTTGAAGCCGAGCAACTGCGCAAATATCTGAAACTCTCGCCCAATGCTGTTGACGCGCCCATCGCGAGGCAGGTATTGAAGCAGATCAAGTCTGAGACGCCAGCCAGGAATGCCGCCGTCGAACCACATTGAAGCAGCCCTTATCAGCAGCCCTTATCAGATGTTCGGCAGCGCAATTTCAGCGGCTGCCTTCATTCAAAGAACCCGGGAGATAAGTTTCAGGAAAAAACCGATTAGCAGCAGGCAGAAACCGCCAATGAAGAGTCGCGCCATCCAGGTCCTTCCATTCCCTTTGGCAACCAGTGAGAGAAACAGGGCGATAAACCACATGAATAGCGCAATTTTGAGAATCACTGGTGCGGATTATACAACTGACTAAACGAGGTAACCTCTGTCGCGAAAATAGAAGCCGCTCGGCCGATGGAGACAAGAAGTTAGTCGTTCTGCATGGTCCAGGTCTTGCCACCGTCTGTGCTTGACCAAAGCTGGTTGTCAGATGTCTTGACCTGTACATTCAAAACTTCAGGAAGGATGCTCACAATCGTCCCTGTGGCTGCATCACCCAGCTTAAGGTTTTCCCACGTCAGCCCGCCATCACGCGAGTGGATGATGGATGCATTTGTGCCGCCAGCCCATACATCGTTTCCATGAGAGTTCACAACGGAAAACTCAAAGCTGGAAGTTGGATAAGCGTCTTCCCATTGGGAAGGGCCAGCAGATTTGATCAGCTTGCCGTCCGCAACTTTCCACAGGGTTGAGGCTGAGTCCGGAGATATGGCCCCGCCCATTGCGCCGGCGCTCAATGCGTCAGACTTGGCGAGGCTACCGTTCTCGAGTTTTTCCGGAGCGGCAGAGACCTCAGTCGACTGGCTCTTTGCCAGGCTATTGCTGAACATTCCGGGTCCGCCTAACGTGCTATAGCCCAGATTGCTGGCGCGGAGAGCTGGATTTGTCCCAGGCGTGTGCAGGTGCAACGTGTGCGCCGTGGCTGTAGCCATTTTGCCGAGCATCCATCCAAAACGCTGGGACGGTGGAGTCGGCGTGAGGAGGCGCCCATTAGGTTTGCTCTCGGCATTGGGCGTGGGAATGTCAGAAAAAATGGTAATTTTGCCGCCGGTCACCCCAAAAGCGCCGTTTGCCGACGAAGGCTGCGGCTGTGGGGCCGCCGAAAGTTTAGTGTTGCGCTGATCATTGCCCGAGACCCTATCAACGTCATTTGTCGCGAAGAAGTTGGTATTGATGTAGTCCTTCTTCTGCATCGCAGCGGTAAGGGCAAGTGTTCTCTCCGGAGATGGTGGAGGGGCAGGTGCATTTGACGCAGCGTCAATTCTATTTCTGGTGGCTTCCTGACGAAGCTCAACAACCGGCGCTTTTTTAACAGGAACGGCAACGTCCAAGTTTGCGGTAGAAGCGGACTGGGCCGCCGCTGGCCGATCCGGAGATGTTCCTGTTTCTATAGCCAATGGCTGATCAGCGGCCGGGGTGGCATTTGCCTGCTGAGTTTCTGTTGTACGGGGAAGTGCGGACTCCTGTACCGATTTCTGTGGGAGTTGGAGCACCAGAACTGCAATAATCGCCATGGCCGCAACAGCGCCGACGATGCCAAATGCGGGAGTGAATAGACGCCGCCAAACCGATGCCGGAGCGGGCCTGACCACGGTTTGCGCCGCCAATTCAGGAATCTGGGGCCGGCTGAGAGCCACTACTTCTCGACAGGGCCCACACACAGAAAGATGCGCCACCACTGCCTGGCGCTCAGTCGCGGGAAGGCAGTGTTCCGTATAGGCATTAAGCACATCGGGGTCAGGGTGCGCACTAGCGCCGTTTTCTGTCGCGGCGAGCCTCTGGCGCAGCAGGTTTGATAGTTCAGGCATTGCTAATCAGATCCCTTATCCTGTTGGAACGCAGCAGGCCGATTTTCTTGCAGTTTTCTAGTCACATCCACTTGCAAATAACGCACATCCGCCTCCAAGGCCTCTTCCGCCTGTCCCCGATTCATGCCCCGTGACACCAAACCGGCTATCACTTGCTTTCTCAAGCTTTTGAGCATCTTTTCCAGCCGCCTGCTTATGGTAGATTCATGTACCCCCACCACCCTGCCAATTTCCGTCAAGGTACGGTCGTCCAGGTAATAGGAGGCCAATACCAGCCGGTCTTCGCTGCTAAGCTGGCCCAGGGCTTCATCCAAGGCGGCGCTTAGCCGACTGTCCAGCGGGCTGGAAGGCCCGGCAGGCGCTGCGGAGAACTGTACCCCGTCTTCCGCCTGTTCTTCAAGGCTTACCAGGCGCTTGGTTTTCCGGTACCGATTCACAAATTCCTGTGCCAAAACGGTACGCAACCAGCCCTCCAGGGAGCCCCTGCCCATATAAAAATTCAGCCGGGAAACACGGCGGCCTTCCCGTTCAGAAGTCCCATAAAGATCGGCGTAAAGAGAGTCGGCCAGGTCGCGGCCGCTGGAGTCTTCTTTGGTGATGCCGCGGGCAATATCGTAAAGCTTTTCGCGGAAGCGGGTGAGGAAGGCTTGCCATGCTGGATCATGGCCGGCAGCGCAAGCACGGGCCAGAGCCAACTCTTCCAGCTTCAGGTCGCGCCAGAATTCCAGTTTTTGCCGCGGCGTCGCACTGGGCACGTACTTAAGCGCCACATGTTCCAGAACCACTTCAAAAGCTTGCAGAGTCAGGCCATAGCGCTCACCGCCGCTTTTCTCATAAAGAACGCGGAGGGAGAGAGCAGTCACTTCTGCCGGCCTGGGCCCAGAGCTCATGGTTCGGATAGTACCAATTTTAATCGCAAGAATACTGTCATTTTACATTCTTTAAGGTGAAACAAGGGCCCGGGTTGCTAAGTAAGCAGCAAAAGGGAGTTGGATATGAAGCAGTCTTTACTGGCCATTTTGGCTATATTGGCTTGTGGATTGATCGCGATAGCCTCAGCCAATGGAGGGGATTACGGAAGTTTTCCAGCCGCAGCAAGTGACTACAAAATCCTACCGCCAATTTCACATGGCGATCTCACCATCTTCCCCGTGGTTTCAAGCAAAAACCACGATACCAGTAATTTTATTACCTTAGATGAAGGTGTCCGCTCCGGCGAAGTAGTTGTTACCGAAGTAGGCAATCTTCATTCCGCATTGCAGCGCCGGCAGCCTTATACACCCGTGCATCCATACGGAGGAGCAGAAGTCAATCGCCTGGTGCTCGTGAATAACTCCAAACATCCGCTCATTTTGCTGGCCGGAGAAGTCGTCACCGGCGGCAAGCAGGACCGCGTGGTTGGGAAAGACCGCATTGTTCCCGCTGAAAGCGATCCTGTAGACCTTTCTGTGTTCTGCGTCGAACACGGGCGCTGGACGGAAACTTCCGCAAAGTTCGATACACATGCATCCGTAATGCTGCAACCGAGCGTACGTATGAAAGCGATGGCTGATCAGGACCAGCAGAAGGTGTGGGACGCAGTTGGCAGCAGCCGGTCAGAGATGGTAGCCGCTGTTGCTGCTGCGCCGACAATTTCCACTGACATTTCTGGGCAAGGCTCAGGCACCGGCAGCGGGATCGGAGAAGGACAGGGAGCCGTGGGCGGAACTATGTATTCCCTGCAGCAATTGAACAGCACCACTTCTTACGCCAAAGCGCGCGAGAACAAAGCAGTACAAGCGCAAGTGGATGCCATCACCGAGCCGATGCAGAAATCATATGAAAGCGTGATCAAACAATTGCGGAACCAGAATGCCATTGGCGTCGTAGTAGCAGTGAAGGGGCACATTGTCTGGGCTGATATGTTTGCCAGCGGTGCATTGCTAGGTAAATACTGGCCTAAATTGCTGGAATCGTACGCTACTGAAGCATTGACGACGCCGGGCGCACGGGCTGAAATCAGCATCCAACAAGCAGAGAAATTTTTGCAAGACTGGCAGGCCCGGCATGAAGTGGTGGATAGTGAACCGGGTTTGTATCGGCAGCGCGAGTTGATCGGTGACAGATTCAAGGCGTTTCAGTTGACTTCTCTGCTGGCCAAAGAAGCGTTTGACCTGCATTTGAGCAAGATGGCGGATTAAGATTTGTCAACGCGCCGAGAGAGGCTGTGTTGGGAAATGTCAAGAATAAACGTGTTTTTTCGGGCTTGCGAGGCATTTGCAGGCCCGAATTACTTTCGTCCTGTTACCTATGATTGAGCGTGATAAATATTTCTGCAACAAAGCCGATGGATTACGTGTCTAATAAAGTAAGCAAGGTGTAAGGGTCGGAGGTGACCTATGGGAGAGAAATTCTCAGTGGCGGAAGTAGCGGCGCTTCGGAATGAGCTCCTGCAGGGAGGGCTTGATTCATTCCAGACGGCGGAACTTTTAAAAATGTTTCTTGTCGGAAGAGGATACGGCGTGTCGCCGGAAAACGCGCTCGATGCGGCAGGCCGGATTGAATGCGCAAATTGCAACGTGGAATCGTTGCACAAAGAACTTGAGAGTTTGGCTTTAGTGATGTAAACGCATCCCTGCATGTTGAAAGAGCCGGGCCAACCAGCCCGGCTTTTTTTGGCTTTTTCTGCAATCCCGAGCGCAGAGAGGGAACCCTTTAGCTGTGCAAGCCGCGAACCAACGCATACACGCAAATTCTTTCTTGATCTAATTCGTATTCATTGGCAAAAATTCGCGGCTGGATTTTTCTTGAAATCTGGCGATATCGGGGCAATAGGGTTCCCTCGCTGCGCTCGGGATTGCAGAAAAAGCTTATTCGTAATGCAGAGCTTCCACAGGGTCGAGCTGCGCTGCGCGCGTCGCTGGCAGCGTGCCGAAAACCACGCCCACCAGCACAGCAACCAGGATGGCGATAATAGCGGAAAGCCCCGAAATCGGGATACGGTATTCAGTAAGAAAGCGGACAGAAAAGGGAATAGCAAGGCCCAGAATGGTCCCCACGATCCCGCCAGCGAGAGAGATCAAAATTGCCTCGGTAAGAAATTGCAGCCGAATTTCCCTGCTGGTAGCGCCAATGGCCTTGCGGATGCCAATCTCCCGAATGCGCGTCCGCACGTTCGCCAGCATGATATTCATGATCCCAACGCCACTTACAATCAAAACCAAAAGAGAAATTCCCAACAGCATCAGGGTCAGCCCATTGGCCGCCCGCGATGCGACTTGTAGCAACTGGGTGAGGTTTTCCACGCGGTACACAGATGCCGGCCTGTGGCGCGACTGTAACACCTGCTGAATCATTTCCGTTGCGTGCGGCACGTCGCCAGCGTCAGAGACAGAAAAGAAAACTTGTTTGACTGCGTCAGTGCCGATGAAATACCGGCTCACGCTATAGGGGATCAAAAGCGTGTCGCCCGCAATCTCAGATTGCCCAAACGTTTCAACCCGTTCCCGGAATGTGCCGATAATCACAAATGGAAGACCATTGATCTTAATGTCTTGTCCCACGGCGGCGCTTTGTCCCTGAAATAGGCGTTGCGCAAACTGCTGCGTTACTACCGCTACGTGGGCACGCGCCATGGCGTCTTCCTCGTCAAAAAAGCGCCCGGCCAGAATATCAAGATTGCGTACGGTTGAATATTGCGGAGAAACGCCCAGTACCAGGATGTCGCGCTCTTTGCCGCCACCAATGCTGATGCGATCATGAATTTCGGTCATGGGCGATGCAGCCTGAATTCCGGGCACTTCCTGCTGCACGGCGCGCATGTCTTCCACAGTGAGATCATCTCTGGTGCCGGTGCTCACTGAGGCGTTGCTGCCGCCTTCATAATAGGCATAGATCAGGTTGGCGCCGATGCCCTGGATCTGATTCATCACATACTGCTTGCCTGTCAGGCCAATGGTGACTACGACAATCAGAGAGGCCGTGCCAATCACCATTCCCAAAGCGGTCAGGGCAAAGCGCCATTTGCTGCTGCGGAAGGAATCGAGCGCAAGCGTGACGATCTCACTAAAGAGCATCGTATTGCGCGCGGTTTCCACCAGCGGACGGGCGACCATTTTTTTATTGTACGTCTCCTGTTGTTTAGACGCTGGTTACTGAAGGTTCGCTTCTCTTTTATCCTGAGCGCGGCGAGGGAGCCCCTTTTGCTGCCATGACCCTTAGGAACAAACAAACTTCCTGATCTCAATTCGTGTTGTTCGCGCGATTCGTGGCTTGGCCCCTTTATTTGATCTGCTCCGTGCCATCATTCAGGCAAAAAGGAAAAAGGCGATCGCGTTTCAGCAATCGCCCTTGGTTAAAAGCTAGAAGCTAGAAGCCAGTAGCTACTCGGCTTTCTGGTCCTGCTGCACCTTGGTGATGGCGATTGTCTCTCCAACATCGCCCACTTTGAAACGGGCAAAGCGGCGGACAGAAATGTTCTCACCCAGCTTGCCGATCTTGCTGGCAATCAACTGATGGATGGTGATGCCCGGCTCTTTTACAAAGGGCTGGTCCAGAAGGCAAACCTCTTCGTAAAACTTTGACATCTTGCCTTCTACGATCTTCTCCACCACTGGCGCGGGCTTCCCAGTTGCTGCCGCCTGGGCGCGATAGATTTCCTTTTCCCGTTCGTAAGCTTCGGGCGTGACATCTTCCTTGCGGACAAACTTCGGGTCCGCAGCGGCAATGTGCATCGCAATGTCCTTGACCAGGTCTTTGAAGTCGTCAGTGCGCGCCACGAAATCGCTTTCGCAGTTGATCTCAACCAGCACGCCGATCTTGCCTCCGGCATGGATGTAGCTCGCGACGGAGCCTTCACTGGTCATGCGTGCAGCCTTCTTCGCTGCAGTGGCAATGCCCTTTTTACGCAGCCAGATCAGTGCTTCTTCAATATCGCCCTTGGAATTCGACAGAGCGTTTTTGCAATCCATCATGGGCGCGCCGCTACGCTCGCGCAATTCTTTTACCTGTGCTGCTGAAATAGTAGGTGTCTCTGTACTCATTGTCGTTTCCTTCATTAAAACTGCTGTTCTATAAACTTTGACCCGCGTGGCTCTTCGCCTGACGCGGGCCATTAATCTTGTCGCTTCGCTCCAAACCGCTTACAAATCACTCCGGACAGAGAGTTCTCATTGCCGAAGGCAGCAGCTTGGCGGCGCCAGTCGCTCTCGCCGCAAACAGAAATTGCCAGTTGACCCGAGCGGCAAATTAAACGGTCTTGGCTGCGACGTCCACTTCAGGCACTTCCGGCGTCGCGGTTTCAGATTCCGGCGCCTTCCGTACCTTGCCGCCCAAAACTTCTTCCATATTCAACTGCTCTTCCTCGGCCAGATCAGCGGAAGTAGGCGCTGACTTAGTTTCAGCCGCAGGAGCATCCGCTTCACTTGCAGCAACGGCGCTGGCTACATCGATACCTTGCTTGTCGGTGGCAAACTGCACACCTTCAGCAATTGAGTCAGCGACCTTCGATGCAAACAGGCGAATCGCGCGCAACGCATCGTCATTGCCGGGGATGACCCAGTCAACTTCCGTAGGATCGCAGTTTGTGTCAACGACGGCGACCACGGGAATACCAAGCTTGCGGGCTTCTTTCACCGCAATCGCTTCTTTATTGGAGTCGATCACAAAGACCACGTCAGGCAGCCGGGTCATGCTCTTGATGCCGGCCAGGTTGGCCTGCAGGTGCTTGCGTTCGCGCTCCAGCTTGATGACTTCTTTTTTCGGCAGCAGCTCGTAGCGGCCATCCGTGGCCATTTCGTCGAGCTCTTTCAGCCGTTTAACTGATTTTTGTACGGTGACCCAATTGGTCAGCAATCCGCCCAGCCAGCGGTTGTTCACATAGAACATGCCACAGCGTCCGGCTTCTTCAGCGATTGCGTCCTGGGCCTGCCGTTTGGTGCCGACAAAGAGGACTGTCCGTCCATCGGCGGCAGCGTCCTGCACGAATTTGCTCGCGTCTTTGAACATCTTGAGCGTTTTCTGCAGGTCAATGATGTAAATGCCGTTGCGTTCCCCAAAGATGTATTCCTTCATCTTGGGGTTCCAGCGCTTGGTCTGGTGGCCAAAGTGGACACCCGCCTCAAGCAGCTCTTTCATGGTAATGTTAGCCAAAATACCTCCTTATTGAATTGCATCCTCCGCGTCACATCCTGCACGCTCGGGATTTATTCCCTGCTCCGCTCCCGTCGGTTGCGGGAGGGAAGATTTCGGTAATCGTAAGTCGGAGACTGGCGGTTACCGTGTATCAGCATCTAGCGATTCGCTTGCAAATTCGCAGGCCTTTGAGGCAGACGAACAGCGATTTCGCAAACAGCTAAATGCCAAATCTGTTAACAGCAAAAACAGAGGACGGCCCATGCCGTCCTGCTCAAAAGATTACCGTTTGGAGAACTGGAAGCGCTTGCGAGCGCCTTTTTGTCCGTATTTTTTGCGCTCTTTGCCGCGAGCATCGCGGGAAAGGAAGCCTTCGGCCTTGAGCTTCTTGCGCAGTTCCAGGTTGAACTCAAGCAGCGCGCGGGCAATGCCCATCTTTAAAGCGCCGGCCTGGCCGTTGATTCCCCCGCCGGAAACGTTGGCAGTAATATCGAAGGTGGAGCTGGTCTCGCTGGTAACGAGTGGCTGTTTCACTTCGACCCGCTGCGCGCCGGTCAGGAAATATTGATCAAACTCGCGTCCGTTCACCGTGAACTTGCCGCCGCCGGGACGCAGGAAAACCCGGGCCACACTCGACTTGCGGCGTCCGGTACCGTAATACTGAACTTGTTCAGCCATCTGTTCTCAATCGCTCCAAATATTCTTGTGGACCGCAGCCGCCCTCGGCTGACAAAAACCAAAACTTGTGGACCGCAGGCGCCCTCGCCTGCGCACAAATAAACTTAGGCCTGTTTCCGGCCTGCCAATTCCAATGCCTGAGGCTTCTGCGCTTGATGGTCATGCTTGTCGCCCACATAGACCTTTAGCTTTTTGCCCATGGCCTTGCCCAGCTTGTTCTTGGGCAGCATGCCCAGGATCGCCTCTTGCACCACGCGGTCCGGACGCCGGTCAAACAGCTTGCGGAACTGCTCTTCACGCAAACCGCCGGGAAAGCCGGTGTAATGGCGATAAATTTTCTGTTCGGACTTCATGCCGGTCACGCGGATCTTGCCGGCATTGATCACAATTACGTGATCGCCCGCGTCAATAAACGGTGTGTACAAAGGCGACTCTTTACCGGCCAGAATGCTGGCTACACGTGAAGCCAGCCGGCCCAGAGTCTGTCCCTGAGCGTCCACCAAAAACCACTTGCGCGCAATTTCCTGCCCGCCTGGAAAACGGGTTACCATTTCCAAACTCCTAGAGAATTAAAGCACTAAGAAAGACCGCTCGATGATGCCACTTACCTACTTCCTGACGGGGAAGACACAAGGCGGGCCAACCGCTGAGCAGCGAAGGTTTAAGAATACCCAACTGTGCACAGAAATGTCAATGTGGCGGGCTCAATTCAGGCAACTTGGGCTGGGAGGTAGGGATGAGCTTTTGGCCTGCAAGCATTCTTCGGTGAGAAAATCTGCGGAAAAGAACTTATTGTTTCACTTCCTGCCTGGCTCCGGGCAGCGTATAACCCTCCGGAATTTCGAAGCGGGCAGGGTCCGGCTCTGTGCGCTTGATCTGAGCAACCGTCATTGCAACTGATCCAGTACGTGGATCGCTGTGCTTGATCACCAGGTTAATGCGAAGATCTTCTGAGTACCAGTATTCGTCGATTATCAAAATCGGCTTGTCGACGCCATCCTCGGCAGGGATCTCCTGGGTTTCGCGAACACCATGCACCGGCACGCCATCAATCTCATGAATCCCAAGGTCTTCCTCTTTGGTGAACTGGTTCTGAGGATGACGATTGGATTGTGAGGCATCGAGAAGAGCAGGGGGGACCGTTTCGGGCGGACGGTTTACTGTACCTTTCGTGAAGGTGTGCTGGCGCGCATTGAGCATGGTGGAAATGCGGGTCTGCGGGTCATAGAGATGGACGCTCACAAGCTGGGGTGTCTCCGTGCTGGAAACCGGGATGAGCGTGCGCGACTCATTGAAGATGCGGCCGCGACTGTCCCGGCCGATATCGCGGACGGTCCGGAAGCTCATGACGGAGCCATCACGCTGCACCGACGAACGCTCCACATTGATGGTCCCACTGAACGGCGCGTTAGGAATGGGTGTGACGAAAATATCCAAGCGGGCCTGCGCAACGGCGACGGGCATCGCGATGGAAACGCAAAAAAGGAACAGCAAGAAGGCGGCAAGCAGAGAAGTTAGCCAACGCATCGTGTCCTCCAGCAACTCTCGCAGGACGATAGGATACGCCGAACCAATGAGTGGAGCAAGGCTGCCAGCATTGCCAAAATCGCCAGCATTGGAACCCCAAAAATCGAAACCGTCACCGCAGCGGCGCGGAGGCGCGGAGGAGGGTTGGCTCAACGTAACTTACCGCGGATCAACATGGATGCCACTGATCCGAAATAGAGCAGCGGCAAGGATCGGCAAGCTCACCACCCAGGGGGGCGGTGCCACACGAGGTCCGCTAGGCAATCCGCTCCTTTTGCTCTTCGTAAGCGCTGGCCTGGTCCAGTTCTGCAATGTCGGTCTTGCTCAGGTGCAACTGTGTTGCCTTTACCAGTTCGTTGAGCTGCTCCACGCTGGTGGCGCTGGCAATCGGGGCCGTAACGCTCGGACGCGCCATGAGCCACGCAAGGGCGACCTGTGCCGGACTTGCCTGATGCTTTTGCGCAACCGAATCCAGGCCGGCAAGGACCCTGAACCCACGATCATTCAGAAACTTTTTCACGCCCTGGCCGCGCTTGCTCTTTGACAAATCATCCTCTGAACGATACTTGCCGGTAAGAAATCCGGCAGCCAGTGAGTAATACGGAATCACGCCAAGCTTTTCCTGCAAGGCCAGCGGCTCAAGGCTGCTTTCATACGTGGCCCGTTCATAAAGGTTGTAGTTCGGCTGCAGGCTCTCATAGCGCGGCCAGTTGTGCCTGGCGCTCGCTGCCAGCGATTCTTTCGTCCGCTCAGCAGTGAAGTTTGAGCAGCCAATCACCCGCACCTTGCCTTGCTCCACCAGCTTTGCGTAAGTCTCCAAAGTTTCTTCCACGGGAGTGCCCGGATCGTCGCGATGCGACTGATACAGATCGATATAATCGGTCTGCAATCTTTTAAGCGAGCCTTCCACCTGCCGCATGATCCATGCCTTGCTAAGCCCTTTGCCCTGTCCTGGAATCTCGGATCCTACCTTGGTGGCAATAATCACTTTGCTTCGGCTTCCGCTGCGCTTGAACCAATTGCCGATAATCGTTTCACTCTCGCCGCCTGCATGGCCCGGAACCCAGGTTGAATAGCTGTCCGCGGTATCGATGAAATTCAGGCCTGCCGCGACGAATGCGTCCAGAACTTTGAAAGATGTTGTTTCGTCAATGGTCCAGCCAAACACGTTGCCGCCCAGCATCAGCGGCGCCACTTCAATTGCCGATTTTCCCAGTTGGCGCTTTTTCATTGTTTCTCCCTGCTTAATTCTAACTGCGTTAGATGGTTAAAATTGTGAAGTGGCTCCGGATTATCGTGCGGCTCTGGCTTGGCGGCTAATTCTGAGTTAGTAGCCGATGGTTATTTGCCAATATCAATCTTCCAGCAACAGCCAGGGGCAAATCTCCATTTGCTGCTCTGGTAAACTGCTGTTTCAGCAACAAGGGGCTAAAACACATTGAGACAACTTCCTGTAATCGTGCTCCATGGCGGTGCCTGGGCCATTCCTGACGCCATGGTGGAAGCGCACACATTGGGTGTGCAGAAAGCGCTGGCCAAAGGCTGGCATGTGCTGGAAGGCGGCGGTCCAGCGTTGGACGCCGTAGAAGCAGCCATCGTGTGCATGGAAGATGACGAAACATTTGATGCAGGCCGAGGCAGCTTTCTAACCCGTGATGGCCGCGTGCAACTTGACGCCCTGATGATGGATGGAGCCACGCTTCGTGCCGGCGGCGTTGGCTGCGTGGAACGCATCCGAAATCCAATCCGGGCGTCGCGGCTGGTGCTGGATAAAAGCCCGCACGTTTATTTTGTCGGCGAAGGCGCTGAGCGTTTTGCCCAGGAAAAGGGCATGCAGTTGTGCCGCAATGAAGAGTTGGTGATTGAGCGCGAGATCAAGCGGCTGAAGGAAGCCCAGGACAAAGAAGCAGCAGGCCATCCCGATCTCACTTTTGCCGGCCCTCTCTCCAGCCATGACACAGTCGGTTGCGTGGCGCTGGATGCTAATGGCAACATCGCTGCGGGAACTTCCACCGGCGGAACGCTGAATAAAGATCCCGGACGCGTGGGCGATTCGTCACTGATTGGCTGCGGCTGTTACGCCGACAATCTGAGCGCTGCCAGTTCATGCACCGGCTGGGGAGAACCCATCATGAAATTGGTCCTGGCCAAGTGGGCCGCCGACAAAGTGCGCACCGGCGGCGCGCCTGACGCGGTGGTGCAGGAGGCCATGCAGTATCTGCAAAAACGGCTCAACGGCCATGGCGGCATTATTCTGCTGGACCAGCGCGGACGGTTTGGAATTTCTCACAACACGCCGCGCATGGCCTGGGCTTATAAGAACACTGAGCGGGAAAAAGTCGGAATCAATTGCTGAGGCTTCGCAACGCAGACTTCATCTTTCTCTGCGACCCTCAGCCTTGCTACTGCTGGCTTCTATCCTCTAGTTCCCGTCCGCTATTCGCTTCGTAGCGCGATCAGCGGGTCCACCTTTGTCACTCGGCGCGCGGGGATGTAGCTGGCCGCAAAGCCAACGGCGAGAAACATAAACGTCACTCCGGCAAAAGTAAGCGGATCATTGACCGTGGTTTCAAATAGCAGCGCCCGCATTACTCTGGAAAAGACCAGCGCTGCCGCTGCGCCCGCAGCCACGCCCAAAACAATCACGCGCATGCCCTGCATCAAGATCATGCGCATTACCGATGTACTCTGCGCTCCCAGCGCCAAGCGAATGCCGATCTCACGCGTGCGTTGGCTAACCATCAAGGCTGTCACGCCGCTCAATCCCGTCGCGGCAATTGCCAGCGCGAGACCGGCAAACAGCGCCAGCAGCAGCGCAGTTAGCCGGCTCTGTACCAGCGCGTCGCCGCGTAATTCATTCAGCGTCTCAATGCTGTTGACCGGCTGTTCAGGATCAACCGAGTAAACGGCTTCCCGCACCTGCTGGGCATAGTTCATGGAATTTCCGGCGGTCTTTACCAACAGACTGCCGACCATCGGCGTTTGCGCAAATGAGAGATAGGCCGTGTCCAGCGCTTCTTTGTCCAGGCCGTAATACTTCACGTCGCCCACCACTCCCACAATTTTTACCCAGGTCTTTCCGTTGTCACCAGAGATACGCTTGCCAATGGGATCTTCATTGGGGAAATAATGACGCGCCAGCGAATGGCTGATGATGGCAACCTCGGGTGAGTCGGCATTATCATGCGGAGTGAAAAATCTTCCGCTGATGAGCGAAATGCCAAGCAATTGAAAGCAGTCAGGCGAAACAAAGTTGAGATCGGCTGTTGGGAGAGTTTCGCGTTCGCTTATCGCCCGCCCTTCAACAATGAAAGGCTGGTTGTAAGGATGGCCCGGCGCCAACGGCGCTCCGCTATTTACGCCCACAGCCACAATGCCCGGCGCTCCTTCCAGCTTTCGCATCACGCGATCAAAAAAATTGATGGTGGCGGCATTGCCGTTGTATTTGCTGAAATTAAGGGGAATATTGGCCGTGAGCACATTGGACGGATTGTACCCGGCGTTGACCTGCTGCAGTTTGATAAAGCTGCGTACCATCAGGCCTGCGGCAATCAACAAGACAAAGCTCAGAGCCACTTGTCCCGCCACAAGCATATTACGCAGCCTCAGACCAGTGCTCTTCACTGTGGCATTCGCGTTGCCTTCTTTCAATGAGTTCACAAGGTTCACCCTCTGAGACAGAGCCGGTATGGAGCCGAAAATCAGACCAGTGAGAATGGAAACGCCAAGGGTGAATAACAGGACTTCAAAGCTGATGCGAACTTCGGCGGCTCGCGTGGTAAACCGGCCAACAAAGCGCACCAGCAATTCCAGACAAGCGGAAGCCATGAGCAAGCCCAGCACTCCTCCAGCCAGGCTGAGCAGCGTGCTTTCCGTCAGAAGCTGGCGAATCAGGCGGCTGCGATTTGCTCCCAGCGCGGCGCGAACTGCCATTTCCTGTTCACGGCGCATAATGCGCGCCAGAGCCAGATTGGCCACGTTGGCGCACGCAATCAACAACACCAGCCCCGCAGTCGCCAGTAACACCCATAGCATGGGACGCACCTGATGCGTGAGCTGGTTTTGCAGTCCATCCATGCTCGCCCGGAAGCCGCGGGAAGCCGGATAGTCCGCTGGATATTGCTGTTGCAACCTTGAGGCGACAAGGCTCACGTCACTGTTTCCGGATTTCAGGTCCGCGCCTGGCTTCAGCCTTCCAAATGCCTGCATCATGCGCGCGCCACGGTTTGCAATTGCCGCAGGCGACGAACTGAATGGACATGCAACCGTCGGCATGTAAACATCGTTTTCGCGTGGATACTGCGGCACCGGAGGCAGCACGCCCACCACGGTATGTACTTTGTCATTCATGCGAAAGTGACGGCCGAGAATGCCAGCATCGCCGCCATAACGTGTCTTCCAATAACTGTAGCTCAGCACTAGGACAGCATCCGCGCCTGGTGTATTGTCCGCAGAGGTAAAGAAGCGGCCCAGATATGGCTTGATTCCGAGCAGATCAAAAAAGTGCGCTGAAACCACGCCCGTTCTCACCTCGTCCGGCTGCTGGCCATCCAGCAGCACGAATGACATTTGGTGGTATTCCTCAACCTGCGCCAGCGCCTTGGATTGTTCACGGTAGTCATTCACTTCCTTGACTGAAAACCCGATGTTCGCAGCGTTGGCTTTGGAGAAATCCTGCTGCAATACCACCAACTCTTTGCCTTGGGCGTACGGCAACGGCTTCAGCAACACGCCATAGACCACGCTGAACAGAGCGGTATTCGCACCAATACCAAGGGCCAGGGCAACCAATGCCACCGTGGTAAACCCGGGGTTTTTGCGCAGCATGCGAAAACCGTAACGAAGGTCTTGCAGGAAAATGTTCATGAGCGCCTCTCAAATATCTCGCGGAATTGCCAGATTGTCATTGAACTAAAATTCCTTGGTGCGCGTCTTGTATTAATGCAAGCTAGCTGGAAATAGTTACATGGCCTATTTGGTAAGCAGTGTGCTGCTAAATAACTCAGACAATTATGTTTCCGATTTCGGCCGCACAGGACAGACGAGGTAAGACATTGATATGCAAGAACTTGGCTTCCAGCACCATTATGAAGCGCTACACAATGCTGTTCGGAAACGCGCAACCTATGCTCGAAAATGAATAACTAGTCCTCGTCAAACGAATTATTCTTAGGCCAGTCCAATAGTTGGTTGTAAGAGGTGGTTTTGTCCAAGGCGCTCAATATCGGGCAGTTTTTCGGCAATATTGCTGACCGCTGGGCGGTAGATTCCGTTGTGGTAAACCGTCTGGTACATGACCAGCCGCGGGCGCTTCCCAGCCACGCCCATCAGGCGGGCTTTGTCTCATTGATGCTGGCAGGCCAATATCGGGAAACCGCCGGCCTTATGCAGTTCGGCTATGAGCCATTCTCCTGCGTCTATCATCCTCCGGGAATGGACCACCGCGACGAAGTAGGCGCTGCGGGCGTTACACTGCTTACTCTTGAATTCAGGCCAGAATTGTTTGACGCCGTGGATTTTTCCCGCGTCAACCTGCGCCCGATTGTTGACATCTCAGGCACCCAGCCTGCATGGGAGCTCATGGACCTTTTTCGACGGATCATGGCCCGGAACTCAAATTCCTTGGATCTTGAAGCCCGGGCGGTTGCTCTGGCATTTTCCATCATTCGCCATTCCACGCGCCTGCCGCGTGACTTGCGCTCCTTGCAGCGGGCCTGTGAGTACGTGCACGCACATTTTGGAGAAAACCTGACTTTGGCCCAGGTGGCCAGCGCCGCCGGAGTGCATCCTGTTTATCTGGGAGGGATTTTCCGCCAGGAATTTGGCGAAACGCTCGGCGAATATCTGAATAGGATTCGCGTACGGGCGGCTGCCGATCGTCTGGCCAACTCCGATCTTCCGCTCAGCACTATTGCGCTGGATTTTGGCTTTTACGATCAGAGCCATTTCACGCGGATCTTTCGCCAGTTCACCGGTGCGACTCCCGGTGCTTTCCGGGCTGACTATGCTGGCGCATAAGAGTCGAGCGCCGATTGTGTGAACATCATGCAATGCGGAGGGCAGTTGCTGCTGAAATCAAGCAGTTTTGCGTGTGCGCTGCAGCAATTCCACTTCACCTTCCACCAGCTTTAGAGTGAAATGCTTGGAACAATTGCCGCATAACCAGAAGTGCTCAATGGCCTTATTTTTTGAGGGAAAACCAAAAAACCTGCCCCCATCCATGCGCATCAGCTCTTTGGAGCATTGCGGGTTGGCGCATTTCGCGATCATAGTAAGTGTCAGGCTGCCAATAGTTTGACGCCTATTTGGGACGGTATGTCGCCTGTAATCGTAAGCACCTGATCTTCTCTGGTAGCGCTCGGCCGAGTGCGATGAACTTTTCCTTGATCTTAGATGATTTACAACTTTATCCGCCAAAGTCGTGCGACGAGGTACCAGGTTTTACTGGACTGTATGCTCCTCGGCTTCCGCTTTCTGCCTGATCCTCTCAAATACGGCCTTTACTACGCGGTCACAGCGCACGGCGTGGAACTGGTAGAGATCGGTGGCGCGGCCCTTGGCGCGCGCGAAAAGGTCTCTGCGAAGCATGGCGTGGGCACGATGCAGGCGGGTCTTTACGACAGCGTCGCTTACCCCAAGGCTTTCAGCGGTTTCCGCGACGCTCATCTCTTCGACTTCGCGCAGCATCACCACAGAGCGGTAGGCTTCCGGCAAATGATCAATTGCTTGTTCCAGCAGTTCACGCGCTTCAACGGTGGCCGTGCCATCTTCAGGATTGGGAGCAGAAGACTTGAGAATGGACATTACATCTCCGTTCGCGGGGAGGGCGTCAAGTTCATCGATGCGGCTGCGACGGCGTTTGCGCGCCAGGGCTTCATGAATAGCAATGCGGGTAAGCCAGGTGGAGAATGCTGCCTTGCCGGCGAACTGGCCCAGGTGTTCATAGGCGCGGACGTATGCATCCTGCATTACGTCTTCAGCTTCGCCGTCATTGCGCAGAATGGAGCGTGAAACCCGGTAGAGCCGCTGGTTATAGCGGCGCATCAGGATCTCAAATAGCGCAGTTTCGCCGGCGAGCACACGCTGCACCACTTCTTCATCTTGCAGCTCGCTTTGGGCGGTTACCGGAACCAGCATGGGACTCACTGAATTCCCTCCGTACCTGAATAGAGTAATCTGGCAGCTAATGGTTACAATTCAAGTCTTTTTTGGAGCATGGAAATGCGGGCATCTGCCGCCGTTTTAAGCATAACACTGTTGGTTTCGCCCCAGATTTGGGGGCAAAAGGCACAAAACAGCGGGACTGACGTGCAGCTTCGGGGCATTAGCGCTGTCTCAGATAAAGTCGCATGGGCTAGCGGCGCCAAGGGAACTGTGCTCCGGACCATCGACGCCGGGGCTACCTGGCAGAAGCTGGAAATCGTAGGCGCTGAAGCGCTTGACTTCCGCGACATTCGCGCTTTCGACCAGAACACTGCCTTTGTTCTCAGCATCGGCCCAGGCGACCAGTCACGTATATATAGGACGGCTGATGGCGGAAGAATATGGCAGCGCCAGTTCACCAATGCAGATCCCAAAGCTTTTTATGATTGCTTTGCTTTCTGGGACAGCACGCACGGAATCGCGCTGAGTGACTCAGTCGACGGCAAGTTTCCGCTGATCGCCACAACGGATGGCGCAACTTGGAACCCCATTACCGTTAAAAAGATGCCGTCGGCTTTGCCCAATGAAGGCGCATTTGCCGCCAGCGGGACCTGCATTGCGACCTTCGGCAAAAACGATGTCTGGTTTAGCACAGGCGGCCCGGCAGCCCGCGTTTTCCATTCCGCTGATCGCGGCCAGACCTGGACCGTTACCGAGACGCCCATCATCCACGGAGCCGTAACTCAAGGGATATTTTCATTAGCATTTTGGTCGGCCAAAGACGGTGTGGCTATGGGCGGCGACTATAAAGATCCGGCAAAACATGAGCGAGTAGCTGCGTTTACACATGATGGCGGCAAGACATGGACGCTCGCTGCGCATCCGCCGTCGGGATACCGCTCAGCCGTCGCGGCTGGCATGGCGCACAGTTTAGTGGCCGCTGGCACCAGCGGCGTCGATGTCTCACATGATTCCGGCAACAACTGGAGCAAGTTGTTCGCCGAAGACTTGAATGCTTTGGCGTTAAGAGGAAATTTGGGCTGGGCCGTTGGCCCCAATGGGAAGATCATCGCCATTCAACTCAATTCGCATTAGCGCTCATTCGGGATGAAGGCGCAAGGCTGCTCGGTATGTGGCAGCACAGCCACATCTTCCCTGGTTTGACCTGCTTACCTTGCGTCATTAGAATTTGGCTCTCACCACGGAGGTTAGTCATGAACGTCCCTTCTGTTTTTAAGCTCAGATTTATTTCATGTCATCCTGGAAGAATATTTGCTGCGGCTTGCCTTATGCTCGCCGCCAGCGCACCTTCCGCCCAGCCGATTCCCCCGCCCGGATTGGTGATTGGTTCCGGAAACACTGCCACGGCGGATGCACCCATTGCACGGCCAAATACCACCCCTTGCGTGGTCACGCTGTTCAACAATTTTGCCTTTGCAGATTTCTCTCCCAAGCCCTTTTCCTTTACGCCTCCGGCATGTCCGGGCCCTTGGGCCAAGGTGGTTTTGAATGCGGATTTTTCCATTCAGGCGGGACGCCAGTTTGATCGCACGGCGGAAATCTGGATTGGTGGCGTGAACGTCTATTTCGGCACCACCTCTGAGCCTTCAGGCGCAGTCGCGCGGTCCTGGCACATTGAACGCGATCTCACGGATTATTCCGCGCTTTTTAATGCCACGCAGAATGGCCGCGTCGATCTGGGCAATCTGGTAAATTCCACGTTCACCAGCACTCTCTTCGGGACCGCAGTAATTCAGTTCTATCCGCTGGCGCGCCATCAGGAAGCAGCGCATACCGCTGATCTGGTTTTGCCGCTGGCCTCTGATCCCACGGGCGGAACAGCATTTCTTTCCAACTCCGCCAGCACGCTGTCCAGAACTTTTACGCTACCAACGAATGTGGAGCGCGCATTTGTTGACGTGGTGGCAGAGAGCCAGGCCGGCGACGAGTTCTGGTACACATGCGTGCCGGATGACGTTGCGGGTGAACTGCAAAGTTGCGGTGGCGGTCCTTTCCGCGAAAGCCAGGTCACTATCGATGGAACTCCGGCCGGTGTTGCGCCTGTCTATCCCTGGATATACACCGGCGGAATTGATCCGCTGCTCTGGCGCCCGATTCCCGGCGTGCAGACGCTGAACTTTGAGCCCTATCGCGTGGACCTCACGCCATTCGCCGGTCTGCTCAGTAACGGCCAGCCACACACTGTTTCGGTGAGCGTCTTTGGCGCGAACAATGGATTTTCCACCACAGCCACGCTGCTTGCATTTCAGGACCATGGCTCCAATCAGGTGACGGGCGAAGTTACACGCAACACCATTGGCATTCCCAATCCCAATACGGTTGAGAATCTTGTCACCGCGCCGGACGGAACGATCACGGGTTCAGTCACCGTGGATTCATCGCGCGTATTCAGGGTTGAAGGATTTGTCAGGACGTCGCATGGCCGCGTGGAAACCGATGTTCGCCAGAATATTCAATTCACCAGCCGCCAGGATTTCAACATCACCAACGCGGTCCTTGTACAAAACATCAAACAGCGCACCACCATTTCATCTGAAACGCAAACCAACGGCCATGGTGGCGGCAACGCGCAACAGAGTTTTGAATGGCCACTCGACCTGGGCATTACCTTCTCAGTGAATCCTGACGGCACGGGCCAGCAGACCACCACTATCCGCCAGCAATTCCAAAGCGCCGCAGTGCAGCACGGCGACGACGGTCGCGATTCTTTTAGCGTCGTCTCCAACACTGTTACGCCCAGTGACACGCTGCTGTTTGACGCCAACTTCAACATCACCGGCAGTCAGGGCCAGCAAAGCTCGCAGGAGTTTTTCTCCAATGACTCTGCCAGCGGATGCTTCAGCCGCAAGATTACTGCCTCAGCGGGTCTTCTCACGTCAGTGACAGATGGATCTCTCTGCAAAAAAGGAGAGGACGGCAAATAAAACGGCGTTGGGCGTGGGTTAAGCCCGCGCCCAATTATTCAGTCTGACTAAGGCGCTTCAACCCTGAAGATTAATTCGCGATATGATTTTCTAATCATCTAGAAGGGTGTATTTATGGCACCGGCATCGAGCACAACTGCAATCGTTGACGTGACCAACTTTGATCTCAATCAGACTAACTGGTACTGTGATCAACTGGAACGTGGCAAAGTGCTGTTCTTCAGTCATGTGCCATTTGAATTCGCAGATGCTGACCGTGAGTTCCTGCTCTCGCAAAAGCAAACCGGCTCGCGCTTTCACAAGAACATTTCCTATCGCCCGGCCAAAGATATTCTGAAGGGCGTGGATGACAATTCGCCTGACCGTAAGCGCATGAATACCATCATGCGGGATTTTTCCGCCGCAGTCGCAAAGTTCATTTCAAAATTCCTTGCCCCCTATGCAGGCAAAATGAAGCTGGATTTTGCTAGCTTCCGTCCACTGGAAGAACAGGGCCGTGATCTGTCGCTGCACAAGCGCAATGACCTGCTCCACGTGGATGCGTTTCCTTCACGGCCTACACACGGCGCACGAATTCTGCGAGTGTTCGCCAATATCAATCCATCAGTGGGGCGCGTTTGGAATGTGGGGAAGCCGTTCCATGAGTTTTTACCGAAGCTCATGCGCGTTAAAAAAATCGGACCTCCCAGCGGTGGCATAGGGCGCACGCTTTCTCATTTTGCCAGCAAGATCGGGCTGCCGGTCCCGGACCGCTCACCCTATGACGAGTTCATGCTGTACCTGCACGATTGGCTTAAGGAAAATTCTGATTTCCAGCAGAACTCGCCCAGGCAGAAACTGATTTTCCCTCCGGGCAGCTCCTGGATGGTCTATACCGATGGCGTTCCTCACGCCGCCATGTCAGGGCAGTACGCGCTGGAACAGACTTTTATTGTTCCGCGTGAAGCTCTGGTTACGCCGCAGGTTGCGCCTTATAAGGTGCTGGAAGACGGGAATTATGTTCCCAGGGCACTTTGAAAAGCCCGCGCATGGCCCGCAAAGTGAGAGGCTCCCATGCTGTGTAGACGCCAAAGAGCTTCAATAAGAAAAACACGCATCAGGGCACGCTTCAAGTGGGACGAATAAAAAATGACCAGGGGCTTTAACTCCTGAGCAGCAAAGCATATGAAAATTCTCCTCATCGGCGGCAGTGGCTTTATCGGCGCTTTCACCATTCGGCAGCTCCAACAGGCCGGGCATCAGATAACTGTGTTTCATCGTTGGAAGGTTCCAGTTCCCGAAGGCATCTCTCAGATCCTCGGCGACCGCAATCACCTTTCTGACTATCGCTCGCAATTCGCCCAAGAAAGATTTGATGTAGTCATCGATTTTATCCTCAGCTCTGGCCGTCAGGCGCAGCAGCTAATGGAGGTATTCCACGGCATCGCCGGGCGCGTCGTCGCGCTCAGCAGCATGGATGTCTATCGAGCCTGGGGTGTCTTTTATGGGTTTGACAGCGGCAAACCTCAGGAGTTGCCACTTACTGAGGACTCAGAGCTCAGGTCGAGCGGGAACATCTATCCGCCGGAAGCGCTCAAGAAAGCAAAGACCGTTTACGGCTGGCTGGATGATGAGTATGACAAAATTCCCGCCGAAAAAGCTGTGTTGAGCAAACCAAAATTGCCCGGCACCGTACTGCGCCTGCCTATGGTGTATGGTCCGGGCGATCCCGTTCATCGCTTTCATTCGGTCCTGAAGCGCATTGCCGATGGCCGCCGACAGATCATTTTCGCCGCCGACGTTGCTCCTTTGCGCACGCCCCGTGGTTATGTAGAAGACGTTGGGGTAACCGTGGCTCTGGCGGCTACTTCGCCGCAAGCGGCAGGCCGGACTTATAACGTGTGCGAGATTGAATCTTTCGGCGAGCTGGACTGGGCACGCAAAATTGCCGCTGCTACCAATTGGACGGGGCAATTCGTAGTCCTGCCGCATAACCGCACTCCCAAACATCTGCTCTGGCCAGGAAACACCGCGCAGCACGTGGTGGGATCCTCCGAGCGCATCCGCAAAGAGCTTGGCTATCGCGAGCTGCTGCCGCGTGAAGAAGCGATCCGTCGCACCATCGAATGGGAAAGAGCAAATCCTCCGGCGGATACGCCTGCTCAGTTCGACTATGCTGCTGAAGACGCGGCCCTGGATGAGTTCAACGCCATGGAATGAAAGATGCCGGGTAATCCGGAAATCGAGACATCGGGCCTTTTCACAACACAACGCGGACTTGCGGCTAAGTGCCAAAACTAAGTACCGCTCCTTTGCGTCCTTCGCGGCCTTTGCGGTAAGTTCTAAAGATCATGCTTTCTCTCCGCAACGCGACTGCCGCCGATGCCTTTCTCATTCTTGATTTCATTCACCGGCTGGCCGAATATGAGCGCGAGCCCAACGCGGTGGTCGCAACCGTGGAAGATTTAATTCGCGATGGTTTTGGCCCACAGCCCAAATATCGCTGTCTCATCGCGGAGTGGGCAGGCGCGCCTGCCGGTTTCGCCCTTTTTCACTATAACTATTCCACTTGGCGCGGCCATGCCGGACTTTACCTGGAAGACCTTTTTGTTTTGCCGGAGATGCGCGGCAAAGGCATTGGTAAAGCGCTGCTCCAGCGGCTGGCGCAGATCGCCCTGGAAGAGCATTGTTACGGCCTGCGCTGGATGGTACTGGAATGGAACACTCCGGCGCTCAAGTTCTACGAATCACTTGGCGCGGAACTTCTGGGCGAATGGGAAACCATGCTGCTGCGTGGCGATGCGCTGGAGCGGCTGGCTAGCGGAACCGGTCCTGTGCCGGTTACGGCTGGGTCCACGATAACTAAAACACAATGACCATCTCTGTCAAAATCATCGGCGCCGGTTTGGCTGGCTGCGAAGCAGCGTGGCAGTGTGCGCGCCATGGCGTTGAGGTCGAGTTATATGAAATGCGCCCGGTCAAATCCACGCCCGCGCACCAGACCGATAAGTTCGCCGAACTAGTCTGCTCCAACTCGCTGAAATCAGAAAGCGAGAACACTGCACCGTGGCTTTTGAAAGAAGAGATGCGGCGTGTGGATTCCTTGCTGTTGAGAATCGCCAAAGAAACCAGCGTGCCGGCGGGACACGCGCTGGCGGTTGACCGCGAAACCTTCGCGGCAAAAGTCACTGAAGCAATTGCCGCCGAGCCCCGTATCAGGATCATCCGCCAAGAAGCCACGCACATTGAAGAAGAGAGCGGGATCACCGTGGTTGCCACCGGGCCGCTCACGTCGGACGCGCTCTCGCTTGAGGTTGCGCGTTTGTCTGGCAGCGATCATTTGTTTTTCTACGATTCCATCAGCCCAATCGTGGAAGCCGATTCCATTGACATGAGCAAGGTTTATATGGCGGCGCGCTACGGCAAGGGCACGGCAGACTACATCAATTGTCCGTTAACAAAAGAAGAGTATGAGCGCTTTGTGGATGCGCTAAGCTCCGCGGAACTGGTGGAAGGGCATGACTGGGAAAAGCTGAACTATTTTGAAGGCTGTTTGCCGATTGAAGAGATCGCCCGCCGCGGCCGTGACACGCTTCGTTTTGGCCCCATGAAGCCGGTTGGGCTTGACGATCCTCGTACCGGCAAGTGGCCGTATGCGGTGGTGCAGCTCCGGCAGGAAAATCTGCGGGCTGACTCTTACAACCTTGTCGGCTTTCAAAACCACATGAAATATGGCGACCAGGCGCGCGTGCTCCGGATGATTCCGGGTTTGGAGAATGCGAAGTTTGTGCGCTATGGGCAGATCCATCGCAATACATATATCAACGCACCCTCTTTGCTGACGGAATTATTGAACTTAAAGCTGCATCCCAACGTATTCTTTGCTGGGCAGATTTCCGGAGTGGAAGGTTACACGGAATCAATCGCCATGGGTATGCTTGCTGGAATTCATGTCGCGCGTATCGCTCAGGGATTTGCGGTTGTGCCGCCGCCCCGCGAAACCGCGGTCGGGTCACTAGTGCATTACATCTGCCATGCTGAAGCCAGGAGCTTTCAGCCGGCAAACATTACCTTTGATCTGTTGCCGCAGTTGAGCGAGGCAGAGAGGCGTAAGGTCCGTGACAAGAAGCTGCGCCATAAAATGGTTTGTGAAAATGCGTTGGAAAAGCTAGCATCGTGGCAGCAGGAGATAAGCCTCCGCGGTCCGTGCGCTCTGGCTCACTTATATGAACCGTCTATCCGCTCTTGATGCGTTAAGTCCTGCATTTGCGCGTGTAGGCGCAATGCTGTTTCAGCCCTTCCGTGTTAAGACCTGGTTGAAAATCGGTTTCATCGGCTTTTTAGGCGGCGGGCTTGCCACAGCCAGCGGCGGTTTCAATTTCCGCATGCCTGCTTTTCCTAATCACCTTCCGCAGGGCCAGCTTCCGCCTGAGGCAGCGGACATTTCCCGTGCCATCCGCTCCATTCACGTAGCTGATTATTTCCACATCATTGTGATTGTGCTGGCGGTGGTGTTGGTGACTGCGCTGATCTTTCAATATTTGTTTTGCCGGTTTCGTTTCATCCTGTTTGATGTAGTCATTACCGGGCAGGCAGAGATCGGGCGAGGATGGCGGAATTATGCCCTGCAGGCAAACCGCTATTTTGGTTTCTGGCTGGTCTACCGGCTGGCAAGCTGGGCGGTAATCATCTGGCTGATTGGCGTGCCATTATGGCACGCCTACAAGAACGGCCTTTTCAGCGGCGACAATTCGCTCCCGGTTTTCCTCGAGTTTTTTGCGTCCATTGCCCTGAAGGGTCTACTCATTGGTCTGGGTTTTGCCATTATTTCCACGCTGGCCAAGGATTTTGTTTTGCCTGTCCTGGCGCTGGACGATCTTTCCATTGAAGATGCATGGGCCGCCGTTTGGCGTGTGGCAGCTTCTGAGCCCGGCGCCTGGGCTGCCTACATGGTTTTGAAATTTTTCTGTGCGATTGGCGCATCCATCGTTCTGGGTATCGCTATTTTTATAGTGGCGTTGCCTGCGCTTTTGGTGATCGGGATTCCCGCCGCAATTTTGTTTCTGCTGGGGGCGCTGGCCTTCAAAGTGCTTGGTTTGGGCGCTGCCATTATCGTTTGCGGGATCGCAGCATTGCTCACGGCCGCAGCTTTCTTCTGTGTTTTTCTGGTACTGATTGCGCCGATTTCCATCTTTTTTGCATCGTTCGCCTTTTACTTTTTCGGCGGACGGTATCCCAAACTGGCAGCCCTGCTGTGGCCTCAGCCATTGCCTTCCGTCCCGAATCCCGTAACTGTGCAGCCGACACTTTCCTAGCGAGAGCGTGATCTCCGCCATGTAATGCGCAAGTACTTACTGGCTTCCAACAATCTGCTTATACCTGTAGCACTCCACCAAATGGTCATTGACCATGCCCACGGCCTGCATAAAGGCGTAGCAGATCGTCGGGCCGACGAAGCGGAAGCCACGCTGGAGTAGATCGCGGCTCATTTTGTCTGATTCGGAAGTGCGCGCGGGAATCTGGCTGGATGAGCGCAGTGCGTTGTTGATGGGCGCTCCGCCGGTAAACTGCCAGATATAGGCATTGAAGCTGCCGAACTCTTTTTGCACGGCAAAGAAAGCCCGTGCATTCTCCACCGTGGCCGTGATCTTGAGCCGGTTACGGACAATGCCGGGGTCGGACATCAGTTGCTTCTGCTTGCGTGCGTCATACCTGGCCACACGCGCGGGATCAAAACCGCTGAAGGCGCGGTGGTAAGCTTCTCGCTTATTGAGAATAGTGGACCAGCTCAGCCCAGCCTGTGCGCCTTCCAGAATAAGAAATTCAAACAGCACGCGATCATCGTGCTGCGGCACGCCCCATTCTGCGTCATGGTAGGCAATCATCAGGGAAGCAGCAGCCTGTTTTGCGGCCAGGGCGGCTTGCTTTGCCGTCAGGCCCTTGGTTTGGCGTGTGGGAAGGCTCGCATCGCGCTCTGCGGATCGCCGAAAAGATGAGGCAGCGGATTTGAGCGTATCGTCAGGCGATATCTGAAGTGCTGCCAGCGATGCCGTTACCCAGGCACAGCGTTGTTTGGAGTCCAAAGGATGTCCTTTTCTGAATCTAAAGTTTAACGCGTCTGCTCGGCAGGTTTGACGGACTGAATGGCCATTCAATAAACTTTATCCCTGTCTTATCCGTTTGGAAAAAACGTGGGCTGAATCTGCGGCCCAAGTCAAAAAGCTTAATACAAAAATGGTTCGAGCGGCCCAAGCAAGCACCAAAAGAGAGAATCCCAAATGAGTGATCTTGTTCTACTGACAAAAGACAATGACATTGCCATCATCACGGTCAACAATCCTCCAGTCAACGCCCTGAGTCCGGGAGTGCCGGAGGGAATTGCCGAAGCCATTGAGCAGATAGATAAAGACCCGGGCATAAAGGCGGCGGTGCTGATTGGCAGCGGCAAGACTTTTATTGCCGGCGCGGACATAAAGGAGTTCGGCAAAATCACGTCTGGAAAGAACCAGCGCGGGCTTACACTGGTGCCGATTCTCAGCCGCATTGAAGATTCCACCAAGCCGGTAGTGATGGCAATCCACGGGCAGGCATTCGGCGGCGGTCTTGAAGTAGCGATGGCGGGACATTATCGCGTTGCTTTGCCAAGCGCGGTTGTCGGCCAGCCCGAAGTGAAATTGGGCATTATTCCTGGAGCGGCAGGCACACAGCGTCTGCCTCGACTGGCAGGTGTGGCCAAGGCCGTGGAGATGTGCGCGGATGGGAATCCCATTAAAGCTAAAGACGCACTGGCTGCGGGAATCATTGACAAATTAATTGAAGGCGATCTGCTCGCAGGCGCGGTTGCTTTTGCCCGCGAGATTGCCGGCAAGCCTGCCCCCAAAACACGCGAGCGCAATGAAAAACTGGGCACGCCAGAGCAGAATGCTGCTATTTTTGCCGCCGCCCGCGATGCGGCACGCAAGAAAGCGCGCGGCCTGATGGCTCCGCTGGCTGCAATTGATGCGGTGGAAGCCGCCACAAAACTTCCTTTTGACCAGGGTGTGGAAGCCGAGCGCAAGATTTTTACCGAGTGCCTGTTCTCTGAACAGTCCAAGGCGCTGATTCACGTCTTCTTTGGCGAGCGCGAAGTGGCAAAGATCCCTGACGTTCCCAAAGACACGCCGGTCATTCCTGTGAATACTGCTGCTGTGATTGGCGCAGGCACCATGGGAGGCGGAATCGCCATGAACTTTGCCAATGCCGGTATCCCTGTGCTGTTGAAAGAGACGGAGCAGGGGGCGCTGGACCGTGGGATGAATACCATCCGCAAGAATTATGAAAACACCATGAAGAAAGGCCGCTTGACACAACAGCAGATGGATGACCGCATGAAGCTGATCAAGCCTACGCTCACCTATGACGGCTTTGAATCCGTGGACATGGTGGTGGAAGCGGTGTTTGAAGGCATGGCTCTCAAGAAACAGATTTTTGGCGAGTTGGACAAGATCTGCAAGAAAGGCGCGATCCTGGCCAGCAATACGTCAACGCTCAACATTGATGAGATAGCCTCTGCGACTTCGCGGCCGGAATCCGTGATTGGCACTCATTTTTTTAGTCCGGCCAATGTCATGCGGTTGCTGGAGATGGTGCGCGGCAAAGCTACAAGTAAAGAGGTCATCGCCACGTGCATGCAGCTTTCCAAAAAATTGGGCAAGGTGGGCGTACTGGTGGGCAATTGCAGAGGATTTGTTGGCAACCGCATGTTTGGCCCTTATCGGCGTGAAGCGCAATTCATGATGGAGGAAGGGGCGACAGTAGAAGCCATCGACAATGCTATGTACGACTACGGCATGGCCATGGGGCCGCTCGCTGTGGGCGATCTGGCTGGACTGGACGTGGGATGGCGCATCCGCAAGGAATTTAAGCACCTGGAAAAGCCGGGTGTGCGTCAGCCGCTGGCGGAAGACAAGCTATGTGAGATGGGCCGGTATGGCCAGAAGACCGGAGCAGGCTGGTATAAGTATGACGAAAACCGCCGCTCCGTCGTTGATTCCACAGTGGAAGAGAACGTCCGCAAGTGGGCTGCGGAAGCGGGAATCAAACAGCACGCCATCACAAAAGAAGAGATTGTCGATCGCCTGATTTATGCGCTGGTAAATGAAGGCGCGCGAATTTTGGAAGAGGGCTACGCGCTTCGAGCGGTGGATATTGACATCATCTATCTCACGGGCTACGGCTTCCCTGCTCATCGTGGCGGCCCCATGTGGTATGCGGACACGATGGGTCTGAAAAAAGTCTACGAGCGCATACAGGAGTTCCATAAAAAACATGGAGAACTCTGGGAACCTGCGCCTCTGCTCAAACGGCTGGCGGAGGACGGCAAGGGATTTGCCGACTTTGACAGACAAACCAGCGCAGCCGCCTGACTAGCTGAGTGCAAGCAAGAGAATAACTGAAGCAGGAACGGTGGCGAGGCCACTACGCGCCGAGCCACCTGTCACAAGGCAGAAGAATTTCAGAATCGGAGCAAGAAGTAAAAGCGGTTTGGAGCGCTCGCGACAAAATTAGCGCTGGTTGGTGGCGAGGCCGACCACGCGCCGAGCCACCTGCCACAGGGCAAAAGAATTTCAGAGTCGGAGCAAGAAGTAAAAGCGGTTTGGAGCGCTAGCAAAAGAAATTAGTGATGGATTGGTGGCGAGGCCGACCACGCGCCGAGCCGCCTGCTACAAGGCAGAAGAATTTCAGAGTCGGAGCAAGATGTAAAAGCGGTTTGGAGCGCTAGCGACAGAAATGAAGAAGGAAGCCGTAATCGTCGATGCAGTGCGCACGCCGCTCGGGCGGCGCGATGGGATGTTGAAGAGCTGGCATCCTGTTGATCTGCTGGGCTTCACGCTCAAAGGGCTGGTCGCGCGAAATCAGTTAGATTCCGCGTTGATCGATGATGTAATTGCCGGCTGCGTGATGCAGGTAGGCGAGCAGGCGGCCAATGTCGCGCGCAATGCGGTGCTGGCGGCGGGCTTTCCTGAATCGGTACCCGGAACCACGGTTGACCGGCAATGCGGATCAAGCCAACAGGCCATTCATTTTGCCGCGCAGGGCGTAATTGCCGGCAGCTATGACATCGCCATTGGCTGCGGCGTTGAGAGCATGACGCGCGTCCCCATGGGCGCTTCCGCCGCCAATGGCCCAGGCAAGCCTTTTGGCCCGGAGATGATGAAACGCTATCACGATGTCCATTTCAATCAGGGTATCAGCGCGGAGATGTTGGCAGAGCGTTATAAGCTCACGCGCGAATGCCTGGACCAGTATTCTTTGGAGAGTCATCGCCGTGCCGCCCAGGCCACCGAGGAAGGCCGCTTTGCGCGCGAGATTCTGCCGCTGCCAATAGAGACCGATCAGGGTACGGTGAATGTGGCGCGTGATGAAGGCATTCGGGCCGGAAGCACTCTGGAGAAATTGGCCACGCTTAAAACCGTATTTAAAGCTGATGGCGTAGTGACCGCCGCGAATTCATCACAAATTACTGATGGCGCTGCCGCCGTGCTTATCATGGAGCGCGGTACAGCAGAAAAACTGGGCTACAAACCAATGGCACGCTTTGTTGAGTTTGCTTTGGCCGCGGAAGATCCGGTGCTGATGCTGGGCGCACCCATTCCTGCTACACGCAAAATTCTTGACCGCTCTGGGATGAAGCTGGAGCAAATGGACCTCATCGAAATTAATGAAGCTTTTGCCAGCGTGGTGCTGGCGTGGCAGCGCGAGACAAAAGCAGATATGTCATGCGTGAACGTCAATGGCGGCGCGATTGCAGTTGGACATCCGCTTGGCGCGAGCGGCGCGCGGCTGATGACGACCCTTGTGCATGAACTTGAACGCTCGGGTGGCCGCTATGGATTACAGGCTATGTGCGAAGGCGGCGGCATGGCTAATGCAACGATTATCGAACGGTTAAACTGAAGGCGGATTGGCCGCGAATCAACGCGAATAACACGAATCAGAAACAAAAATTAATTCGCATCTTTTCACATTGATAACAAGCCGTGTGTTTGGGTGGAAGTAGGGATGAGGGACCTTGTGCTTTAGGAAAACTATTTGCTGTTGCTAAATGAAGGAGCAAACAAATAAGACACGAATCAACAAAAAAATGAATTTCTGATTCGTGCTTATTCGCGTGAATTCGCGGCTAAAAGGGGTTCTATGAACATTCAAGGCAAAAGCGCGCTGGTTACAGGAGGCGCATCAGGATTGGGTGAAGCGACGGTCCGCATGCTGGTAGCGCACGGCGCCAAAGTTACGATTCTTGACGTGAACGACAAGACCGGAACGCCGCTGGCAAATGAGCTGGGAGCAAACGTAAAATTCATCAAGACTGACGTAACTGATGCCACCCAGGTTCAAGCCAACGTTGAAGCCGCAGTCAAGCAAATGGGTGGACTGCATTTTCTTGTGACCACCGCCGGCATTGGCATTGCCGAAAAACTTCTGGGCAAGAACGGAATGCATGACCTGGGAAAATTCGTCCGCACCATCCAGATCAACCTCATCGGCACCTTCGACGCCATCCGCCACGCTGCCAATGCCATGAGCGCCAATCAGCCCGATGAAGATGGCGGTCGCGGCGTGATTGTGACCACCGCATCGGTTGCGGCATATGAAGGCCAGATCGGACAGGTTGCTTATTCGGCTTCCAAGGGGGGCATCGTCGGCATGACGTTGCCACTCGCGCGTGAACTTGCCCGCTCCGGCATCCGCGTCTGCACCATCGCACCCGGCATCTTCCATACGCCGCTGCTTGCGGGTCTGCCTGAAGCCGCGCAGGCTTCACTGGCGCAACAGGTACCGTTTCCTGTTCGGCTGGGCAAGCCGCCAGAGTTCGCCGCGCTGGTTCAGCACATTATTGAAAACAACATGCTGAACGGCGAGACAATCCGACTTGATGGCGCAATCCGCATGGCTCCTAAATAATGGTTGAGATTGGCGCATTGCCATAACGCGAGCGCCAACTGGCCTGCAACTTCATTTCAGCAGACTTATTTTTCTGACCACGGTGGGACCACGCCGGTCATGCGCGCATATGCGACAAGCTGGCCCATGTGTTCATTGGCATGAACGATGATGCGCAGGTACATGCCATCCACGGTGGCTTCGCGATCGGCAATTTTTACTTTGCGCTGCAATTCGCTGGGTTTGATGCCGGCATGCGCTGCTCGTACGGCTTCAAGGGAACGCTTGAGCCAGTTGATGACATCTGCTTTCGCGGTGACAGTCTTTTCCATGTCCTGTGTCATATCGCCAGGCATCTTAGGGCCGGTAACGCTAAGCAGATACAAATTTGCCGTGGCAATGTGCATGTACACTTCACTCGTTGAGCGAACTCCCGGTGCGGGACGCCACGCAAATTTCTCCGGCGGTGTTGCTTCAGCCAGCGCGACCAGTTGGCTGCTGACGTGTTTCCATTCTCCGTCATAGCCCTGCCATATGCCCTCGGGCTCTTTCTGCGCGAACAGACTTTGTGCGCTCAGAAAAACCAGAATCCAGAAGACCCTGCTTTGCAAAAAGTGCTTCATCATCAGCTCCTTAATTCACAGAAGACATATTCAGCGCGCTTAGCTTTGAACGGTTTTCAGATCTAAAAACTCTGCCCTCGAATCAAGCTCACGGCATCGGGCACGCCACCGCCGCTTCCGCGAGGACCACCGGATGTCTCTTCCACTTTGTCGCCTTCTCCGGGGGCCAAAAACAGGTTTTCTTCCAGACCGTGCTGGCGCGTATAGAGGTCGCGATAGCGGCCTTGCAGCGCCAGCAGCTCGGCATGCTTGCCGCGCTCTACGATCCTGCCCGCCTCCACCACAAGAATCTGATCGGCCTGGCGGATGGTAGACAGGCGGTGCGCGATCACAAACGTGGTGCGCCCTTCCATCAGGTATTTCAACCCCTGCTGGATATAGGCTTCTGACTCCGAGTCCAGGCTGGATGTGGCTTCGTCCAGGATCAGTATTTTGGGGTTCGCCAGAACGGCGCGGGCAATTGAGACGCGCTGCCGCTGACCGCCAGAAAGTTTAACGCCGCGCTCGCCAATGATAGTGTCATACTTTTCCACAAAGCGTTCCGTGAATTCGTCGACGTGGGCAATGCGGCACGCCTCAAGAATTTCCTGTTCGGTGGCTTCAGGATGGGAGAACGCGACATTCTCGCGGATGGAGCCGTCAAACAAAAACGAATCCTGCAAGACAACGCCCAGAGCGCTGCGATAAGAATCCAGCCGGACCTTGCTCAGGTCAATGCCATCGATCAAAACGCGGCCTGATGTCGGCTTGTAAAACGCCGCAGTGAGCCCAATGATGGTCGATTTACCGGAACCAGACGAGCCAACCAGCGCTGTTACTGTTCCTGGCTGCGAATCAAAGTTGATGTCCTCCAGTACAGGCTTACCCGGCTCGTAAGAAAAATTGACCTGCTCAAACTGGATTTTTCCAATGATCGCCGGCAACACAATGGTGCGGTCCGGGTCCTGGTCTTCACGCCCTTCCGCCAGGACTTCGCGCGTACGGTCCAGGCCGGCCAGGGCCTCAGTGATCTGGGTGCCGATGCTGGCAATCTGCGCCACCGGAGCAATCAAAAAACCCAGAAACATGGTGTAACTGAAAAGCTGGCCGACGGTCATGTGCCCGGCAAGAATCTGTCGCGCGCCCATATACATAATGATGGAGCTGACTGCTCCCAGCATCACCGTGGAAGTCAATCCCATAAGAGAAGTTGCGGTGAGTGTTTTCAGCACGTTTTCCAGCAGGCGCTGCACGCCACCTGCGAACACCGAGGACTCGCGATCCTCAGCGTGATAGCCCTTCACCACACGAACGCCGCCAAGGGATTCCGTGAGACGTCCGGTGACTTCAGCATTGATCTTGGAGCGCTCGCGGAAAATCGGGCGGATGGTTTTGAAAGCCCGGCCGAGAGCCACCATCAGTACGATAAGGAAGCCGATAGCGATCCCGGTCATTTGCGCGTTGAACTTCAGCAGGAAGCCCAGAGCCAGAATGGCGGTAAGGACGCCACCGCAGAAATCCACCAGGCCGGTGCCGATCAGGTTGCGCACGCCTTCTACGTCACTCATGATGCGCGAGACCAAAGCGCCAGTCTTGTTGGCATCGTAGTAATTGAGTGAGAGCCTTCCGACATGGGTCTGCACCTTGCGGCGCAATTCCGTAATCAGGCGCTGGGCTTCTTTGGAAAGCAGTTGTGTCAGCGCATATGACGTAATTCCCTGTACCAGAGTGGCTCCGGCGACGGCAGCAACGAGCGGAAGAAGCAGGTTCCCGCGATGTTTGCCAATCACATCATCAATCAGGAACTTGGGAGCGGCTGGCAGCACCAGCCCGCAGACGCGGCCAATGAGCAGCAATAAAAAGCTGAAAGCCAGAAGGCCACGGCGCGGCCGTACCAACTCCCAGATCATGGGCCAGACGGCTTTTAACTGCTCTTTGGCGGATTTCTTCTTTATTGCGTCTTGCTTCGTATCCGCCTTTGTATCTAGCTTTGTGTTCAACTTGGGCTCTGCTTGTGTCGCCACGAAACTGCTCCAATCCTGAGAAACGTCTCTACTAGATTACAGGTACGTGATGGGAGTTTCGGAATTTTGTTGGAACCTGCCCAAATGGGCAGGCCGCTGGAAAACCGCACAATCACGCGGTTACCCTACCCAGCCAACTACCAAAAGCTCAGTTCGCACTCTTTTTGTATATACATTTACGCCCCTTTTATTGACTCTACAATATCCGTACCGCCTCATTCGTCTACAACCGCAGATGGCGGATGAACGATGAAGGACGCGGCGAGGCTGAACCGGATGGGACTTGAACAGGACCAGCGGATCTCCGAAGTGGTCAAGCGGGAGCAGCCCCGGCTGCGCAACTTCATTCGCCGGCGTGTGCCCGACCCACGCGACGCTGAGGACATTCTGCAGGACGTTTTCTACAAACTGGTGGAAGCAAACCGCCTGCTGATGCCCATTGAGCACGTTACCGGCTGGCTGTTTCGCGTGGCGCGCAATCGCATTACCGATCTCTTCCGCAAGAAGAAACCGGAGAGCTTCAGCGATTCCGCAGTTGCGCGCGAGGATGACGACGAACTGCTCGGATTAGAAGAGCTGTTGCCTTCACCCGATGCCGGGCCGGACGCGCTTTACGCCCGCAAAGTGCTTCTTGATGAACTGGAGTTAGCGCTTGACGAACTGCCGGAAGACCAGCGCGAGGTGTTTGTTGCGCACGAATTGGAAGGGCGCAGCTTCAGGGAGATGGCCGCAGAGACAGGCTTAAGCGTGAATACCCTGCTGTCACGCAAACGTTACGCCGTCCTGCATCTACGCGAGCGCTTGCAAGGCATTTATGACGAACTTACGAAAGCATGAGGGATTGAACATGAGAAGGAAATGGTATTTTATTGTTCCGGCGGCAATTGCTGGAATTGCGCTGTTTATCTTCATCGGCGGCGAATTGGTCATGCATCTGTGGAATTGGCTGACGCCTGCGCTCTTCGGCTGGCGACAGGTGACCTTCTGGCAAGCGGTGGGAATTCTGGCGCTGTGCCGGATCCTCGTTGGCGGACATGGACTCTATGGCCGCAGCCGCTCCAATATTCGCCGTCAAATGAAAGAGCGCATGTCTGAACGCTGGGAACGCATGACCCCTGAAGAGCGGGAGCGATTCCGGCAAGGCATGCGTGGACGCTGCGGCTTTGACCCATCTGCCAGCCAGAGCCAGGGCCAATGAAGTTACACAAGAGCGTCCCAGGCAATTCCGATTTCTGCTGGAATTTACTGGACAATTCGGTAATAGTGTTCCCCTGCCGAAACTTATGATTTGACTTGTCTGCGCTGGCCGTAGCAGCATGGTGCCGCGAACATCAGGAGGAACTTATGGGCAAAAAGCTTCTTGCAGGCGTGCTGGGCGGGATTGCGTTCTTTTTATGGTCGTTTGTGGCCCATGACGTTTTGCCGCTGGGTAAAGCGGGAATAAAAGAAATTCCCAACGAACAAACAGTTCTAAGTTCCATGAAGGCGAATATGCCTGAAGAAGGGCTGTATCTTCTGCCTGGTCTCGGCGTTCCTGAGAATGCCACGCGGGCGCAGCAATCCGCTGCTATGGAAGCGCGCATGCACAAGGTGGAAACCGGGCCATCCGGGTTGCTGGTGTATCATCCGTCGCTCAATTTCTTCTTTGGACGTGCGCTGGCAGTTGAACTTGGCGCCAACATCCTTCAGGTGCTGCTGGCGGTCATTCTGCTTGGACAAACAAACCTGGCCAGCTTTGCCGCGCGCTGGCGGTTTCTAACGATTGCCGGAATTCTGGCAGGCATCAGCACCAATATCTCATACTGGAACTGGTATGGCTTCCCGGGTAATTACACCATGGCATACATTTGCACCGTGGCTATGGGATTCGTTGTCGCCGGGCTTGTGGCAGCAGCAATCGTAAAGCCTAAGGTGGCAACCCCGGCAGTCAGGGCGGCGCGGGCATAGAATTCAGGACTGAAAACTGTTGAGATCCGCGCAAGCGGCTGTAACGTTGAATCCTGGACAAGGCTTTGATGTATGAGGTAATTATGCCGATGGATTACGAATACACGGCTATTCCAGAAGCGCAGGTGCCTCGCGCTGCCGACCCGGTATTTCAACATCTGCTGGATACCTATGCCAGCGAGACCAGCAAGGTGGTCAGCGTATGGCGGCAGTTCGCTCCCGAAGACATGGCGTTCAAGGCGGCAGAGCGTTCCAGCAGCGTGCTTGACGTGATGAAACACCAGCTTCTCTCCGAGCGGCGCTTCTTTGCCGAGTTCATCGGGCTAGAGGATGAACCGGAAGCGACCGCGCTGATGCCGCAGGCGCTGACGCCTGAAGGGTTCTGGAAGCGCAATGAAGAGTTGTGCCGGCCGCGCTTGCAGCGCATGGCAAGGCGCGACCAAAAATGGTGGCTGGAAGTAGTTCCTTTTTTTGACGTGCAGCGGCAGCGAATCTGGGTTTTCTGGAGGCGGGTACTGCACACGGCACATCATCGTACACAGCTCAGTGTCTGTCTGCGGCTGCTGGGCAAGCCTGTTCCCTCAAGCTACGGACCAACAGCGGATGTTAGCTGGAAAGGCGCCGATCCAACGCGAAGCGTGGAAGCAGCGGGCAGGAAGTAACTTCTCAACGGGCCATGGCATTGTCCGCCAGCCGATTTATCGCCGCCGATAGCGATTGAACTGGTGATCGCCCACGCGGCGGCAGCTCATCCATCGCCACCAGGGCGCATTCTCTTTGGTAAATCCCGGATACATGAATGTGGTTGGACGTAAATTGAGCTGGCTGGCCTGCCCCAGCGGCGTTGGTCCCTGTTCAGGAGGAACCAGTAACCCGATCTCTACCGGTGAAACTGTCACAAACTTCTCGTCGATTAACCCTGCCCGCGACATGCTTCCATAAAAGGTTGGACCGCCTTCGCATAGAAGCCGCTCGATTCCCATCTCCTTGCGCAGCATGCTCATGGCGAGTGGCAGATCAATGATCTTGTCCTCGCCGGCAACAATTACTGGGACCTGGGCGCTCCGGCCTTGCAGGCGCGCCGCGCCTGCTGCCGTGGAAAGGATCATGGCATCCATCAGATCGCCATCAAACACGCGATAGGCCCTTGGGTCCATGCTGCCGGATGCTGTTACAAACACCACTTTCTCCCGCTTGCGACCAAGCTTGTTGCGCAGTTCACGCAAAGATTCTTCTTCAATGCAGTACACCGGACCGCGGCCACCGTTTAAGTTCGGCGCGCTGAGGGTTTCTTCCACCAGCGTATTTACGCCCATGATGATTGCGTCAGCGTGGGCGCGCAACAGGTCCATCAGCCAGCGGTCTTCCGCAGATTGGGAAATATCCCACCCTGCCGCATGCGATCCTTTAAATGAGGCTATGCCGTCAATGGATTGAACGAAATTGGCATACGTCCAGGGCCGGTCCGAGTGGGGCGCAGGAAAGCGCAGCTTGCCATACGGCGCATAACCAGCATGCTCGATGGACGAAGGCTCAGCTTCATCAAATAAGATCTGAAAGTTGCGCACGTCTGGAATGCTAAACGGTAGGCCCAGCTAAATACCACTGCATGTCACCACGGACTATGGCAGTTATGCTTCTTTTTGTGCGAAAGTTTGCAGATGCGCCAAAAAGGCCAGTTGAACGCGGCTGAGATAGCGTCCTTTGAGGGTAACCACGCCGATGGTGCGCGACGCCCGGTCGTCGCCGACAGAGACAAAAGCACAGTCTGGACGCTGCTCCACCGCCATCTCCGGCACAATGGAAATGCCCAGGCCGGCGCCAACCATGGCCAGAATACTGCTGAACTGGCCGCTTTCAAAAACCACGCGAGGCATTACACGGGCGCGCTTGCAGACTTCAATGGCGGTATCGCGAAAACAGTGGTCTTCACGCAGCAGAAGAAACGGTTCGTCTCGCAATTCCTTGAGCATGACCTTCCGCTTTTTTGCCAAATGATGCGCGCGAGGCAGGATGGCCAACAGGCGTTCAGTGCGCAGGGTAAATGATTCCACGTCATGACCGCGCATGGGCGTGGCCAGAATTGCCAGATCGATCTGGCCAGCACGCAGCCTGTCCATGAGCCGCGCGGTTACGTCTTCCACCACGGTAATGCAGGTCTGGGGATACTTGCGGGAAAATAATGCCAAAGGCAGCGGAAGGAAATAAGGTGCGATAGTCGGGATCACTCCTATGCTGACTGGACCGGAGACCGACGATTGCCGCTCCGCCACTTCGTCTTTTGCCGCCTTCATCTCCCCCAGAATGGCACGCGCGCGCGGCAGAAAGACCTGCCCGAAACCGGTGAGCCGGACCGTGCGGCCAAGGCGGTCAAATAAACGCACGCCAAGCTCTTCCTCTAACTTCATGATCTGCTGCGACAATGAGGGCTGCGCTACCTGTTCCTTCTCGGCGGCGCGCGTGAAGCTTCCTGTTTCAGAAACCGCGCAGAAGTATCGCAACTGGTGCACTTCCATGAATCAAGGCCTCGCACCTAGCATAGTCAAATCCTATCAATCACAGTCCAATTATATATTGGACAAATAGCAAATTCAGCACTATTTTGAGATTCGTAGAGCATCCGGCACGGGCACCGGTGCTGCGGCACATTCATTTGGGCCATAGTAGAAACATGTCTGTAATCAGTGTCCAGGAATCGTTTCTCAACGTCGATTCTTACGGGCGGGAAGCACTTACCGTGCATTTGCTGAATGGCGCAAAAGGTTTCAGGTAGCGTCCGCCCATTGACAGGTATTCCAACCGTGCTTGAAACCAACATCCAAACAATTCATCTTTAAGCACTCCATCTCTGCTCTGCTGGTCTGTTGCAAGAACAGGCACTGCACAGATCTGTGCCAGACCATCTCGGCTGCGCCAAGAGCACTAAGTAACTGAGTAGCTCTGTGCCGATGCACGGCAGTAGAGGGCCCAGTCACTTTCTGCTTGACTCCTCGATTGTTAAAAGTTTTTCAAACGGCTTTATATCCGGCACGTTGGGCGTACAATCAACAGGAATTTTGCCCTGAGGATTTGTGAGAAAAGCCATCGCCATCGTTCTTTTGGCAAGTTTTATCTCCACGCAACTTTCAGCCTGGGGACCAAAGGGCCACGCGATTGTGGCAGACATAGCTTCGTCGCGGCTGACACCCGTAACGCGAAAGAACCTTCAACTGCTTCTGGGTGCAGATAGTCTGGCTTCGATTGCAAGTTGGGCCGACACAGTCAGAAAGGAACGTGACGAAAGCTATGACTGGCATTTTGTGGATATTCCAAAAGATGCGGCGGGGTTTTCCGAAGAGCGCGATTGCTTCCGCCCGCAGGACAAACACGTGGGTGCGCAGACCGACCACCACAATTGCGCCGTGGACCGCATTGAAATATTCCAGAAGGTCCTGGGAGACGGAAATGCATCATGGAATGACCGATTGGAAGCGCTGAAGTGGGTCGTCCATTTTGTCGGCGATCTGCACCAGCCTATGCATGCAATTGAGGAGGCCCACGGCGGCAATGACATCAAGCTGCCGGTATTCGGTTCGCGCAGATGCGGAGACTACGATTGCAACCTTCACTGGACCTGGGATGAGTTGCTGATTCAGCACGCCGGTTTGGAGGAACAAGAGTACGTGCGGCGGCTTAACCAGTTAATCGAGCAAAAGCACCTGGAGAAACAGGCTGGTGGAACTCCCGCGGACTGGGCCAATGAGTCACATAGTCAGGCGCGACGACTTTTGGATCCCGTGCCAAGAATAGTTGATGAAGCGTACTACCAGGCCAACATTGGATTGGTGAATGAAAGACTTGCGTTGGCCGGGCTGCGGCTGGCGACGCTACTGAATAACACACTTGGAAAAGCGCCAATCGCCAAATCAGATGCTACAGACAAAACGTCTCTGGGGCGGCCAGGTGCTTAACCGGAAGCCAGCATTACGGTCCAGCCGTTTCGCTGCGATTTCGGTTGGCGTGTTGGTTTTCATGTTTCTGCTTTGCTCCCAACTGTCCGCCGCAGGACAACAGGAAAGAAGCGGCGCGGTCCGAGCAGAAAAGCTACCCACCGGCATGAGCATTACCCCTGAAGCTGCACCCGGATCGAAGCTGCAATATCTCAACCCGGATTTGCCGGGAATGCCGGAGTATCTCGCCGATCATCCGATTGCCACGGCGCTCAGCCCTGATGGTAAAACGCTTTTGGTGTTGACCAGCGGCTACAATCGCGTTTCTGACATCAAAGCCCGGTCAGTGCCTGAGCTCTCCAACGAGTACGTTTTCATCTATAACGTGCGGCAAAATCCGCCGGCCAAGTTCCAGGTATTGCAGATAGCTAACACTTACGTGGGCATCGCGTGGGCTCCAGATGACGAAAAGTTTTTTGTGACTGGCGGCAGCGATGACAACGTGCACGTCTTCGAGCGGAGCGACGGCCGTTGGTCAGAATCGCTTCCTCCTATTCCGCTGGAGCACAAGTCAGGCCTCGGCTCAAATGACGAAGAAAGCACCGAAGAAAATAAGCCGATTGCGGCTGGGGTAGCCGTTAGCGCGGACGGCACGCGGCTGCTTGTGGCCAACAATGCAAATGATTCCGTCTCGCTCATCGATCTAAAGCAGAAAAAAGTTGTTGGAGAGCTGGACCTGCGTCCAGGGAAAAGCGATCCGGCAAAAAAGGGCATTCCCGGCGGGGAGTATCCCTACGGTGTGGCGTTCAAAGGGAATGACAAGGGATTTGTTTCCTGCCAGCGTGACCGTGAGATTGTGGTTCTTGATCTGCGCGCAGCGCCCACCATCAGTGGAAGGATCAAGCTTCACGGCCAGCCCGGAAAAATGATTTTGAATGCCCGCCAAAATATACTGTTCGCGGTCGCTGATAACAGTGATTCGGTGGTGATTGTTGATACTGCGAAGGACCGCATCCTCACGGAGATCAAAACCACGGCCCCTGCGGCCATGCTGATCCGACAGCCAAATTTTAAGGGCGCCAACCCTACAGGCTTGGCCTTGTCGCCCGACGAGCGGACACTCTACGTTGCTAACGGCGGCACAAATTCACTCGCAGTCATCCACTTGGATAAAGAGTTTGATGACGGCAGCGTCATTGGTTTGATCCCCACCGCCTGGTACCCGAACGACGTAAGCGTCAGCCGCGATGGCAAGTCACTTTATGTGGTCAACGCAAAATCCAATGCCGGGCCGAACCCAGGAGGCTGTCGCAACAATTTTGCCAAGTCTGGCGACCGTCCCTGCGCCCTGGCACAGCAATATGTGTGGCAATTGGAAAAAGGCGCTCTTACGACGATTCCCACGCCACAACCGGAGGAATTGAAGCGGCTGACCTTGCTGGCGGCCAACAACAATCATTTCAAAGCTGCTGCTTTAAAGCGGCCGGCAGGCGATGACATATTCGCTTTCCTGCGTACCCGAATCCACCATGTCATTTACGTTGTGAAAGAAAACCGGACGTATGACCAGATTTTAGGCGACCTGGAGAAAGGCAACGGCGATCCCAGAATCAACCTTTTCCCTGACGCGCTTGCTCCCAATCACCACGACATTGCGCGCCACTTCGTGACGCTCGACAATTTTTATGACAGCGGCGAGGTCAGCGGCAATGGCTGGAACTGGAGCACAGCCGCCCGCGCCACGGATTTTGTTGAGCGCACAATTCCCATGAACTATGCGGGACGTGGACAGGGTTATGACGTTGAAGGCGTGAACCGTGGAGTCAATGTAGGCGCTTCGAAAGCTGAAGACCGCATTCCCGGCAAGGTGGAAGATCCTGACGACCTGCTTCCGGGAAATGCTGATGTGGCTGCGCCCGATGGCCCGGAAGAGGACGAAACCGGAGCAGGATACCTGTGGGATTCAGCCCTGCGAGCCAAACTCACAGTCCGCAACTATGGCTTCTTTTCCAACCTGGCACATTATTCTTCCACGCCGGAAGGCGGCCCGGCAGTTCCCTTATTGCACGATCCATCGGCCACAGGTGTGCGCGTTGCGTTTCCTACGAATCCAAGGCTGCAGGATATTACTGATCCTTATTTCCGCAGCTTTGATATGCGCTTTGCCGACTACTGGCGCTTCAAAGAATGGGAACGCGAGTTCGATGAGTATGTAAAGCATGACAACCTGCCCAATCTTGAACTTCTCCGTCTGCCCCACGACCATTTTGGCAATTTTTCTGAAGCGCAGGACGGTGTGAATACAGTTGAAACCATGATGGCTGACAACGATTACGCGCTCGGATTGGTTCTGGAAAAAATTGCTCACAGCAAATACGCCAAGGATACGCTGCTCTTCGTGATTGAAGATGACGCCCAGAACGGCGCGGACCATGTGGATGCCCACCGCAGCATCGCCTTTGTCGCTGGCCCCTATGTCAAGCACGGCGCGGTTATTTCACAGTATTTCACTACTGTCTCAATGCTGAAGACTATCGAGGATGTTCTGGGAATCAAGCCGCTTGGCCTGAACGATGCATTTCAACTGCCCATGGCTGAGGTTTTCTCCAGGAAGGCAGCGTGGACCTACACAGCTCGCGTGCCCGCAGTCCTGCGCACCACCCAGCTTCCATTGCCCGCCGCCGGTTCGGCGGAGCAGACTCACGTCTCGAATTCTGCCTCAATTCCGAGACATGACTCGGCCTATTGGGCAGACAAGACCAAAGGCTTCGATTTCAGCATGGAAGATAAGCTGGATTCAGAACAGTTCAACTTGCTTCTATGGAATGGGCTGAAAGGTGAAGATCAACCCTACCCGTCAGAACGCTCCGGCGCTGATATGCGCAAGGGACGGGCCGCGCTTCTGCGCGATAGCAGGAAAAGCAAGAACCAGTAAGCATGGCTGCTGCTGATACGCTATCATTAAGAAAAGTAAACTGGCTTGAAATCAACCTGATGGACGTCGGTGAACCGCTGTGTATCCAGCATGCGCTTCATCGATAGAGTGTACGTTCTGTAATCAGTGTGTCAGGCCCTATGCGCTATCAAAACGACAGATATAAGGATTTGTAACGCCCTCGTATGAGCACCACACCTCCCCGGCATGATTTGAGTTCGCTCCGCATTGATGATGGCTCGCGCAAGCAGTCGAAGACTGGTAAGCGGCTGGGAATGTTTGCCGCAAGCGTGGGAGCTCTGGTGCTGCTGGGTGGTTTGCTGGTTGCTTTCCGCACGCAGAAGCCGCTGGTTGAAGTAGCTGCGGCACGCCCCGCAAGCGGAGCCAAAGCTGAAGCTCTTCTTAATGCCAGCGGCTATGTAACGCCCCGGCGTCGGGCCACAGTGGCCGCCAAAGTTACTGGGCGAGTGGAACAGATATATGCTGAAGAAGGCTTGCGCGTGAAGTCCGGTCAGGTGCTCGCGACGCTGGATTGCTCGCAGCCGAATGCCGCGTTGACCTCGGCGCGGTCCGACCGCGATGCCACGGCCGCGGCCCTGGCAGATCTGGAAGTGCAATCAGCCAATGCGGACCGCGAGTCTAAGCGAGCACAAGGCTTGAGTACTGCCGGAGTGATAAGCCCTCAGGCTCTCGATACCGCAAAGACGACTGCCGAGAGCCTGCACTCCAAAATTTCACTTACCAAAGAGCAGGTCCGTGCCGCCGATGCAAAAATTGGCGTGGCCAAGGAGGATGCGGACAACTGCATTGTCCGCGCGCCGTTTGACGGAATCGTAGTTTCCAAAGATGCGCAACGCGGCGAAATTGTCTCGCCCATTTCCGCAGGCGGAGGCTTTACGCGCACCGGAATCGCCACGCTGGTTGACATGAACTCGCTGGAAATCGAAGTGGACGTGAATGAATCCTACATTGCGCGTGTGCAACCGGGGCAGCGCGTGACCGCCATATTGGACGCCTATCCTGACCGCGAGCTACCTGCTAAAGTCCGCACGGTGATCCCAACAGCGGACCGGCAGAAAGCCACGGTAAAAGTGCGCATCAGCTTTGACAAGCTGGATAACACCATACTGCCCGACATGGGAGTAAAAGTGGCCTTTCTCGGTGCTGTCCCTCCGCCGGGAAAGAACTCTGGCAACGAAGCGCGGGCGCTGGTACCCAAGAGCGCGGTACATAATGATGGCGGCAAGCAGATTGTCTTCCTCGTGCGCGACCAGAAACTGGAGCGCCGCGCTGTGAGCCTGGGAGCGGAACGCGGCGGAGACGTGGAGATCATGGCTGGGCTTGCCCCAGGGGACAAGCTGGTGGTGGGCGGCGCAGATAAATTGCATGAAGGACAGGCAGTGGAAGTTAAGCAGTAAAATTTCCGGGTAATATCCAAGCATAGAGTCGAAACAGCAGGAGGCATGCGATGGTGCGTGTGGACGGCGGCGGAAGTTCCAACAGTCTGATCAAGGCGCGTGGTTTGGGCAAGAATTATTCTCGCGGTGGCGAGCAGATCCACGTTTTGCAGTCGTTGAACCTTGACGTTGAGCAAGGCGAGTTTGTGGCGTTCATGGGGCCGAGCGGGTCGGGCAAGACCACGCTTCTGAACCTGCTGGGCGGCCTGGATGTGCCTTCCGTGGGAAGCATCACGGTTGCCGGTGACGAAATTACCAATATGTCGCGGAGCAAACTTACGCAATGGCGGGCGCGGCATGTCGGCTTCGTTTTCCAGATGTACAACCTCATTCCTGTGCTTACTGCATTTCAAAATGTGGAGCTCCCGCTGTTGTTGACCAGCCTTTCCAAGGCGCAGCGGCGCAAGCACGTGGAAACCGCATTGGGAGTTGTGGGGCTCAGTGACCGCATCCACCATTTTCCGCGCCAGCTTTCTGGCGGACAGGAACAGCGCGTTACTATTGCCCGCGCCATCGTCTCCGATCCAACGTTCCTTCTATGTGACGAGCCCACCGGCGATCTCGACCGCAAGAGCGCAGACGAAATCATGGAACTGATTCTGCGGTTAGTGAAGGAATACAAGAAAACCGTGCTCATGGTGACACATGATCCGCTGGTCGCGGCCCGCGCCGACGTAACGTTGCACCTGGAGAAAGGCGTGCTGGTAGAGGCCGACCGGCTGCAAACGGTTTCCAGCGGAGGTGCGCGATGAAATTTATCGGGCTGATTCGCGCCAACTTGTTTCGGAAGAAGATCCGCCTGCTATTGACGCTGGGTTCGTTCGCGGTGGCCATGTGCCTGTTCGGATTGCTGGTGGTCATCAGGGACGCATTCAATCAGGGAGTCGATGTGGCGGGCGCAGATCGGCTGGTTTCCTATAATCGCATTGGACTGATCAATCCTCTGCCCCTTTCTTATCGCGACAGAATCCTGCAGGTTCCGGGAGTAACTGGTGTCACCCACCAGAACTGGTTTGGCGGCGTATACCAGGACCCCAAGAATTTTTTTCCGCAGTTTGTCATTGATCCGGAAAGCCAGCGCAAGATGTACCCAGAATTCAGCATTCCAGACGATCAGTGGCAAAACTTTTTGAAAGACCGGCAGGGCGCAATCGTCGGAGCATTCACGGCAAAAAAGTTTGGCTGGAAAGTAGGCGACCACATTCCTATCCAGGGGACTTTCCTGCCCGGCACCTGGGAGTTCAATATTGACGGCATCTACCATGGCACGCGCGCCAAGGACGATGAAAGCCAGTTCTGGTTTCAGTGGGACAATTTTGAAAACTATATTGAAACCAAAAAGATTACCCGCTACCTGGGCATGGTCGGCTGGTACACGATCAAAATAGATAATCCTGACAATGCATTGCGCGTTGCCAAGGCCGTGGATTCCTTGTTCGCTAATTCCGACTACGAGACGCACACCGATAGCGAAGCCAATTTCGCCGCAGGATTTGCCAAGCAGATGGGGAATATCCAGTTCCTGATCCTTAGTATTGGTTCCATCGTCTTTTTTACTCTTCTGCTGGTCACCGGAAATACCATGGCGATTGCTGTGCGCGAGCGGACATCTGAACTTGCCGTACTGAAGGCCGTGGGCTATTCAGACCGCTTTGTATTGCTGCTGGTGTTGTTTGAGTCCATGGCCATTGCCGCGTTTGGCGGTGTATTGGGACTTTTGGCTGCAAAGGGATTTACCCTTTTACCAGCCAACGTTAATCCCATCCGGTCTTTCTTTCCCCTGCTTTATCTTTCCACCGGAATGTTTGCCGCCGGCATCACGGCGGCGCTCATGGTTGGATTAGTCAGCGGAGTTTTGCCGGCATTTGGCGCAATGCGGCTACGTGTGGTTGATGCGCTAAGGAGAGTGTGAAATGGCCATCCCTGTGGTTTACAACTTGCGCAGCGTGAAAGAACGCTGGACCTCCGCGATTGTTGCGGTGCTGGGAATTGCCGGTACGGTTGGCGTCTTTATTGCTGTGCTTTCCCTGGCGAGAGGGTTTAAAGCCACGCTGGTTTCGTCGGGCTCACCGGACAACGCCATCGTGCGCCGCGCAGGTTCCACATCTGAGATTGACAGCAATGTCCCGCTTGATCAGGTCAAGATATTGCAGGACGCGCCGGGAGTGGCGCGGTCCGGCGGCCAATCACTGGTAAGCCCTGAAGTAGTGTTGATTGCGCCTTTTCCTCTGGTCACAACCGGCACAGATGCAAACGTGCAGGTGCGCGGCATCTCGCCAATGGCCCTTGAAGTCCGGAGCAAGATCAAGCTGGTGGAAGGCCGTATGATCCAGCCCGGACTCTATGAAATGATCATCGGGCGCAATGTAAGCCACACGTATGCCGGGCTCTCGCTGGGAGGCGCAGTAAATTTAGGCGGCGCCACCTGGCATGTGGTTGGAGTGTTTGACGCCGGTGGCAGCGCGTTTGATTCCGAGCTCTGGTGCGATGGCAAGCTGCTGAAGCAGGCATACCATCGGCCAGAAGAATTCTTCAATTCGGTTACCGTGCATCTGAACTCTCCTGGCGATTTGCAGCCGTTCAAAGACGCCATCAGCGCTGATCCGCGCATGAGCGTGGACATCATGCGTGAAGTGGAATATTACGAGAAACAATCGACCTTGCTGAGCACCATGATCAAGTGGCTGGGATCGATTATCGCCGGGATTATGGGCATTGGAGCAATATTTGGCGCTTTGAACACGATGTACTCCGCCGTGGCGGAGCGCTCACGTGAAATCGCAACCCTACGCGCACTGGGTTTTGGCGCGGGCAGCGTGGTGTTTTCTTTTATGGTGGAAGCTCTGCTCATTTCTCTGGTTGGCGGAATACTCGGCGCAGTGGCCGTGTTACCGTTGAACGGACTTACTACCGGAGCGATGAACTGGCAGACATTTTCTCATCTGGCGTTCGCGTTCAGTATCACGCCGGCGCTTTTGGGGTTGGGAATCATTTTCGCGCTCCTGATGGGCATTCTGGGCGGATTTTTTCCTGCCATGCGGGCAGCGCGGCGTCCTGTGGCAGCGGCCCTGCGAGCGATGTAAGTACAAAGCAAAGATATAAGCGGAGCGCGTTAGGATGTCCGGCCCTGTGTAACCCATCGCCGTGCCGGATCGGAGCCATTACTCTCCGGCTCCAGAAATCTACTCGACTTGCGAGATGCCCGGGCCGATAGTGCTTCCTGCACAGCGTTATGCAGCCGCGGGTCAATATTTCCGCTGTAGGAAATTCGCGAGAGCGAATGGACAGCTTGTTCCTGCGGGATGGCAGCCATTATTTTGATGATCAACAACCGTGACTTGCTGTCTTTTTCCGCGGAAGCGTTAAAGTAGGCTTCAAGCCCCGGAAGGCTTTCCGCATCGGCGTGGTGCATCAATTCACACAAAGCATCTTCTCGCAGCCGTGGAGAGAGCAGCGGAAGCGCATTGGCAATGACTGTAGCTCGTCCGGGCAATTTGCTTTCCATCACAGCCTGAAAAGCGGCTTTCCTCACACGCTCATCCTGATGTTCAAGCACCGGAGCGACATACTTGAGCAATTCGGGGTCTTTCAGTTCACCCAGAAGTTTGCAGGCGTTCCGGACCACGTACCATTCTCTGTGTTGCAGCCGCTGCCGCGCTGCCGCCAGGCCTCCGGGGCCAATCTTTCCCAGCAGTCGCATCAGCGCCAGCCGGTTTGCGGCAACCTGCTCCTGGTCCAGGGCCACAAATAACCGTTCAACCGCCCCGGCCCCGGCCCAGCGCAAGATTCCAGCCACCGTACGGGTCCACACCGGTTCATTCTTTTTATCCAAAAATATTTCCGCAATGCGGTCCACGGCTGACGGTTGCAGCAGATTGGAAATGCTGGCATTGCAGCAAACAGTATGTGTGGCCTGGTTTTGTCCTGCACTTTCTTCCAGTGCAGTACCGATTTTTAAAACCAGAGAGAAGTCTTCATACGTGGCAGCAGTCCTGGCCAGCGCCACCAGGGAATTCACAACCTGCAAATGGACCAATTGATTTAACTTGCCCGAGGCAAGCGCTTCAATGAGACGAGCTGCCGCGAATTCCCAGAATTCACCCGGCGCGCCTGCAAGACTGTTCAGCAACTCAGGAATGCGGCCAATCTCATTCATTTGCAACGTCGAAAAGTCTTCAAAAATGGAAAAATATTGAAAGCCGAGCGCCACGGCATCTTCCGGCTTTCCCAGACGAACAAGATCTTTGATGAGTTCCAGGCAGCGCCGAAACTGTGCCGGCGTGAAATGACTGATGGCGAGCAGTTCCCGCAATTTCTGCTTCGGAGTAAAGGTGATCCAGCGAATCTCTTCCTGAATGCGTTCATAGGTCGGCCCGGGCAACGCATATTCCTGGGCAAATTGCGCCAGCTTCTGCGCCAGACGCGCCGCGGAATGCGTGGCCTGAAGGCTGCGCATCAATACACGGAATACCTGCTCCTCCACGATGATGGCTTCTTCGCCGCTGGGGGTGGCAGCCAGTCTGCGCAGCGCCCAACGCAACGCCGTATCCTCAAATACTTCCGCTGTAACTTCTTCCTGGCTGGATTCCGGGGCAGCCGTTCCGCCCGCTAAAGTAGAAGCAACCAAGCCAGGGCGAACATTGCCCAGCATCCTGGCCAATTCAACATACGCCTTCTGGGGATCTTCTTCGGGATTGCGAAGCGAGGCTTCAAACTTCTGTTCGACCATCCGCTGCATTTCCGTCAAATAGGAGCCTGTGGTATTGCCGACAGTTCCAGCACCGTTATATACGGCCACTTTGCCGGTAAAGTCGCCTGCGGCGCCTCCGCTGTTTTCATTTCTGGCTGCGGCATTGCCTGCGCCCTGTTCAAAACCACCGGCGGGCTGGCCAGAGGCAGCGACAGTTCCGGCAGTCTCCATTTTCGCTAACAGCGCCTCAATGCCTTGTGGAAGCCCGGAGTTCATGCTGTTGAGGGCCTTGGAGATCAAATACTCTTCTGAACCCATTTCAAGAACGGTATCGCCATCTTCGTTGCGGGTATCCGTTTTTGCTGCCGGAAAAACCCGCACAAACTTAAGCTGCCTTTGCTCCAGAAAAGGGAGCAACCCACCGTGTTCGTCGATCAATTTAGCATTGGCGGAAATTGCGGCAATTGCATTCCGGTAAGCCGCAACTGTGATTCCTGCTTCGAACGTCACAGCGCCGATTCCGCGCTTGAGGAATTCATTTTCCAGCGGCTTGAGGGTGTCTTCCGCAGTAAGAATATTGTTCAGCAGAACGCGTTGGTCCACAAAGCCCAGCGTGAGATTGCGTGACTGTTTCACCAGCGGGTTGAGAATATCGTAGCTCCGCTGCAACAATCCTGAGGCGCTCTTGTGGTCAGCGGAGAACATGTTGACCATCTTTAGGAGCATCTGCAATGACCGCGCGAAGCGAAGCCCCTGAACTTTAAATTCTTTTTTCTCTTCCATACCTGCACACTACAACAAGGGACCCGCCGGCCCCTTCCTTTGGTGGGAGTAGCTTCCAATGTGTTGGTTATATAGCCGTTTGATATAAGCAGGTACGTTACTTAGGTAAGTTGCGGCTCCGTTGGTAACGGTACGTCAATCATCATTTGTTCCCAAAGAGAACCCATACCGGGACGAGCGGAACGGACCGAAGCAAAAAACTGCCGCATCCAGAGAAAGATGCGGCAGCAGTGGTTGGATTGTTAAAGCTATCTACCAGACATGGCAGGCGTTTGCGCTCACCATTTTCTGGCCTGGCTTGCAGTTAAATGCCTTGGCAAAATCGGCGCTGTTCTGGACCGTACCAATCACGCGGTATTGGCCGGGTGAATGCGGGTCAGTCTTGGCCAGCAAGAGCGAGCTTTCCGGCGTCGAGTTCTGGCACCACACCTGTGCGAAGCCGATGAAGAAGCGCTGTTCAGGAGTAAAGCCATCTTTAGTGGCAGCAGCTTTGGCGTTCTGGGCCAGTTCTTTGCGCAACGCCATTAAAGCAATGCGCAAACCACCGTTGTCAGCCGTATTTTCACCGAGCGTGAGCCGTCCATTGAGATGGACGTCATCCACGGCAACAAAGGAGCTGTACTCATCGGCAACGCAACCGGTGCGTTTATCAAATTCGTCGCGGTCAGCCTGAGTCCACCAGTTGGTGAGATTGCCTTGAGCATCGAACTTGCTGCCCTGATCGTCAAAACCATGGGTCAACTCATGGCCAATGACCACGCCGATGCCGCCGAAATTTACTGCATCGTCTTCGTCCTTATCAAAGAAAGGAGGCTGCAAAATTCCGGCCGGGAAATTAATGTCATTATTCGGCGGGCTGTAATAGGCATTCACAGTTGGCGGCGTCATGCCCCATTCTTTCTTATCGAGTGGTTTGCCGATCTTGTTCAGGTTTCGTTTTACCTCAAAGGCGCGCGCCCGTTGAGCGTCGCCAAGAAAATCACCACGCACGATTTTTACCGTGCTGTAATCGCGCCATTTGTCCGGATAGCCGATCTTATTAGTGATTGCGTGCAGTTTCACCATGGCCTGCTTCTTGGTTTCGGGGGTCATCCAATCCAGCCCCTCGATATCATCACCAAGAGATTGCTCCAGGGCGTTCACCATCTTAAGCATGCGCTGCTTGCCTTCAGGCCCGAATGTTTCATCCACATAGGGCTGGCCAAGCGCTTCGCCCAGCAGGCGGTCAGTGGTTTGCACGCAACGCTTCCAGCGCGCCTGCAATTCCTTTTGGCCATTCAGATACTGTCCGTAGAAGCTGAAATTTTCTTTTACAAATGGATCAGAGAGTTCTTGCGCGGCGGTCCTGACGGCATGCCAGCGCAGGTAAGTTTTCCATGCATCCAGGGGTACCGCATCCACTGTTCCGTTGACCTTCTGGAAGAAGTCCGGCGGGACTACGTTGATTTCACTGAAGGTCGGCGCACCGGATGAAGCAAAAAACCTATCAAAATGGAAGTTTGGGGCCAGCGCGGTCAGTTCCGTTACCTTCATCTTGTGGTCGCGATTCTGAGGGTCGCGCATTTTTACACGTTCGAAGGAAGCTTCCGCCAAACTGTGTTCGATGTCCATCACAGTTTGTGCTTCTTTCTTGGCGAGGGCCTCATCATCGCCCAGAAGAACGAACATATTTGCCATGTGCTCCAGATATTTCTGGCGCGTTTCCTGCGACTTGGGATCATCCTTCAGGTAATAGTCGCGATCCGGCAAACCGAGTCCGCCCTGGCCGATGTTAGCAATCTCCATGGTCGCATTGTGCAGGTCCGGGCTAGAGGTAAAACCAAATAAAGCAGGCACGCCCAGAGAATGGAGATATGCAACGGTTTCAAGTAACTGGTCTTTGCTGGTGATAGCCGCGATACGGTCCAGCTCTGGCTTTAACGGGGCACTTCCTTTATTGTTGACCGCCGTTTCGTCCATGCAGGATTCGTACATGTCGCCGATTTTCTGCATTACAGGCGAACGTTTGGGGTCATTGGCGGACGCCTTCTCCAAAATCTTATGCAGGAACTGGCGGTTATATTCCGCAAGCTCATTGAACCTGCCCCAGCGCGCCTGGTCCGATGGAATCGGATTGTTCTTGCGCCAGGTACCACAGGAGTATTGATAAAAATCCTCGCATGGATCCACGCTTTTATCCATGGCGCCAAGGTCAAACGACTTTGGCCGCGCAACAGGCTTATCCGCAGTCGTGGCTGTTTCCGCTGCTTTGTTTTGGGTGGACGCGGCCGGCGCTTTCGTGGACTTTTTCCCGGAAGTACCGCCCGTTTGTGCAATGGCGGTAACCGCTCCCAGGACAATGCAAGGCAAAGCTCTTCTCCAACGCATAATTCCCCTTATAGATGAATTTCTCAAACTGGAAAGTGTATGCCGATTTGGACAGGCTGTACAGACGATATAAAAGTGGTTTCTGCGCGAACTAACTTCAGGAAAACCAGTCTAGCGCGGGATTTCCCTATTGCCTGAGTAAATAAATTGCTACATTATTAAGCCCAATCCCAATGCTTCATCCGCCTCACTCTTCCTCGCCCCGCCAACCGCAAGACGAGGATGCGTCCAGCAGCAATCGGGGCCCAGGAGATCAGGCGGAGTTGGTCATCCGCAGCGCGTCATTGCAACGGGTGATGAGGCTGGCTGAAAAGGTTGCGCGACATCCGGCCGCTGTCCTGATTGTCGGTGAAACCGGCACAGGTAAAGAGATGATTGCGCGCACCATTCACAATCATTCTCTGCGCTCCAATAGTCCCTGTGTGGACGTAAACTGCGCGGCAATCCCTGAGCACCTAGTGGAGAGTGAACTCTTTGGCTATGAGAAAGGCGCGTTCAGCGGCGCTGACGCGCTGAAGCCCGGCATGTTTGAGATGGCGAATAAAGGAACTCTCTTTCTGGATGAAATCGGAGACCTTGACCTGAAGATCCAGGTAAAGCTGCTGCGGGTGCTGGACGGCGTGCCTTATTACCGTCTGGGCGGCAACAAAAAAGTCACTGTTGACGTGCGCGTGGTGGCGGCCACAAACCAGAACCTTGAAGATCTGGTGCGCTCAGGCCGCTTCCGCAGCGACCTTTATCATCGTCTGGCGCAGTTCAAGCTTGAAGTCCCGCCATTGCGTGAGCGTCCGGAAGACGTGCTTGGCATTGCCGAACAGGTGCTGCATGAGCATTATCCTGAATCGCGTTTCAGACGGGACGCCGTTGATGCCCTCCTGTGTTATGCGTGGCCCGGAAATGTGCGTGAACTCAAGAATGTGGTTTTCGGCGCGGTGTTGCAGGCCAAAAACGCACACCGCGAAATCACGTCAGCGGACCTTCGCTTCCCGGATTCCACCGCAAATAATCGCCGCATCTCCACGGACGCTGATCTGGACCAGGTGGAGAAGCGCGCCATTTTGCAGGCGCTGGACAAATGCGACGGGAACCAGGGCAAAGCCGCTGAAGCGCTGGGCATTTCCCGCCGCACCTTGATCCGCAAACTCAAAGTCTATCGCACGGCCGGACTGGACGACTCTTCCGGAACGCTCAGCCTGAGCCAGCAGCGTTACTATCGCGCACAACTTGAAATGCCGATCAAGATGAAATACGCGGGCGAACAATTTGAAGCCACGCTGCTCAACATCAGCGCGGGCGGCGCGGGGACCAAGACCGACAGACCGCTGAAGTCCGGCGCTCCAGTGGCCCTGATCTTCTCTGTCCCAGGCAGCACCAGCGAAGGCGAAACCGAATTTCCTGGACGCGTGACCTGGACGAACAAAGGCGGCCAGTACGGAGTCCAATTTGGCGATCTTACCGGGCCTCAGCGCACCGGCCTGCAACGCTGGCTGCGTGCGGAAATGAAGAAAGATGGCTGGGGCGTGGAGACCCGGGAGTAAACCGCGTTACGAATTTCCAATCAGCACGCCGGCCACAAACACCAGCGCTCCGCCCAGCACAACCTGCATCGTCGCAGACACCCACGGCGATTCCATATAACGATGGCGTACCCATGCAATCACACCCAGTTCAGCCATCACGACAATCACGGCAACAAGGGTCGCGACATGAAATGACGGAATCAGGAACGGCAGCGTATGGCCGATCCCGCCCAGCATCGTCATCAGACCGCAAACCAGGCCGCGCACCCACGGATGTCCACGCCCGGTAAGGCTGCCATCGTCAGACAGGGCTTCGGCAAATCCCATGCTGATGCCCGCGCCCACTGAAGCGGCCAGCCCCACTAGAAAGGCGAAGTGGGATTCATGCCGCGCAAAAGCAGCGGCAAAAACCGGCGCCAGCGTTGACACCGAGCCATCCATCAGGCCAACCAGGCCAGGCTGCACAATCTGCAGGACGAAAAGCCTGCGGCTGGATTCGGCTTCTTTGCCAAGCGCGGTGGCGTCTAGTTTGTCTTCGCCCAACTCCTGTGCGCGATGCTCATGCTGGCGCTCGTCCTGCGCCAGATCATTGAGCAACTGCCGGATGCTCACATCCTGCGTGCGCGACGCGGCTTTCTCATAGAAGATGCGCGTCTCCACTTCCAGCGTAGCGGCCTGGCGTCGGGCAGCGTCCGGACGCAGCGGCTGGGTCAGCCAAATTGGCCGGCGGCTGACCAGGCCTTTTACGTCGCCACGGCGGACCAGCGGTATGTGCTCGCCAAACTTTTCACGATACAGTTCCAGCAGCTTGCGCCGGTGCGTGGACTCCTCCTCCCGCATGCCGTCAAACATGGCGGCCGTGGCGGGAAAATCTTTGCGGAAGTTCTCGGCAAAATCGCTGTAAACGCGTTCGTCTTCTTCTTCCAGTGAAATGGCGAGGGCAAGTACTTCCTGTTGGGTAAGGCTCTCAAAGCTGCGCATAAGTTTAGGTGTCCAGTTTAACGCGAGCAGGGTGGCGCTTGGGCGTGCTGGCTAACAGGGAGATTTTAAAGGATTGGACAAGGGCGTGTTTGCGTTGCCGCTTGCTTGTAAGAACCCCCAACAGCAAAGGGCGCGACTCATGCCGCGCCCTTGAGGTTTGCGAACTAAGAACGCCTACCTTGTTACCAAGAACACGTCATATGCAGTCTTGCCAACATCACTGGTATTGCCGGGGATGCCTTGATTGATTTTGGCCCGATAACGAAACATATTGCCATATTCATCGGTGCGGCCCGAGAACGAGTAATCCAGGCTGATGGAATAAACCCCCATGTCAGGCAGCAGATGTAACTCTCCCGGCTGGCAGATGCCATCATGGTTTGCATCCACCCAAAGCCGCAATTTGGAAAAGATCTGGTCGCGTGCATCGATAATGCCGTCGCCATTGCCGCCATTAGCCGGATCGTCATACACAGCCAGAGCAAGAAAGCCATTCGGATGCGGCGAAGAAGGTTGGGATGTGAAGTTGCCAAACATCTCCGCGCCGCTGCTGATAACGCCATCCCCGGTGCGGTCGAGCACCAGAAAAGCGTTCGTTGAGTTGGAGGTCCATGCTATTTGAATTGGCGTGCCGGTGTTGGCAATGTCGAACAGAACACCCTTGGCTGCGCTGGTGAGATTGAATCCATCGCCTGCCAAATCAATGATGATGGGAGAGGCACAGGTGCCAGCGCCTCCGTCTTTATTCCCAAAGCGGATTTCAGGAGGAGCATCAGGATCACAGGGGGTTGGTGTTGGTTGTGGCGGGGGGAGAGGGGCAGATCTACGAGTAATCGAAGGCGCTGGACCAGCTAAGCCCGAGGCTCCATTTGCTCCGGGATTGCCAGCTGCGCCAGAGTTGCCTGGGGATGGCCCTATCCCACCATTTCCACTTGGGGCCGTTTGCCCACATGCAGTAGCTCCTATCCCAGAATTCCCTTGGAACCCACCATTTCCTCCTATGTTTCCTGAACCACCCGACCCGCCCATGCCTCCTAGTCCGCCAGAGTTAAAACTAGTTGCTGATGGATTATTGAACGGAAGTGAAACCGTAATTGCCGCTCCATTGCCGCCCGTTCCCCCCGTGCCGCCGTTTCCACCAGCACCGGCATCACCGCCTCTGCTGCCGGCGCCAGCGTCTCCTCCCGTTCCAACTTGACAGCCGCAGGCGACTCCATTGCCGCCATTGGCCCCAGCTCCGCCGTTACCGCCTGCTCCGCCGTTTCCGGCTTCCCCACCCAACCCACCCCTTCCGCCATTAGCGATAAAGCTGTATGGGTTAGTATCGCCATCGACAACCATGGCGTTGATAATGCCGGCATCGCCTCCTGGCCCGCCTGGCCCACCATTGCCACCATTCTTACCTGATCCGCCGTCTTCTGCATTACCACCATCAACACCGTTATTACTTCCTGTATTGGGAGACGTACAGTTTCCATTGGGGGCATTAGCCGCACTGAGACCGTTCACTCCTGGTTGTCCGGGCGCGCCGCTGGTGCCAGTGTTTCCAGTAACGCCCGAGGTGTCGCAGCCTGTGCTGCAACTCTGCTGGGGCAGAATGGCATCCGGCCATCCGTTCCAGGAAGCTGTCGTTACCCTAGCTGGAGCTTTGCGAGGCGGTGACCGAAGCGCCTGCGGCTCGGGGCCGCTGGTATCAAAAGTTATTAAGTGCTTGCCCTTATTTCCCAAATCCTGGATCAGCGAGAAGGAGGGTAGAACTGGTCTACCTCCGAATCTCACGTTTAATAGGGCGCTTTTCCTGTACAGTGCTTGCGCCAGAGTTGTGCCTAAAACAGCTACGGGCCTGGCAGGTAAAAAATTGAGATCATAATTTCCTCTGATAACGGGGTTCTTTCCTTCAAACACTACATAGTTAGCCACAATGATCGTGTGCCCCGATAGTTGGACTTTCTCCGGCAAATACAACGTATCCGCCAAATAGGCGCCTTTTAAGGGCGCCGTCTCATACCTCGATTGATGCATCTCCGGCATCGCATCAAGCGCATCCTGGAGCGCCTTTGACCGGTGATCGCGCAGTAACTCTTCTGGCTCGAATGTCACTCCCTTGTCCAATAACAGCTCACGGCCAGATTTGAAATTCTGCCGCCTTGCTTCGAACGCATCGTCCTGACCATTCATATTGCTGGCCGGATTTGACTGGCCGCCGGCAACATACGCAGAGACCATTGTCATAACTGTAAAGAGAAACAAAAAGCTAATTGCAGCCTTCAATCGCATAATTTCCTTTCATTATTGTTGCGATATCCAACATAGCCAAGGCCAACCCTCGGATTATAGATAAGTCAGCTATCTTGCGAAGCGATAACGCGGAAGATTCACGTTTTTCCGAAGATCGACCCGCAAACTCATTAAAACTTTCAAGAACAGCTTCTACTTAAGTTTTTCCTTGTCTCGGCGCGCCCATTCTAAAACCCGAGGCCGCTAGCGGAACGGCCCCGGAACCGAGCGCTGCCTTCTTCCCTGCGTACAAACAGCGCGGCCATCGCAAAAGCCGGCCCGGAAGCAGCCAGCCGAGCATGAACATAATTTGTCCACCTTCAGGTGTCAACATAAATCTACCTTAAGGTATCAAAAAAATGAAACACCAGCGGCCTGAGAGTCACTAAGCAAGGGAAAGGGCCGGGCCGGACGCATTTTGCCCGGCACAAGGGATGGAAGAGCTTACGCCGCTGATTCCGGGAGTCTACGCAGACACGCAAGGTTGTGTTCTGTTGAATATGCGCGAATTTCTGGCCGCGCATGATCTGCCGGACACGCCCCGGTGGCGGGCCGCGGTCCGGGAAGAAATCCGGGATATTTTCAGCGGCGTGGAGGTGATCGAGCTATCAGGCGGACCGGACAATGGCAGCCTGGATAGCTAAAAACTCTTAAAGGCGCGAGTTTGTGCTTGTGGGCCGTGATATTATACCTATAGGTACCAAAACCGGAGAGCGGACAGGAGATGAGCGAAGAGAAACTGCGAAAGTTAGGCCACGGGTTCTATGTCGACGAGAACCGCGCTCTCTACTTTAAGGTGCGTGAGTTCATGGCTGCCCACCATCTTTCCGACACGCCAGATGTGCGCAGGGCAATCTGGGAGCAGATAAGGCGGGATTTTGGCGTTATCGAAATTACCGAATTGCCGGAAGAATAATCACAAGGCCTGCATCAGCTTTTGGTGATAATCATCGCCATAGGCCAAGCTAAAGACTTCAGCCATGGTTTTCACTGTTTCATAGAACGAGATCATGTCAGAGCTGCCGCGGTCGACCAGCGCGGCGAAGCTGGGCGGCGGCGCAAAGGGCAGCAGGGCCATTCGGACCAGCCACCACCGCAGACGGGCGCGTATCAGGAAAGCGGAAAAACGGGACTGCATACAGGCAATCCTCAGTTCTCGAACTGATCTCCTGGTGCCGGGATTCATCCACTCCATGCCTTGCTCGCGCTCGTGGCGCGTCCAGCCAAGAAACACGCGCGCATTGTTCGAGATCTGATTGCAGTAATGAATGGCCAAATGGATGCGTTTCCATTGCACCCGCTTGAACTCCGGCCACGGCAGGCTGGACTTGACTTGCTCTTCCACCTCTGGGTGGAACGTGCCGTTGAGAGCTTCCATCTCGATTTTTACAAGAAATGGGAAAACATCATTGGGGGTGCGTGAGGAGAATCCGCATACCTCGCCGTAAATCAAGCGGACGCCAACCACAAAAGCCAGCGTGCCCAAAGCGACCAGCGCAGACGCTTCAACGTTCATCATCTTTCCTTCTGGCTCCCAGCGCCCGCAGGTAGTCACGCACTAATCCGAGCATTTCTTCCGGGGACATGGGCGGTATCCATGCTTTCTCTTCTGGCTCGACGCGTGCAAAGGCGGCAATCCAGATTCCCAGCGCTAAGATATATGCCACAGCAGAAGCATTCTGGGTGAACACGTCAAGTTTTTTTCCGAAAATGGAACGTGAGAGGTAGCCGACGAATGGACCAAGCGATGATGCGGCAAAGCCGGCCACAATACCAAAAGGATAACGGCGGTGTTCAATGGCGAGGGGTTTAGCCAAAACTCCAAAAAGGGCGGCAATCCCGGCCTGGAGAAGGTTGATTCCGATACCGATGCTCAGGATCAGCGCTATGACAGGCGTGGCCTGAATCGGGGGATTGACCAGCGCATTCCTTATGGCAACAAGCAGAACCACGGCAATGGTTCCAAAATAGACCAGCCGAAACCACCAGAAGGAATAAAAGCCCTCATAAACCCAATAGAAAGTTTCGTGCAGGGCCACCAAGCCAAGCAGCAGAAGTAGCCCATTGGTCCACCAAAACACTAAAAAATATGAATGATAATCGGCAAGCGTCAATAACCGTGCAAGCGTAACCGGCGCTAATGCAGCTCCGTAACTGAAGAATATGGGAAAATGCCGGCGTACGTCTCGTCGGAATAATAGTGCCAATAGCCATATTTCCAGACCGAGGGAGAGTGCAAGTTTGATTGCATTCGATGTATGCATAAAATAAAGGGGCCAGAGTAAACTAGCCCCTTCGATCGGGGAAGCATTTTACTTTACTATTACCGGGCACGCCTTGGGATAGCAGAGTGGTGGATCGCCTCCGCCGCCATCTGCCAATGCCGGTGTTGTTCCTGTGGCAATTAGAAACAATGTAGCAACAATCAGCTTGATTACGGTCTTTTTCATGTTTGCTCCTTTAGATTGTGAATTTTCGAGGGAAAACGCCCGTACGGGCGCCTGTGATGCTTAAAGGATATTTCTTTCCTGACTGCCACTAAAAGTTTTTAAGTTCGAGATGTCTTTTTTGGAATGTCGAAGAGTAGGGCAGCGAAGAGCAACCGTAGAAATGAGCTAATAAAATACGAAAGGGGGGGCCCAATCGAAGCAGGAGTAACCGAGATTGGGAGCTACAAAATCTGTGTGCTTCCGCTTACTTCTTCCCAGTGCTCTCAGGCTTTACAGGACATGGACGTTCCGCTTGCTTCGCGGGAATAGGAGACGGAGCGGGAAGTGGCTTCAACATTAGTTTTAATAACTCGCGGTCTCTTTCATCCAAAGGCAGATTCAGGGAACGGGCCACGTCTTCACTGGCCAGGCCACAACGGTCGGTCGACGGATCGCAGCATATCTCCGGCTCTTGGAATTTTTTGCAGCCGCTCAACTGATTTTTATCGACCCACGCCTTTAAGAACGGCAGCTCACGATAGGCGCTCTCAACCAGCACAGTTGGATACAAAGGAGCATTTAACTGAATAGGTATCCGCGTGGCAGGATCAAATACTCGCACCGTTTCGCCATTATGGGCGAATAGGAATAGGGCGCGATAAGAAATGTCCTGTCCCTGCAATTTGGCATGCACAGTGAATGCAGCGTAGCGCGACCAGTCGCCGGGAGCCGCCAGCCCGACCATATCTTTGACTGTAGAGATACCGGTAGATCGCACATCTCTTGCAATTTGCTCCCTCCGGTTCTGTTGCTGCTCCAGTGGTGTCAGCACAGCCTGATACGATATAAGCGTGTCCATGCGCCGAGTGAGACCGAAGCCGGCGCTTGAAGAATTGACTTCAATCACGCCCTGCGGCGCGTCTGGATTGAGCAATAAAGCCCAGGAACTGGACTCGATTTTTGAAAAATCACCCACTTGGAATTCGCTCAAAATAAAATGAACCTGGTCTTCCAGCAGTTCGTGCATTTCCGCTTCGGTTAGCTTGGGTGGGACCTGCACCGTTAGGTTTGATATTAATCTTGGCACCACTGCGATCTGAGACAGGAAACTTAGCTTGGCATAGTAATTGCGCACGATCTGCTCTTCCAGGGGCATGTGGATGGTAGGATTTGGAACAGCAAAATCCCGTGCATAGCCTAGCTCTTTCTCATGCTGCTCTCTGGCAAGCCTTTCCTGCTCTTTTACCTCGGCTATGGCAGCGTCATTGCGCGCCTCCATGCTTCCATCCGCGTAAACAATGGCCTCAAGGTTAATAAAAACACGGCCGTTGATGCCCATGCCTAGCATGCTTGTCCCGCCGGGTTTGATGTTTCCGCCCAATATTGACATGCTGCGCGCGCCATTATCGCTTCCGGAGGAGATATAGATCCTGTCGATAACCTTATCTGAAATATTCGTGACACGGATGGATGCCCCTGTCTTGTCTTCGCTATATGCGACATCCATGCGGGCGCCAAGGATGCGGTCCGGTTCAGTTGATGCGGAGGCAGGAGTTTGCCCGAAAGCATTGGAAACCAGGAGGAACAACCCAAACGATAGCAAGAGAGTGTTTTTCATCTTTCACGATCTTTCCGCTGCAAACAATGACGCTAGGGTTAAGGGGGGTCGCGTTGCGACGCTATCTTACCCCAAACCGGGCCGCCGTATATAAATTTTCCTCTTAGAATAGCCGGCAGACCCTGTTTCTTTATGATTCATGGTTGACTTCATCTACCTAGAGGTGTCAAAATGCGGTCGGCATGAAGACAGCAGTGTTTCAAGTGAACGAGGGCGGAGGGCGGACTCGGCTGATCTGCGTCCCCATGCCAAGCCTGCGCGCGGCGGCAATTCTGGAAAGCTGGCTGAAAATGCACGCCGACCTGACGACGGAAATCCGGTTTCTGGGGCGCTTCGATTGCGTCCATACCGTATTCAGCCAGCAGGAGGCCGAAGCGCTAATGCTGAATGGTGGAGAAAAGCCGATGCTTGCGGACTATCCGCTGGACAGTTCCACGCGAATGAGATGGGGCAAGTGGCTGTAACGTGAGATGTGAAAAAAGGCTTTTCTCCTGAAATGGCAAATCCGGTACAATCCCCGCTATGGCCCCGCGGAAGAACAAAAAGAAAATGCTAAAGCTCAAACCCAGACGCCGGGGCGAGCCGGACACTCCCGGAACTGAGCCAAAGACCTATAAGCTGCCATTCTCGGTCATTCTGGAGATACGCAAGGCCGCCACACTTTATGGCTCGCAAGGGCGTGCGGTGCAGGTGGGCTCGGAAATTCTGGTGCGGATGGCCAGGCGATTGCCCGTTCCTCATCCCGACCCGGATTCAATCCGGCGCATGACCTACAAGCTGGCGCCGCGCACCATTGAAGTGATCCAGCGGCTTTCTGAAACGGCTTATGAAGATCCAGGACAGGTTCTGGCTGCATGCGTGAAAGCCCTGAAATTGAAAAACCTGACGTAAACCGATAGCCAAATTCCCCCGGGGCTAAAAGTTCGTGGCCTGCCATCAATACTTTTCATTGACTCCTGAAGCGAACAAATGGTAGAGTAGCAAACTGGCTTTTGGCTGTTAGCTATTGGCCTTTGGCCAGAAAAAGCAAGGGCATGCAGCAAGGCAGAAGTAAGCGGGTTTCGCCCCGGAATGAGGCAAAAAATGGGGTCGACCGTTCGGTGACCGGTCGGTCGAATGGAACAAAGGTTTTGTTTGCAACAAAAACGGCTATCCCCGGTGGGGGGCGAAAGGGTTTTACATTAGAAAAAGCAGCTGTTAGCTCTTGGCTGTTGGCTTTTAGCTAATCAAAAACCTACGCGCAGGCATTGAAACAACTGGAAGAAAGCAAGGGTCGGGGGCATCTGGTAATCGGGACAGCTGGCAATCGGGGCAATCGGAAAGCAAGTTTCAAGCTGCTTCCAAACGAGGCTGCTGCTCCACTTCCACCTTGATCTTTCCAGTATGGTTACGAACATTAACCTGGACGTCACCCGTTCTTGTGCGCTGGAAGCTTAAATCCAGAGTGCTATCGCCGATTTTGATCCGATTGAACTCCAGTTGATTGATGGAGCGCGGCAACACGGGGCGAACCACGCGCAGGCGGCCGTTGAACGCGTCCGCGGTGAGTCCAAGCAGGCTGCTGATCATGAACGGAACTGAACCCGCCGCCCAGGCTTGTGGATGGCACGCTACCGGGTAGCGCACCGGGATGGAGAACTGCTCTTGTGAGAATCCGGCAAAAACTTCAGGCAGGCGCTGATGCTCAAAGTACTGTGCGGCATTGACTATGCCTTCGACCACCTGCACGGCCTGGCTGTCGAAACCGTACCGGCGAAAACCGGCGGCAATGATGGAATTATCGTGCGGCCAAACTGTTCCTAGGTGATAGCCGATGGGATTATAGCGACGTTCCTGCTGAGACAAGGTGCGGATTCCCCAGCCGCTGAACATATCCTGGGCGGTGAGGTGCTGCATGACAGCCGTGGCTTTGGCTTCGTCGTCCACAATTCCTGCCCACAACGCCTGTCCTGGGTTGGAGCTGATAACGGATGCGGGATTACCGCCTTTTTGCAGAGCAATGGCATAGAACTGCTTGTCTTTCAGCCAGAAGTCGCGATTAAAACGCTTTTTCAGGTCAGCGGCTTCACTGCGCAGCCGCGTTGCATTCGCATTTTCTCCCGCGCGCGCAAAAAGATCAGCAATGAGAAGCTTGGCACGATACACATATCCCTGGACTTCGACGAGGGAAATTGGCGCAGTTGCCAGCGATCCGTCGGCGTTCATCACTGAGTCGCCCGAGTCTTTCCATCCCTGGTTTCCCAGTCCATGGCTCGACTTGGTTGCATAGGAGAGATATTTCCCCGTTCCGTCAGTACCGTACTTGTCGATCCACTCCAGGGCTTTATCGACATGATCTCGAATGTCGTTGAAGAGCTGTAAATCGCCGGTCCAATTTGCATGCTCACCCACCAGGACCAGAAATAAAGGAGTGGAATCTACAGAACCGTAATAGGGCGTTTGTGGGATCTCGTTCAGGTTGGCAAGTTCTCCGCGCCGCAGTTCATGGAGGATCTTTCCCGGCTGCTCGTCTCGCCAGTCATCGGTCTTTGTGCCCTGGTGTTTCGCGAGCAACCGAATGGTGTGCTCCGCGATTTGCGGCTCGTAAGCAAGTGTTTGCAGAGCGCTGATAATGCTATCGCGCCCAAACAGGGCGCCATACCACGGTAATCCGGCGGCGAAGAACACATGGCCATCAAGCACACTCTTCAGAATGCCCAGATCGAGCAAGCTTCGCTTCATGACATCATTGAGCGCAACATTGTCTGTATGTACCTCGGCGTAGCTGGATAACCAATCTTTTGCTTGCTGGTCTATCCCGCCCGCCACTCGGTCAGGGTTTGAATTCAGCCGGGCGGGCGTTCCTGGCTGTTGGCGGGATTCAATGACTCGAAATGAGAGCTTCAGTTGCTGTCGCTCACCGGCCTGTAACCTCAGCCGATATTCCGCTGACTGCTCCGAACTTTGCTGGGGCTTAGGTTCGAAGTGTATTTCCAGCCGCCGGTTTACCTGGTCAGCGCCCGAATAGCTCAAGACGAGCACTCCATCGCGCCATTCTGGCCTGTTTTCTCTGCCGATATTCTTCGGATGCAGCCCCCGAATTTCAAATATGTCTTCAAATTCGGAGTGAAAGTTGAACGACAATGGCAATTCGTGCGTCTGCACATCGTAGTTGTCGATGATGAACACGTCATGAATGGTGAGCTGATCGCCATCAATGATTCGTTGCAGCGCAATGCCAAAGGTCTGGGGACGAACAGATTTCGTCTCTGAAAGTTGAAGCTTCTGGTTCGTGAGTTCAAATTTTACGATTGAACCCTGATTGGCGCTGGACACGAGGACGTTGGGTGGTGTGCCCGCGATTTGAATCCCGTAGCCGTCAAGAAACCTGCAATCGTGGTAATAGAGTCCGAATCCGTCCTGGTTCCCGGCGGGAACCTGGCCATTATGTTCTGTAAGAAAGAAAAGGTCTCCACCCTTGATTACCACTGCTCTGGCCACATTCCGTGGCTCAGTCCCAGCTTTGGCCTTTGCCTGAGGCATGTCGCATACCGATATTTACTTTGATGCTGGTCATTGCCGGAATGTAACGTTAGCGGTGCGAGGATTTGTCAGTCAAGCAGCTCTCAAGTCACAGGCTGGCGTGTGCGCGGAAGGCGTATTCCAGCTAGGCATCCCGGTAGGCCAAAGTTCATCTATCTTAATTGTGCTCCCAAATGACGGGCAGGTTCCCAGAATTAACGATTATGGTGTGATCGGTGATTGCAGGGCCGCCGCCTTAGTATCCAGGCAGGGATCAATCGATTGGCTATGCTGGCCGCGTATTGATAGTCCCTCCATCTTTGCTGCTCTCCTCGATAGAGAGAATGGGGGCTCATGGTCCATTGCTCCGGCCTCGGCATTCCAGGCCGAGCATAGCTATCTACCAGATTCGAACGTGCTGCAAACGCAGTTTTTGTGTCCCGGCGGCAAGGCGACTCTTGTTGACCTGATGACTGTGGCTTCTGAATCTTACAAGCGCACTGCCATAACGCCTGATCATGAGATTGTGCGCCAGCTTACATGTACTGAAGGCGAAGTTGAAATCCAGGTCAACTTCCATCCCAGACCTGCCTATGGGCTGAACGCCGCGCGGATTTGCAACCTGGGTAAGCTCGGGATTCGGATGGATGTGGGCCGAGGCGCTTACTGGTTGCGCTGCAATCTGCCGCTGCAAATCCAGCCAGACCGCGTAAGCGCAACGCTGGCGCTTAAGTGTGGAGAGGTGCTCCAGTTCTCATTCAGCTATGCGGAAGAATCGCCCGCCGTGCTGCCCGCGCTCGGAGAAGCTACAAGCGCCGCTATCGAGCGGTCCACAATCTGGTGGCAGCAGTGGGCGGCGCAATCCAATTACCAGGGGCCATATCGAAATGAAGTCACGCGCAGCGCTCTGGCGCTCAAATTACTGGCGTATGCGCCTTCAGGCGCAGTGGTTGCAGCCGCAACAACCTCATTGCCGGAGAGAATAGGAGCCGGTCTTAACTGGGATTATCGGTTCTGCTGGCTTCGCGATGCATCGCTCACCATGCGCGCGCTGCTGGGGCTGGGTTACATAGAAGAAACGGAAAGCTTTATGACATGGTTGTTGCATGCCACGCGTCTCACCCAGCCCGAACTGCGGGTCATGTACACGGTATTCGGCAGAATCGTTCCGCGGGAAAGGGAGCTGAACCATTTGTCGGGTTATTTGGAGTCTAGGCCGGTTCGCATTGGCAATGGGGCAAAAGAGCAGCTTCAACTTGATGTTTACGGCGAAGTAATTGACGCCGCGGCGCAGTATGCATTGCGCCAGCAGAAATTTGATCGCACTACACAGAAAGTATTAATTGGGCTGGGCAACTACGTGGCAAATAACTGGGATGCTCCCGATGAAGGAATCTGGGAGCCGCGGTCAGGCCGTGCCCACCATACGCATTCGCGATTGCTATGCTGGACGGCTCTCGACCGTCTGCTATCGTTTCATGAAAAAGGAATCATTGTCGGAGCGCCGTGGGAAAAGTTCCAACGGGAACGCGACCTCATTCGGCAGCAGATTGAAAACCGTGCCTGGAATGAAAAACTGGGAAGTTATGCTGATGTGCTGGATGGAGACGGCGTCGATGCCACTCTGCTTCGCATCCCATGGTATGGATTTGAAGAAGCGCGCTCACCACGAATGACACAAACATATCACAGAGTTCGTGAGCAACTGGGAGCGGGAGACGGCCTGCTGTTTCGCTATCAATCTCAGCCTCCCGAAGGAGCGTTTGGCATTTGCAGCTTCTGGGCGGTTGAGCATCTTGCGCTGGGCGGCGGTACATTGCAGCAAGCTCATGATCTTTTCCAGAAACTTTTAAGGTATCAAAACGATTTGGGATTGTACGCGGAAGAGATTGATCCGGAAACAGGGAACGCGCTGGGAAACTTTCCCCAGGCATTCACACATGTCGGGCTGATCAGCGCGGCCCTTACGCTTGAGGAAAAAGAACGCGGAGAGTCCCATCCTGCGGTCCAAACCGGAGCAGACGTAAGGGCATCATCCACGAGCAAGGTGGACGCATGAACTGGGCTGGCTGGCTGCTCTGGGGATTTCTTGCCACCATTGTTCTAACTACGATCAGCGGGGTAGCGCAAGGCTTGGGCCTGACACGTATGAATTTCCCTTATATGCTTGGCACCATCTTTACTCCTGACCGCGATCGGGCCAAGCTCTATGGTTTTGCTGTTCATGTACTCGCGGGATGGTTGTTCTCACTGGTTTATGTTTTTATTCTCCATTCCCTCGGCGTGGCGGGCTGGTGGCGTGGGGCCCTCATAGGCGTTGCCCATGGATTGTTCGTGCTGGTCGTAATCACGGCGTTAATGCCGGGGTTGCATCCGCGGATGGCGAGCGAGCAACATGGCCCATCGGCACAGAATGCATTGGAGCCGCCCGGCTTTCTGGCATTACATTACGGCGTGCAAACTCCGCTGACCATCCTGCTTTCCCACGCTATCTTCGGCGCAATACTGGGTGTGTTCTACCGCATTACATAAAGAGTATCAGCGCTCCTGATTCCTCTGCAGCTCATGCTGCAATGGGATAGGCAACCGTGCTTAGCAATGCATTCTCCGCCTGGCGTGAGTCGAGCCTGGTGTGCTGTGCCACAACGGGAACATCGGACCGGATGACACTGGAGAAATCGGTGTTTCTGGGAATAGGCTCCGGATCGCGGAGATCGTTGAACCGCACATGCCGTGTGCGCCTCGCCGGAACAGTAACTTTGTATGGGCCGACCGGATCTCGCTCCGAATAGTAGATTGTGATCTCCACGTGCGCATCCTGGCCGGAAGCATTGAGCAGGCACACGGTTTCATGGCTCAACATCTGCGGCTGCGGGCCATGGCTTTCCGCGGGAATGTATCCTTCCGCAATGACCCATTCTCTAACGCCAATTGCTTTATCCATATTCTCCTCTCACTGTTTTCTTAGTAACCGCCATGCAAGAGCGCCGCCCACGCCAATAGCCGCCAGGCTTGCCAGCGCGCGCATCCGTGCGCCACGCCTTGCGGATTTTCTGCGGTTGACCAGCGCTCTCTCCGGATACATCCCGGTAGTAGTTTGGTCTGTTTGCTGAAAACCCATTTGAATGACCTCTGCCAGATGTAATGCCTCTCGCCCGGTTTCCTGGGCAATCTGCTCGCGGCAACTGAAGCCATCAGCCATGATCATGGTCGAGGTCGGCGCTTGACGCACTGCCGGCAATAATTTCCGCTCGCCAATCGCTACTGAGATGTCATATTTGTCATTCTCAAATCCGAATGAACCAGCCATGCCGCAGCAGCCGGAGGCAAGGACTTCAGCATCCAGTCCAAGCTTCTGCATCACTGAATTCTCTGCCTCGAATTTAAGCATAGATTTGTGGTGACAATGTCCCTGCACCAGCGCCTTCTGGTTAATTCGCGGCAGACGGGCGGAGCCGGCCTTCTGCTCCAGGAATTCGCTCAGAAGCAAGGTCTGTTCCCTCAACTTGTTTGCTAAAGGGTCATCCGGAAATAAACTGTGCAGTTCATCGCGGAAGACAGAAGCGCAACTCGGTTCCAGAACTACCACTGGCAAGCCGGCATCAATCTGGGGCCGTAATGCCTTCAAAATGCGGCGAAGATAGAGCTTGGCAGTGTCAAGCATCCCGTAATCATAGAGTGGTCTGCCACAACAGAAATGTCCTTGGGGTATTTCCACCTCAAAGCCCGCTCTCTCCAGTACCTCCGTTGCTGCCTGTGCTGTTTCAGGAAAGAAATAGTTATTAAAAGTGTCCGGCCAGAGGACGACCTTTCCCTCTGTTCCAACCCCATGCTGTGGCCGACGTTTGCTGAACCACTTACGAAAGCTCTGAGGCGCAAATTCCGGAATTTTGCGCTTAAGCGGCATTCCCGCAGCGGCCTTGGCGAGATGACTTAATCCGGGTGTCTGGGTAATCAGATTAACCATCCCCGGCCATAGCGAGGCTGCTCGCGCCCACTGATCGATCAAGCCGAATGCATAGGCTTGACGCGGACGCAATCGACCTTGCCAGTAGTGCGAGAGGAACTCGGCTTTGTACGTGGCGATATCCACGTTTACCGGACAATCGCCTTTGCAGCCTTTGCAGGCGAGACACAGGTCCAACGATTCTTTGACGCTCTCATCGCGCCATCCGTCAGCAATGACGTGGCCGTTCAGCATCTCCCAGAAATGATGCGCCCGGCCGCGCGTTGTGTGCCGCTCTTCATGTGTGACCATGAAGCTGGGACACATGGTGTCATCGTCCGCTTTGCCTGCGTCTTTTCGCCGGCATTTACCCACGCCGACGCAGCGCAGAGCAGCGTGCGCGAAACGGCCTTTATCGTCCGGATACTTGAAATGTGTTTCTGGTTCCCAGGGCTTATAGTCAGCGCCGAGCCGCAGGTTTTCATCAATGCGATAAGGATCGACAATTTTTCCCGGATTCATCTTCCAGTCCGGGTCCCATATTGACTTGAACTCACGGAATGCTTCAATCAGTTCATTCCCGAACATTTTATTCAGGAACTCGGCGCGGGCCTGCCCATCACCGTGTTCTCCGCTAAGGCTGCCTCCGTAACTGACGCAAAGATCGGTGGCTTCATCCATGAAGGAACGCCACTTTTTAATTCCCGGCGCGCTCATCAGATCGAAACTAACGCGGCAATGGACACAGCCCTGGCCAAAGTGGCCATAAAGAGCGGAATTGTATTCGTATTTGTTGTACAGGGCGCGCAGGTCACGTAGATAGCCACCCAGCTTCTCGGGAGCAACAGCAGAATCTTCCCAGCCTTCCCATGTGTCAGGCTCCCCCGGAACAAAGGCCGTTGATCCCAGCCCGGATTCGCGCACCTTCCAGATATGCTCCATGTCGTCCGGATCTGTGAACAATTTCATCGATGGAGCACCTGGCTTCTTTTTCAGAACCTCCATGACATGCTTTGCCAGATCGATAGCGTCCTGGCGTTTCTCCGCTCCAAACTCCGCCATTAGCCAGCCTTTGCCTTCGGGCAGCATTTTCAGGTAGCGGGAATTTGGGCCGCCCTTTTTCTGAATGTTCTGGTAGAGCCAATGGTCGATTCCCTCGAGCGCGGTAGGCTGAAACGGATCAATCTCCATCACGTGATCTGCGGCTTCGTAAACATCGGGATAGCCCAGCATCACGATGACGCGTTCGGCTTTGGCATCAATCAGCCGAACTTTAGCTTCCAGAATCGTGACCAGCGTGCCTTCACTGCCCACCAGAGAACGCGCGATGTTAAAACGGCCATCTTTGCCGGGCAGAAGTTGATTGAGGTTGTAGCCGGAAATGCGTCGCGGAATCTGTGGATATTTTTCGCGGACCAGCTTCCCATAATGCAAGCGCAAGGATTTAAGGTATCGAAAGATGTCGCCAATGCGGCCGCCCTGCGTGATACGGCGATCCAACTCCGCGTCATCCATCCATCCCACATTCATTCGGGTGCCGTCATATAGCAGTACCTCGAGCGCTTCCACGTTCTGGTCACTCCGGCCTGACATTTGCGCGTGTGCGCCGCAGGAATTATTGCCGATCATGCCGCCGAAGCAGCAGTGAGTATGCGTGGCCGGGTCTGGTCCCCAGACCAGGAGATTGCCGCTTACTTGCATGGCCTGGTCGCGCAGTTCATCGCAAACCGTTCCCGGGAGTACCCGTGCCCAGCGCTCCTGCGTATTTATCTCCAGAACTCCATGCATGTACTTTGACCAGTCCATTACGATGGCGGTATTGCACGTCTGGCCAGGGATACTGGTGCCGCCTCCGCGTGACAGCAGCGGCGCGCCAAACTTGTGGCAGGCTTTTACCACCTGAATCACATCTTCTTTTGAGCGCGGAACCACAACTCCGATCGGCACCTGGCGGTAGTTCCCTGCGTCCACCGCGTACATGGCCTTAGAGCCGGCGTCAAAGCGTACTTCGCCTTCGATATTCTGGCGAAGATCATGCTCCAGGCCTGCAACATCGATTTGTGGAGAGCGCCAGTCAAAAGGGCGCGTTTCGATGGATTTTCTGAGGTCGTCAATAGTAACAAGCGGCACTTTGCTGGCTGACATCTGCTCTCCTTCAGGCGGCAAGCTTTTCTGCTTCGGCCCGTTTCAGCTCAAGCCCAAGACCCGGGCGGGACAAATCTGGACGAAGTTCTCCGTTTACAAGTTGTGGCAATCCATCAAACAGCATGCTTTCAATCCGCACGTGGTCGTGAAAATACTCGAGGTTTTTGAATGGTGTCACCGCGCAGGTCACGTGCGTGTGCAGCGCCGGAGCGGTGTGCGCAGAAAGAGGGATGTTATAGGCCTGGCAAAGCGAGGCGACCTGAAGAAAGCCGGTGACACCACCACATCGGGTGATGTCGGCTTGTTGCACGTCTACGGCTCCGGCCGCCAGCATTCTTTGAAAATAAAAAAGATCATAGCCGTACTCTCCGGCGGCGATCTCCATCAGTGAGGGAGCACGGTCCCGCAGCAGGCGAAGGCCATGGAGGTCGTCCGAAGAGACTGGCTCTTCAAACCAACGCACACCAAACCCGGCAAAAGTTTCGGCCTGTGCAAGCGCCTGCTTGCGGTTGTAAGCGCCATTCGCGTCCACGTACAACTCCGTTTCCTGACCGATGGCCTCACGGGCAATCCGCACTCGCTCAACATCTCTCTTTGCGTCCCGGCCAATTTTCATCTTCACTTGCGTGATTCCTTGTTTGGCCCAGCCGGAGAGTTGGTCCGCGAGCTGCCGGTCAGAATAGGAGGTGAAGCCGCCACTACCGTAAATTGGGGCTGCTTCCCGCACCTGGCCCAGCAAGCTGACGAGCGGCAAGTTGAGCAGGCGCGCTTTCAGGTCCCACAGAGCGCAATCCACCGCTGAAATTGCCATGGAACAAATTCCAGGACAGCCGAGGTTCCGAATGCGACGCCACATGGAGTTGTAAGCTGCCGCCGGAGACATGGCATCACCTTTTGTCACGGCCTTGGCAAGCTCGTCCCGAATCAGGACCGCGGTGGCTTTATCAGCGTAGGTGTATCCCAGACCTTGTTTTCCACCACCATCGGCTTGCACCAATACCAGTGTGGTTCGGTCCCACTCGAAAGTGCCATCCGATTCGGGATAATCAGTGGGCACTGTGTAGGTGGAAACACGCAGCCTCTCAATGGAAATTTTGTCATCTGGGTTCGGCATGGAATTTTATTGCCAGCTTGAAAGCGCGCTGAAGCCAAAGCTGCCAATAGTTACATTTGATGTATGCTGCCCAACAGGAGATCGCTCGAAATAAATTTATATCGTTTCACGATGCACACCAGAGAAAACGCGCGGGCGGGCTGTGCATCCAACTCTTCATAACGAGAAAAATGGAGGACAACTGTGGCTAAGCACGAGGTGGTGGTCATTACGGGCGCGTCTGCAGGGGTGGGGCGGGCTGCGGTCCGCGAATTTGCAAAGCGCGGCGCTTGGATCGGGCTTATTGCAAGAGGAATCGACGGGTTGGAAGGGGCGCGGCGCGAGGTGGAAGCTCATGGCGGAAAGGCTTTGGTGCTTCCCGTTGACGTAGCTGATCCAGCGCAGATAGAAGCCGCCGTGCAGCAGGTAGAGGAGCAGCTTGGGCCCATCGACATCTGGGTCAACAATGCGATGGCATCAGTATTTTCACCCATCAGGGAGATGATGCCTGAGGAATTTAAGCGCGTCACGGAAGTCACTTATCTGGGCTATGTGTATGGTACCTTGGCTGTTTTGAAACGCATGCTGCCGCGCGATCACGGCACCATTGTTCATGTCGGCTCGGCGCTGGCTTATCGTAGTATTCCGTTGCAAGCTGCTTACTGCGCAGCCAAACATGCGGTGCTCGGCTTTTTCGCTTCCTTACGCACTGAACTGCTGCATGACAAGAGCCAAGTTCAAACTGTTATGGTGCAGATGCCGGCCCTGAATACCCCCCAGTTCGGCTGGGTCAAGAGCAGGCTGCCCCACAAAGCGCAACCGGTGCCACCAATCTTTCAGCCGGAAGTAGCGGCCCGCGCAATTTACTATGCTGCGCATCATCCCGGGCGGCGCGAATATTATGCCGGATGGTCAACTGTAAAGGCGATTGTTGGCAATAAGCTGGCGCCTTCATTCGCGGATTGGTATCTGGCACGGAAAGGTTACGACGCACAACAACACGATGGTCCAGAGGATCCCAACCGGCCCAACAATCTATGGCAACCGGTACCCGGAGATCACGGTGCCCACGGTGCTTTTGATAATCGCGCACATTCGCACAGTCTTGAACTTTGGGGTGAAACACATGCCAAATGGCTGGCTATTGCAGCGGGATTACTGGCCATTGGGAGCGCCCTCGGGTTTGCCAAACGCTCCAAGGTCTTATCTGAAAATGGGAGAGAATCTCTGGCAGCCTGACCTGATATATTGAGCAATTTCTTTGATGCCCGAAAGCGGCGGATCGTAAATTTTTACTGTTGCCAGCCGCCGCCGAGCGATCGATAGAGCTGGACCAACGCATTCAACTCATTTAATTGCGCCTGCGCAAGATTGAGCTGGGCCGAAAAGTAATTCGTTTGGTTAGTCAGCACTTCCAGATAGCTGGTAGCGCCGCCTTTATAACGGACATCTGACAAATGCGCCGCATCTTCCGCGGCAGTGGTTAATAGTTGTTGCTGTTGCCGGAATTCCTGATCTTTCTGGTAAGCGATGAGTGAGTCTGCAACGTCTTGAAATGCCTGCTCAATCGTTTTTTTGTAGGTCAGCACTGCTTCTTCTTTTTGTGCTTCAGCGAGCTTCACTCCTGAACGAATGCGTCCGCCGGCAAAAAGTGGTTGTGCCAATGAGCCGCCCAGGCTGAAAAATCCTGCAGGACTGTCAAATAGCCTGGTAAGGGCCAGGCTCTGGTAACCGGCATCTCCGGTCAAGGAAATTTGCGGGAAATAGGCTGCTTTGGCAACGCCGACTTGCGCATTGAAAGCCACAAGCTGTTCCTCGGCCTGCCGTATATCGGGCCGCCGCTCCAGAAGTGATGAAGGCAAACCGGCTGGGACCTGAGGCATGTGCGGCTGCTCCGTCAGTTTGAGTCCCCGTTGTACAGCTCCCGGATTTTTTCCCATCAATGTGCTGATCAGGTCTTCCTGCTGTCGAATGCGACGTTCAAGATCAGGCACTTGTTCGGCGGCGGTGTAAACAAGTTGTTCAGCCTGCCTTACATCCAGCAATGAGGTCGCTCCGTGGTCGGCCAGCAACTGAGTCAGCTTCAGGGAATCGCGCCGTGAAGCCAGTGTTTGCTGTGAAATTTCAAGCTCAAGATCAAGCTCCCGCAACTGAAAATAAGCCGTCGCGACATTGCTTACAAGCGTGCTGATTACCTGCTGCTTTGCCCACTCACTGGCAAGAAGATTGGCCCGCGCGGCTTCCGTGGCCCGGCGGAATCTGCCCCAGAAATCAAGGTCCCACGCTGCCGAGAGACTCAATTGAGTGGCGCTGCCATTGCTGGCAACCGGCAAAATCGCTCCTGCGGGTGTGCGCTGGGTAGTTGCTGCCGCGCCGGCACTGACCTGCGGCAATCCGTTAGAGCGGGTGATCCCCAATTGCGCCTGGGCTTCAAGAATACGCGCCGCGGCTATGCGCACATCGTAATTCTGCTCGAGAGCCGTATGTATCAGTTGCTGAAGCTGCTGGTCCTGAAATAGCTCCCACCATTTCTGGTCGGCGAGAGATGCCGTATCCGGCTTTCCAGCATTTGCCTGCTCTGCGCCTCGATGAGCCACAGGAACATCCACAGCAGGCCGCTTGTAGCGCGGCCCAACCGTGCATCCGGTAAATAAGAAAGATAGTAAAGCGATGACAACAAATTTTTTCATTTCGATTTTAATCGTCGCCCCCGGTTGGCGATGGATGAGGCGTGGCGATTGCATGGCGAGGTGAAGTGCGGCGCAACCGTGCCGCTATCTTCTCAACCACCACAAAGAGCATGGGAATAATAAAGACCGCAATACACGTCGCAGCCAGCATTCCGGTAATCACCACGGTCCCCAGAATGCGCCTTCCGGCAGCGCCCGAACCGGATGCGATCCACAGCGGGACGCAGCCCAGAATGAAAGCGAATGAGGTCATCAGGATGGGCCGGAGGCGGAGCTTTGCGCCTGCAATCGCGGCCTCTACCAGGTCTCTGCCTTTTTCATGCTCCATCTTGGCGAACTCGACGATCAGAATAGCGTTCTTGGCGGAAAGACCAATCAACATGATCAATCCAATTTGCGCATAAACATCAAGATCAAAATGGCGAAGCTGCAATCCAAGAAATGCTCCGAACACAGCGACCGGCACGGAGAGCAGAACAGAGAACGGCAGCGCCCAGCTTTCATATAATGCCGCGAGAATCAGAAAAACCAGCAGCAAGGACAAGGCAAAGATGCCGCCGGCTGCTCCTGAAGCCTTTCTTTCCTGATAAGAAAGATCGGCCCAGTCATAACCCATGTCAGCCGGGAGCGTTTCTTTCGCCACCTGCTCCAGCGCATCCATGGCCTGTCCGGAGCTATACCCGGGAGCAGCGGTGCCAAGCACCTGCGCAGCACGATACAGATTGAAGCGGTTCGTATATTCGGGACCGGTGGTTGGCTTGGTTGTTACCACAGCGGAAAGGGGGACCATACCGCCTTTGCTGCTGTGCACATAATATTGGCCTATGTCTTCAGGGTGGGCCCGCTCTGCTCCTTCGGCTTCGACAAAAACTTTCCATTGCCGGCCAAACCGGTTGAATTGATTTACAAACAGGCCGCCAAGAAATGCTTGCAGCGTCTGATAAACGTCGCCCACGGCGACACTTTGCTTCAGCACCTTATCGCGGTCCACATCCGCATAGATCTGCGGAATATTCGTTGCAAAGGAAGCATTCACGCCGCTAAGTTCCGGACGCTTGCGCGCTGCCGCCAGAAACTTTTTCAGGTTCTGGTCAAGATAATCCACTGATCCGCCGCTGCGGTCCTGCAGCCAGAAAGAAAATCCGCCGGCGCTGCCAAGCCCAGGAATTGCCGGTGGCATAAAGCCGAAGGCATTTGCTTCAGGAATTTCGGAGGCAAGCTGCTTGTTGAGTCTATCCAGAATCTGCTTCGCTTCCATGCCTTTTCCGCGCCGGTCATCCCACGGTTTGAGCGCGACAAAAAAGAAGCCATTGTAAGAAGAAGACACACGCGTGAGAAGGCTGAAGCCAGCCACGCGGCTCACATACTGTATGCCGTCCGTCTTGGCCAGAATCTTTTCAATCTTCTGGCAAACCTGGTCAGTACGAGCCAGTGACGCTGCTGGAGGAAGCTGGGCATTCAGCAGGAAGTATCCATAATCTTCTTCGGGAAGAAAACTGGTTGGCAGTTTACGGCCCACAGCGCCGTCAACCAGAACAAATCCAACCAATATCAATACGCCAACCGCCACCTTGCGAATCAAACCGTGGCTCACGCTGCCATAACCATGGGTGGCTTTTTCAAACCAGCGGTTAAAAAGGGCGAAGAAGCGGGCCAGCGGCCCATTCGATTTCTTTCTGGGCCGCAGCAGCATGGCGGAAAGTGCTGGGGAAAGCGTCAACGCGTTAAACGCCGAAATCAGTACCGAGATAGCAATCGTGACTGCAAATTGCCGGTTCAACTGTCCCTGAATGCCGCTCATGAAAGCAATCGGCACAAACACCGATGACAAAATGAGAGCAATGCCAATCACCGGGCCGGACACTTCTTTCATTGCCTGAAGTGTCGCTTCTTTGGGCGGCATTCCTTCTTCTATGTGGTGCTCCACGGCCTCCACCACCACAATGGCGTCGTCCACCACCAGTCCTATGGCCAGCACCAATCCGAACAGAGACAAGGTATTGATGGAAAACGAGAGAAATGGAAAGAATGCAAAAGTACCGATGAGTGAGACTGGAACGGCGATCATCGGAATTAACGTCGCTCTCCAGTTCTGGAGAAAGATGTAAACCACAAAGATCACCAGCACCATGGCCTCAGAGAGGGTGATGACGATTTCCTTGATGCCTTCTCTTACCGGCCGAGTGGTGTCAAGCGAGGTGACATACTCCAGGTCAGTGGGGAAGCGCTGCTTCATCCCCTGCATAATCTTTTCGACGCCGTCGGCAACCGCAATTGCGTTTGATCCGGGAGCCTGAAATACGACGATGATGCAGGTGGGCTTGCCGTTCATGCGCGCTACCTGCTGATAGTTGAGCGCGCCCAGCTCTATTCTGGCGACATCTTTCAACCGCACCAGAGAGCCATCCGGGTTCGACCGCACCACGATCTGTCCAAACTGGTCTGCGGTAATCAATCTGCCCTGCGCCCGCACAGTGTAGGTCATTTCATTTCCGGGCGGTGCCGGCTCTGCTCCCACTTGGCCGGCGGGATTCACGTTGTTCTGCTGCTGCACCGCGCGCGTGATGTCCGGAACAGTCAGCCCGAGTTTTGCCAGCACGTCTGGCTTGATCCAGATGCGCATAGCGTAATCGCCGGCTCCGAATACCCTGACCTCGCCTACTCCCGGAATGCGGTACAACGCGTCATTAATGTTGATGTTTGCGTAATTGGCCAGGAATAATGAGTCGTACGTGCCCTTGGGTGAATACAGGGCCACCAGCATCATGGGGAAGCCGGTGGACTTGCGCATCGTGACTCCGAACTGATTTACGTCGGGCGGAAGATTGGGCTGCGCCTGGGCCAGACGATTCTGCACGTTTACCTGATCCGTATTTGGGTCACTGCCGACATCGAACGTGACTGTCTCCTGCAGAGTGCCGTCGTTGGCGTTTGTGGACTGCATGTAAAGCATGTTGTCCACGCCATTCAACTGCTGCTCCAGCGGGGTAGCCACAGACTGCTCGATTGTGGTGGCATCACCTCCCGTGAACGTTGTATTAACAATGATCTGCGGAGGAACAATCTGCGGGAACTGCGCCAGAGGCAGCTTGCCCATCGAAACCAATCCGGCCAGGACCGTAACAATGGAAATCACCATTGCCACGATCGGTCGATTGACAAAAAATTTGGCCATTGGCTGCCTGCCCTTCTACAGGTTCACTGCTTTCGGTGTTACCAGGGTCCCGTCTTTTACCTTTTGCAGGCCCTCTACAATGACCCGTTCCTGCGGCTTAAGACCATCCTGGATGATCAGCATCTTGCCGATATTCGGTCCTACCTTCACCGGACGGATATTCACCTTGTTATCGGGTCCCACTACCGCCAGTTGATAGCTGCCTTGCAACTCGGTAACGGCCCGCTGCGGAACCAGCAACGCTGATTTTTGTGTTCCCATTTCCGCCAGCACACGCCCAAATTGGCCTGGACGAAGAAGATTATTGGGATTGGGAAAAGAGCCGACCACGCGGATTGTCCCGGTATTGGCATCCACCTGCCGGTCTGCAAGCAGGAAAGAGCCTTCATGCGGAAATGTTGAGCCATCCGAAAGGACCAGCTTCAGCCGGACGCCCTTCCATGCATCTTTTTCAGCGCCATTTTTGCCCACGCTTTGCGTCATCATGTATTGCTGCTCACTGATGGAAAAATAGGCCTTGATTGGATTTACCTGCGAAATTGAGGTCAGCACCGTGGTTGGGCTTACCAGATTGCCTATCTGTGTCTGAGCGATGCCGGCAATCCCGTCAATCAATGAAGTGACTTTGGTAAATCCAACGTTGAGTTCAGCCTGCTCGACTGCCGCTTTGGCGATTTCCACTGCTGCGTTGGCTCCCAGCTCCGCTTGGACGTCATTGTCAAACTGGCTCTGGGCAATTGCCCGGGCCTCCGCCAGCGGCTTATCGCGCTTTACATCTTGCTGGGCCTTCCCCATGGCGGCCTGTGCCTGCGCGAGTTGCCCTTTTGCTTCATTCAGGGCAGCCACGAAGGGGCGCTCATCAATTTCAAAAAGCACCTGCCCCTTGTGGACGAAGGACCCTTCCTTATAATTCTGCTTTGTAAGATAACCAGAGACCCGGGGCTGAATCTGCGCGTTCACAAAACCATCCAGAGTGGCGGTCCATTCGCTCTGAATTGGAACATCCTTCTGTACCACCTCCATTACATCAACCTCAGGAGGTTTGGGAGGCGGCCCGGAGGCTTTAGCGCCTGCACAACCTGCAAGTGCCAGACTTAGCAGCATAAGAAACATGCTCAAACCGACCCGCGCGCTTTTAAAGTTCCTATTCGCAAGTTGGGCCGTGATTTTAGAAAAAGGCGGTTGCATCTCCAAAGTCCTCTCTTCAGTTTTCAACTTGCGCTGGACGTAACGCTGCATTGATAAACTCGATCAGAAAATCAGCATCTTCCCTGGCTGTGGTAGTGGGGGTTCCAGCGAGCCTGCGCTGCAACGCCCCGGTGGTTAAATCTGCCACGGTCCATGCCAGAAGCTCTGGCGGCCAGGGGGATATCAGCTTTTTGGCAATTGCGCTCTCAATTGCAACTGCAAGCTGGTGTACAGGCTCACGCAACCACTCCCGAGCTTTGGCCTTGCTCAACACCGGGGAGCTGGATGGTTCTATGTACATGATTCGGAAAAAATCGCGGCGCTCTTCGCAATATTTAAACCGGGCATTCACGTACGCGGATATCTTCTCCCGTGCTGTGCCGGCAGCAGCGATCTGCTCCAGTGTCCGAGCCCGTAATGCATCCAGGTCATTCTCCAGGACAGCGTTGTAAATCTGTTCTTTTGACTCGAAGTAGACATAAATAGTGCCTTTGGCCAGGGCGGCCTCGGCGGCAATTTCATCCACTGTTGCGGCCATATAGCCTTTTTCGGCGAACACTTTTCTTGCCGCCGAAATAATTTCCGACTGCCGGAATTCAGAGACGACCTGCTTCTTTGTCTTGATTTGTTGTGCCAGCTCAGGCATTTGTGACTTGATAGTATAAAAAAATGACTGAGCAGTCAACAGTCTATTTCTTCGCAGAAATCTGAATATTAGAACCCGATCGTTTTGCTGGATGCGTGCAAGGCAGTGCCGGAAATCGGAGGAGGGAAGGTTTGCACGAACAAACCGAAGGCTTAGCAGTTGTTGAATTACTCCTGTGATATCGCTGCCATTGTTTTAGGAAAACTACTTCTGGCACTTCGGACAATAGTGCGTTCCGCGGCCGCCAACCACAATCTTTTTGATCGGGGTCTTACAGGTAAGGCACGGTTTGCCTTCACGGCCATACGCGCGATGCTGGATTTGGAAGAATCCGGCTTCACCATCAACGTCCACATAATCAGAAATGGAAGAGCCGCCCGCGGCAATAGCGGCCTGCAAGACCTTTTGCAGCGCAGCATGTAGTTTGCGCAATTCAGCCTGAGTTAAGGTACTGGCGCGGCGGCGCGGACGGATGTGGGCCCGGAATAAAGCTTCGTCTGCATAGATATTCCCAACTCCATGCAGCAGCCTTTGATTGAGTAACGCTGCTTTAATGGGGGCCTTGCTGCGATGAAAGAGCTGCGCAAACTGTTCCAGCCCAATATTCAGCGGCTCAGAGCCAGGTCCGTTGAAACCGCTGTTCCGCACTTCCAGCCGACCAAAACGCCTGGGATCAACAAAACGCAGCTCGCGGCCAGAATCCAGTTTGGCGATCAAATGGGTATGTTTGGCAATCTCTATTTCAGGAGCAGCAACCAACATTTTGCCCGTCATGCCCAGGTGGACGATCCATTGCCGATCTAGCGGCGCTTTAGGTGATCCAAGATCAAAAACAATGTGCTTGCCCACGCGGCGTACCCGCTTCACCTCCGCGCCTTCTAATGTGCTTGAAATTTCTGCCGCAGAGGACTTGAGCGGCTCAGGCTTGTTGCCTAACCAAACCGACTCAATGCGATCTCCAGCCACACGCTTGTTGAGCCCATTGGCGATAGTTTCAACTTCAGGTAATTCCGGCATCAAAATGAATCATAATTCAAAGGAGTCTTTGATGTTGCGGCCAGTCAGGCTGTAGTGAGTGCATGTAGCTTTTTCTCCCAAGTAATGAAAACAAATAAAAAGAGGGCAGCCTTCGTAGGCCGCCCTTCGCTTCGCTCTAGGTGTGGTAACACCCCTGGAGATCTAACAGTTAGAGTTTAGGATTGCTCATGGTGTCTGGTTTCGACTTGTCCGAATTGCTGGCGATTTTCAGGTGGTTCTTCACTTTCAGACTGCCTGCATTTTCTTTCGCAATGCGCTCAGCAGAGTCTTTCGCATCTTTATTCGGGACCGTTCCGGTCAATTCCACGGTCTTTCCGGTAACATTAACGTTTACGCCGGCAGTAGCCAAGCTTGGATCCTTCTGAATTGCCGATTGAATGTTGCCCTGTACATCGCCATTCGCGGCGGCGCTGGGAGCAGCATCGCTCTGTGGCATCTTGTTCTGGTCAGAAGTCTGTGTATCGCTCTTTTTCTGGTCTGTGTTAGGCAGAGTGTCCGGGCTCTTGCTCTGATCAGGAGCCGTGGTTGAAGGCTGCTGGTCCGGTGTGGCCGGCTGTGATTGTGACGAGCTTGGTGACGTGCTCGGCGAACTCGGTGTAGTTGACTGCGGCGTGCTTTGCGCCACTGCAAAACCGCTACCCAAAACCACCAGTAATGCAAGCTTATTGAAATTTCTCACTTCTAGTCCTCCGTTTTCCGTTTTGAGATTCGGGCCCCTCGGCTACAGATACGCGTATACCAAGGTTGAGCGACGAAGCTCGCGTAATCGGGGCCGGTTGATGCGTTACAGAAAGATTAGATGCCACTCCATAGGGGGAGTTGGCCCACCAGAACTGGATTCCGGAGCTGCTGATGCGCCGAAAAAGGGGCACATTCAGAAACTCTCTACATCAATAAGGATTTCCGCTGTTCGTCGATAGGCTGCTGAAACCATTAGGTAACTGCTTGCACGGATTTAGGCGGCCTGAGATCGATGGAGTTGCGCAGCCACTTTCTTTAGATCGGTGATGAACTCACGCATCTGCTCATGACGAGATTCGTCATCTTGCGCGCGCAAAATAGAGGAGGGATGAACTGTGGCAAGAACATTCGCAGCAATACTGGATGAGAGCCACTCACCCCGGTGCTGCGTCACGCGAAACTGCCGGCCCAGAATTCCTTGCGCCGCAGTGGCTCCCAACAATACGACAACCTGAGGTTTCACAACGTTGATCTCTGCTTCCAGCCAGGGACGGCACGCGCTGATCTCAATAATATTGGGCTTCTTGTGCAAGCGGCGTTTCCCCCGTGGTTCCCACTTGAAATGCTTGACGATGTTGGTTACGTAAACATCGTTACGATCAATTCCGGCGGCGAGCAGGGCTTTATCAAGGACGGCCCCTGCCGGTCCCACAAACGGTCGTCCCTGAAGGTCTTCTTTGTCGCCCGGCTGTTCGCCCACCATCATCACGCGTGCTGTCTGACGGCCTTCGCCAAATACGGTCTGCGTGCCCAGCTTCCATAGATCGCATGCCTTGCATGCGGCAGCAGCTTCGCGAAGAGTGGGTAGTGTTGGCTTTGGAGGAATATATACGGCAGCGGTCTGCTGTGTCCGTTTAGCCATTATGATTTTGATGCAGAGTTTAAGAAAAGCGGACGCCTTTGAGGGCGCCCTTGGCTACTCATATAGGCTGCTGCTTAGGCCGCTGATCAACACCCAGGAGCTAACACGAATGAAATTTCATACTGAATATCTGACCTTCAACACTAAAAAACATCGCGAATATATCCACATTACGCCGCAGGTAGAGAAAATAGTGCAGGCGAGCGGCGTTAGTAATGGCATGGCATTGGTTTCGGCCATGCATATTACCGCCGGCGTTTATGTGAATGACGACGAACGCGGGCTGATTCAGGATATCGACAAATGGCTGGAACATCTCGCGCCATTCAACGAAGCGTACCTGCATCACCAGACGGGCGAGGACAATGGCGATTCGCATTTGAAAGCTCTGCTGGTACATCATCAGGTCATTGTGCCGGTAACGAATGGAAAATTATTGCTGGGAACATGGCAGCGCGTTTTCTATGCCGAGTTTGACGGCCAACGATCAAAGAGGGTGGTTGTGGCCATTATGGGAGAATAGCTAATCGTTGCATCGCCAGTTGTGCGGCAGGTGCTGGCTGAATTTAGTGCACGCTGTCTTGTCTGGCTGTTTGCGGCGCGGCCGGCAGCTTCAAAAGTATTTCTGATATCCCTTCCTGGATTGAAAGTTCGCCGCCAACTGAAAGCACGAGTTCCTGTATGTATACGATTTCTTTAGCCAGGATGGTTTTCGCATCCTTGGCGGGAGACGGAGAACCATCATTCGCCTTCCACTTAAATTCCAATAGGCAACGGCCCTCCTTGACCTCTGCCGAAACAGTCAGAATAAGCGGCCGCGTATTTCTGCCGATCAGCTTGCTCAGAAAAATTACCAGAAGCTGGCGAAGCACTGGACTGCTGGGTACCTGAATGGAAACATCCCATTGGCGATCCAGCGTCAGCAGCCCTGAGTGCAACAGGATGATGAAATCATTGAAAACGTCATTGAGCAATGCATCCAGTGAAGTCCAGGGTGTTGCGGGGACAGGAACGTCCCGAACCAGCGCCGAGATGCCCTTGGTAAGAGAAATGGCGCGGTCTGCCTGTTGCTCAATGCTCTTGATATCTGCCGGTTCGAGTGGGGCATTCCCACTCTGCATGCCGAGCACTTCCAGGAAGCAGCGCACACTGGTCAGTGGCTGCGCTAGATCGTGCGCTAAAGAATGAATCAGTGCCTTTAATGGAATTTGCTGCCCGGTAGCTGTATCCCTGAAACTGCTGGTCGTGCTTGCCTGATAGATGGAATTGAATTCAGGCTGCTTCGCCCCGGCTGCATCGGAGCCCGATTGGAATGGAGCTGGCCGGCCAATCCTATATCCAGCCCCGCGCACCGTATGAATCAACTTAGCTTCATCGGAGAAGTCTATTTTTTTTCGCAGATAGTTCACATATACATCAACCAGGTTGCTGTCCGTTTCTGGTTGCAAACCCCAGCATTCCCGCAGGAGGTCCTGACGGTCGACCGTCCCGCCTGCATTGCGCATCAGCAAAAATAGCAGATCAAACTCTTTGGGACTGAGCTTAATTTCGCGTTTGCCCCGGCGGGCTTTGCGTGAAGATGGGTCCAGCTCAAGGTTTTCCACCCGGAGGATGCTAAGTTGAGGATCAGCTTTGCGCCGCAGCAAGGCATTGGCTCTGGCCGCCAGTTCCTGGAAGGAAAAAGGCTTTGTAATGTAATCGTCGGCGCCCAGATTGAGAGACTGAATACGGTCAGAAACGCGGTTGCGCGCGCTCAGTACCATCACAGGCGTTTCCAGCCCTTCTGACCGCAGCCTTTCCAGCAGCTTCAATCCATCGGTCTGGCCAAAGTTCAAGTCCAGGATGATCAGTTTATAGTTTTGCCGTTGCAGTTCAGACAGAACGCTATCTTCATTAAGAGCGGTATGAACAGAATAACCTTCCGATTCCAGTGACTTGGATAAAAATGTCGCCAATTGAAGATCATCATCGGCAAGGAGTATGGACACCGCGATCTACCTCTCTCAGTGTTAGCCGTCATAACAGCTCTTAGGATAAGATTCCGAGTTTGCCTGACTATACTAAAGAAAAGAACTAAGTAGTTAGAGGGATTCTAGAGCATAAAAATATTCAATGACTGAGATTAGCATAATTTAATAAAAGCACTGGATTACGTTGGTACGACAGATTTTCGCAGATGCTGCTCCAGTTTTGGATTTGAATAACTTCAGGCAGGATAAGTGCATCTCAAGCAGCATCGCGCATACAAAACGCTCGTATTCCTCGCTGTCTTGAGCGCAATTTCATGCCGCAAGACCGAAGATGGGCCGGTTCCAAACTATCCACGGCTCACACCGGGTGTAAGAATGGTCGATGTCACGTTTTATTCTGTGGCCCTCAGCCGCGACATGAGCTACCGCGCGATCCTTCCAGCCAGCGCCACCCCAAACCAGAAATTCCCGGTACTATATCTGCTGCATGGCGGCGGAGGCGGGTTCCGTGACTGGTCTAATTTTTCGGATGTTGCCCGTTATGCTGAGCAAGGCATGATTCTGATTATGCCGGAAGCGGACGATTCATATTACACAAACTCGGCTGAGCACCCGCAAGATCGCTACGAAGACTACATTGTTCATGACCTGATCGCCGACGTAGAGCACCGGTTTCCTGCTTTGAGTGATCGCGGCGACCGAGCAATAGCAGGTCTCTCGATGGGAGGATTTGGCGCAGTGGTTCTCGCACTTAAGCATCCTGATCTTTTCATTTTCTCCGGTGGACTGAGTTCCGCTCTTGACGTGCCCACTCGTCCCTTTTCCATTAAGAGGATTGGCCAATGGCAGCATTACCGCTCGATTTTTGGCCCATCGGGAAGCCAGAGCCGCAGAGATAACGATCCCTTCATGTTGGCCGGCTCGGCTGATCCACTCCGCATTCCTTATATCTTTCTCACCTGCGGGGCGCAGGAGGGCCTGCTGCCGGTAAACCGCAAATTTGCCGCATTATTACAGAAGCGGCATTTCCAGTATGAATTCCATACCATCCCGGGCGGACATGACTGGAACCAGTGGGACCGCCAGCTTCCCGGGCTGATTGAAAGCCTGAAGCAACACTTCTCAACGGCTGCGCGGTAATTTCTCGAATTCGCGATAGGTCGTCAGGGTGGTGTCGTTGACTGGTGAATCTCACTTGGTAAATTCATTACGTCCCTTGCTTTGCGGGCCACCATGGGTGTCCAATAAGTTAAGACCTGAGCGAGGGGGAGACCATGAACCGCAGGCAATTCCTCAAAGATGCTTCCACTACCTTAGGAGCGGCGCTGGTCGCACCAACATGGATCAATGCGATTGTTTTTGATACCGCACCTTCCATGGCGCATGTAGCGTTCGTCAAGACCACGGACCGCGCTTCCGGCGTCAAACGTGCCATCAATCTGCTCGGCATGGAGAAGTTTCGCGGCAGAGACTTGTTTATCAAACCGAACTTCAACAGCTCTGATCCAACTCCTGGCTCTACCCATCAAGACACGTTGACCGCCCTGATGCGACAGCTCAAAGGCATGGGAGCTGGACCGCTTACTGTCGGGGACCGCAGCGGCATGGGCAACACGCGCGAGGTCATGAGCAAGAAAGATGCATTCCAGATAGGCAAGGAACTGGATGCCAAGGTTGTGGTCTTTGATGAACTCGGCTCTGAGGACTGGGAGTTGCTCAAGCCGCAGGAGAGCCACTGGGAACAAGGGTTTGCCCTACCCCGAGCGGTCCGTAAGGCGGGAGGCATTGTGCAAACCTGCTGCCTTAAGACGCATCGCTATGGCGGCCATTTCACGCTGTCGCTTAAGAACTCAGTTGGATTAGCGGCAAAGTATGTGCCCGGAAATTCTTACAATTTCATGCGAGAGCTGCACTCCTCTCCGCACCAGCGGGACATGATTGCTGAAATCAACACTGCATATAAGCCTGACCTGATCCTGCTGGATGGCGTACAGGCATTCACCAACGGCGGGCCGGACCAGGGAAAGATGGTGCAATCCAACGTGATTCTTGCCGGAACAGACCGCGTGGCGATTGACGCAGTTGGCGTGGCATTGCTCCGCCATTTTGGCACCACGCCGGAAGTGAGCCAGGGAGCGATCTTTGAGCAGGAACAGATTGCGCGCGCCGTACAGTTGAAGATCGGCGTAAGCAGTCCGAAACAGATCGAACTTGTTACTGACGATCGGGAGAGCGCCGAATATGCAAAGCTTATTCGCGCGGTGCTGGATGGCGGCAAAGCCTAAGAGTCCGCCACTTTCAGTACCAGTTTGCCAAAATTCTCTCCACTGAAGAGCTTGAGCAGCGTTTCCGGAAAAGTTTGCAGGCCGGCTACAACGTCTTCACGCGATTTGAGTTTTCCGGCAGCGCGCCAGCCCGCCATTTCACGCAGCGCCTCCGCATATCGTGCGGCATAATTAAAAACCACAAACCCTTCCATGCGTGCGCTGTTTACCAGCAGGGACATGTAGTTTTCCGGCCCCTTAACGCCGCTGGTGGAGTTGTACTGCGAAATTGCGCCGCTAATTACCACGCGCGCTCCGCGCGCCAGGTTGGCAAGGGCCGCGTCCAGAATGGCGCCACCGACATTGTCAAAATATACATTGATTCCGTTCGGGCAGTGCTGGCGAAGGGCGGCCTTCACGTCTTCTTTTTTGTAATCGATGCAGGCGTCAAAGCCCAATTCGTTTATTACATAGCTGCATTTCTCCGGGCCGCCGGCAATGCCTACCGCTCTTGCGCCTTTGATTTTGGCAATCTGTCCAGCGGGCATGCCGACCGCGCCGGCTGCTCCGGATATCACAACGGTGTCACCCGCTTTGAGAGCGCCAACTTCCAGCAACCCGAAATATGCCGTCAAGCCAGGCATGCCGAGCGTACCCAAAAATACGGGCAGTGGGGCCAGACGGGGATCGACTTTGCTGATGCCCTTTCCATCTGATAGCGCATATTCCTGCACGCCAAACATTCCCACCACATGGTCGCCTTCAGCGAAGCCGGGATTTTGCGATGCAACCACGCGGCCTACAGCGCCGGCGCGCATTACCTCGCCAATATTTACCGGAGGGATATACGATTTGCCTTCATTCATCCAGCCACGCATCGCCGGATCGAGCGAAACGTAAAGGACCTTGACCAGAATCTGGCCGGGGCCGGGATCCTGTACCGGCTCCTCTGTGTAATCCCAATCGCCGCGTTTGGGGAGCCCTACTGGTCTTGCTGCAAGTCGAAACTGATGATTAGTGAGTGACATGACGGATGATTGTAAATACAAAAATTGAAATTGGACATTCGTGGTAACGGTTTATGAGCCGCGACATTTGAATTGGGACAGCCCTCTCGATTACCAGACGTTCTGGGTTGCCTGAGCAGCAAATTCTATTCTCCAATGCAGTATGCAGTTTGCCACCAACTTGGAACAGCCCTGCACGCATCCCAATTTCGACAGAGGAGTGCTCCTCAGCAATAGCACCAGAGCTGCGCAATGCACAGCTTAAAACGAGAAGGCATGTAACAAGGAACACATGGAACTGAATGACATCACAACTGCAACGTATTTTGACCAGACCGATTGCACGCGGGAACCGGGAGAGATGGTTGAATTTTCTGGAATTTATGAAATTTGCCATCACGATGAGCCGCGCGCTACCGTGCTCCTGATGCGCTACACCATTTTTCCTTTTTGCCGGCGATGCGGAGAGCTGGTACGCTACAAAATACTGGAACTGGTGCCGCATATTTCAGAGGACCCGGATTTTCAGGAAGACATTCTGGCGCCAGACAACCCCTCACACAGGATGCAGGTTCCAACTCCTACGTTCCCCATGCAACTCACTCGAGCGCATGGCTTCCGATTCCAGCAAGACACTTTACAAACCGGGCCAGACGATTCCCAAGGCAGGGATCTATAAGGTCTTGCACGCAGGACACCGTCAGCCTCACAGGGCAAGCCTGAAGGCGCAGGAGAAATTTCCGTCGTGCAAGAAGTGCGGCGGAAAAGTACGTTTTGAATTGGTGCTTGAAACCGACGATGAGGACACGAATGGTATCGGCAAAGCAAAGTAGCATGATTGCTTTCCTTCCATTCGTGGGCTGAACCCTACTCCTCTACTTCCACCAGTTCTCCGCGCTCGGCCTTGGCATGGGCAACAATCTTTTCCTGCAGAGCTGCCGGCACAAAGTCATAGTGCGACATCTCCATGTTGAAGCTGCCGCGTCCCTGCGTCATGGACGTGAGGTCAGCACCATAGGTCAGCATTTCCGCCATCGGACACTCAGCTTTCACGACCGTTTTACCGGCCTTATTGTCCATGCCCTGAATCCGCCCGCGGCGTGAGTTGAGGTCTCCCATGATGCTGCCTGCGAATTCGTCAGGAATGGTGATTTCAACTTTCATAATTGGTTCCAGCAGCGTGGGCTTGGCCTGCTCCATGGCTTTTTTGAAGGCGATCCGGCCAGCGGTCTTGAACGAAAGCTCGTTTGAATCAACATCGTGGTAGCTGCCGTCATAGAGAATCACCCGGAAATCAACCACGGGAAAGCCGGCCAGATAGCCGCGCGCAGCAGCTTCCACAATGCCTTTTTCCACTGCTGGAATGTAGTTCCTGGGAATTGCGCCCCCGAAAATATCATTCACAAACTCAAAGATTTTGCCGCGCTCCAGTGGTTCCATCTTGATCTTGCAATCGCCATATTGGCCGTGCCCGCCGCTCTGCTTTTTATGGCGTCCCTGCACGTCAGCCTTGCCGCGAATGGTCTCGCGATAGGGCACCTTGGGCGCCTTCAGCACGACTTCAGTGTGGTAGCGCCGCTTAAGCTTCGATACCATGACCTCAATATGCTGCTGGCCAGTTCCAGCGATAAGGAACTCCTTGGTCTGCTCATCACGGAAGAAGCGCACCATGGGATCTTCCTCCATCAGCTTATGCAAGCCGTTGGAGAGTTTGTCTTCGTCATTGCGCGACTTGGGCTCAATGGCAAATGTGATGGCAGGTTCTGGCAAGGTGACTCCGGCAAAGCGGATGGGATTGGCCTTGTCACCCAGCGTATCGCCGGTAAGAGTGTCGCGCAGCTTGGCCACTGCGCCGATATCCCCGGCATGCAATTCCGGCACCGGCACAAGGTTCTTGCCTTGTGGAACCGAGAGATGGGCGAGCTTTTCTGATGTGTTGCGGGTGAAATTCTGGAGAGTCGCGTCATTCTTTACCACGCCGGAAAACACCTTAAAAAAAGTAATGCGTCCAGCAAAGGGATCATTGGCCGTTTTGAAGACATAGACGGATGTCGGCGCAGCGTCGCTCACAGCGAGGTCGGTTGCGTGGCCATTGCCGGAACTGGCCGGTTCGGCATGAACAGCGGCGTGCTCTGCCGCTGTAGGGAAATAATCCACCACAAAGTCCATCAGATGGTCTGTTCCAATATTGCCCAGGCCGGAGGCAAAGAGCACAGGGAAAATCCTGTCTTCCTTGATGGCCTCATGCAGAGCAGGAATCAGATGCTCTTCAGAGATTGTTCCTTTATCAAAAAATTCCTCCATCAATTCGTCTTTGCCTTCAGCAACGATTTCTACCAGCCTTTCATGCGCTTCTTTGGCAGCGGTCTCAAGTTCGGTGGGAATCGGGCCTTCTTTACCTTTACCGTTGCCACCCATGTCATAGGTGTAAGCCTTCATCGTTACCAGGTCGATCACGCCTTTCAAGCTTTTTTCACTGCCGATGGGAATCTGCACAGGAACCACCAGCCGTCCAAAGGCGCTGATCAGGCTCTCCAGAGCGGTTTCCCAATTGGCGCGCTCACGGTCCATGCGGCTTACGCAGATCACGCGCGGCAGGTTGATTTCTTCTGCATATTGCCAGACCTTTTCCGTAACCACTTCCACCCCGGAAACGCCATCCACCACAACCAGAGCGGCTTCGGCCGCCGACATTGCTACTCTGGCTTCATGGGCGAACATTGTGAATCCCGGAGAATCGAACAGGTTGATTTTAGTGCCATGCCATTCAACGGAAGCAATGGCGGTTGAGATCGTCATTTGGCGGGAGATCTCTTCTTCGTCATGGTCTGTGACCGTGGAGCCGTCATCCACGCGGCCCAGCTTGGGTGTGGCTCCGCCCGTGTACAGCATGGCGGAAACCAGGGAGGTCTTGCCGGAATGAGAGTGGCCAATGACGACCAGATTGCGGATGTCTTTGCCTTCGTAAACCTTCAAAGTGCCTCCTTCAACAAGCGGGGCCCGGCCAGATTAGCAGGCGAATCGGAAAGTTCTACTTGGACTGCTAGCTGTTGGTCAAGAGGGTCCGGGGCTCCAGCGGGACAAAATAAGTACCAGTTAAACAGATATTATCCTGCTGAGCAGGGGTTTTGGGAAGGGGCTGTGGAATTGCACAGACCACTGCCGTGGCCCGGAATCGCGGAATTTTACGACAAGATAATCAAGGTGCCTGGATGCGGTTTGCAAATGCTGAAGTCTGCGGGGTTTGCCAGTCTGACCCTTGTGAGTAAGGCTCGTTATTACTGGACAGCAATGCTGGTTCCCGTTGACAATTTCCAGTACAGCTTCGATTGACTTAATGTAAAGGGTTCGGGAAAAAGGAGTTTCTTCCGATGAAGATGAATAAGTTGTTCAAGAGCACGATATGCCTGGTTTTCCTGGGCGCCACGCTGTTCGCGCAAGACAAAGATAAGAAAGCGCCCGCTGCAAGCGGGCTGCCGCCGATTATCGATCGCGAAGTCATCTTCGGCAACCCGGAAATTGCTGGGGCGCAGATTTCGCCCAACGGCAAATATCTCTCATTCCTGAAGCCCTGGAAGGACACGCGCAACGTTTACGTCAAGGGCGTGGACGAGCCATTCAGCGCCGCCCGGTTAATGACGACGGAAGCCAAGCGGCCCGTGGCCGGCTCTTTCTGGAGCCGGGACAGCAAATATATTCTTTACGTAAAAGACAATGACGGCGATGAAAACTTCAATATTTACGCCGTAGATCCTACTGCCAAGGCAGCTCCCGGAGCAGAAGCCCCGGCCTCCCGCGATCTGACCGGGTTGAAGGGCGTCCGAGTGGAGATTATTGATATCCCCAAGAATGATCCCGACACGATCTACATTGGACTGAATGACCGGGACAAGGCATGGCATGATCTTTACAAGCTGAAGCTCTCCACGGGCGAGAAAACCCTGGTACGGAAGAATACTGAGAAAATTTCCGGTTGGGAATTTGATCTGAGCGGAAATCTGCGGCTGGCCACGCGCAGCGCGGAAAATGGCGACAATGAAATTCTGCGGGTTGATCCTGACAAGTTCACTAAGGTTTATTCCTGTACTGTGGATGAAACTTGTGGTCCGCTGGAGTTCACCAAAGACGGTAAACGGACTTACATTGAGACCAATAAGGGCGACAATGTGGACCTGACTGGTCTGGCGCTGTTTGATCCGGAAACAGGCAAGACGGAGATGGTGGAATCCGATCCAATGAAGCGCGTCGACTTTGGCGGCGCAGTCTTTTCGCAGGTCACCGACGAACTGGTGATGACCTCATATCTGGATGACAAACAAAGAGTTTATTTCAAGGACAAAGGCTTTGAGAGTGACTACAAGTGGCTGCAAAGCAAACTGCCCGGCATGGAACTGGCGCTGGGTTCACGCACGCGCGATGAACAGACATGGGTTGTAACGGCTTACAGCGATACTGAGCCAGGCATAACCTACATTTTTGATCGCAAGACCCACAAATTGGCCAAGCAGTTTGCGGTGCGGGAAAAACTTCCGCGTGAATCGCTGGCCGGGATGGAGCCTGTCCGTTATAAGTCGTCTGACGGAATGGAAATTCCCGCATATCTGACGCTGCCCAAGGGCATTCCCGCCAAGAACCTGCCGACAATTATCTTTCCGCACGGCGGTCCATGGGCCCGCGACTTCTGGGGCTACAACGGTTATGCGCAATTTTTCGCCAATCGCGGCTATGTGGTGCTGAGCCCGAATTTCCGGGGTTCCACCGGTTACGGCAAAAAGTTTCTCAATGCCGGCAATCTGCAATGGGGTAAAACCATGCAGGATGACATTACCTGGGGCGTGAAGTATCTGGTGGATAAGGGCATCAGCGATCCCAAGCGTGTCGGCATCTTTGGCGGATCTTATGGCGGATACGCAACTCTGGCTGGCGTGGCTTTTACACCGGATCTTTATGCTGCCGCCGTCGATCTCTTTGGCCCTTCCAACCTGATTACTCTGCTTGATTCAATTCCGCCATACTGGGAGCCGATTCGCAAAATGTTCCACGTGCGCATGGGTGATCCGACAACGCCGGAAGGCAAGGCGCTGTTGAAGGAACGGTCGCCATTGACTTCCGCGGACAAGATCAAGACACCGCTTCTGATTGCTCAGGGTGCCAATGACCCTCGCGTGAACCATGCTGAGTCAGAACAGATCGTGGTTGCTTTGCGTGATCGTGGTTTCCCCGTGGAATACCTTCTGATTCCGGATGAAGGCCACGGTTTTGCGCGGCCGGTAAACAACATGGCGGCAACCATGGCGACGGAAAAATTCTTTGCCAAATACCTGGGTGGACGCGCCCAGGAAGGCGGAACTCCAGCGGTAGTTGCGCGGCTGAAGGAGGTAACGGTTGATCCAAAGACCGTTGTTCTGGCAAAAAAAGTGGATGCCGGTGCAGTTGGATTGCCTAAAACGGCGACTGATTTGCAGCCTGGAACGTACAAGTACAAAGCGACAATTGAGATTGGCGGGCAGCAGATTCCACTGACGATCTCAAGTACCATCGCTGAGGAAGGCGGTGGCTGGACCGCGACAGACGTCTTTGAGACACCCAACGGGCCTGTCACAACCAAATCCACCATTGAAAAAGGCACCCTGAAAGCGCGGACTCTCAGTATGAAACAGGGGCCGTCTGCTATTGATCTCAATTTCGGCAATGATAAGGCCACTGGCAATGTGAACATGAATGGACAGGACAAGCCAGTGTCGGTTGACCTGGGTGGACCGTTATTCGCGGAAGCAGCAGGGGCAAAACAGTCAGTGTCTTGTCTTCCACTGGCTGAAGGTTATACCACCACCTACCGGAACTTTGATGTGCAAGCGCAGAAAGAGAAATTAAAGCAACTGAGGGTCATGGGAGTGGAAAAAGTAACCGTGCCTGCCGGCACGTTCGATGCTTACAAAGTAGAGATCATTTCCAGCGATGGCGGCTCTGAGAAGGAGACGCTGTGGATCGCCAAAGACTCACGCAAAGCTGTCAAAGAGTCTTCGGTGCTGCCTGCAATGGGAGGCGCGGTAATGACTCAGGAGTTGACTGAATAGGCGAGACTTGTCAGCTTCGGGAACTAACAATAGAAGGCCCTGCCGCAAATGGCGGGCCTTTTTTGTGTTTGAATAAGTTTATGAATGGCGACAAAGGAAGCATTGTGGCCGGCCTGGCCATCTGCTGGCTGCTTAATTTGGCGCAACTTGGCGTTGGCTGGCTGTTGCTGGTGGCGGACGTGCGAATGCTTCCTGCCTATTACGTGCTAATCGGCGCAATTGGCTTGGTGCAGGTGGGTTATGTAATACCAATCTGGCGGCTGCTGCGGCGAAGAGGAAAGGCCAAAGCCGCCAAAGGGCTATTGCTGGCGGCTTCGGTTACAGCAGTTATAAATGTCGTGGTCGCGTGGGCAATTTTCAGGGCGCCACGATTTGGCACGCTCTAAAGCCGAACCGCCAGCCCAGCCAGAAGTCTGAGTTCTGGACAATTACTTTTGCCGGGTCAACTGCAGATCGGCCTTCCAGGAACGGCCTTCATGTTGTCCTTCAGCCGTGCCTGTCATGTGGTCTCCATCGACTTTAAAGTCGAAAGTCCATTCGGATTTTTCCTTGCTCTCCGGGTCGGTGGAGGTGACCTGAAAGGTCAAATGATCATCGGCAAACATGGCATTCTTGATGGGCCATGCGTGGTCTTTGCTGGCGCCCGTTGAGCCGGTAATGCGTCCGCCATCTTGCGTGAGCTGCAGAAAAGCGCTGCCAATGCCGCCTTCGGCATCTTTCATTTCTCCAGTCCAGACACCAGTTAGATTATTCGAGGTGAAAATCAGCAATGCTGCGAAGGCAAGGGCATATCGAATGGCCACAACAACCTCCTCTTTCAGGGAACATCATAGATAGACTTCTACATAGCTCACAGACACCAGCCCGCACGGACAAGTTCCGCGCATTTTTGAAACTTTTGCAAGCGAGTATGGCAGGCCCAGCGCTTTGGGCGTTTGCGACAGGATGTGGCGCTCATCCCTTATACTGGAGTGCTTTTATGTTGCCGCCCGCAGCTCCTGAAATGCCCAGACAATTCCGGTTCAAACTGCTCCCCACGCTAAAGCGTGGAGAGATGTGGCGGTATTTTGGACCGGCATTCGTGGCCAGTGTTGCGTACATTGATCCGGGAAACTTTGCCACTAATTTTGAGGGCGGAGCCCGGTTCGGCTACACATTATTGTGGGTGCTGCTGTGGTCGAACGCCATGGCGATTCTGATCCAGTATCTTTCCGCCAAACTAGGGATTGCAACTGGCAAAACCCTGCCGCAAAACTGCCGCGCGCATTTTTCTCCAAAAGTTAACTTTGGCTTGTGGGTGGCGGCGGAACTGGCCGCTCTGGCCACAGATCTGGCGGAATTTCTGGGAGCTGCGCTGGGCTTTTATCTGCTTCTCGGCATTCCTCTATTCCCTGCCGCCCTGCTCACAGCAGCAGTGGTATTCATGATGTTGGCGGTTGAGTTGTACGGGTTCCGGCGGCTGGAACAGCTCATCATGGTATTCGTCTTTGCCATTGCCGCCTGCTATGCGTTTGAGATGTTCATCGTGCACCCGGATTGGGGAGCGGTGGCCAAAGGCGTCCTGGTTCCCAAGATCAATTCTGACAGCATCTATGTTGCCGTGAGTATGCTGGGGGCCACGGTAATGCCGCACGTGATTTACCTGCACTCAGCTCTGGTGCAGCATCGGGTAAAGGAAGATGCAGCGAGCGACCATCCGGAAAAATGGGTGCTGACGATGCGGCATCTGCGTTACGAATTGTGGGACGTTTTGGCCGCGATGAATGGCGCGTGGCTTATTAACTCGGCCATGATCGTGATGGGGGCAGCTGTCTTTTTCAAACACGGCGTTCCCTTCAGTTTTGATGAAGCCCATCTTACGTTGGCCCCGCTTTTGCCCGCCGTTTCAGGCGCGGCATTTGCCCTGGCGCTGCTGTTTTCCGGGCTGTCATCTTCCACGGTGGGCACCATGGCGGGCCAGGTGATTATTGAAGGATTTTTGGATATTAAATTCAGCGTCTTTCTGCGGCGGCTTATCACCATTGTTCCGGCCCTGGTCGTGATCTCGCTGAAACTTGATCCCCTCAGAATTTTGTTACTATCACAAGTGGTGCTGAGCTTTGCGATTCCATTTGCTCTGGTTCCGCTGGTCCTGTTGACGCGCTCACAAGCCGTGATGTCTGACCTGGTGAATCGCCGTTCCACGAACTACATGGCATATGCGGTCACGACGATCATTGTTGGCTTAAATCTTCTGCTGGTCTACAACCAGCTTGGCGGCAGCTTTTAGAGCGGCGCTGCACGACTTTATGGAACGGCATGCGGCTCAGATGAATCAAATAAAGAAGGTGAATATCCATGAATAGCTTTGGCAGCCGATCAAAGTTGCGTGCCGGCAATCAGGAATACGAAATTTACCGGCTGGACGCGCTGGAAAAGCATGATTGCTCTCCGCATCGCCTTCCTTTCTCGTTAAAGATCCTTCTGGAAAACCTTCTTCGCACCGAAAATGGCCGCAGTGTGACTGCCGATGATGTGCGCTTTCTCGCCGGATGGAAACCGCAAGCCGTGCCTGAAAAAGAAATTGCATTCACACCAGCGCGCGTGCTGATGCAGGATTTTACCGGTGTCCCGGCAATCGTGGACCTGGGCGCCATGCGGGATGCCATGAGGAAGATGGGCGGAGATCCGAAGCTCATCAATCCACTGCAGCCGGCAGAGTTGGTAATTGATCACTCCGTACAGGTGGACGAATTCGCAAGCATAGGCGCGTTTGCCGTGAACGCAAAGCTTGAGTTTCAGCGCAATCAGGAACGATATGCTTTTCTGCGCTGGGGACAGTCAGCATTCAGAAATTTCAAGGTAGTGCCGCCGGACATGGGAATCGTTCACCAGGTAAATCTGGAATATCTGGCGCGTGTGGTCTTTTCAGAAAAGCGGGATGGCGCGAGCGTGGCATATCCTGACACGCTGGTGGGCACCGACTCCCACACCACGATGATCAATGGATTGGGCGTACTGGGTTGGGGTGTGGGCGGCATTGAAGCTGAAGCCGCAATGCTGGGCCAGCCCGTATCCATGTTATTACCGCAGGTGGTGGGATTCAGGCTCACAGGACAGTTACGTGAGGGCTCAACGGCAACCGACCTTGTGCTCACCGTGACAGAAATTCTGCGCAAGACCGGAGTTGTCGGTAAATTTGTAGAATTTTTTGGTTCCGGGCTTGCATCGCTGCCTCTGGCTGACCGCGCTACCATCGCCAATATGGCGCCGGAATATGGCGCCACCTGCGGCATCTTCCCGGTGGACGAAACCACGTTGAACTACCTGCGCACCACCGGTCGCGAGCCTCAACAGATTGCGCTGGTGGAAGCTTATTGCAAGGAGCAGGGCTTGTTCCATGCGGCGCAAAGCCAGGATGCTGAGTATTCCCAGGTTGTGGAACTTGACCTAAGCACGGTTGAGCCCAGCGTGGCCGGACCAAGGCGTCCGCAAGACCGCGCACCGCTTTCAAAAGCTAAGGAATCTTTTGAGCAGGCTCTGCCTACATTGATTGGGCCGCGTCCGACGCAACCTGCCAGAAAAGTTGCGCCCCAACAAGTGGAACGGTTCGAAGGTGAAGGTGGTACGCCGATTGGGATTGCCGAAGATCCAACTATGCCTGCGGGCACAAAAGACCTGGGTGAAGATGTATTCGAGCGGCTGCATGACGGATCGGTTGTCATCGCGGCCATTACCAGCTGTACCAATACTTCAAATCCATCGGTGATGATGGCTGCAGGACTGCTCGCGAAAAAGGCAGTAGAAAAGGGCCTGAAGCGCAAACCATGGGTAAAGACTTCACTTGCTCCGGGTTCACGTGTTGTAACTGAGTATTATCGCAATGCCGGGCTCATTCCTTATCTGGACCAGCTTGGCTTTCAAGTAGTCGGCTACGGCTGCACAACGTGCATTGGGAACTCGGGACCGTTGCCGCAGGAAGTTTCCTACGCGATCGCGGAAAAGCAACTGGTTGCGGTGTCGGTTCTTTCCGGGAACCGCAACTTTGAAGGCCGCATTAACTCTGATGTGCGCGCGAATTACCTGATGTCGCCGCCACTCGTGGTGGCGTATGCGCTGGCCGGACGGATTGACCTGGATATCACGCAAGATCCTTTAGGGACTGGTAAAGATGGCAAGCCGGTTTATCTGCGCGATATCTGGCCTACGCAACAGGAAGTTCAGGACTCCGTGAACCGCGCAATTAATTCCGGCATGTTCACCAAGAACTATTCAACCATTTTTGAAGGCGATGATGAGTGGAAGAAGCTGAAGGTACCTGAGGGCGAGACATACCTTTGGGACAAGGATTCCACGTATATCAAGCGTGCCCCATATTTTGACGATATGCCGAACCGTCCAGCGCCAGTGAGCGAAATCAAGAGAGCGCGGGTGCTGGCAAAACTGGGCCACAGCGTAACCACAGACCACATTTCACCTGCAGGCTCAATTAAAGTCAAAAGTCCCGCCGGAAAATACCTTCAGGAACATGGCGTAGCACCGGAGGACTTCAATTCTTACGGTTCGCGCCGCGGGAACCATGAAGTGATGGTGCGGGGCACCTTTGCCAATGTCCGTCTGCGCAACCAGCTTGCGCCGGGTTCTGAAGGCGGCGTCACCAGGCATTTTCCTGATGGTGAAACCATGTCGATCTTTGATGCTTCAGTGAAATATATCGCCGATGGCATACCTCTGATCGTGTTGGCAGGAAAAGAGTACGGCTCCGGTTCTTCGCGCGACTGGGCGGCAAAAGGGCCGTTGCTGCTGGGTATCCGCGCGGTCATTGCTGAGAGCTATGAACGCATCCATCGCTCCAATCTGGTGGGAATGGGAATTCTTCCGCTCCAGTTTCTGGCGGAAGAGAATGCGGAGAGCCTGGGGTTGCAGGGGGATGAAGTCTATGAAATCGTCGGCTTGCCGGCGCTGTTAGCCAGCAAATTCGCCAATGGAAGGCAAGTCCAGGTCAAGGCCATCTGTGCTGATGGGAGCGTGAGCGAATTCAGCGCACTGGTAAGGATAGATACGCCGCAGGAAATCCTGTATTACGAGCATGGCGGCATCCTGCAATACGTCTTGCGGCAGTTGCTGGCCAGCAAGCCAAAGCCGGAAGCGGTGGTGGTGTAGGAGTTTGCCGCTTGCCGATCTACCGGCAGAATCTTTGCAGCCCTTCGAAAATCGGTGAAGCGCGAATACGCGGACGCTTGCAGACGGTACGCGCTGAATGCTATATCCTCACAGGTCTGAGCATCTTCGGGTATAACAGTTAACTTATGAAGGTACTGGTCATCGGCGGCGGAGGCAGGGAACATGCGCTGGTATGGAAGCTGCGCCAGTCCCCCCGCGTGTCGCAGGTCTATTGCCTTCCTGGGAATGGCGGCATTTGCGCTGAGGCCACCTGCCTGCCCGGAGATCCTAAGAGTCTTTCCAGCATGCTTGCGGCCGCACACCAGATCCAACCGGATCTGACGGTGGTGGGGCCGGAACTGGCGCTTTCAGTGGGCGTGGTGGACGAGTTCACGCGTCGTGGCCTGAGAGTTTTTGGTCCCACGCAGAGGGCCGCGCAACTGGAAACGAGCAAGAGTTTCGCAAAAGAATTCATGCAGCGGCATAAAGTTCCTACGGCGCACTATGCTGTCTGCGCGTCGGAAGACGAGCTGCGCAAATCACTGGGACTCTTTTCAACCCCGGTGGTCGTGAAGGCCGATGGTCTGGCGGCGGGTAAAGGAGTGGTCATCGCCGCGACAAAAGAAGAAGCCGCGACCGCTGGCATGGAAATGCTCAATGGAAAGCTGCTGGGAACTCCCGTCGCCACTGTAGTTCTGGAGGAATTCCTGGAGGGCGAAGAGATTTCTTTTCTGGTGCTTAGCGATGGGGAACGGGTGGCCGCTCTGGTACCCGCCCAGGACCACAAACGTATCGGGGATGGCGATAAAGGCGCCAACACCGGAGGCATGGGCGCTTACTCCACCGATGCGCTGCTGGAGAAAGGCATGGCGGAATGGCTGGTGAACCATATAGCCCGGCCAGTGATTGCAGGGATGAAGTCAGAAGGCGCGGAATACCGCGGCATTTTGTATTGCGGCTTGATGATGACCGCACGCGGACCTATGGTGCTGGAGTTTAATGCCCGTTTCGGAGACCCGGAAACTCAGGCTGTGCTGATGCGGCTGGATAGCGACCTGCTGGATGCAATTGAAGCCGCAGTCGAGGGTCGGGTAAGCGATGGCGAGTTCAAGTGGTCACGCGAGGCCTCGTGCTGCGTGGTGGTGGCTTCCGGCGGCTATCCGGGAAGTTTTTTGACCGGTAAACAGATTTCAGGTCTGGACCGCGCGGACAGCATGGCGAATGTAAAAGTGTTTCACGCCGGCACCAGCAAGCGTGATGGCATTTTCTATACCAGCGGGGGACGCGTGCTGGGTGTAACCGCGCGTGCGCCGCGACTGCAAGAAGCAATTGATCGCGCGTATGAAGCCGTACGCCTGATCAGTTTTGAAGACATGTATTACCGCAAAGATATTGGAGCACGCGCTTTAAAAACGCAAAAATAATTCAGAAAGAAAAAGGACTTTCATGGCAGAGAATCCTCTTGTTTCAATTGTGATGGGGTCGGATTCCGACCTCGAGATTATGAATGAAGCGGCCAAAGCGCTGGATGATTTTGGCATTACCTATGAGATTGACGTGACCTCGGCACATCGCTCGCCGGCGCGAACTTCAGAATATGCCCGCAACGCCGCCGGGCGCGGCATCAAGGTCATCATCGCCGGAGCAGGCGGAGCTGCGCACCTGGCGGGAGTGATCGCCGCGGAGACTACGATACCCGTGATCGGCGTGCCGATTCCCTCCACACCTTTGAACGGACTGGATTCTTTGCTGGCCATTGTGCAGATGCCTGCCGGAATTCCAGTAGCGACAACGGCCATCGGCAAACCGGGCGCCACCAATGCAGGTATCCTGGCCGCCCAGATTATCGGATTGAGCAACACGACAGTGGCTGGCAAGCTGAAAGAAATGAAAGGCAAGCTGGTTAAGAGCGTGGAAGAAAAATCACAGAAGTTGCAGCAGTTGAGGAAGCGGTAGTGGTCTGAGCATGGCAAAAATGCTTGATGCCATTGCCATTATTCCCGCGCGTCTGGGTTCCACGCGGTTGACCCGCAAGGTATTGCGCGACATCGCAGGCAAGCCGATGATCGCGCGAGTATATGAAGCCGCGCAAAACTGCTCGCTGCTGCGTGAGGTAATCATCGCTACCGACTCTGAGGAAGTCATGCATTTGGCGCAGGCGCATGGGTGGAAGGCGCAGATGACTTCAGACAAGCATCGCAGCGGCACAGACCGCATTTATGAAGTAGCGCAACGAGTTCAGGCAGATGTTTATATAAACATTCAAGGTGACCTTCCGCTGATCAGGCCAGAACACATTGAAGCGCTGCTACGCCCGATGAACAGACCAGAAGTAATGGTTTCAACCGTCAAAACACGGTGCAAAGCCGAAGAAGCCGTTAACCCGAACGTGGTCAAAGTTGTAACGGACAAGAACGGCCGCGCCCTGTATTTCTCGCGCTGCCAGATTCCCTATGATCGGGACAAGACTGGGAGGATCGACTACTTCAAGCATTTGGGGCTGTACGCGTATCGGCGCTCCGCGCTTGACCAATTCTGTAATCTGCCTGAAGCCAATCTGGAAGCGGCTGAGCGGTTGGAGCAACTGCGGTTGATGGAGAATGGCATCGACATCTACGTTGAGGAGACTCCGTTCGGCTCAGTCGAGGTAGATACGGAAGAAGATTTGCGCAAGGTAGAAGAGATGCTGCGTTCGGAGAAGCTGTAGCGCTTTCCGCTTCTCCGCGTACTTACAAGCTTATTTTCAAAACAGATTATGTGGCGAGGCCGGGCTGATGGTTTTTGGCCCATGCTTCCGCAGCCGCAATTCGCTTGGAGATAGGCGGATGCGAATGGAACAACACTTCCACAAGCCGAGAAGGGTGGCTTTCACTCAGGTTCTGGCGGGCCAGTTTCTCCATGGCGGTAATGTAAGGAGTGACATCAGCAACACACTTCCAGCAATAGAGATCTGCCTGACGTTCAGTAAAGCGGGAATAGGCGTTGAGCGCCGGCATCAGCACCAACCCGAGTCCGCTGGCCACTAGCGCAAGCAGCGGCAGGTTGGCGAAGTCGGAGAGGCTGAGGAAAATCTTCTGCTCGACAATGGCGTAGTGCAGCACTTCATTTGCGGCCCAGAACCCCAGGAAGGTAATCACGGCCTGCACGGCGATCATCTTTACCAAGTGACCATGAACGTGGTGACCTAGTTCATGGGCCAGCACGGCTTCAATTTCATCATTGCTGTAGTTTTGTAGGAGCGTGTCCGCCAGGATGATGCGCCGGGTGCCTCCCAGCCCCGTTAGAGCAGCATTGGCTTTTTTACTCTTCTCTGAAAGCTTCCACTCGTAAACGCCGCGCACGCGCGTGCCAGAGCGCTCACCCAACCGCACTAAGCGGGCTTTGAGTTCGTCGTTTTGCAAAGGCACGAACTTATAAAAAAGCGGGAACAGGACGACGGGGGCGACCTGCGCGAAAAAAATGAACAGGCCCATAAAAATCAGCCATGCGATGATCCACCAATATGGCGGCGACATGCGGATGAGCGCATACACAATTTCCGCGAGAAGAGTGGCCATCACCAGACCCAGCACCCAGCCTTTGATCTCGTCTTTGATCCAGGAAGGAAGGCGCTGATTGGAGAGGCTGAAGCGGTGCTCAAGGCGAAAGCCATAAAAGTCCAGCCCAAACCCCAGCACCTTGCTGATTAGGCTCAGGAATGTCACATAAAAAAACAGGTCCAAAGCATAATGATCGCCGCCCAGTCGCGTCGCCAGGCCGCTAAGTGTCTTGGTCCAACCGGTGACCAAAAGAGCTATGAGAAAACCGAAACTGATCGCCAGATCGCCAATTTCCAGCCAGCGCCGGGTGCGATTGTAGGCGCGCGCTTCTGGAGTGTCCGATTGCAGATGGGATTCGGTAATAGTCATTGATTCTGCTTTTCCGGCTTAAATTCCAGGGTTACGAACTGGGCTGTTTTTGAAGACTCATTACTCATTGTTTCCTTCAACCCTGCAGGTATCCAATCCAGTCCACCTGATGAACGGTGGAATGGATATGTGTCGTCAGAAGGTTTTCTGCTCAGATTAAGGTCAGATACTGCGATCAGAAGTGTAGGTCCGACTGCCCGACTGTCCAACTTTGCGTTCGGCGGCAACCTAACCAGCGAAACTGTCCATTGATCGGCAGTGATGCGATGAGTCACTGAGGGGCAGCTCCCCTTTTGTTCTTTGCCGCAATGCAGCGTAATGCAGAGATCAGAGCAGGTTGTAACTTTATCCGATGGCTTGAGCAGCTCAATGGTAATGTTATGAAAGGGGCGATCACTTTTGTTGATCGCAGCGTGGGCAAAGTTGCCCGGAGTGTAGCGGACTTCACCATCCTTGAGCTGCAGCGCTACCGGCTTCTCGCCGGGACGTTCACTTACCACGTCCGAATCACCCAGAGTTACGAAAAGATAGTCATGGTTGTGCTTGTGCACCAGCGTCGTTGCTTTGGGCGCAACCGTCACATCGAAGACGCGCACAAATTCATTTTGTAAAACCAGATGATGGCTGGGTTCAGAAGTGATCTCAACGGGCTGCTGCTGTTGCTGCGCCAGAGTGGCTGTGGCCAGAAACACCAGTCCCGCGACACGGGACGTTCTCATGGTTAAGATTGTAAGAATAACCTGAAGCGCCCGCAAGCCGGTAAACGCCTGAAACCACATATACCTAAGGCCAGTGCACTTGCGGGCACAGAGGATTGACTCAATCGCTTAAGGTTGACCAACGAATTCCAACAGAAATATTTTCGCGGTAGTCGTTCCGGTATTGCTGACGGCGTGGGTCTCAGGATCATTCCACCGGACAGCGCCAATCTTTGTATGTGCTGTACTCTCAGGCTTTCCCTTGACCTTCATGGTCAGATCTGACTCGGAAAGGGGAATGCTAAGAACGTTTCCTTTATGCGTATGCTCCGGAATTTTTGCTCCTGGCGGCAGGGTCACCATTAGGGCAGTCCATTCATCAGATCCAAAGAGTTTAACCGCGGAAGGGCATGCGACTTTGTCCGCCGCGTCGCAAGGAATCGGGACTTCACACGACTCTGTGCAAGCCTTCTCATTGGTAGTGGGCTTCATCAATTCGATGGTCCGGTTATGAAACGGAGTGCTGCCGGAGTCGCCCACGGCATGCACTAGCGGAGCTGCGCTGAACCTGACATCGCCATCCTTAAATGAGACCGGCACAGGTTGCGCGCCTTCTTTGGTGTTCGTGATCTGGGAATCTCCTATTGCGATAGAGATATAGTCATGAGCGTGGCGGTGCATCAAGGTCGATTTGCCGGGATCGACGGAAACCGCGAAGACGCGAACGAATGGGTTGTCCAGAACCAGATGATGGCTGGATTCGGAGGTAATCTCCACAGGTGCTTGCGCCTGTTGCGCCCAGACAGTCAGAGCAAGGATAAAACACGATGCCACGATGGAAAGTTTTCGCATAGGAGAGACATTCTAGACGTGACCACCAGGAATGCAAATAGAAATAGACGGCAATTAGCCGGCGACAAAAGCCAGATGGGTTAGGAAATGCGCGGAAGCCCACGGCGCAAATCCCTGGCAATACGCCGCTGATGCCAGAGTCGCAGTGGCCGGGAATAATTGATGATGCCGAACGCGGCGATTGCCGCCATCAACAAGACACTACTGATAATTAAAAATACCCGCGCCGCGCCTGTTTGCGCCACTTGCAGGATGACCAGAGCATTTCGCGGAGTAAGCAGCATAGATGCGGCAAGCGCCAGCAGGCCGACCCCCGCCAGCAGCCCGGTTATGTTCTTGGCCCAGCGTCCAGTGGCGTGATAGTCGGCGAACAGGTTAAATCCATAACGGATCAGCCCTGCAATGACGATGAAATTCGCGACAATAGCAATCCAGGATTTGAGGTCCATACTCTAAGTTGGACGCCATGACAGATGGGGAGGTTGTGAAGCTCTGGTTGAAACATCCGCCACGCTAAACGCACCTTAGTACACTGGGAATCACTTAAAATACCAGGAACTTTTTCTTTTTCTTGGCCGGCCTGCCGGGGCGGCTGCCATCAGTATTCGCGGCCGCTACCATGGTGGGCTTATTGCCCTCATTGGGGCTGGCGCCTGTATCGGCGAAGCCGGTCTTGATGTCGATATAGGCTTCTTCTCGCAGCTTAGTCAGGTAGGCCCGGGCCGCAGGCTCTAAACGTTCAGAGTAAATAGCTTCGCGGATACGATCAGAGACGTCCTTAAGCGGTGGTATACCGGGCTGACGATGGCCTGTGACCTGCAAAATGATGAAACCCTGCCGGGTGCGAATTACGCCGGTTGTTTCGCCCGCCTTGAGAGAAAACGTTTTCTCTTCAAGGTCCTTGGCCAGTTCACCACGCTTGAAACTCCCGAGTGTCCCGCCCTGTGCCGCAGTTGGGCCTTGCGATTCTTTTTTGGCCAGATCCTCAAATTTGGCGCCTTTATGCAGCTGTTCCAGAATCTGGTTTGCTTTGGCCTCGGCTTCAGCCACTTTTGCGGGATCTTCCGGCAACTGCTTGTCCGCGGTTGAATCCTGCTTGTCTTTCCCCTCAACATTTTCCGGCACGGGCTGGGTAGGGATCATGATCTCGCTCAGGCCCACTTCTTCCACGCCCTCAAGCTCTTTCTGATGCTTGTTGTACCAATCTTGAATATCTTCATTGCTGATGTGGAGTTTGGACCCGACTTCCTGGCCTATCACCTGTTGTGTCACCGCGCCGATGCGGATCTGCTCCTTGAATTCTTCATAAGAAACGCCCTGTTTCTGCGCTTCTTTTTCCAGATCATCGATGCTGGCCAGCCCCATCTGCTGCCGTAACTGGTTAAGCCGCTTCACCACTTCTGTTTCACCGGTTATGCCCAGGTCTTTGCCGCGTTCCAGCAGAAGCTGCTGATCGATCAGGTCGCGCAGAATATCCTTCTGGGCTTTTGTCCATTTCGCTTCCCAATCAGAAGGAAACCGCTGTTTCAGCTCCTCCAGATTGGTTTGCTTGGCTTTTTCCATGTCAGAGCGAGTAATGATTTGATCGTTAACGCGGGCGATGATTTCGTCCACTATGTTGTCGGCATGGAGAGCCACCGCCACAAGCACGAGTGCGGACGCAAGCAACGCTAATTTTTTGGGCATATATCTAAGACCTTCTACCAATGTACCTGGGGTTATTTAGATTATTTTATCAGTGGAGAGACCAACGCATCTACCCCATAGAACGCTCGCCAGCCGCTATTGTTGCGGTTTTTTCTTCTTGAACAGCCCGCCCACAGCATCTTTCAAGTCTTGCTTTGGCTGGCCTTGCTGGGCGCCAGCTTTGTTCCCTTTGCTGCCCTCAACCGCCTGCATCAGAGAGCCCTGTAAATTGCCTGTGACCGCGTTGCCTAATGCGGGACGAAAGACTGGATTTGAGGTCTTTCCTTCAATCAGGAAGGGCAGCCCTTTGCTTTGCGCTGAGCCAGCCAGTCCAGTGAGGCTGCCAAGTACATTGCTGGCGTTGCCGGACAGTTTAAGAAGCATTTTGAAATCGAGAGAGTTATCGCCTGTGATTACGCCGTTACCTGTGAGCGTTCCCAGAGAAGGCACGTCAAGCACGATGTTATCTGCACGAATTCCCTCAGGCGCAACGCGTAAGGCAGAACTGAACGTCTGAATCAACGTGTCCGTGCTTCCCTTGTTGCCGGTAAAGGCCGCAATTGCACCGAGCTTGGAACCGAGGTTGAATCCGGAAAGATGTGTGCCCGTAATGTTAAGCGGACCATTAATCACCAGGCGATCCAGAGGACCTTCGGCTGTAAAGTCCATATTGATGTTGCCGCCCTGTAACGACGCCCCCGAAGGCATGATCACTCCGAATGCAGGAAGCAAGCCCTCAACATCATTCACCGCCATGTTCTTGCCTTGTATCTTCAAGTTGGCGAGTGTGTCTTCACCCTTCGCGCTGAGAGTGCCGCTTGCATTGGTCAAGCTGTTGCCGGTATGGAGGTTCGCATTCAGAGTGCCTGTATCTGAATCCAGCGCGTAGTCCGATTTGTAATCCAGGCTCACAGGCTGTTTTGCCGGTTGGCCGCCTTTCACTACCCGCAAATTGGCGGCTTTGGCGTTGCCTTCTGAGTGAAGATGGTGGCCGTCTGACTTTACCTGGCCGTCAAAATCCAGCGTGCCGCCTATTCCAGAGGCCGGATCGACAAAACCCGTGGCGGCCAGATCAACGTGGCTCAGCGTGAGTTTAGCGTCAAGCGGGCTTTTAGCGGAATCACCTGGATTGAGCGGCCCTGCCTGGCCTTCCAGATTCATCTTTCCACCGCCCGGCATTGTCGCTGACAATGTAAATGGCATCGCGCTCTGCGCGGAGATGTTATGCGCCACCAGATTCACATTCTGGTAAACGCTTTCTTTGCCCGCAGAATGCCCACTGGTGTGCCCTACGCGAACGGTCCCATCAGCGATCTCAAACTTGTCCACAGAGATATCCGGGGTGGATTTGCCCGTTGGTTCCGGGGCTGTCTTTTGCGCCGAACCGCCAAGCGAAGAGTAATTCCACTTGCCCGCTGCGTTCTGGAGAAGAGTAATGTCCGGCTTCTGCACCGTCAGCGAAGTCACTTTGAGCTGCTTGGAAAAAATCAGCGGCATCAGCTTCACGCCAACTTTTACCGAAGAAGCTTTCAGGAAAGGGCCGCTGTTGAAAGCAGGATCGTCTGCAATGGAAATATCACTGGCGGTTGCGCCTCCACTGAATATGGACGCGTCAAGCTTGCCAATGTGTACGGAACGGTTGAGGGCCGCGGAAATCTTTTTTTCCAGCTCGGGACGGAAACTATCGACGTTGATAAACAAGGGGACGAGAACCACGATGAGCAAAATAACGCACACGATGATTCCGGAGATAACAAGCAATTTCTTCATGAAAGAATGCTACCAGAAGCCCTTAAGTAAGATGATGTTGACATGGCTGGGAGTTTGCTTGAGCATAGGGAGAATGAAAACCGCAACCTCCCTGCTCGGTTTATGGGCATTATTTCTGGGAAGCGTTCTGGCCCAGGAAAAAGCGCCAGCTCGTTCCATTCCATCAATTCCGCCCAATGTCGCGGAGAAGCACCTTGAACATAAGGTGGAGCCCCGATATCCACAGGAAGCGCGGACGAATCACGCTGAAGGTAAGGTAATCCTCAAAATTCACATCGACGAGAAAGGAAATGTTTCCGATCTCAGCGTGGTTGCCGGCCATCCGATGTTCGTCGCGCCGGCGCAATTGGCAGTAGAGCAGTGGAAATACAAGCCATTCTTGATCAATGACAAGCCAGCCATGGTTGAAACCATAGTAACAGTCGCGTTCAGCCCGGCGTTGGATGATGCAAAAAAGCAATCTGCTACAGCCAACTCACGGCCATTGATTGCCCCCGAAATTGCTGAAAAGAACTTAATCTACCGCGTTGATCCTGAATATCCACCACAGGCGAGAATAGCGAAAATTGCAGGGCTGGTGGTATTGAACGTCGTGATTGACGAGAAGGGAAATGTGGCATCCGTTCGTGGCGTGAGCGGACACCCCATGCTGGTCATTGTCTCTCAAAATGCCGTCAAACAGTGGAAATATGCACCTTTCCTTATTAACGGCAGCGCCGCTGAAGTACAAACCATGGTGAAATTGAAATTGCCGAAATAAAGAAGGCAGAGTGATTTCTGGCCCGTGGCAGCCACAAGAGCAGAAGATTACTGATCACTGCCCGTAATTCTTTGCGAGATAGTTTGTGATCTCCACTTCCAGTTCCGCATAACCTGCATGGATGGTGCTACGCAAGGCCGATTCCACGCTTTGTCCTTCTCCCAGCCTTTGCATGAGCCGGGCAACATCACTAAACCCATAGGTGGAGCGGATGTATTCCACTGCTGCCAGGCTTTCCGCATAAGCCACCGAGGCTTCGGCCGAATTATAGCCTTGAAACTCCCCTTCCAATTGGCTGAGCGGGACCTGCCGCCCTGAGGCGTACAAAGCTGCCAGCCGGGGCCCAAATGCCCCGGTGGTCAGGCCCTCTTCCAGTTCGGCGGTCCCTTCATTTAGCCAGCTTGGCGCGCGGTTATGCGTGACCTGTGCGACGAATGAATGCGTCAACTCGTGCCGCAGCACGTGGGCCATTTGCGGCGTGACAGTTTTAGCGCCGGAAATAGGAATGCGAATCTTGCCGTCGTTCAGTGCAGCCGTCCAGGCCGCCGCATGAGTTACATCAAAGAATGCCTGGTCCGTATAAAGCGAGACATAGATATTCCGGGGCGTTGCGCCAAGATCAATGCTCAGGTCGTGATAATCGGCTTCCAGAACCTCAAGCAGTTGCGCGCGGAGCGAGTCCTCGGTTTGGGATCCTTCATACCGCAATGTGAAGTGGCTGCTTTCCTGCTGCCGGAAATCGGCTTCCGTCGTTGATTCGCGCTCTACCCTGTCCAGCAACTGCCGCGTTCTTTCCTCCGGACGAAGCTGCAATGATTTTTTCAGGGCGGCAATGGCTTCGCGATTGTGGTCGGTCTTGTAATAGGCATATCCCATAAGCAGGAATGCATCGGCCGATTGCGGGCTGGCCTGGACGGCTTGCTGGGCGCGAAGCAGAGCTTCGTCCGGCCGGCCTAACTGCAATAATATGGCGCCATAATTCTCCAGCAGGACGCCGTGGTCCGGCAGAAAGAGCAGCGCCTGTTGCAGGTAGCGTGACGCGGCGGAATAATTGTGCCGCTTTTCCTCAAAATTGGCAGCAATGGAGTTTGCGGAAGCCGACCGCACAGGATCGTTTTCGCCTTCAATTGCCTTCATGGCGGCAGCATCCACCGCCCCATTGCGAATCACCCGGGATATCAGGTCTCCCGAGCCTGCCATTTCCTCATGCGCTGGCGGCGCTTCCACGGGGGATACAGCCTGCGTGGGTGCTGCTGGAATCACTGGGCCTTTCTCAATCCGTACGACAATCGACTTGGGAATAATTAGCGTGTTGTCGCCGACGGTGTATTCCACACGTCCATTGTGTTCCTGAGCGGAATCGGCCTGGATGCGATCTCCGTTCCTCAGCACGATCGTGTCCGCGTGGGCCGTGGCGCAGAGCACGGTAAAGGCGCAAAATGTAATAATCGATTTCAAGCGTAAGAAGTCTAAGCAATTATGGCATGTCTATGAAGCGTGTCTTCATCCTGCGAGTAACGAAGGTACTACTGCTGATCTCCGTCCTTGGCGCCATTTATGCCTCGGGGCAGACTCCAGTGCCAGCTTCGAGCGCCGTAGCGCTTTACCGTGATCTTCTCAATCCTTCTCTTGACGCCAAAGACGTTTACCAGATTCGTGAAGTTTCAATCATGGTTGAGGACCTACACATCTCCATTAGTGACGGTACGATAGCGTTTATCCACGAGGTCAACGGACGCATTACGGGTGCTGTCTTTGAAGGCGCCGGTGAAGTGCTTCTGGTTCCCCCTAACCGTGCTGAGCGCACATCACTCGCGCTATTTACCGGTTCTCCCGTAATGGAACAGCGTTTCCAATCGGCCTATTTCCGCTTCTCTGACAGCTCTGTGGTCCAGGAACTTCGCGCCGGACTTCGCGGCCACGCCGACGATGCCAAGGAATTCATCGCCCAGTGGCAACAACCGGTATCGCTTCTGGCCCGCGCTGACGCACTTTCGATTCTCCAGTCCATGACCGGCGCCAAAGATGCCGCGTCGCGCTTTTTACACCTCCGGATAGGAGGCACCTCTTCCGGAATTGTGGATATTTTCTTTGATACGAATGCCTCCGAACAGATCAGCGCGGCCCAGGCAAGCGTAATCAATAATCAGGCGTTCTTTGACATCTGGACTTCTTTCCCAATGCGTTCCGTTCGCGAGGCAGCCGGCGAGGAAGATCCGGCCACGCGCGCCAGCTTTGAAATGTCTGACTACCGCCTGCGGGTAAAAGTACAGCCGCCTACCGAGCTTAGTGCAGAAGCCGAATTCACCCTCATCCCGCAGCATTCCGGCCAGCGCACTGTGATTCTGGATTTATCGCGCTACCTCAAGCTCACGGAAGTACGCGTGAATGGCGAGCCGGCAGAGTTCATCCAGAATGAAGCTATCAGCGGCAGCGATCTTTCCCGCCGGGGAGACGACCTGATAGGCGTTGTGTTTCCCACGCCTCTGGAGAAAGACCATCCTGTAAAACTGGCATTCAAATATGCCGGCCCGGTAATGTTCAACGCGGGCGGAGAGCTGATTTACGTAGGAGCACGCGGCACCTGGTATCCCAATGTGGGCCCTACTTTCAGCAACTTTGATCTCACCTTTGAGTGCCCCAGTGACTGGTCCGTTGTGGCCACTGGGAAAAAAGTTTCCAGCACCGTGGCGGGCGGCAAACAGATCACTCATTTTGTCACGGAAAAACCCATTGGCCGCGCAGGCTTCAACCTGGGAAAATTTGTCGCCGCCACATCCTCCGCTGGAGGGGTGGATGTCCATGCTTATGGCGCCCCCAATGTTGAGCGGTACCTTGCTGGAGCCGAAGCCCGCGCCGGCAAAACGCCTGATCCCGCGCGAGCGACCCAGCAGATTGCCGACCAGGCTGCCAGCGCCGTACAGTTCCTCTCCACCCAACTTGCCCCCTTCCCATACTCCAACCTCGAAATCACCCAGCTTCCCGGCTTATTAAGCCAGTCATGGCCCGGACTGATCTATCTTTCCAGCACGGCTTTTCTCTCATCCGATGAGCGCCGCGCAGTTGGCATCCGCGATCCCTATTTTGATCTCCTGCTGAGCCGGCTCATGCTTACGCATGAAACGGCGCACCAGTGGTGGGGCGACGCTGTGGACTGGGCCAGCTACCGTGACGAATGGATCGTTGAAGCCCTGGCGAACTACAACGCGCTTGTCATACTGGAAAAACAACATCCCGGCGACATGAAGACGGCGCTGAGCTATTATCGCGGTGAACTGCTGCGCGAAACCAAAAACGGCATTGTCGCCGATGCCGGTCCCGTTACCCTGGGCCATCGCCTGACTTCCTCGAAATTTCCTGACGCTTATGAACCTGTGCTATACGGCCGGGGCACATGGCTCATCCACATGCTGTGTACCATGCTGCGTGAAGCCAGCCGAGGCGACAATGACGCGGTCTTCTTTTCAGCGCTTAAGGGCCTGCTGGCCGCCGCTCCCAACCACAAAATTTCAACGCTTGATTTGCAGCGCGCTTTTGAGAAAGTGATGCCCGCTTCTCTGTCTTATGAAGGCAAAAAGTCGCTCGACTGGTTCTTCGATAGCTGGGTCAACGGCAACTCCATCCCGCAATTCTCGCTCGACGCTCTGCACATGACGCCCTCCGCGGGCAAGCTCAGGGTGACTGGAACTATTTTGGAAGACCATGCCGCCAGAGACATGGTGACCGCCATCCCTTTATATGCCGTGGATGCAGCAGGAGAATCGCGTTTCCTGACCTTTGTCTTTGCCGATGACGCGAAAACCGAATTCACCCTGACCGCGCCTGCTAATACAAAGCAGATCGTACTGGACCCTGAAGAGACGCTGCTGAGAAGGTGAGGCTGAGCTTTCTGCCTCCCAGATTTACCTGCCGGGAGCATGCCGCCTGATAACCTGCGCTTTATTCATGCCATCTTTGTGGTTAAATCTATGTATGACCTTGTCCCTCAAGCAGCAACGCCTGGAAGATGCTCTTAGAGGGCTGGGCCGTATGCTTGTGGCTTACTCAGGTGGGGTTGATTCTGCTTACCTGGCATGGATTGCTCATCGCGTTCTGGGGCAGGACATGCTGGCTGTGATCGCCGATTCGCCCAGCCTGGCGCGCACCCATTTACAGGATGCGCTGGCCTTTGCACGGGAGCATGGAATTGCCGTAGAGGTAATCCAGACCGCGGAAATGGAGCGCCCTGAATACGTCCGCAATGACCGGCAGCGCTGCTTTCACTGTAAGGACGAACTATTTCAGGTAATGCAGGAGTTCGCAGCGCAACGCGGTTTCCAGGCAATTGCCTACGGCGTGAATGTTGATGACCAGAGCGATTTCAGGCCGGGCCAGACCGCCGCGCGCCAGCATCAGGTGGCAGCCCCTCTCCTTGAGGCAGGATTGACCAAGGCGGAAATCCGCGAACTAGCCCGCAGTGCGGGGCTGCGCGTCTGGGAAAAGCCTGCTTCCGCCTGCCTTTCTTCGCGTATCGAATATGGGCGACCGGTAACACTTCAGGCGCTTTCCGCCATTGAACAGGGTGAAGAAGCCCTTCACAGTCTTGGTTTTCGCCAGTGCCGCGTGCGCCATCACGGAGAGATTGCGCGAATTGAGATTGCGAAAGACGAATTGGCCCGCGCCTTGACTCCCGAGATGTTTGCTGAGTTTACCCGTATTTTCAAGGGCTTGGGCTTTACTTTTGTGGCTGTTGATACCGAAGGGTTCCGTTCTGGCTCAATGAACGCCTCTATACCGCCCCAGCCGCTGATTAAGCTGATCTCCTGAGTGTTCCGGAGATACCCTGTATGAGATAATTTAATCAGTTGATTTCTATAAGGCGGTTCATTTTGGCTAGATTAGGTGGTATTTTTTTTAGCGTTCTATTAATTTTCTTACTCACCAGCCCTGTTCGCCCAGCACAGGCAGCAGACGGCACTCCGCAGGAAAAAGCGGCGGCAAAGAGCGGAACTCCTGCGGCCAACGCCGCAAGCAAGGACAAGCCGGCTGAAAAGCTTGAGCCTTTGGATCCAACGGTAGCCCATCGGATCCAGAGTGAGATTCGCACGCACTATAGCGTGCCACAGCAAATCACAATTGCCATTTCGGACCCCAAGCCAGGGAAAGTCCCCGGATATGACGACCTCGTCGTCACCTTGCTGGGGGGCAGCAAACAGTCAAGCCATGACTTCCTGATTTCCAAGGACCGCAAGACCCTGGCGCATTTGGAAACGTTCGATGTCTCGCAAGACCTCATGTCCAAAATTGATATGAAGGGCAGGGCAGTACGCGGCAACCCGAATGCAAAAGTCACGATCGTGAACTTTGACGATTTCCAGTGTCCCTTTTGCTCCCACATGCATTCCACGCTCTTTTCCAGTGTTTTCAAAGATTATGCCGACAAAGTGAAGATCGTGTATAAGGACTATCCCCTTGTTGAGATCCACCCGTGGGCATTGCATGCCGCCATCGACGGCAATTGCCTGGCGGACCAGAATGGTCCTGCATACTGGGAATTTGCGGATTATATCCACGCCAATCAGAAATTAGTGGCAGGAAAGTCTCCTGACGAAGCCTTTGCCAATCTTGATAACTTCACTAAAGAGCAGGGCCAGAAACACCAGCTTGACCAGGAAAAATTGCAGGCTTGTGTAAAGAAGCAGGACGATAGTGCGGTGCGTGCCTCCATGGCCGAAGGAGATAAGCTGGGCGTGGACTCTACCCCAACCTTGTTCATCAATGGTGAGCGGTTTACCGGCGCGGTGCCGGAAGAGGAGCTGCGCGCTGTGCTGGACCGGGCTTTAGCCGATAGCGCCCAACAGGCTCCGGCGAACGCAAAAAACTAAGCACAATTTGTGAAACTCGGGTATCGTACGGTATCTGAACTGGGCACGGGAGGCAACTATTTGATCCAGGCGCGAAAATATTGGGCCAGAGTATCCATCCTGAGTCTTGCGATGGCGGCCCTGCCTCTTACTGGTTGTACCAGCCGCGGCTCCGATAAAGATGTAATGGCGAAAGTGAATGGTTATAAGATCCTGCGTTCCGAGGTGGACAAAACCTATAACACACAGGTCGCCGGTTCTCCGCAAAAGCCAACCCCTACTGAAGAAGAAGCGCTGCGCCTGAATGTGCTTGGCCAGATCATCTATAACCAACTGCAATTGCAGAAGGCGGAAAAGCTGGGCATTGTTGCCTCAGAAGATGAAGTGGAAAGCAAATTCAGCCAGGCCAAAGCCCCCTACACGCAGGAGCAGTTTCAGAAGCTGCTGAAGGACCGTGGACTTTCAGAAGAAGATTACAAGCTGGAAATACGCCGCAACCTGACCGTAGACAAGCTTCTGAACAAGGAAATAGCTTCCAAAGTCACAATTTCAGATAGTGATATCCAGAACTATTACAACCAAAATAAAGCCGAGTTCAACCTGATTGAGCCACGCTACAATCTGGCGACTATTTTTGTGAGTAACCAGCCTACCAACGAGCAAGGAACTGCTGTTGATAGAGCGCAGTTGGATGCACAGGCAAAAAAGAAAATCCAAATCATCTATAACCGGCTGGAAAGCGGCGAAGATTTCACTGAACTAGCCCAGAAATATTCTGAAGATCCTGATACCGCGCGCTCCGGGGGAGTGGTGGGCCCGGTTCCTGAAACGCAAATCAAGAACCTTGATCCTGTCACCCGTGATGCAATTCAAAAGCTTAAGGCCGGGCAATGGACCCCAATTCTTCCCGCCCTGGATAATCGGACCCACACGCCCAGCGGATATCAGATCGTGCGCCTGAACGCAAAAGAAGGCGCAGGACAGCGCGACTTCAACGATCCCCAGGTGCAACAGTTTATCCGCAATAAACTGCGCAGCCAGCGCGAACAGATACTAAAAACGGCGTATGACGAAGTCCTGCACGACAATGCTGAAATCCATAACTACTACGCGGACCAGATACTTAAAAATTCCGGAACAAAATAAGACATCATTCAACTTCCGCCAGCGACTGCCCTGCCTCTACTGCGGCGCCTTCAGCCACGTTAATCTTTTTCACCACGCCATTCTTCGGCGCTTTCAACTCATTCTGCATTTTCATGGCTTCAATCACCACCATACTTTGTCCGGCTTCTACCTGATCTCCAACTTTGGCAATAATTCGCACCACCTTGCCCGGCATGGGCGCGGTAACTTTTTTAACGCCCTGCTCGTTGGCGCCTGCTCTCCGGCGCGAACGAAAAGATCGTGGATCGCGCACAGATGCGCTAAAACGCTCATGGCCGATCACAACGTTCGTTTCTGTTCCTACAGTTTCCTGCTTTGCCTCATACGACTTGCCCTCAAGCAGCAGAGACAGCGCACCATTCTGAAGGAAAACCACGTCCAACGGCAATTCGCGGCCGTCCAAAAGGCATTTCCACTGCTCCACGGTCCGCGTTAATTCCACACGATAGAGCTTCTCTGCAATTGTGACTTCATACATCATTCGTCACGGACTCCCTCGGTACGGGCTACGCGTCTCCAGGCAGACACATCAGGACTCCTGCCGCTGCCGCTTTTGGAAACATCATTCACGCCATTGGTGGATTGCGAAGTAGCGGCAAACAGCGCCGCACAAACTGCGGCAATCTCAGCCAATCCGTTGGCTGCGTTTGGTGCGGCGCCCTGGGCCGTGAGCAGACGGTCAAGAAATCCGGTATCAATGCGGCCGGCGACGAAGTCCGGATGCTCCAGAATGCGCCGGAAAAGAGACAAATTGGTCTTAATGCCACCGACAAAGTATTCGTCAAGAGCGCGCCGCATACGGGCAATAGCTGATGGACGATCGGCGGCATGGACGATTAACTTTGACAGCATGGGATCATAGTCAAGCGGCACCTTCCAGCCCTGGTAAACTCCGCTATCTTCGCGCACACCCGGCCCTGACGGCCGCAACAGGTTGGTAATTTTTCCCGGAGAAGGAAAGAAATTGTTATCCGGATCTTCAGCGTAAATCCGGCACTCAATCGCATGGCCGCGCAGGGTAACGTCCTCCTGGCGAAACGGCAGCTTCTCTCCACAGGCAATTCGCATCTGTAGATGCACCAGATCAAGCCCTGTGACCAGCTCAGTCACCGGATGCTCGACCTGCAAACGCGTGTTCATCTCCAGAAAATAAAAATTGCGGTTTGCATCAACAAGAAACTCTATGGTGCCGGCATTGGTGTAGCCGGCTGATTTCGCGGCCTGCACGGCGACTGCTCCCATGCGCTGGCGCATGTCTTCATCAACAATCGGGGAGGGCGCCTCTTCAATTACTTTCTGGTGGCGGCGCTGCACTGAGCACTCGCGTTCGCCCAGGTAAACCACATTTCCGTGTTCATCGCCCAAAACCTGGATTTCAATGTGGCGTGGGTCCTCAATGTACTTCTCCACGTAAATCTCACCATCATTGAAGGAGCGGAGCGCCTCGCTCTGCGCTGTTTCAAAGCCCGACTTCATCTCGGCAGGCGTCTTTACCAGACGCATTCCTTTGCCGCCGCCGCCGGCCGCAGCCTTGATCATGACAGGAAAGCCGACCTTGACCGCCATCTCTTCAGCCTCGGCCAGGGATAGCCCCTTGGCCGAACCGGGAACCATAGGAACGCCCGCCGCCTGCATGGCCGTGCGGGCACGAGTCTTGGAGCCCATCAATTCCATGGCAGACGGCGGGGGGCCAATGAACTTGACTCCGGCTTCAGCGCAGGCACGCGCAAACGCTGCATTTTCCGATAGAAAACCGTATCCCGGATGGATGGCCTCAGCCCCGCAGCGCCGCGCAACTTCAAGGATTTTGGCAATGTTGAGATAGGATTCGCGGGCCGCGGCTGGCCCGACCAGATAGGCCTCGTCAGCCTGGGTAACATGAAGCGCGCCGCGGTCAATATCAGAAAAGATGGCTACCGAAGCAATCCCCATTTCGCGGCACGCTCGAATGACGCGAACAGCAATTTCGCCGCGATTGGCAATGAGTACCTTCTTAAACATAGAAGAATCTTTGATTCTAGCAACAAAAGCCCACGGCTTATCGCCCGGTCGCCAGATGGTTCGTGCTTAAATAAAAACCCCTCCCGTGGGAGGGGCAGTCTATAAAAAATAAAAGTAGTTACTTTGACTTTGGCTGATCCAGCACGATCCCGCCGCTGGTCTTCTTTGACGCTTCTTCCGCTTTCTTCTTGCGTGCCGCCATGGCTTTGTCACTCCACTCGTTGGCTACCTTCACGTCTTCAGCCCGGGCCTGTGCGTCGTCGCAAGTCATGTCATTGGCCTTGCGGCGATAGAGCAGGTTCATATAGGCCATGGCATCGTCATAATCCTGGCGCTTGTCGATGGCCGTCTGGAGCATTTTCATGCCTTCGTCAACGTTAGCCCCATCCTTCGCCTTTAGCTCATCACAAATCTTCTGGCTACCCTTGCCCTTCAGCTCGTCGTCAACCTTTAGCCCTTCTTTTCCCTTAATATCAGCCGCGTCTTTGTAGGTGGCGGACCAATCGATCACGCCGACTGAATAATAGGTTTCAGGATCATTGGGATCGGCTTCAATGGCTTTTTTATAGTACTCGCGAGCATCGTCAAACTTTTTCTGCTGCATGTACAGGAACGCTATGCCCTTGAGGCTGGTAACGTTATTCGGGTCTTTTTCCAGCACCTGTTTGTATTGGTCAATAGCCTGTTGTGCGTTGCGAAGGTTTTCCGGCGTTTCCACGCCCGGAACGTACTGCTGCGCATAGGCAGTGGCCAGATACATTTTGGCAACCTTGAGGTCGCTATCCAGATTGACGGCATTCTGGAAATGTCCGATGGCTTCTTCGTAGTTGGCGCCCCTGAAAGCTTGCACGCCTTTGTTGAGTTGGTCACGAGCTCTGAGTTTGTTGCAACCGGCCGTGCCTAGAAGCGCGGCTGCGACGGCTACCGCCATCACAAGTCGAGCGGTCCTATTCATCTTTGCTGCTCCTTACCGGAGTGGAGAAATTTTTGTGTCCTGAGAAGGACAAAACGCAGAGGACAAGCGGCCATCCCGCTCATCCCCTTTTCTGAGGAGTTCAAGCTTTACTGTCCCGCTTCGATCTTGGCCGTAATCAGACCAATTCTATCGATCACATTCGTGCCCCGTGCGATATCAATTACCTGGGCCACGTTTTGAAATTCAACGTCCGGATCACCCTTTACGAACATAACGCGTTCGGCGCGGGTCTTGAAGATGTCAGTGAGGCGTGTCTGGAGGTTTTCCAGGCTCACGTCTTCCTGATTGATCTTCAATTTCGTCTTGCCGTTATCGTCCAGCACCTGTACAACCACTGTCCGGTCCGTTGGCGTTTCTTTCTGGTTTGGCGGCGGCGGCTGCGGAACCAGGGCCTCAAGCCCTTTCGGCGTGAGCGGCGTGATGACCATGAAAATGATCAGCAGCACCAGCAATACGTCGATCAGCGGCGTGACATTCATATCGCAGGTCTGCCCGCCTCCTCCGCCCGTTGTCATTGACATAAAATTATCCTCTTCTGTCTACCTTGTTCAGTTTTACTGCGGTGGTTTGTTCGGGTTCTGCTTCTGTTCCGTAAGCAGCCCAACCTGGTCAACGCCTGCGGAGCGCACATCGTCCACTACCTCAACCACTCCCTTGTACTTGGCGCGCGCATCAGCCTTCACAAAAACCTGCTTGTTCGTGCGGCTTGATACGCGGTCCTTGACTTTAAGCGTCAACTCTTCAGGAGTAACCTTTTGCGTATCCAGAAAAACCTGACCGTCACGCATGACTGCGACGATCACGGCATCTTCCTTGTCCGCATCCGGCAGAGGCATGGGATTGTTGGCCTTGGCCAAATCGACCGATTGGCCTTTCTGGAGCATAGGCGTGATCACCATGAAAATGATCAACAGCACCAGCATCACGTCCACCATGGGTGTGACGTTAATATTGGAGTTTACTTTGACGCCTTCATTACGAACGTTTATGGCCATTGCTCTGCTCCCGGCTTACCGCCGCACCGCTGTTGTCCGCTTCAGGAAATAGTCAACCAGTTCGCTGGATGAGTTATCCATTTCCACGTCAAAGGCTTCTACTTTGCCGGTGAAATAGTTGAACATCATCACGGCGGGGATGGCGACGAACAATCCCAGAGCTGTGGTTACCAGCGCTTCTGAAATACCGCCGGCGACCGCGCCCAGACCCGTGGCTTTTTGCTCAGAGATCTTTTTGAAGGCGTTAAGAATTCCGATAACCGTTCCGAACAACCCCACGAACGGCGCTGTGGAACCAATGGTGGCCAGTCCGCCCAGGCCGCGTTTTAGCTCGGCATGGACAATCGCTTCTGCCCGTTCCAGGGCGCGCTTGCTGGCTTCAATCTGTTCACCGGGAATTTCCGTGGATTCGCCGTGCGCCTTAAATTCCTGCAGACCGGCGGTAACAACTTTAGCCAGGTGACTCTTCTTGTTGCGTTCGGCCACGCGGATGGCTTCATCCAGTTTGCCTTCGCGCAGGGCGCCTGCGACTACCGGAGCGAACTGACGGGACTGTTTACGGGCGGCGCTGAAAGCTATCCAGCGATCGATCATCACGCCGATGGACCAGGCCGACATAATAAAAAGAACGACTACGACGACCTGGGCGACCCAGCTCATCTGTTTCCACAAGTGGATGGGATCCCATCCGATGGTGCCAGCATCTTCAGCCTGCTGGAACATCCAGAAAGCGAGCAAATGCGCTTTGGCGAGCGTGAGAGTTGCTATATTTGCGACAAGCATGAGTTTAAGTTTTCCTCCTCAGAACTTTTGGTGCTTTTTGCCGAGAGTCGCCCCTTGCGTCGGGGCCGGGCTACAAGAGATAACAGCACGACACTGGACGCGATGGACTTTTTTATTCTCGGGGGCCGGAACGGCTGGTATTGGCCTGCCGTTCCTTCTTCATTTTGAAATCCACCTTACATGTGGAACTGGACCTTGATCGTTGTTTCCACTTCTACTGGTTCGCCGTTCAAAATATACGGTTTATACTTCCACTGCTTCACGGCATCCATAGCTGCCTGAATGAGAATAGGATGCCCTTGTACAGCATGAAGGTTTTCGATCACCCCACTCTTACTTATGGTTGCCTGGAGAAGCACGTCACCCTGAATATGGGCGATACGGGCCATCTGGGGGTAAGTGGGCGTTACATCGTGCACTTTTAGTCCCTCGGCGACACCGGAGGAAACGCGCAACTTCTGGGGTGTTGCCACTTTAGGAGGCGGCGCGGCTGAACCGATAATGCCGCCGATCACTCCGTTGGCCGCTCCACCCGGCACTCCGCCCACAACTCCACCCGTCACGCCCGAGTTGGCCGGGGTTTCTTCTTCCTTAATCATCTGGATTTTTTTGGGAATCTTGCTGGGAGTACGGAGCGCGCCGTCCACAATTTCACTGACTTTCTGAACATGCTGAATCTGGGGCGCCGCTGGAGGCGGCGGTGGCGGTGGTGGCGGCGGCGCAACCAGCCAGGTCGTTAGCTGCCCTTTCGGTAGCGCCTCAGTGAAAATGAGGGGTAGCAAGACCAGAAAGCCAACCAGCCCTAACTGGACCAAAGTTGAAATTAACCCGGTCCACTTCTGGTTTGTCCTGATCCTGCCTCCTGATTCCATCAGGCTGTCTTCAAACATGCCGATTCTCCAATCCTAGGGGGACTTAGCGACTAACTACATTGGACACCGGGACTGCTTGTTTTGCTCCCAAAAAGCCAAAAAATCGGCCTTACACTTTGACGCGGACTTTCCCCTTTGCGCCTGTGGCGGGAAGCGGAATTGTCCGCCTTCCAGAATTCTTTGACTGCCAATTCGTATACGCCACGAGCATGGGAGCTGCCACTGCAATCGACGAATACGTGCCTATTATGATGCCGATTACCAGAGCAAAGGAAAACCCGTGTAGTACTTCTCCACCAAAAAGATACAACGAGAGCACCGTCAGGAATGTCAGTCCGGATGTCAAAATCGTCCGGCTCAGGGTCTGATTGATGCTCTTATTTACGATCTCCGCCAGATTCTCCCGGCGCATGAGTTTCACGTTTTCCCGAATGCGATCAAAAACCACGATTGTGTCGTTCATGGAGTAGCCAACCAGGGTTAGAATCGCGGCGATAACAGTAAGGGTTATCTCCTGATTCGTCAAGGAGAACGCTCCGACTGTGATCAAAGTGTCGTGAAAAACGGCCACAACAGCGGCCACGCCATAAATCAGCTCAAACCGGAACCATAGATAGACGAGCATAGCCAGCAGGGAAAATCCCACGGCCAGAGAAGCCTGCTTTTTCAACTGTCCGCCCACCTGCGGGCCTACGATATCCGCACTGCGTACTCCAAAATCGCTGGTGTAAAAGCTCTGCTTGAGCGCGCTGACAACCGCATCCGGAACCACGCCCTTCAGATCGTCCATGTTCCTGATCACACCGCCGTGCTCTTTGTCGCGAAAATCCAGCACCCGGCGAGCCAGGCGTTCATATTCCGCCGGTTCAGCATGCAGAGGATCGGCTGCCAGCAGTGCATCCCGCACTGCTGTAAAGCCAATCCTGTCACTGTTATTGATGTTTTGCTTGCCCTGGACAGGATTTGTCTCCAAGGCATTGATGATCTCGTTCTTGCCCTTGGAAAGATCGGCTTCGCTGGTTTCCTTCTGGTCCAGCTTGATTACAACCTCGTTGTCTACGGGGTTCCCGTAACGCTGAATGACTGCATTGTGCAATCCGGCTTTGTCCAACGATGCGCGAATTTTGCTGCCGTTTGGCGTTTCAACAAATTTCACGTACACCAGCGTGCCGCCGCGGAAATCCACGCCCAGCGGGATACCGTGCCAGAACAGCATGGAAAGGATGCCAGCCACGCTGAACACCAGCGAGAAGCTGAGGAAGTACCACTTTTTGCCCAGGAAATCGATGTTTGTATTGCGAAAAAATTCCACTTTGTTTGACCTTTTGAACTAGATGCTCAGGGCCTCGCCGCGACCTTTGCGGCTGAGGACTGCATCGAAAATTACGCGAGAAACAAAAACCGCGGTAAACAGGTTGGCCAGCAGACCAAAGATCAGCGTCAGGCCGAATCCAGCAACAGGGCCGGTTCCTACAAAAAACAGAATCAGAGCGGAAACAATGGTAGTGACGTGGGTATCAAGAATCGTGGTCCAGGCGCGATCAAACCCCTGGTCCACCGCCGCCCCCGGGGCTTTGCCATTACGCAATTCTTCCCGGATGCGCTCAAAAATCAGCACGTTGGAATCCACGCCCATACCGACCGTGAGAATCACGCCCGCAATTCCCGGCAACGTAAGCACCGCGCCAAAGAACCCCATAAAGCCCAGCAGGATGACAAGGTTCAATATCAGGGCCAAATCAGCATTAATGCCCGCGCCACGGTAGTAAACCAGCATGAAAATCAGCACCGCAGCCATACCGGCGATGGCAGCTTTCACACCTGCCCGAATGGAATCAGCGCCCAGGGAAGGGCCAACCGTCCGCTCAGTCAGGTAATGCAGGCTGGCCGGCAACGCACCGGAACGCAGCAGCATGGCCAGATCTTTCGCGCTTTCCTGGGTGAATCCGCCTTCGATAATGCCACTGTCGGAAATCTGGGAATTAATGGAGGGAGCCGTAATTACTTTACCATCCAGCACAATAGCCAGATTGCTGGGATCAGCGCTGTCTTTGCTGTGTGCAGCCGTAAACTGGGCAAACTTCTTTCCCGCAGCAGCGGTCAGATAGAAATTAACGATCGGCTCATTCGTGTCGGATTTGTTGCCGGGATCGGCGCTGCGAATGTCAGTTCCGCTCACCACCGGAACACGGCTTACGATGATAAACCCTCCCTCCTCCTCACCGCGCCGCGGCTTGCTCGGCAAAATAACAGAATTGGGGGGTAAAACTCCCTGATGGGCCTGAAGCGCCGCTTGTTCAGTAGGATAGGTCTGACCATGGTCAAGCGCTTCCCGCAGTTCCAGCCGGGCAGTAGACTGGATAATTTCCTTCACGCGCCCGGGATCGTCCACGCCTGGCAGTTGCACCAGAATTTGGTTCTCACCCAGACCGTTTTTCTGGATCATCGGTTCGCTTACACCCAAGCTATCTACGCGCGTGCGAATGGCCTCAATCGACTGTTCCAGGGTACGGTCTTTCAAATCAGTGAGTACCTGCGGCTTCATGGTGAGTACCCAGCTATTGTCCGGTCCCGCAGCAACGTCATAGTCCTGCAAACGGTCAGAGATAATGCCACGGAGTTCGGAAACTGAATCCACCGGAACTCCCTTCACTACAACCTTTTCCGGCTGGTTCTCTACCCGGGCGACGTCGGCAAAAGGGACCTTGGCTTTTGTCAGCTCATCCTTGAGCAGCTCAATCGCGTGGTCAGATTGCGCGCTCACCGCGTCATTCACCATGACCTGGAGAATCAGGTGGGTCCCGCCTTTCAGGTCCAGGCCCAGATGTATCCGGTCAAGCAGAGCGGCCTTTATGCCGTCACCGTTGAGGCTTTTGGGGATGCCCAGCATGCCGTAAAGGAAAACAAGCAGGATTGCGATAATAAGGCCGGTTTTTATAAGTAGATTCTTTTGCATTTTCTATGCGCCACTTCTTTTAAGAGGGTTTCTTTTCTTCTTCGTCACGATTAATGGATGTAATGGAACTCTTGGCCACTTCCAGCCGCAAATTGTCTGGCGGAACGCGCAGGTGCATGGCGTCATCCTTAAGCGCGATCACGATTCCGCGGATTCCTCCGCTGGTCGTGACCCGGTCGCCCGTCTTCAGCGTATTGATCACTCCCTGCCATCGCTTGGTCTTGCGCTGCTGAAAATAAAACGTGGCAAAAATAAAAAGCAGGGGAAGCAGCAGGAAAATGCCGAGTCCGCCGCCCGCGGCGCCCGCCTGCATCAACAAAAGACTCATTACATTACTCATCATGCAAAGATCGCCTTCACAGCCGCACACACACTCGCTTCTCTGGAGTGGGAGAGCCTGACCCTGATTTGTGACCGCTGATTCCGCCCGGGACTCCGCACATGGCCTGCACGCGCCGGAGTAATTCGGAGGTTTCTTTTGACGCCTGAATCAGGGAACTCAGGTCAAGGACACACTTCCTGAAAGCATTCCTGAGAGGTCCCCAAGCGTTATAGCATGACGCACACTACGCATAGTGTCAAGGTAGAACGCCAGATTATGAATCGTGTTTAATACTCCGGCAAGCGGCTCAGCCGAAACAAAAAGATGCCGCAGATAGGCGCGCGTATAGCGCCCGCATACCCGGCAGCCGCATTTAGGGTCAGGCGGCCCCTGGTCCTGAGCGTAACGCGCATTCTTGATGTTGATCCGCCCCTCTGAGGTGAAAAGCAGGCCATGCCGGGCCGCCCGCGTGGGCAGCACGCAATCCATCATATCTACTCCCATGGCGGCATACTGTACGATTTCCTCCGGATACCCCACCCCCATTACATAGCGCGGCTTGTCCTTTGGCAGTATCTCCAGAGCTGCCGCAATCATTTCCATGGTTTTTTCCCGTGACTCGCCCACACTCAGCCCGCCAATAGCGTAGCCGGGAAAGTCCATCTCTACTGTTCGCTCGGCCGATTCACGCCGCAAATCCGAATACATCCCGCCCTGGACAATGCCGAACAGGGCGGGATTTGTAGGTAATCCGTGGAGCACGGGTGCCCCATCCTTTGCGCGCTCTTTGCGCAAAGGGTGGGATTCCGGCTGACCTCTGAGTGGTAACTGCTGCTGATTGCTATTTGGTTTTCCGATTCCCCGATTCCCCGATGACCTGATCACCCGATTTGTCCACGGGCATTCATGCTTGTGGGCTTCAAAATAGTCTTTTGACCGCTTTGCCCAGCGCAGCGTCATCTCCATCGAAGCCCTGGCCCGCTCCCGCTCTGCTGGATGCTCCGTGCATTCGTCAAAGGCCATTACAATGTCCGCGCCCAGCGCAATCTGGATTTCCATCGATCGTTCCGGCGTAAACAAATGCGACGTGCCATCTAGATGGGAGCGGAAACTCACGCCTTCTTCCTTTACCTTGCGCAACTCGCTCAGGCTGAATACCTGAAAGCCGCCGGAATCGGTAAGCAAAGCGCGGTTCCAGCTCATAAATTTGTGCAGCCCGCCCAAATTGCGCACCAGTTCGTGCCCCGGACGCAGGTACAGATGATAAGTATTACCCAAAATGATCTGCGCGCCCAGATTTCCAGAACCAAGGTCTTCCAGGACGTCCTGCGGGACGGCTTTGACTGTTCCAGCCGTGCCTACCGGCATGAAAGCCGGGGTTTCGACAGCGCCATGGGCAGTGTCTATTCGCGCCTTGCGGCCAGCGCCGGCTTGCGCTTGGATGGAAAAGGGGAGTGTCACTACAGTTGTCCAAAAAGTTAGCGCCAAACAGTATGAAAACTACTTTGTTCGATCAATTCATTGGTGAGTTCTAAAGGCAAATATTTTTCGACTATCTGATGCCAACTCTGGTCCGAAGCGTTATGAGTTAGTGCTTTGAGTTCCAATTCGGCGCGACAGAATAGCGCTGCTTTATCTGTGTGCTCAAAAATGGCTCTCATGTTGATCCTCTGTAAAAGCTTCTTCGTTACTGGGCGTTTTGAGTCAGTGAAGAGCAGCGAATTCAAGAGACCGAGGCACAAATCATCGCTTAAAAGCGCAACGAACAACGCTGCAGCCGCAGCCGAATCAAAACTGAGAAAGTAGCAGGTGTCATCTAACAATACCGGGCGTTCATTGTGAGGAGGAACCGCTCTAAATCTGGGGGTTTTATAAAAACCCGAAATAGCGACTTTGTATGGCAAAAAGCTATACCCACCAATTCCAAACAACGCAAATTCGGGCTGGTTAAGGTAGATCGAAGATTTGCGTTCCATAAAAAGCGATCTGTACGTATTCAGGTATTTCCATAGTTTTGGTGCTGTCTCATTAAGATGGGCCGTATCCTGTCCCAATTTTTCTTGGGTTATGATGATTCCGAGTCTGGATGTATGACAGTGGCCTCGAAATAAATCTGACCCCTTTAACAATGGAAATATCCGTTCTGGCTCGACATCAACAGGATGGCCTAGTCCGTTTCTATAGCCATCACAATCGCGAATGAGTTCCATTACTGACGCTGCATCATGCTTAACGCCTTGCCGCCATTCCAGCGGAGAAATACCATCTACAAATGCAAACCGCTGATAGTCCTCCCAGTTTGAAACAAGTTGGTTCTTCACGAGCCCGATAACGCTTTCTGGGTAATCAGAAGTTAAGTCAGCGAAAACCGGCACTTCCGAAATTGTCGGCGCTTGCCCCAACTCAACATAAAACAGGCAAGCATCTACAGAAGCACCAAACCATTTCTTTGCATCAATGCAGCGAATAAGAGCATTTGTAATCGGATACTGATGTTTAGCTGCATATTTGAGGACATTGCGGGCAACCATGGTTTTGCAGAGAAGAGCAATTGCTGGTTTCTCGGCGGCCAATTCCTTTAATAATTTTATCCAGATATACTCTGCCACATCAAAATTGGAATCGCCCGTCATCGCTTCAATACCTCGAAGCTTCTTTAGGTTTCGCTTTGCTGGCCGATTGCTGCTCGCTAGAATGCTGAGTTCGGAGTTCGTCACCCAGGGAGGGTTGCCGAGCACCAAAAGGGGCCCACTGTTGGTCCAATGAAGCTCTCTGCTAACTTCCAAGCGGAAAAAGTCTGCCTGTTTAATTGAAATATTGGATCCATTGGCACACTCTGGCAATTTTCGAGCTTCAGTCAAATGTTTATCTTGAATCTCGATTCCAATAATTTCAGACGGTGGCTCGTCCATTTGCAGCAGCCCTTTAATAAATGCACCTGAGCCGCATGTCGGTTCAAGAACACGCGTCCAATTCCGGTTCAGCTTGAGAAGACAACGGAGAACCTGTTTCACGAGTTCGGGCGGTGTTTGAAAATCGCCAAATTCTCTACTCAAGTAGCTTCTCCACTCCGTCTACTTTGCCAGCTTCTGCTACAACTCGACCATATTGTAGTCGCCACTGTAAAGCGTTCGATATTGTCAAAAAGCCTTGTTGCGGTGGCTGAGTAATAATTTTCTCAGCCAACAGGCGGCGGCCCACTTCTTCTAAAGGAAGGTTTTTGTCTTCAAGGAATGCAACAATATCGTCTTCGTTGCCTCCATTTTTTAAAGTCTGAAGAAGCCCAAAAGTTGTTTGAAAGTCTGCGGTGCGCTCCTTGTCAACAAATACGGCGTGTTGAAAAGTTAACAGTGCAGTTTGACTTTTTGCGTCATCGACCTTCTCATATACAAACACAATGAGACTATAACCCAGCCCGTAAACTTTTTGACTGGCATCACGAAATGGACAGGATGACTGCGGCTGTTTGAGTGACGTAACCTTGAGGTCGACGTTTATTTCTGGGAAATCGATACCACTTGCTGAACTTCCGACAACATAGTCATATGTTTCGCTAAGATGGACATGGAACGCATGCTCGACATGAGTACCTACTGCTTTGCCATCGGTAACTCCATACAAATGCTTTACGGGAGTTCTGCTGGCTTGCAGCAGGAAATCTTTAGCCGCATTCTTCATACTGCCTATTGATAATTGGACTTTCTGTGTCATGCGGACGAGAATATCCCAGCTTTGCGTGTTGTTCAATTTCGTTTGTGTCGGGAACCAGCGTTCCTCTTCGCATGCCGCTCCGCCACCTGCGCCGGATTTACAATGGCCCGCGTCACGGTGCCGCGGCCAATCTCCGCGTGGCCGTTATGCGCGGTCACGCGAAACACATAGAACCGCTCGTCGTGTGACTCCAACTCGGCTTCCGCCTTTACATGACCGCCAATCGTCGTAGGTGCGCGGTGCTCAATGTTGATGGCCGTGCCCACGCTGATCTCGCCTTCATCCAGAAACGGCAGCATGGCGTTGGAAGCAGCCCACTCCATCAGGCCAATCATGTTAGGAGTGGAGTAAATGGGCGGCAGCTTGGCGTTGTGATGGTTAAGCGTGTGCTGGTGTGCCACGGTTTCTTCCGCCTGGCCGCGAATACCGAGAGGAACGGGTTTTGCCATGGAAAGAATTTATCAAATCGCGAGACAAGACAATTCTAAAGAAAAAGGAGGCCAGACGGAGGGAAGCCTGGCCAAGAGAAACACTGCTGCATTAATTAACTGTTACTTTTAGTGGTCATGGTCGTGGTCGTGATCGCGGTCTTTGTGGCAACGTGCCCGCTCGGCTTCAAGATCGCGACGCCTGCTCTCAGCCTGGCGGCTGTGTTCACCGTGCTTACGTTCAGCATCGTGCATCTTGTTTTCGGCTTTGCGGATCCGCTCCTCGCATTTACGGTCGTCATCCCGGTCAAGCGCCTTCACGGGGATGGTCCCTCCCAAAAACGAGAGAATGACGAGCGCCGCAAACATTGTTTTCACTTTGTTCAGCATGCTACCTCCTAGGTGCAGAAGCTATCTTATCGCGAAAACAAATAGCAAGCTGCTCCCGAGCTACAGCGGCACGCGCTAATCGCGGTATAATGAAAAATTACCTCATGGCATCCAGACAAGCAGTGAAGATCGCTTCAAATAAGAACAAAATCCGCTCCACCACCGTGGTGTGTGTGCGCCGCGGCGCCAGCGTGGTAATGGCCGCAGACGGCCAGGTCACTCTGGGCGAAGGCGTGATCAAGCACACGGCGCGCAAGATTCGCCGGCTGTATAACGACAAAATCCTTGCCGGATTCGCAGGGTCAACGGCAGACGCATTCTCCCTCTTCAGCCGCTTTGAATCCAAGCTGGAGCAATATCACGGCAATCTGGGCCGCGCAGCCGTGGAACTGGCCAAGGAATGGCGTACGGACAAGATGCTGCGCCATCTGGAAGCTCTGCTGCTTGTTGCGGACGGCACTTTGACTTTCCTTATCAGCGGCGCGGGCGATGTGATTGAGCCAGACGGTGGAGTGGCAGCTATCGGCAGCGGAGGCTCTTACGCCCTGGCCGCCGCGCGCGCTCTCATGGAAAACACCGAGCTGCCGGCGCGGAAGATCGCCGAGGAATCCATGAAGATCGCTGGAAAAATTTGTATCTACACCAATGAGAACTTTACCATCGAGGAACTCTCATCGGTACCGGAGAAGGCCGCGCCCGCTCCGGCGCGTTGAAATCAATGGCAGGGTATTCAGGAACTCCGCTGATTCAGAAAATCGGTATCAAGCCCGGACATCGCATCATTCTGCGCAATCACCCGGCTAGCTTCGTCAAAGATCTGGGAAAACTTCCTGAAGGAGCGGAGAGTTCGGACCGTCTTACAGGCAAGGCCAATGTCGCGGTTTATTTTACTGAGCGGCTGGCGGACCTGGAAAAAGATTTCCCCCGGCTTGCAGCGGCGCTGGTTTCTGATGGCATGTTGTGGATCGGCTGGCCTAAAAAAGCCAGTGGACGCCCAACGGACCTCACGGAAGACGTGGTGCGGCGCGTGGGATTGGCCTGCGGGTTAGTGGATGTAAAGGTTTGCGCCATCGATGAAACATGGTCCGGACTAAAGTTTGTGATTCGAGTGAAAGATCGGAAAGGCAAATAGTAATTGGCAATTAGCAATTAGCAGAACCAGTAAAGCCGTGAGTTCGTTTATCCCTGCCGGATGGAAAGCGGCTCGAGGCGAAAGTGAATCCCGTAAGCGGGTGCGCTGGTGCAAGCAGCTAAACGCAATAACTACCCGGCAAGCCTGGATATTATTTGGCTAATTGCCAATTGCTAATTGCTGAAGAGCCAAGCGGTAGAATTGAAGGAGCAACATGGCAATTTTTTTACCCAATGTGGCGGATGAGAATGACATTCTTCTGGATGAGCTCACGCCCAAGGAAATCGTTGTTGAGTTGGATAAATACGTAGTAGGCCAGCATGACGCCAAACGCGCCGTGGCCATTGCGCTGCGCAACCGCATGCGGCGGCAAAAGCTTCCGCCCGATATTGCGGAAGAAATCATGCCCAAGAACATCATCATGATCGGGCCCACCGGCGTGGGTAAAACGGAAATTGCACGGCGGCTGGCCCGGCTGGCCAATTCGCCATTCCTTAAAGTTGAAGCCTCAAAATTTACTGAGGTCGGCTATGTGGGACGTGACGTTGAGTCAATGATTCGCGACCTGGTCGAGATCGCCATTGATATGGTGCGGGAAGAGAAGCTGGAAGAAGTCACGGAAAAAGCCGAGCAGCAGGCCGAAGAACGCTTGCTTGACTTATTGCTGCCCGCCGCTCCAACACCGGCAACATCCACCGCCGGCTTTGCGCTGGCCACTGAAGAAGGCGACTCCACTTCACGCACACGGGAGAAACTGCGCCAGCAATTGCGCGAAGGCAAGCTGGACGAGCGCATGGTGGAACTGGAAGTTCGTGAGCGGTCCACCCCGGCGTTTGAAATCATTTCCAACCAGGGCGTGGAGGAGATGGACATCAACATCAAAGACATGCTGCCCAACATCTTTGGCCAGCGTACTAAAAAGCGCAAAATGAAACTGAGCGAAGCGTTTGAATACCTGGTGCAGGAAGAGGAGTCGCGGCTGATTGATATGGACCAGGTAACGCGCGTCGCCGTGGAGCGGGTGGAGCAGTCCGGCATTATCTTTCTCGATGAAATCGACAAGATTGCCGGGCGCGAAAGCGGCCACGGGCCGGATGTTTCTCGCGAAGGCGTACAGCGTGACATTCTGCCGATTGTTGAAGGCACTACGGTCAACACCCGCTATGGAATGGTGCGCACCGACCATATTCTTTTTGTTGCTGCCGGCGCGTTCCACGTTTCCAAGCCCAGTGATCTGATTCCCGAGCTGCAAGGGCGGTTCCCGATCCGCGTGGAATTGAAGTCGTTGACCATGGTCGATTTCATTGCCATTCTCACCGAACCCAAGTCGTCGCTGGTAAAGCAATACACCGCGCTGCTTGAAACCGAAGGCCTGAAGCTGGAATTTACGCGCGAGGCATTGGATGAAGTTGCCCGCTTTGCTTTCCAGGTGAATGAAGCCACGGAAAACATCGGGGCGCGTCGTCTGCATACCATCATGGAGCGCGTGCTTGATGAGATCAGTTTCAACGCTCCGGACATGACTGAGAAAACAGTTAACGTTGATGCCGAATACGTGCGCAAAATGCTGGTGGACATTGTGAAAGACCAGGATCTATCACGATATATTCTGTAATCCGACTAGCCGCGAATACACGCGAATAGAAAGTATTTCTCGTTTTTCGCGGCTGAATTGTTTTTGATTTCCTGGATTTGCTGGACGATCACAATGCTTCAGGAGGGCCTTCAGTTTGTCGCTGCCCAGGTTTATTGGGCTCGGCGGACCTGGAAAGTGATGTCGGCATAGAAGCGATCCGGCTTGCCCTGGTTCAGAAAACTGCGGAAGTTCCATTTTTTCAGGGCTGTGGCCCCAGCAGCGTACAACGCCTGAGGAACGTTGTTTGGATTCAGGACCGCTACAACTTTTCCTGCCTCATTCACTGAAACACGTAGCCCGAATTTGGTTCCGGGTCGTGCTTTGCCGGCAGGAATAATAGGTTCCACGGCATGTGACGCCTGCTTGCGGGCTTCCGCGTCATTCAGCACCGGGATGGGATTCTCAATGCGGGTATTGAAAGCAAATGTAAGCACCGCTTCCATTTGTGACGCGCCACCGGTGTTGTATGGCTTGTACTGCCAGCGGAGTAGCTGTTCCCGGAGCGCATCGTTCAATTCCGGATTGCCTGAGCTCAGCGGCCAGACTTCCCTCACCTTGCCGGTCCGATCACAGGAAATATACAGGCTGATCACGCCGGAAATCTTTCCTTCGCGCACGGCTGGCCATTCGATAGCCGGTGTGTTGAGCGCCAGAAGACGGGCCGTATTCTCACCCACCTGAATGGATTTGATCTGCTCAGCGGCGGGCGTTTCCTTATCAATGGCAAACAACGTCTCATCCGGGCTGGAAAGCTCAGAAAGCTCCGTGATTTTGGCTGAGATTGTCGTATCCGGCGCGAAGGTGGCTGTGATGCTGCGCGCAACCATTTTGTTCTTAAAAGCCTGATAATCGGCAAACTGAGCGCGATAAGCTGGCGTAATTACGGCTTGCACCAATCCCATTTTGCCGCCAAAGCAGAAATTAAACGTGACACTGCTCTGTACCGGAGCCACGCCCACTTTGGATTGCATATTCATGCATGAGTTAGATTTGGCCGAGTCTTCCGGGATCTCCAGTTGGCCGTGGATCGCCTTCAACTGTTCCGCCATGGGAAGAGGATCAAAGAGCGCCGTGACCAGGTCATGCAGCCAAAATGGATAGTAGTCACCTGTAAGCTGCTCTGACGTTTTGTCGCCATTAACGATCAAGGTCTGGGAAAAATCCGCTGATTTAACTGTACGCCGCCACTTCGCTGGTGAAACCCAGTATTCTTCAATTTCCGCCGTAAAAGCAGGGTAGGAGTTAGTGGTCCGTGCGATATTCGCTTTCAGGTGAAATGGTGTACCCCCATCCACGGTAAGCTTGCTTAGCTGCACGGCTTGCTCGGCAGCTTGGCCGATGGATACGATCTTGCCCTGGTCTTTCTGGCTGGGCAATGCGGCAGCCGCTATAGAGAAAAGGGCAATGCAGAACGGAAGCCAGCGTTTCATGCTCGCTGTTCTTCAAGGCTGGAAAGAAATTGCCGCGCCTCACGCGCATTGTAGGTCTTGTTATAGATGGGAGAATCTGGTTCCTGCAGACGGCCGCCTTCGCGCAGGGAACCGGTATCCAACGCCGCAAAGCCGATCTCTTCGATCAGGCGCGCTACTATCTTTTTTGCTTCGGCGTCATCACCAGCCACATAGATGGTATGGCGTTCGTCCAGCGGCAGGTCTTTCCGTCCTCGCTCGGCGAGATGCACGTAATAGATGGTGTTGAAAGCTTTTACCAGACGTGAGCCGGGAATGCGCTTTAGCACGACTTCGGAAGAGGTGGAGCCTTCCAAATCATAAAACCCGCCATCCGGACGATAAGGGTTCATCGCATCGATTACGATCTTATTGCGCAGCAACTCGGGTCCTGGCAATGCTTCAGGAGTGCGCCATGGAACCGCCAGCAATACAATTTCACCAAACCTCGCGGCATCGGTGACGGTCATGGCCTGCGCCTGCGGACCAAGTTCATTCACCAGTTCCCGCAAAGACTCCGGGCCGCGTGAATTGCTGATCGCGACTTCATGTCCGGCGGAGACAAAAAGCCGGGCTGCTGTCGCACCAATGTTACCAGCGCCCAGGATGCCAATTTTCATGCGTGCTCCTGTACTCACCCTCGCTATGAAACTACTGCCATCGTCGCGACTGCCCACTGGCAGCCCGCCCTAAACCTGCATAGCTACTTACATAGGCGACATGAGTGGAAAGCATTATAGCGTAGCAAGAACTTACCTTGAGCAAAGCGGGGACATCGTCCTAACAGTTTGGGAAACATGAGCTTACGCGGTTAGCTCCAAGGGCTTCTGCCCTCGCTTTACAATTCTTAATTTTTTCCTTGGCGATATTTAACACCAGCGTATAATCGGGCAGATTGTCCATGTGGGAAATAACTGCGTGAGTGTGCCTGGATTGGCCGAAGTGCAATAGGGAACTGTTTCCGGGTCGGTCAAGTCAGATCACAGTAAGTGCGTCCGTCGGAGCGGATAGACTCTCACACTCTACTGCCCGAAGAAAGCAACACATCTATGTGTGGCATCCTCGGGTATACGCACGTTCGCACACGTTTGCCGCGTGGCGTGGTGGACGTGGCGCTCAAATCGCTCACGCATCGCGGGCCTGACCAGCAGCGTAGCTTCTCGACTGACCTGGTTTCGTTGGGTGCCACGCGATTGCGCATTCTAGACCTGGAATCCGGTGACCAGCCTCTCATCAGCCCAGACGGCGATGTGATCGTGGTTTTTAACGGTGAGATATTCAATCATCGTGAACTGCGGCTTGAACTGGAAGCCTCTGGCGTCCGCTTTGAGACCCGTTGCGATACTGAAGTTGTCCTGCATGCCTTTCTGCGCTGGGGCAGCGAGTGCTTTTCCCGCCTGAGCGGAATGTTTGCCATCGGGATTTGGGTGCAGTCCGAGCGGAGGCTCATTCTTGCCCGGGACCGTATGGGCATCAAGCCGCTTTACTATTGCCCCCATGAAGACGAGCTTTATTTTGGCTCCGAATTGAAGTGCATCTTCGCCCACCCGGACGTTCCACGCAATCTTTCTCTGGAAGGCCTGAACTGCTATCTCAGCCTCAATTATATTCCCGCCCCTCACACTCTGGTGGAAGGCGTCAGCAAGCTACTGCCCGGCCATGTACTGGAATGGCGCAATCACCGGCTGCATCTTTGGTCTTATGTCCAGAAAAAAGATGAAGCAGTGGGCCCATTTGCTTCTATTGCAGAAGCATGTGAAGAGTTGGACCATCTGCTGCAAAAATCAGTGCGTGAGCAGCTCGTTTCCGACGTGCCGGTCGGAATCTGGTTGAGCGGCGGGCTCGATTCCGCCACTATCCTGCGCTATGCCGCGAATGCAGGGACTGCGCAGTTGCGGACATTCTCCATCACGTTCAAAGGCCGTTCTTTCGATGAAAGCAGTTCCATAGCAGAAATCTCACGCCACTTCGGCAGCCGGCACACCGAGTTTGACCTGGATGAAAGTGCCGATCTGGAACATGCGATTGAGCAGATGGCTTATTACTCTGACGAGCCTAGTGCCGATGCGGGAGCTCTGCCGGCATGGTTCCTGGCGAAGATGAGCGCCAAAGATGTGACCGTGGTGCTGACCGGTGAAGGAGCAGACGAGCTTTTTGCCGGTTATCTGACGTATAAAGCGGACCGCTATGCCGCTATGGCGCGGCAAATTCCTGCGCCGTTACGCCGTGCCGCACTGAAATGCGCAGGCATGTTGCCCGTATCTGATGACAAGATCAGCTTTGAATACAAGCTGAAGCGTTTTCTGCAGGGATCGCTGCTTACGCCGGAGATGGCCCACGTCTATTGGAACGGAACATTCACTGAAGCGGAGAAAGCCAATTTCTTTCACTTTGCCGATCCCGGTCCTATGGCCGCAATTCTGAGCAACATGGGTTCAGGGGCTGGCGTTGAACGCTATCTGGAATTCGATCAGCGCTATTACCTGGCCGACGACATTCTTTACAAGGTGGATCGCATGAGCATGGCGCACTCGCTGGAGGCCCGGCCGCCATTTCTCGATCCGCGCATTGTCGATTTTGCCGCGCGCCTGCCGGAACAATTCAAGCTTCGCGGAGCGCAATCCAAATATGTTTTGCGACAACTGATGAAAGACAAGCTGCCGGCCAATGTGCTGCGGCGGCCAAAGATCGGCTTTGACATTCCTGTGCATGATTGGTTCCGTGGCGTGCTGCGGCCCATGCTGCTGGACACGCTCTCAGAAGATTCCGTGCGTGCAAGCAGGCTGTTTAGCTGGAGTGCCGTGGAGCGGTTGCTGCGCGACCACATGGAGCGAAAAGCGAACCTGGGGTATCACTTATGGGGTTTGATGGTGTTGTTGTTGTGGATGAAACAGTGGAACATAGGACACGGAACGAGCCAGCCGGATTCCGACGAGTTGATGCCCGCCGTGTTGGACCAGGTTGGATCGTTGTAGCCGCCGCTTGCTTTGTCTTTCTTGTGAGCATCGTCAGCCCGCCGCGGTTGATGGATGATGTGGACGCTGTTCAGGCGCAGATTGCCCGCAACATGCTTGTCTCCGGCGATTGGGTCACCGCTCGTCTGGATGGCGTTGCCTATCTGGAAAAAGCGCCGCTGGTGTACTGGATGATGGCGGCATCGTACAAAATCTTTGGTGTGCATGACTGGGCTGCGCGTCTTCCGCTGGCACTTGCCGTAGTGCTTCTTTGCTTTGTTACGTATCGTTTCGGCCGCTGGGCCTTTGATGATAAAGCAGGAATGTATGCGGGAACCATTCTGGCGACATCCGTCGGGTTATTTCTTTTTACGCGCATCCTCATTCCAGACGCCATGCTCACGCTGACTATTACCGGAGCCATCTGGGCATGGCTGCGGCTCCTTGAAGGCGATGAGAAACGTTCCTTCCGTTGGGCACTGATGATGGGTTTCTGTTTTGGCGCAGGATTGCTGCTAAAAGGACTCATTGCTATTGTCTTTCCGGTACTGGCAGGACTGGCTTACATGGCGATCACGCGCCAGTTATTTTCTCTGGCAGCGTGGAAAAAGCTCGATGTTTGGCTGGTGGCGGCTATTGCGTTGATCATTGCTGCGCCGTGGCACATTATGGCTGCGCTCAGCAACCCGCCTATCTTTGCAATTTCCTTGCATAGCGGCCCGGGAGAATATCGCGGCTTTTTCTGGTTTTATTTTTTTAATGAACATCTTTTGCGCTTCCTGAATCTCCGCTACCCTCGCGACTACAACACAGTGCCGCGCTTGTGGTTCTGGCTGCTAAATCTGGTTTGGCTCTTTCCCTGGTCGGCGTATTTGCCAGCCGCTATCAAGCAGCCGTATGGAACAGGCGCGCGCGCCAGCCGCGCAAGGCTAATGGCTGCCTGCTGGATTGGCGTGGTTATGGTGTTCTTCACGTTCTCCACCACCCAGGAGTATTACTCCATGCCGATCTATCCAGCTTTGGCGTTGCTGCTGGGATCGGCGCTGGCATCGGGCGTCTCTCGTTTGCGTGCTGGCACATGGATACTGCAAGTTGTTTCGGCTGTGATTTTCGTCACATTGTCATGCGTCCTTGTGTTTGTGTGGCGGCTGCCTGCACAAGGCGATATCTCGCGAGCCCTTATGAAGCATCCAGAGCTTTACACGCTCTCCATGGGGCACATGGGAGACCTCACGCTCACGGCCTTTGCCTATCTCAAATTGCCATTGGCTTTGGCTGCATTGGCGTTTGCCGGAATGGCATTAGGACTGGCACTCTACCACAATAATACTGGCCGATTACTGCTGGTAGTTGCCGCTGGAATGATCATCTTCTTTCAAGCAGCCCGACTGGCGCTGGTTAGATTTGACGGCTATCTGGGCTCGTACCCGCTGGCACAGAGTCTGTTGCATTCGCCGCCAGGACAACTGGTGGAAGCCAATTCTTATTATGCATTCTCCTCAGTCTTTTTTTACACCGGACGCAACGCCCTGCTGCTGAATGGCCGAAACAATAATCTTGAATATGGATCATATGCGCCGGGCGCTCCCAATGTATTCATTGATGATACGAAATTTACGGCCCTGTGGCAGGCTCCGGCGCGGTGTTATCTGCTGGTCTACGGCAGTGAGGCTGCGCATCTGGAACAACTGGTTGGCCGCTCCAGTCTCCACGTAGTGAAAGAGAATGCCGGTAACTATCTTTTTACCAATCTCGCGCTTCCCTGAGGCTAAGCAACAATGATGAACTGGGAAGATAGCATAACGCTTGCGCTCAGCGCGCTCGGTGTGGACAAGGTGAAGGCATTCCTGACCATGCTGGGTGTGATGATTGGCAGCGCGTCCATTGTGCTGGTGATTACGATTGCTTCCACGGGAAAGAGCTATGTAGTAAGCCAGATTGAAGGCATCGGCGCAAACCTTGCCTATGCATCGCTGGACCGCAACGGCGTGCCCACTGTGCCCGACGACGAACTTTCCGCCGGCGATCTCGCGGCGGTGCGCCATTCGCTTTCCATGGTGACAGCCGCTGCCGGAACCTACGATATTCCTTTCGACTTCAAGCTGCGCGGCAAAATTGTTCGTGCCCGGCTGGTAGGTGTGACGGAAGAGTTCCAGAAAATCCGCAATTTGCTCATCATCTCCGGCCGCTACTTTGACGCTGAAGATTTCATTTCGCGCGCAAAAGTCTGCCTTGTAACGGAGCACATCGCGCGTGATGTTTTTGGTATGGAGCCGCCCATAGGCCATCCGCTGCAACTGGAGCACCTGCGCTGCACCATCATAGGCGTGTTCAAAGAAGGAGTGCCAACTTTTGGGCAGTCGGAAATACAGGATGAAACCGTGCTGGTGCCGTTTCCGCTCATTAAGACCGTTACGGGCGACGATTTCTTCCAGGTGATCTATGCCCAGGCGCTTACATCCGACGCAGTGCCCGCAATGTCAAACGAAATAAACCGTGTGCTGCACAACCGCCACCGAAAGGCCGCGCATTATGACGTGCAGAATTTGTCTTCAGTGCTGGAGACTGTTCACAGCGTTTCTCTGGGCATGAGCCTGGTATTGATGGCCGTAGCTGTTTTGACGTTGATCGTAGCGGGCTCGGGAATAATGAATATCATGTATGTGAACGTGGCCCAGCGGACGCATGAAATTGGGATTCGCAAAGCGCTGGGCGCGCGTACGGCGGAAATCCGTCTGCAGTTTGTCCTGGAAGCGGCATTCATCAGCTTTTCCGGGGCCATCTTCGGTGTTGTGATTGCGCTTGGCCTGATCTGGTTCGCCTTCCGATTTGTTGAAGGCGCCGTGCCACTCTCTGTTTCCTGGCTTGCCGTATTTTTTGCGCTGCTGCTTTCGACTGGAGTAGGCGTGCTGTTTGGATACCGCCCCGCCAATGCCGCCGCGCTGTTGAATCCTGTGGACGCGCTAAGAATAGAGTAGGCCGCAGCTCAAAGCTATGCCACTTGTCCCGCGCTGAACCCTGAAGCCCAGGCCCACTGAAAGTTAAACCCGCCCAGATGGCCAGTTACATCCACCACTTCGCCGATAAAATACAGCCCCGGCACTTTGCGGCTTTCCATGGTCTTGGCCGAAAGCTCATTCGTATCCACGCCCCCTGCAGTAACTTCGGCTTTACCGTAGCCTTCTGTTCCCTGCGGCGTGACTGACCAGTTGTGGACGTGCCGCTCCAGTTCATCGAGCGCGTGATTGCTCCAGCTTTCTGGTGGATTTACGTCAAGCCAGCGATCCGCCAGGCGATTGGGCAGTCCAGCGCGAAAAGCCGCCTTTGCCGATGCCAGATCACGCCGCATTTTTGGATCGCGCAGCGCCGCTGTCAATACCTGGTCCGGAGCAAGGTCCAGAGTGACAGGTCCTGCCGGTTTCCAGTAAGAGGAAATCTGCAGAATGGCAGGTCCGCTTAGCCCACGATGCGTAATCAGCATCTTTTCGCGAAAGCGTTGCGCCCCAATTGATGCGACAACTTCGGCCGAAACTCCGGCGAGATCGCAGAAATGAGCAGCATCGTCTTTATTGAAGGTGAGCGGGACTAATGCCGGCCGGGGCTCTACGATGTTGAGCCCAAATTGCCGCGCCAGATCATAACCAAATCCTGTTGCCCCCATCTTGGGGATGGATAGACCGCCGGTCGCGACTACGAGTGAGTCGGTGTAAAATTCCATTTCATTGGCCCGCATCTGAAAGCCATGTTCATGCGACACCTGCTGGACATCCACATGAGTGAAAGTTTGTACGCCGGCAGAGCGACACTCAGTTTCCAGCATGGCGACGATCTGTTGCGCCGAGCCATCGCAGAAAAGTTGTCCCAGCGTTTTCTCGTGGTAAGCGATGCCGTGCTTCTCAACCAAGGCAATAAAATCCCTAGGCGTATAACGCGCCAGCGCTGACTTGGCAAAATGCGCGTTGGCGGAGATGAGGTTTTCCGGACGGCAATGCAGATTAGTGAAGTTGCAGCGTCCGCCGCCGGAAATCAGGATCTTCTTGCCGGTGCGCTCAGCCCGCTCCAGCACGGCTACACGCCGCCCTCGCTTCCCGGCTTCAGCCGCACACATGAGCCCGGCCGCGCCGCCGCCCAGAACGATCACATCAAAATTCTGCATAGAACGAGAGTTGGCCGACAATCATTGCCATGAGGTTGAGCGGGTATTGGTTAGGATTGATGCGCCACCACCGCATAAGGCTTTAGTGGCGCAGGGCGACCACTGCGATCACAACTAGGCCAACTGTCATCAGGATGTTCCAGACCAGCAACGCCAGCAGCCACCGGCGCAGGCGTTCTTCGCGCCCAGCGGCGGCATTGTTCAGCGCATCAATGTCAGACTTAAGCTGGAGCGCATAGCCTTTGAGCTGGTCAACGTCGGCGGCGAGCAACTGCACCGGATCGGGGCCGGAAGGACTTCCCGGCTGCGCTTGTCCCTGAGCTGCGCGGGATTTGATGGAGTCACGAAGGACCTGTCCGCCGTGTTCCACCGCTATTGGCGCCAGCACTCGCAAAATAGAAGATAGCCATCCCATTATTAGTGGTCCTTTGCCTGGACCGAAGCGAAAATCTAGCTCAACGGTCAGGTAACATGCTTTTTCATTAGATCACGTTCGGCTAAGGACTACGCGAAAAATCGCAGCCAGGGTCGATGTAATGGCGGGCGGATTTCGCAGAGAGCTGGTCCTCTGATAAGAAATTATTTGGTGGGTTGCCGGGCAGGAACCAGTCAGCCGAAATATGCTAACCTGTTGAAGCCAACCTTAAGCCGGGATGGCGGAACTGGCAGACGCAGCGGACTCAAAATCCGCCGACCTTCGGGTCTTGGGGGTTCGACTCCCCCTCCCGGCACCAATGCTCTTTGCTGCATAGCGCCACGCCAAGCTGGTGCAGGAGTTAAACGCTGGCGAGGAGATTCAATCCCATCCTTCAGTCCTGGTCATCGCAATCGCCTGTTTCCTCACGGTGATCGGCTCAGTGATGGCCATTTATCTAATTTCGCTGCGGAGCGCTGCAGGCACGCAGCCTGATAACAAAAAGGAGACCACCTTGACATCGAGAGAGGATGCGGGAATCGTCGACGTACCAAGTAATCATTCAGTAAAAGAAACTATCCAGAAGCTCAAGACCATGTTGCAGTCGAAGAATATTACTCTGTTCGCTCTGGTCGACCATAGCGGCGAAGCGGAGAACGTCGGCATAGCCATGCGTCCCACCAAGCTGCTGATTTTCGGCAGTCCCAAAACGGGTACGCCCCTGATGCTGGCAGCACCCCGCGCGGCTATTGATCTGCCGCTCAAGATTCTGGTTTGGGAAGATGCGAGCGGAAAGACATGGCTTAGCTATAACAGCCCTGCCTATCTTCAACAGAGGCATGGTTTTCCTCCTGAATTGTTGCAAAATATTGCCGCCGTGGAGATACTCGCTGCGAAAGCTGGCGAATAGCATAGCAGCTGAGCCGCAGGGAATCATGTACCAAGATCCACTTCGAACGTAACCAATACGTGCCTCATCGATTCCGTACAGACCCTCATCGAACCTTACCAACCCAACACGGGCAAATTGCGAAGTGGTTGTAAACACAGTATTTGTTGATGAAGAAAGAAATGGGAGGAGGACTCAAAATCCGCCGAGGTTCACCCCCTCGTGGGGGTTCAACTCCCCTTCCGGCACCAATATCTTTCCAGGTTCCTTTATTTTTTTACGGCAATCTTGAGATCAGTTCAGCGGGCCTGACTTTGAGGGCGTGGGCTAATTTACAGATGGCGTCCAGGGATGGGCTTTGTCTGGCACGTTCCAGGATGCCGACATAATTCCGATGCAAGTCGGCCATTTCCGCGAGTTTCTCCTGAGAAACACCCTGCGCAAGACGAAGTTCCCGCAGGCGCTTCCCAAAGAGCTTTCTCTGCTCCTGAATGCGCATGTCTGATTGTGTTTACGCCTGGACATACCGTTCTTTCTACACACTATCTGTATTGCATATTATAATGTGTGTCGTTAGCGGGAGCGAATTCATGCTTTTTTACATGGTCTGTTGGACCGAAGTGGAGGGCATTTATTCCTGCGGACACGAGCATTTGTCGCTCGGGGACGCCCTGGAATGCCTGGTTCCGGATGGAAAAAGCTTTATCCGCGCCAGCGACGATGGCCGCCTGCGCTCATTGAATGACGCTGAGTTCAGCCTGTTCCTCTCAGAGATTGCGGGCGGAATACTCAAAAAGAAAACCTAGAGATCCTTGGAATATGCAATCACTGGAATACTGCAATCACTCAGGAATGGGCCCAGCGTGGTCGCCAAGCCCATCCCTAGATACATTCACTGCTCGCTCGCTTCCAGATACAACGGTTAGGTCTGACGACTCACCGTGAAGATGACGGAACGTGGACCGGCAACTGAGCTGGCTTAGGCTTAAGGATTGGCTTACCTATCGGCAATGGCTCTTCGCGGTACAGGCGCACGGTGTTTCGAACGGCCGAGATTACCATGATGAGCAACATTCCTGAGATACCCAGAGTGCCGGCAACATCAAAGAGACGGTGCATCCGGCCGAAAAGGTGTACGGTGGACTTCCAAAGCAGCGCCAGGTTGCCGATAGAGAGCAGGATACGCAGCTCAGTAGGCCCCATTTTGTAGTAAGAAATTTTGAAGTCGCCTACGGCATAGGTAGCAAGATAAATCTCCACTGACAACATGAGGTAAGCAATAAGCAGGCCGAGAGCCACAGCGGGGGCCATGTATCCGGAAAGGCTAAGACCGCCAAGCAGGAAGACGGCGCTGAACGCGTCCACGATATGGTCAACGTAAAAGCCGTAGCGGGGCCGCGAATGATCACGAAAGCGGGCCAGAGTGCCGTCAAGAGAGTCGCCCAGCCAGTGCAGCGCCAGGCAAACAATTACCAGCAGAAGTCCGGCAGGGTTCAAACTGGACCACCAGTAAGACGCGCCCGCGCCCGCCATGGATAGCAGGCCGAGAAGAGTTAAGTGGTCGGAGTTGATCCATGCCGGCGTCCGGGCGGCCAGCCAGATCAAAGTCCGTTTTTCCGCGTTGGCGAGGAAGCTCTGCTGTATCCGCCTGGCTTCGTGAAAACGACGATTGTGCGATGAGTGCATGGCCGGTTGTATCTGCTGTTGCATAAGTTCACCTCAGGTTTGCCGTTTGGCTTAGCGCCGGCAGGGGCCAGGGAAAAGCTTTGGAAGGAGCAAAAGCTGTACTTTCCCGCTGGCCCCAAGCCAGCCGCTTGTTACGACGCAAATCTGCGCCGGGAAGCGATCATCCGGCAATACACGCGGCATCAACTGGCGGTAAAATGGAAGTCAACAGCTAAGTGCTAAGAAATACATGGTTTGAGCCCTTGTCGGGCGCCAGCCGAAGATAGTAGGTGAGATAGCCTGGAGAGTAGTTTTTATATAGAGAACCCCGGCTGGAGCTTCATCTAAACTAAGATCAGCCTGATTGCATCATGGGACGATACTAAAAAGCTGAAAGCGCGGGTGATGGGCATGCGGGGCAGTTGCTGTGCAAATTATGTGTAAAACGTTGCAAAAATAGTGTGGATTAGAGAAAAATTAATATAGTTAAACCAGCCAGTCAGCGCTTGACAGTGGGACGCAAGCAGCAGAGAATCTCTGGCATTGTAAGTACGATCCTCCCTTGGAGCCATAATTTTGTGCGCTGCCACTAGACTCCAAAAATGGGAATGCTCGTCGATGGGGGAATTAGATGGAAAAGAGAAATCCTGGCACGCTGCAGGAAGCCCAAAGTGTGGACGGCCGTGCGTTGCGCCACGAACTGCATATCCCCCTCCGCTACCGGCTGGAAGGCCGGGAAGACTGGTCGGCTGGCGAAGCCGTCAATATGAGCGAATCAGGGCTGCTGTTTACCTCTGATCAACTGCTGGAGATTGACGACCGGGTTCAGATCACTTTTCAAAATATTGACACGCCCCAGATAAAGTCAAGCACGCGGATTGGCCGTGTTGTGCGCCGTACCTTGAGCAACTGGCCGGAAACACGGGTCAAGTTCGGCATCAGATTTTGTTCTTAGGTCGGCATCCAGACCTTTGTTTAAGGGCGCTTTCCAATTCCTGCCAGTGAATTTCTGCCTTTTTGATCAGCAGAGGACGGTTCACCAATGCCTCGCCGTGTACAAAAACCCACAATTCACCTCGCCAGAAGGTATCATCTAAGTTACTGAGACAGCGCACAGTTTGCGGGTAACTTTGGATAAGTAAAGGACCCGGAGGCGGGGCGCGAATCCAGAATCTCAGTTGGCCACCGTTCGGTTGCGATGGTAAAACAGAGCCATGAGCCCACAAGACGATCCCAAAGCGAGAAGTCCGTTCGAGAACATCGGACGGAAACTGGACGCGGAATTCGGCGAGACCGCAGCCAAACTGGAGCAGGAAAAAGAAAAGGTCATCACCTATCTGAACAACGAGGTTGTGCCCGCAATCCGGACCCATTCAACCAAAGCTCTGCGTGTGGCCGCGGAACAATTGAGCAAGCTGGCCGAGTACATGGACAAAAACCGCTAAAACTAGCGGCGCTGTTCTGTTTTCTGCTTTTGCTGGCAGGATGCGCGGGCCGCCGTCCGGCACCGCCGAGCATGCCTGCGCCTCCGCCCTCTATTCCTCCATCACGTTTGCCCACGCCGACGCCTACTCCAATTCCAACTCCTACACCAACCCCCTTGCCAAGCGCGAAGCCCAGCGCTGAAATTCACGTTCCCAGCAATGCAAAGGTGCTTTACACCGAAGTTGGTTATGCAAGCTGGTACGGGCCGGGGTTCCAGAAGCGCAACGGCGCCAATGGCCTGCCTTATGACATGAATGCCATGACGGCGGCGCATCGCACACTGCCCTTGAACACGATTGCGCGCGTGACCGACGTAAAAACCGGCGACTCAGTGCTGCTCCGTATTACTGACCGTGGACCGTTCGTCGGCGACCGCGTAATTGATCTTTCCCGCGCTGCCGCGCGCAAGCTCAGCGTCTATCAAAAAGGCACGGCGCTGGTGAGGATTGAAGTGCTGGAAACGCCCGCGCCTATTAAAGAGGGAGGACGCTGGTGCGTGCAGATTGGTGCGTTTCAGGATTCGCGCGATGCGGCAAAGCTCAAACAGAGGTTGATCGCTCGCTATCGGACCGCCAAAGTGTTGCAGTTCAGCAGCCCCGTAGGAGGCGACTGGATACGCGTCCGAGTGGCCGAAGACGATAAGAAACGCGCGCAGGAAGTAATGCGCGAAACGCATACAGACGCCGGCGTTTATCTGGTGCGATTAGATTGACTCGGGCTATAAGTCTGCTCCGCTGATCAAAAGCGCTTCCGGCCTTGATCCGATCTCGACTCTGAGCCATTCCTGATCAGTGCATCCGCCTCTCATCAGCTTTTTTCTCGATTCGCGTTCATCCGTGCGACCGCAGTAGCCTCGGTTGTTTTCCGATCACCCGATGTCCCGATCACCAGATCACCCGATCTGCTCCCCTCCCCCTCCCCGGGTCATCCCAGAATGGCGTAGGGTTCCGCGCGTTCATCCCAGGGTCATCCCAGATTGGCGCGGACTTCAGCGATTTCGCTTCAATTGGCGTATGGTTCAGAGGTTCTGGACTTAGTTTTTGGGTTATTGAAGTACGTCGAAAGCCTGTCAAAGCTTCTTTTTCTCGTTCAATCAGGCTCCAACTCGGCTGAATGCTGATTGCTGAGTGCTGAGTGCTAATTTTTCAAAGATCTTCAACCGCAAACACCCTCAGGTGCTACGAAACTATAGCGAATATCTCAGCCGGTTTCAATTGCGAATTAGGACATGTCTTGACAAACGCACCCGCGGAAACGCATCAGGTTTTTCTTTCGCTTGGCGCGAGACACGTATCGGGGCATGGTTTCAGCCGGGACGCAAGAGCTCTTGCAGAAACACTTCCCTCCTGCGGCAACCGGTGCGCAAGTGGCACGGCTCTGCTTGCAGATTTGGGGCGCGGGCATCTTAAAGCGTTCTAAAATAATCCTTGCACAACCGTAGCGATTTCGTTCAATTCAGGGTGCAGGGAGTGCTTAAGTAGACGAGCCAAGAGCAGCCCTGTGCGCTTCTTCTCATATCTCTGTCGTCCGAACTTATTAAAGATACGTTCGAGCACCAGTGATCCTTTACATGAATGGCGCGGATCTCCTAGCTTGCCTTTGGGAAACAGCTTGCTATCATTCAATTGCAGAAGAGTATCCAATTCGTGGTTGACGCTGGCAGTATCGCAACCAGCGAGTTCGATTTCATCAAGTTCGGCCTGCTCTTCCAGGGCTTTTGCGATCGCTTCGGCGTCAAGTAGATAGTTTTCGATTTCTAGGCGTGGCAAGAAAGCGATTGGTACTGTCGCCGTGCCGAATCGAGTTCCGCGTATCAGTTCCTGATCTTCAGATGTTTTGTCTCCATCAAAGAGGTAAAGCCGAGGTTGCTTGGCACGTCCGATCGCGTCTAGTAATTTCTCGAATCGAAGAACGGCGGTTTGAAGAGCACGACATCCCTCTCCGGCTCCTTCCATTACAGGGAAGCCAGTTCTATCGATGTTCTCATTAGAGATTCCCGGGAGATTGGGAAGCAACACTCGAAGAATTTCTCGATCGCTCTCGCCCTCGACCGCGATCAGGCGGTCGTTAAACAATACATCCGAGTTCCTATATCCGAGTTCCAGCAAAATTCGGGATGTTTCTTGCACGTTGGCAGAAGAAAAGGAAAATCCTTGCCCTGGCGGCTGTAAGTAGTTGATACGGTCGGCTTCCGTCGAATTAATGAGGATCGCGGAATGCGTGCTGACAACAAAAAAGCGTTTCATATTGTTGTTGATGAATTCAACAAGGCTTCTTTCGGCTGAGGGATGAAGAAACGAATGAGGCTCATCCATTAATAGGATAGATTCCTCTGCGGTGGTCATAGCGAAGGTGGCTAAACTCAAAAGTTGTTCGACCCCCGTGCCGCAATGGGAGAGTGGCACGTCCTGCGATGTCGCTCGACTTGTCAACGTAATTGCTACCTGGTTGTTTCGATTAGAAGGGTTGACGTACTTGAATTCGGGAAAGACAGACGTCAGGAATAACTCAATCCTTTCAAACTTTGACCGTTCATTATTTTGGAGAGTTTGAAGATAACCGGCAAGTGTGTTGGCATCAGAGGGTAATTCATTTGTGGACTGGAGACCCATTGAAGAATGCGGAACTCGATGTGCCGCAACAAGTTTCGTCGTTCGTAACTCCCCGACAGTTCCCATGAGAGGAGCATCGTGTTTGAGTATGACGCTGTGCGTGCCGTCGGGCTGAGCAGTAACACTGCCAAGATGCGGCAAAAGAGAGGTGCGAGGATAGCCTTTCAGGCGTGGCAATCCTTCTTCGATGGTCATTTGATAATGATTTAGGACAGCCCCGGCGGGAGCAAAAATAACTACCGGAATTGGCGGATCATGTGGGTAATCCCCGATTTGAAGGTTTATCGCTGACCAGGTAACTAAATTTTGGTTAGGCCATGCCCGAAAAATAAATCTGAAGAAAGGGTTTTTCGCCAGCATTAAGTTAATCCAGCCTTGGTCCGCATTTGAAAAGTGCGAAAAATCGGCACTCTCTGCGGCAAAAATCAAGTGGAATTCTAGCGTCGGTTGCGGTGTCTGCCGTCTACAATATGGGGCGACATTGGACGCTACCTGCCGAGGGTTATCAATTGGTAAGCCAGCGAGGAGTGTGAGCCCTCTAAGAATTGCAGTTTTACCCGCATTGTTCTTACCTACCAACAGTACGAGCCCAGGTGACAACCGAACAAATTGACGATCAAAACAAGCAAAATCGAAGAATTCAATGCCCAAAAGTTTCATAGATGGCGAGATTGTAGCTTGCTGAGGCGTCACATGCCATTCGATTTGATGGCGCGGTGCCACATTGCATCGACGCACAAGGGCCAGCCAATCGAGTAAAATATAAGGTTCTGTCACATCATCCGCTCTCCCCTGAGCGAAAAAGGAAATCATTATGGCGACTGTACTTGAGACTTCTCGACCCACGCTGCGCGTACCCACTACTCCGTTCAAAAACGAGCCGCTGACCGACTTTGGCAACCCTGAGAACGCCCGCAGGATGAAAGCAGCGCTGAGCAAAGTCCGCGCGGAGCTGGGACGCGAATGGGACATGGTGATTGGCAATCGGCTGATCAAAACCACGGAGAAGATCAGGAGCGTGAATCCGGCCAAGCCGTCAGAAGTGGTGGGCGTATTCCAGAGCGCGGGACGCGAGCACGTTGAACCCGCGATTACGGCCGCGCAGCAAGCCTTTGAGAGCTGGAAGCGCGTGACTGTCGAGCAGCGCGCGTCATTGGTGCACACTGTGGCCTGTATATTGCGCGAGCGCAAGTTTGAGTTTGCTGCATGGATGGTCTTTGAGGTGGGCAAGAACTGGGCGGAAGCCGATGCCGACATTGCCGAAACCATTGACTTTGCCGAGTTCTATGCGCGCGAAGCGCTGCGCCTGGCTGGGGCAAAGACTCCGGTGCAGCTTCCCGGTGAAGGCGACCGGCTGATGTACATTCCGCTGGGCGTGGCCGCAGTGATCCCGCCGTGGAATTTCCCCTGCGCCATTATGGCCGGCATGACAATGGCCGCGATTGTGACCGGCAATACCGTAGTGCTGAAGCCTTCCCATGATTCTCCGGCGATTGCGGCGAAGTTTTTTGAAGTTTTGCAGGAAGCGGGCATGCCGGATGGCGTGGTGAATTTCTGTCCGGGCTCAGGCTCAAGCTTTGGCGCTGGGCTGGTGGAGCATCCGCTGACGCGCTTTGTGGCTTTTACCGGATCGAAAGAAGTTGGGCTCGACATCAATCAACGCGCGGCCAAGCCGCAGCCGGGGCAGAAGTGGATCAAGCGCACCATCCTGGAGATGGGCGGCAAAGATTCAATCATTGTTGATGCCGACGCCAACCTTGACGCCGCCGTGGAAGGCGTGGCGCAGGCAGCATTTGGCTTTCAGGGACAGAAATGCTCGGCCTGCTCGCGTGCCATAGTCGATGAAAAAATTTATGACGTGTTTCTGGAGCGGCTGAAAGATCGCGTGTCGAAGATTACGGTAGGCGATCCCACGGAGAACAAGCCGATGGGGCCGGTGGTGAGCGAGAAGGCGATGAAGAGCATCCTGAATTACATTGAGATCGGCAAGAAAGAAGGCCGGCTGATTCATGGCGGCGGACCTGCAAAAGAAGCGGGAGACGGATACTTTATCCAGCCTACGGTAATTGCCGATATCGCTCCTACGGCGCGCATTGCGCAGGAAGAAATTTTTGGGCCGGTGCTGGCGGTCATCAAGGCGCGCAATTTTGAAAATGCGCTGGAGATTGCCAACAACACTGAATTTGGACTTACGGGCGCCGTATATAGCACGTCGCGGGAGAAGCTGGAGCGGGCACGCACGGATTTCCACGTGGGCAATCTCTACTTCAATCGCAAATGCACAGGAGCAATGGTGGGAGCGCATCCGTTTGGCGGCTTCAACATGTCCGGCACGGACTCCAAGGCCGGCGGTCCGGATTACCTGCTGCTGTTTACGCAGGCCAAATCCGTGGCGGAAAAGCTAGGTGATGCGGGTCCGGAAAACACCGATATGACGCGGCGGGGCGAGGAATCGCGCTAGGGCCTGGGGCAGAGTATAGGCTGAATTCAGGCGCAACTTTTGTCATTCGGGGTGTTTACTCTTATATAACGCTCTGATTTTTATCTGAGCTGACAGGTGGGGAGAAGGTCCCAAGGGGAAATGGGCCCTCTCACTGCGGAAGAGCGATGCGAGAAGCGGCTGCGGGACTCCCGTGGCCGCTTTTTCTAATCAATTGATCTTCTATTACATCGAAGCCTATTAAAATTGAATTTATGTCCAACCCAGGGCACTTGTTTCGCCCGTATGACAAGCTGGTAAAGATCACCCTTGGGGAAAAGCAGTTTGAGGTCCCCGACGGCAACATGCTTCTGCGTGCGCTGCAATATCTTTCTCCTGAAGATGTTTCCTATGGCCGATTTTGCTGGAATGAAGAATGCCAGTATTGCCGCGTGACCTATGATCTGGGCGCTGACACGCCGGGCCGCACTGCAATCTCATGCAAGTTGATGGTGCAGGATGGCATGCGCGTTACCGAGGTAGCGCAGGAGATCAAATATTGTTTGCGGAAGCTGGGGCTGGACCTGAAGATAAAAGCAGCTGCAAAAACCTGATAGCGGCAAAAATCTAGTGATGGCTGGGCGACGGACGGGGAATTTTACCTCTGGAGGCCGCGCCTGCGGCCCCCAGTTTTGTAAGACGGTCCCGGGCCTGCAAGGCCTCGGGGCTTTTTGGATAGCGGCTAATCAAGCTGCGCAATTCCTGCACGCCGGCATCGCGTTGGCCGAGTTCCAGCAGCGCATAAGCTTTCTTTAGCTGTGCCGCGGCTGTCTTGTTCCCGCCCGGATATTGGTCAAGGACCTTGTTATAGGCCTGCACCGCGCCGCTAAAATTTCCCTGGCGATAAGCAATCTCTCCCAGGTAGAACTGCGCGTTTCCGGCCAAGTCAGTATTGCCATAGGCTTGCAAATACTGTGTGAACTCCTGTGAGGCAAGGTCGTTCTTGTTCGCGTTGTAGTCGCGCAGGCCATCGTTATAGAGCTGGTCGGCTGGCGGAGCTTGCGGAATATTGTTTGCCGCGCCGCCGGGAGCGCCACCCGGCTGCTGTCCTGCGGGAGGAGCCGTTATGTTTTGCTGCGCCGTCTGCATATCGTCGAGTTGCTTGCTCACCTTGGCCAGGCGCGCTTTCAATTCATCCACGGCATCATGCAGCGCCTGCACCTGCCCGGAGATCTGATCAACTTTGCTGCCGGCATCGGTGGTCTGCTGTCCCAGCGATTTTTGCAGGTTTTGGACGGTTGTGCCCATTTTATTGACGTTATCGATCTGCTGGGTAAGCAGGTCTTTCATTACGCCCATGCGCTCGTCGAACGATTGCTGCATGCGGGCCATGTTGTCCTGCATAAGCTGAAGCTGGGTCTGGATCTGGATCAACTGTGACTTGGTGTCAGCGGCAGCAGCCGGATGGCTGGCGCATACTGCAAAAAGCAGCAGAGCAAGTACGATGGCAAAACTTTTTTTCTTCATAGGCATTTAACTCGTTAGATGCAGAATAGCTGCTGGTCCTGTAAGGAATTTTCTTTTTGACGAGGAGGCGCTTTTCTAAGTGTGCACCGGAAACAGGGCTGCAAGCGAACCAACTTTGGGCACGAACCAAGGTTGTTAAGCCGGACAGGCATTGGCCCGTCCGGCTTGATTAGTGTAACAAGTTTTCTAATGTAACAGCGTGAAGTGGTCACGGCGGTTTTTCTGCCAGCATTCTTCGTTCGCTTCAGTGCACTGCGGCTTTTCCTTGCCGTAGCTGATGGTCTTGATGGCATCTGCCCCTACGCCAGCTTGCAGCAGGGCCTGCTTGGCGGAGTCGGCACGGTGTTCACCCAGCGAGAGGTTGTATTCTGTGGAACCCCGATCGTCGCAGTTGCCTTCTATCTGAACTCTCCAGCCTTTCTGCTTGATCGTCTGAGCAGCCTGGGCCAGCATCTGTTGCGCGTCTGGACGCAGGTCTGCTTTGTCATAGTCAAAATAAACGTCTTTGAGCGTCTGGGCAAAAAGCTGATCGTCAGTAACGGTTGGCGTGGGTGTGGGCGTAGGCGTTGGAGTGGCCCGTGGAGCAACGGCAACTTCCGTTGTGGCTTCCTGCGTTCCGGCAGCGCCCTTCGCAGTCAGATGGTAAGTTGTGGTTTGCGTCGGCGAGACGGTCTGTGATCCGCTGGGATCAACCTTGTTGCCGTCAAGGGCGACGTCAGTCGCGTACTCCGTGCTCCATGTCAGCGTGGCGGACTGGCCAGCTTGTATAGAAGTCGGGTTGGCGGAAAGTGTGGCGCTAACTGGTTTAGGCGGCGGTGGCGGTGGTGGCGCCGTCTCTTTCTTTTTACAGCCAACTGCCACCATCAGAAACGCCAGCACCCCTAGGACGACGATCCGGTTACTCTTGCTCTTGTTCACTCCTCATCCTCCAAAAAAAGTAATGCAACTTGATATAAGGCCTATTTAAAACTCCAATTGGGCTGGCTGTTGCGGCCCTGGCGCGTGAGCTGCTGCAAGTGCGTGCCGTCTGCCAGAACGCTCCATATTTGTTCCGTACCGCTGCGATTGGATTGAAATACAATATGCCGGCCATCCGGAGACCATGACGGGAAATCATTGCGCCCGCCATCGTGGGTCAATTGTATGATCTGTCGTGATGCGATATCCATAAGATAAATGTCTGAGCCGCCCAGCACGCCGGGGCCATAATTGCGCACCCAGGCAAAGGCCAGCAGCAACCCGTTGGGAGACCATGCCGGAGAAACAGCATAGCCCTGGTCGGTCATGCGCTGCACGTTACTACCGTCCGCATCCATTACATAGATTTGGGGCAGCCCCGTGCGTCCACTTACCCAGGCGATCTGGCCGTTGGTTTTGGGATTGAACACCGGAGACACGTCACCCTTGCCGGTGCTCAGCCTGCGCACGCCAGCTCCTGAAGCTTCCGCGATGAATATCTCTGAAAGCCCGCTATGCATTGAGGATGAAAAAGCGATTTTAGTTCCATCCGACGCCCATGCGGGAGAAAAATTATCGCCGCTGTTGCGTGGAAAGGCTACCGTGCGGCCCAGGTCCATGGAGTACATCATGATCTGCCATGAATCCCTGGTTAGTCCGCTGAACGCCAACCGCGACCCGTCCGGAGAAATCCTGGGTGACAGCGCGATTGAACCCAGCTTGGTGATCTGCTTCTGGTTGGCGCCGTCATAATCCATTGACCAGATTTCCTTGTTTCCACTGCGATTGCTCACAAAGTAAATCTGGCTTTCTGCGATTCCGTTAATCCCGCTGCCCAGCCGGGCAATAATTTCGTCGGCAAAGCGATGTGCAATGACCCGCGCCATGTCTGGCGTGGCATCTTCTTTATATTGCTTGCCCAGAATCTGCGGCGCGCCGGGGTTCTTCACGTCATAAAGCCAGCCCTGGACTTCTACTTTGCCGCTATTCACGCCCACGTTGCCGAAAGTCAGCACACCCGCGTTTGGCGGAGGATCGCCCCATACCTTCGCGTTCAATTCGTTCGGCTGCCCTGGCGTTTGGCCGGGATAAAAGCTTTTGGCCACCATGTCAAAGATTCCGGCATTGTCCAGATCATTCCACAGCACCTGGTTGAACACCGTGTTTAGCGGGCCGGTTTGCGGATCGCCGTTCGCGGCCTTGAAATCCGGCACCGCAATCCGCGGACGCTCCTGGCCCATATTGAGCTCGATCTTGATGCGGTCCTGCGCCGCGGCGCTCATAAAGCCGCACAGCATGATTGCGCCGAGCAGCATGAAATTCAGATTTATAAAGCTTTTTCCCGTGCCAATTCTTTTTGCTTTAAGCATGCCTTCGCCTATTTCGGGGGATAATCAAACCAGAAATCTACTGTCACTCTGTTGCCTTCCGGCAACTTGCCGAATGAATCAATGCGTTGAATAGCGCGCACCGCCGACTGGTCCAGTGACGGCACTCCGCTCGTCTGCGCCAGATGGACGTTGGCCGGGCTGCCGTCACCCATGATGTCAAACTCAATAAACGCGCGATGCGGCGCTTTGATGCGCGGGTCAATCTCATACGTCAGCCAGTTCTGCTGCACTCGCCGCTTCACTCCATCCACATACCAGCCATATTTGCCGCCGAAGTCGGCATTCTGAAAGCTGAAACCGCCTTTGTAAGCGCTTGTTGTCACAGAGCCATACGGTCCGCTCACTGGGCCGCCTTCACCGTAAGGAACAGCCGTATCGACGGGCGTGGGTATGGGACGCGGCGGCTGCGCGTGCGTTGGTGGAGGCGTCCTGTCAATCGTCTTTTTTGGCGGCGTAACTTTTCCTGTAATCGGCAGCGCATCATCGGGTGGCTTTTCTACCGGCTTGGGTTGCGGCACGGTCTGCGTCACGCCCTTGCTTTCATTGGCGACAATGTTGTCAGACTGCTCCTGTTTCGGAATTGGAATGGACGCGCTTACCAACTGCGCCGTAACCGCGTCGCCTGCTTTAATGCCCCAGTCATTGGCGCTGCTGTGCGGAGCCGCGACGTAGATCCAGGCAACCATGGCCAGCACCAGCGCGCAATGGAATGCCACCGAGACAAGCACTGGTTTCTTCCATTGCTCGCGCTCGTAAAACAGGTTGGGCCGGACGTATGCCATGGTTAGCAGTTAGCAATCAGCACTTAGTAATTTAGTACCTAAATCTCGCGGGGTGGAGCAGGGCTTCAGCCCTGCGTGCCAGCTACAAGCCCCGGCTTCAGCCGCTGAGGTCATCAGCTTCTTTGCGGCGTTTGAACTTGCCCCTCGATCTGCGTCTATCTGCGCTCATCTGCGGCAAAAATTACTTTTTCCCCTGCTGAATTGGTTCGGTCACAATGCTTACGTTGGTGATGCCGGCTGTTTTCACGGCGCTCATCACCGTGGCAAAGGCCCCAAAAGCCACGTTCTCATCGGCCCGCACATACACGGCCTGGCCGCGCGGATCGCGAAATTTCTTTCGCAACGCATCGCCAATCTCATCCAGTCGCACGTGATCGTTGTTCAGATAAACTTCCTGCCCCTTGGTAATGGAAATTACCAGGCGCTCTTCTGAAACTTCCTTTACCACTTTTGTTTTTGGGACGGAAACTTCAATGCCGGATTGCAGCACCGGCGCAGTAACCATGAAAATGATCAGCAGCACCAGCACAACGTCAACAAAGGGCGTTACGTTGATGTCTGAGAGCGACGTCTCTGTGCGCCCATTTTTTGCGGTGAATGCCATTTACGATACTCCTCGGCAAAAAAAGCATAGAGGCATTTTGCCAACGCAACACGTGTCAGGGCACGACTTTAGTCGTGCTGTAAAGCGATTAAATTTGACGGGGGCTTTAGCCCCTGTGGCGAATGCCATCAACGAACCCCGGTGGAAGAGCGGCCCTTTAGGGCCGTGTAACATCCAGGCTTTAGCCCCTGCTTGATTGCACGCAAAAGTTGCCATCAGCGAACTCCCGTTGTGACCCCGGTTGTGCGCTCAATAAAATTCAGTATCTCCATGGAGAAATCATCCATGCGCGCGCCGAACTCGCGCATGCGGTGCGTGAACTGGTTGTAGGCGATCACAGCGGGAATCGCGGCGAATAGGCCCGCCGCCGTGGTGATCAATGCTTCAGAAATTCCCGGCGCGACCGCGCGCAGCGTTGCGGAATTTTCTATGCCCATGCCGTTGAATGCGTCAATGATGCCCCACACCGTTCCAAACAAACCGACGAACGGCGCGACAGAACCGGTGGTCGCAAGCCACGGCAGACGGCGTTCCAGCCGCGTAAGCTCTTCTGAAGAGGCGATCTGCGCGGCGCGCTGCACGGCGTTGATGTTGCCATCGCCTTGGCGGCGATACTCGTCATAAGCGTTGTCAAACACGGCCACCAATGGGCTGGGCTTGAACTGCTCAGAGACGGCCGCAACATCCTGCAAGCGCTGCGCTTTGCGGAACGCTCGCAAGAACCGGCCGCTTTGCGCCCGCGCCTGCCGTATTGAGGCCCATTTGGTAAGAATGACTGACCAGGACATGACGCTGAAAACGAGGAGAATTACGAGGACTACCTGCGCTACGGCCCCAGTCTGCCGTATCAGGTTAAAGACCTCTCCGCCAACGAATGACGTAAACAGGGGGAATTGTGAAATTATCATTGCAAAGTCAACCGCCTCTATCAGTTAACTCTTGACCGTAACACCATGCGGTGCTCACGTCAAACGGGTGAATACAGGGGCTCAACAGAGTTACGAGAGGGTTAGGAGAACGAGAAGCGGGTAAAACAATTTTGATGGGCTGCCATTGTTAACTGTTCGAATCGCCGTCCCATCCAGAACTAAAAATTGAACCAAGTTCGATCCATGCTATTAGCCGGTGGCGAAGCAAGCGTCGATAGTGATCTACAGCATTTTTCTTCTTTCATGCGGTCGGCGTCAATGCCTTTCGGCTTTGACCAGAGCGGTCTTGCCGTGATCGATGTGGCCGGCGATGCCGATGATGATGGATTTCATGTCCGATGAACAGTGTGATTGAAGTGCACATATTGAGAACCTGAACTACACTTTTTGCGGAGAGCATGGCAATGGGTTCAGAAATCCGTCTTGGAATTGGCAACTTCGACGTTGATTGGGGCAGGAATGAATTCTTCAACTACCATGGTGCTCTATTTCAGAATGGAGACCTGTCCGTAGGCACTTACCGATATTATGACAGCCGAGGAAAAAGGATCATTGAGAAAAAGCCGGTGTACGCGAGACCTCTCAGGGCAATAGTTCACCGATTAGATCTTCTCGGATACACAGTTGCTGCGGCGCGACAGCAGTATAACCACTTATTAGAATTGAATCGCCACAAAGTACCGATCGATTTTGAAAGCTTACGCACTGCGTTGCACAAAATGAATGTTACTGAGGTATCTGCAGAATACGGTGACGATTTTGATTTTGGCGAGTTCTTTTCAGAAGAGATTTATGATCGATTGGATCTGGAGAATTTTGTTAGCACAAAACCTTCCAAGAGTGATCTTGGAGAGGTAATGGGTAATTTCCATCCGTGGTATGTGCTGAGACTGCTAGGTGAAAAATCAGGAAACCTGGATTTGAAAGTGACTTGGTATTTTGCTGATCTTGTGCAAGATGGTTGGGCTGAGCAAGAAGAATTTGTTCCAAGATTGCAGGATTCTGAGCGGTTCCTGATTGTGACTGAGGGCAGCTCAGATGCGAAGGTAATTCGCAAAGCGCTTGAGATCCTCTACCCAGAAATTGTTGATTTCTTTTATTTCGTAGACATGGAAGAAGGATACCCATTTTCTGGTACAGGCAATCTTTATCGCTTTTGCCAAGGCCTTGCTGGAATCAAAGTTCTTAACCAAGTAATTGTAGTTTATGACAACGATGCAGAAGGCTTTGCGAAATGCCTGGATACACAATCTTTGACTCTACCGCCAAACATGCGCGTGATGAGACTTCCTGATATCACGGAGTTCGGAGCGTTTCCAACACTCGGTCCAAATGGAGGCTCAGTGCAAGACATCAATGGCCGGGCGGCGGCAATGGAATGTTACCTCGACCTTACCTGGAAGAGTCCTAGAAAACCCAGTATTCGATGGGTATCATTTAACGAGAAACTCGGCTGCTATCACGGTGTTTTGATCGGCAAAGAAAGATATGCCCGAGAATTCCTATCACTACGGAGAAGAGAGCCACACTACAATTTTGAAAAAATTAAGCGGGTTCTCGATCTCATTTTTCTTGAATGTGTCCAATTGGTCGAGCCTGAATAACCCCTATAATGGCTTAAAAGCCCAAACTAAAGAGCCCTCGTTCCGCAGACTTCGTTCGCTACGCTCACTTCGGGCTAAACGCTCAAGTCGTGCCCTGACACTTGTCTCGTTAACACGCGAGCTAGCTTGGGCCAGAAAACATGCCTCAGAAATCTATATCATTTGTTATATAAATATCGTCATGATTTTATCTGAAGAAAGGCAGCCAAGATGGCGGGAAAAGTAAATTTAGCTAAGCACGTAACCAAAGGCGACATTTTTGACTATCTGAGCCTCTCGAAAGCTGAAGCTGCATCACTTAGGATCAAGGCGAGAATTCTCAGCGCGTTGTTAAAACACGTCCGGCAGAAACGCTATACCCAAGCCCGACTGGCCGAAGTTCTTGACGACTACCAGCCCAACATCAGCAACTTGCTTAATGGCAAAATTTCTAAAATGAGCATAGAAAAACTGCTCGCCTATGCGCACCGTCTGAACCTGAATGCTGAAATCGTTCTGAAATTCAAGCCGAGTGGGATACGTTCGAAAAAAGCCAGAACGGCTTGACGTTGCCACAGGAGGAGCAGCGGCTATCGCATAAAAAGAATGATTGCGACAGTGCCGTTTATAAGAAAATTGCTTTTGTTCCAATGTTATGAGTTCGAGACCGTTTTCGCCTATTGCCAAAACCGTGAACGCCCGGCAGGACGGTACTCACAAATGCGTCCTGGCCGCAACAATCGCCGCTGCCATCGCAATCTTGTGGTCCTTGCCACAGGGCGGCCCGATGGACTTTCTCAACTGGAGGAAATGGGCTTCGAGGGCTTCGATATCCTTGATGCGCAACGCTTCGCTCGCGGCAGCAAACACCTTCTTCGCGTCATACCAGTGGACACTCCAACCGCGCGTCTCAGCCGCAACGGCCAGCGCCTTGCGGTACATCACCCAGTCAGCGACATTCTGCGCCCGGTAGTCCTTGATTCGCTCGGCAATGGTTGGCGGCAGCACTGGGCACTGGCGAAGCGCGATGCCGAAGACGCGTCCGGGCAACGTCTTCGCGATGGCGTCGAGGCTGACCTTCGCGTGCCGCTCCGCCGACAACTGCACGCGCTCCACCAGCGCCACTGCCTCATCAAGCGGAAGCGCCTGCCCTTCACTGTGGTGCGGAATCTTCGGCAGGTCGCCGTCCACCAATTCAACACGACGACGGTCAAGGAGCGTCCCGTCGGCCGCAACTGTCACGAACACCGCCCAACCGCCATGGTCCGATACGCCGATGATGCCGTCGTCTCTCGACATGATGTTTCCTTCAGCGCGAGCGCCTGGATCTTTATGGCGGTCCATATTTTACTGTAGAACTTGTGACACCGAGACAGGAAGCCAAGTTGAAGTGGCTCGGCTTGCAGCTTGCAAACTGAATCAGATCTTTGCTTCCGCTAACGGCAGCCACACCTGAAATCTGGTACTCCCTGGTTTTGAATTCACCTCTATGTTGCCGCGATGTTTGCGCACGATACGTGCTGCCGTATCCAGGCCCAGGCCGGTGCCCTGGCCAACGCCTTTGGTAGTAAAAAACGGCTCAAAGATATGCGGCTTGATGTCGTCGGGAATGCCCGGACCGTTGTCGGTGATTTCCACCACCACGCAATTGTCTTCTCGATAGGTGCGGACGCGCAGCTCGCCCTGGCCGTTCATGGCGTCAATTGCGTTATCAATAATATTGGTCCAAACCTGGTTGAGCTCACTGCCAAAAGAGTTCACCAGAAACGGCACCTGCTGATAGTCACGCATGACCGTGACGCCGCGCTTGAGCTTATGGTTCAGGATGGTGAGCGTGGTCTCCAGGGTCTTGACTATGTCAACGTTCTGCACCGGAGACTGGTCCATGAAGGTGTATTCCTTAATGGCGCGGACCAGATCAGAAATGCGCGACGTGCTGCTCTCAATTTCATTCAGCAGGTTGCCGATCTCTACTGAAGCGGCAATGCGCACCAGCGCAGCGCGAACAGTACCGGCATCAAGGGTGGCAAAAAGTTGTTCCAGCGCGGCGGGTCTAACGTTTTTATGCGCCAGGTCAGAAGCCAGTTGCCAGAGATCGCTAAGGCCGTGGCTGCGCAGCAGCTCATCGATGCGGTCTTCGATGTCGCTCATGGTCAGCGTGTCCGGTGGAGGGCCGTCTTGCTGCACAAGCGACGCTTCCAGCTTGAGGATTTCTGACTTCTGAGCTACGGAAAGTTCTCGCGCGCCCAGATCATGGCTGGCTTCCTTGATTCGTTGCAGCGCGTTGCGCAACTGGCTGGCAGCGCGCTTGGCCGCCGACGCTGGATTATTGAGCTCATGCGCCAGCCCGGCGGAAAGCTTGCCCAAGGCAGCCAGCCGATCACGCTGCTGCTCCACTCGCGTGGCTTCGCGGATGCGGTCAGACATCAGCCCCACCAGGCGCTGTGTGAGCTCCGGCATTTTTTGTATGAGTTGCGGAAACTGGGTAGCAGGGAAGCGCAGGATGCGGCTATTGGTGACTGCGCGTCCACTCACGGTGTAAAACTTCATTCTGGAAAAAGGAAGCAGGCCGCCAATATCGCCACTTTTGCTGGTGAAAATCACTGCTTCGCCGCCGAATTCGGCCCTGCTCTGCAATTGCCCTTCAAGAATCACGAACATCGAGTCCGCAGGATCTCCCTGGTGTACGTACATGTCATCCGCTTTGATGAAGAGTTCCTGTGACTGGCTGATGAACCACTTAATCTGGTCCTGGGGCAGGTCAGAGAATACGGGGACACGCAGCAAATCTGATATTTCAACCATGTTTATACCTTGCTCAGGTACTGATGAATGAACTGCACCGCCACGGAACCCTCACCCACGCCGGAAGCGACGCGCTTGACCGAACCATGGCGGACATCGCCTACGGCAAAGAGGCCGGGAATGTTTGTTTCCAGCAGGAACGGATCGCGCTCCAGGGCCCATCCTTTGGGGCGCTTGCTTTCCCAGATGAGATCTGGACCAGTGAGAATGAAGCCGCGATCGTCGCGTTCCACAACGTCGCCCAGCCAGTCTGTCTTCGGCAACGCGCCGATAAAGATGAACATGGCGCTGGCCGGCACGCGCTCAGTCTTGCCGGTGTCAGAGCAGAGCACGGAAATTTCTTCCAAATGCGTTTCGCCGTGCGCTTCAGCCACGCTGGCATGTTTCCAGAGCTGTATGTTGGGGGTCTCTTGAATCTGGTCAATCAGGTATTGTGACATGGTGGCAGCCAGCGAACTGCCGCGTACCAAAATCACCACACGGTCAGCATAACGGGCAAAGTTCATGGCCGCCTGACCCGCGGAATTCGCGCCGCCCACCACATAAACAGTCTCGCCTTTGCAGGAGAGCGCTTCTGTGGATCCGCCGCCGTAATAGATGCCCGCGCCTTGAAGACGGTCAATGCCGGGAGCATCCAGCCTTCGCCATTGCACACCAGTCGCGACCATCAAGGCGTGACAGGAAATTTCATTTCCATCGGCCAGCTTGATGATGCGATACGATCCCTCAGTCCGCACGCCGGTAGCTTCCTGTGACAGAATTTCCACGCCAAAGCGTTGTGCCTGCACCACCGCACGCCGCGCCAGATCACCGCCGCTCAACCCGTTAGGAAAGCCAAGATAGTTTTCAATGCGCGAACTCATACCCGCCTGGCCGCCCGGAGCTTCACGCTCCACAATCACCGTATGCAGCCCTTCCGAAGCGCCATATACCGCTGCGGCAAGTCCTGCGGGACCACCGCCGATGATTGCCAGATCATAGAAGTTGGTCTGAGCGCGGGTGCGCAGTCCGACTTTCTGCGCCACGTCCGCCGGGACGCTTTCCAGCAGTTTTGTTCCATCAGGAAAAAGCACCACAGGCAGGCTTGCGCCTTCAGGCCCCAATGCTTCCAGCAAACGCTTGGTTTCAGGATCGTTCGCGGAAACTTCTACATCAATCCATTGATACGGAACACGATTGCGGGCGAGAAAGTCGCGCAGTTCGTAGGAACGCGGCGACCATCGCGTGCCCAAAACTCGAATGCCTTCAAACGTGGGACGGTATCCCGCCTGCCAATCGTCGAGCAGATCATCCAATTGCGGATAAAGATGCTCTTCCGGCGGGTCCCAGGGCTTGAGAAAAAAATAATTGATATTGACCTGATTAATGGCGCTGATTGCGGCGCTGGTATCAGCGTAAGCAGTCAGCAGCGCCCGCTTGGCATCTGGATAGATGCCCATTGCTTGTTCCAGGAAATTTACGCCGTCCATTTTGGGCATGCGCTGGTCAGCCAGCAACAGCGCCACACTGTCATTCCGGACTTTGAGTTGTTTCAACAGATCAAGCGCGCGCTCAGGAGAGTCGCTGGCCAGCACGCGATAGCTGGCGCCGTACTTCGAGCGCAGGTCGCGCTCAATGGCCCGCAAAACGTCCGTGTCGTCATCCACACTCAGCAGAATTGGTTTTGCCATATATCTTTCGCCATGTTGCTAGTGGTTCAGGGCCACAAGCCATTTGAAGGTCTGTGTTCTACGGAAAGCCGATTAGATGCCTTGTGCCGCATTTGGTCGCAAGTTTGGAAAAGGTTGCGCGGTAATGAGTCCTGCACAACACATTTTTCCTGCCTAGCCTATTGCGCTTCTGGCAGCGTGTAATCGAACTCATAAGAGTGCTTGCCATTAGTAATGATTACGTTGAAAGTGCCGGTAATTCCCACCAATTGTCCAGTGCCGGAATCCGGCACAACGGTGATTTTGAGCTGCGGTTTGCCACGATCCATGATGCCGGTATGTTGCAGAATGAACGTGCCGCTCCGCCCCTTCAGCGTGCCTGTAACTTTTTCAATGGCGACATAACCGGCGGAACCCTTTACCTCCGTCATACCGGTCAGCATTTGCCCTTTGCTGGTGCCTTCCAGATCGCCGTGAAACTGCTTGTCAATGGTCATCCGGCCCAGAGCGGCGTCTCCGTTTTTATCATCTGTCTGAGGAGCCAGTTTGACTTCAAACGTTCCAGTTGCATGCATTGTGAGTTCCTTGAATCCGATTGCGGAATTTGTAAACGCGCGGGAGACAACGCCAATCAATACGAAGGAAATAACGGCGATTCCCAGGCGGTTGATGAACTGAATACTAACGCTTCTTCTATGCACCAAAGCATTCTAGCGCAAGGTAGAGTAGCCGGTCAGGGCTTCAGTGTGCCGTCAAGTGCTCAGGCGAGCAATTTAGGCCCGCTGTCTGCCGCTGCTATTCTTTCACCGCAATTCCCAGCGTCTTCATCTTGCGGTACAGATGGCTGCGCTCCAGCCCCAGCACTTCCGCCGCGCGGGTCACGTTGCCGTGGTTCTCGTCCAGTTTTTTCAGGATGTAGTCTCGTTCATACGCGGCGCGTGCCTGATGCAGTGTTGAGAACCCAGCCGTGCTGTTACGCCCGCCTTCGCGATGAATCAGCGGTGGCAGATGTTTGCGCTCAATCTTGTGCGCCGTCGGATTCATAATGACCAGCCGCTCAATCACATTGCGCAGTTCGCGCACGTTGCCTGGCCAGGAGTAGCGCGCAAGCGTATCAATGGCTTCGTCAGTGATCTCGCGCGACCGCCGGCTGTATGCCGCGGAAAACTCCTTCAGAAAATGCCGTGACAGCAACGGGATATCTTCTTTGCGCTCCCGCAGCGGCGGAACATAAAAAGGAATTACGTTCAGCCGGTAAAACAGGTCTTCGCGAAAATTGCCTCTGGAAATCTCTTCTTCCAGGTCTTTATTTGTCGCCGCAATCACCCGCACATCAACTTTCACCGGCTCATCGTCGCCTACCGGAGTGAATTTCTGCTCGTCCAGCGTGCGCAGCACCTTGGACTGGGTCTTCAGGCTCATGTCGCCGACTTCATCCAGAAACAGCGTGCCTTCATTGGCCCTTTCAAATTTTCCTTCTTTGTCGCTCGCCGCGCCGGGCAGCGCTCCTTTGCGATGGCCAAACAGTTCGCTCTCAATCCAGTCTTCAGGAATCGCCGCGCAATTCACTTCCACAAACAGGCTGCCTTTTCTCAAGCTATGCGCGTGGATGGCGTGCGCTACCAGTTCTTTGCCGGTGCCTGACTCGCCATAAATCAGCACGCGCCCATTCGTTGGAGCCATTACGGCGATCTCATGCCGCAGCGCCTTGATTGGGATACTCTCTCCCACCAGCACGCTCTTGGATTGAAACTGTTTTTTAAGCTCGGCATTCTCCTGCCGGAGCTGGTGCGCATCCACCGCGTTCTTCAGCACGATCAGGGTCTTGTCCAGCGAGAGTGGCTTTTCCAGGAAATCAAACGCACCCAGCTTGGTGGCGCGGACCGCAGTCTCAATCGTGCCGTGGCCGGAGATGATCACCACTTCCGGCGGGTCTTCCAGTTGCCGGATTTTTTCTAAAGTCTCCAGGCCATCCATACCGGGCAGCCAAATATCGAGCAGAATTACTTCGCAGGAGCGTTTTTTTAGCTGATCCAGGCATGCTTCGCCGCTTTCCGCCAGCAGCACCTTATAGCCTTCATCTTCCAGGACGCCCCGCAGCGACTCGCGGATATCGCGCTCATCATCCACCACCAGAACGCTATGCACTCTGCGACTCCGATGCCGCCATCTCGCTTGCCAGCGGCAGCTCTACCAGAAACTTTGCCCCGGCTGGCTTGTTCTCTTCCACTCGAATCGATCCGTGATGGTCTTCTATAATGCGTCGCACAATCGCCAACCCCAGCCCAGTGCCGCGCTTCTTGGTGGAAAAATATGGGAGGAACAACTTTTCTTTTACCTCGCGATTGATCCCGTGACCTGTGTCGGCAATCATAATTTCCAGTCCGTCCCGGCCTTCCAGCATCGACGTGGCGATATGGATTTCACGCACATGCGAATCCTGCATGGCTTCAGCGGCGTTATCAATCAGGTTGGCCAGCGCGCGCTTGATCGCTTCTGGATCAGCCATGGCCAGCGGCAACTGCGCATCCAGTTGCTTTTCCACATGGATTCCGTCCAGCCTTCCATTGAACATTGCCAGCGTGTCTTCCACAATTTCATTGATGTTGGCCGGTCGCGGGCGTGCTGCTGGGAAGCGCGCAAGAGATGAGAACTCATCCACCAGTGAGCGCACGGTCTGAACTGCTCCCGTAATCGTTTCAGCGCAGCCATGAATCACCGTCAAAGACGCTTCATCGGGCGTAGTGCCGCGCTCCAGGTGCCTGCGTATTCGCTCTGCCGAAAGAGCGATAGGCGTCAGCGGGTTTTTGATCTCATGCGCAACCCGCCGCGCCACTTCGCGCCATGCCGCTTCGCGCTGTGCCTTCAGCAGTTCGCTGTAATCTTCAAACACAATCACATATCCCAGCCGCTGCTTTCCATGTTGTACGGAAGAAACTGTTACGCTCGCATTGAGCTTTTCTTTGTCCACCGGAATTTCAAATTGCGCCGCAGTCACTGACATGCGATCGGCCCGGCGCAGCAAATGCTCCAGATCGGCCGCCGTTTCGTCGTTGAATACTTCCCGCACAGTCGATCCCACCATCGGTGTGCCGCCATGGGGCCAGAACATCCGCCCAAAAGCCACGTTGCTGTGGGTTACGCGTCTTTCTTTGTCCAGTGAAAGCACGCCGGTGGGAATGTTCTCCAGAATCGTCTCAATGTGGCGGCGGCGCTGCTCCAGTTCCGTGTTCGTCTCTGTCAAGGCGCGTGCCGATTCGTCAATTTTCTTGCGGCTCGTTTCCAGCTCTTCCGCCATCTGGTTAAATGAAGAAACCAGCTCACCCAGTTCATCGGCGGCGGAAACCTCAACCCGGTGGCCGAGATGTCCTACGGAAATTTCCCGTGTCGCCTCCGCTAGCGCTTCCACTGGACGCGTTACCAGCTTGGCCACAAACAGAGATGACCATGTAGCCACAAACAGCACAAGCACCGTGAGCAGCGTCAGCAAAAGCATATACAGGCCGCGTATGCGTTTCGCTTCATGGCTCAGAGTTTCATAGTCGTGCTGGTCCTGGTTAATTTCCGCCAGGCTCAGTGACAACTCCTTCGGCAGCGGCAAGCCAATCAGAATGGCTCCGGACTTTCCCACGGTCGCCATGGCTATCAGGAATTCCGTGTTTTGGTCAGACCATTTTTGCGGCCCTGTCTGTAGCTTGTGGAGATCCGGCAGGCTGGGGCGCAGCAGCGCCCACGGACGCGGCAGGTTCCAACTGGCTACCGCATCGCCGTCACGGATAGCCAGCGCAAACCCGCCTTGCAGCGTATTTTGATGGCGGCGGAATTCATGCAGCACGCTTGAGTATTTGGCAGTCTCAAACGCATGCTGGATTTCGGGAGACTCCGCGATATCCATGGCCTTGCGCCGCGCATTGTCGCCAAAGGAATCAGCCAGAAGATTGGCCACGCGCGTTGAATCCTGATGTAAAGCGTTGACCGGGCTGGAAAACCATTTATCGATGGAGCGGTTCATCAAACCATACGAAAACATGAACATTACGATTGCCGGGGCAAAAGACAATACCAGCGCGCCAATCACCATACGCGTGCGGAAGCGCGAACCCAGTACTCCCAGCCGCCGCTCAGCATAGAGCTTCAGCAAATTGCGCAGTAGAACAAAGGTGAGCACCACCAGCAGCAGGAAGACCAGCGCGGAAAGCGCCACCAGCCCAAGTGTTTGCCCGGCGGAATCGGGCCGCAACTGCTTCAGATTGAATGCCTGCTGGGAGAAAACGACGCCGAAAAGTAAAACAATTCCGAGTGCCAGCGGGATCAGCAGGGCGCGCCGCTGGGTCAGTGGTAATGAACGCTTATTCTTATCCGGCTTCTGTTCGGACACAATACTGCTCGCGCGTTATCGTTTACAAATCCGCGGAGTCCTGCCGCTCATTATAAGTTAGCGGTCAGCTCTTTTCTAAAATCTCGAAGCAAAGCTAGGCATCCCTACGTCCATAAACCCTTTAAACCTCCAGAGGCTCAAAAACTGTAGGGATCTCTCGCTCCGTTCTAGATTTCAAGAAAAGCTGGCTCTGACCTATTCCCCAGTATCGATCTGTGCGCGTTGCAGCCGGTCTGAGAAATCGATGTAGCAGGATTTCCACTGGGTATAAAAATCAATCGCTCCCAGTCCGCCTTCGCGATGTCCGTTTCCAGTCGCTTTGGTCCCCCCAAACGGCAGATGGACCTCCGCTCCGATAGTCGGCGCGTTGACATACGTAATGCCGGCATAAATATCGCGCATGGCGCGGAAAGCCTTGTTCACATCACGGGTATAGACCGAAGACGAAAGCCCATAAGGTACGCCGTTGGCGATCTCGATTGCTTTGTCAAACGAATCCACCGGAATAAGACTGAGCACCGGCCCAAAGATTTCTTCCTGGGCGATGCGCATTTTCTCGTGCGCATCGGTGAAGATCGTCGGCTCAAAGAACCATCCGTAAGCATGGTCGGGCGTGTTGAGTGCTTTACCGCCGGCCTCCAGCTTGGCGCCTTCATTCTTGCCAATCTGGACATACTTTTCTGTCGTGGCCACCTGCTGCTCATTGATCTGCGGCCCCATCTCCACGGCGTCATTCAGGCCATTACCTACCTTGAGCCTCTGCGCTCGGTAAATCAGCCGATCAGCAAATTGCCGGTAAACGCCTTTCTGCACGATTACGCGGCTGGCTGCGGTGCAGCGCTGCCCGGTAGTCCCAAACGCGCCCCACAACACGCCCTCAAGCGCCAGATCCAGATTTGCGTCATCCAGAATAATGATGGCATTTTTCCCGCCCATCTCAAGCGAGCACGGCTTGAAATTGCGCGCAGCGGTTTCACCCACAATTCGTCCCACTTCGCTCGATCCCGTGAACGAAATCGCCTGCACATGGGCGTGCTCGGCAATCGGAGCGCCGACTTCAGGCCCGAACCCGGTCACCACGTTGACCACGCCTTTCGGCAAACCGGCATCAGTCAATGCTTTCAGCAGGTTCAATGTGGAAAGCGGCGTGTCTTCCGCCGGCTTGAATACGCACGTATTGCCACAAACCAGCGCGGGCAAAAGCTTCCATGAAGGGATCGCCATGGGGAAATTCCAGGGCGCAATCATGCCGCATACGCCTATCGGCATGCGCACAGCCATGGCAAACTTGTTCGGCAACTCCGAGGGGACAGTCACGCCAAACTGCCGGCGTCCTTCACCCGCCATGTAGTAGGCGGTGTCTACGGCTTCCTGCACGTCGCCCCGCGTTTCCTTCAAAACTTTGCCCATTTCCCGCGTCATCAGCCGCGCATATTCTTCTTTGCGCTCAAGCAGGAGTTCGCCCGCGCGGTAGATAATCTCAGCCCGCTTGGGGGCCGGAACCAGCCGCCAGCGTTCAAATGCCTGGCGCGCTGCGGAAACTGCGTCGTCAACATCGCGCTTATCAGAGCGCTGAAAAACACCAATTACGTCTCGTGTGTCAGCAGGGTTCAGGTTTTCATAAGTTTGGCCGGTGCGGGACTCAACCCACTCGCCGTTGATGAAGTTCTTGAATATTTTGGCTGCCATTGATTGCAGGACCCCTTCCGGGAATAAAACTCTTTATCGTACCAAAGATTTTTGTAGGTCGTGAATTGACTGTGGGCGTATCACCTACCAACCCAATGCCTGCAAAGCTGATGAAAAATAGACGGTTATGTCTTCTAATTCGCGATCTTAAAAGCGGCAGCCAACCAGAAGCGGCGCAAGTCCAAACGTCCGCATGCCTGTGTCATTCTTCGAATATTGCTGTTCCAGGCATTTGGCAATCGTATTCATTTCAGACCGTGCCCACCTTGCCTGCGCCCGCACTCAATTTGTTTTTCACCATTTTGTAAAACGACCACACATTATCCGCTTCACCTTCAGTCAAGCGGCGATGAATTTTCATTGAAGGAAAAAGTTTATTCCCACTGACGTTCAGAGTGAGCGTGGCGAATTGTTTGCCGGGGTAGGTTTCAATGCTCCAGTCGCCGCCAAAGCGGCGGCGCACCACTTCACCAAAATAGCTGCCCCACATCTTGCACATCTCGGTAAGGTCTTCACTGCTGGGGCCGCCGGGCGGCAGGTCAAGCGCAAGCTGGGACAAAATACTCTCCAGTGAGAGCAGGGAGTTTTCACTGTAATCCAGCGTGATCTTAAATTCGCGGGCGACGATCACTGCCTTTTGCGCGTACGCATCGGCCATGGCGGGGACAGAATCGTGGGCTTCCATTGCGTTTAGTCTAGCAGGAGTGCTTTTCAGATTTGCGTTGAATGAAAGTTGCCTAAATCAGGTTCCGCTCTTTTACTTTCAGATATTGATTGACCAAGTCCGTGGTAAGCCGGCTAGGCGCAATCTCCAGCGCAAGCGCGCCTTTGTTGCGGACTTTGCCGATCAGCCCCTCCCGCCGCTGGACCATCTCCTGGGCGGCGGCTACCTCATACATCTCTTCGGCATTTTCCGGACGCTCCGCAGCCAAGGCGTTGAGATCAGTCTGTGCTATCACGGTAAACAGCAGCAGATGCTTGGAGAGGATCTGCGAGGCGCTCTCAATCACTTCCGGAGTCATTGAAGTATCGGCCAGATCGGTTATCCAGATAATCAGGGCACGCTGCTTTTGCAATTGCAGCAGCATAGATGCGGCGCGCAGATGATCGGCCTCCGCCGCTTCCTCCCGCACGGACGCCAGGCTTTCAATGATGGAGCGCATGTGGCCCAGGCCGCGCCCCAACCCAACCCGCTGCTGAACATTTCTGCCGTAAACAATCAAGCCGGTGCGGTCGCCGGAGTAAAGTGCGATCTGGGCCAGTGAAAGCGCAGCATTCACGGAGAGATCCAGCTTGCTCAACTCTCCTACACGGGCACGTAAAAGCCGGCCGGCATCCATCACGATCCAGACAGCCTGATTGCGTTCCACCTGGAATAGTTTGGTTACGTGTTTGCCGCGGCGCGCGGTGGCAGTCCAGCAGATGTTGCGGAACTCGTCACCGGGCTGATATTCGCGCAGGCTTTCAAATTCACGGCCAATGCCGCGCTGGCGAATGAGGCGCTTTTCCAGTTCGATCTGCCGTGCGCGGGAAAGATAAATGTTGTGGCGCTTGGCATCTTCCAGATCAGGATAGACGCGCACCGTCTGTTTCAGCTCTGCGCGCGCCCAGCGTTCAGCGAAATGAGAGCCGCTCCGGTAGCGCAGATATGCTGGTCCCAGCGTTACATCGCCGCGCTCAAGCGGACGTGCCATATAAGTTGCTGAGGCAGAATCTCGCGCCCGGACCCTGATCTCCACAAGAGGAGGCTCGGCTATGAGCGATCTTGGAGCATCGTCAATCACGCGGCAAGCCAGGTACACACCGCTCTCATTCCGGATTTCCAGCGTGATCTGCACATTATTGCTGAGTGACGGCGGCCCTTGCCAGGAGCGCACAATCACCAATCGTTCCGGTCGAGGCAAGCGTGCCAGATCAACTGCCCAGGCGACAAGCGCACATGCGTCCCACGCGGCCATTACCAGGAGAAAGCGTGTGTCCCAGAAAGCAGGGATGGCCCAGAGCACGCCTAACAGAGTAAGCAAAAAAAAGCGCCTGCCAAAACCGAAGCTGAAACGTTTGGCTCGCTGGGCGCGAACGCTCAACGGCGCCGGCGCAAGCAGCGTCTGCATTATTTTGGGACCTCAACCGCGCCAAGGATCTCTCTCAGCACACGGTCGCTATCCAGCCCCTCCAACTCAGCTTCAGGCTTCATCATCACGCGATGGCGCAGCACCGGCAGGACGGATGATTTTACGTCGTCAGGAATGAGGTAATCGCGGTCTTCAAAGGCAGCGGAGGCCTTGGCAACCATCATCAGGCTGATTGCGGCGCGTGGGCTCGCGCCCAACGCAAGTGCAGGCCAGTTGCGCGTGCGCCGGATAATTTCAATCATGTAACGGAACAATGCTGCTTCAACTTTGACTGCCCTGATTTCCGTGCGCGCCTCGGCCAGCACCTCAGTGGAAAGTGCGGTCAGGTTGGCAGCATTCAGATTATGGGCGTCAAAGCCTTCGTGATGGTGTTGCAGGATCGTGACTTCCTGCTCTGCTTCCGGATAGCTGACCTTGATCTTAAGCAAAAAACGATCAAGCTGCGCTTCCGGCAGCGGGTAAGTGCCTTCAAACTCGATTGGGTTCTGCGTGGCAAAGACAGTAAAAAACTGTGACAACGGATGCGTGGCGCCGTCGATGGTGATCTGCCTCTCTTCCATGGCTTCAAGCACCGCGGCTTGTGTGCGCGGAGGCATGCGGTTAACTTCATCGGCGAGAAGAAGGTCGGTAAATAATGGGCCGCGATGCAGCGCAAAAGAACTGGTGGAAAGGTTGAGCACGTTGCTGCCAATAATATCGGCTGGCATGAGATCGGAAGTGCACTGCACCCTGCGAAATTCAAGATCAAACAGCCGGGCAAAGCTCTTGATCACCAGTGTCTTGGCAATTCCCGGAACGCCTTCCAGCAAAGCATGGCCTCCGCACAGCACAGTGAGCAGGCACTGGTCAATCAGCTCTTCCTGTCCCACGATTACCTTGGCAAGCTCAGTTCGTCCGTGCGTGAGCACCTTGGACACGGTCTGCATGAAGGGTGGTCTCCTGTCTTTCCATCGAAATAAATTTCAAATTACGCGCGTGCCGGTCCAATTGCTGTACCAGCTCCAGCGCGCGAGCCTCTGACAACTCTGGATTATGCAAGGCGCTTTCAATTTGCAGCAACAGATCTTCAAAGGAATCGTCTTGATAGTGCAGTTGGTTTCTCACCGCGTTGGCCAAGTCGGTTACTGGGGCATCGGCGTTAAGCCCAAGTCTTCGTGACGCCAGCGCGCGCAACCGGGCATATGGAATGGCAAGTGCCGAGTGGATCGCATTGGCGCGGCGGTAAAGCTTGCCCAGGGTGTGAACAAACTCCAGAGGAGAAAGCCGCGATGGCTCCGGCAATGAACGAATCGGCCCATTACGCCGCGAAAAGGTGAAAATGAGCGCCAGAAAAACCAGCAGGCATTGCAGCACGCCGTATTTAATCGGCGGCTCAAAAATATAGCCGCTGAGTGAGCTGTTGTACCCGTGAAAATACTCATCCCAAAGTATGTGAGCTTTACCGGCCTCGCCGAGAGAGTTCAGCAGCAGCGCCATGTTGCCGGATTTGGCGATGGCAGCATTGGTGAGTGGCGTGTTTGCGCCCCACCAGATCACTTCGCCCAGGCCAACCTTGTAAGAAACAACGATTGGGCGGCCTTCATCCGCGTAGTGCGCAAGCGATGCTGTCGCCGGTCCTTTCCAATAAGCTGCGGGCGACATCTGAATCGGGCCACCCCGGGTCAAGGGCGTAAGCAGTTGCGGTTGATAGTCTTTCCAGCTTGGCGCTGGCAAAGCTTCATTTTCAGTTTCCGCTCCGGGCAGGTAATAGGAAACGCTGGATCCGGTGCCCAGGATTTTTCCGCCACGGCTCAGATAGGTCTGCAATGCGTTTTTTTCTTCACGCGAAGGCGAGCGAAAGGGAGATGCCAGCACCAGCACGGTATTTTGGGGATCGGATGGAAGTTCGACGGGAGATTGCTCCCACCTCTCCACGTTGTAGCCGGCATCCTCCAAAAGAAGGTAGGCTGCTTTTGCGCCTTTGGTCTGCGCGGAAAAGGTGCTGGGTACAGCGGACTCCTGTTCATCTTGCGACAGCAAAGCCAAGACCACCAAAAGGGGGAGCAGCAATACGCCAGCCCAAATCAACAGGCGGCGATCGCTTTTTTCGATTCTCATCGGCACCCCAGCTTTTCCAGATGTCCCAGGGTTTCCTGAAAATCGGCTTCTACGGCGCTGCCGTATCCATACCACACGGTTTCGAGCTTACGAGTAAGGGCTGAGAGCACCGGATATTGCGCTGCTCGTGTTCCAATTAGCCGCAGATACTCGCGCGGCGTTCGGGCACGGTTTGGTTTCCAGGCGCCGTGTTCTTCCAGATAAGAGATGCCAGCCCAATACGCCAGGTGAATCGCGTTGCGCCAGTCCTGCCGTTGCGCCAGCATGCGGGCTTCCTCCAGCCACGCCCGCCAGCTTCGCGCGGAAGGCGAGAAAGGAATGATCTCTCGCGGGAGCATCTCTTCCTGCGGGCGGCGCAGCCGCCGAATAGTCCAGACCAGCAATACCGTTACTGCCGCACCAACGAGCAGATAAATCACCAGGCGCATGACATCAAAATTGGTTTCACCATGTACCGCCAGTTTGCTCAGCCAGCGTGACAACCATCGATAGAGGCGCGCCAGCAGGGCGTCTTTTGCATTTGGCTCCTGCACTTTCTTAAACTCGTGCCGCGCCAGAATCCGGTCCAGTTTTTGATGATTGGACTGGATCTCCGCGGGATGGCTCTCATAACCTGCTGCGGCGGTAGTCATCAACCGCATATAGTTTTGGAGTTGCTGCAAGAGCGCGGGACGCTTCTTTTCATCGGCAGCATAGAAGGCCGCAAGACTGTCTTTGAGAGGTTTGTTGTTGATATTGATGTCGCCCGAAGAGGCAGCGACCGTTACATGGTCGGGAATTACGGTCAGCAGTTCAGGGGCATCTTGCGGGTGAGACCCCAATGCTTCCACTCTGGCATTCATTGTTTCAAGCTGCTGCCGGTATTCGGGAACAGAAATGCTTTCAGCTTGAGCTGACCACACCGAAAAGAGTATTGCCAAGGCGAGGAGCGGCGCGCGCTTTATCACGTCGCAAGATCTCATCCGATCGCGCCGGATGCCGCCGCTGTCGCCGGAGAAGCGGAGCTCGCTTCTCCCATGGCTTCCATCAGTAATTGCAAGTCAAACGCTTCTTTGCGCACTCGTTCATCGTAATACAGAAGGGCGACTGCAATTGTCACAACTGGGCCGGCTATGGCGCCTGCGAGAAAGCTGGCCAAATATTGCCAGATGACAATCGGAACCGCTAATCCAGGGGTCTTGCCGGCTACCCCAAGCGCTGCAAATATAAGTATTTGCACGGATAGCGCAATGGCCAGGACATAGGTAAAAATGGCGCACAGAAACAATATCAATAAAATGCGCTGCACACCTTTACCTTTGCTCAAGAACCTGCTTCGTTTCAGGCAGGCAGCAGCGCCAAGTTTTTCAAGAACGCAGACCGGCACAGCCAATTGATAACTGCAATACAACCTGAGTGACCAGATAGCGCAAGCGATGACAGCTGCCACAACTAAAGTTCCGCCTACCCACATCACAAGGACGGAGTTAGCCGGATTCAGGGACGGAGGAATCACCCTCAGCAAGGCCATTGGCGCAACACCTACTAAAACGGCTATGCCAAGAGCACCCACGAATCGCACGGCAACACTGATAACGATCCGCACAATCCTCCATAGCAATGGACGGATTACTTTGTAAGACTCGCCAATTCTTACCGTATGCCCTAAATGTACACGCGAAACCGCATACACGGTGGCCCCTGTCGCGAAGGACAACGCCGCCAGATATCCAACCGCCATCACAATGATTCCCAAGGCAAATGCAATGCCGGCCGAGACGGGATTCCGGTCCACAAAGGGGACAAATGTGAGCAGGGCGAAACTGGCTTGCCACAGCAGGATGACAGCAGGAGGCAGCGCAGCGATCCCGGCAAACAGGAGAAAATGATTTTTATAGAGATGAAAAGTCCGGTCCAGCACTTGAGCAGTGCTCATGGGCCGTAAAGTTGAGTCCATAGAAAGCATCTTTTCTCTGGGGGTAAGGGTTGCATAGTATCACATATATGCGCCCATAGACTTGAAGGGATTACCGACAGTTGCACTTGGCCTCATTATCCCTGGCAAGGCACAACAGTAGATCAGATCTCAACCTGCGGCGCCATTAAAGAAGCTTCCGGAGGAGAAGGCGGGCTTGCCTGTCCCATGGATTCCATCATCCGTTGCAGATCAAACGCTTCTTTGCGGATACGCTGATCATAGTAAATCAGTGCCACAGCAATGGTACTGATGGGGCCTGCAAGCACCCCGGCAAAAAAGCTGCCAGAACTCCGCAGCAGCACAGTAAACATGTATGAGCGCCCATGGAACATCGTGTAAAACTGTCCCGGCAGCCAAAATACGGTTGAAAGCGTCAGGCCCAGAACAAACATAAGAATGTAAATCAAAATGATTTTTCTGATGCTGCCCTTGGCCAGGAACCTGCTTCTTTTGAGCGCAGGCCGGGCGGGAATACTTTCTACCAGACATGCAGGAACAGCCAGGCTGTAATTGGCATATAGGTAGAGCATCCACAGAAATCCGCCGAACAGAGGCGCAAGGCCCAGAATCACGGCCACTGTCACATATAGCCCCTTTGCGGATGCGGATCCTCCCGTGCTGGCTTCGGTAAGCGCCACCAACCCGACCACTAACGCTATACATGCAATATAGGTAACAAGCCCTGCTCCGACGAACCGAAGAAAGATATTCCAGGCAATCCTTAAAACGCTCCAAAACCGAGGCAAAGTCTTGCGGTAGGATTCCGCGATGTTTACAGTTTCCCCAAGATGCAGCTTGGAAACGGCATACACCGTTGCAGCCCCGGTAATCGCCTGGGCAATCATGTAAACCAGCAGCCAGGCGCTAAAGTACTCTAATGCTTTTGTCCAGAAGAACAAGGGATTTCTCACAGCAGTACCGCTGGGAGGTGGGTAACCGAGCGGTATAAAAACCAGTTGCAGTAACAGAAGCACCGCCGGCAGTGGCAGTCCAATACCTGCAAGCTTCACAAAGTGCGTGCGATAAATTTGGAAGGTCCGGTCGAGTACGAGCCCGGCACTCATTGGACGCAAAGCTGTTTCCATAATCGCGCTTTTATGTAAGCGAAGTGAGCATCGTAGCACAGGTTTCACGCTCAGGATTCTGGGCAACACACTTTCTGTTAGGATTAGCAGCTTCCTCGAAGGTGGTTTTATGAAATCGCTCATTTTCCTTGCCATTTTGACCTTGGTCTCTTTTGCGTCCGCGCAGGAACAAAGCCAGAAAGCCCCGATCGCAACCCATTACGTGCATTGCGGCAGCCTGATCCAACCGGAAAGCGGGAAGATCCAACACAATGTGCTGATTACTATCCAGGGCGAGCGAATTCATGAGGTCCAGGAAAATATGTCCGCCCCGGCAGGCGGGCAAGTGATTGATCTTTCTGACCACACGTGTTTGCCCGGTTTAATTGACACGCATACGCACACGCTGCTGCAGGGCGACATCACCGCCGCCGATTATGACGAACAGCTACTGAAGCAATCCACGGCTTACCGCGCGATTCTGGGAACCCGATCAGTACGTCGCGCACTCGGATACGGTTTTACCACCATTCGCGATCTTGAAACAGAGGGCGCAGGTTATACCGATGTCGACTTAAAGAAGGCCATCAACAGCGGAGTAATTCCCGGTCCGCGCATGAGGGTCGCGACACGGGCCATGGATGTTACGGGTGCTTATCCGCTTACCGGCTATTCTCCTGAGGTGGCAGTCCCTCACGGCGTGCAGGTAGTAGATGGCCCCGACAATGCCCGCAAAGCTGTGCGTGAACAGATCAGCTATGGCGCGGATTGGATCAAGGTATATTCCGACCGCAGCTATTTTATCCGTCCGGATGGAGTGCTTGATGATATTCCGACGTTCACCATGGACGAACTGCGAGCCATTGTGGATGAAGCGCACCGCGAGCACCACAAAGTGGCGTCACACGCCATGGCCTTAAATGGCGTGCACAACTCCGTCGAGGCAGGTGTGGATTCAATCGAGCACGGCAATTACATAACAGATGCCGACTTGAAGACAATGGCACAAAAAGGCATTTTCTACGTGCCCACAATCTATGTCGGCGAGTATGTGGCCCAGGGCCGGGCTGCCGCTGGAGCCAAGGTATGGCTGGACATGATTAAAATTCACCAGGACACATTTAAGCGTGCCCTTAACGCCGGAGTAAAAATCGCTTTTGGGACGGATGTGGGCGGATTTGATTGGGCCATCAACCCCGCTAAAGAATTTCCGTTTATGGTGAAATATGGCATGACGCCGATTCAAGCTGTCCGCGCCGCTACCAGCAGCGCCGCCGAACTGCTAGAAATGCAAAACGATGTTGGCAGCATCGAGGCGGGAAAATACGCTGACCTGGTAGCTGTAAAAGGCGACCCTTTGGCTGATATAACGCTTCTGCAAAAGATAGATTTCGTAATGAAAGGCGGCGAAATCCAAAAATCTGAAACCAACCCTGGCCTGTTGAAATGAATCTTACAGGACAAGCATATGGCAATGTGGATCATTCTCGGGTTTGGCTGGTTAGGCATACTCTTTGCGGGAATATCCCTGTTCCGGCTGGCCGATTATGCGGACAAGAAAGTCCGGCGGCTGGATAAAAAGGTGCGCCATTTTACTTCCCGTCCGCGCCACCAATTTAATTCCACTTCACAAGGCAGTGACAAGCAAGCCGCCTGACGCGATCCAGGCGCCGCAGTCCGCAGCATCTTTCCAGAATAAAAAATCCTCGTAGCTTAAAGGCTATGTGATCCCGTACGTCCCCACAACGATTATTGAGTCGAGACAATCCACAAAGGTGCTACGCTCAGGGGGAACGGAGAGTCGGTAATCAACCCCAGAGTGCCATCTGGAGCCCGCCCAAAAACTGAAATATTCGACGATCCAAAATCGGCAACATACAGAAATGTGTTGGTCACATCCACGGTCAGAAATGATGGTTGTGGGATTCCTATACTTCCGGTTGGGATTACTGCAAAAGGCGACCCAGGCAACTGGGTGAGTACCCCGCTGCTGACCTTATAGGCTGAAACATCATTCGATCCCTTATTGGCGGAATAAAGGAATGAAGCGGTTGAATCCAGCGCGACTGAAACCGGTGTTGTGCCCGCGGAAAAGGGCGAGCCAGCTACGGCGGCCAGTACGCCGCCGGAAATACTGAAGCTCGCTATTTTGTTGTTCGCTGAATCGGCCGCGTAAAGGAATTGCCCCTTGGAGTCAATGGTAAGTCCCGCAACCGTGGCGCCCGCTCCCACGGGAAATGGCGACCCAGCCAGTTCAGCCAAAGTGCCATTCGCGCCGATGGAAAACCCGGAAATTGTCCCTGCAGTGCCATTGGAAACATAGAGGAACCCGGCATTCGGTGACACAGTGAGGAACTGCGGGTTCGGAGCGCTGAGCGATGCAAACTGGAAAGGAGACCCCGCAACTGGAGCCAGCAATCCACGAGCAGTATCAATACTAAACACTGAAATCGAGGCGGGAATGGCAGGGGAAGCTGAGCCTTGATTCAGTAAGAATAGAAATTGCCCGCTGGAATTGATGCCAATCCCGATTGGGTTGGCACAAACCGCCGGAGCAGCACACGCCGGCGTAGGGGGAACCGCAGTGCCAATTGGCGTAAGTACGCCGCTCACATGGTCAATGCTGAAGCCAGATACAGTATTGGATGTCTGGTTCGGTACATAGAGGAAATTTTTGGAAGGGTGCAAGGCAATGGCGACTGGCCGCGGATTTGTGGCGAATGACGCGATGGGCATAAGCGCGAGATCGCCAATAGTCTTCTCCTCAAAGGCTCGAATCGAATTATCACCAGTGCCAACGACATAAACGAATGCCAGAGTCGGGGCCGTGGAACTGCCACTTGATCCCAGACATCCGCTCAAAAGAAAAATGACAAAAAATAAAATTGTGGCGATGAATGCTTTCATTCGGTGCTTCCTCATTATTCAAAGAAATGGCAACGCAGCGATGCATGCGCAACTATACTCAAGCGCGGCGTTGTGGGCATGGCAAGCTGCAATCAGTCTAGCTGTTTGCCTTATTTTATCGCTAGTGGGGATGAGTGAATTTAAGTTAATTTCAATGCATGCGCATTCTCCTATAAACTTTTGCTGACCCCGGAGGAACTAATGCGATCATGGCCGTTGGCGCTGCTGCTATTAGCCCTGGTTACCGCTGGCAGGGCCACTCCACGGCAAGAGGGCTCAAAGACTTTGCATGACTTATTTGCGGCGGCTTGGGACTATGACATGCAAGATCGGCCCGAGGAGGCTTCAGAACTAGGCGACCGCCGCTGGAATGACCGGTGGATGGACAGAAGCCCGGAAGCCTATGCACGACGCGACAGGCACAATCACGAAGTGCTGGCCAACTTGGCCAGGATCAACCGCAACAGCCTGAGCAAAACTGACCGACTGAATTATGGCCTCTTCCAGAAGCGCTACCTTGATCGTCTGGACCAATACAAGTTTCACTGGCAGTTCCTGATCTTTAATCAGCGGGAAGGGCCGCAGACCAGCGACGATCTGGGCAGCTCATTGCGCTTTGAGACACTTAAAGACTATGAAGATTGGCTGGCTCGTCTGCATGCGGTCCCTACGGCTCTAAACCAGTTTACGGCGTTGCTGCATGAGGGAATTCGCGAGCGCATGGTGCATCCGAAAGTCATCATGGAGCGCATTCCAGCGCAACTTGATAAGCAGATCGTAAGCGATCCGGCCCAAAGCGGATTTTACAAACCATTCCGGAGCTTTCCCGCGAGCATCAGCCCAGCGGACCAGCAGCGCCTGCAGCAAGAAGCACGCAAAGCGGTGGAAGAACAGGTGGTGCCCGCATTTAAAAAGTTCAAACAGTTCTTTGTGAGCGAGTATCTGCCAGCCTGCTACCCAGAAGTTGGCGCGTGGCAACTGCCGCACGGCGAAGAGCTTTATGCCCACTTGATTCGTCATTACACCACGACCAACATGTCTGCCGAGGAAGTGCACCAGACGGGATTGAAGGAAGTGGCCCGCATCAATGGCGAGATGGACCGGATCATGCAGCAGACCGGTTTTAAGGGTTCCAGGGCCGAGTTCTTCCAGTTCCTGCGGACTGATCCGCAGTTCTTTTATAAATCGCCGGAAGATCTATTTGAGGCATACAAAGCGCTGGCCAAGACGGTTGATCCCAATCTGGTGAAGGTGTTCCGAACGTTGCCACGCGAGCCGTATGGCGTGGAATCGATCCCCGCGGCGTTCGCGCCGGATACCACGGCAGCATATTATCGCCAGGGAGCGGCTGACGGATCACGCGCGGGAACCTTCTTTGTCAATCTTTACAAGCCTGATGCCCGCCCCAAGTGGGAAATGACGGCGCTTACGCTGCATGAATCGGTGCCCGGACATCATCTGCAGATCGCGCGGGCCCATGAATTGGGAGAAATGCCCAATTTCCGCCGCTACGGCGAATATACAGTCTACGTGGAGGGCTGGGGCCTCTACGCCGAGTCACTGGGCGACGACATGGGACTTTATGGGGATCCATATTCCAAGTTCGGCCAACTCAGTTATGAAATGTGGCGTGCCGTACGGCTGGTGGTGGATACAGGAATTCATGTGAAACACTGGACGCGCGACCAGGCAATCAAATATTTCATGGAAAACTGCCCGAAGCATGAACTTGATATCACCAACGAAATTGACCGCTACATTGCCTGGCCGGGACAGGCGTTGGCATACAAAATCGGTGAGTTGAAGATAAAAGAGCTGCGAACTCGCTCGAGAGAAAAGCTGGGCACAAAATTCGACCTCAAGGAATTTCACGACGTGGTCCTTGGTTCAGGACCGTTGCCGCTGGATATTCTGGAACGGAATGTGAATGAATGGATAGCGGCGAAGCAGAAATGAAGCAATATGCAAAATCTCTCATTTTAGGTTTTATGCTTTTATGTATACACGCCGTGTCTGCAGAAAATAACTTTCCACAAGGCCGGCTCAATATAATTGCAACTGATTTAGCAAAAGGGGAAATTGGCAGAATTGAGATTCTTCAAATGCCTCCGGGGATTGAAACTCGTGCAAGGGTTACGCCGGAGTTGCTGGATAAGTGGTACTACTACAAGCTTACAATCAGAGATTTCAGGGAAAGTGCTTACCGAGACAAAATAGCGTCTTCTTTTAAATCACTTTCGGCTGAACCCCAAAACGACTCCGGTGATATACGCTGGGGCGTTATCTTTTACACGCGAGATGAGAAGCGGGTGGGCGCGGTCTTTTTTGATCGCTGGGGAAAGAAGGGTAGCGTAGATTTTGTACCTGTTTCTTTTAAGGGAAGCTTTTTTTCCTGGCTTGAAGATAAATTTTCAACCTGCTTTCAATGAGAGCATCCCTAACTCAATGACAACTGCTGTAATCAGGCTGCCATCCCACATTTCAAAACGCGCGGGGCGCTTCTATCGGCCTGAACTGGATGCGCTGAGGTTCTTCGCGTTTTTAGGCGTGTTCATCTTTCATGCCGCGCCGCGCACCATGGGCTTCTATAACACTGCTGGCCTTCCCCATTGGCTGAGCAGTCTGCTGATTGCGACATTCGGTTCCGGCGCATACGGCGTGGACCTGTTTTTTGCGCTGAGCGCGTATCTGATTACCAGCCTCTTGCTGCGCGAGCGTGCCGCGACGGGAGTATTGGACCTGCGCGGCTTTTATGTGCGGCGTATTCTCCGCATTTGGCCGCTCTATCTGGGATTTGTGGCTTTCGCTGCTGCAGCGGCTCTAGTGCTGCCCGGCCAGCATCTGCCAATCCGCTATGTGGCCGGCTACACACTGCTGGCAGGCAATTGGGTATATGTCGTCTATGGCTTGCCCGCTTCTTTTGCGATTCCACTCTGGACCGTTTCGATTGAAGAGCAGTTCTATCTGGCATGGCCATTGGCGTTGCGCAAGGCCTCTGTTCGGACCATGGCTGTAATAGCTGCAATTTTGCTGGTGGTGGCAAATGTCTGGCGCATATGGCTTGCGGTTTCCGCCGCGCCGGTTGAAGCAATGGAATACAACACGTTCACCCGCCTCGATCCCATTGCTCTGGGGATATTGATAGCCCTATTTGCAGATAAATTCCCTCCATTGTTCCGTCAGGTCCGAGTGGCGCTGCTTGCCGGGGGCATTGCTACTTCGATTGCGACATACGCCTTTAGTATTTCCGCTGTGCCGCCGAAATTCTGTACATGGCGATTAGCCCTGGGACATTCACTAACTTCGCTGGCAAGCGCTGCTGTGCTGCTTTCTGTACTGGGCTCAGAGCATCGTTTTTTGCGCAACCAGACGCTGCTCTACCTGGGAAAAATCTCTTATGGCCTTTATGTGCTGCATGAGTTTGCCCACTACTGTGCGGCTCGACTGATTCACGCTGCAACACCGCTCACGGTGGTTGCTCAATCCTGCGTGGGCCTGGCATTCACGGTTCTTCTGGCCGCCGCTTCCTATCAATGGCTGGAAAGTCCGTTTCTGCGGATGAAGGAGCGCTTCGCGCATGTGCGGTCGCGGCCAATATGATGCGCGATGCCAAGCTTCTGCGCCGGCAGTTCTTTAATCGCGATCCTCGGCTGGTCGGCCGTGAGCTGCTGGGGAAGCTTATCGTCCGAAGTGAGGGCCGCAAGAAACTTGCGGGGCGCATTGTAGAAGTGGAGGCATATCTCGGCGTCGGCGATCTGGCTGCTCATGCAGCTGCGGGTAACACTGCCCGCAATGCTGTGCTGTTCGGGCCTCCGGGACATGCATATATCTACTTTATTTATGGCGTCCATTACTGCCTGAATATTTCTTGTCTTCCGGCTGGCGATGCGGGTTCCCTGCTGATTCGAGCACTGGAGCCAGTGAGCGGAATCAGTGAGATGGCAAGAGCTCGGGGGCTCGCAGATCTCGATCTCACATCCGCGCGCGACCTGCGCAAACTGGCCAGCGGTCCGGGCAAACTCTGCGAAGCGCTGGGCATTACGAGGCCACGGGACAATAGCAAAGACATGGTTTCAGCGGAATCGGACCTGCAGGTAATGAATGATGGCTTTGACCCTGGAGAGATTGCCGTAACGTCGCGCATTGGAATTACAAAATCGGCGGAGATGCCGTTGCGCTACATAATTGCAGGGAGCGCATTTCTTTCGCGAAAATAATTCACGCCTGATTATCTTTATCTTGGGCTGGCGGCGTTTCCTTTTCCGGTGAGAACAATGTTGTCGATAAGCCGAGTGCCGCCCACATTGGCCGCTACTGCCACCAGCGCACCGCCGGAAATATCAGCAATGGGCTCAAGCGTGTTGCGGTTCACGATCTCAAAATAATCCAGCTTCACCGCAGGTTCTTCTGCCATGACCTGCTCGCCGGCAACACGCAGGCGCGTGGAGCTGCTTTCGCCACGGTCGGCCAGCGTCTGCACGCGCATTAGCGATCGATACAGTACCAGCCCCTGTTTGCGCTGCTCAGGGTTGAGATAGGCATTGCGCGAACTCATTGCCAGTCCATCGGCTTCGCGCACAATGGGGCAGACGATAATCTTTATATCGAAATTCAGGTCTTGCACCATTTTGTTAATGATCGCCACCTGTGCCGCATCTTTTTGCCCAAAAAAAGCAAAATCAGGCTGCACTATGTTAAACAGCTTCGCTACTACGGTGGTGACTCCTCGAAAATGGCCGGGGCGGGAACGGCCGTCCAGCTTTTCACTCAGCCCTTCCACGGTGACCCATGAGATTGCGCCGGGCGGATACATCTCTTCCACCGATGGCAGGAACAGGTAGTCCGTCTTCTCTGCAGCCAGCATGGCTGAATCTTTTTCCGCGTTGCGTGGATACCTGGAGAAATCTTCAGTGGGGCCAAACTGCCTGGGATTTACAAACACTGAGGCGACGACTACATCACTTTGCGCGCGTGCGGTACGAACGAGAGAAAGATGGCCTTCATGCAATGCGCCCATGGTCGGCACAAAGCCAACCCGTTTGCCGGAATGGCGGGCCTCTTTGCTTACGGCCGTAACTTCTGCGGCAGAAGTGAGAATGAGCATGGGAGAAAGCAATTGGCAATTAGCAGCTAGCAATTAGCAAAAGCGTGCGCCTCCAGGCAATTTCAATCGACGACGCAAAACAATATCAAGGGATGTACGCAAAAGCCAGCATCGCAATTACAAATGCTAATTGCCAATTGCTATTTGCTAATTGCTACCGCGAATACGCCTTCATTTCTTTCCGCCGCAGGATTGCTTCCAACTCGGCCTTTGTCTCTTTTGACAGATGATATGACTCAGCGTCTGAAGGATAGCTGCCGCTCATCACGTCGGCTTTGAACTGCTGCACGGCGTTGGCGATCAAAGCCGCGGCATCCCCGTATTGGCGCACAAACTTGGCCGGTTCAGCAAACGTGAGGTTCACAATGTCATGAAAGACCAGCACCTGGCCGTCGCAGTCAGGCCCGGCGCCAATGCCAATCGTCGGCACGCTGACCTCGCGAGTGATCATGGCGGCAACTTCACGCGGCACGCCTTCCAGCACAATCGAGAATACTCCGGCCTTATCCAGCGCAACGGCGTCTTTCATCAGCCGCTCAATGCCGGAAAAGTCCTTGCCCTGGACTTTATAGCCGCCCATCTTGTGCAGTGACTGCGGCGTGAGCCCAATATGTCCCATTACGGGGACTTCAGCATCCAGCACGCGCTTTACCAGGTCCACGCGTTGCGCGCCGCCTTCCAGCTTTACCGCTTCAGCGCCGGACTCCTTCACAAAGCGCAAAGCGTTGTGCACGCCTTCTTTTGTATCTTCGTGGTAAGCACCAAAGGGCATGTCGGCGATTACCATGGCTGACTTCACGGCGCGCCGCACGGCCCGCGTGTGATGCAGCATTTCTTCCATGGTGACAGGAAGCGTGTTGTCATAACCCAGGACAACTTGTGCCAGTGAATCTCCCACCAGTACCATGTCAATCCCGGACTGGTCCACCAGCCGCGCAGTTGCGTAGTCATAAGCCGTCAGGCATGTGATTGGCTCCTGCCGCTTCTTCTTATCGAAAATTGTGGTGGTGGTAACTTTTGGGCGACCGGGCGTTGCTTGAGCGCCATGGGGCTGCCCTGCTTTTAAAGGGGTGGTGATACTCATTTTTCCTCCAGTGCAGTTCGGGAACTCCCGATACCGCCTGTTGTCCACACTTTAGGATGCGAAGAAGGTTATTGTAGTCGCACAGGATTTCGTTGGCTAGGGAAAAGCATACCCCGGGCTGGATTTGCGAGGGCTAAAACCCGGAGTTGAGCAGCAGATTGGGGGGCGGGAACCTGAGGATTTTAAGTAGTCGGCAGCTCCGGTAATCTCGCTTGGCTTGCTACTGCCGTCCTGAAAGGCCCTCGTGGCAAGCTGGGGGCCATAACGCTTATCGCGGCAGGTAGGTTCTTGTCAGATAATCACTCAGGCTCATGGTGATCATGATTAGCAGCCAGAAGAAGCCCGCGGAAATTGTGAGTTTGGTCAATTTGCTGCTGTAGAACACGTGCATAAAGAAGAGGATCACCAGCACTGCCTTGATTACAGCAATGGTCAGGGCCACCACAGGGTTCCAGATTCCCAGGTTAACGAATGCGATACCCCAGGTCAGGCATGTGCCCACGACCAGCGCCAAGAAAATTATCAGGTAAAGGCCAGGTGTTGGATGTGAATGCTCAGACATATTCTGCTCTCTTGGGTCCTTTAAGCTCCGTGTTGGTGCCGGCTAATCAAATACAGCAACGGGAACAGGAAAATCCATACAATATCAACAAAGTGCCAGTACAGTCCGCCCAGTTCCATGGGCGTGTAATAGCTTGGGCCAAACTCTCCGCTCCTTGCACGTAACAGCAGCCACGCCAGCAGCCCCAGACCAATCACCATGTGGAAGGCGTGCAGGCCGGTCATGAGGAAGTAGAAGGAGAAAAATATTTCGGTCTGCCTGGCAATTTGAACAGCGGCGCCTTCAGGCACATTGGGGTTCTTTTCCCGAACTTCATCAGCAATGTTGCCTAACTTGGAATTTTTTACATCGCATCCGCCCCATGTATTGAAGCCTTTGCCGATCACGTGACCGGGGATGTGGCACTCGTCCCACTTGTCGTAATATTCCTTGGCCTTCACACCCAGGAAGGCCGCGCCCAGGACCATAGTCGCCAGCAGTAACCAAACCTGCATCTTGCGCCGTCCCGTCTGCGCTGACCAAACAGCCATTGCCATGGTGAAGCTGCTGCCGATCAGAACCAGTGTGTTTGCAAATCCCCAGGAGACACTGATGCTGGTGCTTCCCGCAACAAACGCCGGATAATACTTCAGCCGATAAATGAGGTAGGCTGTAAATAACCCGCCGAACATCATGATTTCAGTGAGCAGAAAGACCCACATGCCGAACGTGGAAGCGTCCTGTTGCTGCTCCATGCTGTCAAACTGGTGCGACAGCGCCGGATGATGTTCGGTGGTGGTTGTCTGGCTAGTGGACAACGGGGACCTCCTGATCTTCACCGTAGGCATACGGATCTTTGGTTACGATCGGGATCTCATGGAAATTATGCGTTGGCGGCGGCGAACTTGTTTCCCACTCCAGCCCAGTTGCCTGCCACGGATTATTGCCCGCGATCTCTCCATATTTTAGCGACCAGATGAAATAGATCAGCGGCAGAATGAAGCCTACCGCAAGCACTGAAGCTCCGGCGCTTGAGAGCACGTTGAGCACCTGGAACTCAGGCGGATATGCCCAGTAACGGCGCGGCATGCCCATATATCCAAGAATGAACTGGGGAAAAAAGGTCAGGTTGAATCCAATAAACGTGATCAGCGCGGCCAGCTTGGCCGGCGCTTCCGGATACATTCGGCCCGTCATCTTGGGCCACCAGAAATGCAGTCCGCCGAGATATGCCGTGACCATGCCGCCCACCATCACATAATGGAAGTGCGCAATCACAAAATAGGTGTCATGGATGTGAATATCCAAACCAAGCGCGGCCAAAAAAAGTCCTGTCAAACCGCCAATTGTAAACAGGCCAATAAACCCCATGGCATACAGCATGGGAGTTTCCATTTTGATGGACCCCTTATACATGGTGGCAGTCCAGTTAAAGACCTTCACCGCGGAAGGGATGGCTACCGCATAACTAAGCAATGAGAACACCAGCGCAGAGTAGACCGAGATGCCGGCCACGAACATGTGGTGCGCCCATACAACGAAACCAAAAACCGCAATGGCGATACTGGAAAATGCCACAAAGGAATATCCAAATACGCGTTTGCGGGAGAAACAGGGAACGACTTCACTGATTACGCCCATGCCGGGCAGAATCATGATGTAAACCGCCGGGTGGGAGTAAAACCAGAACATGTGCTGAAACAGCACGGGATCCCCGCCCAGCTTGGGATCGAAGATGCCGATATGGAAGCCGCGTTCCAATGCCAGTAGGATCAGTGTGATGGCGATTACCGGCGTCCCCAGAATCATGATCAGGCTGGCAGCATAGTTCGACCACACAAAAAGCGGCAGCCTGCCCCAGGTCATCCCCGGCGCGCGCATGCGGTGCACCGTAACGATGAAATTCAAACCTGTAAAAATGGATGAAAACCCGGCGATAATAACGCCGACGGCCAGCAGAATGACGTGCGTCTTCAGGTATCCGGAGCTGAGCGGAGCATAGAAGGTCCATCCGCTGTCTACGCCGCCGGTAACCATTGCAACCATCGAAAACGTGCCGCCGGCGATATAAAGATACCAGCTCAGCAGATTGATTTTGGGGAAGGCCAGGTCTTTCGTCCCGACCATGATCGGCATCAGAAAATTGCCCAGGACGGCAGGCACCGACGGAATCAGGAAGAAGAAAACCATGTTCACGCCGTGCATGGTGAATAATTTGTTGTACGTGTCAGCCTGAAATAACTCCCCGTTCGGGGTAAGCAGGTGCAGGCGGATCAACACGGCAAACATGCCGCCCAAAAGGAAGAAGAAGGAAATGGAAAACAGGTACAGGATCGCGATTCGCTTGTGGTCCTTGGTCAGCAGCCACGATCTGATTCCGTAATTGTCGTTCAGGTAATGCCGTTCGGGCATTACCGGCTTAACGATCGCTGTCGCGGTACTCATGGTTTCTTCCCAGACTGGTTTGCAGGCCTCGTTCCCTGCGGGGTTTGTTTCGCCGGTTGCTGCTGGTTCTGCTGTTGCTGGTTCTGTTGCTGAATGTTGGGCACTTCACTGTCACGGATTTGCGTGGGCGTGGAGCGGTTGTTCAGCGGATTTGCTTCCTGCGGCGCCAGGTGCTTGATGTATTCCGTAATTGCGATAATTTCGTCTTCGCTCACCACGCCACGGAACGTCGGCATGATGGACTGGAAGCCTGAAACAACTTTGGCGTTGGGCTCCAGGATCGATTCGCGGATGTAATTGTCGTCCGCCACCACTACCCGATTATCGACCAGGCGGACCGGCCGTCCGAACAGACCTTCAAGGTTCGGGCCGCGCGCGCCAGAATCCGGGCGATGGCAGGTAGTACAGCCGTATTGCTGAAATGCCTTTTCACCCAGAGAAGCCAATGAACCTTCAGCTTTACCGCTGGCCAGCCACGCGGCATAGTCTTCTGGAGTCATCACCACAACCTGGCCAACCATGCCGGAATGTTTTGTGCCGCAATACTGCGAGCAGAATAGATGATAAGTCCCTGGCACTGTCGCCTTAAACCATGTGAATACGTAGCGGTTTGGCAGCACATCCTGCTTTACGCGGAATGCAGGAACAAAGAAGCTATGAATCACGTCCTGGGAAATAAGAGTGACTTTCACGTCCCGGCCAGTGGGCACGTGCAACATGTTGATTTCGCGCTGGCCGCCGGGGTGCTGGAACTTCCACATCCATTGTTTTCCCACGCCGTAAATTTCCAGCGGGTTCACGGGCGAGCGTTCCATATGGTAGTAAATGACCGCACCCCAGACGAAGATGACCATGGAAATTCCGAGCGGAATCACCGTCCAGACGATTTCCAGCAGCGTGGAGCCGTGGATCTGTTCCGCCTGCCGCTCCGGGGTCCTTCTGTATTTAATGGCGAAGTAGAGGATCAGAATGGCGATGAGCAGCGAGAAGAAGGTGGTGATCAACACCAGAAACAGGTAGAGAGCGTCCACCTGCCCCGCCATGCTCGAGGCCTGCTCCGGAAAAATGGGAAAGTTCAATTGCATCTATTCGGCTGTCCTGTTTAAGCCGCCCTTGCGGGCAGCAAGCGCATCACGGCGAAACATAATAAGCATGAAACCGCCCAGGGCCAGTACAGTGGCCAGGGCGCTCAGGCGCAAAACATTAAAGATTGCAGCTCCGTATTTACCTTGTCTTGGATCGTAGTGGTAGCAATAGAGCAGAACCTGGTCTACTACGTTTCCAATCTTGCCTTTTGACGCTTCAATCAATCCGAGCTGGATATCGCGCGGTGCATACTCGATTCCATAGTAATACTGCGCCACCCGGCCCTGTGGTGTTAGCAGCATAATGCCGCTGGCATGCGCATATTGCTGGATTTGCGGGTCCCATGCGTAGCGGAACCCCACAGCCTGCGCCAAAGCGTCAATCTGGTCTTTTCTTCCGGTCAGGAAATGCCAGCCTTCAGCAGCGCCAGCGCGGCGATAGCGCTTGAGATATCTCTCCTTTGCCGCGGCAGCGTCTGCCGGTTTGTCGCGCGGGTCAATACTTACCGTTACCACATTGAATTCGCGTCCGATGTTAAAGCGGACGATTCCGTTCATCGCCCCGGTAAACCCGTTGAGCACCTGCGTGCAGAGCATCGGGCACTGGTAATACACCAGCATCAATATGACCGGCTTTTGTCCGAAATACTGTTGCAACTGGATCGCCTGCCCATTTTCGTCATTGAAGGCCAGATCGAGCGGGACTTGCTGATTCAAGCGTTGATCAAGGCCAACCTGATCGAGAATAGATGGCTTCTGGTTCGGTATGGAGTCTCCCGGCTGTAGTTTGGGCGCGGCCTGCGACCAACCCACTGCCGAGGAGCAAGCCATCAATATGACGGCTGCGATCACATTCCGAATTGTACTGCTGTGTTTCACTTCTTTACGCCTCCTGCGGGAGAACGCGCCGCTTGTCCGCTATCGGAAGCTCCGGTCGGATATGCTGCGCTTGCCGCACCAACATTTGCGGGCTGGAATGGGCCACTGACCGATGGAAGCCCGCGTTGAACCAGAAGGTCCATGGCCCGGCTAATTGGAATATGAATGTTACCGTTGGCCAATTTGCCCGTATTTTTCAGCCAGCTCTCTTCCGAGCTGAAAAAGATCCCCATATCGTGCTCATCGTCATATTGCAAACGAGGCGCTGGGATGGTTTGGGCCAGATGTTCTTCTATTTTGCCACGACCGTACCAATCAGGTGGCGGCTTGATTTCACCTTCACTGGACGGTACTACTTTGCCCAGACCTTCTCTTGGCTGATCCCGTTCCTGCTGCAACTGCTGCTCCATGGGAGTGAGCTTGGTCTGATGGTCCGTTTCCCACTTCTCGAGGATATGGACCATAGCGATTATCAGGACGAAGGCAAAAAGGCCGCCAATGGCCAGAGCCACACCGGACCATACGACGCCCCGAATACTTACGTCGCTCTCCTGATGGCCTTCCTTTAAATGACCGCCGGATTGAGTTTCAAAATTATCCATGTTTCGCTTCCAGCATCTCAACAAAACCAGGGTCGTTCACCGGCATGAGCGAACGCTTGCCCAGCCGCATATAGAAGAAAAACAGCCAGATTCCGCCCATGGCAATGGGGCAGATCACATACATGACCGCGTCCAGCAGGTGGAAATTGTTCAGGCCTGCCTGCGTCCCGGAATAAAAATTGGGGGCAGTCAGCCAGAACAGATCAACCATGCGCATAAACAGCAGCAAAAAAGCGATGGCCACAACTCGCCGCCGGCTGCGCTTGGTATTGCGGGAGAGCAGCAGCGCGAACGGGAATACGAAGTGAACGAAGATGAGGGCCGTCCCGAAATACTGCCAGCCATTTTCCAGCCGCATGAGGTACCAGCGGATTTCCGAAAGCATATTTCCGGACCAGATGATCAGCCACTGGGAAAACGAGAGATATGCCCAAAGAACAACGAAGGCAAACATCAATTTGCCGAAGTCATGCAGGTAATCGGCCTTAAAGATGCGCGAGACCGGTTCCACCTCGGAAAGCCGCGTGAACAGCCAGATGGTAAAGCAGAACGCAGTGAGCACCTGGCCAACCATGAACAGCATGCCCCAGACGGTGGACCACCATTCTGGATAAAGAGACATAGTCCAGTCAATGGAGGCGAAGGTGATGGTGAAGCCGTAAAACACGATTCCGAAACCGCTTAGGTTCTGGATAAAAACGAACTGGGATGGCGTTGTTGTCCCCTGTTCCTCGCGGATGGACCAGCGCTTCAGAAAGTAATAGAGGGTGGCCCAGCCGGCGAAATACAGTACGCCTCGGACCAGGAAAAACGGCGTATTCAGATAATAGTGGAGCTTATCGGCCCCGTAATGCTCAATGAATTTTGCCAGCGCCGCTTGGTCATGCGGAGGATTGGCCCAGACATAAAGACGCTTCATCCCGATGGCCACCGGAATCCAGAAAAGAAACATGAGCCACCAGTTGCCGGCAGCAGCTTCCCACATGCGGCGTCCAAGCCTTCCCCAGTTGCCGCCGCTGGTGTATTGCAGCATCAGCAGCACCAGCGAACCTAGCGTCAGGCCGAGCCAGAACATGAAAGCAAACAGCCAGGAGCGAAGGAACAAATCCCATTGATTCAGACCCAACGTTAAGCCAAGCGCCAGCACGCTAAAAACAACGCCGACCACCAACGAGCGGGAGCGCAGCCGGTCAATAAAGGCGGGCGGCGCAAAATCCTGAGGTGTTATGCGGACAACTGTATGGCTCATCGCCTGTCCCCCTTCGGTGTCGGCTCGGCAACCGGCTTGAGTGGGAGCTTTGTGGCGGGAGTGATAAAAGAAGTATCCGGTATCCTGATTTCTTCTTCTCCTGGTTTATTCAATTTGTCGCGATCTGCCTGAGCAACATCAGCATCGGTGGCGTTCTGGCTCAACTGCAAGGCGCGGATGTAAGCGGCAATGGCCCAGCGATCAGAAGGCTTGACCTGCGCGGCGTAATCCGGCATGCCGCCAAAGCCATTGCTGATTACGTCATAAAACCAGCCCAATGGCGCATTTCTAAGGCGCTGCACGTGGAAAGAAGGCGGACGTTTGAAGCCGCGCTGCACAATCATGCCGTTTCCGTCACCCAACTCCGAGTGGCAGGGACTGCAATAGATATTGTAGCGCTGCTGGCCCCGGGCCAATATTTGTGCGCGAGTCTCCGGAGAATCGCCCGGAAGCTCATTACCGTAAATATTGCCGTGCTTGCCAGTCAGGTAATAGCTACCCGGATCAAGCTGCTCGCGATCCACCTGCTTATCTTCCAATTGGGGAATCGTACCTGGCACCGGATAACGCGCCGAGCGGCGGTCAGAATAAAATTCGCTGGAGCGCAACGGAATGAACTTGGGCTGATTGTGCATGTCCTGCCGGCAACCGGCAAAAACAGCCATACCTGCCGCCGCGAACAGCAACCATGCTATACGGATCTGTGCCGATCGATTAATACGGCACCTCCGTTATCACATCCGGCTTAAAACCTTCCAGCATTTTCCTTGTATCAGAAAGGCTGAAGCGGGGGTCCTGCGACTCGATGCACAAGAAGAACCGGTCACGGCTGGCGCGCACAAAATTTGGCGAGTTGAATACCGGATGATAAGGCTGCGGCAGTCCGTTCAAAGCCAGCATGCCAAACACCGCAGCCAGTGAGGCCCCCAGGATGGCACACTCAAAAGTAACCGGAATAAAGGCCGGCCAGGAATGGAAAGGCTTGCCGCCAACGTTAATGGGATAGTTCACCGCGGAAACCCAATATTCCAGCGAATATCCGCCTATCATTCCCAGCATGGCGCCGATCAGCACAATGAGGGAAACGCGGTTATGATGCGCGCCTATAGCTTCGGCGGCTTCTTCCAGAGGATAAGGCGTGTAGGTATCCATTTTGCGATAGCCGGCAGCATAGGCGCCCTTGGCGGCATGCACCAGCTCCGTGGGCGTTTCAAACTCCGCCATCAATCCGTAAATAGCTCCAGATCCAGTGTTCATTCTTTCACCTTCGCCTGCGGCGTCAGCGTCCGCATTTCAAAGATGGAGATGGCCGGCATCAGCCGGATAAAGATAAAAAAGAGCAAGGTAAAGAAGCCCATGGTTCCCACAAAAATCATCATGTCCCACTTTGTGTACCAGTACATGCCCCAGGAAGTTGGAATGTAATCGCGCTGCAGGCTCATTACCACAATCACGAACCGCTCCAGCCACATGCCGGTATTCACCACGACGGCAACAAGAAAGAGTATCCACGGCGTGGACCGGACTTTGTTCAGCCAGAGTGACTGGGGGATGAGAATGTTGCACAAAATCAACATGTAGTAATAGTGGGAATACGGCCCATGTAGCCGATTGTTGACCATGGCAAGCTCGTACTTGTCATGGCTATACCATCCAATAAACATTTCCATGGCGTATGAATACGCCACAATCTGGCCGGTTGCCAGCATCAGCTTACCGCAGTTCTGAAGATGGCGAAGGGTAATGAAATCCTGCATGCCATAGAGATAGCGGAACGGTATGGCCAGCATTAACACCATGGCAAAACCGGAGTAGATAGCTCCGGCCACAAAATATGGCGGAAAGAAAGTGGTATGCCAGCCGGGCACCACGGACACGGCAAAATCGAGACTGACTACGCTGTGGACTGACAATACCAGTGGCGTGGCCAGGCCAGCCAGCAGCATGTAGGCCGTCTCATAGCGGTTCCAATGCCTGGCGGACCCGCGCCATCCCATGGCCAACATCCCATAGATGCGCCGGACAACAAGCGTTTTGGCGGAATCGCGCAATGTAGCAAAATCCGGAATAAGACCAATGCCCCAGAAGAGAAATGAAACCGTGAAGTAAGTCGATACGGCGAACACATCCCAGATCAGAGGGCTGCGGAACTGCGGCCATACACCCATGGTGAGCGGAATCGGAAAGAGCCAGTAGGCAGCCAGCCAAGGACGGCCGGTATGGATCAACGGGAAGAGGCCGGCCTGCATGACGGCGAAAATCGTCATGGCTTCAGCAAAACGGTTGATCGAGGTACGCCAGCTCTGCTTGAACAACAATAGAATTGCGGAGATCAGCGTTCCGGCATGGCCGATACCGATCCACCACACAAAGTTCACGATGGCGAAGCCCCATCCGATAGGGATGGTGATGCCCCAGATGCCGACGCCTTTAACCAGCAGATAGCCGATCGCCGCTTGCAGCATGCCAAAAAGGGCCAGAGAAAGCGCAACGATCAATATCCAGAATATGGGCGTGTGCTTGGTGAGCACAATTCCGGCGATACGATCCGTAACAGTGCCCAGGGTCTGGCCCGGCCCGATAATCGGCGGCCTTACACCTTTAGGCGGCAGTATGTCTGGTGACGCCATCTCTTATGTTTTCTCCGTGCCAGACGCTAGTTTGGGATTTGGGTTTCGCACCGCCGCTACATAGGTAGTGCGTGGGCGCGTGTTCAGCTCCGCGAGAAGCTGATAATCTCGCGGGCTGCTCTTAATCTTTGATACGGCGCTGTTTTTATCGTTTATATCGCCAAACACAATCGCCTCAGTGGGACAGACTTGCTGGCATGCCGTCTTGATCTCCCCGTCTTTGACATTGCGATCGCCTTCTTCAGCGGCGATGCGGCCAGCAGTGATGCGCTGAACGCAATAAGTGCATTTTTCCATCACACCGCGGCTGCGCACAGTCACGTCAGGATTACGCCCCAGCTTCAGACTTGGAGTGTCATAGTCGGCGAATAGGAAGAAATTAAAGCGCCGGACCTTGTACGGGCAGTTATTGGAGCAATATCGTGTGCCCACGCAGCGGTTATAGACCATGTCATTCAGGCCTTCGGTCGAATGCACCGTGGCGCCCACCGGGCAAACCGGCTCGCAAGGCGCGTCTTCACACTGCATACAGGGAATCGGCTGGAAATAAACGCTGGGGTTTGCTGGGTCGCCTTCATAGTAGGCATCAATGCGGATCCACTGCATCTCGCGGCCGCGCTGCACCTGCTCCTTGCCAACCACAGAGATGTTGTTCTCCGCTTGGCATGCCACCGCACAGGCCTGGCAGCCGATGCAGGAATTCAGGTCGATCGACATGCCCCAGGCATACTTCTGGTAGAAATTTTCCTTGGTCTTGAAGTTGGGATAAAGCGATTCCTGCTTATCGCCCTTGTCCTTGGGTTCTTCGTCTGGATCTTTATGAGCAAACCGCGGGTTCTCTACGAACTCTTCCAGGTCCGCGACCTTTACCGGTTCGCGCTCTTCCATGCTGAAATGGCCCTGCGTAACGGCGATATTCCAAAACCGATTCGTGACATTAATTTTTGCGCCGCTGCCGACATACTGTGCCGCACTCGGACGCACTTTGTATGCGTCGTAACCTGCCCCTGTTCCCACGCGTCCTGTTCTCGTCTGGCCATAGCCAAGGAAAAGCGTAATGGCGTTATCGGGATGGCCAGGCTGCGGCCAGTATGGGACCTCTATCTTTCTACCCTGGAACTCCACTTCAAGAATTCTCTGCGCGTCGGATTGATGGTCATTCTCGTCGCCCAGCAGATACAGGCCCCAGGCCTTCGCCATAGCCGGGCTAATCATCGCTACGTTATCCCATGTATTGCGGCTCAGCGGCTTGGGCGTCTCCTGCAGCCAGGCATTGTTGATGAAACTGCCATCGTAAATTGTGGGATCAGGACGGAATGAAACTTCAACTGTCTGGGCGGCTGCCGCTGAAGGCAGCGCCCCCAGCTTTGGCGTGAGCTGCCTGGCCGGCGAGGCACTGCCTGCCACAAATCCATCATGAACTGAAGTCCGCCAGAAAGCTTCAAAATCTCCGGTTGGATGTTGCGACTTCCAATAGGTCTGCACCACGTCATGCGAGGCCGTGCTGGGCTGGTCAGCAAACATGGCCAGCAACTCAAGCCCGCTTCTGCCATCATAGAGTGGCATGATCATCGGCTGGATGATGGTCGCGGTGCCGTCGTACGCCCGCGCATCGCTCCAGGCTTCAAGATAATGCGCTTCTGGAACGTGCCAGTGCATCTGGTCCGTGGTCTCATTCTTATAATTTGAGAGCTGGATGCGCAGCTTGACTTTGTTCACGGCCTGCACAAAACCCAAGTCCACTGGCGTGTTATAAGCTGGGTTGCCGCCGATGATAATCAGCGTATCAACCTTGCCGGCATTCATATCGTCAATAAGCTCGCGGATAGATTGCCCATGCTCTACCGCATCGACCTCAACAGGATCGATGTAGGAGACGGTTTGGCCGACATTCCCCAACGCGCCATTCATGGCCTGCGCCAGCGCGTAAACTGCAGGGGACTGGAATTCTCCCGGAACAACCAGACACTTGCCCTTGTGCTCCATTAAGTCGGCAGCAACTGCGTCCAGCCACTTCTGCTGGTCTTCATTGAGACTGCCTGCCGCTGCCGCTCCGCCTACTCCGACCTTCGCCGCTAATGCGCGGGCAAGGGTCTCTAATTCTGACGGACGCAGCACCAGACGATGGTCTGCTTTCGCTCCGGTGGTGCTAGGAGAGCTTTCCGCCACATAGAGCCGGTTCATCTCATTGCTTTTATCAAGCTTTCGGCCACGCATGAAATCGCGGGAATAACGCACAAAACCGGGGAACCATGGGCCGGACAGGAAATCGGCGTCGAGTGAAACTACAACCGCTGCATTCTCAAACTTATAAATTGGATCGTAGTAGCCACCGAGGGCGATCCTGGAACCGGCGCGCATGTTGTCGCGGTTGACCGGGTCCCAGCGATGCCATTTCGACTGCGGGAAAGCCTGCTGTGCCGCCTTCATCAGCCAGCCAAACGCCGGAGAACTGATTGCACCGGTCAAAAATCTCAGACCCGCTCCCTGCTTTGCCTTCAGGCCATTTGGGTCATTAATGCTGCTGTTCACCGCCAGGGCAAAGTCTCCCCAGGAACGCAGCTCACCCATATATGTAATGGTGGTGGAGCGGTCAGGGTCATAGAGATCCAGGATGGATGCCTGCGAGAGCAGATCGGTGGCGCCCATGCTTGCCGCATGCTGCGGATTGCCTTCTATCTTAGTGGGGCGAAATTCGTGTGTCTCCACTAGTAAAGGAATGGCATGTCCGTGAAACGGCATGGCAGTTGCATAAAAAATCGGCTTTCCAGGAACCAACTGCTCCGGCTGGCGGACATAAGGAAGTATCTGCTCCAGTGGCTGCCGGGTGCATCCAGCCAGTCCGGCCAGGGCCATGGAAGCGCCAGCCAGCTTAAGAAAGCCTCGCCGCGAAACCGGATCGACCCACTCCGCGGCTTGGCGGGGAAATTCCCGCTCCAGCAGTTCGCCAAACGCTTTCTGGTCCGAGAGTTCTTCCAACGTACGCCAGTACTTTGGCCCTTTGGCTTCTGCAAGCTTTTTGCGCACGGCTTCCAATTCCAGGCTGGCCGGCTTGATCTCGCTCACGGAAATCAGGTTGGGACTTGAATCGCTTTTGTTAGACATTCGTTTCCATATTGTTTCCACTTTATCGGTGGCAGGTGGAGCAACTGGTTATGTCCTGCGATGTACGCAGGTGATATTTTTGCCGCAACGCTTTGCCCAGATCAAATTGGCTGGTATAAGCCTTTCCGTCAACTTCAACCGCGTGCTCACTGCTCGGCTGCTGATATCGCATGTTAAATAACTGCTCTTTGGGACGGAGGAATTTCTCCGGCTCGCGATGACAGTTCAGGCACCATTCCATCTGCAAAGTGTTTTCCTGGTACATCAATGGCATCTCATCCACCGCGCCGTGGCAGCTATAACAGCCAACGCCCTTGGCGAGGTGAATGCTGTGATTGAAGTAAACAAAATCCGGCAGGTCGTGCACACGCGTCCACTGCAATGATTCACCGCTGGAAAAGCTGAAGCGCACCGGCGCCAGCATTGGGGCATTCGTCCAAATCTGCGCGTGGCAGTTCATGCAGGTCTTGGTGGGCGGGATTCCGGCAAAGCTGGAATCCTCCACTGACGTGTGGCAGTAGCGGCAGTCCAGCCCGAGACCTGAGGCATGGTGCTGATGGCTGAAAGGCACCGGTTGTTCCGGCGCTATATGCTGCGTGGTTACATAAGGAGAACGCTGAAATTCCATGAGCGCCGCGCCGACCGCCGAAAGCAGAAGCACCACGCCCAGAATGCTGGCCCGCGCCAGAGTATTTGCACTGCGATGAAAAATTTGTGCCATTGATTGAAATTGTTCCGGCGAAACCGGCGCGCAGCTTATATGCGATGCGATCCGGCAGTCCCCCAGGAATTTCATCGTGACCAAGTCACTGATGAAAACGGATGATTATAAACAAGAGTGGCGCATTCAGCTACCCTTCACCGCGATAAAAGCAAAAAAAAATCTTCAACGCCAAATTGCGCCTGATTATAAATGTCGCTTGCATTTTCCTAGCACGACGTGGAGAGCACAGAAAAAATTCGCTGGCTTGCGCGAATTGAGAAGAAGAAAACATCGCACATTTGTCCGAGAGACATCTTTGCAACAAACAAGCGGCCCCTGCGCGCAGGAAGCCGCTCGATTTTTTCGGAAACAAATTAGGCCTTTACGGAACAATTGTCTTGATCGAAAAACCAGCCAGACCAGCCTGCCCACCAGTGGCATTGCGGCTGAGTTGCGCCTCAACGTAATAGACATTGTCAGAGGGATCAAAACTTTCTGAATCGGCCCAAATGAAATTGAACGTGGGATTACCCGGCGTGTTTCCCCGCTGGTAAGAATCGCTTGGGGAAGAAGAATTGCTATCGAAGGTCATCAGGGTAGTAAGCGCCCCGGTGCTCTGGTTCACTTGAATTAACGAGAGGAAAACGTGTCCCGCGCCGTTATCAAGAAAGCGCGCGTCAAAGACACGGTATTCAATGCTGTTAAGTTCCTGCGCCAGATCGCGCACCGGAAGGACGTTATAACGAATGAAAGCTACAGAGCCAACAGGCGCATCATTGCGCAACTCGACTCTGCCATTGATGTACTTGACCAGATTCACGCTATTAGGGTCAACGGTTCCGGTGGAACCTACCCAGGTCTGCGCCTGCAACGTAGGCGCACTAAAAGCCAAAGCCGCCATCGCGGCCAATCCAAGACACATGTTCCTGAAATTACAACCCGGCATATAATTTTCTCCCAATCAAAATTTTCTGGGCCATACCGGGGAACGGGGTAGATGGAACAGATTCGCCAATCCTTATTGCACGTTGAGTACCGCTTATGACTGAGAGCTGCTTCTGCAAGGGTTGGCAACAAGGTACTCACGTTGAGCAGAGACATGGCTTTCTTCGGTAAAGATTTTAATGCGGGGCTAATCAAACAGAGACTTGATGCGCATTTCCAATTTGTAAAGCCACAGGCACCATCCGGCCAATGATTCACATCATAGTCTCGCAGTAGGGGCTTTCCCTTGCCGAGGCATGGCCGTTGCCTTCATTGATGGAACGCTGTATCTGCATCCACGCGCACTTCTACCAGCCACCGCGGGAAAATCCATGGCTGGAGGCCGTTGAGCGTCAGGACTCTGCCTATCCTTACCACGACTGGAATGAGCGCATCACGGCTGAGTGTTATGCGCCCAATGGCGCTTCCCGCATTTTGGATGAAAAAGGCTATATCCGGCAGATCGCCAACAACTATTCCCGCATAAGTTTTAATTTTGGTCCAACCCTGCTCTCATGGATGGAAGAGAAAGCGCCGGACACATACGCATGTATCCTTGAATCCGATCAGGAAAGCCAGAAGCGCTTTTCCGGCCACGGCTCCGCGATAGCACAGGCATACAACCACATGATCCTGCCGCTGGCCAACTCTCGCGACAAGCGGACTCAGACAATCTGGGGCTTGCGTGACTTTGAATATCGTTTTGATCGCCGGGCAGAGGGCATGTGGCTGGCGGAAACCGCCGTTGACATGGAGACACTGGAGACACTGGCCGCTCAGGAAATCAAATTTACCGTTCTAGCGCCTCATCAGGCGGGCAGAGTACGCAAGATTGGCGGCCGCAGTTGGAAAGACGTGAGCGGCGCACGGATCGATCCCACACGGGCCTATCTGGCCAAGCTACCTTCAGGAAAAACGATTAACCTCTTTTTTTATGACGGCCCTATTTCCCGGGCAGTAGCTTTTGAACAACTTCTTAATAGCGGAGAGCAGTTTGTCTCGCGGCTGAAGAGCGGCTTTTCTGACCGCCGGGACTGGCCGCAACTGATGCACATCGCCACGGACGGAGAGACCTACGGCCACCATCATAGACACGGCGACATGGCACTGGCCGATGCGCTGGACCGCATCGAATCCGATCCCGCAACGCGATTGACAAACTACGGCGAGTTTCTGGAAAAATTTCCGCCTACCCATGAAGTGCAGATCATTGAGAACACGTCCTGGAGCTGCGCGCACGGAGTAGAGCGATGGCGGAGTGATTGTGGCTGCAACTCCGGTCGCGCTGGATGGAGCCAGATTTGGCGCGGGCCATTGCGCTCTGCTCTGGATTATCTACGGGATGGCGTGGCCGAGCTGTTTGAACGGGAGGGCGGCGAGGTGCTGCGTGATCCGTGGCAGGCGCGCAATGACTATATAGATGTAGTGCTGGACCGCTCTCCTGAATCCCTTTGGTTGTTTTTTGAAAAGCATTCACGGCGGCAGCTCAGGCCGGAAGAGACCTCGCGGGCCCTTAAACTTCTGGAAATGCAGCGGCACGCCATGCTCATGTATACCAGTTGCGGGTGGTTCTTTGATGAGTTGAGCGGCATTGAAACCGTGCAGGTCATGCAATATGCCGGCCGCGTGGTACAGCTTGCGCGTGAAACCGGCAACCTGGACCTGGAACCGGAATTTGTGCAACGGCTGGCGCTGGCAAAAAGCAATCTGCCTGAATTGGGCGACGGCGCCCAGATTTACAACATCTGGGTCAAGCCGGCTTTTGTGGACCTGCCCAAAGTGGCGGCCCATTATGCCATTAGTTCAATGTTCAATGGCGATCATGTGGTGCCTGAGTACAGTTACTCCATTAAGAGGCTGGACTTTCACCATGTGGAATGCGGCAGTGCCCGGCTGGGGCTTGGGATGGCCCGCGTGACCTCGCTTATTACACGCGAATCGTGCGATCTGGGCTTTGCCGCCGTCTATCTTGGCGAACAGGTCCTGCATGCCGGCGTAAAGGAAATGGGAACGATTGAAGAAGTAACAGAATTGATGGGAGAGAGTATGGCCGCATTTTCCTCAGGCGATTTTCCCGAAACATTGCGCCTGCTGGACGACCATTTTGGGGACATGCCTTATTCCTTCAAAGCACTGTTTAAAGATGAACAAAAACGAATTCTGGATATCGTGCTTTCCCGCACCCTGGAAGACGCTGAAAGCAGTTATCACCAGATTTATGAAAAACACGGCTCGCTGCTGCGCTTCCTGAAAGAAATGGGACAACCGGTGCCGGATGTCCTGCGCTTTACCGCTGAATTTGTTCTCAATAGCGACCTCAAGCATACGTTTGAAAGCGATCCCGTGGATTTTGTGCGCGTGGCCATGCTCATGGAGATGGTCAAGCGCGAAGGCGTGCAGGTGGATGAAGCCGGAGTTGGGTTTGCCGCCAGCAATTGCCTGACGCGGCTCTTGCGCCGGCTTCAGCAAAGGCCGCAGCAACCCGAGCTGCTGGAAAGGGCCAATGTGCTGGCCACTATCTTTCCCACCATGCCATTTCCAGTGAATTACTGGCATGCCCAGAATATTTACCACACAATTTTGCAGCATGAATTCCCGTCCATCGCTGCCCGGGGAGATGCAGCATCGCGTCTATGGAAAGAACGGTTTCTGGAATTGGGAGAGCGGCTCCAGATCAGCGTTTCAGCGATGGTCCCAAAGACAGAGATGCGGATGGCCGGCTAACGGCAGGGAGACAGAGATAATGAAGAACCGAACGAGGCGCATTGTCGGCGGCATTGTTACAGGGACACTCGTCGGCGGAGCGGCTGCGGGCGTGGGCAGCATTTATGCTGCCAGATTTGCGATGAAGAAGTATCGCAACCATCGCTTACGGGAGTTGCGCGGCCAGACAGTGCTGATTACCGGCGGATCGCGCGGGCTGGGTCTTGCGCTGGCGGAAGAGTTTGCCCAGGCAGGAGCAAAGATCGCCATTTGTGCCCGTGACGAACAGGAACTGGCGCGAGCGCAACAACAATTAGAAGATTTGGGCGCAGTCGTTTGCGCCATGCCTTGCGATGTGAGTAAGCCTGAGGAAGTAGAAAACCTGATTAATGATGTCTCCCGCAATATGGGAAAAATTGATGTGTTGGTCAACAATGCCGGCGTTATCTCAGTGGGGCCGATATTGTCACAGGAGCTAAAAGATTTCCAGGAAGCAATGGATGTGATGTTCTGGGGGACGGTGCATCCGACATTGGCAGTGTTGCCGCAAATGCTCTCGCGCGGCCGCGGCAAGATCGTGAACGTCACTTCCATTGGAGGAAAAGTCAGCGTTCCACACCTGATTCCATACGGTTGCGCCAAGTTCGCCACGGTCGGTTTTTCCGAGGGATTGCACTCCGAACTGAAACGCTTTGGCATCCATGTGCTCACGGTCGTTCCCGGCCTGATGCGTACCGGCTCACATCTGAACGCTCAATTTAAAGGCAAGCACGAATCTGAGTTTGGCTGGTTTGCCGTAAGCGGGACCAATCCACTGGCTTCCATTTCAGCCAGGCGCGCGGCAGAAAAAATTGTGAATGCCACCTGCTCAAACCGGACAGAACTGGTGATTAGCTGGCAGGCAAAACTTCTGGCTGAACTCCATGGAATAGCGCCGGGACTTATCCAAAATGTGTTGGCGCAAGTAAATCGGCTGCTGCCCGATGCGGCGGGAACCACGGAAAAGAAAGCCGGGCATGAAAGCCATTCGGTTGTGACGCGTTCTCCGTTGACAGCTTTAGGCAAACGCGCCGCGCGCCGCTACAACCAAGTGGGAGAGACAGCTTAAATTGGCGCCCCAGCCAAAACCAGGCCAGCCGCTGATTTGCGCTGATGAACGCAGATCGAAAAAAATGGGCCGCGAATTTTCGCGAATGAACACGAATCAAAATTAAGAGTTCGTTACTCTGGCGCGATTCGCGGTGTCTTATTATCTGCGAACATCTGCGTAAATCTGCGGCGAGTCTTTTATCGCCTGTGGACTGGCGATACCGTCGCGAATTGCCATCTGCAAAACCTCCGCAATATGCAGCGCTTTGCGTCCCGTAAGACCTTCAATCTGCTGATAACAGCTAAAGCCATCGGTAATGATGAGTGTGTCCGCAGTCGCGTTACGCACCGCAGGCAGCAAAACGCGCTCGCCAATGGCAACGGAAACGTCGTATTTCTCCGCCTCAAAACCAAAAGAGCCTGCCATGCCGCAGCAGCCGGAATCGAGCACATGGAAATCGAGACCCGTGCGCTTGAGCAGTTCGGATTCCGCATCGAATTTGAGCACAGATTTGTGATGGCAGTGAGCGTGAACGATGGCTTTGCGCCGAAGCTGAGGAGGACGATAGTCTGCCTGGTTGATAAGGAATTCGCTGAATAGATACGTCTGGCTTTTGAGTCGCGCAGCTTCAGTATTCTTGCCCAGCAGGTTGGTCATTTCATCGCGAAAGACGGAGACGCAGCTTGGCTCCAAACCAATCACCGGAGTACCGGCATCGATATCGTTGCGCAGGACTGTCAGCGTCTGTTCAAGCGTAGCCTTGGCTTGGTCCAGCATGCCAAAGTCATAGAGCGGCCGTCCGCAGCAGAGTGAAGCCTTAGGGATTCTTACTTGATAACCGGCGTGCTCCAGAACTTCAACGGCTGCCTTGGCTATCTCGGGATGGAAGTTGTTGCTGAAAGTATCTGGCCAGAGAATGACTGGCGGACGATCCTGGTTTTTTACGGCGCGTTTGCGAAACCAGGCAGTAAATGTCTCATTGGCAAAAGCGGGCATGTTGCGCTTCTGCGAGATGCCGCCGAAAAATTTCATCAATTGCGATGTCAGCGGAGCACGACCGAGAAAATTTATCAACCCCGGCGCTACGCCCGCCATGCCCGCCCAGCGATGAATCAAGCCCATGGCATAAGCGGCACGAGGACGCGCGTGGGTTTCATGATAGTGCGCAAGAAATTCCGCCTTGTACGTGGCCATGTCAACGTTAATCGGACACTCGCTTTTACAGGCTTTGCAGGCCAGGCAGAGATCCAGCGCGTCTTTTACATATTCATTCTGCCAGCCCTCTTTCAGGGTTTCACCGCGCAACATTTCAAACAGCAGGCGCGCGCGTCCGCGGGTGGAATGCTTCTCTTCCTTGGTCACCATATAGCTGGGACACATGGCCCCGCCGCTATCTTTGCGGCACTTGCTCACGCCCACGCAGCGCAACGTGGTTTCAGGAAAATGCCCGTGATCTTCCGGAAAAGAAAAGTATGTTTTGACCGGCATAGGCCGGTAGGTGGGGCCTAGACGCAGATTTTCGTCGAGCGGATTGGCGTCAATCTTCTTGCCCGGATTCATCTTCCAGCCCGGGTCCCAGATGCGTTTGTACTCGCGGAAGGCTTCCATCAGTTCAGGGCCGAACATCCTGACCAGAAGCTCGCCCCGCGCCTGGCCATCACCGTGTTCGCCGGAAAGAGAGCCGCCAAGCGCAACCACCATATCAGCGGCTTCTTCTACAAAGGCGCGGAAATTTCTAATGCCCTCTTCTGTGACCAGGTCGAAGTCGATCCGCATGTGAACGCAGGCATCGCCAAAATGGCCGTAAAGCGCGCAGCGGTAGCCGTATTTAGCCAGCATGCGATGCAGCAGGCGCAGGTACTCGCCCAGTTTTTCGGGAGCGACAGCCGCATCTTCCCAGCCTTCCCATGCTTCTGGCTCGCCCGGTACTTGTGACGTTGCACCCAGCCCAGACTCGCGGGCTTTCCAAACCAAAAGTGTTTCCTGCTCATCAGTGAAGAGCTTCATGCTCGGCGGACCGGGTTGCCGGCTGAGCCGGTCCATCAATGCGCGCGCCTTGGCATTCGATTCTTCCTTGGTATCGCCGCCGAACTCACACAGCAGCCAGCCCTTCCCGGGAGGCAGCATGGCAATGCTTTTGGGATGAAGATTTTTCTTCTTCATGTTCTCAATGAGAACGTCGTCCATGCCTTCTAAACCCAGCAGTTCCGATTTGCATACTTCAGGAACGCTGTCCGCGGCGGCGTAAACGTCTTTATAGCCAAGCACTACGGTGGTGCGCTTTTTGGGCCAGTCCACCAGCCGGACTTTAGCGGCGAGGATGATCACGCAGGTACCTTCAGCGCCTACCAAAGATTTGGCTACGTTGAAGCCGTGTTCAGGAAGAAGCTCATCAAGGCTATAGCCGGAGACGCGCCGCGGAATTTTGGGATAACGGCTGCGGATCAGGTCAGAGTATTGATCGCGAAGAGCGCGAAGACGGGAGTAAATTTCACCTCGGCGGCCACCTGCGCGGACGATCTGCTCGTATTCGGCGTCAGTTGTGGGGCCTACGCGGAAGCGCTCGCCGTCATAAGTAAGGATGTCGAGCTCCAGAACGTTATCGACGGTGCGTCCGGCCATTACGGAATGCACGCCGCAGGAATTGTTGCCAATCATTCCGCCAAGGTTGCAGTATTCGTGTGTGGAAGGATCAGGCCCAAAGGTTAAATCATGCTCATTAGCGCGATTACGAAGATGGTCCAGCACGCAGCCGGGCTCTACCCAGGCATATTTTTCCGCTGGATTAAACTCCGTGATCTTATTTAAATACTTCGAGAAATCAATGATGACGGCCACATTGCAGCTCTGTCCGGCCAGGCTGGTGCCGCCGCCACGAGGAAGCAGCGGAGCATTGTGTTTGCGGGCAATAGCTACGGTCTGAATGACCTCTTCGATTGTTTTGGGAATCACAACGCCGATAGGTACCTGACGATAGTTGGAGCCGTCCACGGCATAAAGGGCGCGCGTGCCGTCGTCAAAGCGGACCTCGCCGGTGATGGCGGAGCGCAGATCGGCGGCAAGTGCTTCGGATTGAATACCTGAGAAGCTTTCAACTCGCACCGTGACAGCGCGTCCGTCAAGAATCGGGGGTTGGCTCAACGAGCACCTCAGAACTCAGCTTCTTAATTCAATTCTATTCCATTCGACAGTTCCAGAATTGATCCGAAAAAGCCGCCCTCAGCCCGCCACATATAATGAACGAGTTCATGCTCAAGATCCCGCCGGCAATCTCAACTGATCTGCGTCCATCCACTTCTCCCAGAAGGCGGCAAAAGACGTTCATCTTTTTGGTTGTTCTGGTCTGGGCCGTGATCTATTTCAGCACACTTTTCCAGCCACCCCTCATGGACGATGCTGACACAGTCCATGCCGAAGCTGCGAGGGAAATGGTCCAGAACAATGACTGGGTGACGCTGCGGATTAATGGCGGTTTTCGCTATCTGGAAAAAGCGCCGCTTATGTATTGGTGCGTGGCTGCAAGTTACAAAATCTTCGGCGTGCATGACTGGTCAACCCGCTTGCCGATTGCGCTGGGCATGCTGGCGCTGCTGCTGGTTATGTATCGCATGGGCCGCCGGTTTTACGGTGACGAAGGCGGCTTATATGCCGCGCTGGCGCTGGGCACAGGCTTTGGGCCGTTTATCTATACACGGTTTCTTATCCCGGAAATGCTGGTGGCGCTTTGGCTGGCGTTGGGGTTTGATTTTTTTCTCACCTCGCTGGAGCAAAGTGAACGCGGCGAGCAGCCGTCTCTTTTGGTGTGCTGGGGTCTGGCTGCGACGATGGCTTTGAACGTCCTGACGAAAGGGCTGATCGGATTGGTTTTCCCGGTTGGAACCATCTTTTTATTCCTACTGCTCACAAAGAATCTGCGCCATCTGCTGCGGCTTCGTTTGTTTTCAAGCTTCCTGATTTTTTTGGCGATTGCAGCGCCATGGCATCTGCTGGCGGGGTTTCGCAATCCGGCTCAGGGCGAGGCGCGCGGGTTTTTCTGGTTTTATTTTGTGAACGAACATTTTCTGCGCTTCCTGAAAAAGCGCTATCCGGCCGATTACGACACAGTGCCGCTCTGGCTGTTCTGGGGACTAATGCTGGTCTGGCTGATGCCGTGGACGGCCTTCATCGTTCAAGCCATACGGCAGGCGCCGGTGAAGCTGGCAGCCTTCCGCGCCGGCCTGAACGCGCAGCAACGCGCGACGCTTTTGTTTGCACTGTGGCCGCTGGTGATTCTGCTTTTCTTTAGTTTTTCCAGCCGCCAGGAATATTACGTGCTGCCTGGCTTGCCCGGAGTAGCGCTGCTGCTGGGCGGATGGCTGGCGCGGGAATCGAGTTCACCGCTTGATAGTCTGGAACGGCGCAGCGGAAAAATTTCATCATTGGTGCTGGTATTTGTTGGGGTAGCCGTCTGTATTGCCTGCATTACACTGGCGTGGCAGGCCAAAGCTCCGCCGCCAAATTACAATATTGCGGAGCTATTGAAGCAAAATCCTCAAGATTACGCGCTTTCTTTCGGCCACATTCTTGATCTCACTCCTCAAGCCATGGGAGCTTTCAGAATCCCATTGCTGGTGGCGGGGATTGCTTTTCTGCTGGGAACTATTCTGAATTTTCTTTTGCGTCGCACCAACCGTGCTTTTGCGGCAAACATGGTGCTGACCATAATGACGACGGCTTTGCTGGGCGCAGCCTACAAGGGACTGATGATTTTCTCTCCTGTACTTTCGTCCAAGGTGCTGGCGCAGGCGATTGAAGCTAACTGGCAGCCCGGCGCGATCATTGAAGACAACGGCGATTATGAAGCCGCATCGAGCGTGAATTTTTATACGCATCGCCAGCTTCGCATCCTGAATGGACGCTGCAACAATATTTGGTACGGATCAAAATTCCCTGATGCGCCACCGATCTTTGATGATGATGCGTCATTTGAGCAGCTATGGCATGGCAACAAAACCGTCTTCCTGTTGACCGATGCTAAGGCCAGTTCTGACACCAAATTGACTACCGAATGTCCGCAAAAAGAACATCTTCCGGACTACATAGCCAAAGACGATGCCTGTGTAATGGCAAAGTGGGGCGGGAAGGTGGTGCTTACCAATGAGCGGAAACTTTGTCCTGATCGGGTTTTCCCGCGCTAATCAGTTCTGGCATGCGTGGATGCACAGGCCGAATCTTTCCGTTTTTAAGAATAAATTGCTCGCCACGCCAATGCACTGTGTTGTCAGCAAAGCTGGCAAACCAAACCCAGAACGCAACCAGGTCCCGGAATGGCAATAGCCATAAATGCTTCCAGACAGCATTATCACGCACAACGCCGATTCCCACTTGTATCGCAACGGCAGTACGGAGAGCGGCAGCCGCAGCCAAAACGCTCCATGACCACCAGGCGAACGGCGCAAAGACCACTGCGAAAATCGCCCAGGGTAGGCCGAAGGTAAGCAGCAGGCCGACGTAGCCCAAGCGGCGGGAATCGCGCGTGCTGCGCGCCCAGCGCAATTGGTGCTCAAAAAATCCACGGAAGCTGTAAGCCGGCAGATGGGTTTCCACCACAATATCGGCCAGCACAACTTCATAACCGGCTTTGGCAATGCGGTATCCCAATTCAAAGTCGTCAGCAAGATAGTCAACCAGAGGGCGCAAACCGCCGATGGCGTCAAGCGCCGTGCGCGACATGGCCAGCGTGGAGCCAAGAGCAAAGTGAATGCCGTCTTCAATCTGGCGCGCTACCAGAACGCCGGCAATAAAGTCAGTGCTGATGCCGAGGGATTCGAGTTTTGATCCCAAAGTATCGGCGGCGATGCCTCTATATGGGCAGGTCACCATGCCAACCTGCGGCCTTGCAAACGGGGCCATTACTCGGCGCAGGTAGTCAGGGGTGACAAAAATATCACTGTCATTAATAAGGATATGGTTGTATTGCGCCAGGCCCAGCATCTGCACCAGATTGCTGGTCTTGCGATTGTTGCCGAGCACTTCAGGACACACCACCAGCCGGATTTTGCAGTGGGGGAATTCCCGAATCAGTTGCTGCACGCCTTCTACCGCGGGATCATCCGGCTCGCTCACGCCAAAAATAATTTCGTATTCGGGGTAATCCTGGAGGCAGTGGCTGCGGAAACTCTCATACATCCGCGGATCTACGCCGCGCAGCGGCTTAAGAATACTCACTGGCGGAGCAAAAGGTCTCTCAGATCCATGCGATGACTGTTGAAACCGGCGTGCGCTCCAGAGGCAGAGCAAATAAAATCCCATGCCGCACACTGCCAGCCCAGCCGCTAACAAACCTGGTACAAGTTTCAACATCGCTAACCGTTTATCCGCATTGATTCTACTCTGCTTGCTTTGACCTGTTCTTACTGTAATAGGTTTCAAAGTTGGATGCGGACAACCCGGTAGTTTGGCGCAAATTCTTTCATTGCAGGCAGACTCCCGATCACTGCGTCAGCGCAGCATTCACCTGTCTCCAGTCGATTTTACGCAATAACTCCTTAATACGGTCTTCGGGACCAAATATCCGCACTTCAATATTTTCAATGTACGGGGTGTTCGGGGGATGAACAAAGAAGTTGCGATAGACATCATTGACTTCCTCCCAGCGCCCGGTCTTGCCATTGCTGAAAAACAGGACGTAAGCCACGCCATGGCCAAACGGGTTATTGCGGTCCAGGTGGACAAAAGTCGCGCCAGGCACCTTAGGGTCAATTTTGCTGTTTGGCCCGGTAATGAGCGGAACAACAAGGTTGTTGAAGTGGACCTGCACCTGTAAATGCTTCAGGTCCTCAGTCTGAGCCCGCAAAAGGTCCCTTTTTGAGGCGTCTTTAATCTCAGCCAGTTGCTTCATTTTGGGGGCAATCAGAGTCAGGTAGCGTTTTGACCCTTCACGAACGGTGTAGGTGCGCTGCAGAAGCTGATCAATGTCGAAAGGCCGGTCCGGTTCCGTGGTGCCAACCAGGGGATGGTCGATAGTTACATCGATAGTTTCGTCCCAATCAGGGCTCCTAAACTGGTCGAGCACCTTATTCATGGTCGTAACATATTTCGTAAGGGCTTTTTGCTCGGCCGGCGTAGGTGAATGCTTGGTGAGGGCTTTTTCCTTGGCCTGCGCAGGTGGATCATCCTTGGGAAAGAACCCAAATACAGCAGTGGAAAAAACCGCACACACCAGCGCAAGCTTCCAAATGTGACGCCTCATCAACCCGACTCCTTGAGATACTTTTTGTCTCCAGCGGTGGCCAGAGCTGGGACAAAATCCTTACAGCCCCGATTTCATCTTATAATATGAGTGTTGATGTCGGGCCGGATGGTCGCTGTTCTGGTTGTGGACGCCGGGGCTTCCCCGGGCTGCACGGCTGGAAGAGAGGAAAGTCCGAACTCCGCAGAGCAGTGTGCCGGATAACGTCCGGGAAGGCTGGTTCAAGCCAGTTTTACGGAAAGTGCCACAGAGAATATACCGCCTTGGGCCGGGTGAGCGGACGGTGAGAGCCGTTCTGCTCAAACCGGACGCGAGGGCAAAGCAGGCGCAAGCCGGCGGAGCCCCTCGAGTTGAAGCTAAGTGAACGGCGAAAGCCGATTCGCTTTGAGTTGGACGCAAAGGCAAAACAGGCGAAAGCCCGCAGAGCCTGAGATGTTCGGCGCAAGCCCAAGGTAAGGGTGAAAAGGTGCGGTAAGAGCGCACCGCCCGCGCAGTAATGCACGGGGCATGGCAAACCCCACACGGAGCAAGACCAAATAGGGAAGGAGTTAAGAATGGCGCAAGCCGTTTTTAACGCGTGCCTGCTCGGCGCGCCAAACTTCCGGGTAGGTCGCTTGAGCCGTTCAGCAATGGACGGCCTAGAGGAATGACCGTCAACGGCAGCAATGCCGTTACAGAATTCGGCTTATAGGTTCGATATCACTTGCGGCCCTCAGGTTCGAAAGGATCTGGGGGCCTTCAGCTCTTGAGGCTCGGTTACGCTGGGTCCTTCGACTCGCTCCCGCTCGCTCAGGATTTCGGCAGCGGGCTCAGACGCCCGCTTGCGCCTCAACTTATAGGTTTGGCATCACTTGCCGCCCTCAGACCCTCAGATTATCCCTAGTGAGCGACACAGGAACAGATTGACAAGTGTTAAGCTACAGGCTACGATCTGAATGGTGAAAATACAGAACTTTGTCCACAAGGGCTTGAAAAGACTCTACGAGGAAGACAGCGCCAAAGGGATTCCGCCCGACACGGTGGACAAAGTCCGTAAGATGTTGGCGTTTCTTGACGACATGCAGGATCCTGAGGAATTACGCGCACTTCCGGTGTGGAAGGCACACATCCTGACCGGAGATCGTAAAGGCACGTGGAGTCTCAGCGTTACCCGCAACCGCCGTTTGACGTTTCGCGTTGACACTACGGAATTGGAAATCTGCGACGTAAATTTGGAAGACTATCACTAAAGAAAGGTGGTAAATCACATGCCCATAAAGAACCCGCCCCACCCCGGAGATTTCATCAGGACGGAGATCATCCAGCCTGCGGGCCTCTCGGTAACGGCAGCCGCCGCCGCGCTTCAGGTCTCCCGCCCTGCCTTGTCCAGCCTGTTGAACGGAAAGGCAGACCTTTCCGGGGACATGGCCCTCCGCATCGAAAAAGCATTCGGTGTAAAGATGGACACGCTCATGCGGATGCAAGCGTCTTACGATATCGCCCAGACGCGCAAGCGCGAAAAGAAAATCCACGTTCGGCGGATTCGCTCCCTTGCCGACGTTCACGCTTAAGAGGCGCAGCGAGGGAACTCTTTAAACCACAAAGGTCACGAAGGAACACGAAGAAGGCGTTCGTTAACTTCAAACTTTCAAATCGCTGGGGCAGCCGCTCCAAATCAATGCAAAATCATTTTGACCAATCTTCCCACTTAAGGCCTTTGACTCTGGAAACTCCCTTGTATTGGCGGTAATGAGCGTCATGCTGTGGTGCATCGCCTGGCCGGCAAGCAACAGATCGTAAGCGCCAATGGGTTTGCCTACGGCCTCAAGTTTGGCGCGTAGCTCCCCGGCAATCGAAATAGGACTTGCGTGTTTCGCTCATTTATTTTCAACTGACTAAATCACAGAATGGCTACAACCGAGCACACCATCAACGATGCTCTTGCTCAATTGCTGCGTGGAACACGCCGTGCATGGCGTGACACAGACATGGTCGGCGCTGAGGACACGGGACAGCTTAAGGGCAGTACCGCCCGCCCAGATATTCTCGTCGTCGAACCGAACGTTTCTCCCGTTGTAATCGAGACTGAAGTCTTTCCGGCTACGACGGTCGAATCCGAAGCATCAGGACGTCTTGGAGCACAGTTGAAAACGACAGGACGGAAGATCCTTTCATCGATTGCGGTACGTCTGCCGGATCGTTTACGCAAGAAACATGGAAATGCTCTGAGCAAAGATCTGGAGTCTGCTACCGATTTAGAAATGGCGCTCTATACTGGAAGCAGTCCGACGGCAGCGACTCGATGGCCAACTTCCGGTTGGATGACGGGCACTGTTGCTGATCTTTCCATTCTTACGCAATCCGCGTCAGTACCGCCCGACGTGATCGATGAAGCATCTACAAGCTTGGTCAATGGCGTCAGCGAAGCGGCAGGCATGCTGATTGAAATTGCGAAGGGTAACAAAGAGGCAGTTCACAAGATCAGCAAGGAATTATTCCAAGAAGACGGCGTCCAAACCCGCCGCATGGCTGCGACAATTTTGGCTAATGCCTTCGTTTTCCACGAAAGTCTTGCGGGAAAACTTTCCGGGGTAAACTCAATTGACGAACTTCGAGGCAAGAAAAAATTCAACAAAACAGCGGTGCTTGAGGAATGGCATAAAATTTTGAAGGTCAATTATTGGCCGATCTTCGACATTGCTCGACGGCTCCTTGAACACATTCCAGTAGCCGAAAGCAAACCACTGATTGAGCGTCTTGCCGACACTGCTGACCGGCTACTTGAGAATCAGTTAATGCGGTCTCACGATCTAACCGGAGCAGTGTTCCAACGAATGATCGTAGATCGCAAATTCTTGGCTGCGTACTACACAACTCCGGCATCCGCTGCGCTGCTGCTCGGTCTGGCAATCACCCCAAACCACACCCCCGGCAATACCGATTGGACAAATCCGGAGAACATCACTTCACTTCAGATTGCAGACTTCGCCTGTGGTACTGGAACACTATTAACAACGGCTTATCAGCGGATCGGTCAGTTACATGAACTCGCAGGCGGTGATTCTGAAGCGATTCATTCAAAGATGATGGGTCATGCTTTGATCGGATGTGATGTTCTTCCGGCCGCTGCACACTTGACCGCTTCAATGTTATCTGGTGCTCATCCGACCATCACCTACGATCGCAGCAATATTTTGACCGTTGCATATGGCAAGATGGCCCATGGCAACATTGCGCTGGGTTCAATCGATCTGCTCGACGATCAGAAGAACATTGAGGTTCTTGAGGTTACAGCAAAGGCAATCGGCGGTATGGGCGAAAAAGAGATGGAAACGTGGTCGTCTCTACCCCATGCCTCTTTTGATTTGGTAGTCATGAACCCGCCCTTTGTGCGGCCGACTGGACACGAGGGGGAAAAGATTGGGGTTCCGGTGCCTATGTTCGCTGCATTCGATTCCACCGAAGAAGAGCAGCGCATTATGTCCAAGGCAATGAAGCGACTGACCAAGGGTACCAGCTATCATGGCAATGCTGGAGAAGCATCAGCATTCTTGGTTATCGCTCATCGAAAGTTGAAGGAAGGCGGCACCCTGGCATTGGTGATGCCGCTTAGCCTTATGCCCGGTGATGCCTGGGAAGCTTCTCGTGAGGTCCTCACTAATCATTACAGCGGACTGATCTTCGCCTCGATTGCTGGACGTGGCAGTGAAGAGATGTCCTTTTCCGCTGACACTGGCATGGGGGAATGTCTCGTCATCGGGCAAAAGGATAAGAAGGGCAGCACACGAGCAACCTTCGTTGTACTCAAAGAACGTCCGTCATCTACTTTGCTCGGATCCTCCATCGCCCGACAGATACGAAGACTGATTAGGCACGAAGAACTTCGCACGTTGGAAAATGGGCCAACCGGTGGAACTCCGCTCACGTTCGGTAAGGTTGTCGTCGGTCAAGCCATGGATGCCCCGCTGCCATTATCTGGTGGGTTCAATCTCTCACGTATTGCCGATCTGTCATTAGGTCAGGCGGCATATCAGATGGCAAATGGGAACATTTGGCTTCCTGCGATGGACAAGACCAACATTGTGAAGATACCAATGACTACGGTTTCCGCAATTGGCACCGTTGGGCCTTACCATGCTGACATAGACGGCGATAGCAAAAAAAAGGATGGCACGAAGACCATTCGAGGGCCGTTCAATATCATCGCCGTTCCTCCGGACACTGTGCCTACATATCCGGTCCTGTGGTCGCATGATGCCGAACGTGAAGGCACTCTGATGTTTGAAGGCGATTTCCAAGCTCAGAAAAAAGCTGCCGCCAACCAAGACGAGTTAGAGGCTATTGATTTGAAAGCTGCTGCGATTTGCGCATTAGCATCTCATTGTCACTTCAACCAGAATTTCCAGTTCAACAGTCAGCCGACTGCGATGCAGTACACACCGCGAAACACAATCGGCGGGCGTGCATGGACATCCATCCAGCTTTCCGACGACGATCACGAGAAGGTGTTGGTAGCATGGGGTAACAGTTCATTGGGTTTGCTTGTGCATTGGTGGATCTCCAACAAGCAGCAGTCCGGCCGAGGCAATATCACCCCGAATGTCCTTCAAAATTTTCCAGTGTTGGATGTTTCGGCACTGACTTTGAATCAATTGCAGAACGGTGTGAAGGTGTTCAACGAGATCTGTCATAAAAAGCTGTTGCCAATTCATCAAATCGCCGAAGACCCTACTCGCAAAGAATTGGACGAGAGATTCGCAATTGAAGTTTTGGGCCTGCCAAAATCACTCATAGACTCCGACGGCGCACTCGAACTTTTGCGAATGAAGTTGGCGCAAGAACCATCAATACGGGGCAACAAATAAAGCCCAATCCGAAGACTGGGCTTATTAGGCAAAGAGATGCATTTTGGAACTGATCGAAGGAGATGGGTGAAAATATAAGCGGGGCAGATTGGCGCTCCGCTTTGCTCCGCGCGTTTATTGGTCACTTCACTGCGTTGCGCTTTTTTGGGCGTTCCGCTGCGCTGCGCGCGGGGGTCTCCACCCCACCACACGAAGCGCGCGTTGGGGACCCCGGGCGGGCGGCGCTAGGAAGTATCTTTTGTTGGGAGCTTTTCGCGGCCATAAATGGCCGCTCTTCCACCCATCTTCCACCCGATTTCCCTTGACATAAAGGCGAATAAATGGTAAAGTTCGACATTGGCCTCTGGGTGGGAATGTGTCCTGGGAGGATGATCTTTGAAAATTAGCTCTTAGCCATTGGCTCTTAGCCTTTAGCCAGACAAAGCAAAGCAATGCGATTCGAGCCCGAGTAGTAGTTAGTTCTTAGTGGAAAACCAGAAACCAACTCCAGAACCCATGAACCCTACGCCAATCGACATGCAATCGCTGAACCCCACGCCAATCTGGGATGACCCTGGGATGACCCCTCTGAACTCTACGCCAATCTGGGAGGACCAGGGGAGGGGTAGGGGTAGGAAATCTGGTGAGCGTCGTGATCGGGACATCGGGTAATCGGGAAGGCAAAACTTACCACTGACCACTAATCAATGCTGATGACACGATCCCGAAAAGCCGGAGCATTAGGACATCGGGTGATCGGAAAAAGCACTGACCCCGCACGCTGCGCCTTTCGGGCTGCTCGCCGGGCTTGTAGAGGAGGCCACTCCCTGATTTGCCGTTGCTTTACATGAGCGTACTGGCCTGAAGCTCCCCTTATACTGTTCCGCAGGGCGGAACAATGACCGGAAAAGCCCCGATAATTTCCGAGCATTGATATAAGCTGAAGCGCACTCATGGCTGAAATAGTGTTACAAACTCGCGCGCTGCGGCGGAGGTTTGGTCCTCTGGTTGCCGTGGACGAGCTAGACCTTACTGTGGAGAAGCAGCAGTTCTATGGCTTCCTGGGGCCGAACGGGGCCGGCAAATCCACTACCATCAAGATGCTGACCGGGCTATTGCGCCCCACCAGCGGTGAAGTCCGGATCCTTGGCCGCAGCCTTGCCACGGATGCAGTGGAAATCAAGCGGCGGATTGGCGTGGTGCCGGAAGGCCTGGCGCTCTTTGAGCGGCTTACGGGCATGCAGTTGCTAAACTTTGTTGGACGCATGTACGGCCTGGACCGCGCCAAAGCCGCCGAGCGCAGCGCCGAGTTGCTGGAATTCATGGACCTCAGGGATTCGGCGGACAAGCTGGTGGCTGACTACTCACATGGCATGAAAAAGAAAACGGCCCTTGCCGCGGCTGTGATTCACGGGCCGGAAATCCTTTTTCTTGATGAGCCTTTTGAGGGCGTCGATGCCATTGCCGCAACCACCCTGAAACGTTTGTTGCAGCGTTTCATCGCGCATGGCGGAACCGTCTTTCTGACCTCGCACGTGCTTGAGGTTGTCGAGCGGCTCTGCACGCACATTGGGATCATCCAGAACGGCCGGCTGGTAGCTTCCGGCTCGCTGGAAGAGTTGCGCTCCGGCGTTAAAGTGGCCGGCCATGATCAGTCCGCGCTCACGCTGGAAGAAATCTTTCTCCAGGTGGTGGGCGGGGCCAGGCAGGATGCGGAGGTGCTCTCCTGGCTTTAACCGATTCCAACAGCCATTTCATTCTCTTGTTGTTGCTGCGCTGGCGGCTTTTTGTTAATTCCCTGCGGCGTCCGAACCGCGGTGCAGAGCTTGGATTTCAAGCGCTTTATACCATTCTGGGCAGCGGACTGGTTCTGCTTCTCTGCGGCGCGTTTTTTGGCGGAACATACGGCCTGCTCCGCACGGGGCGCCCTGATCTTCTCGACTTGCTATTGCTTGCCTTGTTTTTTATCTGGCAGCTTGCTCCTATTCTGTTTGAGGGCTACTCACCCGGCCTGAATTTTCGTGAAGTTGCGCGCTATCCTATTTCGTTTCGGACTTATTTTCTGCTGAATCTCGCGTATGGCCTTTCGGATCCTGCCGCCCTGGCCTGCCTGTTCTGGCTCTTCAGCATCTGGCTGGCGGTGCTCATGGTCCGGCCTGATCTTGCCCTTTCTGCGGCGCTCGCTTTCCTGCTGTTCGCGCTGTTTAACCTGCTTTGCAACCGGATACTCGTTGGATTATTTGAGCGCTTCCAGAGTACGCGCAAGGGACGCGAGCGCATGGTATTGATCATGCTTGTATTTCTTCTTCTGCCGCAACTCTTGCAGATAACCGCCCGCTCCTGGGCGAGTAGCCATGCTCTGAACGTGCCTCCTGCTGTGGTGGGAGCGCTGGTCTGGGCGCGCACGTTCCTGCCTTCCGGACTGGCTGCCCACATTTTTCTTTACACCGGTGCTGAACAATTCCAGGCCATTGCAGGAATGATTCTTTTCGCCGGAGTCCTACTCCTTCTTCTATATCGACAACTGAGTGCGGTTTTCCAGGGTGAGATCTATGCCGAAACCTACAAGGTCCACCGTGAGCTGAAGGTGCGCCTGGGTTTACATTTGCCCGGCATGGATGAAGTCACATCCGCCATCGTGGAGAAAGAGCTGCGGTATATCCGGCAGAATTCTCGTCTCTTGCTGCAACTGATTTATCCACCCATTATTTTCCTGCTGCTGGCGTTTTATGGCCCTGGCCGCACCATGCCATTCACCAGGAATCCCGGGGGTCTTTTGATTGGCCTGGCAAGCTTTCTGCTTCTCTCTTTGTCCAACATTGCCTACAACATCTTTGGCATGGACAAGGAAGCCTTTGGGCGCTGGCTGCTATCTCCTCTGCCACTGCAAAAAATTTTTCTGGCCAAGAATCTCACGCATGGAGGGATTCTTTCATTCCTTTATCTTGTGGTCGCGCTCTCCCTTATTGCAGTGACGCACGTGGGACTGTTGCAGGTAGCAACGGTGACAGTAGGATTTTTTGCCATGCTGGTGGTTCAACTCGCGGCGGGGAACTTGTTCTCGCTTTACTGGCCCAAGCGCGTTGACCTCACGCAGATGACCTCTCGGATGACTTCAAGCTCTGCGGGTTTGGCATCACTTCTGGTGGTCTTGCCGTTAGCTGCCATCTGGGGATTGATTGCTTTTGCTGCATGGGCGTGGCAGCTTGCCTGGTTGCCGTTGGTGTTCGGCCTGATTATTCTGGCGGGCTCATTTAAGCTTTACTCCTACCTTTTGGATCGCGCTTCTGCATACACTTTCGCCCATATTGAGGAGATCACAGGCAACCTTGGCGCCTGATGTCGAAAGCTCTCTTTTATTGGGGAAAAATTACGAGTGTCTGCTGCCCAGCAACTCTGCTATCCCTTTGCCTTCAATAATATACAGTGGGTCTTGAGTTGCGGTTAATTCACTCCGATACGAATAGATACCTAAAGTATTTGGAGACTATTGTGGCTCAAAATAATCAGGCAAAACTATCCGGCCAGCTTGTATTCCTCAGCGGAGAAAGCGTGCCGATTTCTGGCATGTGGCGATCAGACCATGAAGCATGCGTTGACCCGCCTGATCTCTGGTTACGCAGACTAACGCCGTTTCCTCCTTGTGCCCGCTGTGGCCTTGATACCAGCTACTTTTTACTGGAGGAAGTGCTGCATATCTCTGAAGACGTTGACTTCCAATAAGCGCGTCCCGCCCCGCGATTAATTCAGCTCTCGCCATAAGGCAGATGTTTATAATGCCTCCCGAAATGCCAGGAGGCGAAATGAAGCAGGCCATTGCGTACGTACTTGCCAGTGTGTTGTTGTTCTCGTTCTCCACCCCTTGCTTTGCTGATTTTCAATACACAGAAACTACCAAAATCACTGGGGGCGCGGCTGCTGGCGCCATGAAATTTGCCGGCGTGTTCAGTAAGAATGCGCGTCAAGCTACGCAGGGCGCCACTTCCACCATCAGCTTCAAAGGCAACAAAATGCGGCGCGAAGACAGCATGGGTCAGATTGAAATTATTGACCTTGAAGCGCGCCGAATTATCCAGATCGATAACAACAAAAAAACCTACTCCACCTTGACCTTTGACGAGATGCGCGCGCAGATGGAAGCCGCACGCAAGAAAGCCGCGGATGAGCAGGCCAAGCGCAATAAGGAACAGCCCAGCCAGGTAAAAATTGTTCCCAAAGTCCAGATCAAACCTGGCCCCGGCACCAGAAAAGTTCTCGACTATACCGCCAAGGAGCAGAAAGTCCGGGTGGACATGGAGATGACCTCTGACGATCCCAAAGCCAAGGGCCAGACCGCCAATATGTGGGTTGATTCCGATTCTTTTGTCGCACCGGTCAAGGGTTTTGAAGAAGCAAAAAAATTCTACCAGCGCATGGCCAAGGAACTGGACTGGGTTCCCGGAGCCATGCTGGGTGCAAACCCGCAGATTGCTCCCGCGATGGTGGAATTTCGCAAGACCGCCGCGACGCTGAACGGCATGCCGCTTTATTCACTCACTAGCGTCGGCATGGCCAGACAGGCAAGCCAATCCGGCGCACAACAGCAACCCTCGCATGATGACCAGCAGCAATCCAGCGGCAACCCGCTCACTAAAGGCATTGGCGGCCTCTTTGGCAAGAAGAAAAGAAAGACGATACGGCCCAGCAGGATAATAACTCCGGATCTTCAAATGCAACGCCCAGCGGCACCGCAGGTTCTCTGATGGATATGGCCACGGAGGTAACATCCATTTCCACCAATTCGGTGGATGCCAATCTGTTCCAGGTCCCAGAAGGCTACAAACAGGTGCAGGCGAAAACTGCTCAGTAAAATGTCTTGACCGCAAACTGAACAGCTACGCTCAACAAGCTCTGAAGCCATGGCTGAGGCTGATGGCCAACGGCTAAAGACTCTGGCTCCAGCAGCTCTGCTTATCCAGCTCTCAAGGTGCAACCCGCGCCTGTGTACTTCCCTCGAACTAAGTAATTTGAAATTCGTGCGCGTGCTTGCCTTTTAGTGGCTGGCACGGGATTTCACGATAGGGCCGCTTCGTCCGCGAAATAGATTTCCTTCAAGATATTTTGCCTGTATAGGAGACGAAAAAGTATGAAACGTACACTCACGCTCATAGGTTTGTCGCTGATATTGTCGGCGCCAGCAGCTTTTGCACAAAAGTCCATGGATTCGTCCAATGAGAAAGCCGTACAGATCACTTCCGGCCCAAGCATTACGAATATCACGGGCACCTCAGCCACCATCAATTGGACCACTAATTCCAGCGGCGCGAACCGCGTGCGTTATCGCGTGGCGGGAAGCAATTCCGCCTGGAAGACCGCAACGCATACGGGCGGCGGCACCAACCATTCGTTACAACTCACCGGCCTGGAGCCGGGCAAAACCTATGAATGGCAGATCCTGACTACTGACGGCGACTTGCGCACCTCAGGACAATTCCAATCTGCCGCCACTGCCAATGGCACAGCGCCAGACGTGAACGCATCGGCAGCTCCCGCCGGAGCGCCAGCGGCTTCTGGCAGTACCGGCAGTGGCGCAAAAGTTCCTTTGTATCGCGCCAGCAACAGCGCAGGCAATCTGCATCTTTACTCCACGAACGCAGGCGAGCAGAACAGTAATGGATTCCGTGCTGAAGGGACTGCGGGATATGTATTGTCCACGCCGACTTCTGGGGCAGTTCCCCTCTACCGCCTGACCGGCCCTAGCGGCGATACGCTTCTGACGTTGGACGCGAACGAGCGCTCCAGCTTCCAGGCTAAAGGCTATCGTGATGACGGGATTGTTGGCTACGTAGCCAGTTCACAGCAGGCAGGGGCCGAGCCTTTGTACCGGCTGATGAACGGCAATGGCAGCGAGCACTTCTATACCACCTCGGCAGCCGAGAGGACACGGTTCCTGGGCGGGGGATGGAAAGATGAAGGCACTGCTGGTTACATCTGGCCACAGTAAGTAAAGAGTTGATTATCAGAGAGAAGCCATCTGAGTAGTTACAGGTGGCTTCTTTCTTATGTAACCAAAATGTAACCAAATTTGGGGTCCGCGAGCGGGTTACCGTTCTTTCAGGAACTCCTGTGTGATCTCCGGCAGCTTTTCACGAATCTGGCTGGGAAGGCGGTCATGCAGGCGGCGGGCTTGGATGCGGGCCACATCGGCAACTACCACAGGCGCGGGAGTAGCCACAGCCACGATCAGCCAGACTACGCTGAAGAAGAGAAATCCAGCCAGGGCAATCAGTTCCAGCACAAGTGCGTGCCGCGGAGAAAAGTGCCGCACTGCTCCAAATGCCACCAGAAACATCACGGCAGAGATGCCGGCAATGATCATCAATCCGATATCGATGGTGCGGTGCAAGACCTGGCGCGAGCGGCAATGGGCGCACTCAGCCAGATGCGCTTCGTAGTCGCCCCGCATTTCCGGAGCCAATCCTGAAATGTCGTAGCGCCACCCGGCTAATATGTCTCCAACCACTCGGTCAGTACAGATATTGCTCATCGTCTTGCCTGATGCTGCTTAAAAAGCCTCATGCCGACCCATGGGCGGATTCCATGTGTCTATTGTGATGCCTGATTAAGGTTTTGTACAGGTATCTTCTCACCCCAGGCAGAGTGGCTGCAATGGGTGGTCCTGGCGGGCCAGCATCAAATTACATGACTGAAACAGGTTTAGCTTCCCGCCTAACGCCTTGTTGGCCGTTTCACGGGCCACTTCAGGATGGTTATTGTGCTCGGAAAGATGGGCCAGAACCAGGAATGCTGCCTGCCCGTCATAGTCTTTCTCAAAGAAATCGGCGAGCGCAGCATTGGAAAGGTGCCCTACCCGGCTCATTACCCGTTGCTTTACCATCCACGGATAAGGCCCATTGCGCAGCATTTCCAGGTCATGGTTGGACTCGATCATCAGTCCGTCGCAGCGCTTTAAGTGGTCTTTCACGCTATAAGGAAGGTAGCCTAGATCGGTGACCACTCCAATCTTGACTCCATCGGCCTTAAAGGTGAAGCCGCAAGGGTCGGCTGCATCATGCGGGATAGTAAAAGTGGTTACCGTAATGTCTGCGATCTCAAAGCTGCGGCCAATCTGGAAGTGCTCCCGGCGCTCCAGCTTTACCGGCTTGCCTTCCGCGTCTTTGGTAGTGCGCCGCCAGCTATGGTAAGTGGTTTCAGTGATGTAAACCGGGATCTGCAGCTTGCGCGCCAGCACCTGCAATCCAGCCACATGGTCCTGATGCTCGTGCGAGATCACAATTGCCTGCAGCATCTGCGGATCTTCGCCCGCGGCCTTCATGCGTTTCAAAGTCTCTTTGCATGAAATTCCTGCATCCACCAGGATGCTGGCTTTCGAACTGGAGAGCACGGTTGAGTTTCCTCTGCTCCCGCTCGCCAGAACTGTCATGCGCATCGCCACTGAACCCGAGCATAGCGTTAATCGCTTCACAGGGGGAGTAGCAAATTAGTTAACACGAGGAAAACCAGGAAGGCTCTTTCAATCGTTTGCGGGAATGAACAGGAAGCCGCGAAATGGCGCAAAGCATTTGTACCTGGGTTTCATTTCATCTGCACGTCGATCAGCATTTCTTTTTTCCCGGCGCACTCAAGATAGATCCAGACCTTCGGCGGGTTTTGTCCATAGCCGGCTGCAATCCGGTCAAGAATGTCGGCTACCGTGGCGTTTTTCACTTCAACAATCATTGGCGGCGACATGATCTTCTTTGCTGCGCTTGTCCGGCGGGCGAACCGCACATGGTTCCTGCGAAGAAATGCCGCCACTTCCGGAGCGCGCCATAAGGCCGCGATGGCGGCGTCGGGCTCGCGATCTTCCACAATGCGAAATTCCCGCACCTTCACGCGTAACAACCTGGCTTTCACGCTACTATCGGCAATACGAACTCCGGTGGCGGGCGATTCCCGCCAGTAGATGCTCTGATACTTCGCGGAAATCTCCTGCAATGCCTTGTCCATGGGCTCAAGCGTTACCGGCACAGTCATTGGATTTGGATATGGAGTATCCATGCCGCTTTGCGCGCTGGAAGTGTTTTGCCGATCGGGAGTATTCTGGCTAGCCTGCAAAGTTGATGCAGAAGTTTTCCCGCCGCACTCGCCGCGCAAGATTACTCCGCCACTCCGATGAGCGGCATGAAGAATGCCTACCACGGCGGCAGGCACATCCATTGCCTTACCTGCGGCGCTCCGGTCGCTCTGCTCCGCTGCCTTGGCCGGCGATGCTGCTGGAGCGCTTTTCGGCGCTTCCGGGGTAGGCTTGCCGCAACTGCAAATGAAAAATGTCAGCGCCAGACAAGCGTAGGCTGCGTGTTTCTTGCTAAACACAAGATTAATATTCATGAGCACGAAGGACTTTAAAAAAGAATATCTGTCTCGCAGCTTTGACGGAAGTAGCAAATTGGCTGCGGTGCTAATGCAATTGGGCGTGAAGATATTGGAGCCTTCGAGGTTGGCTTCAGCCAGCGATTGGCAGCAGGTCGCTGAGATGAGATATCAAAAGAACAGGAGCCGAATCCGGCTCCTTCTTACCTAAATGCCAATCCACGGAAATCTAAGTGATGCTGAGCGGCTGTGTCAGCCGAAAGCCAAGCCGCCGTTCAGCCACAAAGCCAACTTCCTTTTTGCCGGTAGCATAAGCCGCGGTTGTGCCTCCCGTCGAGCCTAAAGCCGAACCGATAAGCGCGCCTTTGCCGCCTCCGGCCAATGCGCCCAGCAGCGCGCCTCCGCCCGCTCCTCCGCCAATGAAAGCAAGATTGCGGTTTCTGTAGCTGCCGCCGCGCACAAACATGCTGTTGGTCTGCAGCGGAACTGCTTTGCCATTCAACGTGATCGATGAGAGTGTAATGCGCAGGTACCCGGCATTATGCAAATGTCCGGATTCACTGGCGGCAACAATCTTGCCCTGGACTGGCGCGCCTTCCGGAGCAAACATCTGCCCTTCCACCATGAGCGGCTCATCCAGCACGGCAGAAAAATCCTGCCCAGCCTGCGCGGTGGTGCTGGAAATTGCTTCCTGCAGGCGGATATAAATCGCAGTATTGGCTGGAACAACCAGCGGCTTGCTTTCGACAAACGGCAATTGCTGGGGCGCAGGCGTATCTGCAGTAACCGTGGAGGGTTGCGTACCCACGCCGCAACCTATCGCTAATCCCGCAAGGACCAGCAAAATCACAAACAAGAGATTTTTGGAACTATCGCCTTCCATACGCGACCCCGGCAGTGTGGGGGGCACCGCCATTGTATGGATAGCAATGCAAATGCCAACATAAGATGTTTATTTGATTGAGGTTACAGGGAGCATTTTTTTGAAAACTGTGTAGTTTTTACCCCTTACAGAGTAGCTGTTTCGTAAAGTGTGGCTTAGTTCTAGCGGGTTCCGCTTCTGGAAACACTCTCAATTCCAGCGGTAATTTCAGGCTGAATTACCACCCCATCAAAGGGGGTTGTGCCAATCAGGCGTCCGTGGGCGAGATGAAGATTGCGCAACCGCCAGCCGGCGTTAATCGCGTTCCATGTGCGCCCATTATCTCCGGATTCAAACACATTGGTAGAGCTTCCACTGGTAACCAGAATGCGATGATTTTCCGGGTCAAACTGGACTGAAAGAATGTTGGCCAGCCGGAGCGACGAGACTTTTTTCCACGAATCTCCTGCGTCAGTGCTGCGGAACAGCCCTGCCCGTGCTGCAAGCCAGATGTCGCCTGTGTTGTCCACCGCGACAGCATTGATTCCGAAGTCGGGATCAAGCGGCTTGGATGGCAGCCAGCTTTCTCCTTCGCTTACAGAAACGGCAACCGTATTTCTTCCGGCGATCGCCACTACCTTCCCGGCTATGCCGATGCTGACGGGAACCCCAACAGATGGAAGTGGTTCCTGATGCCAGGTTTCACCTGAGTCCGGGCTTACAACCAATCCAGTGGGTATTGCGGCAAACCACTTTTTCCCTGCAACTTCCAGGACGCTTATACGGGGAGCTAACTCGACCGGCGCTGTTGCGCTGGCTGAAACTTTCTTTTTCGGCGCAACTGCGGTCTTGCTGAATGACGGAATATTGCGCGGCGCCCAGTTGGAAGCATTTGGCGGGAGCACGAAAATGCCATGATCGGTGCCGGCGATCAATGAGTTATCTGCGCTTTGGCGGAGCACGAAGACATCGCGTCCCTCCAGTCCATCACTGTTCTGTTTCCAGGTCTGACCTGCATCGTGGGAGGTAAAGACGCCGCCGAACTCCTTGTCATTGAGCACGCCAGCATAAAACACAGCACTGTTACTGCGGTCCACCAGCAACGCCGCCGTCTGGCGATGAACAAAGCCCCGATTGGTGGGCGTAAACGTCACGCCACCATCGTCACTGGCCAGGACGCCGCTGCGGTCGGTTGCCAGCAACACACGTAAAGGCCGACGTGGATCAACCAGCACGTCATTCACAACAATGTTCGAGCCGGTCATGTGCTTCCACGTCGCGCCGGCATCGGTGGTCTTCCACAGGCCCTCGGTGGTCCCGGCATATACAACGTTGTGGTCCGTGGGGTCCATTTGCAGCATGCGGGTGCGCCGGGCGGAATACGGAATGCCCTGGATCTTGCGGAACAGCTCTCCGGCGGAATCACTGCGGTAGATGCCCGAACAGGCGCTGATGAACAAGTTTGATGGCTGTGATTTGTCAATCACGATGGAGAAAACATCAGAGTCGTCAATCACGCCCTTTTTTATGTTGTGCCAGGTTTTGCCGCCATCCTCAGTTTTCCAGGGCAGATGCCAGGTTCCGGCATAAATTACGTCAGGGTTGGCTGGGTCAATAGCAATGGATTCCACGTTCTTGATTTCGGCATGATTTTCCGGAGAGATTCGCTCCCAGGCGCTCCCACCATCGCGGCTGCGATAGATGCCATCCAGTGCGCCCACCACCAGAATTTTCGAGTCAGTGGCGGCAATGCTCAGAGCACGGAGAGATTTGCCATGCAGGTCAGCGGCAATCTCCCATGTTTTGCCGCCATCTTTGCTGCGGAAGAGATCGCCATCACTGTTAGGCTGCTGCGCGTTCCATGCCGCAACAAAAATGTTTCGCGAATCGGCAGGATCAATCACGATATGGTCGAGCACCATTTCCACGGAATTGCCGGGACGAGCAAACCGCGACCAACTGGCCCCTTTGTCTGTGGAAAGATAGAGATTGCCTGCGCTGGTGCCGAGAAAAATGCGGTCTGGATTTCTGGGATCAACAGCCAGACTGCGTACCGTGCCGCCGTCAGGGCCTAACGGCTGCCATGATTGCTCTGCCATGAGAGCGGCAGACAGCAACAGCACGCTGAGCAGGACCGGAATGGAGCGTAGGCTGGGACGCATAATAATATTGGGCAGGCTTTTCCCTGCAACAAGATGCAATGAGATTGCCATGATGATTTTCCATCAACAAGTTACTGAAGGGCAATTGATTAAGAAAGTACGGAGAAGCGTGCATTCATCGGATCAGGAAACGAACCAGTATAAGTTTTGAGCAAAGTGTTCCGTTGCGAGGCTCCTGTTATTTTGGCTGCTCGGCCTTTTGCGGGGCTTCCACACTCAGTACAAGCAAAAGAATCAGGGTACCCGAATCCAGCTTTGACATCTTCCTTATTCGATACAATCACCGGACAACGAAACAGCGTCTATTTTGAAACGTAAATGTAATACAATCAATGAGTTAAATGTGTATGGACGTTTTTACACGGTTTCTCATCTAAGTTGAGTGTTGCTGCTCTTGAATTATTCGGAGACTAAACTCTAAAAAGGAAGCCATTTTGAGTACACAGGAAAAAGTCCTGATCGTGGAAGATGAAGAAAACGAGCGCTCAGGATTGGCCGAACTCATCTCTGCATGGGGCTATAGGACAGACACTGCCAGGGATGGATTGGAAGGTCTGGAAAAGGTGGCCACCTGGTCGCCTGGGATTGTTGTGACCGACTTCAGAATGCCGCGAATGGACGGCATGGAATTGTTGCAGCGCCTCTCTGATCAGCCACAGCAGATTGCCGTGGTATTGCTCACGGCACAGGGCAGCATTGACGTTGCAGTGGACGCGATGAAAGCGGGGGCGTATGACTTTATCCAGAAGCCGGTAGACCCGGCGCGGCTGAAACAGATCCTGCAAAACGCGGCACGGCAGCGCGGCACGGCTCTGGAATTGGAAGTCACCAAGAAGAAGCTGCGCGATACCGGACTCTTTGGCCACATGGTGGGATCATCGCGGGCGATGCAGGAAATCTTTCATCTGATTGAGATGGTTGCGCCAAGCACCGCATCCGTGCTGATCACGGGAGAAAGCGGTACTGGTAAAGAGATGGTGGCGCGCGCAATCCATGATCTCAGCCCGCGCAAGAACAAGCCATTCGTGGCCATCAATTGCTCGGCCATTCCAGAAACGCTGATTGAGAGCGAGATTTTCGGCCATGAGAAAGGCGCATTTACTGGGGCCATGGAGCGCCGGGCCGGTTGCTTTGAATTAGCGGAGGAAGGCACGCTGCTGCTGGATGAAATCGGGGAGATGCCTGCCGCAACACAGGCTAAGCTGCTGCGCGTGCTGGAAGACCGCAAACTTCGCCGGTTAGGCAGCAAAATGGAGACTCCGGTTGACGTGCGGGTGCTGGCCGCGACAAATAAGGTGCCGGAAGAGGCAGTAGCCAAAGGCGAGTTGCGCGGCGATCTTTATTACCGGCTAAATGTTTTCAATATTGACCTGCCGCCCCTGCGAGACCACAAGGATGATGTGCCGCAATTAGTGGACGCTTTGCTGGCCGACATGAACGCCAAACATGGCCGCAGCGTTGGGGGCGTGAATGAAGCCGTGATGCAGATGTTCCAGAACCACAACTGGCCGGGCAATGTGCGCGAACTGCGCAATACAATGGAAAGGGCAGTGATCGTTTGCAACACTCCTCTAATCGAGGCACGCCACCTGCCGCCGAATTTTGGCAGCGCGGGTTTGAAGCCTCCAATTACTGATGGTGAAGGCATCCGGCTGGACGTTGGAACCACCGTGGGAGAGGCGGAGAAAATGCTGATCCTTAAAACACTGGCGGCAAGCAACAACAACAAGACACGCGCCGCAGAAATCCTGGGAATCAGCTTGAAGACCTTGCACAATAAGCTCAAAGAGTACGGCGGCGCATCTGCCGTGGCGAATGAGGCAACAGGCTAAATCAGCTTTGCAATTGCGAAGGCGATAGCCGAATATTGGAGAGAGAGCTGGCAGCCCTGGAGTTTCCAGCTTTAGAAGTGATTCATGCCTGCTTTGCGTCTGAAAACCAAGCTGGTCATCGCCATTACGGCAATGGTAGTGGCAATTGTAGCTACGCTTTCCACTCTCTACATCTCTGAGGTGGTCCATCAGCGCATTCAGGAAGTTTATTCAATCGCAGACCTCATCAAGCTTCACGTTTTCGCCGTTTCCAAACCAGTGTTAGGCGTAGACCTGAGCAGTTCCAAGGTTGATATCAACGATCCAAAGCAGGTGGAGGCAGCGGTACAGGAGTTGCTGCAAGATGACACCAGCATCACCTCGCTTCTTGAGTCGGTGACGGGAGACTCGCCTAACATTCTGGATGCATGTATTGTGAGTGCCGATGGACTGGCGCTCCTGCATACCAATCCTGCCCTGCAGGGCACGGTGGTGACCGCGCGCGAGGATTTTGCCAACATACTTCATGGCGGCATCCGGGAGCAATACAGGCTGATTTATGGTCCAGCCAAAACCTATGACGTTCGCCTGCCACTCATCTATACCACCAGCAAGAAACCTTTTGGTGAGGTGCGGGTGGGAGTTAACACTGCTCTTTTGATCGACAACCTTAAGCCACAGATTCGGCGCGCCCTGGCTTTTTCCGGTACGGCGATCATACTTAGCCTGATTCTTGCGGCCGGACTTTCCAATCTTGCGCTGCGCCCGCTGGCTGCCATCAGCCAAAGGCTGGACCTGATCAGTTCCGGCAAGGCTGACCTGGCGGTGATACCCGCAAAGCGTTCCGACGAGTACGGAACTGTTTCTACCAAGATCGAGCGGCTGGGCCGGCAGATGCGCGATGTAAAAGAAGTCTTCTCCGCTTTGAAGGAAAACCTGGACCAGATGATGGCCAACCTTCAGGATGGAGTCATGCTGTTTACCAGCGACTCAAATGCCGTGCTGGTCAGCGCCTCCGCCGAGCGATTTATTGGCAAGCCGCGCGGTGAAATGCTGGGCCGGCATCCCGCAGAGATTTTTTCCCGTGAGTCTGTTCTGGGCAGGACCATCCTGCAGGCGTTTGCGTCGCGCCAGCCTGTAGGGCAGGAGGAAATAGAGGATGCGCAGGGACGGCACATACAAGTTTCACTGGATTTTATTGAGGAGCATGGAGAACGCATCGGCGCGCTGTTGACGTTGCGCGATGCTGAGTCAGTTCATCGGATTGAAGATGAGATCGAGCTTTCACGCAGACTCTCCGCCATCGGCAGGCTCACCTCGGGCGTGGCGCATGAAGTTAAGAACCCGATCAATGCAATTGTGGTGCACCTGGAAGTTTTGCGCCAGAAAATGAAAGATGTTGAACCCGACACGCGTCGCCATGTGGATGTGATTGGCAGTGAAATTCAGCGGCTGGATCGCGTGGTGCAAACACTGGTGGACTTTACCCGCCCGGTGGAGTTGCGCCTGAATGACATGGACTTGGGCAAGGTGATGGATGATGTAACAATTTTGGCCTCGCCGGTAGCAGAAAAGAACCATGTGATGATTGAAACCGAAACGTCACCGGACCCGCTGCCGGTACGAATCGATGTGGATCTGGTGAAACAGGCCATCCTGAACATTGTGTTGAATGGCGTACAGGCCATGCCGGAAGGCGGCACGCTGCGCATGACAGCCAAACGCGATGCCGATGGCGCATTGATCATGGTGCGCGACCAGGGAGCGGGCATCCCGGAGAATATCCGCGACAAAATTTTTAATTTATACTTCACTACAAAGTCTGGTGGAAGCGGAATTGGCCTGGCCATGGCATACCGTGTTGTGCAGTTGCATCATGGATCAGTGGAGTTCACTTCAATTATTGATCACGGAACCACGTTTTATCTGCGCTTCCCGCTCACGGAGACTGCCGCTAATGGCCATGCGCCGGTCATAGCGAAAGAAGATTCAGTCGGCAAAGCATGAAAAGACTTCGTCTAAGCTCCGCGGCTGTTGCCCTCTTCATATTGCTGGGGATTGCTACAGGCTGCGAGCATAAAAAACCGGTATTGGTGGTTCCGCAGCAGCCGCCAACCGCCGCCGCGCCGCAACCCTCGCCCACGCCGGAGCCGGAAACAGCCCAGCAACCAGCGGAGCAGCAGTCCCAACAGGTGCAACAACCGGCAACGCCATCAGCGGACCAGGACAAAACGACAGCTGGAAAGAAGCCAAAGCAGTCCCGCCGCACCGCTCAAAAAAAACCGCCTTCCACCTCACCCGCCGGGAATGACAAGTCAGAGGTGGCCCACAATACAGTGACCAGGAAGGTGATTCCGGCTGAAAAGCCTGAGCCTACACAACAGTCAGTGACAGGAGAGATCTCGCCCAGACCGACTCCCGTGGATGCTGCGCATAGCCAAGCCTCAACCGAGCAACTTTTGCAGGGAGCTGAGGCCAACCTGAACGGCATCACGCGCCAGCTCTCCAAAGATGAAGAGGCCATGCGGGCGCAGATCAGGGAATTCATCAAGCAAAGCCGTACAGCTACAACGGAGAATGATCTGACGCGCGCCCACAACTGGGCAGTGAAGGCGCGCCTGTTGTCTGATGAGCTGGTCAAACAAAGATGAATTTAGTTGATCGCCGTTTTTAGTTTGCTGATGAATCTTCCTGGAAGATACCAAAGACATTGCCCTCAGTGTCCAGACAATAGGCTTGGTAGCCCACGCCGGGGATGGCAAATTTCGGCTTGGCAAGCTTGCCGCCATGGCGCATGGCCTTTTCCAGATAGGCATCGACTGAATCGACTCCAATGGTGTTGATGGTGCGGGGCATCTTTTCCTGGTAGCGAAGGATGCCGCCGTCGATCCCAGGACCATCGGCGCCGGTCTTCACCAGCCAATAGTCCATTGGACCGCCCCACTGCGTGGAATCCCACCCAAAGAGGTCGCGATAGAATTTCGCGGCCCGCTCGGGATTGTCTGCTGCAAATTCAAAATGAATAACACGTGGCATAATGGCCTCCTTTATGAAGGTGGGATGTTGAGCCGCAAAACATGAATTTGCGGCAAAGCTGATTGCGAAAGTAATCGTGCGAATACGGTCAGGCGCGTTGTAGTCGGCTGGATTCACCATACTTCTGCGTGGCGTAGCCAACAATCAGGCCGACCATCGCGCCGGGCAACATGATCTGGAAATAATATCCGTGCTGCATGAAAGCAATGATCCATGCAAGAAACGCTCCTACGGCAAGGCCGAACACAATGCCCAGGGCAAGTGAGTTCACTTTACGCGCGAAAAAGCCGATGAGCACACCGGCGATCAGGCCTTTGACCATGGACCCGATCACTATGCCGACAATTCCGCTGCGCACCGCCGGAGTGAACCAGGCAGTGAGACCGTCCAAGATGCCCAGAATGCCGCCCAATATCAAACCCAGCACAATCTTGTTCATGGTTGTTCAGCTCCTTTGAGATGGAATGTCTCTACCAGTTCTATTCACCATATTTGCCACAACCTTTAGCTCATCACCGGGAAAAAAGAACAAATAATACGCGCATGAAGAGATATGCCAGGACCAATACGACGGCCACGCGATGACGGGCGATCAGGCGGGCTGCACGCTCTACTATGTTTTCGCGATAGGCGCTGACCGGCAAATTATCAAGATATTTGCCGAGGTCGGCGGAAAGCTCCTGCACTGTGGAATAACGTCCGGCCATTTCAGAGGACATGGCTTTCCGACAAATGGCGTGCAACGAACGTGGGCCCCGCTCACGATCGGAGCTGGTAGTGTTGTCGCGCAAAATGTAGTTGAGAATGGCGCCGAACGCGAAAACATCCGTTCGCTGATCTGTGGCATTCACATCGCCGCGTTCCTGCTCGGGGGCCATAAATCCGGGCGTGCCGAGTACGGTGCCGTGAACGGTGGTATAGAGGCCGGGTGAAAAAGCAGGAGAACGTTCAGCAGTGGGAGGGCCGCCTTCATCCGACGCAGCCGGATTTTGCTGGGCGGCAGCGGAATTCTCTATAACTCTGGCAAGACCCCAGTCCATGATCAGTACCTCACCGAAAGAGCCCACCATGATGTTGGCTGGTTTCAGGTCACGATGAATAATGCCGCGGGAATGAGCAAACGCAAGCGGCTCAGCTATGCGCTGAAGTAATTGCAGCCGTTGCCGTAAGCCAAGCCGGCCAATATAGTGGTCGAGCGTCTGGCCTTCAACGTGTTTCATGCAGTAGAAGGTGCATCCATCCGGGAGGGTTCCAGCGTCATGCACAGGAACAATGCCAGGATGTTCCAGGCGCGCGAGGATAACGGCTTCCTGCATGAGTCGCGCTGGCAAATCAGCTGAGCTTTTTTCCGCAGACAATATCTTCAGAGCCACAGGACGGCGCAGGATCGAATCCTCTGCCAGCCAGACAATTGCCATTCCGCCCTGGCCTAGAAATTTGAGTGCGCGGTATCGAGTGCCAGAAAGGTCTGGCGTCTGCAATTCGGTTTGCAGGCGGGCAACCACCTGATCGGGCAGGAATTTCATTTTGGCTCGACTCCGAGCAGCAACTGGGCTTCACGTTGAAATTCTTCTTCACTGCCGGTCATGTCGCGCAGTTGAGCCAACACGCAGCGGCGGAATTCCCGGCGCGTGGACGACAGATAGTTGGTCACGTCCGTTATTGCTATGTTGAACTCTGTGGCCAGCTCGGCATAGGAAGGGCGGGCATCTTGATCACCGAGATCATAGCGCTCGAATAAAGCAAAGTGCGTCGATTTCTGCGCTGCCTGCCACTGCGCCTTAAGGCGTTCAATTGCCAGTGCAAAAAGAGTGCGTATCCATTCCTTTTCAAAGTAATCTTCCGGGGATGCGGTCTGGCTGGAAACGGCCAACTCGTGCTCGGCTTCCTCAAAATCCAGTGAGACATGGATAGCCGCCTCGCCACGCTTCTGGCGGCGGGCATCGCGTGCCTGGTTCATGAAGAGGCGATCAATGCAGATGCGAAGGAATGTGCGGAGCTTTCCTTTTGCCGGATCGTAAGAGGTGAGAAAATCCTTTTCCAGCAGGCGCGAAAAAAAGTCCTGGGTGAAGTCTTCAGCGTCTTCCCGCTCTATGTGCCAGCGCATTCGTACATATTTATATACAGGCCGCCAGTAAGAACCAGTGATGGCGTCGATGGCCTGGGCACGCTCTTCTAGATCACGGCCCTGTGCCGCCGCAACCACGGAGTGGCGGGTGAGAGGGAATGCATCGCCTTGTGGATGGGACTTCAAGCAAAAAACTCAGATTGAGAGTGCTGGGGCGAGTTTAGTGCGAAGCTGTGTACCTGACAAGCTCAGAGAGCGGTGGGCCGCGCAATAGATTCTGAGGGCATAACTTTCAGAGGGGCGCGAAAGACGAATTTTTCTTCCTTGCGAAAGGGCAGGCGCAGCATCAGATTGCGCTTGTCTTCCAGCCCTTTGGCGCGCATGTATTCCAGCACGTTGAGATTATGGTTCAGGTGCATGGGATGCGCTTTGGTGGAACCGGCGGGAACGTCAAAGACAAACACGCCTCCCGGACTCAGCAACGACGCGAGAAAGGTAAGCTCGCCCGGCAGGTCGGGCAGGTGTTCCAGCACATCAAAGGAGAACACGGTATCGAATCCACGACCGCGAGTGGCCTGAAGCAGCGCGTCTTTGCTATGAAAAAATTCGATAGCAACGCCCTGCCGCGCTGCGCGCTGGCGGGCAAACCGCATGGTTTCTCCCTCGACATCATAATAGGCAACACGATGACCGCGGCGCGCCAGTTCCAGCAGGATTTCGCCATTGCCGGCGCCGTAATCAAGCGTGGCCCCGCGCGCCAGGCGCAGGACTTTCATGTTGGAGCGGATGCGCTTGTACTCAAGGTTGTAAGCGGAGATGGCAAACAGATACAGCTCTGAATTTTGCCTGTACCATTCTGCCATTTGCTCTGCATTGTCTTCGGGAGGCCTGGCCTGCTGCCAGTTGGCGGCAAGTTGCTGGTTGCTGGTGGCCCATAATTCTGTTACCCGATTTGCGGGATAGCCGGTGAATTCGATGAGTTCCGCTGTGGCGGCGGCAATATTCTTTGCGTTCTGCTCCCGAGCGCGGCGAACCAGCCAAGCTGTTCCTGAAATGGCCGCCAGAAGCAATGCAGCAGCGAGCGGAAAGCTGGCGCGTCCATAGGGAGCTGTAGCGAACGCAACGATAACTATTCCAGACAGCCCAGTGATGGTAACCCAGCGAAGGTGATGGTCTTCTCTTCTCACAATCGCAAGATGGGCCGCTGCAGCCAGCAATAAGAGAATAATGGCCGCCGATCCGGCGTCGGCACGGACCAGAGACAGAAAAAGGAATACGAGATCGGTGGTCCAGAAGTACGTTGGTAGCTTTGCCGGTGGAATTTTCTTGAGCGCAATCCAGTTGGCGACAGCCAGCAATATGCCGGCGAACAGCGTGATCAGCCTTCCGCTATTGCTGGAAGCCAATAGGAAACCAAGCAGTACCACAGCGGCAATGATGCGCCAGCGGACGTTGATTTCCCAGCGGCGCTTCTTTTCCGGCGTCACGCTCAGGTGCAGGTAGTCCGGCGTGTAATACATGAGGACCGCGACCGAAAGTGCGGCAACTACAAAGACGATGGTCGAAGCCGGATGCCATCTACCGCCCATGGCGAGACGGGTTACGAACGCGATGGCCATGAACCCAAGACAGACAAGGCCGCCCCAGATTCTGCTGCCTCGAAGAAACCTTTCCTGATCGCGATAGTCCATGGGCTCCGTGCTGTTCCATTTTACAAGAGGATTCGTGGATGACCCGCGCTTTGCTCACCTGTTATGCTTCGGCGCATGACTCTTTCGGTCTGCATCATCACCCTGAATGAAGAAGCCAATATTGGCCGCACGCTGAAGAGCGTACAAGACATTGCTGACGAGATTGTGCTGGTTGATTCAGGCAGCACGGACGCCACGGCGGCGATTGCACAGTCGTTTGGCGCAAAAGTTTTTACCGAGCCATGGAAAGGGTTTGCACATCAGAAAAATTCGTCGCTGGAGAAGGCAACGTGCGATTGGATCCTCTCGCTGGATGCCGACGAAGAGGCCAGCCCGGAGTTGGCCGCAAGCATCAAGGCGCTGCTGGCTTCAGGCGCTGCGCCGAAGTTTACCGGATACACAATGAACCGCCGCAACTTGTATTTCGGCAAATGGGTCAAGCGGAGCGGCTATTATCCTGATCCCAAACTGAGGCTGATCAGGCGTGGCGCGGCAACATTTGAGCTACGCGATGTGCATGAAGATATGAAGATGCAGGAAGAATTGGGCCACCTGAAGGGAGACATAATTCATCACGCCTATCCGACGCTCGAAAGTTTTATCGAGCATGCAAACCGGTATTCGTCTTTGGGCGCTGACATGGTGGTGCGGGAACGCAAGGTTGGGTTCAGCGTGGTAAATATTGTTTTGCGTCCGCTGGTCCGATTCATTTGGGCATACTTTTTCCGCGGCGGATTTCTGGACGGACGCGAAGGCCTGCTGGTGCTGATGAATCACGCCGCGTACGTGAGCTGGAAATATGCCAAGGCGTGGGAGAAGTCGCGGAAGCTGGGATAAAGATCGCGAATGAAGACAATTCCGGTACATGCGACAGCAGGTTACATGAGAGTTGCTTTAGCAGCTAAGAGGCTTTGCTGACGGATGCTTTAACAACCTTGCCGGACTTCAGGCATGTGGTGCAGACACGCACACGCTTGTTAGCGCCATTTACCCGAGCACGTACTGGACGCAAATTCACATTCCAGCGGCGGCGGCTCACGTTGTGAGCGTGGCTGATCTTATTTCCAAATTGCGGGCCTTTGCCGCAGATGTCGCAAACTTGTGCCATTCGATTGACTCCAGATAATTTGACGCAGAAGGGCCTTGAGGCTTCAGGTCTTGTGGTTAAAGGTAAATTTTACAGGAAGATAGCGGGATTGGCAAATCAGGCATGTTGCCTGGCGGTGGTTTTGAACGAAGGACCACGTATAGCTGATGAAAGCTTCTCGCGCCAGCGCAGGAATGGCCTTTCAACCAGCAGATACAGCAGGCTTGCGGCCAGAAAACTGGTTGTAAAGTAAATCAGCAAGGCCAGCCACCTGCCAGCTTCCACATAGCGCAGCAGGAATAAGTGGTCCAGATGGACGATCTCTTTGTGCGTGAGATAGAGGCTGTATGCCAGGGCAGCTATGAACCCGAATCCGCGGACGCGCGATAGCCAACTGGTGGGGCTCACGCTTGAAGCCACCAGCAGCCCAAGTCCCAGGGCCATCAGCGGGAACCCGATGACCGTTCCAGAAAATGACCAGCGGTCAACGAACAGCCACATGGCAGTTGAGCACGTGGCAATGGCGGCGATAAGCAACAGGTGTCCGTGGGCCATGGCTCGAGTCCACCAGATGGGACGAAATGTTTTGATAGTCGCGAGGACCACGCCTACCAGCAGGCCGTCCAGTCGAGTGTAAGTGGGATAGTAGATCTTTTCGACATACATCAATGTGAACGAATCGTCATTGGCATTGAGCAAAGGCCGGAGTTGATGTAGATAAATCCAGGCGCGCACGGCTATTCCAAATAAAAGAATGGCAAGAACCACGCTTAAGGCCTTCCCGAACCTGGGCTTACGCATCAGCAGCAAGACCAGCAGTGGAAGCACCAGATAGAAGTGCTCTTCCACGCACAGCGACCAGACATGGGAAAACGCCTGCTGGTGAAGATAATCAATGCGGAAGTTTTCTGTAAACGTAAGGAACTGCCATGCCGGTGACAAGCCGGGAGCTTCGCGGAATATGGGCACCGCAAAGTAGAGAAGCAGTACTGCCAGATAAGCCGGGAGCACGCGAAAAGCGCGGCGAAAATAAAATCCGCCTAAAGATGGCGTGCTGTTACGAAGATACGGGCGCAGGAGCTGTGAGCCAATTAGGTATCCGCTGAGGACGAAGAAGAGGTCTACGCCCATCCATCCATAGCGTCCGGAAAAGAAGATGGGAAGCTGCCGGAGACGCATGTGGAACAGCATTACCCAGAGAATTGCGATGGCCCGCATCAGATCAAGGCCGGGCTCGCGGGCGGAGGATGTGTCGAGGAACTTCAAGCAAGAGTGCCTAGTGATGATGGCCCATGAGCAATAAGCTTGCTTTTAGAGCACATTCATAATTTCCAGGCCTGACATTATCATCAGAAACTCCATGGCCGCCACATCTAAAAGTTATTTCATGCTTGGCGAACTGGAGTATCCAAGGTGGATAATATGTGTCACCGCTGCTCGTTCCGCTCATCCTCCAGGATGACGAGATATTCAGCCCTGGCTGAGTTGAAAGCAAGGTGTGTGACCGCATACCCCATGGGTGTGAAAACAGGATCATTCAGCTTGGCCTCAAGATCCTGGGCATCTTTTCCAAACACTATCTTGTAACGTGGACGGCCGGAATAGGGTGGTGGCATAGGCTATAAAGTTTACACTGCAATACGTAACTAACCAAAGTTTCTGTGCGCCTACTCCATCACAACTACAACTTTTCCTAACGTCTCATTCGATTCCAGGCGTTCGTGAGCTTTGCTGATTTCGGCCAGCGGGAAAACGCTGTCGATATTGGCGCGCAGGACCCCGCTGGCGAATAAAGGCACAACTTCAGCGACGAAGAGGCGTGTGGCGGCCATTTTTTCTTCCAGCGACCGGGCGCGCAGGAGCGTTCCGCGAATATGCAGGCGTTTGCCCATAACAAAGCGCGAGTCGAGTTCATAACTGCCGCCGGCAACGGTACCGACAAGAATCATGCGGCCTTTGTGGGCCATCACTTTCTGGCTGGCTTTTACATATGGGCCGCCGACCAGATCAAGCAATACGTTAATTCCTTTTCCGGCAGTCCATTTTTCTGCGGCAGCGGTGAGGTCATCAAAATTATCGCGAATGGCAATGCCGGCTTCCAGCCCCAATGGTTTTGCCTGTTCGATCTTGTCCGCAGTGCGGGAAGTTCCATAGGGAACGGCCCGAATGGCGCGAGCCAACTGCACGGCGGCAAGTCCAACTCCGCTGCCTACGGCATGGATCAAGACGGTTTCGCCGGGGCGTAGATTGGCTTGAGTCCAAAGAGCGTCATGGGCGGTGATAAAGACTTCAGGCACGGCCGCGGCTTGTATCCAATCAAGATTGGGCGGGATTTCAGCCAGCAGGTCCTCATAGGTGACAACATATTCGGCATAAGCTCCGCCGCCGATCAAGCTAAAGACACGCTGTCCCGGCTTCCACCGGCGTACGGATGCGCCAACTTCGGCCACTTCACCTGCAAATTCCATGCCGGGAATTTCAGGTGGGAAGCCCGGTGGAGGCGGATATTTGCCCTGTCTCTGCAAAAGATCGGCGCGGTTGAGAGACGTTGCACGAACCCGGACCAGCACCTGATCGTCATTGAAGGTAGGTTTGCCCAGAGTGCGAATTTCCAGCACCTCAGGGCCGCCGAATTTCGATATCCAGACTGCCTGCATGGTATTCATGGAAGAATGTAACGCGCAGCCCTGATTATAGAGATATTGCCCTGAAACCATGGCGAAAGCTTGCGGGAGTCCACGCAAAACACACACCACTAGGAGATGCATTCAGGGCTTTCAGCTTCAGTCGACGTATGGTTGTTTAGGCGACGGACCAGCTTTCCACGGCAAATGAGATACACGCTAAGTACCTGAACGGCTGTGATTAGAATCAGATCCCGAAAGCGGCATCGGGATTGATATTTGCTGATCTGAGGTCGCTCCGCTATATTTTTAGATAGCATGTACGAGGACTTTCACGCCACCGACCGCTGGACCGGACAAAAACTGCACTGTGTCTACCAGGCCCTGATTGTCGCTATTGCCACCCGCCACGCTGACGCTGTGGATATAAAGTTTCTTGCCAGCGGACGTCCTGTATGGATCGCATTGCCGCATCCAACATGGGTGGAATATAAAGAGCGCACCGGGCGCGTCATCACTGATCCGCTGGCTATTCAGACCGCCGGGCATTTTTTAAAGACGGCGATTGAGTCTGGCACGTACGAACACGGCCGGGAAATGTACACGCTGACGGTGGATGAATCGCTCGGACACTTGAATGCCGTCCTGAAGGAAGTTGGCGCGCCCCAGGACGCAATGATTAAAACGGCCTAGCCGCAGCACGCCAAAAGCCGCTGCTCGCGACCAGCCTTGCTTATCGCCAACAGCAACAGGAGAACTGTTCTACCATGTCACAGACTTTGCCCGCCATTGATGCAGCTTCAGCCCTGGAAACACTTCTAAAAAGCACTAAGGTCCACCACAATCTATATTCAGGCGTCCTGGTGGAGCATGCGGTGCGGCGGGGCGAAGGACTGCTGGCCGATAATGGAGCCCTGGTTGGATACACCGGCAAATATACCGGACGCTCGCCCAAAGACAAGTTCACGGTCAAGGACCAGGTCACGGCGGAGCTGATCAACTGGGGCGGCGCGAACCAGCCTTTTGATCAGGAAAAATTCGACGCGCTGTTTGACCGCGTTGTGGCGTCATTGCGCGGCAAAGAACTCTTTGTGCAGGACCTGTATGCCGGGGCAGACCCCAAATACCGGCTGCCAGTGCGCATCATCAATGAATATGCATGGCACAATCTTTTCGTCCGCGCTCTTTTTGTGCGTCCCACGGAAGAAGAGCTGAAGACCCATCACGCGGAATTTACCATTGTTTCCTCGCCGGAATTTCAGGCCGATCCGCAGCGCGACGGCACGCGCTCAGAAGCGTTCGTGATCGTGAGTTTTACCCGCAAGATCATTCTCATCGGCGGCACAAAGTATGCCGGCGAAATGAAGAAATCGATTTTCGGCATAATGAACTTTCTGCTGCCGCCGAAAAATGTTTTCCCCATGCACTGCTCGGCCAACGTTGGCAAGAACGGTGAGACAGCTCTGTTCTTTGGGCTTTCCGGCACGGGCAAGACAACGCTTTCGGCCGACCCGGAGCGTTTGCTGATTGGCGACGACGAACACGGCTGGAGTGCAACCGGCATCTTCAACTTTGAAGGCGGCTGCTATGCCAAGTGCATCAAGCTTTCCAAAGAGAGCGAGCCGCAGATATGGAACGCCATACGGTTTGGCTCGGTGCTGGAAAACGTTCCGCTTGATCCAGAGACACACGTTCCAAATTACGACGACGACAGTCTTACGGAGAACACACGCTGCGCCTATCCGGTGGATTTTATTGAAGGCGCCGTGATTCCGGGAATCGGCAGACATCCGAAGAACGTGATCTTCCTGACTGCTGATGCTTTTGGCGTGCTGCCCCCAATCTCAAAATTAACCACCGACCAGGCCATGTATCACTTTCTCTCCGGCTACACGGCCAAGGTGGCAGGAACTGAAGCTGGCGTGGAAGAGCCACAGCCGGATTTTTCCACCTTGTTTGGAGCGCCGTTCTTTCCGCTGCGGCCCAAAGTCTATGCAGAAATGCTGGGCCGCCGAATGCAGGAGCACGGATCACAGTGCTGGCTGGTAAATACGGGATGGTTTGGCGGGCCGTACGGCGTAGGGTCGCGCATGAAGCTGCCGTACACGCGCGCGATGGTCAATGCCGCGATTGAAGGCGCGTTGGACAATGTGCAGTTTGAGACAGATCCGGCTTTCGGTCTGACAGTGCCCAAATCCGTGCCCGGCGTTCCTGCGGAATTCCTGCATGCCCGCGACGCATGGAAAGACAAAGCCGCGTATGACAAAGCAGCAGCAGAGCTTTCAGCCCGGTTCGCCAAGAACTTTGAGAAATTTGACGTGCCAGCCAGTTTGCGCGCGGCTGGCCCGGGACTGAAAAAGGGATAAGCAGCGTAATCAAAATTAAATTCGAAGACAAAAAAGAGACGCGTTCTGAGGGCGTCTCTTTTGCTGTTATTGGTTACAGGATGTCGGCACGGACATCGTTCAGGCAATTGCGAGTCAGGCGGCCTTTTCACCCAAGCGCTCTTTTACCGCCGCATTCATGCGCTCGATAAATGAGACGGGCTGATCGTCAGAGCTAGGCGCCAGCCGCTTGCGCAGCAATTGCAGAAATTTGGTGACGCGATGCAATCTCTGCGCCTCCAGATTTGCTTGAATGCGCTGGGGATCAACTTCAGAAGCAGTTTCAATGTACTGCCATAACAACAGCCGCATATCGTCTACCGCACTCTTCAGTTCGGAAAGCATATCCACGTTGAGCTCTGCGGCGGGTACCGCAGGCTTGTCATTAGCGTTTGGTGGCTGCATAGCCAGCCAATAGAGATCTTCATGCACCGCGGTCAGCGCAACCGTGAGATCTTTAAGATGGGTTACAAGTTCAGTAGAATCGATATTTGAGTGGCTATCCGTCATTGGGGCCCCTTCATTACTTCTAGTACGTTTATTAGTGTCTAGGATGCGCCGATTGTTGCAATACTTGCAGTTACCCAAGGACATGTCCATGGGCTAAAGCCTGTGTTTTCAGCAACTCTGGATTTTGGTACAAGGCAGGAATGCCAATTCGTAATGCGGCTGATTTGGCTTGTTTACAATAGGATAGAGCGAATTCAGAGAGGACCATGCCACAATCAATGGCTGGACGCCTGCCAAATGATACGTTGCAGCCACCATCCACCTTAGAACCATCGGAATAAATACTATAGGGTGAATCTCACGCGAATAACAATTTGAGGAGAGCTAGGTCCATGTATTTGCGGCACATCTCGGTGCAGTATCCAGTGAATGGCCAGCTTGAGCCCTGCCCTATTAAGTGGCTCGACAATTTTTCCATGCGCAGCTTTACCAACGATTCCATTTTTGATGACACGCTCCCTGTAGCCGATGGACTGATGCGGATCGGTGTGCGCGTGCCGCTGGACCGGCTCAAGGATGCCATGGAAGATTGGTTTAAGAGAAAAAGTTACATTCCGAAAGAGCAGGAATTGGTATTGGAAGAGTTATCCCCCGGCAGCCAGCGAAAAACCAACGCCTAGTTTTTCCCTTCTTCAACCGTGGCTTCTTTGTCTGCGGTAACTTTCAGCACAATGAGCACCTTGTCATCGTCATTCATGCTGGCGGTTGAATAGGCAGAGACTTCAGCCAGGACCGCGTCGGCAATCCCCTGAGCGCTGCGCTTGCGATGGCGGCGCACGAAATCGGTAAAACGCAAAGCGCCATATTCATGCTTCTGCTCATCGGAAATATGCAGGATGCCATCGGTGGTGCAGACCAGAACGTCATCTTTTTCCAGCTTGACTGAGCCGCGAGTGTAATCGACCTGCGGAAAAAGGCCGATGACGGTGCCGCCCTCTTCCAGCAATTTCACTTCACCGGTCCCGCCGCGCACCAGGATCGGGGGGACGTGGCCGGCATTTACATATTGCAGGACATTGCGGCGAGTATCGATCAGGCCCAGAAAAACGCTCAGGTGCTTGCCCGCTTTTGTATAGGTATAGAGCATTTCGTTGAGCGAAAAAGCCAGCACTTCAAGCGAGTGCAGGTGCATCACCAGGGCGCGCAACGTGGCCTGAAGGTTGGCCATGATCAAAGCAGATGAAACGCCTTTGCCTTCGACTTCAGCACTTACGACAAGCAGCGATTGCGGGCCGAGATTGATGAAGTCGTAATAGTCAGCGGCCACGTCGAAGCAGAAATCGCTAAGGACTGCGATGTCATATCCGGGAACAACGGGCGGAGCTTCCGGCAGCAGGCGGTGCTGGATGCTGCGGGCCAGAGAGAGTTCACGCTCCATGCGCTGCTTTTCCATGGTGTCGCGATGCATTTGCGCATTTTCCAGCGCCATGGCCATATGTCCGGAAAGCTTGTTAAGGAAGCCTACGTCATCGGCAGTAAATTTTCCGCTCTGCGCGTTCAGCAATTGCAGCACACCGACAATTTCACCGGAATGGTGCTTAATGGGAATACTGAGAACTGATTTGGTGCGGTAATTCAGGCGCTGGTCAAAGCTGGGATCGAAGGATTCAAGCATGTACGCATCTTCAGTGTTCACCAGTTCGCCGGAGACCGCTACCTGTCCGGCTATGCCTTTGCCGAACGGGATGCGTATTTCCTGATGGTCCAGGCCGGAGGCCGCAATGGACCAGAGCTCTTTGCGCTTGCCATCGACCAGAAAGACGGTGCCGCGTTCAGCTTTTACTTCAGTGCGCGCGATCTTGAGGATCAGTTCCAGCAGTTCGGCAAGATCCAGCGTGGAATTGAGCAGCCGCGTGGCTTCAAAGAGCAGAGAAAGCTGGTTGATGCGCTTGTCTTTATCCTGCGTGGCCAGGACGTTATTGAGCTTGGCAGCGCTCATCTCTGAATAGAGCCGCCACCACAACAGAAGGTCTTCCGGCGCTTCAACATTGGTATAGATGGCCAGCACACCGGCAAGCTGGCCGGCGGCGAGCAGAGGATAGCCGGAAATATGTGTGAGGCCGCTCTGGCGGGAAAATTCCAGATCGTCACCGCCGAAAGTGGAGAGAACAATATTTTCAATCGTGGTTTTGTTGTGCGCGATCTTGCCCACGGCGCCAGCCCCGGCAGCAGCGTATTCCAGGCGATGCGTAGCTTTCCGGCCCTCGGCATGGGTGAGATAGCAGGAACCGGAAGAGCCGTCCCAGAGCCAGAGTTCGGCGCGGACAGCATCAAAGTCCGTGACCAGCATTTCCAGCACGCGCGCGGTCAGGTCTTCACCGGCGCGGCTGAGAGCAGCCACGGCGCTGGCGAATGCGTTCACGTAGTTCTTGCTCTGTGTCTTTGTTTTAATCACGCCAGTTTAATCACACAGTGTTGGATCATGCCATGCTGTCCACGGATCCCATATTCGCACGGAAGAGAAATGGGTGCCAGTCCCAAAAGCCCGCTGGGTTTTAGAAACTTCCTGGGGAGAGTGAGTTTAGTTTATGAAGGACGAACCTGGATGTAAAGGAAAAGCTGGCTACGGAATACACCAGGGTACTTGCTCGAAAATAACTTACCTGCTTTGGCACAAGATCCGATTTGCCGATGCGGAAAGTGTCGTTCCAGCGTCCAGGAGTGAAAGTCCTGGGCTGGGCCCGCGATCCGAATGCGAATCGCGACCTGATACTGGGAATGGGTCAGCTTTTAATCTGACCCATTCCCCAAAGTAACCTCTGGCCTCGGTGGTTTCCGGGGCTTTTTCTTTTGCAATCGTGTGACAATGGGAGAAAGAGATTGAGGTAACTGCTGGGATTCGAAGCTGCCGTTACAGGGAAAGTCTCGTCCAATAGACAGGTATGATGAGGGCGCAAGGTCTCATAGGGAGTTCTGTGTGAAGCGTTTAAATATTGTCATTCTCTGCGCTGCGCTGACGTTGCTGGCTGGGTGCGAAAGCAAAGACACTAAAAAATCTGCCAGCCCGGCTCCGCAGGCAATGGCGCCAAGTATTCAGGAGCATGCAGTAACCGCTTCTGCTTCATCGCAAACCCCGGCGCAGACACCCACCCCAGCGCAAACGCCACAGCCGGAAAAAGCTGATCCGGTGCCAAACATTATTGCCGATGCAGAAAAGGCCTATGAAGCGGGCCAGGCGGATTACACCGCCGGACATCTGGATGCCGCAAAAAAAGATTTTAATGATGCCGTGGATATCCTGATGCAAGGCCCGGTGGACGTTAAATCGGACGACCGGCTACAGCAGGAATTCGACAAGATCACTGAAGAAATCAACAAACTGGAAGTCGGCGCATTCAAGGAAGGCGACGGTTTCACGGAGCAGCAGCCTGAACCCGCTCCCATTGACGAAGCCAACCAGGTAACCTTTCCGGCCGATCCGAACGTGATTGCTAAAGCGGAAGCCGACCTGAAAAACACCCAGTCAGACCTGCCGCTGATGATCAACGATTACGTGGCCGGCTACATCAATTATTTTTCCACGCGCGGGCGGGGCGTGTTTGAAGGCGCATGGGCCCGCTCAGGACGATATCGTGAAATGATATTGCGCATTTTCCGGGAAGAAGGCGTACCACAGGACCTGATCTATCTGGCGCAGGCGGAATCCGGATTCAAGCCTTTGGCCCTCTCCAAAGCCCGGGCCCGAGGCATGTGGCAATTCATGGCCAGCCGGGGCGTGGGATATGGGCTGCGGAGAAGCTGGTGGGTAGATGATCGGCAAGACCCGGAGAAAGCTACCCGCGCGGCAGCAAGGCATCTGAAAGACCTTTATAACCAGTTTGGCGACTGGTATCTGGCGATGGCCGCCTATAACTCCGGCCCAGGAAACGTGCAGCAGGCGGTCCGCAGGACCGGCTATGCCGATTTCTGGGAGCTTTATAAGCGCAATGTTTTGCCGGGAGAAACCAAAAATTACGTTCCCATTATCCTGGCCATGACCATCATGTCCAAGAACCCGCAGCAGTACGGTTTGGACGCCATAGAGCCCGACCCGGCATTGAAATATGACGCGGTGAAGGTCAACTATCCGGTAGACCTGCGGCTGGTGGCTGAATGCGTGGACGTGCCAGTGGAGCAGATGATCGATTTAAACCCCAGCCTGCTGCGCCGCACCACGCCCAAAGACGAGCCGTTTGAACTTCACCTGCCGGTAGGATCAAAAGAAAAGTATGAAGCCGCTATTGCGACCATTCCGGTAGAGAAGCGGGTGGTGTGGCGCTATTACAAGGTCCAGCAGGGCGACACACTGGCTGCCATCGCGCGCAAGTATCGCACCACGGAGCGGGCGATTGCGCAGGCAAACGATTTGCAGGGAAAAGAGCTGACGGCTGAAACCAAGCTGGTGATTCCGCTGAATGGTTCAGGCGGGGCAGGCAAGATCGCGTATTCGCGCTATGCCTCGCATTATAAGACCCATACGGGTGACACGGTGCTCACGGTGGCGGAAGATTATGGCGTGCCTCCAGACCGGCTGCGGCGCTGGAACCGGCTGAAAGGAAATGACTTACGCCGAGGCCGGGTGCTGGTGATCTATAAGCCGCTGGGGCCTGGCGAGGCCGACAAAGCCCCCGTACGCCGACACAAAAAGAACGCTAAAGGAACTGCCGGAACAAAGTCCAGGGCCACAGCCGCAAAGGGCAACAAGCAATCTCTCACTGCCAAGAACCAATGAACTTGATTATTCGCGCCGCACGTTGCACACTGAATGGTCAAATGTTGACAAGCAATTCATCTGGCTTGATATAATCCGCGCCTGTTTTATTTTATTCTTGATGTGTTTCTCACGGCCTTAATTTTTCTGGAGGAAACATGAGCTTTTACGACGAGACCCTCAAAGCAAGACATGAGGACGAAGAAGATGACTTTGGCGAACCGGGCGGCTACGGCAGCAGCTCAACCGAAGAGGATTACGAGGAAGAAGAGGAAGAATCCATCGGCGGCGAGAGCGACGGTGATTCTGGGGAGTCAACCGACGAAGGCGAATCCGCTCCAGTGAGCACACCTTCGCGCAGCAGCAGTGGAGGCGGGGGCGGAGGTGGCAGCAAGAAAAAGAAGGCCGCAGCCAAGAAGAAATCGGCTCCCAAGAAGAAAGCTGCCGCTAAAAAGAAGAGCGCCGGCAAAAAAGGCGGAAGCTCGCGGGGCAAAAAGGCCCCGGCGAAAAAAACCGCCAAGAAAAAAGGCGGCACAAAGAAGAAGGCCGCGAAGAAAAAAGGCCGCCGGTAAAAAATAGATTTTGATCAGATGAAAGGCCGCGAGAAATCGCGGCCTTTTATTGTGCTGCTTCGGCTCGGGTGTATGTCCGCATACAGCGGGTTGGCCGCCAGTCCGTTTCATGGCGACAGAGAATGGCGTTTTCTGAAGCTGATAAAGCTATATTCGATTTATGAACTTTAAGCTAAAAAGCGCCAGCACAAGAAGAAGCGCGATTGCTTGAAAAGAGAAAAATAAACCCTCCGTTGCAATTCTTGCACTGATTCCCAAAGCAGTGTCAAGATCGGCTTTTCCCGGCGCTTCGGGTACCTTCTCTCTGAGATCTCTTAAGCGGTCAAGATAACCCCAAATCTTCCACCATGCTCCAGCCATATTACATGCTACGAAGAAAAGTGCCGGAATAAGAAGAAATAGCTTGTGATATTGAACAACAATTAACATCACAAGCCCAAGACAAATAAACAACGATATGGTCATCGTTACAAACCTAAAAGAGCGGAATGGCGATCTCGAAAAAAAAAAAAATCCCATAATCTGCTATGCTATTGGATTGTTCCTGCGAAATATCAATCGCCATGATATGGTCACCTAAAAACATTTTAAAACTAAATTAATCAGGCGCATCCGTGTCTCTATGTTGCGGCACATACCTTGGAGGTCTAATTACTCCTCTTCGTCACTAGAAGGCGAATTTTTCATGAAGAATTTTTCTGCGAGCCCAACGGCGCCCAGGCTAATCAGAAAATCGGCGATTCCGATTGGCATCGTATAAAAAAGCGTGGGAACATTTCCTTGCGGCCATCGAACCACAAAAGCCAGGGGGACATGAAGCGCTAAGATAAAAATGATAATCGCCCAGAACCAGAGGTGTTTCCTCAAATGCCAACGGATTTTGATGGCAAGCATAATCATTGCTAGGACGATGCAAGCCGTCAACCCCATATCTGCATTGCCCAAGAAAACAAAGAGAAAAAATACGGGCGCCAATATAGCTACGATTTTGAGGCCCGTGTAGTCTACAGGTTCCTTTTCCTTCGAAGATTCGTAGTCAAACATTTTTACTTCTCCAATGATCCAGTCACACTATTCCCCCCCGCCATGCATTGTTGATACGTTGGTGAACACCTGCCGCGAAGCACCAAAGGGGAAATAATCTGCCTCCATTGAATGGTCTTTCCATCACCGCTGGCAACCACTGCCGTGGAACCAAGATGATCCGACAGATAATAGTAGGGATTGCCGGAGGAGAGTGGAACAAAGGCGATCCGCTTATTTCCGAGAAACACGTAATCGCGCGTGATGGAGCCGCTGGTAGTACCCACCGACAACGGTCTGAGAAAATCATCTATCCAATAAAGAGTTCCGTCCGATTTCTGTACGCGACGGCCATCACCATCATAAGTGGTAAGTGGTAAGTGGTAAGTGTAAGTGGTGCCGCTCGTTGGTGTCATGCGGCCCGGAAGCGCGTGAGTCAAGGATTGTATTCTACCCTTTCCGGCGAAAGCGTGGACACACGCACCGTTGTTTGACCGGCAGAGACGATGCCGCTACCTGTTTCATTGGCAATTCTCGCTAGTTTTTCTTTTTTAGTGGCAAATCCGAAGAGGACAAGCGATAAATTTTGATTGCTTTATCCTGGAAAAAGGCAATCAGCGAACCATCATGAGAAATCCGCAAAGAATACTGATCTACTGTGTTTCCGGCCTGGCCATGACCTACCGGACGAATTACAGTTCTTGAATCTCCATCGTCAAGATTGAACGCCACCAATTCCGGTTTCGACCGATGAAACCATTGTTCGCCAATAATCTCTTCCGATGTCTCCGATGCACTTATTGTCAACACAATAGGAGCGTTAGCAGCAATGGTTAATTTGCCCATGGACTGGAACCTTTGCCGCTTCAGCTCGCGTATTAATTGGCCGGAATTGGCGTCAAAGGTTTTCATATCTGTGACCAGGGAATTGCCGTGCGCATCAGTCGCCGCTTTGGGAACTATAACGATGCGTCCTTCCCCCCAAAAACGTGCGTCCGATGCACCGCAGGCAGCGAGATAAACACACCCGCTTTTAAAACTCCTCAAGATTTTCCCGGTTTGGGCGTCTACTAATCTAATCTCGCCTAATTCGGCTCCAGCGTCACCAAGCCCGCTCAACAGGATTTGTGATCCATTCGGAGACAGGGCAATTGAGCTGGGCGAATCTCGAATGCTCCACTCGGCCGCCACCTTCCCGTCGCTCAAGTCTATAAGCTGAACGCCAGCTATCGGCCTCGAATCGGCTCCAATTCCCGTTAGCGCTGCAAGCCAGCGGCCATCAGCGCTAATGTCAAAACGCTCAATAAATGTCCCGTTACGCGAGGTGGTGGGCAGGGACATTGGCTTGACAGACAACATTTTCGCGAAACCACCTGTTCGGATAATGAAAAGAGCAAGCCCTGTCTGAACAACAATGGCATCCCCGCTTGGTGTGTATCTCAAATCACGTTCCGCGCCCGGAATCGCAAGCTGCTCCAAAGTTAAGGGTCCTTCAATATCTAGCTTGTTTAATAGCTTTTTCGAAGAGATATCCCAGACTGCAATCCAAATGCCAAATGTTTTTGGTACTTCTTTATCCCCAGTCTCGAATACCGCCGCTACTCGCGAGCCGTCAGGCGAGATGTCGAAACCTTCCGGCAACGCGTCAACAAAATTCCCTGGAAGATCAGTTCCTTTGATCTCGGCCACCAACTGTGGTTTTGGCTTTGGCGCAGCAAAGCTTGTTTCTAACGTAAAGCTCACGATCAAAGCGATGATGACTAATGAAAAAAGATGTATATGTTTCATAATAAGCTCCTAGTTCGGACAGGGATTTCGAGAACCGCTGCCCATAACGTCTTTAATAAAGTGGAGAATCGTTCCTATCGGAAAGCCATTTCCATTCGCAGAGTCGAGGTGTGCGGTGAATGTAACAGAAGTAGGCGTCGAGGACCAAAGGTGGTTCGGATCCCAAAAATAACTCGAAGGAACATGGAGTGTAGCCGCCACGGACCCCGCACTCGTAAGCGGAAAGCGCCCTTGCGTAACTTGGCTGGCTGCCGCCCCACTCACCGAGAAGTTGAAATTCCAAGCTCCGTTGTAGAAGAAGGCTGTATTGCCACTAACAACGTTGGAAGGGCTGACTGTATTGTCGCCAAAAGTCGCATTCACAGCATCCACATATCTTTTGCTCACATGCAGCTTCTACTTCTGGTGTCTGTCGGGAGTCATTGGCCGCAGCCGCGGCCTCAAGTGCTGCCTGGTCTGCGTACCATTTATCGGTAGAGAACCCCCAATTGATGGAACCATTGTCAAGGTTAAAATATGTACCAGGCGCACCGGCCAGTGCATCAAAGATGTCATTACCCATGATTAGACTGCCGTTTCCGCCTCCACCCCCGCCTTTAGCTACACAATTTCCACTTTCGTCGAACATGCAATTGACTGTTTGAGCATTGAATCCTGACAAGCCCTTGGGATCAATGGAATTCATGGGATTGCCAGAGACATAAGCAAACCGATTGAGGGATTGCGGATTGGTTATGTCCATGCTTCCCCGATACGGATCGGGGCTCAGGAACCTGCCCCATCTGCCAGCATCAAAGCGGGCAACAGCGTAATTGTAGCCGGTTCCTGAGTCGTATTCGTAGCCGGTGAACTGGTAAGGATTGTCTGCCAGATTGGTGATTACCGTACGCGGAGAGCCAAAGGGGAAATAATCTGCCTCCCATTGAATGGTTTTCCCGTCGCCACTGGCAACCACTGCCGTGGAACCCAAATGATCCGACAAATAATAATAGGGATTACCGGAGGAGAGTGGAACAAAGGCGATCCGCTTGCCGCCGAGGAATATGTAATCGCGCGTGATGGAGCCGCTGGTGGTGCCCACGGACAATGGTCTGAGAAAATCGTCTATCCAATAAAGAGTTCCGTCCGATTTTTGTACG
>DASXGZ010000001.1:0-94160 GCA_036488825.1 Candidatus Angelobacter sp.
CGATGTTGCCTGCGGCACAGGCGAACCTGCCATTACTTTAGCCATGTTGCTCGCCATCAGCGGCGATGTGATTGGTGTTGACCTTTCTCCAGCGCCACTCAAGATTGCAGAAGTACGAGCAGAGCAGCGCGGATTGACGAACGTCACTTTTCAGCAGGCTGACGCGCACGACTTACCATTTCCTGAGAGCAGTTTTGACCGGGTTACCTCACGGCTCGGGGTGATGTTCTTCTCTGATCTGCCTCGGGCATTGGCGGAAATGCATCGGGTTTTGAAGCCTGGCGGAAAAGCTGCCCTTTTGGCATGGGGATCCATGGACCAGCCTTATTTCAAGACCACAATTGGCACAGTGCTGCGGACAATGCCGGATGCAATCGTCCGGGAAAGTGGACGCAGCATGTTTCGATTCGGCAAGAAAGGGGTTCTGGCCCAGGAACTGCGGAAAGCCGGTTTTTCCAAAGTAAATGAGCGATTTATAACAATTGCCTGGACGTGGACGGGGACGCCTGAGGAAGTCTGGGAGTATTTTCAAGACGTAGCTATACCATTTACGCCCTTGCTGCAATCCATTCCGGTGGAGCGGAAAGCAGAAATCGATGCTGAAGTTCTGCGCGCGATCGGCCAATACTATGACGGTACAAACATAAAATTTACGGCGACAGTAAACATCACTGTCGCAGTAAAATGAGCCCAGCTTTCTACACGAAAGGTTTCGCAGGCTTTATTGATAAAAAAAAGTAAATCGATATCAGTTATTGTTTCTTGCCAAAGATCTCGCGCAGCAGAGCGGTTGTTTGCGCAGCGGGATCCCGGCGGATCTTCCGTTCCTCTTCTCCCATTACGTAAAAGAGCCCGTCCATGGTTTTGCCGACAACATATTTGTCTATGCTGAAATCCTGGCTTTCCGCCAGGCGGCCGGCCAAAGGATTTTGCATCAGTTGATTGTACTGCCGGACGACGCCTACATTTTCCATGGCCCGATGCACAATGGGCGCGAACGCGGCTGTGAGCTGATCTGTGCTGGATTTTTTGAAATATTCAGTGGCCGCTGTATCGCCACCGGAAAGAATCTGCCGCGCGTCGGCAATGGTCATTTTCGTCACGGCATCGATGAAAATTTGGCGGGCGGCGGGAGCGGCCTGCTCAGCGGCGCGGTTCATTCCTATTTCAAGGGCGTCCACCTGCTGGCCCATTCCCATCAGGCGCATGCCTTTGCCCACGCTGCGCAGTTTTTCCGGCAGCAGGATTTTAATGGCGGCGTTTTTCAGGAAACCATCTACGCGCCCTGTGGAAGCGACAGCCCTGCGCGTGCTTACGCTTAGAGCTTCTTTCAGCCCGGCGGCAATGCGATCGTCGGTTGGGCCGGATTTTTTACCCAAGGCTTCTTCGGCCCTCTTCCGCAAATCATCGAGCGGCGACTGCGCGAAGACACACGTGGAAAGCAATGCAGCTATCAGAAGAATGAGCAAGGCGTGTTTCTTTATCGGCCTCGCTGGTGCGAGATGACCAATATTTGTGACCAACAGTAAGCCACGGATATTTTCCGAATTTGTATATTGTGGTTCTCGACCTTTCATTTGTCCTATACCGTAATACCGCACCACAAAGAAGATAATGTGTGGAGGCTAAATTCTTTGATCACGAGATTACTACGATTCTTGAGCATAACTGCCGTTCTTCTGCTGGTTTTTTCTTTGGGGGTATTCGCGCAGGCAGCGTCAGGCACAGTCCATCCGGAAATGATCGTCTCAGCGCAGTGGCTGGCCGGACACCTTAACGATCCTAAGGTTGTGATTTTGCAGGTGGCTCAAAAACGTTCTGAATACGATAGCGGCCACATTCCCGGCGCACGCTTTTTGGCGCTGGAAGACTTCATTGAAGGCGAAGATGCAGAGCTACCTTCCACGGATAAGCTGAAAGCGGCTTTTGAAAAAGTGGGTGTCAGCGACGATTCGCGTGTTGTGCTGTACACAACTGCCTGGTATCCCATGGCTGGGCGCGCCTTTTACACGCTGGACTACCTTGGCCATGGCGACCATACGGCCTTGCTGGACGGCGGCATTGATGAGTGGAAGCTGGAAAACCGGCCGCTATCGAAAGACGAACCGAAAGTGACGCACGGCAGCTTTACTCCGCATGTCCATCCTGAAGTCCGGGCCATGATGGAGGAAGTAAAGAAGATTTCCGAGCAGCCGACAAAATCAGCGGTGCTGGTAGATTCGCGGCCCGATAAACGCTATTCCGACGGGCACATAGCTGGGGCGGTCCATATTTACTGGCAGGATACGCTTGTGGATGCCAAGAACAAGCCGGTCTTTTTGCCGCCTGAAAAATTAAGGGGGTTATTCGCCGCCAGGGGCATCACGCCCGGACAGAAGGTGATTACCTATTGCGAGATCGGCTTGCAGGCTTCCCATAATTACTTCATTGCCAAATATCTCGGATATGATGCCGCTATGTTTGATGGTTCCATTCACCAATGGAGCCACATGAACTCGCTGCCGGTAGTAGCGGGCCAGTCTCTGCGCTAAGAGCAGGAGAGCAAGATGTTTTTTCGAACCATTGTGCTGGCAGCGCTGGTATTGGCAGGAAAAATATCGAGCCACGCGCAATCCAGTGCACCGCCAAAACTGCGATCTGAAATGCTGGTGACCACGGATTGGCTGGAGAAGCATTTACAAGACCCGGACCTGGTGGTGCTCTGCATTGATTCGACGCCAGAGTTTTATTCCAAGGGGCATATTCCCGGCGCGCGCGAGATCAAGCTGGTCGAAATCGCGGTGACCAAGGATGGTATCCCGAATGAATTGCCGCCCATGGAAGCTTTGATACACGTTTTTGCAGCCGCAGGGGTTAGTAACAAAGCGCGCGTTGTGCTCTATGGAGAGCGCTCAAACCTCTTTGCGGCCCGGGCATATTTCACGCTCGACTACATGGGAGTAGCTGGGCGCACTGCGCTGCTGGACGGAGGCCTTGAGAAGTGGACAGCCGAGAAGCGGCCCTTATCAACGGAGAATCCGAAGGGGAAAACCGCTGTACTCGCGGTCAAGCCACGGCCTGAGATCCTGATCGACACAGCACGAATGCGCGCTCTGGCGGAAAAGAAAGGTGCGGCGCTCACGCTTGTGGATGCGCGTCCCCGGAAGGAGTTCACCGGCGAACGGCTCTCAGAGGATGTCGCTGAGGCTGGCCATATTCCAGGAGCAAAAAGCCTTTACTGGATGGACATGCTGGAAAGCCATGAGAATCCAGTGCTGCGTCCGGAGGCTGAGCTGCGGCGGATGTATGAGGAACTGAATGCCTCGGCAGGGCAGCCGCTGGTTATTTATTGCCGGACGGGTATGCAGTCTTCATTCGACTACTTTGTAGCCAAATATCTTAGATATGAACCAAGCATGTACGACGCTTCATTTTACGAATGGAGCAGAAAAGACCTGCCCGCGGAGACCTCTCCTCCCCAATGACAAAATGCCCTGGCTGCAGACCCAGGGCATTTTCTGAACTAGAGATCTTTCTAAAACAGGTTCCACAAAAACTGGTTGTAAACATCGTGATGGTACTGGACTTCTGGAGCCTTCACGAAAGTTCCCAACAGACGCGGGCAGCGGTCGGCTGAAGCCTGCTTCAGGTCAGCGTATCGGGACTTCACATCCTCACCCATAAGTTTGCTGGTCCAGTCTGATTTGCGAAAATTTTCGAGCGCGGTATAAATATTGTCTGGCAGATAGCGCTCCGCCTGACGGAGATTCTTTATTCTAGAGGTTTCTCCCTCAATCCCGGTCTTGAAGACGCCAAGCATGACCATGTAGGGATTGGCGTCAGGAGCGACGGAGCGAACTTCAACGCGCATACTCTTTTCATTGCCAATTGGGATACGTACCATTGAGCCGCGATCGACTGCCGAAGCTTTGATTTGGTTAGGCGCCTCAAAGTGAGGATCAAGCCGGCGATAGGCGTTTACGCTGGCGTTAAGCATAAGGCAGATGTCATTGCCGTGCGTAAGAATGCGGTCTACAAAGGCCCAACCCAGCTTGCTCAGCTTCTCTTCGCCTTTGGGATCCCAAAAAAGATTTTTCCCGCCTTTGCTGATGGACACATTGGTGTGCATGCCGTTGCCATTCACGCCGACAACAGGCTTAGGCAGGAAGCACGCGGTCAGGCCCATTCTGGTGGCTACCTGGCGGCAGATCAATTTGTAGAGCTGAATCTGGTCAGCCGCGGCCACAACTTCTCCATAACCGTAGTTGATTTCGAATTGTGACGGCGCCACTTCAGGATGGTCTTTCTCATTCTGGAAACCCATGGAGCGCTGGACTTCAGCGGTGGTGTCAATGAAGGTGCGCAGCGGATCGCCGGGCAGGGAATGATAGTAGCCGCCTGTATTCACATAATCGAACCTGCCGGTTTCGTGATAACGGCGTTCGGCATCCGAGCCCTGAAAGAGGAAGCCTTCAATCTCATTGGCCGCGTTTAGGGTATAGCCCTCTGTCTTGTGCATCTGCTCGGCAAACATTTTGAGATTGCCACGAATATCGGCACTGTAAGGCGTCCCGCCTTTATCGATGACTTCGCCAAACACCAGGACTTTGCCAGAACCGAAAATATCCGCCGGCGCCCAGTAAAAGGAACTCCAGTCCAGGCCAAGGCGAAGATCGCTCTCCCGCTGGGCAGTAAAGCCGCGAATGGAAGAGCCATCAAAGGTAAGGTTATCCCAGCTCTTGATCAGAAACTTTTTGTCATAGTCCAGCATGTGCAGACGGCCTTCAAGATCGCTGAACAAGACAGTGACAGCCTTAATGCGTTTCTCGTCCGTGAGATATTTCAGCCGGCCTTCCTGTATCTGGTGCATGGCAACGCGGTTTCTGCGCTGCTCCTTTGCCTCCAGATTCATTTCTTCCAGTTCATCGTAGGAGAGGGCGAGAAAATTGCGCAGTTCGTTTGCCATAAAGCTCCTTCAATCCAGAATTTTGGGTTTTCAGACCAATGCGGGTTCGTACGAGCGGCGATCAACTCTTAAGCATATCTCGACAGGCGCATCGCGGCCAATTAAAAGACGTGATAGCAGCCATCAAATGGATTTATACCATCCGCGGGCGGAATGACGACTACCCAAACCACTCGCTTTTGTACGCAACCCACCAACACAGGATGAGCAAGGGCAAGGTGAGCGCCAGACTCAACCAGATGGGCAGAGCGACGTCCATGATCAGCCCGAGGACGACGAAGAGCATCCAGAAAATCTTTTTTTCCATGTGACCCTTATTATTCGATAAACCTTTCCACCGAATGAATCCGAAAATTGAAATACCCTTTCGTCGTTATGCCCCAGCCGCGTGATGAAACAGACTGAACCGCCCATAAGGGAGACTTTGGTAAAGTAATAAGATTCTATGCTCGACTTAGCCTACGTCCGGGAGAATCTCCCAAAAATTGAAGAGATGTTGCGCCGCCGGGGAATGGATCCGGCGCAGGTATTAAGCGGCTTTCGCCAGGTAGACGAAAAGCGCCGTGCGCTGATTACCCAGTCAGAAACGCTCAAGGCGCAGCGAAACCGCGCGTCAGAGGAAATTGCCAAACTCAAGAAGAGCGGGCAGGATGCTACCACGCAAATGGAGCAGACAAAAGCCTTGCGTGCGCAGAGCGACGATCTGGAAAAGCAGGCTGCTGAGATCGACCAGGAACTGCGGACGATGCTAGCGGGAATTCCAAACGTGCCACATGAGTCGGTGCCGGTGGGACATTCGGCTGATGAAAATGAGGAAGTCCGCAAGTGGGGTACGCCGCCAGAGTTCAGCTTTACACCCAAGCCGCATTGGGAACTGGGCGAGCAGCTTGGCATATTGGATATGGAGCGCGCAGTAAAGCTTTCCGGCGCGCGCTTTGCTGTGTATTGGGATATGGGGGCAAAGCTGGAGCGGGCGCTGGCCAACTTCATGCTCGACCTTCACACCAGTGAGCACGGCTACACGGAAGTGCTTACGCCTTACATGGTGAACTCGTCTTCAATGTACGGAACAGGACAACTGCCCAAGTTTGCCAGCGACTCATTCAAGATTGATGGCCACGACCTGTGGATGATTCCAACAGCGGAAGTGCCATTGACCAATCTTTATCGCGACGAGACGATTGATGCGGCGCGTCTACCTTTGTCCGTAACCGGCTACACGCCATGCTTCCGCAGCGAAGCGGGTTCTTATGGCAAAGACGTGCGCGGGATTATCCGGCAACATCAGTTCCAGAAAGTTGAGCTGGTAAAGTTCACGCGTCCGGAGCAATCGTATGAGCAGCATGAGCAGCTCACGCGCAATGCTGAAATGGTCCTGCAAAGACTGGGTTTGCACTACCGCACCATGCTGCTGAGCACCGGAGACATGGGAGCTAGTTCCGCTAAGACGTATGATCTGGAAGTGTGGCTGCCGGGGCAGAAGGTGTATCGCGAGATTTCTTCCTGCTCGAATTTTGAGGCTTATCAGGCACGGCGAGCGAACATACGCTTCCGGCCAGAAGGCAGCAAGAAGAGCGAGTACGTGCATACGCTAAATGGCAGTGGTCTGGCGATTGGCCGCACATGGCTGGCCATTCTTGAAAACTATCAGCAGGCCGACGGCAGTGTTGTAATTCCTGAGGTGCTACGGAAATATTTGGGTACGGACAGGATCACCGCGAAAAAATTTTGATTCGCTGTTTAATGCATTACGGGACAAACTGGCCCAAATTCGTCACATGTCCATGCTCTGCCAATGCCAATAATTTTGGCGGTTTTGGCAATTCTGGCATTTTCTTGAACCGCGCCGTTCTGCTTCGATACACTTAATGCATGTCTCGCATTGGGCGCACGCTAAAAGGCTATCTCTTCTGGACCTACACGCGCGGAAGTTTCCATTACGACATTATGGTGACGATAATTCTCGCGTTTATTTTTATCGCGCCGCATTACATTGACTTCAAAGACAAACCGGCTATCCGGCAGCCGCATCCTAATGACATCGTTGTCAGCGCAGACGGAAAGACTTATCAAGTGGATGCGTCCATCGTAGATGCGCAGGATGAGGGCATGGTACGGACGAACTTTCAACGGGTGCTCCGTCCAATAGCGGGTCCAGTCACTGTTGATCGAGTGGAACAGGTACGCGATGGCGCAGGCCATGTAGTGGCGTATCGGGCGTGGGTTCGGAGATAGCGAATTTAGGGAGCATGTGCTGAACTTGAGCCGAGAGGTGATACGTAGCACGCTAAGATCCACTCTGCGGACGAGAGAAAGCGAAAACAATATTCATGAAGCGCAAGTCTCTTTTTTTAAATAGGAAATTTTCAAAGACGGCGTTAAGAACAGCATACGCAACTGTGGCCTTTTTGTTGTTCGCTTCAGCCCTCGCCCCAGTCCCGGCCACTGCGCTGAGCAAGAAGCCGCCAAAAACAACTCAAGCTGTACAAGAGACTGCGCCGAAGCCCTCTTCACCGGCGGGGGATGATCTCGACGCGGTGCTGGCGAAATTGAATCAGTCCGCAAAGACGTTCAAATCGGCCCAGGGAGACTTTACCTTTGAGACCTACCAGAAATTAATCGACGAGAAAGACCAGCAAACGGGCCGAATGTTTTTTCGTCGCACCAAAAATGGAGTAGATGCAGCATTTGAGATTGCCGGTCCTGCTCCCAAACAGGTGGTTTACAAAGACGGCAAGGTGTACATCTATGAAAAGAAAATTAATCAGGTGACAGAACGTGATGTTAGCAAGAACAAGGCAGATGTGGATGCATTTTTAAGCCTGGGCTTTGGCGCGAGCGGCAACGATTTGTTGCGAGATTATGAAGTGAAGATGGAGGGATGGGAAACAGTGGATGGGGTAAAAACGGCAAAGCTGGATCTCACCCCTAAGAACCAGAAAATGCGGCAAACGTATAACAAAATTATATTGTGGATTGATCCCGAGCGGGCTGTGCTGCTGCGCCAGCAGTTTTTTGAGTCATCCGGGGACTACCGGTTGGCGCACTACACAAACATGAAGCTGAACGGAAAAATATCCGACGATGACTTTAAGCTAAAGACGAACGGCAATACAAAAACGGTCAAAACGCAATGATAAAAAGTTAATGGCGGTGAGTCCTGTCGTCGGAGTAAAATATGGGCAGCGATTAAGCCAAGTAGCTGGCGTAACAACAATTAATTTCCTTTTAAAACCGGCTTGCAGCGCAAGGAGCCGGGGGCAGCATCTGAATACTCCGGGATTGAGGTGTTATTAATGGCCAAAGTTCTTACCCTTCCAATCAAGCCAGAAATGCCCGATCCCACACGCCGTAAAGGAAAGACTCGGAAAACAGATCCACGCTATGTGGAAGGCCAACGCCTGCTGGTGGAAGCGATGAAGTACCTGATCCAGCAGGATCCACAACGGAATAAAGACGCTGTGTCATTGATTTCAGAGCACTTCCGGACACGCTTCCGAATGTCAGACCGGCCTGTAGAAGTTGCTCCCTTGGTCGGGCCGAAGTAGCGTTCCCTTTTCCGCTAGAACTACGCTTAAATATCTTTACATTCTTCCAAAATCAATATTTTTCTCCGAATGATATCCGAAATCGCGGATTAGAGCTGCGGCAATAGCGTCCTAAGTTTCTGATTCTAAATATACATACTAGAGGGAACGTAAATTGCTAAAGAGAGTACCAGAAGCAATAGGGAAGCTCTGTAAGTCCCCGAAGTGCAACTACTCAAAAGAACAAAACAATTAAGAAAAAGACAATAAGACAAAATGGAGAGGCATTTAAGGATGAATACAAAAGAACGCGAAACGCCATTTCTGGCTAAGGCTGCCATAGCAATGCTTGTCGCCTTAATCAGTTTCGTATGCTTAGCGACGTCGCCTGCTTTGGCTCAGACCAGTAAAGGTACCATCACTGGGACTGTTGAAGACACCTCTGGAGCAGTCGTAGTAGGAGCTACAGTTGTCGCTACGAACCACGAAACCGGCCAGAGCCGCACAGCAACAGCCGGTCCATCTGGTGGATATTTCTTGGATGCAATGGATCTGGGCACATACACCATTGCAGTCAGTAAAGACGGCTTTCAAACAACGACCATCGAGCACGTGGTTGTTCGCGCCTCTGTGCAAACTTCAGTTGACGCAAAACTGAAAGTCGGCAGCAAGGGAGAAACAATAACGGTTGAGTCTACCGGAAGCACTGTGCAGACCGATAATGCCGAAATTGCGCACAATATCAGCACGGTTGAAATCACCGACTTGCCTTTCGCCAGTCTGAATCCGATCGAACTCGTGTTGACTGAGCCTGGAATGGCGGATGTCAACCAAAATGGCCGCGGGACCTCCAACGGCTTCAACTTCGCCGCCAACGGTCTAACCCCGCGCGAGAACAACTTTCTGCTGGACGGCCAGGACAACAATGACAACTCAATCCAGGGGCAGGCGTTCCAGCCTTCGAACCCTAATGCCATTCAGGAAGTTTCCATTCTCACAAACTCTTACTCGGCAGAATTTGGCCGCGGCGGATCGAGTGTCACCAACGTCGTGTACAAGGGCGGAACCAACAAATTTCACGGTAGCGCCTGGGAGCTGTATGAAGGCTCGGGATTGCAGTCCATCGATGCTAACACTCAGGGTACCGTAGTCAGCGACTGCTCGGCAGCAAACCTACAAGCTACGAGCGCGCAATGCAAGGCCCGTTTTGATGATCATACCTTCGGTTTCGCTGCCGGCGGCCCGATCATTAAAGACAAGCTGTTCGTCTTCGGAACGGCTCAGTGGTTCCGCTTTTATGGAAAAGCAGCGCCCGCTGCCCTCACCTTGCCAACACCTGACGGTGCGGCAGTTCTGGCTGCCGAGAACAGCCCGAATGCCAACCTGCTCTTGCAGTACATTGGCAGTCTGCGAGGCAGTCCTACCAATCTAGTCGGCGCCCCGGTACCTTTGAGCGATGGCAACTTGGTTCAGTTTGGAAAAGTTACGCGCCCTGCGCCTGCACAACTGAATCCTGACACCAATTGGGATGTCAAAGTTGACTTTTTGCCCACCCAGAAGGACACACTGTCCATGCGCTATCTGCATGATCAGGGTTCCCTGGTTCCTGACTTCTTTAACTTCGCCAACTCGCTGCCAGGATTAGATACCCAGCAAGGTGGGCCTTCAGAGAACGTGGTGGCTGCTTACACCCATGTCTTTAACCCCCGTGCGGTCAATGAGCTTCGCGCGTCGTTCGGCCATTTTGATTTCCAATTTGCCCCCACGCCTGAAACTTTGGCCAATCCCCTCTACACGCTGCCCCGCTTTAGCATCGCCATCAAGGGAGTCTCCGGCTTGCCTCCTTTTGGAGTGAACGCCGCCATTCCTCAGGGCCGTGGCCACCAAACCTATCAAGTCCAGGATGGTCTTACCTACACTGTTGGCAAACACACCTTCAAGTTCGGCGCTGACATTACCCGGTTGATCATTCGCGACGAAGTTCCATTTAACTTCTTCGGTACTGAGGCCTACGCTGCTGGCGGTGGTTTCAACGGGTTGGCAAATTTTGTGGACAACTTCAGCGGCGGCACCGGAACTTTTGCCGCCAAAACTTTCGGTAACCCCACCACTCGGCCAAGGGCTGATCAGATGGCGTACTACATGGAAGACACGTGGAAGACGACTTCCAATCTGACCCTGACCATGGGGCTGCGTTATGAGTTCCAGCCCAATCCTTTAAACCAGCTCGCTTTCCCGGGATATGACCTGAGCCAGGGCCCATTTGGCACCCTGACAACTCCGGTTCGCGTTAAGGACGACGGCAATAACTTCGCTCCTCGCGTCGGCATTGCCTACTCGCCCCAGTTCTGGAAGGGTCTTTTTGGTGATAACAAGACCGTAATCCGCGCTGGTTACGGAATATTTTATGATTCTCTCTACACCAACATCCTGGACAACAATGTTGCCTCTTCGCCCAATGCAATAGCAGCGTCGGCGATTGCAAGCGGTCCCGGTACTACTCCGCGTGGTCTCCCGAACGCCAGTGGAGCTATTGCGGCCCTCGTGCCGGTGCTCAATCCCCTGGCAACGCAGACCAGTGTTGCTTCCAACCTGGTCAACCCGATGATCCAACAATGGAACTTCAACATCCAACGCGAACTTCCTGGCAAGTTCACCATGACGCTGGCTTACGTCGGTACCCGTGGAGAGCGTCTCTTTGAGTCGGACACCATTAATCCGTTTGGTGGCTTCGCTCCTGGGACTCTGAATACGCTTCCCCGCATCAACCCGCTCCGTGGCGCTATCACTGTTCGCGATAACTCCGGAGACTCGCACTACAACGGCGGGAGCGTAAAACTCGAGCGGCAGTACTCGCACGGTCTGTTGCTGCGCGGGTCTTACACTTACAGCAAGTCAATTGACACTGGTTCCGATGTATTCAACGCCTTTGGTACAGGAAATGCGGGATCAGTAACTCCTCAGAATCCCTTTAGCCGCGCTTCGAACCGTGGGCTTTCGGACTTCGATGTCCCTCAGCGCGCGGTGTTTGCATACGTCTGGAATGTCCCTGGCCTGCACAATAGCAGCAATGGTTTGATGAACGGCCTGGGGTACATCACCCGCGGATGGGAAGTATCTGGCACCACTTCATTGCAGAGTGGCGCACCGATTACTCCCTTCATCGGTGGATTGGACACCAACGGCGATGGCAACGTCGCCAATGGCTTGCCTTTCGCTGGCACCGGACCGAAGACTCAGGTGGGTATCGATGGGGCTTTCTTGGGGCCGGATGCAATCACTGGGATACCGGCAACTCCTGGGGTGATTTATAGCCTCAATCAAAACAATGCTGATGGAACCAATGTTCCCGTGACCGCATCGCAGGTTGGCTATATCGTTGCTCCTGGCCTTGGCAATGTGGGTCGTAACTCTCTCTTTGCGCCGGGATCATGGCTGCAGAATCTTGCAGTTGCACGCCATGTGAAGATCCCGCACCTTGAGGGACATGAACTCCTGCTTCGGGTGGAAATGTACAATGTCTTCAATCACCCGAACGCAGACAGCACATCTGGCCTCGACAGCAACGTGCTTGATGCGAGCAATGACCCCTCCAACACCTACTTGGTTAATGGCTTTGCGCTGCAAGGCCATCGTAATATCAAGTTGATGCTCAAGTACAACTTCTAAACTACTCAATCTGGTCTTTTGCTGGGTTGAAAACAACCAAAATCGGGCCAGCCATGCGGCTGGCCCGGTTTTTGCTTCAGCTTGCACAGGGTCCGACCCATTTGTTCTAAATGCGATTTACAATTACTGGCGAACTGTTTAAGGAACAATTCTTGGAACCGGCTTGGCGAAACTGAAGTATGTTTCCGGACAAAGGAATCTTATGAACAAAAAGTTTTTATTATTGCTGATAGTCTTGTCTCAGCTTTTGTTGCTTGCGCAGCAACAATCGGATGCCAAGAATGAGCAAGCTCCATCAACCACCTTCCGGGCGAATGTGCATTTGGTGGTTCTGGATGTAGTGGCCCTCGATGATCATGGCCGTCCCGCTTCCGACCTTAACCGCGATGATTTTGTTGTAATGGAAGATGGAAAACCCCAGCCATTGAAACAATTTGAGCGGCGCATGTCTTCTTTTGCCGCGACCGCTGAGTCAAATGTCCCTTTGTCGCCTAATGAGTACAGGAATGTTCCCGCGCAAGTTCCGAATGCTGTGAACGTAATTCTGCTTGACATGCTCAATAGCCCGACGCAGGACCAGGGCGAAGCCAGAAGGCATTTGATCAGCTTTCTTCGCGCCATGCCCAAAGGCCGCCAAGTTGCTCTTTACGGGCTCGACACCAAGTTACACCTCATCCAGAACTTTACCGGTGATTCGGACACATTAATTGCTGCGGCGGAGCAGGCCCAGGGTAAGCCCTCAGTGCTTCGTCAATCGACGGCAGATCAGAATGCCGATGGGGAAATCGTGGCAGACATAAGGGCGAACGCTCCAGCTATTGTTGCTGCGCGGATAGCCAGTTTCATGAAAGACACCGATACCGCCAAAACCGATCAAAGGGTCGGGTTAACGCTGCAATCCCTTCAGCAGCTTGCGCGGTCGCTGGCGGGTGTGCCCGGCAGAAAAAATCTCATCTGGCTTTCCTCCGGCTTCCCACTGAACCTGGAAGAAAACTTTGAAGATGGCCGGGGGGTAGTTTCCACGGCGGCACGGAACTACCGCGCGGCTGTGGAGCAGACTACGGCGATTCTGGCTGAGGCACAGATTGCCGTTTATCCGGTGGATTCCCAGGGCGTAATTGTGGGCGGGGTGGATGTTACTGTCTCAGGTAGAGGCATGTTTGATACAGAGAGAAGTGGAACGATTGGCGATGTCATGTCGCAGCAGGCCACTCAGTATTCCGCTGTTCATAACAGTATGGAGTTGCTGGCAAAAAACACCGGAGGCCAGGCATTTTATAACGGCAATGATTTGAAGAGTGCCATTGGGCGCAGCATGGAACTGGGATCGTCTTACTATACCCTTACTTATACGCCCAGCAACACCGATTGGAACGGTGGGCTCAGGAAGATAGAAGTAAAGGCGCCGGGGAAGAAAGTGAAACTTATTTACCGTCGCAGCTATTACGCTCTGCCCGACAAGCGCTACACCGTTCCTGAGCTGGAACGAGTGCTGGTTGCATCCATGGACCCTGAAATTGCAGATTCGACCATGCTCTCTGTTGATGTAAAACTTTCTCCAGGAACGAAGGGCGCCAATTCAGTAATTTTAGAATGTGCTCTTGACCGCACCCAGTTCCAGTTTGTAGATGGGGACCAAAAGCAAAAAGTAGCGATGCTTGATTTAGCCATAGAGAGCTGGGACAAGCACGGCAAGCCTTCCGGCCGTTTTGGCCAAAGCCTCAAGATACAAGAAACGGATGCGGCAACGCGGCGAGTGGCATTTCGCCAGGAATTGGTTCTTCGTCCTAACACAAATAGTTTACGAATTGGGGTGTTGGATCGTTCTTCCGGCCGTATCGGCACTGTGCAGGTCTCATCGGTTCCAATGGCCAGCCCGGAACCTGCAGTAAAACAATAAAGCCGAATCTTAGCTATTTCTGGCTCAAAGATAGTGGCTAACAGGGTCGGTCACAGGGACAGGTTTTTCTTTTTATCGGACAAGGTCCTCATCAAACATCTGGCTTTTAGTAAAATCATGTTAGATGAGCAGCAACGGCCCTTCTTCCGCCCCAGTCAAACTTCCGGTCTACATGGACAATCATGCCACCACAGCAGTTGATCCCCGTGTGCTGGAAGCCATGCTGCCGTTCTTCAGTTCGCGCTTTGGCAATGCCGCGAGCAACAGCCATTCATTTGGCTGGGAGGCCGCGGCCATCGTCGAGAAAGCCCGGCGCCAGATCGCTACTATCATTGGTGCATCGCCCCAGGAAATCGTTTTTACTTCCGGCGCCACGGAAAGCGACAATCTGGCTATCAAAGGCGTAGCGGAAGCAAGTCGGGAAAAGGGCAACCACATTATCACCGCTGAAAGCGAGCACAAGGCCGTGCTCGATACCTGTAAGCATCTGGAAAAGGGCGGCTGGCGGGTGACGTATCTGCCTGTCCGCAATGACGGCCTGATTGATCTTGATCAACTTAAAAGTACATTTACTGATCAGACGATCCTGGTCAGTATTATGGCGGCCAACAATGAAACAGGCGTTCTTCAGCCGATTGAGGAAATTGGACGCCTCTGCCGCGAGCGCGGCGTACTTTTTCACTCAGACGCTGTTCAGGCACTCGGCAAGGTCCCACTGGATGTAAACAGTGCTGGCATTGACCTGGCTTCTTTAACCGCGCACAAGCTCTATGGTCCCAAGGGCTGTGGCGCGCTCTATGTTCGCAGCAATGCTTCTTTAAAGCTTGTCCCCATGATTGATGGAGGAGGCCATGAGAACGGCTTGCGCTCCGGGACACTCAACGTTCCGGGAATCGCCGGTTTTGGCAAGGCTTGTGAAATAGCGATGCAAGATATGCCGGAAGAGAGTTGCCGCATCGCTGGGCTGCGCAACCGGCTCCGTGACCGCTTAGTTGCCGAACTTGAGGATGTCAGCATCAATGGATGCGTGGAACATCGCCTGCCGGGAAACTTAAACATGAGTTTTTTGCATGTGGAAGGGGAGACACTGCTGACGGGCTTGAATGATATTGCTCTTTCCAGCGGCTCGGCCTGCTCGTCAGGGAAAACGCAGGCTTCGCACGTGCTCAAAGCGCTTGGCCTTAGTGACGAAGCAGCCGGAAGCGCTATCCGATTTGGCATCGGCCGGTTTAATACCGAAGCTGAAGTGGATTATGTTGCAGGGCGGGTGATTGAGGTGGTGAAAAGCCTGCGAGAAGTGTCTGCGTTGAAGTAAGGCTGGTTCTACTCTCAACTGCGCATGCCTGTCTCCACTGTTTGCGGTTCTCCGACTTTTGCTTCCCGCAAGAACTTAGCCGCTTCCTCTGGCGGCGTGGGATTGATATAGAAGCCGGTACCCCATTCGAATCCGGCCGTTTTGGCCAGCTTAGGGATGATCTCAAGATGCCAGTGATAAAAATCGTTGGTATTTTCCTGTACGGGAGAGCTGTGAATAATCAGGTTATAAGCAGGATTATCCAGCACGCGCACTGCTTTGCTCAGGACGGTCCGCAGCATGCGCGCCAGATTTTCATACAGAGTGGAAGGCGAATTCTCAAAGGCTGATTCGTGCCGTTTAGGAAGGATCCAAGTTTCAAAAGGAAAGCGGGGCGCATAAGGACAGATGGTTACAAAATCCTGATTTTCCGCTGCAACGCGCACCTGTGCTTCTGTCTCCTGGCGGATGATGTCACAGAAAATGCAGCGCTCTTTGTTGCTGAAATATCGCTTGGCCCCTTCCAACTCTTCCACCACTTGCCTTGGCAGGATGGGCAGGGCAATGATCTGGGAATGCGGATGCTCCAGAGATGCGCCTGCAGGCTCGCCATGGTTCTTGAAGACCAGTATGTACTTGAACCTGCGATCTTGTTTCAGGTCAAGGATGCGATCGCGAAAAGCCCACAGCATGTCTTCCACGCGCTTTAATGGCATGGTAGCCAGCGTCTCCGCGTGCTCCGGGCTTTCAATCACGACTTCATGTGCGCCCACGCCGTTCATCTTGTCAAACATGCCGTCAGCCTGCCGGTCGAGGTCGCCTTCAATTCCCAATGCGGGAAATTTGTTGGGCACCACACGCAGGTTCCAGCCGGCAGTGTCACGCCGTACGTTCTCGCCAGGACGGTAAGCCAGTATTTCCGGCGGGGTTGTGTTTTCATTGCCGGGACAAAATGGGCAGAAACCGCCTTTGAGCACCATACGCTCGCGGGAAAAATCTCCGGGCCGCCGAGAACGGTCAGTGGAAATAATCACCCAGCGTCCGGTCACAGGATCTTTTCTTAGTTCAGGCACAATCTATATCTTACAGCCTTGCTGGCTGCGGCACGGTATTGAGGCCATCATCTGCTGCCTTCTTTGCTACAATTTCCGTTTGCCCATACGCCTTTACAACACGCTTTCCGGCAAGGTGGAAGAATTCGCGCCTGCCGCAGACAATACCGTTCGCATGTATGCCTGTGGTCCCACGGTGTACGATTACGGGCACATAGGCAACTTTCGCACCTTTGTAGCAGTGGATATTCTGAGGCGCTTTCTGCGCCAAAGCGGTTTCAAACTTCAGCACGTAATGAATATCACCGATGTGGATGACAAGATCATCCGCAACGCCGCGCGAGACAAAAAGACGGTGCAGGAATATACGCGCAAGTACGAAGACGCGTTTCTGGAAGACATGAACTCGCTCAATTTGGAGCGTCCGGAGAAGCTGGTTCGCGCTACAGAGCACATTCAGGAAATGGCTGAATTTATTGCCAAGCTGGAGAAAAAAGGAATCGCGTATCGCACGGAAGATGGGTCATATTATTTTCACATCGCCAAATTTCCTGAATACGGCAAGCTCTCCAAAAAGGATTTTGCCGGGATGGAAACCGGCGCGCGTGTTGACGTGGATGAATATGAGAAAGACAACGCCCGCGATTTCGCGTTATGGAAGGCCCCGAAAGCGGGCGAAGCATTCTGGGAAAGTCCCATTGGCCCCGGACGACCTGGCTGGCACATTGAGTGCTCCGTGATGTCAATGAAGTATCTGGGCGAGAGTTTTGATCTGCATGCAGGTGGTGAAGACCTGACCTTCCCGCACCACGAAAATGAGATCGCGCAGTCAGAGTCATTAACGGGCAAAATCTTTTCTCGCCACTGGATGCATGTGCGCTTTCTGCTGGTGGAAGGTGAGAAGATGTCCAAGAGCCTGGGCAATTTCTATACCTTGCGCGATCTCCTGGTAAAAGGCCATAAGCCATCGGCGATTCGGTTCCTCCTTGCCTCTGTTCCGTACCGCAAGCAGTTAAACTTTACCTTTGCCGGACTGGAGCAGGGCGCAAAATCGGTGGAGCGGCTTCGCACCTTTGACGCTCGCATCCGAATGGCGCAGCTTCCTGCGGGCATCAATACCATAGCGCAGGAAGCAGCAGCTAAAGCGAAACAAGAAATGCGCATTGGCATGGAAGATGACCTGAACACCGCCTACGCATCGGGAGCAATTTTTGACATGGTGCGTGAGGCCAATATCCTCGCCGATCGCAACGAACTGCGTGAAGGCGATAAAGCTCCGCTGCTGGAAGCCTTACAACAGTTCGACGAAATTTTTTCTGTTCTTAAAGACGATGACGCGGGAAAAATAAAAGCCGCCATGGAATGGGCCCGCGAACACGGCATCGTTAAAGATTCAGAAGTCCCGGCGAACGCAATGCCGGACGATGAGGTGAATCGCCTAATCGAAGAGCGTAATGCGGCGAAAAAAGCCCGTGACTTTGTCAGATCAGACGCTATTCGCAAACAACTCTCCGATGCCGGGATTGTGGTGGAAGATACGAAAGACGGAATACGGTGGAAACGGAAGTAGAATAATTGGTAAATGAAGTCCAGGGACAGCAGCTTTCAGTTACTCATTTACCAAATTTCTCATTTACCAATTTTCAATTCAGTCTCCCGCAACATTGATTGTCTTTGGACATGAGGGCACTTCCTCACCAGTCTGGGAGTTTACTGGTGACTGCTTCAGCTTTGACGTGTTTACCAGCGCGACGGATGCAATGATAATTACGGTACCAACCAACATAAAAATATCTACCTGTTCGCGCAGGATCATCCAGCCCAAAAAAACGGCAACAATCGGATTTACATATGCATAGGTCGCCACCTTAGGCGTAGGCACATGCTCCAAAAGATAGATGTAACAGGAGTAGCCTATCCACGATCCAAACACGATGAGATACCCAATGCCCGTGAGAGCAGATGTTGTCCAATGTGTTTTTTGAAACTGGCCTGTAACCAGCGCGATGACCAGGTTCACAAGGCCGGCGATAGTCATCTGCCATGCGGCAGAAACAAAAACATCAACCGTCAAGTTGTAACGGTGAGAAAATATCGAACCCAGCGCCCACAAGAATGATGCGCCGGCCAAAATGCCCGAACCAATCAGTTCTAAACGTCCCAAATGGGAACCGGAAGTAATTCGCGGCCAGAGCAGCACCAGCAATCCGCTGATCCCAAGCGCCAGACCGAATAACCCTCTTGCCGTCATGCGGCCGGCGCGGAAGACCCACGCCTCAATCATCACCACCCAGATAGGCACCAGAGCGACAATCAGAGACGCTAGTCCGCTGGAAACGTATTTTTCTCCCCACAACACGCCGATATTGCCGGTCGAAAGCAGAAGAATGGAAATGACCAGCAACCGCCTAAAGTCTAGCCGGGTCAGGCGCACCTTACGGCCCATTAAGGTGAGCGCAGCCAGCATGATTGGCCCGGAGACGATGTAGCGCACCGTTCCTGCCACATAGGGCGGCATGTCCCGTACCACTACGCGCATGGCGAGATAGGTGGAACCCCACAAGACATAGAGCAGGGCGAAAGCCACCATGATCCGCGATCGTTGCTGTTGCTGGTCTGGAGTCATTTAGTTCAATATTTATCATCAGATACTGCGGGCGGTTCTGTCGATGCGAAATAACCAGGCAGCGAGAATCAGGCATGGAAATGCACTCTGGTAACCGTCAACCGCGCAGCGTTTTCAGGCTATAATAGAGGTGCATGTCTTCACGCCGCACATTATGGTTCGCAGCACGCACGCCAAAGCGTTCGCTGGCTTGCTGGGTGGATTTTCTGGTCTGCCCGCGCCGGTATCTGGCTGTGCTGCCCTCGCATGCGCGCGCTAATCTCTTTGCAGGCGACTAATCCCCTCTCTCGTCCTTACTCTTTCATCGGCCTGACTGCTCTTTTTTACTTTGGGCCGAAGGCATTAACACGCAACCACATGAAAAGAGGATGAACATGGCAACACAGACCATTTCCAATGCTGGCCCTAAGATCAAGACCAAACTGCCCGGTCCCCAGGCTCAGGCAGTTCTGCAGGGCGACGCAAAATTTATTTCACCGTCATATACACGTTCCTATCCGCTGGTGGCCAAACGCGGCCGCGGCGTGATTGTTGAAGACGTTGACGGCAATGAGTTTCTGGATTTTTCCGCCGGAATCGCCGTGGTTTCCACCGGACACTGCCATCCCCGCGTCGTTTCGGCAATCCAGAAGCAGGCTGCCGAATTGATCCACATGTCGGGTACCGACTTCTATTATGAAAACATGATTACTCTGGCAGAGCGTTTGGGAAAAATAGCGCCAATGTCAGGTCCGGTGCGTGCTTATTACGGCAATTCCGGCACCGAAGCGATTGAGGCCGCGATGAAGCTGGCCCGCTACCACACCAAGCGCCAGGGCATCATCGCGTTTTACGGCGCGTTCCACGGGCGCACTATGGGAGCGCTCTCGCTTACGGCGTCCAAGGCGCAGCAGCGCCGGCGCTTTTTCCCGGTGGTTCCGGGCGTTACACATGTGCCCTATCCCAATGTTTATCGCAAACCTGAGGGAATGACGGCAGAAGAACATATTGCCGAATGCGTGCGTTTCATCGAAGATCGCGTGTTCAAAACCATCATGCCGCCGGAAGAGTGTGCAGCCATCTTTATTGAGCCGATTCAGGGTGAAGGCGGCTATTTGCCTGCCCCAACAGAGTTTATGCGCGAACTGCGCCGCATCTGCGACCAAAATGGCATTTTGCTGGTGGCCGATGAGGTGCAAAGCGGTGCGGGACGCAGTGGCAAATGGTGGGCCATCCAGCACACCGGCGTGGAGCCTGACATTATTACCATTGCCAAAGGCATTGCCTCCGGTATGCCGTTGGGCGTGATGCTGGCGCGGGCGGAACTCATGGACTGGGTCCCCGGATCGCATGCCTCCACTTTTGGGGGAAATCCAGTTTGTATTGAAGCTGCCCTTGCAACTATGGATGTTCTGGAAAACGAAGCCATCAAGAACGCAGAAGTTGTGGGCGCGCACATGATGAAGCGCCTTAGTAGCTGGGTAAAAACTCATCCCATGGTGGGTGATGTGCGCGGCCGCGGCCTGATGATCGGCGTGGAAATCGTCAAAGACAAGAAGACGAAGGCCATAGCGCATGATGAGCGCGACCGCATTGTTGAACTGGCGTTTGAACGCGGCATCCTTTTCCTGGGCGCCGGCGAAAACTCCATCCGCATTGCGCCGCCGCTGATCCTTACAGAAGAGCAAGCGGACATCGCCATGGACGTGCTGGAAGAGTGTATTGGCATTGTGGAGAAAGAAAATAAATAAGTGCTGGCCGCGAATTAACGCGAAAAGCGCGAATCAGGAAGGTAAGTTTGCTATGATTCGTGTTCTTTGCGTTGGTTCGCGGCTAAGTCTTTATGTCTGCTTCGGGAACAATAACCCGCCTTACACTACGCGCCCTTGATTCGCTCGCTCGATTGCTTCCCGGCAAAGATTCAACGCCACAACATCTTCACACTGGGCGTCGCGGCGAAGAGGCTGCATACTTTTATCTGCGTGAACGTGGCTATGTAATGATTGCGCGCAATTACCGCAGTCCACGCAGCCGCAGTGAACTGGATCTTGTGGGCTGGGATGGCGCGATACTATGTTTTATCGAGGTCAAAACGCGCACAAGCCGCAACATACTTCCGGCCGAAGCCGCAGTGGATGCGGAAAAGCAACGCGATCTCTCCCGCGTTGCGCGTGAATTTCTGCGCAAGGTCAAAGGCGATCCGCCATATCGCTTTGACATTATAAGTGTTTATTTTGAAGCCGGGATTCCGCCGAAGGTCGAGCTAATTCGGGACGCATTTGCGATTGCCTAGCTTCGCCCAAACTTGGCCGCGCTCCCCCGACTTTATTCAGGTTCAGTCTTCGCCCCCGAAGAGCGCAGATCGAAGGCGAGGCGCAGCACGTAATGTACACCGGAAATGGTGGTCAGCACGCCCGTAGCCAAAAGACTCCACCGTTTCCCCAGATGCGCCCATTCAGCGTGATTGATCTCATAGATTAGCGCCATCGGTATGCTTAGAATTTGCACTGCCGTATTGGCTTTGCCAAACCAACTGGGACGAAAGACCCGCATCGTACCGGTCGCATAAAGCAGCGTACAAACAATCAAAATGATAATATCGCGGCTGAAAACCATGATCGTGAATGGCCACCGAATAATATGCGCTATGGAGAGCATGAGAAACATGGTGCTCAAGAGCAATTTGTCCGCAATGGGATCAAGATATTGGCCTAGCGTGGTTTTCTGTTGCAGCACGCGCGCCAGCAGACCATCCAGCCCATCCGTGATCCCCGCCGCCACAAAGATGGTCAGCGCCCATGCATATTTCTGCTGCTGAATGGCGACGATCACAAAAGGAACGAAGATCAGGCGCAGCAATGTTAATAGATTTGGCGCGGACCTTAATTGGCGCAGCATCATTGCGGGTCCTGAAAGAACTTGTCCACGTGTAAGCCGGTCTTCGCGGCAAACTGGTCAGCCAGGGAAGGTAATTCCCCGGTGCGGCTATCCACTTCAATTCGTTGCACCCGATGCATGGGAAAGAAAACCAGGCTGGCAGTGGCGGCCTCGCCCGCTTTCACCTGCTGCGTGAAATCGTCAAATGACTGCAAATCTACTCCGCGCAGGCTGGCTCCTGCGGGAGTCAAGGCAGCCAGAATGCCCCAGAATTTCTCGCGCGGGTTTTGTAGAGTAACCAGAACAAGCTGTCCGGAGTTCATTTACGTTTTGAGTTCCCTCGCTTCGTCAGCGATTCAGTGAAGTACCTGGAAAGTTGCAATTAAGGTTATCACGATGCGCCACAGACGGTTGAGCCGGTCGCACAAACATAATTTGCCTTTTCTGCGCTCGCTAACTTAGATCTTTGCGCTTTTTCCTGAAATTGGGCGTATGCCGCCTGCGTTCGGGTAAACTGCTTCAGGCGATTTATGAATCAGTCAGACATCTGCAGCTTTATCGCGCGCAGCAAACTCGCGGTGCTATCCACAATTGCTAAAAACGGCTCACCCCAGTCAGCGTTGGTTGGAATCGCGGTTACTCGCGCCCTGGAGATCATTTTCGATAAGTTAAAGCTCCCGTAAATATCCAAATCTCATCGCCAGACATCAGTGTTCTCTTGTCATAGGCTGGGCGGGTGAGCAGACGGTGCAGTATGAGGGAGAAGCAACAGAACTCAGAGGAACCGAGTTAAGGCGTTGCCAGGAAGTATATTTCCAGGCATGGCCTGACTGTATGGCCCATTTGACCTGGCCTGGCATCGTGTACTTCATGGTTAGTCCAAAGTGGGTTCGCTACAGCGACTTTGATCAGCGCCCGCCGCATATCCAGGAATTTACGTTCCCGAGCTAACCGGCACGGCCGTGGAACGAGCCAAGGCCATCAGGCATTGCTCCGCCATTTTCGCGGCTCCGGCAATATTTGGGTGTCCAACGGCAGAGAGCAAACATTGCTGTTTCTGCAATACTCCAGCCCCGGCTAATTCACATGCTGCAGTGCGTTCCGCCACAACTTCATCAGGCGCTTTGTTTTGATCGTGCAAATCGAGTTCCCAAAGCAGCGATTGCGGCGCATACGCCGCGTTTTCCTCGTTCAAGCCAGAATCGACAAAAATGGCCCGCCTGTTTCCAGCTTCGCGGTTTACATTTTCCACCGCGCCGCGCAAAAGGCCGGTAGAGAGCTTCCAGAACCGCAGGCAATGCTCCACAATCTCATTGCGGAAGATGCTGGGATCATAAAGAGGCGTGAACTTTACCCCGTGCACCAGTTGGAAAATGATTTCCACTCCTTGGGGAAGGCTTTGATGACTGAGAGCAGGATAATAGCCCAACACCAGCACTTGCGCGTTCGTAAAAATGCTGGTGACTTGCTGCAAAAGAGTAAGCAGGTCCCGGCCGCAATAGTTCCGCGTATGAAGCTCCAATTCAAACTGAGGGACCATGGGATTGAATACCCGCTGGACCTCAACATCATTGATTCCCCCATTCATCAATATCCATTCGACGGACGAAGGATCACCGGTAAAGCTTTGGAGCTGTTGCAGGATCGTCGGGAAAAAACAGGGAACCTCGCCTGATGGCATGGTTACTGTATAGGAATCGCGTATGCCGATCTTGGCGCCGGAATGCGCCAGCATCTGTATGTCGGCGCCAAGATGCCGCGCCAGAAGGCTGACAGTCTTGTGCTCCGGCAGCAGTCCCTGGCCCCAGACTATGGAGTCGCCCATTACAAGAAGTGTGCTCATGTACCCGCGCCAGTGTACAAGGTTTTCAAGAATAGAGCACTGGCGCCTGTTTGGCAGACCATCGCCGCAATTCAATGATGTGGTGGTAAAATAGCGTCTGCCAACCTGTTTGTAGGCGCGTAGCTCAGTTGGTTAGAGCGCTACCTTGACACGGTAGAGGTCAGGAGTTCGAGTCTCCTCGTGCCTACCATTTCTTTTAAACCACTTATGCCGAAAAATTACTGCGGGACACACGCGGTTACGCAGACCGGAAAAGACTAAATAGAGGGATGCGTGATTATCTGACCTTCCCTAATGCTTGTTCCACGTCGGCGATCAGATCGTCAACCGATTCTAACCCCGTGTATAGACGCACCAAACGGTTGCCGTAAGCAGGGCGCTTGGGCGATTGCAAATCGTACGTCATGACCAGACTGGTCACACCGCCCCAGCTATAGCCGATCTTGAACAGGTGCAGCGCATCAATAAAAGCATGGACCTGTTCTTTGCTGAACTGCTGGCGGAAGACGGCGGAAAACAGTCCGGAAGCGCCGGTGAAATCGCGCTTAAAGAATTCATGGCCGGGGCAGGATGGCAGCGCGGGATGGAGGACTAATTCGATTTCCGGACGCTGGCTGAGCCATTGTGCCAGCGAAAGAGCAGACTGCTCTACGGTCTTGAGCCGCACGGCCATGGTTTTCATGCCACGCAACGCCAGGCTGCAATCGTCGGGCGAGGCGGCGAAGCCGAGGCCCTGATGCGTTTCACCGAGAAGGTCGAAAAGTTTTTGATCGCGGACGGTGACTGAGCCCAGCAGCAGGTCACTATGGCCGCCGACATATTTGGTGAGCGCCTGCATGGTTACGTCAACGCCGAGAGCAAATGCGTCAAGGTAAATGCTGGCAGCCCAGGTGTTGTCCAGCGCAACGAGTGCGCCATGGCGGTGCGCGGCTTCAACTATTGCCGGGACGTCCTGCACTTCCATGGTGATGGACCCTGGACTCTCACACCAGACCAGCCGCGTGTTGGAGCGCAGTTCAGCGTCTATTCCTGCGCCTGCACCCGGCGGATAGTAACTGACCTCAACACCGAAGCGGCGAAGCACGCTGTTGGAAAACATTCTGTTAGGGCCATAGATGCTTTCCGGCAGCAAAACATGGTCGCCGCTCTTGAGCAGCGAGAGGTGGATCAGCGAGATGGCCGCCTGTCCGCCGGGAGTAATGATGGTGCGAAAACCGCGCTCCAGTTCGCAAACGCGCGCCGCAAGCTCAAGCGTTGTGGGTGTGCCATAAAGCCCATAGGTGTAGCCGACTTCATGCTGGTTCCAGTGATCGCTGGCTGCAGAGACATGATCAAAGAGGACAGTGGAGCCACGATAGACCGGCGTCGAGAGCGACTGAAAGCCTTCCGGTACGTCGGCGTCAGAATGGATGAGCTGGGTCTGCCAGTGCTTTGCCTTGGAATTCTTATTATCAGCCATGGCGAAATTGTAAAGCTACGGCGCGCAAGCGGGAGAGCATGGAAGAAAGATTTCGCCCAGAGCGGCCCGCGCTGGCAGGCCAATGGCTGAGAAGTTAAAGATGTTCTGTGCCGGGGACATGCCAGCCATCGTATTCGCCGTTCAGTTCATCAGCCAGCAGATCGAGTTCCGTCTGAAGTTCTTTGAGGTCCTGCACGGAGGTGGCCTGCCACGCTTGTCGCGCCTGCAACTGCCATTTCTGGATTTCCGCGTTGAGGCTGACAGATTCGATCGTCCATCCGCGCTCTTGCAGACGGTGAGTGGCCTGATTGAGGTCATCGTGATCATCAAAGAAAAAGTAATGGTCAAGCGCCTTTGTGCCGGCTAGCGCCTCGTCAAGTTTTTCGTCCGTCTCAGAACGTTTGGGCCCGGCGCCCAGCAGAGATCGAATGCCTTCAAACATGGTCTGATTTCAATGATACAACGGCGCTGCCTCTGGAAAGTTGTGCGGCTTGGCCTGTAAGGCAGCGCGGGAATTCGCATCACGTTATAATTTAGAGTTTTGCTTCGCTCGTTGAAGCTGCTTGTATCCCGTACTTATAAGAGGAAACATGGCCCAGCAATTTCGCCAGGAAAAAGATTCTATTGGCATCAAAGAAATTCCCGCCGACGTTTATTACGGCGTGCAGACGGCGCGTGCCGTGGAGAACTACCCAATATCAGGCATGCGCGCCAATCCCAATTTGATTCGCGCTATTGGCATGGTGAAGTATGCTGCCGCGCAGGCCAACAAAGAACTGGGCCTGGTGGATGACAAACGCGCCGACGCGATCATGCAAGCTGCCAAAGAAGTGGTGGACGGCAAATGGGACGCATCTTTTGTAGTGGACGTATTTCAGGCCGGGGCCGGCGTGAGCTTCCACATGAATTCGAATGAGGTCATTGCCAATCGCGCTACTGAACTAATGGGCGGCAAGCTTGGCGAATACACGGTCCATCCCAATGACCACGTAAATTATGGGCAATCAACGAATGATGTTTTCCCGACGGCCATGCGCTTGGCCACGCTGCTGGAGCTGGAAAAATTTTATCCTGTGCTGGACGCGCTGGCTGCTGCGTTTGAAGCCAAAGGAAAAGAGTTTCATAACATCATGAAATCCGGGCGCACGCACATGCAGGATGCGGTGCCAATCCGGCTGGGTCAGGAATTTGCCGCTTATGGCGTTGCCGTTCGCAAGGCCATCAGTGATATTCGCCATGCCGGGGACTCATTGCGCGAACTGGGGCTTGGCGGCTCGGCTGTGGGTACCGGCATCAATACGCATCCTGACTATCGTGCTAAAGCGGTGGAAAACCTGGCGAAGATTTCCGGCCAGAAGCTCACGCCCGCGGAAGACATGCGTTGGGCCATGCAATCGAACGCTAGCATGGCCCAGGTGTCATCTTCTTTGCGCAACTTGGCGCTGGAGATCATTCGCATCGCCAATGATCTGCGGCTGATTTCTTCTGGCCCCAACACAGGTTTTGCCGAAGTGAATCTGCCCGGCTTGCAGCCGGGATCATCCATCATGCCCGGCAAAATTAATCCAGTGATGCCGGAGTTGGCCGCGATGGTTTCATTCCAGGTTGTGGGCAATGATGTGGCTGTGGCAATGGCCGTGCAAGGCGGCCAGCTTGAACTGAACGTGATGATGCCCACCATGGCTTATAACGTCCTGCAATCAATTTCCATTCTCACCAATATGCTGCACGTGTTCACGGAAAAATGCGTGAAGGGCCTTACTGCTAATGAAAAACGCAACGCCTTTTATGCGCAGAGCACCGTTTCTCTGGCGACTGCGCTGAATCCGTACATCGGCTACGCCAAGGCTGCGGAGATTGTGAAAGAGTCAATCGCCACCGGGCGGTCAATTATCGATATTGCGCGTGATAAGAAATTGCTCAGCGAACAGGAGATTGCCGAGATACTTGATCCGGTCAGCATGACTGAACCGCAGTATCCAAAGGAAGCGGCAAAAAATCGCGAAGAGGTTAAGGGGAGAAAGTAGCTTTTTATTTCACGCGAGATTCAGAAGCCGTCTTTGCCATGCGTCGCTGGAGCGTCTTAGCTTTTTTCTTTTTCGGTTTTGAGTCGGTCTGCTCTTTCGGAAACTCAAGGCTGCGCCACATATACCAGGCGGCATAGCTGCAATATGGATGCCAGCCTTTGGCAATCTGCTCAATTTGCGCCGGCGTGGGCAGCTTGCGTTTCTTGTAAGCCCGTTGGATTGCCATGCGCACGCCAAGATCGCCCACGGGCAGGACATTAGGGCGTCTAAGGGCAAAGATCAGGAACATGTGCGCTGTCCAAACGCCGACGCCTTTAATATCAGTCAGCGCGGCGATGACTTCTTCATCGGACATACTTGGCAGCCGGACAAAATCTACCTTTCCGCTTAAAGCGTGTTCTGCCAAATCGCGGATATAACCTATTTTTTGCTTGGACAGGCCGGCCTGCCGCATTTCTCCAACGCTGAGATTTTGAATGGCTTCCGGTGTGATCTTGCCGCCAGCGGCTTCTTCCAACCGGCCATAAATTGTACGAGCAGCTTTGGTGCTGAGTTGCTGGAAGACAATGGACCGCGCCAATGCCTCAAAAGTGGGTTCACGGTACGCAAGTTGGCAGGGCCCTACACGGGCAATAACTGCTGCCAGAATGGCATCAGATTTCTTAAGATGGTTCAGGGCTTTTCTCATGGAAGCTGACTCCAATCTAAGCACATCCAGCCTGGAATTGCATCCTGTGCCGGAGCTCACTTTTCGCCGGGCATTTACGCGCCATTGGCAAGAGAGCATACAGCATTATGGTCTCTGGCGAACGGTGCAACAGATGTCAGAAGCCTTGTACCGTTTCGTTCGCGAATTCCTGCCTGACCGCCGCAAAGCGAAGTATGGCGACCTGGATTATGACTTTGATCAGATGATCGACACTACGCGATCCAATGTTCAATTTCGTCCCCAGTTGATTGCTGCTATCACTGGTCATCAATACTTCCCTTCTGAGCCGTGGATATTTGAACAAATGATGGAAGCACTGCCGATCCATTTCCAGGATTTCACGTTTATTGATGTGGGATCGGGCAAGGGCCGGGTGTTGGTGATGGCTGTCCCTTATGGATTCAAAAGGATTTTGGGAGTGGAATTCATGCCGGAATGGCACCGCGTGGCAGAACAGAACATCAGCAAATTAGCTGCGATGCATCGTCCTGCCATGCCAATCCAAAGCCTGTGCATGGACGCGCGCGATCTTCAGTTTCCGGCAGGGCCTCTGGTCGTCTATATGTTCAATCCATTTCCTGAACCGGTGCTCGCAACAGTGCTGGAACGGCTACGGCAATCATTGCAAGCCGATCCCAGAGAGCTATTTGTAGCGTATCGTTATCCGGAGTTGGAGGGGCTGCTGGCTGAATGTGATTGGCTGGGGAAGATCGCCGGGACGGAGCAATGGGCGGTGTATCGGAATCATTCCACTTGAAATGCCTGCGGTCCAGCGCAAGGGGAGTAAAGGAATCATTAAGTATATTGCCTTACAATATTGATAAATATTTTCTTAGCTTAAGCGCGCATTTCTTTTGATTAGCGATCCAATATGCTACACTCTTCCGGCTAATATCACACTTTCACAACAAGAATGGCGAGGTCATCGGTGCCTTATAAGCAGCAGTCTAAGCATTCCCATTATATAAGTTTTACTATACTTTCTATTGTGGTTCTGCTTGCCGGCTGTGGCGGTGGCGGTTCGACCTTAACATCTCCACCACTACCTCCTCCAAGCCTGCAATCTATGACTGTTACATCCCCGTCCTCATCTGTTGCCGCTGGGCTATTGGAGCAATTCAATGCGACTGGGACGTTTTCTGACGGCAGCTCTAAGCCGCTTACAGGGCTTACCTGGACGACTTCAGATCCCACGCTGGCTACGGTAGATGGTAATGGGTTAGTAACTACATTGAAGCAAGGAAGTGTCACGATTTCCGCTGCTTCTGGAACAATTAAGGCAAATGCCCCGCCGTTGACGATCAGTCCCCCTTTACCTACTGGATTGAGCTTATCAGGCAAAGCTTCTGTGGTCCTTGGCGCAAGCACTTCGGCCAAGCTTTCTGCCCTGCTCAGCTTCACTGACAAAACAACTCAGGATATATCCAGCCTGGTTACGTGGAGCAATACAAATCCATTTACCGCAACCATTGATGCCAGCGGCAATATCATCGCTTTGCATTTTGGATACACGAAGATTGCCGCCACGAATGGAACATTTTCAGCGACCACAAACTTTAGCGTAACGGCAGTACCTCGATTCCTTTATACATCTTCTGACGGACCAAGGATTCTTTCCAAAGCAACCATCGATCCCGCTACAGGTCAGATGCGGATGGCAGGCTACTTAGCTACCAATGCCAATGGCTCTGCGGTGCTGCCATGCCAAACAACTGATCCTTCAGGTCAGTTTCTTTATGTTGGTTCGAGAGTTGATAGCGTCGCTTTGACTGGGGAGGCTCAGATCTACAACATTGACCAGGCTACGGGCACGTTAACGCCACTAGTCGGAAGCCCTTTCCCGTTTCCCAACGCAATGGATTGCATTGAATTTGAGCGCACCGGCAAATTCGGTTTCGCCAGTGGTAGTAGCATCAATAACTCAACACAACTCCTGAGTTTTTCTCGCGATACAACAACCGGCGCGCTGACTCTTCTGGCTACCACTACGTTGCCCGGAGCTCCCACCCGTGTTGCCGTCGATCCGCTGGGCAGTTTTTTGTTTGTTGGGTTGTTTACGGATAATCTCACTTCCGGAGCAGCAATTGGTTTCACGATTGATCCAGCAACTGGAGCGTTGACTCCAATTCCCGGAACACCGTTTGTCCTTCCCAACACTCTGGGGAATTTCTCTTTCCATCCTTCCGGAAATTTCTTGTATATGGCAAACGCGGGCGCCACCAGTATTGATGTGTACTCAGTGAACCGAACTACCGGGCAATTAACAAGCGTGGGATCCATTGCAACCTGCGTGAATCCTGCTACGGTGCGCTTCAGCCCTGACGGAGAATTCGCCTATACAGCCTGTTCTGAGGATGCGGCATTCAACCCAAATAGCGCATCTGTGGAGACTTTCGCAGTAGCCGCCAATGGCACATTGACGCACCTGGGGAGCACTCCGTCTTCAGGTTCTACGTTCGAGCTAAATATAGATCCTTCTGGCCAGTTTATCTATCTGGGATCGACGGGACCCATTATTTCTGTTTTCGCCATTGGAGCGGATGGAATTGCCAGATTTTCTCGCAAGTTTGGAGTTCAATCCAACCAGGGCTTTACCATGGCTTTTTCGGGTGGAACCGCCGCAGTGAAGTACACGCCCCAATTTGCCTATATCAGTTCGAGCGGCGACAACAAACTTTCAGCCTATGCTATACGGTCTGATGGCACACTAGGAACACCTCTTAGTGTTGCTACACAACTTGGCCCTTTTTCCCTCGCCTTAGCTCCCCTGGGGGGTGATTTGCTGGTTGCCTCTTCCGCACCAAGTCCAAACCTAACGGCATTTCCGTTATCTGCCAGTACGGGCTCTCCCGGTTTAGGTGTTAACTTCGGGATTGCTGCCACGGCTGGTGGCGTGGCTACAGATTTTTCCGGCCCCTGGGCATTTGAAACCGATGCTGCAAACGGGACTGTGTCCACGTACGGCAAATTCGGTCCCGACTGGAGTTTGCTCATTTACCTGAGTAATGGCGTCATGGTCTCGAGCTTCGCAGCAGGCGCCGGTGCGGGTCCTGCTGTGATCGATCCTTTTGGGCGCTTTTTGTTCGTCGCCAATCAGGGGGCTAATTCGATCTCAGCCTATGAATATTTTGGTCAGACTCCAGAACTGAATGAGGCTAAGGGCAATCTTGTTTTGCCGTTTACGGACGGTTCTCCATTCCCAGTGGGAGCAAAGCCGCTTGCTCTTGCCGTTGATCCGAATGAAGCCTTTCTATACGTTCTTTGCAACGATCAAACTTTGCGCGTTTTCGCCATTGACTACTTCAGTGGCGGCCATTTGGCCCAGGTTTCCAGCACTTCTCTCTCCGGTCCGGCATCCGGCATAGCTACAGAATTCTCCGGGCGCTACATTTATGCAGCCGGCGCGAACGGCCTTAGTGCCTTCGCGGTTAGTCCGATAGGTGCTCTTACATCCATCCCGCTACCGCCCGGAATTGCCCCTACCGGCCTTACCGGCGTTTACGTGGAACCCTCGGGCCAATTCTTGTACATCACAGCCAACTCACCGGCGCCCGGAGCAGTCTTTGCATTTTCAATCAATCCGGATGGTACGCTCAAAGCAGTGTCTCCGAACCCGGTGGCGGTGTTAGCCCAGCCTTCATCCATGGCGTTTTCAGTTGATGCACGTTAGTCAGCTTAATGAGGTAAAACAACATGAAGTCGCCAAAACGAGACCATAGTCGCTAAAGATGATGCAGAGCACACCATTGGATCTCGGCGCCGGCAGGGGCGATCTGGGCTATTCTAAGTAATGCTTACTTCTTCATACGTGCCATAGACTTCTTTCAGGGCCTGGCAGATTTCGCCGACCGTGCAATATGCCCGCACACAGTCGATGATGAAAGGCATGGTGTTCGCGTCGCTTATGTGGCCGTCATTGCGGACTACCGGTTCTTGCGCAGCCGCGCGCTTCAAGGCTTCAAGCGTGCGGGTGACTTCATCGCTGCTGCGACGCGCGCGTAAAGCTTTCAGCTTCGCCGTCTGGTGCTGCGCCACGGACTCGTCAATGTAGAGCGTTTCCGGTTGGGTTTCCTGGATGGTGAAATCATTCACGCCGACAACAATCTTTTCCTTGGCTTCCACAGCGCGCTGATATTGGTATGAGGCCTCGGCGATTTCCTTCTGGGGGAAGCCGTTCTCAATTGCCTTCACCATGCCGCCCATGGCGTCGAGCCGTTCAAAGTAATCGAACGCGCCTTTTTCCATGTCGAGCGTGAGCTTTTCCAGAAAGTAAGAACCGGCCAAAGGATCAACGGTCTGCGCAACGCCGGATTCATAAGCGATGATCTGCTGGGTGCGCAGCGCAATGCGCGCCGCTTCCTGCGTGGGGAGAGCCAGCGCTTCGTCGTATGAATCAGTATGCAAAGACTGGGTTCCGCCCAGCACTGCCGCCAAACCTTGCAGGGCCACGCGGGCGATATTGTTCAGCGGCTGCTGCGCTGTCAGCGACACTCCGGCGGTCTGCGTGTGGAAGCGCATCAGCCACGTGCGCTCCTGCTTGGCGCCGAAGCGGTCTTTCATCAAGCGATACCAGATTTTGCGCGCTGCACGGAATTTGGCAATTTCCTCAAAGAAGTCGCTGTGGGAATTGAAGAAATAGCTCAGGCGAGGGCCAAAGTCGTCCACATCCAGGCCGCGCCGCCGGGCCCACTCCACGTATTCCACGCCGTCATAAATCGTGAATGCCAGCTCTTGCAGCGCCGTGGAACCAGCTTCGCGGATGTGGTAGCCGCTGATGGAGATTGAATTGAATTTGGGAGTGAACTTCGCACCGAACTCAAAGGTATCGATCACCAGACGCATGGAAGGGGCGGGAGGATAAATGTATTCCTTCTGCGCAATGTATTCTTTAAGAATGTCATTCTGAATGGTGCCGGAGATTTTCTTCCAGTCCGCGCCTTGCTTTTCCGCCACCACCAGATACATGGCCCACAGCACAGACGCTGGCGAGTTGATGGTCATGGAAACCGTAGTCTTTTCCAGATCAATACCGTTAAACAGAATCTCCATGTCTTCCAGCGAATCAATGGCCACGCCGCATTTGCCGACTTCGCCTTCGCTTGCCGCATGGTCGGAGTCATAGCCCATCAGCGTCGGCAGGTCGAATGCGACAGAGAGACCGCCTCCGCCGCTGGCCATCAGGTATTTGTAGCGCTCATTGGTTTCTTCTGGTGAGGCAAAACCGGAAAACTGGCGCATGGTCCAGAGCCGGCCCCGATAGCCGCTGGAATGGATGCCGCGTGTATATGGCGCTTGCCCGGGATAGCCCAGATATTTTTCGTAATTCCAGTCCTCCGGCAGATCTGCCTGGGTATAAAGCCGGCGGATGGGAACGCCGCTGATGGTGGTGAACTGCGCGTGGCCGCTTTCATCCAGATTCACGCCTGTGGGCGCTCCAATGGGCTTTTCCGGAGCTTTTTCCAGTGTTTTGGCCAGCGTGGTTTCAGCCCAGCGCTTTTCCGATTCCGCGGGGTGGCGGCCTTCAAAGACCTCGGCAATCGGGCTTTCCGCAATGCCGCTTTGGTCTTTCTTCTTGTTCACATGATCTGCCATAGAGAATTCCTTCTCCCATCATAGAAGATGCGGAAAAGCGAGGGCAAGGAGATCGGCATTGCCTGGGCTCCCAGAAGCAAGAAAGCGACTTGGGTGTCCAGCGCTAGATCTAAAGGCTTTCCTTCGGTCTTTCGGAACTTGAACAAGTGCGTTTGGGGTTGTAAATTTCCATGGTGAAAATTATCTGGTCTGGCAGACGGGAAGCAAAAGCAGCCCACCGGCATCAGGAGATCCGCAAATACCTGGGATGGCACAAGGTGGCGAGCATGTCCGGCTTGGGGTTCATGGTGCTTACGTTGGCTTTCTCCTTTGCGCCGATCCAAGGACATGCTGCCCAAAAGCCGCCGCAGCAAAATGCCTTTGATGATCGCACCGCTTCCCGCCTGCTATCGCAGCTTAGTGAAGCATTACAGGGACACAGCCAAAAGCAATTTCTTGCGCTTTTCGATTTTGGCAGGATGAAGGACGGCACGCTCTTCAGGCAGCAGATTGAATCTTTTTTTTCTCAGACCGAGTCGATCCGTGCTCACCTCAATCTGGCAGAGACAGCCATGGAAGGCGACAAGGCCACCCTTGCCGTGGATGCCGAGATGGAAACGCAGCCCAGCAACGGATCGGCAACGCTGCGGAGGAATGAGCGCCTGAGCTTTGTTGCTGCCTCTTCCGGTGCAGGCTGGAAGTTTGTGGATGTCCAGCCGCGCGGTTTCTTCTCGCTGCCATGAAGACAATGCGCCGCGAGTATCCTGATCGCCCTATTGTCGGCGTAGGCGCCGTCATCATTCATCTAAACCGCGTGCTTTTGGTGAAGCGCGGCAATCCTCCGCTACTGGGCGAATGGTCACTGCCCGGAGGCGTGGTTGAACTAGGAGAGACCCTGCGCGCTGCCGCTGAACGGGAAGCCCGGGAAGAAACCGGATTGATCGTAAAGGCTGGCGAGGTGCTGGAAGTGCTGGACCGAATCATCCCTGGAAAAAAAGGTGCGCCGCAATATCACTATGTGTTGATCGACTTTCTCTGTACGGCCGAAAGGGGCAAGCTGCGGGCTGGAGGCGACGCTGAGGGGGTGCGCTGGGCAAAAAAACGTGAACTGGCGCAGTATAAATTGGAAAAGCCGGCTTTAGCTGTAATCAGAAAAGCCTTGCAGGCCGCGAATCAACGCGAATAACTTCAATTTTAAAGGCGAATTCAAATGCAAGTTGAATTCGCGAATATTTGCGTGCATTCGCGGCTCAAGTTTTATTTTTTTTTCGTGTCTCCATGACTCAGTCGTAGATCTTCTGCTCCCCAGTGGTACGCGTCCTGCTGCTCCAAGCCCACAAATTGCAGCACACGGCATGCAAACTGGTGCGCCATCTCGCCAAAGCTCTTGGGCTGGTTGTAAAAAGTTGGGATGAGCGGATAGATGGTTGCGCCGGCTTCGGCTGCCCAGTCCATGTTGCGGATATGAACGCGATTTAGCGGAGTCTCACGCGTGCAGAGCACCAGTGGACGCTGTTCCTTCAGGCAAACATCGGCGGCGCGATCAATCAGGTTCCCTGCCAAGCCATGAGCAACTCTGGCCAGAGTTCCCATGCTGCATGGAATCACAATCATGGCGTGAGTTGGATAAGAGCCGCTGGCTACATTGGCGCCGATATCCTCATTATTTTGCGTCTGGATTTTTTCTGAAGCCCTGCCGATAAGTTGCTGAATCAGGTTGTTGCGCCCCTTGATGACCAGTTCCTCGGCAAAGACGCGTAAAGCGTTGTCTGAGGCGATGAAATTTATTTGTCTCACACGTTCGTCACGTTCCGCGGTGAGCAGCAACTCTCGCGTAAACAGCGCGCCACTAGCTCCAGTGGCTGCCACCGTGAGTACATGGGCTGTCGGATGTAACGGATTCGGCATCTAAGGGTGTAAGGTCTGGATTACAGCTTAAAGTTACAGACTAATAGTAACTGATGATAGGGAGGCGCCTGCGCTTCAGACAAGCCGGGTTCTTCATGGGCAGTGGTTTCTCAATTCGGGCGCGGCGCACTACAGCGGCACAGCAACTTGGGCTGCTGCAGGTAAAGCGCGAGATCAGCGCTACCGATCCGCATGGGCGCCTGAAATATGTACGTGATTTCAGTGAAGCCTTCCGCGATTATCGTCGCGCGCTCACGGACGCAGAATTCAGAGAGCAGTACGCTACAGCAGACGTAATATTAGTCGGAGACTATCATGCGCTCGCTGCATCGCAGGATTTCGCCGCTTCACTAGTCGCCCAGATCGCGCAGAGCGGACGCCCGGTTGTGCTCGCGCTGGAGATGTCCTTCAGCCGTGATCAATACGTGATTGACGAATGGCTGCACGGCGAAATCAGTGAAAATGAACTGCGCTCAGGTCTTCGCTACGACGAAGAATGGGGCTATGACTGGGAGCCGTTTGCGCATTTGCTGCGCCAGGCCAGAAAGATTGGCTGCCCTGTTTATGGCATCGATTTGAAGCCGCGGGGCAACATGCGCAAGATTGCGGCGCGGGACCGCCACGCTGCGTCACAGATTGCGCAGATTCGGCGGGCCCATCCGAAGGCCCAGGTGGTTACTCTTTTTGGCGAGGCCCACCTAGCGCCCAACCATCTGCCGCACTGGCTGCGTTTGCTGCGCCCGCGTGATCGTGTGCTGACCATCCTTCAGAACCATGACGAGCTTTACTGGAAGGCGGCAGGCGAACTGAGTGACAGCATTCACGGAGTGCAGGTCAGTGATGATGTCCTCTGTGCGTTTAATTCTACGCCGCTGGAAAAGTACGAAAGCTATCGCATTTACATTGAAAAATGGCGGACAGAGCCCAGCCAGCCTGATCTGGCGCCGACTTTTTACAACCTGGTAGATACATTTATGCGTTCGATGGGGCTGGAGCAATTTTCCCCATCGACAGGGAGCCATGCCAGCGCGCTGGCGGAAAACTATCCCCAGGTCCATGCCCGCATCGGGCTCAAAGAATTTGAAAGCCTGCTGGCGCGTAAGGCTATCCCAGTTGCGGAAAGAAGGCCAGTGCTCAAGAAGTTGCGGCAGCAGGGCTGCGTTTATTCAGCGAAACACAATCTGCTGCTGATCAGGCGCTTCCAAATTGCTAACGCCGCAGAAGAAGCTGTGCGCTTTGTACAGTACGAATGCCGTGGAGCGGGATGCTCCAGTGGTCCGTGGGCCGGCAGCTCTCACCAAGACCAGTTTTATTTTGACGTGATTGATCGCGCCTTTATCACCTTTGGTGCTCAAGTGCTGCTGCCGCATTATCCCGCAAGCCGCAATGACGATTTTTGTTCCCGCAGCCCACGGCCGAGTGGAACGAAAGAGGAAGCAGCTTTCACCCCGCTCGAGCACCGGAAGATGGCTGAATTTCTTGTCCTGCACAAGGAAGAAGAGGGACATGCGCGTCTGCGCGCTGAGTTGCCGCGAGTGATTGCCACGGGCATCGCTTCCGATGGAAATAAACGTGAATTTCTGGTCCGTCACCTGGGAGCGATGCTGGGAGCGGAAATGCATGAAGCTTATCTTGCCGGCTCACTCAGCACGCGCTATCTGCGTTCACTCTTTTTCCGCAAAATCCATCTACCCGGTGTGGCTAAAAAGACATACTTTGAGCTGGCGCGAAAGGTAAATCCGGAGCAGGGAAAGCTGTTTAACTGAGAAGAACCCACCACGGAGGCACAGAGGCACGGAGAATTTCCGGGAAGTCGCACCGGGGGATATGCACATCAGGAATGTACCTTCTCTGCAATTCCTTCCTGTTCACGTTTACATAAAATTCCATTTCTTTTCGTTTCAATTTTCCCCGTGTCTCTGTGCCTCCGTGGTGGATTCGATTTTTGGTGTAACCTGAACTCTCGACCATGGATTCCCAATCTCTCCGCAAATTGCTTCAGGAAGTGCGAAGCGGCAAAGTCTCACCGGACGACGCAGTCGCGCGTCTGCGGCACATGCCCTTTGAAGACCTGGGTTTTGCCAAGGTTGACCATCACCGGCGCGTGCGGTCGGGGATGCCGGAAGTGATTTTTGCGCAGGGCAAAACGCCTTTGCAGGTAGCGAAGATTTTCAAAAGCATGGCGGCGCAGGGCGGCAATGTACTCGCTACCAAGGCTACGACGGAACATTTTCGGGCGGTGAAAAAACTTATTAAAAAAGCTGAATACCGCGAAGAAGCAAAAGCAATCACCCTGCAACAGGATTCCGAAACGTACGGCAAAGGGATAATCGTTGTTATTTCGGCGGGGACCAGCGATATCCCTGTGGCAGAAGAAGCGCTGGTTACTGCGGAAATCATGGGCAATGAAGTCGCACATTTGTATGACGTGGGCGTAGCGGGCATCCACCGGCTGCTGGCGAGCAAGGAAGTATTCGATAAAGCCAGAGTCATCATTGTGTGCGCGGGAATGGAGGGCGCGTTACCCAGCGTTGTGGGAGGGCTGGCCCGCGTGCCAGTCATAGCTGTGCCAACGAGCATAGGTTATGGCGCTTCTTTCAACGGCTTGGCTGCGCTGCTGGGCATGCTGAACTCATGCGCGTCAAACGTGAGCGTGGTTAACATCGACAACGGTTTTGGGGCGGGCTATGTAGCTTCCATGATCAACCGGCTCTGACCACCATTCTTCTGCTTGATCAACAGATTCTAATCCGCGGCAAAGATCAGATCGCGATGCTACGGCAGCATACTTCTGAACAGCTCCGCTCACAAACTTACCTGTAATGCAAGAAATACATTTACATTTCAAAACTTTTTCTTATGCAACATACAAAGTTTGCATAGCGTCTCATTTACAGGTGTAAAATTTGCGATGAATGAGGGCCTGCGGACCTTCTGTAAGGGGTTTCTCCCCAGCCGAGGCACACATGAACGTTCACATCAGTTACAAGGCAGGCAAGACACCCGAAGTCGAGCGGGAATTTCATTATCAACTGGAAAAGCTGGAGCGCCGCCTCCAGGTGTTCAAGCCTGATCTGGTCCACTTCCATGCCGGTATTGACCAGGAAAATAACCACAGCGCCTGCGCGACACTGAATCTGCGTCTCCCGTCAGGGCAAGTATCGGCGCAACGCTCCGGCGAGAATGCGCTGGCAGCGGTGAAATCCGCCTTTGCCGACCTGATATCGCAAGTCACAAAACACAAAGAGCTGCTGCGAGGCCATTGGACACGGAAATCATTGCGGCGCGCCGGTCGTGAGCGTCTCACGCAGATGCCGATGCCTGAGCAAAGCGCGCCAAATCCGACCGGGAACGGAAAACATACGCCAACGTTGCGCGCGCAGACAGCGCAAATGCCGGCAGGTGAGGTCAAGACCGACAGCGCTGCCGTGGCCGACGTTGAAATGTGGCTGGGCGGTAACCTGCGCAAGCTGGAGGAGTTTGTCGATCAGGAGATCCGCTTTCAGGTGGAAGCCGAACACATCCGCGAAGACCAGATTACGCGGGAAGAAGTGATTGATGAAGTAATCGTGAGCGCGCTTTCCCACGAGAACGGTAAAACGCAATTGCTTTCGCCCGAGAGTTGGTTCCATCGCCTTGCAGTCCAGGCCATTCGCCGGCTCATCCAAGCCAATTCCGATACCGGCAACATCTCACTGGATGAACCGGCCGGCATGCAAAACGTGACTGGAAGCGATGAAAACATCCTGCAGTATCACCAACCCGATGAGAGCCTGGCGGGAGAGAGCGTGATTCGGGATGAAAGCATGCGAACCCCGGAGGAGATATTTGCCAGTGATGAGATGGTGGCCCAGTTGGATATGGTGCTACGCGGAGTACACGCGCAGGACCGCGAGGCTTTTGTGCTTTTTACGCTCGAAGGATTTACGGTGGACGAAATATCGCGGCTCGCCGGCCGCCCCGCGGAACAAGTGCGTGAATCGATCCATCAGGCGCGCACCCACATTCAGCAGAAATTGCCCGCGCAGAACCAGCTCCGGAAAAGCCTGCTCCATCATTCCCGGGTTGCGTAATTCAAAAGCATTCATAGGAGATCCTGCAAATGATTACGCGTGAAGAAATTCGCCAGCTTGCGCAATTTGAGGCTACGGCGGGATGCGCCATCAGTTTTTATTTTCAGCCGCAAACGCCGCAAAACAAGTCGCATCGTGAAGAAAACATCCTGGTCAAAGACCTGGTACGAGAGACTCTGCGCAAAGCCGAGCGCAACGGCAACCATACGGAGTTGCGGGAAGACCTGGCAAAGATACTGCAGATAGCTGAAGAACTGCACGGAAATCATTCACGCGGCAAGGCCATTTTTGCTTGCAGCGAGCACGGCATCTGGCGAGAGCAGGACATACCACCGCGCGTGGACCATTCACAAATCACAGTGAATTCGCGCTTTCATCTGCGTCCGCTGGTAGAAGCTTATTCCGGGCTGCCGCGGACGTGCATTGCCCTGGTCGATCGCAAGAAGGCGAGAATTTTTGAATTGCAGGAAAGTGAGATCACGCAAAAGCCCGATCTCGAGTTTGGACCCTCACTTCGCGCGCCGCGCAGTGACGGCTTTCAGGGCTATGAAGCGGGCCATCGCGAACGCCATGTGGAAAATATCGTGATGCAGCATTACAAGATGTTCGCGGAGTCACTGCTTCTTCTCTGGAACCGGGAAAAGTTTGATGTGCTGCTGATAGGCTGCCATGACGAAGCATGGCCGGATCTGGAGCCGCATCTACACAGCAGCTTAAAACAGATATTGCGCGGCAGGATTCACGTCGATCCCATGGTGGCATCAGGCGAAGAGGTGAGGGAACAGGCGGAACGCATACTGAATGAAACCATGCTCGGAGAAAAGCAGGCGCTTGTGCGCGAGGTCCTTGGCGAGGCGCAGCGTAACGCGCGAGGCGCAGTTGGCCTGCATCACGTTCTGAATGCGCTAGAGCGCCAGGAAGTCCAGACGCTAGTGGTCGGCCATGACTTTAAAGCGGAAGCCGTGGAATGCACCAACTGCCGCCATCTTGATACGCGCATGGTTAAAAAATGTGCGTTATGCGCCCATGATATGCGCGAATTGAGCGATGTCTCCGACGCTCTAGTCGATCTGGCCCTGCGAAATGGCGCAGACATACAGTTCATGGACGGCGATCCCGACCTGGAAAAGGCCGGACGAGTCGGAGCCCTGCTGCGTTTCCGCGCCGACCAGAATACAGCAGAGAAGATGGCGGTTTAGTTGTGTTGCCACGCGAGCCAGAGAGCAATAAGCTTCCTGATGCCACTTGATAGTCCGCTCAAAAAGTGTGAGTGCATATGTCCAATAACAACGCTTTTGAAGATTTTCGTCTCTTTCCGGCTATCTCTGAAGCATGGGAGTTAGTACGCTCTGGCCTAGTCATCATTCAGGAAGAGCTTTATAAACTGGAGCTGTGGCATTCTTATACCAATCCAGACATTCCGTATTATGTTTCCATCTCCATCCAGAAAAATGACACGTGGACCCGAATGCCTGATCCGCCATTTGCCACCGGCCGCGACGGAGATCAGGCATTACGGGATGCGATGGCCTTCCTGACTGAACGCCTGGCAGCATAAGCGGCTTTTATCCAAAATTTCTGCTGAAATAAGGAAACACAAGTTTCTGTAGCCTGCTCACATGCTGAAGAGTACGCGTGTTCGCTGACGTCCGTCGAGATTGATTTCTCACAAATCCAAACTAATCCACTACCAATCGGGATCGCCAGCTAGTCGCAGAGCAACTGCTTCTGATATCCTTCTGCGTTTCCTTCATCACGGGGAAAGTGAGGTTCCATGAAACGCAGAGATTTTCTTTCCGGACTTGCCGTCACGTCAGCCGCCATGGCCGCAGGCCAGACAGGCAAGAGCGCTGACCCAAATTCGCAAAACCCGCAATCGCAAAATAAAGACAACCTGAAGGTGCCGCGCACATCGCCAGTCAGAAACATCATGATTTCGGCGGCAAATGGGATTACGCCTCGGGGAAACCACATTGAGGCAGGCTACAAGAAGCTGGCAGCAGGCGCAGATACGCTGGAAGCCGCCATTACCACGGTTTCCGGCCCAGAGAATGATCCTGAAGACGATAGTGTTGGATTGGGCGGGCTGCCGAATGAAGATTGCGTGGTGGAACTGGACGCCTGCTGCATGCATGGTCCCACTCGGCGGGCCGGCTCTGTAGGCGCGGTGCGCGATATCAAAAATGTCGCGGCTTTGGCGCGGACAGTGATGGAGCATACGGGCCACGTAATGCTGGTAGGGCAGGGCGCTACCCGTTTTGGCGAGCTGATGGGCTTTCCGAAAGAGAATTTGCTGACTGAACATTCGCGCAAGATCTGGCAGTTGTGGAAGGAGTTCCACTCTGACCTGGACTGGTGGGGACCGGGCTTTGCCGATCCAAACTTTAAAATTCCACCGAATCTTGAGACCGGCTCGCTCGAAGACCAGCCGCAGCCAATCAAGCGGCTCTATGCGCTGGCAGCAGAGATTGGCATTGCTGAAGACCGGCGGCTCGATGCAATCCAAAAAGTGCTGAACCCGCCGACAGGCACTATTAACTGTTCCGCATTGAACGAAAAAGGCGAGATGTCCAGCGTGACTACCACAAGCGGGCTCGCCTGGAAACTTGCGGGGCGTTGCGGCGATTCTCCAATTATCGGCGCGGGATGTTATTGCGACCAGGACGTGGGCGCAGCAGGCGCAACCGGCAATGGCGAGGAGAACATAAAAGTGGTGGGGGCGCATACCATTGTGGAGAACATGCGCCATGGCATGTCACCAGAAGAGGCCGGCATGGATACGCTCAAGCGCATTGCCCACATTTACAACAATGACATGGCAAAGCTGGCTTACATAAGCATGCATTTTTACATTCTGCGGAAAGATGGAGCCTATGCCGGTGTGACGATGTGGTCAGGATCTCCGGAGCATCCTGCGCGCTTTGCCGTTGCGGATGGGAACGGCCCGGGAAGGCATGAAATGGCGAAGGCAATGTTCCAGGGCAATCCAAAGAACTGGCCGCCTATGCCGAAAGAGCGAAGATAGCCAATTGCATTGCTCCATTAGAGGAAAAAGAAAGGCCACTCCCGGGTGGCCTTTCTGCTTCTGTCGAGAGCCAAGGTGCTTGCTACTCGCACGGTTATGAAAGCGCGTGATACCTTATTCCTTAACCCTTACCGCCTTCCGAGGAACAACAAAAGTGCCCAAAATTCAGCGTGCAATCCTGAGCGTTACAGACAAAACTGGTCTGATCGATTTTGCCCGGCAACTGGCAGCCCTGAAAGTGGAATTGATTTCTACAGGGGGAACAGCCAAGCAACTGCGCGAGGCCGGCATTGCCGTCAGAGATATCTCAGACCTGACCGGCTTTCCTGAAATGTTGGATGGGCGTGTAAAGACGCTTCATCCCAAGGTACACGGCGGAATCCTGCATATTCGCGGCAATGAAGCGCACGTGGCTTCGACGCGTGAGCACGGCATACAGCCCATTGACATGGTGGTAGTCAACCTTTACGCATTTGAGAAAACAGCATCCAAGCCCGGCGTGCATTTTGACGAGGTGATTGAGAACATCGATATTGGCGGCCCTTCAATGGTGCGGTCAGCAGCCAAAAATTTTCGTGATGTAGCGATTGTTACATCGCCGGACGACTATGCTGCAATCGCGCAGGAGATGGCTGGTTCCGGCGGTGAACTGGGACTGGCGACGCGCTGGCGTTTGGCACAAAAAGCTTTTGCTACAACTGCCGCGTATGACAGTGCGATTGCAGCCACGCTGGCTTCTACATCACTGGACGGCCACGGCAAAGAATTTCAGCTTCCGCAAGCTGGCAGTGATTTTCCGGCAGTTTTGCGCTTTTCACTCAACAAAGCTATGGACCTGCGTTACGGCGAGAATCCTCACCAGAGAGCAGCCATGTATTCCGATGGTTCGGGCGCGGGCGTTGCCAATGGCAAACAGCTTCAAGGCAAGGAACTCTCCTTTAACAACATCGTGGATTTACAGGCGGCGTGGGACCTGGCGCAGGAATTTGAAGAAACGGCGTGCGCCATCATCAAGCATACGAACCCGAGCGGCTGTTCCACCGGCAAGACGTTGCTGGAAGCATACATGCACGCCAAGGAAACTGATCCGGTTTCTGCCTTTGGTGGGGTGATCGGCGTGAACCGGGTGATGGACGGCGCGGCGGCGGAAGAGATTGCCAAACTTTTTGTGGAGGCGATCGCCGCGCCCAGCTACTCACCTGAAGCACGGGAAAAGTTCGCAGCCAAGAAAAATCTTCGCCTGGTGGAAGTTAAGCAGAGTACGCAGAAATTTGCCATGAAGCAGGTTTCTGGAGGCATGCTGGTGCAGGATGCCGATATTCGTCCGCTGACGGACGTGGACCTAAAAATCGTGAGCACACGCCAGCCAACGGCGGAAGAGATGCGGGCCATGCTGTTTGCCTGGAAGGTCTGCAAGCATGTGAAATCAAACGCTATTGTTTATGCCCGTGAAGGGCAAACCGTGGGCGTAGGCGCGGGGCAGATGTCGCGCGTGGATTCCTGCAAGATTGGGGCCATGAAAGCGATCTTACCTTTGAAGGGCACTGTGGCAGCATCAGACGCCTTTTTCCCGTTTCCGGACGGCGTGGAAGAGATCGCCAAAGCGGGCGCCACGGCCATTATTCAGCCAGGCGGCTCCATGCGAGATCAGGAAGTGATTGACACGGCGAACCGCCTGGGGCTGGCAATGGTGCTTACAGGCGTGCGTCACTTCCGTCACTAGTCAAGAATTGTAATCTGCTGCAAAAAGTGCGGAACTAAGGTCTAGAATTAGTAATGATGAATAGCTGCTACCGGAATTGGCGGCTCTGCATCCAATAACAAAGGTAATTCGGTTCGTTCTATGACTTTCATTAAAATACGCACTCTTCTGCCCGGACTGCTCCTGCTTATAACCGCGAATCTTTTTGCCCAGCAGGGCACACCAAAGACCCCCAATGCGCCTTCGCAGAAAGAAACTCCAGCCCAGAAGGCGCCTGCGAAGGATTCAGCCAAAGATGCAACGCCAAGCCAGCCTAAAGAAGTAAAGAAGCCGGATCAGGCCGCGGCTTACTACCATTACTCATTGGCCCACATGTATGAAGAAATGATGGCGATGTATGGGCGCTCCGAATATGCGACCAAAGCCATTGAAGAATACCGTCTCGCGATTGAGAATGATCCTTCTTCAGAATATCTGAACGCTTCACTGGCGGAGCTTTACGCCAAGACCGGACGCATACGTGACGCGGTGCTGGAAGCACAGGACATCATCAAGCGCGATCCGAACAATCTGGAAGCACACAAACTGCTGGGCAGGATTTATCTGCGCTCGCTTGGCGACTTGCAGCCGGGAACACAATCGCACGAAGTTCTAACGCTTGCCATTGAGCAATATGAAGCGATGGCAAAAATCGATCCTAAGAACGCGGACAATCATTTGCTGCTGGGCCGCTTGTACTTTTTAAATAAGGACCCGATTAAAGCGGAGAGTGAATTCAAGACTGCAGTGAGCCTTGATCCAAATTCTGAAGAGGCCATTACCAATTTGGCTTACCTCTATAACGACGAGGGCGCCAATAATAAAGCCGCCGACCTGTTGAAGGCCATTCCTGAAGGCAAGCGGTCAGCTAAGATTTATGCCGCTCTGGGAAGCACCTACGAACAACAAAAAGATTACAAGAACGCCATTGCCGCTTTCCGGCAGGCGCTCACCATGGACAAGGAAAACCTGGATGCCATGCGCGGCCTGGCCCAGAATTTATCCAATGACAATCAGATTGAAGCGGCGCTGGATGAGTACCGGACCATTCAGGATGCCGACCCGCAGGATGCTACCGCTGCATTGCGCGTGGCAGAGATTTACCGTCGCCAAGGCAAGTTTGACCTGGCCATGGAGAACCTGAAGAAGGCAGAAGCCCTGGTACAGGATTCCTTGGAGATTCCTTACAACGAAGCGCTGGTGCTGGAAGCTCAAGGGAAATATGAGGATGCCGCCGCTGTCCTGCAAAAGCTGGTGGAAAGGCCGCTTCCTTCAGATGCGCGCGCAGGTGATAAAAGCAATCGCGCGCTGTTCCTGGAGCGCTTGGGAAATATCTATCGAGAAGCCGGCCGGCCTATGCTCTCCATGGAAACGTTCCGCAAGATCATTGATCTGGGCGGAGATGAGGCAGCACGCGGTTATCAGGACGTAATTGACTCGTATCGTGACCAAAAGCAGTGGACTGATGCCACGCGCACCGCGCATGAAGCAGTAAAGAAGCTGCCCAATGACAAGGGTCTGAAACTTACGCTGGCGCAACAATTGGCGGATTCGGGCAAAGCGGATGAAAGCGTACAGCTTGCCAAGTCTGTGCTGAAAGGCGGCCCTGACGACCGCGACAGCTATATCATGCTTTCGCAGATCTATATGCGGTTGAAGCGCTGGAAAGATTCAGAAGACGCGCTGGCGCAGGCGGAAAAGCTGGCTGTCCATCCGGAAGAGAAGGAGTACATTCGCTTCCTGCAAGGCTCTATTTACGAACGGCAAAAAAAGTATGATCTGGCAGAGCAGTCATTCCGCCAGGTACTGCAGCAGAACCCCAGCAACAGCATGGCGTTGAATTATCTGGGCTACATGCTGGCCGACCGCAACAGCCATTTGGAAGAGGCGCTGAACCTGGTGAAGAAAGCGCTGGACTACGATCCCCAGAATGGCGCGTACCTTGATTCTCTGGGATGGGTTTACTTCAAGCTTGGCAATTATGATCAGGCGGAAGAGAACCTGCGTCGCGCTGCTGACAAAAGCCCGAATGACCCGACGATTCAGGACCATCTGGGCGAGCTTTATGCCCGCACCAACCGGTTTAAACTGGCCGCCGCCCACTGGGAGCATGCTCTGGATGAGTGGAGCAAATCAGTCCCGGCCGATGTCGATCAGCAAGACGTGACCCGCGTGACCAAGAAGCTGGAAAGCACCAGAGTCAAGCTGGCGCAGCAGACGCAAAAGGAATAGAAGCACTTATTATCGTTATTTTTGCAAAGCCCTTCACACAGCGTGAGGGGCTTTGTTTTTGCTGCTGAGATCAGGCTGAAGTGCCCGGATGATGAGGACCTTCAAGTAGCGAAGGCTGCTACATTTTTCTTTATCGCAATCTGCCTGTGTGGCAGGAGCCTCCAATTTTGCGTCCTTGGGGTTCTTTGCGGTAAATTCTTCCGCACATGCAGCTCAAGCAGGCGGTTGATTCCGCGTATCAGCTCTTCATTGAGAATGACGTGCCTTCTCCAAGGCTCAACGCGGAGCTGTTGCTGTTGTTTGTTCTCAACCGCGAGCGAGCTTATTTTTACGCCCATCCCGAACGCAAACTCACCACAGACGAGCAGTTCCGCTATGACGAAGTCGTTCGCGAACGGGCCCGTGGCTGCCCCACGCAGTACATCACTGGCCATCAGGAGTTTTGGGGGCTCGACCTTTTAGTCTCACCAGCCGTACTTATTCCGCGTCCCGAAACTGAGCACGTGGTAGAAACTGTGCTTGAGTTGCTCCGCGGCTATCCGTTCGGCGGGCCGGGACGGCTGCGCCTGCTCGATGTCGGCACCGGCTCCGGATGCATTGCCCTGGCGCTGGCCAGCGAGCTTCCACATGCGGAAATCCACGCCTGTGACATTTCAGAAGACGCCCTAGAAATCGCCCGCACCAACGCCGCGCGGCTTGGCCTAAGCCAAAAGGTGCTATTTCGCCACTCTGATCTGCTGGCTGCCTATGCTAGCGAAAAGTTTGACTTCATCATCTCCAATCCGCCCTACGTTGGAGAGGCTGATGCAGACAAAGTGCAAAAACAAGTGCGTGAATTTGAACCGAAGATTGCTGTCTTTTCCGGCAGAGAAGGCATGGAAATTTACCGCCGCCTGATTCCCCAAGCGCACGATGCCCTGCATCCGGGGGGCTGGCTCGTCACCGAGATCGGTTATTCCGAGGAGCAGAAGGTAAGAGACTTGCTAACCGACTGGGCTGACGTCCAGGTAACAGCGGACTTGCAGGGCATTCCAAGAGTGATAGCTGCGAGAAAGCCCTGAAAGATCGGGTGATCCGGTGATCGCGCGTGATCCGGAAAACAAATCGAGCTTAAAAGTTCGTCGAATTATCCTCCACCGCGTTTCGTCGCGTCAGATCACGGCGATCTCCCGATCTCCCGAACTATTGCTTGCGCTATTTGCTACACTGTTGAGTTTTCATTTTCACCTTTGGAGGTGAAGTTTGGCTGCAAGCAGAAGCTCAGCCGTGCCTGCCGCTCCCCCGGGCCGCACGTTGCGGCGCGATGCCTGGTGGTTGGAATCGGTCCCCGTATGGATACTATTGGGAGGCTTTGGCATTTATGCCACCCTTCGGGCCTTTGAAGGAAAGTTCTTTTGGGCCAACCCGTATCTCTCACCTTTTTACTCGCCACTGCTCAGCTTTGGCTGGTGGCATTACTCGCCGGCGCTGCTCATTCTGGCTTTCCCGCTCGGTTTCCGCATGACCTGCTATTACTATCGCAAGGCTTATTACCGCGCATTCTTCATGGATCCACCGGCTTGCGCGGTGGGTGAGAGCCCGCACCGGAATTATCGTGGCGAAACAAAGTTCCCCTTCATCCTGCAAAATCTGCATCGCTATTTCCTTTATGGCGCCATCGTCTTCCTATGTTTCCTCTGGTATGACGCCATTCGCGCCTTCTTTTTTTCAGGGCCGGACCAGAAGCTGCATTTTGGCATTGGCGTTGGAACGCTCGTGCTGCTGGTCAACATTGTGCTCCTGACCATGTACCTCCTTTCCTGCCATTCATTGCGGCACCTGATCGGCGGCAAGATGGATTGCTTCTCCTGCACGGCCACCAATCGCGGACGCCACGGTGCGTGGAAGAAAGCCAGCTTCCTGAATGAACGCCACATGCTATTTGCCTGGTGCAGTCTGATCTCGGTTGGATTTGCCGACTTCTATGTCCGCATGGTGGCTTGCGGCATGATCAAGGACTTTAGAATATTGTGACGAACCAGACGAAGTATGAAACTCATGAACATGATGTCCTGATTATTGGCGCGGGCGGAGCAGGCCTGCGTGCAGCGATTGAAGCACTGTCTGCGGGGGCTAAAGTCGCGGTGGTCTCCAAATCTTTGCTGGGCAAAGCGCATACGGTAATGGCGGAAGGCGGCATTGCCGCTGCTATGGCCAACGTGGACAAAGCAGATAGCTGGCGCACCCATTTCCGTGACACCATGCGCGGCGGCAAGCTGATGAACAACTGGCGCATGGCCCAGCTACACGCACAGGAAGCTCCGGAACGCGTGCGTGAATTGGAACAGTGGGGCGCACTATTTGATCGCACTTCGGATGGCGATATTCTTCAGCGCGCCTTCGGCGGCCACACTTTCAAACGGCTTTGCCACGTAGGCGACCGCACCGGCCTGGAGATGATCCGCACGCTTCAGGACCGCGGCGTTCAGATGGGATTTGACGTTTTTATGGAGTGCACCATCATTCGCCTGCTGACTGATGGCAAGCGCGTTGTGGGCGCGTTTGGTTACTGGCGTGAGCAGGGCCGCTTTGTGGTGCTGAAAGCCAAAGCCGTGGTGATGGCTACTGGCGGCATCGGCAAGGCGTATCGGGTGACCTCAAACTCCTGGGAATACACGGGCGACGGCATGGCCCTTGCCTACGATGCCGGCGCGGAACTTCTGGATATGGAATTCGTCCAGTTCCATCCCACTGGAATGGTCTGGCCTCCAGGCGTGCAGGGTATTCTGGTGACGGAGGCCGTTCGCGGTGAAGGAGGCATTCTTCGTAATAAAGAAGGCCAGCGCTTCATGGAGAAATACGATCCCAAGCGTATGGAACTCTCAACCCGTGACGTGGTTGCGCGCTCCATCTATACCGAAGTGCGCGAAGGCCGGGGCAGTGAGCATGGTGGCGCATATCTCGATATTTCCCATAAGCCCGCCGAATACGTAAAGCAGAAGCTCCCCAGCATGTATCACCAGTTCAAAGAACTCGCTGATGTGGATATCACCAAAGGCCCAATGGAAGTCGGCCCTACCTGCCATTACATGATGGGAGGAATTCGCGTGGAAGCTGAAACCGCAGCTTCTTCATTGCCTGGATTGTTTGCTGCCGGTGAGGCGGCTGCCGGATTGCACGGCGCAAACCGGCTGGGCGGCAACTCTTTATCTGATTTATTGGTCTTTGGTCGGCGCGCCGGACTGAGCGCTGCCGCATTTGCTGACAAAGCTACGCCTTTTTCGATCAACGATGACCAGATCGCCGAAGCTGAGCGCGACATGCTGGCTCCCTTCGATCGTGGTGAAGGTGAAAACCCATATTCTGTGCATCGCGATCTTCAGGAAGTCATGCAGAATCTGGTAGGTATTTTCCGGATTGAAGAAGATATGACGAAGGCGATGGGTGAACTGGAAAAGCTTAAGGCCCGTGCGGCGCGAGTTCGCGTGGAAGGGTCGCGGCTGTTCAATCCCGGCTGGCATCTCTCGCGTGATTTGAAATCCATGCTTACAGTATCGGAAGCAGTAACTCGGTCCGCCATGGCCCGTAAAGAAAGCCGCGGCGCGCATAGCCGCATCGACTTCCCCAAACTGGATGAACAAGTCTGGGGCAGGCAGCACAATCTGGTCACCCGCGATGGCAACAGCATGAAGCTTCAGCAAATTCCGGTGGACGCAATTCCGGGCGAATTGAATGAGTTGTTAGCGGAAGAAAAGTAGGCACGAGAATCAGCCGTAAATGAACGCGAATAACACGAATGATAAACGTAGAGACGTGGCATGCTACGTCTCTGCTGCGAGCAGTTCAACAATATGACTTTTACTAGAAGCTAAGAGCTAATAGCCAGGAGCTATTGATGGCAGACGCAATTCTAGAAGTTTTCCGCGGCAATCAGGAAGCCGGCGGCGCGCAACAGTACAAAGTTGAAATCACGCCGGGCATGGTTGTGCTTGATGCGCTGCACCAGATCCAGCAGACGCAGCAGCCAGATCTTGCTGTCCGCTGGAACTGCAAGGCCGGCAAGTGCGGCTCCTGTTCTGCCGAAGTGAATGGCAAGCCCCGCCTCACCTGCAAGACGCGCATGGACGCGCTGCCCACGGACAAGCCCATCACCGTCTATCCCATGAAGTCTTTTCCTGTAATCAAAGACCTGGTGACCGATGTCTCATGGAATTACCGCGTCAACAAAAAAATTCCGCCGTTCACGCCTAAACCAAAGACAGATTGGAAAATGTATCAGGAAGATATGGACCGGGTGCAGGAGTTCCGCAAGTGCATTGAGTGCTTTCTGTGCCAGAACGTCTGCCATGTGGTCCGCGATCACCACAAAAAAGAAGAGTTCGGCGGCCCGCGCTTTTTCGTCCGCGTGGCATCACTGGAGATGCATCCGCTGGATAATGGCTCACGGGTTAAGCTGCTGAAAGATGAACTCGGTATCGGCCTCTGCAACATCACCAAATGCTGCACCGAGGTTTGTCCGGAAGAAATACACATTACCGACAATGCCATCATTCCCCTGAAAGAGCGTGTGGTTGATGAATTTTATGATCCCATCCTGAAATTGGTGCGCAAGATACGCGGCGCGCCCCGAGCGGATTAGAATTATTACAGGGTGTAAAAACATGGAACGCCAACTTAAGACCATTTCCAAAAACAGCCTCGCTGAGGCGCTGGCCAAAGTACAGCACTACCGTTATCTGAACCAGGCGGAAGAAGCGGAATCGATCTGCCGGGACGTTTTGGAGGTCGATCCGGAAAACCAGATGGCCTTGCGCCAGTTGGGCCTTGCCCTTACCGATCAGTTCAAAGGAGCGGTTTCTGACGGGTTCCGTGAAGCGCAGGCCTGCTTTGAGAAACTTGCCAGCCCTTATGAGCGTTCTTATTATCAGGGCATTCTTTACGAACGGCGGGCCAAGGCTCAACTGCGTGCCGGCCACATGCCGCATTCCCTGCTGGCCAGTTTTGAAAATGCCATGCGTTGTTTTGAAGAAGCGGAAAAGATCCGTCCGCAGGGGAATGACATGCGCTACTGCGCTGGAACCGCTGTCTGCGGCTTATGCAGGGGCTTCCCGGGACGACCGGTGAGTCAGAATCATTCGATGCCAGTGATGCGCCGCCCATTTTCAGAGACTAGGTTTATGCGGCTGGCGCTCCGCCGCATGCCGTTCTTCCAACCTATTGCGCGGTGCTCTCCAGCACGCGCACCTTCCAGCGATCTTCAGCGCCGGTCATGATGGCGTAATACTGGATCTGCGCCTGGTCGGAATGAATAACCGTGCCCCCGTCCAGCACCTGGGTTTCAATGCTGGCTGTATCTTTTAGCTCCATAGCTGCGCCATCGGGAGAGTAAAAGATAGCGTCCACCTTATGGCCGTGATCGATGATTCGCGTAGACAGGCCGTGTTCCTTCTGGTCTTTTACGCGTTGTGTAAGCCGGTCCAGGGCGAAGCCGGAAAAATTTTCATTCAGCGGCTGCAGTGTGTTATTAGAGAGCGCCGTGTTAATGGCCTGCCATGCGAGCGTATAGTCGCGGACAATAGCGTTCTGCGTTACGTCTTCAACTTCACGCGGCTGGGCGTTTTTCACATTGAGCTGAACTTCGGGTTTGGTGTCCGCGAAGATATGCTTGAGCAGCGGAACTGCGCCGGAGAGAGCCAGCGCCACTCCTAAAGTCAGAATCAGCAGGCGCGCCAGTTTCATTGTTTGCCTCCCACGTGCAATTCGTTGCCCAGCACCACTCCGGCAGCCACGGTAATGGTGGCGTTATCAGCCACAGGCAGTTCAGCACGGGCCGTATCTTTCTTAATACGGGCGTCTACAGTGCTCCTGCCGCTCTTATCCGTCTGGATGAAGGTTACAATCGTGCCGTCCGGCACGGGATTGCCGCTGCAATCGCGGATGGGATCAGTTTCCACCACCACCCGGTTGTCCGCATGCCCTGCCACGTGCATGCGGAGATTGCATGGATCAGCGGCGACCTGCTGCACCACCCGGCTTACTTCTGTATCGCCTACTGAAGTTACAAACTGGGCTGCGCCTGCTTTCGGCGCTGACGAACTGTTGGTCCAGGCAATTCCATCATGGCTGGTAACGCTCTTGGAAGTTCCGGCGCCTCCAACAGAGAGATTGAACTTCACTGGGGTTGGATCAAGTATCAGGTTCTGGTATTGGTCGAAAATAAACGTCACGCCGCTGATCACGTTTGGGCGGGCAACGGGCACACGCGAAGGTCGGGCCAGGAAGTTCAGCTTTTCCGGTTTGCCCGGCTTCACCCAGAAGACCTGAGACGAGTTGCCATCACCGCGAATGATCGCAATCCAACGCCCAGCGCTCCGCAGTTCTTCGCCTTTGATCTCAACATTGCCGCCGGATTTGAAGTCACGCTTAATGACCTGGCCGGGACCGACCAGCAGCAGCGTTCCGCTGCCGCTGGTTCCGATGCTTAAAGGTTGTCCTGCCACTGCATTCTGCGGAACATGCAGCTCTGCCGCGCGGGCGGAGTCCGCCGCGAACCAGCAGAGAGCAATCACCAGACCGATATAGATCACTTTACGCATAAATCAGTCCTCATGGTTCAGGCTGTAGTGGTTTACGGTTACGCGATAGGTATGTACATTCGCTGCCAGATCATCCCGCAGCGCAACGGAAAAGGGTTGTGGTGTCTTCGGCAGCAGCGCGTGGTCTGAATAAGCATCAGAAACCCAGATCACTTTTCCGCCATTGTCATAGAACGTGGCCAGAACGTGGGGGATATTCACGATGGTTCCGCTCTCGTTCAGCAATTCGCCTTTCAGCACCGTGCGGCCGGTAATGTCTTTTTCTATGCGCTGGTGCAGAACGCCAATCACCGGATCAGCGGAAGCGGGCACGAGCATCCAGTTGTGCGTCATGCGCACTGCTTTTACATCGGACTTCTTTATTCCGGGGAAGTCAATGCGGTAAGGCGAAATTTCCTTGGGCAAGAGAACGTGCGAGATTTTGTCAAAGCTGCTCTCTTCAGCCACGTCTTTGCCGCTGTTATCGGTAAGCACAGCGCCTACCGTGATAAATGCAGGGACGGTGTCTTCATTCTCCACTTCACCCATAATGATCAGTCCGCCATCGCGTTCCACGGCATTCATGGAAAGAATGCGGCAATTCGGGTTTTCGACGTTCTGCGCGCCCCAATCATCGCCTGCGCCGCGCCATACAATGTCCCAGCGAAGATAGTTCACCGGAATCACCTGTGGCGGGACATTCACTTCCTTCTCCGCCGGCCATTGGACTTTCCACGCGCCATCATCCTTTACCACCTTCAGGTCGCGTGTTTCATAAGAAGCGCCCACGGCAGTGGCATACTTCAATTCAGTGCGTACTGTCGCTTCGTTGTCAGCCTCATGCAAAACACGGGTATTTACTGAGTCAAGCTGAGAATAGGTGCGCAGACTGCCGTCGCGGCCGGTCAAATCGCGGATGAACCCGCCCTGGTCAACATTGCTGGAAGGTGCAACATAGGAGTATGCGGCTTGCCAGTCGTGGGCTTTGGCATTATTGAACATTGATTGCACCGCGCCATCCGGCGTTGACGCCTGGCCATTCCTGCTGCCGTGAACCGTGCCGACGGCGATCAATCCCACGGTGAGAACTGCAAAGATAATTGTGAGTGTGCGGCCCATTACCGTGCCTCCCGTAACACAGGTTCTTCGCTGGCAGCCAGCGGAAACTCAAGTGTTTCCAGCCTGCGGCGCTTGTCAGGAAATACCAGCATGAGGATCAATGCAATAATGCTGCTTCCGATGGGAAGCGTCCCCCACAAGATCCCTTCCATGGCGGTGGGCGGCGTGCCATAGGGAGTTTTGTGTGCCGGAGGAATTCCATCCTTCACCCATAAGCTGACGTTGCCGCGATCATACGTTTCGGTTTTCCGCCAGCCTGCAAACGCTATCAGCGGTTCGTAATACGGGTCGCGGACAAAAATGTACTTCAACCCGTATTGCTCGGCGTGCTTCAGAACGGCGCGTAAAGATTCGATTCCATTCGTCCCGTAATACTTGGAGTTGGTGAGCTGGGCGGAGCCGTACTGCGTCATCTCCGGCAGCAGGCGAGCGGAATTGTATTCACCGTCCACGCTGCTGGCATTGGCGTAAATTCCCACTTCAGACATCTTGTTCCCGAATCCCAGCGTGAGATAACGGAACTTGTCATGGCCATCGCGGTTTAAGAATGAAACCACCTCGGCTGTGCTGAATGGCGCGTCATGAATAGGGTGGTAAACCGGCCAGGAAACAGCCATAGCCACGGAAAAGGCGCCCAGCGCTCCCACAATGAAAGCCGCTTTGCGTCCGTATCGATCAATCAGGTAGACCACCAGCAGAGCCAAAATGGGCAGCGCCATGAGGCTGGCCCAGAAACAGAAGCGCTCAAAGGTGAGAATGTCAAAAGGGTTATGGACATTCGCGCCCGTGACCGCATTGACCACGCCCGCAAGCAAGCCCAGCAGAAAGCGGGGAAGCGGAGTGGTTCCACCAAGGCCAAAAATCATGGTGACCCAGAAACCAAAGAACAGCGGCCGCAATCGAGGCTCCTTCAATCCTTTGTAGAAGATGAAGGGTATAGCCAGCAGCATCGCTCCCCAAGGGACAATGATGTAGTTCACAGCCAGCCAGCCTTGGGAGAAGAAGTTCTCCCGGCTTCCGTGCGGGATAGGCATCTGCTTAATTGGGTTGGCTTTTAACGCCAGCCAATAAGGCAGGAGCACCACAATGATTCCGACAAGTGAGAGCCCCGCAAATACGGCAGCCCGCGCGATGACGCCAGTCGTGCTGGCATCTACGCCATCGCGTTTGCGGTCCATCCAGGCGGTGACCAGCACAGGAATGGTGAAAATCACGCTGGCAAACAGCAACGTTACGTGGTGAGCTGAAGCAGCCGCCAAGGTGAGCGCCAACGCTTTTATCAGCGCCATGGGCTTGGCTTCACGCGTCCATTCGTAGAAATAGGCCAGCGCCATCAGATATAGAGGCGCGGCCCAGGTAGTGGATAACTGTCCATCGACATATACGAGCGAGGTGAGCGAGCCGAGCAAGATGCTGCCAATGGCCGCATAACTGGCTGCTCGTTCGCCCACCCATATTCGGGCATATTTGTACACGCCAATCGGAAGCAGGAGAATTGCAATCAATTGCACAAAAATGTAGGCCAGGTTGAGGCCCATCACATGAGAAAACAGCGCCATCCACTGCTGTTCCATGGGTGGATAGGTGGTTTGGGAGAAGCCGGTAAACCACTTTTCGTTCCAGGGATTGAACCAGTGTGTTGCGTAATGCGCCGCAAAGAACTTGTGGAAGTCCGCGTCATAAGAGTCATTGGTAATCTGCATCAGCAGCAGCGGACCGTGCACCAGCAGCGCCAGCAACAGCACCCAACTCAAAGGGACCGCCCGAGTGGGCAAGGTAACCGGCCTGCCCGGAGCGATGGATGGGGAACTCATGAAAAACCTCCGTGAATGCGAGTTGCGATGATTGCGAGATCTCTAATCAGCGAGATTGCATTAAAAAGGGATGCTGACAACCAGCAGCAGTTTTGCTTCAGCAGAGACTTCGATTCAAAAAACTGTAGCCGGGTTTGCCATGTGGCATCCGGATTCTCATTTTTGGATGATTTTCGTGAGTTTCTGAGCTTCAGAAATCCCTTAGCCGGAAAATGGCATCTGGATTCAACATGAGAACAGAGCTGCTGCCGCCGCTTGCGGCGCTGCTTTCGCTAAATCCTGGTAGCGTACGTGGAACCTGGTGGCCACGTGTTCCCTCTGCGACTCTGACAACGGTGGTCCCGTGAAGAAGAACTTTTTTTGTCTCGCGCTTGTCTGCTCCCTATTTCTGGTCACGAATGGCTGGGCGCAGACGTTTGATTTGAACAGCAAACCACAAGACCAGAACCAGAAGTCCCAGCCAAAGCAGAATAGCGCCAGGAAGTCCGCAAACAGGGCCAGCGGTGGCAATGGTGGCGGGTCAGCGCCCTGCGGAAATACGGGCAGCGGATGGGGTGGAAGCATTGAGGCAGGCAGGTATGCGCGCGCGGCAGAAAACGCCCTGAAGAATGGAAACCCTTCTGCGGCAGCGAACTATGCGGAACACCTAACGCAAGCCGCTCCCAGCGACGCGTGCAATTGGTTCCTGCTGGGCTATACCGCTCGTCTGGCCGGCAAATCCCAGGTTTCTCTCGATGCTTACCAGAAGGGCCTCTCCCGCGCTCCTAACTCAGTGGAAGGCCTCTCCGGCATGGCGCAGACCTACATCCGTATGGGCAAAGCGGATGAGGCCAAGAAACTGCTTCTGCAGGTGATCGCAGCTAATCCTCGCCGCGCAACAGATCTGGCGATGGCGGGTGAACTGTTCATGCAATCGGGGGACCTGCCCCGTGCACAAAATCTGCTGGAGCGCGCTGAGGGCGTGCAGCCGACGTCCCATGCAGAACTTCTGCTCGCTATTACCTACATGAAGCAGAAACAGACGGAGAAAGCCAAGCAGCTTCTGGATAAAGCCATGAAGCGCAGCCCGAAGAACACTGAAATTTTCCGGGCCGTGGCCCAGTACTATCGCGAAGCGCATGACTATAAGTCGGCCATTGCCATCCTGCAAAAAGCGCCGGTAAAGAATGCCGACGTACTGTCAGAACTGGGTTATACCTATGAACTGGCCGGCTTGAAAAAAGAATCAGCCGACACCTACGAAAAAGCCGCAGGCATGGCTCCTAAGTCCGTCAACGTACAATTGGCGGCGGCCCAGGCACAGTTGCGTGTGGGAAATCTGGACAAGACGCGCACCTTCCTCTCCCGGGGGGAGCAGCTTGATGCCAACTACTATCGTCTGCATGCAATTCGCGGCGATCTGGCAAAAATCGAGCGCCGTGACACTGACGCAGTAAAAGAATATCTGGCGGCTTTGGCGGCGATGCCGGAAGGCCCAGCTGAGGGCGTTCTCTATCCAACACAACTGCGGCTGAACCTGATCGATACCTATAAAAACCTGGACGATGATGCGGCCATACGCCAGCAACTCAGCATCGCGCAGCAAGAGTTGGCAAAGATACAGGTGGAAGGCCCGGAGCAGGTGGAATACCTGCGGCTGCGCGCGGCCATCAAAGGTTTGGGCAATGACGTTGCCGGCGCCGAAGCTGACTTGAAGCAAGCGTTAAAACTCGATCCGGAAAATGACAATGTCACATTGCAATACGGCAGTCTTCTCTGGAAGGCCGGACGAAGGGCCGAGGCGCGCCAGATGTACACTACGCTGCTCAAGCGTGATGACAAGAATCGTTACGCGCTGGAAGCATTAGGCTATCTCTCTCGCGATGAAGGCGACAACAAAGCCGCGGAGACGTTCTTCACCCGCATGGCCGCCGCGTACCCGAATGACTACGTTCCGTATATGGCGCTGGGCGACCTTTACACGGCCACCAAGGAATATCCCAAGGCGCAAGCCAGCTACGAGAAGGCCCATCAACTGGCTCCAACAAATTCGCAGATTGTAGCCAGCGGCTCAAACGCAGCCATTGACGCAGGTAAGGTTGATCTGGCAGGCGAGTGGATCGCGCGTGCTACCGGTACCATGAAGAATGATCCTCGGGTCATGCGTGAAACGGAGCGCTATCTGTTCCTGAAGGGCCGCTATGCGGAATCTGCGCGGCTGGGCGAGCAGGCAATCGTAAAGCTGCCGCATGATCGTGACGCCGCTGTGTACCTGGGCTATGACTATTACAATTTGGGCCGTTATGACGAAGTTCTTGCTCTGGCAAGCCGCTACGAGAGCACTTTGCCCAAGGAACCCAATTTCCCCCTGCTTGCCGGACACGTACACAAGCAGAACCAGTTGTTGCAGCAGGCCATTGATGACTTTTCCCGCGCATTGCAAAAAGACCCCAAAATGTTTGAAGCCCTTGTAAGCCGCGGTTACGTGCGCAATGACATGCAGGACGCACAGGCGGCCATTCGCGATTTTGAACCTGCTATTAAAATGAACCCGAACAGCGGCATTGCCCGCCTCGGCCTGGCGTACTCTTATCTGCAACTGCATCGTTCCCGCGAAGGGCTGGAGGAGACGAACAAGGCAGAAAAGCTCCTGGGCGAGAGCGGCGCAACCCACATGGCCCGTGCCACGGCCTACCGGCAGATGCGCGTTCTGGATAAGGCTGTGCAGGAATATCAGATCGCCCTGAAGTATTCTCCAGACGATCTGAAATTGCATCTGGCGCTGGCTGACGCGCTTTATCATGCCCGCCACTACGCGCAGTCCGTGAATGAACTCGATGCGGCGCTCAAGCTTTCTCCTGATGATCCGCTCATCTATGCCAACATGGCCTCTGCCTATGCGCAGATGGGCCGTCGAGCGGAAACGTTCAAGTACATTCAGTTGGCCGAACAGGAAGCTGTGGACCAATCAGCTATTCTGCTGGCCACCGGCGACGCGCTACTCACGCTGGGTGACCGTGCCGCCGCACTGGAGCGGTTTACGCGCGCGCTGGATGCGCCAGACGCCAACCGCGTAGATGTGCGCATTGAGTTCGCAAAACTGTTTGTGCGCGAGGAAAAGTTTAACGATGCGAAGCAGGAAGTCGCCCTGGCCTTTGCCGAGTCCCGCATCGGAGAGGCTTCTCCAGTTACGGCCGACAACCTGGTGGAAGCAGCCAACATTTTTCTGGCAGCCCATGACTTTGATCTCGCAGAACGCTACTTCGCAAAGGCCAAAGACCTGGGCGCATCCGACGACACAGTGGCCATCGGACTTGCCGATACATATATTGCTCAGGGTAAGGACCGTAAAGCTGAGCAGGAGCTGGCGGCGCTGGGAAATTCTCCGGACTACCAGCAAAACTACGATTACCAGCTTGCCTGGGCGAATATTTATACCCAGCGGCATGACAATTTGCATGCCATTTCGGCTTTTGCCCGCGCCAACCAATTGGCGGCCGACGACCCCACCGCCGAGCGCGGCCTTCTGGAAGTGTCCGGTGAAGAAGGCACGCCTCTACCGTTTGAACCGAAATTAAATGTGCAGAGCTTTGTGGCTACGGGCGCCATTTTTGAAGACGCGACCCTCTACGAGATGGACAACAAGCTTTTTGGCGCCCCGGTACCCCCGCGTTCTTCGCAGGAAACCGATATTGGCAGCACATTCCGCTACCATCCTGACCATTTCACCCCGATCAATGGCTTCGTGGGAGAACGTAATTACCGGGGCACAATCTCCATTCCCAGCCAGACATTGATTATCAATCGCAATACTTACGACACGGTATTTAACGTCGGCACAACTCCGGTGCTGCGGCTGGGCAGTGCGCATATTGTGTTCAATCCTGGTATTGAGTTCACGGTACGGCGGGACACGGAATCGCCTATCCAGATGAACCAGGAGCTTTTCCGCCAGTTTCTTTACCTGAACACTTCGCCCTTCTTCAATTGGCTGACCGTCCGTGGAAGCGCGATCCATGAGGCCGGCCCGTTCTCATTGCAGAACCTGCATTCACGCGACCTGGGCGCAAGCCTGGAATTTGAGGTTGGCCGCCCCTGGGGTAACAACGCGCTCATCACAGGCTATTCGGTGCGCGACCTGTTGTTCCGCCCCGCGATCCGTGAGTTCTTTACTACAGACACATGGGCGGGAATGGAACATAAATTCGGGCAGAAGGCGGCGCTCACCGTACTGGCGAAATATATCCGCTCATGGCGAGTAGCGGACCTTACCTTTGCCACCGCGCAGGCGCTGATACCCGGAGCGCGGCTGGAATACAAAGTCAACGAGCGTTGGTCTTTTGATGGATCGCTCGATTTTACGCGCGGCGAAGGGTTCCACTTGTATGACAACTTCCAGAGCGGATTCCTCATCTCCTATATGAAGCCTCTCCGCCGAAGCGTGAATGATGTGAATGGATCGCTTAATGTCGATTACCCTCTGCGTTTCTCAGTGGGCTTGCAGCAGCAGTCATTTTTCAGTTACACCGGCACGGGCAGCACATCGGCCTGGCGTCCGGTTGTAAGAGTTTCTATTTTTTAGGTTTTCAGGGCCCACATGAAGATATGTTTTGTTAGTGGTTTTCCGCCAAGTAAAGCGGTGCTCAATGAATACGGCTTCCACGTAGCCAGGGAGCTGCAGGCGGACCCGCTGATCAGCGTGACCATTCTAGCGGACGAATATTCCGGCCCGGAGCCAGAGCTTCCTGAATTCGATGTGCAGCGCTGCTGGAAAGAAAATCGCCTCAGCAATCACGCCAGATTGTTGAAGGCCATCCGTGATTGCAAGCCCGATGTGGTCTGGTTCAATCTTGTCTTCTCCAGCTTTGGCAACAAAGAGAATCCGCTGGCCGCTTTTTCCGGCCTCACGCTTCCGGCGGTGACGCGCATGGCCGGCTTTTATACGCATGTTACGTTGCACCATCTGATGGACCATATTGATCTGAATGATGCAGGCGTACGAAACAAAATGCTGTTTCGCGCAGCGGGTAATATTGCTACGCGAATGCTCCTGATGGCCAACTCCGTCTCGGTGCTCCTGCCGGCGTACCGGCGCACTTTGACGGAAAAATATCACGGCGAGCACATTCATTACCGGGCGCATGGAATCTTGTCCGCGCGGCCGGAATTCCCGGATTTCTCGCGGCGCGGCAATCCGGAGCACCGTATTCTGGCTTTCGGAAAGTGGGGGACTTACAAACGGTGTGAAATGCTCATCGAAGCCTTTGAAGAGCAGGTTGCGCCGGCGTTTCCCGCGGCAAAGCTGGTGATTGCAGGCACGAACAACGGTAATTCGCCGGGCTATATTGAGGGGTTGAGCGCGAAGTACGGCAGCCATCCGAAGATTGAATTTAAAGGCTACGTGGAGGAACACGACATTCCAGAGATGTTTGGAACCTCTTCATTCATGGTAATGCCCTATACCTCTGCAACGGGCGCCAGCGGAGTTGCGAACCTGGCTGCGGCCTATGGAGTTCCGATTGTCTGCTCGGATATTCCTGATTTCCGCGAGATGGGAGACAGTGGCGGCCTGGCAATCAAATTTTATCCGGTAGGGAACAAGGCGGCCCTGGCGGAGAACATGCTCGAACTGCTGCAGAATGAGCAGGAACAGCACGAGATGGCGGAACAGAATTTTTCGTCCGCGCTGCGGATGACCATGCCCCAGATTATCCGGCAGTACGTCCGCGCATTTGACCGCCACCAGAGGGCGCGCGCATTGGAAGCCGTATCACGCTTCCGCCGCATTCCGGCGTGGGTGCCGTCGCGCTCGGCAATTTTTCGCGCATCCCGCTGGGGTAGCTGGATCTAAAAAGACCCAAGCACTTCACGCGCGGCACGGAGCCCCGAGGCAATTGCTCCGTGAACAGTACCGTTGTAGCCTTCGCCATTTGTTGCTTCTCCGGCAAAATACAGGGTGTTTGCGACAGCCGTTCCCAGTTGCCACGCAGCATCTATACCACCCACTGCGGCGTAGCTATAAGCGCCACGTGAAAAGGGATCGGCTTGCCAGTCATGCATATAAGCGCCGGTCATCTGCCGCCGGAGTTCAGCTTCATCAACCCCCATAATCCTGGCCAGCACCTGCACGGAGCTTTTGATGACGTCATCTTTGCTATGTCCTGAATGCACTAGAGCATTCGGTCCGGCAGCCCAGCCCACAAGGATGGGAGGCGGAAGAGGATTATTCGTCCACCATGTGGGAAATTCGGGATCGTCAGTAAACAGGAAACTCAAGTTTGCCATCTCCGATAGGCGCTCCCAGAATTTTGTGGCAAAGCAGAGAATTACCCGCACAACCGGACCCATTTCAAGAAAGCTGATGGCATTCTGCTTTTCCGGCAACGCTGGGGAGAAAACTACACTGTTCGCCTTCAACACACCCAGTGGAAGCGTAATGATGGCGCGAGGGGCCAAATACTCCCTCGTTAAAGTCCGCGCGATTATCTCCCCCTTACGCCAGACAATTTCATTCACCGCGGCATTCATGACTATGGTGCAGCGTTCGCGATCGATGCGATCTGTCACAGCGTGTACTAAATGGTCATAGCCGCTGGCAGTTCGGTATTGATGGTCGCCCTTTATGGCCTCTTCCGCGCGTAGGTCTCGTATGAGAGAGTGAACGCTGATCAGCGAGGGATTGGCAGCATGAAAGCCTTCAATGTATCTCAGGGCTTGTTGTTTGACCTCTTTGTCGTGGGCTGTGCAATCTACGTAATGCTGGAAGGATTGATCGGGTTCGTTGGCAGGCATGCCGGCAAATAGCTGGTCGACCTTTTCCATTAAATGCCCTGCATCGGCCCATGAGCCCCCAATTTTTCTGCAAAATTCACCCTGTACTGGAACGATTGGCACTGCGGCTTCCGCCGCAAGCCCCAGAATCTCTTCCGGACGTCCGTGAACGAATTCAGCGCCCAGGTCCACCGGGTATTGTGAGGAATGATTGGTATAGATGCGTCCGCCAAGCCGGTCACGAGCTTCCAGCAGCAAGACGCGTATCCCGGATTCAGTGAGGTGGCGGGCGGCGGTAAGCCCGGCAATACCTCCGCCAATAACGATTACTTCCGCTGGACTGGCCATAGTTTTGCTGCGGTAACGCCTTCCTTCGCAACTTCAGGCACAGGCATAGGATAAACGCCCAGCGACCGCGCCGCGCCAATGTCAACGGTAAGAACTTCATTCTGAGGTGTCTTTTTGAGCCACGCCTGAGCACGAGATTCAGCGGCCGCGAATGTTCCGCGCGGCAGCACGGTCAGGTCAAGATAAAGAATGTCCTGCGAGTTGGGGCCAAGTCGGACACCGGTGAAGGCATGGCCCGGAACAACCACGATCACCGGCTGCATTCCCAGATTTTCCAAAGCAGAGGCAAAAGCCACGCTTACGTCAATACAATTGGCATTGCTGAGTTCCAGGGTTTCCCGTGGCAGGCGGATGCGCTGTGTCTCTCCGGCGTAATTTCCAAAGGTATAAATGCTGCTTACATAGCTGATGCCGGAGCGTTGCATGGCCCTGAAAATGGCCCTTGCCTGGGCCCGGACCTGCTCTGCCAGATTAACTCCGGGGACAGGATTGTAACCACGCATCCGCCCGCCGGGTACCAGGCGCTCGGCTTTTGCCACCAGTTGCAGCACTTTGTCATCGTGCGGCGTTACCCAGCGGGCAAGCAGCTGGGCATTAGCAAACTTTCTGCCCCAGAAAAAATCGGAGGCGCTATGGATGAAAACAGTCCGTTGCTGCGCAAATGTGTGCCCGGTGGCAGGGTCCTGAACTTCCACCTCGAGCGTGGCGGGATGAATTTCGCCATTCTCATACGCCTTGGCCAGCAACTCAGGATTCAGGTTGAAGGTGCGGACCTCATGGGGCCCAATGACTGCGGTCTGTGTTAGCTCTTCGCTCCAGCCTCGTACCTCAGCACTGATGACTTGCAGCACGGCTTTGTTCGATGTATTGGAGACGCTAAGGACTGCCAAGGGCCAATAATCGGCTGCCTGGGCCCCAGCAAACGCGGGGAAAACTTCACCACGGCCCAGCATGTTGAGTTGATACTGTATCTGCAATGGCGAGGCTGATCCGGAACCCACCCGCATTTTGACCGGGAGCGGTGGTTCAGGAATGGGTTTGAGGGCCAACCTGGATACAAAAATCCATGTCCATGCAAGTGCCGCGCCCAACCCGATTGTGGTTGAGAGAAAGATCCACGCCCATATTCGCGCAGCCCTTCCTGGTTTTCCGGATTTCGCCATCTAGTAAATTGGGTGATGAAGAGAGCTGGTGGGTTGCAACGATTTTATTCAGATGCGGGGCAACACCTTAGCCGGACATGCAGTGACATGCCTTTCGAGGCATATTATTGGACAGCGTTGCCCGGCTCCCAGCGCCATTGTTTCTTTTTTACATCCCACCAGAGAGCGGAATCCATTAGCTCCGCCTCCAGCGCCCGGATAATGAAAATGGGGGGCTTTTTCTTACTTACGAGCATTCGCCCGACTTCCAGCGAATCAAACGGCACATTTACCAGCACAAACTTCTCTTTAGGGGTTGCGGCGTGCCATGCCTCCTTGCCGCTCCCGAAAATTACCAGCAGATGGTGGGCATGCTCCGGATCTGAACGAAAAGTGGACGTAAGCCGTGGATCGCCAAAGCCAAAATAGGCGTGGTATGGATCGGCTACCCGATATTTGAAGGCATATGAATCTGGCAGCGGATCCTTGCTGTCGGCGACGATGGCTACATCTTCTACGCCGTCGCCGTCAAAGTCCGCGGTGAGCACGGTTGAAAATTTTGCCGAAAGCGCAAAGGTTTCGCCGAACTGCTGTTTCACCAATGCCGCAAGCTGCGCAGGATCGTCTTTCTGCACAGCCGATGCGGCCGGCTGGTTTGCCGGGGGTGATTGTGCGACCGCTGTACATGCAATCAGAATCAAGACCCTGCCCAGAAACTTCATGAGCAGAGTTTACCGCTTTTTGGGCTAAGCCGCGCCGGGAATTACTGGTTTGTATCCTGCTCGCCAACACGCGCCAGGCGTTCTTTGCGATTTATAAAAGCCGCCCAGACCGTGATTGTGGTTCCGGTTGCAAGCGCAGCAAACAAGAGCACCACGATAGGCAGAGGAAGGTAAAAGTACATGCTAAGAATCCAAAGGATGAGTAATGCAAGTATGGTCCACATGTTTTGCCAGGTCCCCGAGTTGCGCCAGTCAATTCAGCGCATCTTCAGCTATATAGGATGGGAATCAGGGTTGGCGAGTTAGCCCGAATTGCCGTCTGCTACTCGATTTTTACCTGCAAGCGAACATTCACCGTCTTTTGCGCGTCATCGATCTGTTCAAATGTCATCCACCTCCACTTGTGGCCCGGAACTCTAAGCAGAGTGTGGGCGAGGAACTGTTCAAGATAAGTGGCGTCATACGGCTCGCCTTCGCCGAGCTTCCATCCTTGCGCAAGCTTGCGCGCCTGGTCCGGCTCCACGCCTTGAATTTCGAGCTTGCCCATGTGATACAGCTCGCCTTCTGCAACCTGAAAGCTGTAGCTCACGGCATTGCCATTGAATGCGGGTACAGCATTGATGGTGACACCTTCACGGCCAACCTTGCCGAAGAGCTTGCGCACCTGGGCCAAATCGCGGTCCAGTTGCGGAGCATTGACCGGCTCACCTGGCTTGAGGCTAATATGTTTGGAAAGTTCGTCGCTGGAAATCAAGGTGTTGCCTCTCCAGCTAAAGCCGCCAAGACGGTATTGATCGCCTTCGATAACTCCAACATCCACTGTTACCAGGTTCTTTTCTTCAATTTTGGGCTTAATTTCAGCGATGGCGACCTTGAGATAACCGTGCTCGTAGTAGATGGGAAGCAGATTTTTTTGCAGCACCGTAGCGACGTCACTGTGCAAGTAAACAGTGCCTTTGAGGGGTGATACGGACTTTGACCACTGTTCGGGCAACATATGAGCCGCGCCCGAGAGATTAACATCCTGAATCTTCAAATTGGCATTGGTTACCATGAATTTATACGCGCTAGGAGGCTGGTCGAACTCCGCGGCGAGCAAGTAGGAGACTTCGCTGGGCAATCCTTTAGAACTCAGAAATTTACTCAGCACCGCGGATACTTCGTCTGACATGCTGCCCGATGTTGGCAACTGGCCGTTGTAAAGTGGAATAGCCTGATGCACGGTCTGCTGCAGAGTGTCTTCACTAAACCAGACAAAGTTTTCGAATACCGCGGGCAAAAACTTTTCCGCGTCCGTCACCTGAAAGTCCGCTTCCAAGCCTTTGGCGCCGATGGCGGATTTAAAGAGATACTGCACAGAAGTGAAGGCCCCGCTATCCCCCAAACGGTTGGCGGCCGTCTGCAAATCGTCAGCCGTAACTTGCGTATTCAACGTAAGGCCGGTGGCGCGTACAAGATCATCTTCATGATAGCGTTGAGATCCCGTCACCAGAATGCGGGCCAGATTGTTTCGATCGGCAGCGCTGGCCAGCGCGGGCAGCAAACAAAACACAATTAAAAGGAAACGTCGCATAGGAAGTCATATTCTGCCCTGAAACCTGTGATCTGGCTAGGCAGCCCACTCTGGCCAAAGCGCCTGCATCTAATCTCTTAATACAAAGCCAGTACTGAAGGGGCAGGGATGAGACGATTTTTTACTATTTTATCCATCACAGCGGCCATTGCTCTTTGTGGATGCGGGGGCGTCTCAAACAGGGCTTCCACGCCGCCTCCACCGCCCGCAGCCACTGCGGACCACGTTTTTCTGGTAATGCTGGAAAACCACAGCTTCGGCCAGGTGATAGGCAATCCGGTGATGCCGTATCTGAATTCACTGGCAACAGCGCACGGCCTGGCGGCAAATTATTTTGCTGATGCGCATCCTTCCATTCCGAACTACTTCATGCTGACTACGGGCAATCTTGAGACTTTAGACGACAATTTTGCCGGGACCATCAGTGACGACAACATTGTGCGCGCACTCACCGGCGCTGGTAAATCGTGGAAGGCGTATGTGGAAAGCCTGCCTTCCGCGGGATACACCGGACCAAACGCTGGGCCATATTTGAAACGGCACAATCCCTTCTCTTATTTTACTGACGTTACCAACTCTGCCACGCAGGCAGCGAACATGGTGCCTTTCTCGCAGCTCTCAAGCGATCTGGCTGCGGGACCATTGGCCAACTTTGTATATATCCTCCCGAACTCGCAGGACGACGCGCATGATTGCCCGGGTGGCGGCTCCAGTTGCACTGATGACCAGAAACTCGCGGCGGCTGATAGCTGGTTAAAGGCGAATATTGATCCTTTAATTAACAGTTCAAACTTTGGAAATAGCGTGCTTTTCATAACTTTTGACGAATCCGTCGATACCGACGTGACAAATGGCGGAGGCCAAGTGATGACGGTTCTCGTCGGTCCGCATGTGAAGCCGGCTTTCCGTTCCAACACGATGTTTCAACACCAGTCGCTGCTCCGCACGGTGCTGCAGTTGCTCCAGGTCAATGATATGCCGGGGGCTTCAGCCGTCTCGAGTTCGATGGGAGAGTTCTTCCAATAAGAAGTTTGCAAGTCTTTTTGACCGGCCCTTTGCGGGCCGTTTTTTTGCCCATGTTGCCTTTGATATTGGTGTGGCGGGAACCAACATCCAGCTACTCTGCTGCATCTATCTAAGCCGGCGGTATTAAGGGAGATGCCTTTATGCGCTTACGGCTTGGATCCGGTGTGCTCTTGTTGCTGGCTTTACTGCTGATCGGCTGCGGAGGCGGGGGCGTCAGCAGTACCGCAACGGCAATCCCAGCGCCGACTGCCACGCCAACACCTTTACCGAGCGCTACGCCTACGCCATCCCCGATACCTTCGCCAAGTCCTACTCCAACTCCAGGCACAATTCCAGCAGCAGACCATGTGTTTTTGATATTGCTTGAGAATCATGGCTTCACACAGGTGATTGGCAACGCAGCGATGCCGTATCTGAACTCCCTGGCCACCGGACATTCACTGGCGACAAATTATTTTGCCAATGCACACCCGTCTATCGGCAATTACTTCATGCTGACGACGGGAAATATTGAGACCACCGACGACGCATTTACAGGGACCGTTAGCTCGGACAGTATTCCCCGCGCCTTTGCCGCTGCCGGCAAAACGTGGAAGGCTTACATGGAAAGCCTGCCTTCAGTTGGATACACCGGTGGAGATGTGTATCCATATTTCAAGCACCATGATCCTTTTGTTTATCTTACCGACGTGCTGGATCCTCCTGGGGAAACTGGCAACATAGTTCCATTCACAGAATTATCTGCCGACCTGAACGCGGGCACGCTGCCCAATTATGCGTTTATCGCGCCCAACGCAGAAGACGACGCGCACGACTGCCCCACGGTCGGCACAACCTGCACAGATGCAGAAAAACTTGCAGCAGCCGATACGTGGCTCAAAACGAATATCGATCCGCTGATTAATTCTCCGGGGCTGGCGAACAGTGTCTTCATTATTGTGTTCGATGAGGATGAATCGGATGTGGTTTCTGTAAACGGCGGCCAGGTGGCCATGGTGATGGTTGGTTCACACGTTAAAGCAGGATTCAAATCCACCACGCTGTACCAGCACCAGAGCACCTTGCGGGTGATTTTGGACTTGCTGCGGGTTACGGACCACCCGGGGAACTCGGCCACAGCACCCACCATGGAGGAGTTCTTCCAGTAATTTCGATAGCTTGCAGACGCGGCGTTGCTGGATGGGTCGCATCATGTTTAATAGTGTGCATCCTGTTCTAAACTCCCGGCATTCTTATAGTGGAGGGAGCGATCCATGCGACAACCAACGAACCAGGAAGAACGCAATGAAGACAAGAAGAAGCCGGTAGAGGAAAAACCCTCTCACGGGATTGATCCTGAGCGCCAAGAGCCAGAGATGGAAGTGGACCAGGACCCGGGCGAACGGCAAAAGGAAAACCAGAACGACAAGAAAGACGATCCGCTGGCAGCCTGAAGGAAATTCGTAAATGGGTAATTTTGTAAATGGGTAATTTTTAACCCATAAACGACGACACTTATTAACTTACCAAATTACCCATTTACCAATTTGGCTTACCTGAGTTCTTCCATGATCTCGTCCAATGCCTCACGCGAGGGGCGTGTCAGCTCCTCCGGCATTCTGGCCAGAGATTGATCCGTTAGATTGAGCTGTTCAATGAAGCTGGGCGCTGTGGTGTTCACATAGAAAACTCCGGTCAGCATCTCGCCTTTTTCGTGCGACTCAGCCAGCAGGTGGAGAGCGCCCACCCTGTCTGTGGCATCATAATCGCGGTCGAGCTTGCGAAGCTGAAGTTGCGAACCGTCATGCATGCGTACCGTCGCCGTTGTTCCGGGATCATAATCCACTTCGATATTTTCAAAGCTGGGCACAAACCCGACTTCCTGAATCGGCTCTTCATGGTCCTTGGAATATTTATAGGACTTGGTAGAGCCATCGTGGTCATTGAAGGTGACGCAGGGCGAGATCACGTCAATCATCACGGTGCCACGGTGCGCAATGCCAGCTTTCAACAAATTTAAGAGTTGCTTCTTGTCGCCGGAGAATGAGCGCGCCACAAAAGTAGCGCCAAGTTGAATTGCAAGCGCGCAGGTATCGATGGGCGGCAGGTCATTAATCACGCCGGTTTTTAGTTTCGATCCTAAGTCCGCAGTGGCGGAGAACTGCCCTTTGGTAAGGCCATACACGCCGTTATCTTCAATGATGTAAATGATGGGCAGATTGCGCCGCATTAGATGAACAAACTGGCCGATGCCGATGGAAGCGGTATCGCCATCACCTGAGACGCCGATCATCAGCAATTTCTGGTTCGCGAGCGCAGCACCGGTTGCGACAGATGGCATGCGTCCATGGACGGAGTTGAAGCCGTGGGCGCGGTTGGCAAAATATGCTGGACTCTTGGAAGAGCACCCAATCCCCGAGAGCTTGGCCATGTTTTCCGGCTTCACGCCCATCTCATACATCGCGTCGATAATGCGCTCGGTGATGGCATTGTGGCCGCAGCCCGCGCACAGCGTAGTCTTGCCGCCGCGATAGTCGAGCACAGTCAGGCCAATGTGGTTCGTCTTGGGACCAGACCCCGCTGCGGGAATGGGTGTGGATGCGGACATTTACCTGGCCTCCTGGGAAACAATGGCGTCGGTTACGGAACGGGCATCAATGGGCAGCCCGTTGTAATGAAGAACACTGCGTAACTTGGTGACCTCGCTAGCGGCGATATCCAGCTTGATCAATTGAAACATCTGCGCGTCACGGTTTTGCTCCACCACATAAATACGATCATGGTCCCTGATGAAATCATGCACGTCCTGGTTGAAGGGATAGGCGCGCAGGCGGAGATAATCGACGGCGATGTTGTGCTCGCTGAGGAGCTGGTCGCAAGATTCAGTCATGGCCCAGTGCGTGGTGCCGAAGGCGATAATGCCGATCTTTGAAGTGCCGCTGACCTCTGCTACCGGCGCGGGAACAAATTTGCGGGCAGTCTCAAACTTGCGGGCCAGGCGGTCCATGTTATTCACGTAGTCGCCCGGACGTTCGCTGTACTGCGCTTTTTCATTGTGGCCGCTGCCGCGGGTGAAATAAGCAGCCGCCGGATGATTGGTCCCCGGCAATGTGCGGTAAGGAATTCCATCACCGTCAACATCTTTATAGCGGGCAAATCCGCCCAGCCGCTTCAGGTCTTCTTCGTTCAGCACCTTCCCGCGCGAGATTGGCTTCTCTGGATACTTGAACGGATGCGCCATCCAATTGTTCATACCCAGATCAAGGTCTGAGAGCACAAAGACCGGGGTCTGGAACTGTTCGGCCAAATCGAAAGCATCCATGGCCATGTTGAAACACTCTTCCACCGACGAGGGCAGCAGCATCATATGCTTGGTATCGCCATGGGAGAGGAAGGCGCAGGAAAGCAGATCGCCCTGCATGGTACGCGTGGGCAGACCGGTGGAAGGGCCAACGCGCTGAATGTCGAAAAACACGCCGGGCAGCTCTGTGTAATAACCCAGGCCCACAAACTCCGCCATGAGAGAGATGCCCGGGCCAGAAGTGGATGTCATGGAGCGAGCACCGGCCCATCCCGCACCTAGTACCATACCGGCTGCGGCGAGTTCGTCTTCTGCCTGGACGACAGCAAATGTCGCTTTGCCGTCGGGACCAAGGCGATATTCCTTGAGATAGTCGATCAGGGTTTCCACCAGCGAACTGGAAGGCGTAATGGGATACCACGTAACTACCGTGACGCCGGCAAACATGCAGCCCAGAGCCGCGGCAGCGTTGCCATCCACAATAATTTTGCCCTCATTCAGATTCATGCGCTCCACCCAGAACGGGTCCTGCTTGGTGAAAGTGGCCAGGGCATAGTCATATCCGGCGCGGATGGCGGCAGTGTTCAGTTCAGCGGCTTTCTTCTTGGTGGCAAAGTGCTTGAGCAGCGCTTTCTCGGATTCCTCCCGCTCAATTCCGAGAAGCGCATCGACCACACCGACATAAATCATGTTTTTGACGAGCCGTCGCAGCTTGGCCTCAGGGCAGACAGGGACCACCAGCTTGTCAAATGGCACGGGATAAAAAGAAATGTCCTGGCGCAGGCCGGAGAGATTGAGCGGCGCATCGTAAACGCAGGCAGCGCCGGGAGCCAGAGACATCACGTCTTCCTGCGCGGTCTCGGCGTTCATGGCAATCAGGAAATCGATTTCTTTCTTGCGCGCAATGTATCCCTGGCTGCTGGCGCGGATGGTGTACCAGGTCGGCAATCCGGCAATATTCGATGGAAACAAGTTCTTGCCGGAAACGGGGATGCCCATCTGAAAAATGCTCCGCAGCAGCACCGTATTGGCAGACTGTGAACCTGAACCGTTCACCGTCGCTACCTGAATGCTGAAATCATTGATCTTGCGGCCCAATTGTGGCGTGCGCGCCGCGCGTTCCTGTATTCCGAGTTCTACTGTGGTGGCCATGAGCTCTTCCTGCCAGTTTACCCCTTGAAATAGTGACTTTTGCCAGAACGAGGGAAACATCCATTATAAAACAGTCACCATTGTCACAATGCGTTTCCAGGCTACCGGCATGATGGCACCGCCGCTTGGTGACAACGCGCATTCGTTTAGTTAGTCGCAGAGATGACAATTGTTCCGGGGTTGTTGCTAGGTCGACTACAGCGCTTGTGAAATCTGCGACGAAGCCGAACCTCGCGGGCTGCCAATGATCCGGCGGACTGTCTGAACCGTCTGAAATGCGTGTACCAGCAAAGCAATGCCAATGCCGACGGCCGCACCGATGATGCTCCACATAATCACCTGATTCAGAATGAGCGCCACCTGGGCATGCTGGGCTGCATCTTTGCCAGTTTCGGCGAAAAGCACATACGGATGGATTCTGGCTACAGATGTCACAATCCCCAGTGAGATAGCATCAGCGACCAGCAGCGACGATGCTCGCAGCCATGTCCATTGCGGGCGAACAATGTTAATGCACTGCTGCGCGATCATAATTGCTGTGGGTACAAGCACCGGAAGGAAGTAAGCGCGCAACGCCGGATTCAGCCAAAGGAACGCGGGGCCCTGCCAGAGGATAGTAGCCGCCGGACCAAACAGGGCATCTCCATAGCGCGGCAACCCAAGCCACCACACGATGAAGATGATACTGAAGACCAATCCGAAAATGGATTCCACCCGCGAGACACGCTGTTTCCGCTGAACCACATGCGGCAGTTTGCGTGGATCCCAACGATTGAGCCATGGTATGTTCATCTGAAATCTCTCCAATATTGCGAAGACAATTGTGATGACGCCGAAAAGAGAAAAAGCCAGGCTCCAGAAGGTGGCCCAGGTTCCCAGCAGAGCCAGGCCGCTGTGTTGGGCGCGATACGCAGGCGAGAAGAGCATCAGGCATATCCATACGAGAATCCAGGGCGCGAGATAGCCGAAGGCTACAATCTTCAGAACAAACCGGTATAGCGGAAATAATGCCGGGCCAATCAGTGACTGTTGCGGCTGGTAGCGGCCCGCCACACGCATGGGATGCCCTGTCTGCTGAAGAAGCGCCACCATTTCATCTTCATTGAGAGAATGGCCGAGCTCCGATTCCCGGTCTTCGATTTGCGAACGAAGATCGTCACTAAGCTCGGCAATAATGTCAGTTTGCTGCCCTGTGGGCAGCCAGAACCTTACGGCTTGTAAATAGCGGTCAAGAAGTTCCATATAAGGACCTATGCCTCCTGCAAAATTCTGTCGAGGGATGCGTTGATGGTTTTCCATTCTTCTAAAAGCTGCTGCAAGATCAGTTCGCCCTGTTCTGACAGCCGGTAAAAGCGCTTGTTGCGTTTGTTCTCCTCGCGCCATTCGCTGGTCAGAAGACCCTGCGCTTCCAGGCGGCGAAGCAGGGGATAAAGCGTGCCCTCGTCAATAGCAAGCCCAAGGTCATCGAGGGCTTTGCGCAGCGTGTAGCCATAGTGTTCCTGCCTAAGCTGGGCAAGAACGGCGACAATCAGGCAGCCACGGCGAAGCTCCAGTCTGAGATTCTCGAAGAGATCTGCGTTGATATTTTTACTATGTGTCATACGGTGTGTTAAATATACTGTGTAGCATACAGTAATTGTATGTCAAGAAGTATTTGAGAGATTTCCCGGCGAGCTCAATTTGCGGAAAACTTGTGGGAAAAAGCGCAAGCCACGCGCGATGCTTAAACGGGTGGCTCGGTCAAAAGTGTGCTCGTGTTATTTGGGTTTGATGACGACGATATTGGGAGGCGCCGGTGAACCGTCCGGCTTTAAAAATTTAGTCGGTATCTGTACTTCGTCGACATTTGTGAGGAGATTAATACGGTCGACGGTATTGCTGCCGGCGACGCCCACCCACAGCGTACTCCCGTCCGGGGTCATGCCGCCACTCAAGGGTTCGGTGCCACCCGCGGCAAGCGAAGCAACCCCGACTGCCTGACCGGGCTGGACCGTAAACACCCGGTTCAAGCCGGCTGGCAGCACCGCAATATGTGTGCCGTTGCTGGCCACCAGTAACTCGTTTGCGGTGAACGCGCCCTGCCCAAAATCGAGGAATTGGTTGTTATAGACGACATTCGGCTGGCAATTTGTCGGGGTGATGGCTAATGGAGCACTAGAAGGCAAAACGTTAACGGTTTCCAAATCCACTCCCGTCGCATCCACGGCCACAATTGTGTTTGCATTTCTAACCGAGTCTACAAGCTGGATGGTGCTGGAATTTGTTGGCACAGCCGGCTGCTGCAGGTTGTTACAGGTGGCAATTGGCACCAGGCCGGCGGAATTTGCCACGTAAACGAAGGGGCCGGAAGCCAGAGTGGTTGCGGACGTGCTGGAGCCGCCAATGTTGAGAGTTTGGAGCGTCAGCAAGGGTGAAAAAACATAGACATTTCCATTGCTGGCGACAATGTAAGCCCTGAAGCCGTCATCGTCAAAGGTGGCTGCAGTCGCGCCCGGAACGACAAACGTAGTAATGGTACTTGCTGTTTGATTAAACAGCCATAGGCGTTGCTGCGAAGGAAAAGGGTTAATGGGAGTACCGGCAACCGGATCATTGGCCGCATTGGAAACCAGAACCTGGGTCCCGTCCCCTGAGACCGCCAGCACCTTTCCAATCGGCACCGGCGATACCAGACTTACAGTGTTCGTTGTCGGATCCAAAGCTACCAGTCCACCGGCTGTCCCCAGATAAGCGTGTGCTCCAGTACGATCAAATACCATCGAATTTGGTACGCCTGGCAACTGGATGGAGGTCCCCGCGACTGGTGGAGTCTTGCTGGTGTCGATTGGGAGCATCTGATTACCACCGGTTGAAGGGAGGAATGAACTTGTCGCATACACGGTGGTGGTATTCGGGCTGGTGCCATTTACGGTTACGCCGAAAAGATTGCTGTAAATCGGCGTGTTGACGCCGACTCCACAAGTGGGCGGCGCGCAAACCGCTTGTAGTCCGGCGCCTCCTGGGGACTCCGCTGTAAGCAGCGTACCGGTAACAGAGGCGACGAGGTTGTTGTTACTTAGAATCGTCACCGGCGCATTTGGCGTGACAGCGCCAAGCTCATCCACCATGTCGGCCTGTACTGTTTTGGTGTCAGTCACGTTCATGGTGGCAGTTTCAGTGGGCACTCCGGCCGGGTCGCCGTTGATATGCAGAACTATCAGCACCGGCATGCAGCTCTTTAAAGTCACAGCGGGTGATGTAGTGCCGCCAACACCGGCAGAAACTGCGGTGATGCCGGGCGCATGCGCGGTGGCCAGCCCATTTGCATCCACTACGGCAGCAACGGTCTGCGAAGATGACCACGTGAAATTGCCTACCTGGTTTGTGATCTCAGTGCCATTATGAAAAGCATGAGCGACAAATTGGTGGGTCTGGGCAATGGAAAAACATCCACTCGGCGGTGGATCAATTGTGATGGCTGTAACAGAAGGATGAACGGAGACAGATACAGGCCCGCTGGTCACGCCGTTGGCGGTTGCGGTAATAGTGGCCGTTCCCGAGATAGGGTTCTGCGAAGCATCCAGCCCATTGCACACCACAAAAATCGAGTCCCAGACACCTGCGCACACCTGTCCTGCGGGCGATACAGTGGCGACGGCGGTGTTCGAGGAATTGAAGGTGAAAGTTGTTGTGAGCGTGCCGTTTGCCGAATTCACCGCTGATGCGGTAATTGAGACAACCTGCCCGGCTTCCAGAGAGATCGACGCCGGAGTTAACGTAACAGAAGCCACGGTACTATTACTGGAAGAAGAACTTCCGCCACAACCAGTTAAAAAGGTCAGAAAGAGAACAATAAGGACAATCCCTGTAAAGCCGTGGCAAAGCCTTTTTCTCTGCGTCTTGAGAAGCAGTTGAATGCGCATAATATAGAAGAGACTTCAGTGTAGATTCTTGCGGAGATTTCTTCAACACTGGCTCCAATTTGTCCGGCGTCAGCAGCCTGCATGACTTGCAACTAACACTGACGGAGCAGAGGCTTGATTTTATGGGTTTCACGTTACTGGGGTGATTCCAAGGGTACTTCTTGCCGGCCAAAGAGGTTGGGCTGTGTTGACGGCGTGAACTGCAATTGTTATATTAAATAGGTTCCGCGAGTACAATTTTAGTTATCTGTAGTGTGCTGTATGCAGTTTGCCCGAGGGGATGTTATCCGTTAGCAGGGCATGCCTCGCTGAAATGGTCCGCGCTACCTTCCCCGGAAGGGTATGCGGACCAAAGAGAACGAAACGGAGTGCCCCCTTTAGGCTCGGCGCCACCGTCGTTTCTCAACCAAAGATAGGGTAATTCAATATTTTCCGCCGATTCGGCGGATTTATGGCTGCAAGCGTCGCAGCCAGTCTCGCAGTGCGGGATTCCAAGGCAGACTGGGTGTGCGCGTGTGCGCGGCGTCTTGTCTGATACGCAAAAAGATTTTAGGTGCGCGGGTGAAGTGCGCAGAGAGCGCTGGCCCGCCGCGAGCGTGGCACGAGGGCGAAGCAGCAAAGCTGCGGAGTCCCAGGAGAAAAGATGCCGACATTTAATCAGTTGGTCCGTAAAGGAAGAACGGCGCCGAATTACAAGACGGCCAGCCCGGCCCTGCAAAGTTCGCCGCAACGCCGTGGCGTTTGCACGCGCGTCTATACGCAGACGCCCAAGAAGCCGAATTCAGCATTGCGCAAAGTGGCCCGTGTGCGCCTGACCAACGGGATTGAAGTGACAACCTATATCCCTGGCGTCGGCCATAACCTGCAGGAGCACTCGATTGTGCTGATCCGCGGAGGCCGCGTAAAAGATCTTCCCGGAGTTCGTTATCACGTTGTGCGCGGCACGCTTGACGCAACCGGCGTAGCCAATCGCAAGCAGGGACGCTCAAAGTACGGCGCCAAGAGACCGAAATAGCAACTGGCAATTAGCTAAGCCGTTTTGAGTTAGAGGCTAATTGCTAACTGCCAATTGCTCAACGTTGAAGAGTTCAAAAAGTTTAGAGGAATTTGACTGTATGCCACGTAAAGGACATGTTCCAAAGCGCGATCCGATAGCGGACCCGATTTACAGCTCAACGCTGGTGACCAAATTTGTGAACACCATGATGTGGGGCGGCAAGAAATCCACCGCGCAGGGGATTTTCTATAAATGCATGGATAACCTGCAGGCCAAGGGCGGCGATGAAGCTCTGAAGCTGTTCAAAAAGGCCGTGGAAAATGCCAAGCCGATGCTGGAAGTGAAGACCCGCCGCGTGGGCGGAGCCAACTACCAGGTGCCAGTGGAAGTGAATCCTGACCGTCGCACCTCGCTCGCCATCCGCTGGATCGTGAGCTACGCGCGTGAGCGCGGCGAAAAAGGCATGGTGGATAAGCTCACTAACGAGCTGCTGGACGCGGCTAACGGTCGCGGCGCGGCGATCAAGAAAAAGGAAGATGTGCATAGGATGGCCGAGGCAAATAAGGCCTTTGCGCATTATCGGTGGTAAGGAAATTTTCAATTTGAAATTTTAAATTTGAAATCTCGATAAATTGATCCGGAATTTAAGGATTTTAGGAACTACAAGTGCCCAGACAAGTCCCATTAGAGCGCTGCAGGAACATCGGCATCATGGCCCACATTGATGCCGGCAAGACAACTACGACTGAGCGCGTCCTGTTTTATACGGGCATCACGCACCGCATTGGCGAAGTGCATGAAGGCACGGCCACCATGGACTGGATGGAGCAGGAGCAGGAGCGCGGCATTACGATTACCTCCGCCGCCACGACTTGTTTTTGGCGCGATGTCCGCATCAATATTATTGATACTCCCGGCCACGTGGACTTTACCGCTGAAGTAGAACGCTCGCTGCGCGTGCTCGATGGCGCTTGCGCCGTATTTGACGCCGTGCATGGCGTGGAACCACAGTCGGAAACCGTATGGCGCCAGGCCGATAAATACGGCGTTCCCCGCATTTGCTTCATCAACAAAATGGACAAGATGGGCGCCGATTTTGAGCACGCCGTAGATACCATCCGCAAGCGCCTTAACGCCCGTCCCGTAGCGATACAGATCCCCATTGGACAAGAAGCAGCTTTTAAAGGCGTTATCGACCTGGTTGACATGAAGGCGATTTACTGGCGCGATGAAACCATGGGCGCCAAGTATGAAGTGGAAGAGATTCCTGCCGACCTGAGAAAGAAAGCAGAAGCGTTCCACGCGCAACTGGTCGAATCAGTCGCGGAAAACGATGACGAGATACTGCACAAGTTTCTGGAAGGCGAGACCATTACCGCCGCCGAACTGCGGGCATCGCTGCGCAAGAGCGTAATCAGTCTCAAGCTGTTCCCGGTGCTTTGCGGAACGGCCTTCAAGAACAAAGGCGTACAGACTTTGCTGGACGCGGTGGTGGACTACCTGCCTTCGCCGCTGGATATTCCTCCCACGCAGGGCATTGATCCTGACCATCCGGAAAAGCACCTGGAGCGCAAACCGGCGGATAATGAGCCCTTTTCCGGGCTGGCTTTCAAGATCATGGCTGATTCGTTTGTCGGCCAGTTGGTGTTCGTTCGCGTGTACTCCGGCCATCTCAAGACGGGTGATGGCGTATTGAACACGACTCGCGGCAAGTCTGAGCGCATTGGCCGCCTGCTGAAGATGCATGCCAACAAGCGCGAAGAGATCAGCGAAATTTACGCCGGCGACATATGCGCCTGCGTCGGCCTCAAGAACGTCACCACCGGTGATACTATCTGCTCGGAAAAAGCGCCGATCCTGCTGGAGTCCATTACCTTTGCCGCGCCGGTCATCTCGGTAGCCGTGGAGCCCAAGACCAAGAGTGACCAGGAAAAGATGGGCGTAGCACTGGGCCGTCTGGCGCAGGAAGATCCCACGTTCAAGGTCGCAACTGATCCTGATTCCGGCCAGACCATCATCAGCGGCATGGGCGAGCTGCATCTGGAAATCATCATCGACCGCATGATGCGCGAATACAAAGTGGAAGCCAATGTGGGCAAACCGCAGGTGGCGTACCGCGAAACCATTCGCAAGCACTCTGAAGCGGAAGGCAAATATATTCGCCAGACCGGCGGTTCAGGCCACTACGGACACGTCAAGCTGCGCATTGATCCTAATGAGATGGGCAAGGGCTTTGAGTTCGTCAATGAGATCAAGAGCGGTTCGGTGCCTCGCGAATTTTTCAAGCCGATTGAGCAGGGCATTAAGCAGGCCATGGAAGGCGGCGTTCTTGCCGGCTATGAAATGGTCGACATCAAGGTCACGCTCTATGACGGCAGCTATCACGAAGTAGATTCCGATGAAATGGCCTTTAAGATCGCGGCTTCCATGGGCTTTAAGGAAGCGGCACGCAAGGCTTCTCCAGTATTGCTGGAGCCAATTATGTCGGTTGAAGTTGTAGTGCCGGAAGAATTCATGGGCGTGATTATCGGCGACCTGAATTCGCGCCGTGGACGCATTGAAGGCATTGAGCATCGCGCTGGTTCGCAGGTAATCAAGTCCCTGGTGCCGCTGGCGGAAATGTTCGGTTACGCGACGAACATGCGCTCAAACACCCAGGGACGCGCGACCTTCTCCATGCACTTTGCGCATTACGACGAAGCGCCGCGCGCAGTGACGGAAGAGATTGTGGCCAAGGTACAGGGCAAGCCGGCAGCAAGGTGAGCCGGGCGAACTTCACAGTTCGTGATCGTGCGTGAGTTTGTGGTGGCCGAAGGACGGGAAGGAGATTTTAAGAGAATCTTCGAACCGGAAGGAATCTGGTCTGAGCTTCTTCGGCGTTCGGCTGAGTACCTGGGAACGGATTACAGGCTGGAAGCAGAAGCAGAGCGGCGGTATCGGGTGTTGGATTACTGGCTGTCGCATGAAGGCTTTGAAGATTTCCGCCAGCGGTATCAACTGGAATGCGAGAAATTCAGCCGGTTGATTGCCACTGAAGGTCTTGTGGAACGGGAAACGCTGCTAGGTTCGTTTTACCGCAGCAAGTCGGATTTCGATGAAGGAATTGATTTAGTTCCGAGCTGAAATGAAACCGGGCGTGCAATACGTGATCGTCTGGGAATTTCTGGTTCGGCAGGACAGGGAAGCAGAGTTTGTTGAGAAGTACGGGCCTGAGGGAGCATGGGCGCGTTTCTTCCGCGGTTCCGCAGGCTATATCCGAACGGAGTTAGTAAGAGATGTTGTTGATCATTTTCGCTATCTCACGCTGGATTACTGGCAGTCGGAAGAAGAATTCAAGCGGTTCCGGGAACAGAACCTGGCCGAGTATGAGCGGCTGGACAAAGAATTTGAAGGTTTAACGGAATCGGAGACGCGTTTGGGCGCGTTCTGGTTTAACAAAGATTAGTTCAGCAAAGGCTAGAGGAGCTTCGCGCAATGGCAAAAGAAAAATTTGACCGCAGCAAACCGCACGTAAACGTTGGCACCATCGGTCACATTGACCACGGGAAGACCACTTTGACGGCGGCCATCACCAAGGTTTTGTCGAAGCACAATCCGAAGATCAAGTTCCGCGATTTTGCCTCGATCGATAACGCTCCGGAAGAGCGCGAGCGCGGTATCACGATCGCCACGGCGCACGTGGAATATGAGACGCCGAACCGGCACTACGCCCACGTCGACTGCCCTGGCCACGCCGACTACATCAAGAACATGATTACTGGCGCGGCGCAGATGGATGGCGCAATCCTGGTTGTGGCGGCCACTGATGGGCCGATGCCGCAGACGCGCGAACACGTGCTACTGGCCCGCCAGGTCGGCGTGCCGTGCATCGTGGTGGCGTTGAACAAGTGCGATGCCGTAGATGATGCCGAATTGCTGGACTTGGTGGAACTGGAAGTGCGCGAGCTGCTCAAGAGCTATAAGTTCCCTGGCGACGATGTTCCAGTGGTCCGCCTGAGCGCGTTGAACGCGTTGAACGGCGATCCTAAGTGGGAGAAGCAGATTGATGAGTTGATGGCCGCGGTAGACAAATATGTTCCGCTTCCTGCGCGCGACATCGACAAGCCGTTCCTGATGCCGATTGAAGACATCTTCTCCATTTCCGGCCGTGGCACGGTGGTTACAGGCAGGATTGAGCGTGGCAAGGTAAAGGTCGGCGAGGAAGTTGAGATCGTTGGTTTCCGCGATACTCGTAAAACGGTTGTCACGGGCGTGGAAATGTTCAAGAAGCAGCTGGACGAAGGCATGGCCGGTGACAACGCTGGGCTGTTGCTGCGCGGCATCGGCAAAGATGATGTGGAGCGCGGCATGGTTCTGGCCAAGGGCGGCTCGATTACACCGCACACCAAGTTCAAGGCCGAAATTTACGTCCTGAACAAAGAAGAAGGCGGACGTCATACTCCGTTCTTTAAGGGCTATCGTCCGCAGTTCTACTTCCGCACCACGGACGTGACCGGCGTGGCCGAGTTGCCGGCAGGCACGGAGATGGTGATGCCGGGCGACAACGTTTCACTGCAGATTGAGCTGATTACGCCGGTGGCCATGGAAAAGGGCTTGCGCTTTGCCATCCGCGAGGGCGGACGCACGGTTGGCGCGGGAACGATCAGCGAGATTATTCAGTAAGGCCGGAGATGAATGTTGAGGAACTCGTCGATCAGCCTTTTCTGATGACGATTCGAGATGTTTTTTCTGTCACTGGGCGAGGCACCGTGATCACGGGAAGGATCGAAAGCGGGAAGGTCAAGTCTGGCGAAGAAGTGGAAATCTTAGGCACGGGCGTTTCGCGGCGGGCAGTAGTGGTGAGCATCGCGATAATCAAAAGGCAGCGGGACGCAGGCCAGTCGGAGGACAACGTTGGACTTGTTCTCCGAGGGGTAAGTAAGGACGAGATAAAGTGGGGAATGTTTGTAAAGAAGCCCCACCAAAACGCGGCAACCACCACAAGATCAGGTGGGGTTTGACCAGAGATCTTTAGAGGGAAAAACGAGTGATAGGTAAAGAGAGAATTCGCATACGGCTGAAAGCGTACGATTACCGCATCCTGGACCAGTCCACGGGCGAGATCGTTGATACGGCCAAACGTACTGGGGCGCAGATTGCCGGACCGATTCCGCTGCCCACGGTGAAGAACAAATATTGCGTGCTGCGCTCCCCTCACGTGGACAAGAAGTCGCGCGAGGCATTTGAGATCCGCACGCACAAGCGCCTGATCGACATTCTGGAGCCGACGCAAAATACGGTGGACGCGCTGATGAAGCTCGACCTGCCCGCAGGCGTGGATGTAGAGATCAAGGCGTTCGGGAAAGAACATAAATAGCAGTCAGCACTCAGCCATCAGCATTCAGCCAGATAAGATTTTGGGCTAAAGGCTAAGAGCTAAGTGCTAACTGCTGAAACCTACAGTTCCTGAATGCTGCAATCGGCACAGGAATGATGAGGAGAGAGAAAAAATGATTAACGGAATTCTAGGCAAAAAGATTGGCATGACGCAGGTGTTTGACGATAAGGGTGACGTTCACCCCGTCACTGTCCTGCAGGCCGGCCCATGCGTGATCACGCAGATCAAGCGCAACAATAAAGATGGCTATGAAGCCGCGCAGATTGGGCTGGTTGAGTTTGTGAAAGGCAAGAATGTATCCAAGGCCATGCAGGGACACTTTGGCAAGTATGATCTGCCGCCGGTAAAGTTCATGCGCGAAGTGGCGATGGTGGACGGCACGGAAGCGGCCCAGGCAGAACAGCCAGCCGACGGCGAAGCAGCGGCCAGCAACGGCGATGGGATCAAAGTCGGCGGCAAGGTGCTGGTGGATATTTTCAACAGCGAAAAATATGTGGATGTGATCGGCGTGAGCAAGGGGCGCGGCTTTGCCGGCGTCGTAAAGCGCCATCACTTCGGCGGCGGTCCTGGGGCCCACGGGCACATGTTCCAGGTGCAGGGCTCAATTGGCGCATCGTCGTTTCCGTCGCGCGTGTTTCCCGGAATGCGTATGTCCGGCCACATGGGCGTGGACCAAGTGACAGTGCGAAACCTGAAAATTCGCGGCATTGACAGCGATGACAATTTGCTGCTGGTGGAAGGCGCGATACCCGGTCCAAAGGGCGCATATGTGGTGATTCTGAAAGCCAAGAAGCCACCGCGCGAGCGCCGTGGTTTTGCCGGATCAACCACGCTGGATCCGCTGAAGGCCGCAAAGAAAGCCGCAGCAGGTAAGGCCAAGAAATAAGAATTGGTAATGAGTAATTTGGTAATCGGGTAATTTGAAAACCAAATCTCGTGGTAACACAAGATTCATCGTTAACCAGTAAGTGATGGTTATCAATACACAAGCTAAAGGCCAAGGGCTAATAGCTAAGAGCTTAAAACAATGGCAACGATTGACGTAGTAAATCTCGAAGGCAAGAAGACAGGCTCGCTGGAGCTGGCCGATGAGGTCTTTGGCGGTATCAATGAAGATCTTCTATGGGAAGCGGTCAAGCACTACCGCTCGGCGCATCGGGCGGGCACGCATGCCACCAAGAACAAGAAGCTGGTGTCCGGCGCGGGCAAGAAACTGTGGAAGCAAAAAGGCACAGGGCGCGCTCGCGTGGGCTCCATCCGGTCGCCGCTGTGGCGGCATGGCGGGACGGTCCACGGACCGCAGCCCCGTTCTTATGACTACCAGTTTCCTCGGAAGAAGCTGATGGGCGCGTTGCGTTCAGCGCTGGCCTCCAAGCTTTCCGATGGCAAGCTGATGGTGGTGGAAGGGTTTGAGCTTGACGCGGCCAAGACAGGAGCGTTTCGCAAGACGCTGGGCAAGCTGGGCGTCGGCAAAACCACGCTGCTGGTGGATGGCGCAAAAGAGAACCGCAACCTGGAATTGAGTTCGCGCAATATTCGTGGCGTGGAACTCGTCCCGGGCAATCAGGTTCATCCATATCACCTGCTGCGCTATGAGACGGCAATCTTCTCCCAGTCAGCGCTGGAAAAATTGCAGGATTCGCTCAAGGCCACGGCCCCGAAGCGTAAAGCGGAGGTGGCGTAATGAAGTCGGCCTATCAGATTATCCGCAAGCCGGTAATCACGGAAAAAGGGCTGGGCGTGAAAGAAAACCAGGGTACGCTGGTTTTTGAAGTCAACGCCGCGGCCACCAAGACCGAAGTGAAGGAAGCCGTGCAGAAGATCTTCAAAGTGAAGGTTGATTCGGTCCGCACCGCGAACTTTGTGGGCAAAGAGCGCCGTCGGGGCAAGTTTGCCGGCTATCGTCCGGATTGGAAGAAAGCATATGTGCGGCTGAAGGCGGGCGAGAAGATGCCCGAGTACGCAGCGAATATTTAGTCGTTTATTCGAAAACCGCTTGAGAGCCGAGCTCGCACAATGAGCATTTAGGCCTCTCAGCAGCGCAACCCGGCGGCCTGATGGGCCGGGTTGCTGACGAAACAAGGATTTGAAGGTACTGCGATTGGCAATTGAGTTTGAGACAAATCCAAAGGCCAAGAGCTAAGTACCAAAGGCTGATTTTTTATGGCAATCAAAACATACAGACCGATTACGCCGTCGTTGCGGTTCAAGACAACGCTGACCAATGACGAGTTGACGACCGATAAGCCGCACAAGCCGCTGACGCGTATCAAGCTGCGTACGGGCGGACGCCGCAATGGCGGAGACATCACCATCTGGCATCGTGGCGGCGGGCACAAGCGCAAGCTGCGCGAGATCGACTTCAAGCGCGACAAGAACGGCGTTCCAGCGACAGTGATTTCAATCGAATATGATCCCAATCGCTCGGCGCGCATTGCGCTGATTGCCTATGCTGATGGCGAAAAGCGTTACATTCTCCATCCTGTGGGCTTGAATGTGGGCCAGAAGATTGTCAGCGGTCCGGAAGCCGATATTCTGGTTGGAAACGCGCTGCCGTTGAAGAACATTCCTCCCGGCACCACAATCCACAACGTTGAGTTGAAGCCGGGCAAGGGCGCGCAGATGGTGCGTTCGGCCGGCGGATCGGCCCAACTGGTGGCGAAGGAAGATGATTATGCGCTGGTGAAACTGCCTTCGGGCGAGACGCGCAAAGTGCTGATCGATTGCATGGCGACGATTGGGCAGATTGGCAACGTGGACCATGAAAACGTGGCCATCGGCAAGGCCGGACGCAATATCTGGCTGGGCAAGAAACCGGTCAATCGCGGCGTGGCCATGAACCCGGTGGACCATCCACATGGCGGTGGTGAAGGCAAGACCTCCGGCGGACGCCATCCGGTGACTCCGTGGGGCCAGCCGACCCGCGGCTACAAGACGCGCAACAACAAGCGCACAGACAAGTTCATTGTGAGCAGGAGACAGAAATAATGGCGCGTTCATTAAAAAAAGGGCCGCATATTGACGGCCATCTGCTGAAGAAGATTGAAGACCTGAATGCGAAGAACGATAAGAAGGTCATTCGCTCCTGGTCGCGCCGCTCGACAATCTCACCGGAGATGGTGGGACACACGATTGCGGTGCACAACGGCAAAAAGTTTATTCCCGTGTACATCACGGAAAACATGGTGGGACACAAGCTGGGCGAGTTCTCCTTTACGCGGGTGTTCAAAGGCCACTCGATGAAGGCGGCTGCGGAAGTTTCCGCCAAGCCGGCGGGTGTTCCGGGTGGACCGGGCGCGATTGCTCCGGCAGCGCCACCGAAATAAGGAAGATTGAGAGCATAGGTTAACAACCATGGAATTTATAGCGAAAGCCCGATTTACAAGAGTATCGCCGCAGAAGGCGCGGCTGGTGCTGGACCTGATCAAAGGCCGGCGCGTGGAAGATGCGATGACCACGCTCAACTTCACCAAGAAGCGCATTGCTCCGGCGATTTTCCAGTTGCTGCGCTCGGCGGTGGAAAATGCCAACTATCTAAGCCAGGAAAAAGGCATTGACGTTGACCTGGACCGGCTCTATGTGAAGCACGCCATCGCGAATGAAGGGCCGCGCATGAAGCGCATCCGTCCGGCGCCGATGGGACGCGCGTTCCGCTACCAGCGCCGCATCTCGCACATGGAAATTGTGCTGGCGGAAAAAGGCGCGGAGAACAAGCAGGAACTGGCGACAGTGGTAGGCGAAGAAGGCGCAGCGGCTCAGGCGAAGACAGCGGGCAAAAAGAAGGCCGCGAGCGCGAAAAAGAAGCCGGCAGGGAAAAAAAAGAAGACCGCTGCGGCGCGGTAATAAAAGATTTAGGTAGAGAAGCAAATTTGAATTCGGGAAAAGTTTTTAGCGCAGATCGCTGCGCATGAAGGTCAGAGGTAAATGCATGGGACAGAAAGTCCATCCTTACGGATTTCGACTCGGTTACACCAAGCCCTGGCGGTCGCGCTGGTTCATTGAGCGCGATTACAACAAGCTGCTTCTGGAAGACGTAAAACTGAAAGAAGAGCTGAAGGACAAGCTGAAGTCCGCGGGCGTGAGCTCGGTTGAGATCGAGCGTCCGGGCAACAAGCTGCGCATCATCATCCGCACGGCGCGTCCGGGCATCATCATCGGCCGCAAGGGCGCGGAAATCGACAAGCTGAAGATCGAGCTGCAGAAGCGGACGAACCGGGATGTCTTCATTGACATTCAGGAAGTGCACAAGCCGGAGCTGGATGCGCAATTAGTGTCGGAAGGAATCGCGCTGCAACTGGAAAAGCGCGTTGGGTTCCGCCGGGCAATGCGCAAATCAGTAGATTCGGCGCTGCGCTTCGGCTGCAAGGGCATCAAGGTGCGCGTTTCCGGCCGTTTGAACGGCAATGAAATCGCGCGCTCTGAGTGGTATCTCCAGGGACGTTTGCCGCTGCATACGTTGCGGGCCGATATCGATTTCGGATTTTCCGAGGCCCACACCACGTACGGCATCATTGGCGTGAAGTGCTGGGTTTATAAGGGTGACATTTTGCCTACGAAGAAACGCCAGCCTGAGCGCCAGGGCGCGGGAGCATTCTAAACGGCTTTTGGCCATTGGCTCTTGGCCTTTAGCTTGAGACTCAAACGATCGACAAGTTGGGTTAGCCAAAAGCTAATAGCCAACAGCCAAGAGCAAACAGCAGTCGTGAGCAGCAACAAGGATTTGAACTTATGTTAATGCCGAAAAAAGTTAAGTACCGCAAGCAGCAGCGTGGACGCATGCGGGGAAAAGCCTGGCGCGGAGGAGAACTCTCCTTTGGCGATTTCGGGTTGAAGGTGATGGAGCCGGGCTGGATTACGGACCGTCAGATCGAAGCCAGCCGTGTGGCCATGACGCGTTTTGTGAAGCGCGGCGGGAAAATATGGATACGCCTGTTTCCGGACAAGCCCGTGACCAAGAAGCCGGCTGAAACCCGTATGGGCAAAGGCAAGGGCGCGCCGGACCACTGGGTTGCGGTTGTGCGTCCGGGCAAGATCCTGTTTGAAATGGAAGGCGTAGGCCGCACCGATGCTCAGGAAGCAATGCGGCTGGCTTCCAACAAACTTGGGCTGCGGACAAAGTTTGTTGCCCGCGCGGATGCGCACTAGAAAGCAATTAGCAATTAGCAATTAGCCATTGGCAATTAGCTTTTGTGTATTAGATGGAAGCAGAATCGCTAAAGGCTAAGAGCTAAGCTACAAGTGAACGTAAAAGACGAGAAAACAAAACATGGATGTCGAAAAGCTTAGAAATTTGACCGATACCGAACTGCTGCACCAGCAGCGCGAGCTCAATGACCAGCTCTTCCGGCTGAAGTTCCAATTGAAAATGGGACAGACGGAGAGCCTGACCAAGATTCGCGGCCTGCGCAAAGATGTGGCCCGCATTCATACGGTGATGCGGGAAAAAGAGCTGGGCATAGAAGTCGCCAGCAATGGCCAGCCCGCGGCGGAAGCCGCCGGCGACACTGCAGCCGCGCCGAAGAAGGCTGCGCCGAAAAAGAGCGCCGCGAAAAAGACAAAGGCCAAAGCGGGCGTGAAAAGCAAAGCGGCCAAGCCGGCAAAGAAGAAAGCCGCAACCGCCAAAAAGAGGAAGAAGTAAATGGCAGATACAGCAACCAAAAAAAAAGCAGGCAGCCGCAGCACCAAGATTGGCCGGGTAACCTCCACCAAGATGAGCAAGACCATCGTGGTGCAGGTCATCATGAAGAAGGCGCATCCGCTTTATCGCCGCGTGGTCGCCAAGTCGAAAAAGTTTTACGCGCATGATGAAAAGAACACGGCGAATGTCGGCGATACAGTGGAGATCGAAGAGACGCGGCCAATGTCTAAGCTGAAGCGCTGGCGCCTGAAGAACATCATTCAGAAGGCCAAGCTGGTGGGCGGGGAAGAAGCAGTCATCGATTCGAAAACCGCTTAAGAGTCTGGGGTGGACACTCAGTTTGTGCGCCTGTAGCGGCGCGATTCGGCGGCCTGAAGGGCCGAATCGCTGACGAAAGAAATTTGGAAGGGGACAAAAATATGGCAGTCATGATGAGAAGCATTCTCGATGTGGCCGACAACAGCGGGGCGCGCCGGCTACAGATGATCCTGCCGCTGGGCGGACACACCGGCCTGAATGCCAGCCTGGGTGATGTGGTGACGGCTGCGGTAAAAGAAGCTTCGCCAGACGGAACCGCCAAGAAAGGCACCGTGGTCAAGTGCGTGATCGTGCGGCAGCGCAAGGAATATCGGCGGCGGGACGGCACCTATATCCGCTTTGACCAGAATGCCGCGGTGTTGATCAACGAGACAGGCGAACCGATCGGCACGCGCGTTTTCGGCCCTGTGGCCCGCGAGCTACGGGAAAAGAAGTTTCTGAAAATTGTTTCTCTGGCGCCGGAAGTCCTGTAAGGAACTTGGCCGAAGAGAAACGCAGGAAGCAAGATAAGAATTCAGGCGGAGAAGGAAGCTGGGGCCGCCAAAAGAGTTGAAGGCAGACAATGCATATAAGGGTAGACATCAAGCGCAATGACACGGTGAAAGTCATCACCGGACGCGACAAGGGCAAGCAGGGGCGTGTGCTGCGGGTATTCCCCGCCACCCGCAAAGTCCTGGTGGAGCACGTGATGATGGTGAAGAAGAATGTGCGCCCGAATCCGCAGCGCAACATCAAGGGCGGAATCGCGGAGCAGGAGTCGCCAATCTCCATCTCGAACGTGATGGTGGTATGCCCGAGTTGTGGGCCGTCACGCATTGGACATAAGGCGGTAGGCAGCAGCCACCACGTGCGAATTTGCCGCCGCTGCGATTCGCCGCTGGATAAATAGCAATTGGCAGTTAGCAATTAGCAGTTAGCCAAATGCAAACGGCGGGCACTTCGTTAAACGAAGGCGCTGTAGCAGAGTCAAGAGTAGTTTGAAAATCAGATTCAAGTTAGAGGCTAGAAGCTAGCGACTCTAGGACACTCACGAACCCGTAAAACCGGAAACCGTGAGAAAGGCAGAAAAATTGAAATGGCAACTAAGGTTACGGCAAGACTGAAAGATAAATTCGATAAAGAGATTGCTCCGGCGCTGGCCAAAGAGCTGGGCGCCACGAACCCCATGGCTGTCCCGCGGCTGCACAAGATTGTGGTGAACATGGGCGTGGGCGAAGCGACCCAGAATACCAAGATGCTGGATCCATTGGTCCGCGACCTGGGCGAGATCTGCGGACAAAAGCCGGTGGTGACCAAGGCCAAGAAATCGATTGCGGCATTCAAGGTGCGCGAAGGCATGGCAATTGGCGCGATGGTGACCCTGCGTGGTCCGCGTATGTATGAATTTCTTGACCGGTTGATCAATGTGGCGCTTCCGCGCGTGCGCGACTTCCGCGGAGTATCGACAAAATCGTTTGATGGCCGCGGCAATTACACGCTGGGCCTGCGCGACCAGTTGATCTTCCCGGAAATCGATTACGCGAAAGTAGACAAGCTGAAGGGCATGAACGTGACCATTGTGACCACGGCGCGCGACGATAACCAGGCGCGGGCATTGCTCAAGAGCTTTGGCATGCCGTTCAGGCAGTAGAGCAGCTACTAGCTCTTGGCTTTGTTTGGAAGATGCAAAGCGGTTTTGCTTAACAATGTCGATTGCAAAAAATGTAAGGCAAGACAAAGATTTGGAAGCACTAAAGGCTAATAGCTAAAAGCTAAAGGCCCGAAGCGATGGCCGAGAGGCCGAGCGAAGGAAAAAATGGCAACAACAGCAAAGATCGCCAAGACGAACAAAAAACCCAAGTTCTCCACCCAGCACCGCAACCGCTGCTCCATCTGCGGCCGGCCACGCGCGTATCTGCGCAAGTTCGGGCTTTGCCGCCTGTGCTTCCGCGGCCTGGCGCTTAAAGGTGAAGTACCCGGGGTTTCGAAGTCGTCCTGGTAAGGGAAAAGCTTTTAGCTCTTAGCCTTTGGCCTTTAGCTTGTTTCGACTGGGAAAGAGAATGGTCGAACTGAGCAAGCGTGAGAAGTAAACAGAGGGAGTTCAAGAGTTAAAAGCCAGAGCTAAGGGCTAATAGCCAAGAGCCAATGGCTGGTTTTGCAGTACGTCACGGCAGGTTCTCCGGCAGGCCGGAGCAAACGGGTGACGATAAGAGGAGATAAACGAAGATGAGTTTGACCGATCCGGTCGCAGATTTGCTGGCGCGCATTCGCAATGCAATACACGCGCGTCACCAGAAGCTCGATGTTCCTGCCTCCAAGTTGAAGCTGGAAATCGCGCGCATTCTGAAAGAAGAAGGCTATGTCGCCAATTTCAAGGCGACAGAGGAAGAAGGCAGAAAGGTCCTGCGCATTTACCTGAAATACGGGCAGGACAATAATGCCGCCATCGCCAACCTGCAGCGCATTTCGCGGCCCGGGTGCCGCGTGTATGTGGGACGGAATGATATTCCACGCGTGCTCGGTGGGCTGGGGATCAACATTCTCACCACTCCCAAGGGAGTGATGACTGGCCGTCAGGCGCGGAAACAGGGTTTGGGCGGCGAGATTCTTTGCGAAGTATGGTAGTTTCGCCCCCGGCGTGGAGCTACCAGTTCTTAGCTATTAGTCGTTGGCTTTTAGCTTGAGCGATTCAGAAGGAAGCAGTTTTCTCACCGCTAGGATCGACTGGATGATGTCAGCATTGCCCAGTCAGAGAGTGTTGAAGGCTTAGAAACTCAGGCCAAGGGCCAAAGGCTAATGGCTAAGAGCTAACAGGTTGTGGAACTCGAAATAGTGAATGGTTCGAGGGACTCGCCAGAAAAGGGATTTAGATCAATGTCTCGTATCGGAAAGAAACCGATTCCACTCCCGGCGGGAGTGAAGTATGAAGTGAAAGGCAATACTGTTGTCGTGAATGGTCCTAAGGGGCAGGTACAGACGCATTTGCCTTCCGGCGTGGAGCTGAAGCAGGCGGATGGGCATATTAACGTCACGCGCAAGAGCGATCAATATGCCGCTGTACATGGCTTGGCACGCGCGTTGGTGAACAACGCAGTTGAGGGTGTGACCAAAGGCTGGAACCGCGATCTGGAAATTGTCGGCATCGGCTACCGCGCAGAGCTAAAGGGCAAGAACACAGTGGTGTTCACGCTGGGCTATTCGCATCCGATTGAGTTTCCGCTACCTACAGGGGTTACGGCGGCTGTCGATCCCAAGCAGACCAAACTGACGATCAGCGGAATTGACCGCCAGAAGGTTGGACAGGTGGCGGCGGACATGCGCAGCCTACGTCCACCGGACCCATACAAGCAAAAGGGCGTTCGCTACGTCGGCGAGAAATTGAAGAAGAAGGTCGGCAAGACCGGAGCCAAGTAAATTTCAAATTTGAAATTTACAATTTGAAATTTCCGGCACTTGAGAAGACATTAGTTTTGATCGTGGCGCTCAATAGCGCTACGAAGCAAAGGGTAAAAATATGATTCCAGATAGTTCGAAAGACAAAACACGGCGGCGGATACATCAGCGGCTCCGCAATAAGGTTGCCGGATCGCCGGAGCGTCCACGGCTGAACGTATACCGTTCGATCAATCACATTTACGTTCAGGTGATTGACGATATGTCCGGCCAGACGCTGGTTGCGGCCAGCACGGCGGGAAAAAAGAGCGGCAAGAAGACGGGCGGCGGCAACGTCGCCAGCGCGAAAGAAATCGGCAAGGCGATTGCGCAGCGGGCGCAGGAAAAAGGAATCAAGAAAGTTGTATTCGACCGTGGCGGATACCTCTACCACGGACGCATTAAGGCGCTGGCGGATGCCGCGCGCGAAGCAGGTCTGGAGTTCTAAATAAAATGGCGATCGCAACAAAGAAAAAGCTCGATGCCGGCAGCTACCAGTTGAAAGACCAGGTAGTTGCCATCAATCGCGTGACCAAAGTGGTCAAGGGCGGCAAGAACATGTCATTCGCGGCGCTGGTGGTGGTGGGCGATCCCAGTGCGGGCGTAGTCGGCTTCGGTTCCGGCAAAGCCAAGGAAGTGCCACAGGCCATCCGCAAGGGAATTGAATCAGCCAAGAAGAACCTGATTCGGGTGAACCTGAGCAAGACCTCCATTCCTCACGCGGTGCTGGGCACGTTTGGCTCCGGTCGGGTGTTGCTGAAACCGGCCCCGGAAGGGACTGGAGTGATTGCCGGCGGTGCGGTGCGCGCGGTGATGACATCAGTGGGCGTACAGAATGTGCTCACCAAATCGATTGGCACAGCCAATCCGCACAACGTGATCAAGGCCACGTTTGATGCGCTCAACAAACTTCGTGACCGCCAGGATGTGGCAACTCTGCGCGGCAAGACGCTGCAGGAGCTGTAGACAATGACGGCACAGAAAAAAACAATTCGTCTGCAATATGTGCGCTCGAAAATTTGTACGCCGATAAAACACAAGCTGGTGGTCAAAGGCCTGGGCTTTACCCGGCTGAACCAGGTGGTGGAGCGGGAAGACACGCCCTCGATCCGCGGCATGGTAGCAAAGATCCCGCATCTGGTGCAGATACTGGAAAAGTAAGCAGATCGCGAGATTTGGTAAATGGGTAATTTGGTAATTGGGTAAATTTAGAGAAATTGAAACCAAGTTTTTAGTCCAGGTTCTTTTCACTTACTCATTTACCAAATTACTCAATTACAAAATAGCAAAACCAGGGAAACCGAGTAATTACCGCATGTAACTAAATGGCGGTGATTGCGTATAAAAGGAAACTCAAAGTGCCAACGAACTTATCAACTTTACGGCCGCCCAAAGGCGCCACGTCTAATAAAAAGCGCGTGGGCCGGGGCATGGGCAGCGGTATGGGAAAGACCTCCGCCCGCGGCCACAAAGGCCAGCGTTCCCGTTCCGGCTCGCGCATGATGCGCGGTTTTGAAGGCGGCCAGATGCCTCTCCATCGCCGCATGCCTAAGCGCGGCTTCACCAACATCTTCCGCCAGGAATACAACATCGTGAACCTGGACCGGTTGGCTGCGCTCGGTGAGGATACGATCACCCCGGACGTGCTGCGCAAGTCGGGCGTCATCTCCACCAAGCATCCGGTGAAGATACTGGGGAATGGCGAACTGTCTTCCGCGATCACCGTGCATGCGCACAAGTTTTCCAAGTCCGCTCAGGAAAAAATCACCAAGGCTGGCGGCAAGTTTGAGGTCTTGCAGTAATGTTTGAGAAACTCGCGAACATCTTCCGTGTACCTGATCTTCGTAAGCGAATTCTCTTCACGCTGGGTCTGTTGGCCGTGTACCGCCTCGGCGGTCACATCCCAACCCCGGGCGTAAATGCCGATAAGCTCCAGCAGTTTTTCGAACAGAACCGGGGAACCTTTCTCGGGTTTGTTGACTTGTTCTCCGGCGGCCAACTGCGCCGTTTGACCATCTTTGCCCTGGGCATCATGCCGTACATTACGGCGTCGATCATCCTTCAGTTGCTGACCGTGGTGTACGAGCCACTGGCCAAGCTGCAGAAGGAAGGCGAACTCGGCCGCAAGAAGATCACCCAGTGGACGCGCTATTTGACCGTGATTCTCAGCGCGGTTCAGTCCCTGGGCATCGCGATCAGCTTGGAGAAATCGGGCGACTTCGTGGTGAATCCCGGTTTCGGGTTCGTCCTAATGACCATGCTTACGCTCACCACGGGCAGCGCTTTCATCATGTGGCTCGGCGAGCAGATCACCGAGCGCGGCGTCGGCAACGGCATGTCGCTCATCATCTTCACCGGCATCGTCGTCGGCCTGCCGAACGCCATTCAGAACATCTACGTCAACGTCTTCGTCACCAAGGAATGGAATATCTTCGAGCTGGTCGCGATCCTCGTCATGATGGTGGCGGTCGTCGCCTTCATCGTGCTCGTGGAAATGGGCGAGCGCCGCATTCCCGTGCAGTACGCGAAACGTGTCATCGGACGGCGCGTGATGGGCGGTCAGTCCACCCACATGCCGCT
>DASXGZ010000015.1:0-17979 GCA_036488825.1 Candidatus Angelobacter sp.
AAGTGCGGTTTCCAGCCACGAAATGTCTGAGGCCATTACCAATTCTGAAGCCGGATCTGCCAACGTGTTTGGGCCGCCTTTGGCCTGGTATGACGGCCCGACGCCGAATCTTGGCGAGGTTGCCGATCTTTGCAACGGCCAGGATGTGACTGTTAGCGCAGGCGCAAACAGCTATTCGGTCCAGCAGGATTTCTCTAATCTACAAGGCGATTGCGTGAGCGCCCCACCGGTATTCCGCATGTCCGCGGGGGCTGCGACACTTTCGACTCCTTTCAACCTGACTTTGCGGGTCCAGAGCAGCACGGGTCCAACCCTCTTGACCGGCTACTCCGGCACTGTGCACTTTACAAGTTCAGACGCACAGGCAGTTCTGCCCGCCGACTACACTTTTGTCGCGGCTGATGGCGGCTCTCACGTATTTTCCGTAACTATGAATTCCACGGGCAGCCAGACGATTAACGTTGTGGATACTCATTCCAGTGGCTTCAACGGGTCATTGAGCCTCTTTGCTCCTATCGTTGACTTGCAAGCCGCCGTGGCGGGTGGCGCCCTTTCACAAGGTCAAACCGGCGCTTCTTACACCACCTCCATTGCCAATGTGGGGACTGTTGCTTCCAGCGGTCTTGTAACCGTAAACATCACAGTTGGATCTGAATTGACGCCTACCGCTCTTAGCGGAACGGGATGGACGTGTGTTCTGGCGACGCTTTCATGCACCCGGTCAGACGTACTCGGCGGTGGGCTTGCCTATCCCGACATCACGCTGGTATTCAACGTGGCCGCAAATGCCCCCGCATTCACCACGCTCACCGCCACAGTTTCTGGTGGTAGCGACGCAAACTCAGCCAATAACAGCGACTCCATCAAGACGACTGTCAACCCGGTCTTTACCGCGCCACCCACCATCACAGCGACCCCGCCCGATGTTACGGTTACAGCCGGGCAGCCGGCGCCATACGTGTTTGGCATAGGCGCAGGAACAGGAGTGGGCACTGTAACTTTCAGTTGCAGCGGCCTGCCTACCACGGCTTTTTGCAGTTTTAGCCCAACGTCCCTGGCTACTTCGGGTAATGTCACAATGACCATTACCACGACTGCGCGCTCATCCACATTCGGCATTTTTAGTGACCCGGGCAACAGAAACCCGCTGCTCATACTTCTCTTATCTCTGGCGGCTTTCATCACGTTCAGCCTTGGCTTAACCCCGAGGCGCAGACGGCTTGTGCCCGCCCTTGGTATTACAGGAGTTCTGTTTGTTGGCATGCTGGTAGGTTGCGGCGGTGGCGGGTCTTCCGCACCTCCTCCCATTATTGGCACGCAGGCCGGCACGTTCCCAATCACGTTCACTGCGACCGGCCCTGCCGGAGCAGCCAGCAAAACTGTAAATTTGATCGTGAGATAGCATTTTCGACCTACTTAAGGTGGCGGGCGATGTTCCCGCCACCTGATCACTATGAATCCTGCCCTGCTTGCACGAATGCTTCAGGAATTCCTCGCCGCTTCGCGGAGTGCTGTCGTCATCGAAGACGGGGAGGTCCTTTTTGATCTCGCGTCCGCGCAATACTCTATCTCTTCAGAAAAAGATCGCTGCCTGTTTCATCTATGGTCGCAGGAGCGCAATTTAGTCCGGCATGTGATTGAGGCAGAAGAGAAGCATGGCGCGCTCATCCTGACCGCTCGCCGCTTTGCTCAGGCACGCTCGATTACCATGGAGATCTGCCGGGACCGTGAGCAACGTGCTCCTGCGGCACAGAAAGCAGCACGCACCCGTTATGCACGCATTCTGGAACGGGTGCTCCGTCGGCAGACACCTGACTGGACTCTGGATAAAGGACGCCTCTCAACCAGCATGGACCTGGAGCGCAGCTTTTCACCAGTTTATGCGCGCGGTCTGGCGCGCAAGGGCCGCAGCGCCTTCGCTGTGCTGGGCGTGAACCAGCAGGAGACACAAGCCGCGATTGATGCGTCGTTAACTTTCGGCCTGTTGTGGCTCCAGGCCTGCCGGGAGCGGGAAGCCGGACGCGCCACGGTGGAAGGCTTGCGGCTGTATGTTCCTCCGGGAAGTTCTGTGATGCTGCGCATTCGTCTGGCCCATCTGGACCATAGCGCAGCGAAGTTTCAACTTTTTGAGCTGGATGAGCGCGATGAATCACTGGACCAGATCGACTACGCCGATCATGGCAACATTGATACGCGCTTAATGCGCTGCCCTGATCCTGCGCTGGTGCGTGCGCGCTTCGCCTCAACCGTCAAGCAGGTGCTGGCCCTTGCGCCGCGGGCGGAGGCCGCCATTCTTTCCCCCGCTGAAATTTCATTTCGCCTTCACGGGTTGGAGATTACGCGGGCGAGGCTCACGAATGTGCCGGGTGATTTTCGCGTTCAAGAAGAGGTCATTTTTGGTCCGCCCGGATATGAAACGCGCCTGAACAAAGAAACGGAACCGGCATTTGTGGAATTTATAAAAACCGTGGCTGAAGCGCGAAGCTCACAGGGCGACCGCCGTGATCCGCTCTGGCGAATGTATCCGGAGCGCTGGCTGGAATCGCTGGTGTTCGCGAATGTTGCCGCAGTGGATTCTTCACTGGATGCTGCGCATGTTTATTCTCAGGTACCTGCATTCTCTGCTTCTGATCGGGCCATGATTGATGTGCTTACCTGCACTCGCGAAGGCAGGCTGGCGGTATTGGAATTGAAGGCCGCAGAAGACATCCATCTGCCGCTGCAAGGCCTGGATTATTGGGCGCGGGTTCTCTGGCACCATGGCCGAGGCGAGTTCCAGCAGTATGGCTACTTCACTGGGGTCCAGCTCTCGCCACTTCCGCCATTGTTGATGCTGATAGCTCCGTCACTGCGCGTGCATCCTTCAGCCGACACGGTGCTCCGCTACTTTTCACCGGCAATCAAATGGACGCTGGTCGGGCTGGACGAAAGATGGCGGGACGGCGTTCGCGTGATTTACAGAAAGAATTCGGCAAAGGCGGCAAGTAATGCATGAACCGGCGCTCGGCGTGAGCGATCCTAATCAGCCGAAGATCACCTGGGAATATGTTCTCACCCGTAGCTATAGGCTTTATGCCCAAAGATTCTGGACGTATTTTCGAATCGCGGTCCTTCCCGCAATCATAGCGTATGGCTTTCATTATCTTGAAAGGCTTGTATATCCCCCGCTTTTTCATGGCGTGCGTCAGTGGTCACGTGGCTTTTTCCTGCTTTTACTTCTTCAAGTCTGGATTGAAGGTGCAGTTTATTGGACGATAAGTGCATTCTTCTTTGCTGCCATTGCTGCCAATGTTCTGGGGACGATTGGCGACTCTCGCCTTGCAGACGCTTACAGCCCTGCCAGAGCGCGTTTGCGTCCTGCAGTTGCGCTGGCCGTGCTTACATGGACATTATTTTGGATAGGCCGCATCGCCGGAGCATTCGCAGTCAGCCAGTTGCTAGGCCGTTACTTGATGAACTATTGGGTAGAAACCTTTGTCTTGGGCATCTTGTTTCTGGTGCTCGCAACCCTGCTTTCGAAATTCGGCCTGACAATCCCTGCATTGATGGATGATTCTTTCGTTTCCTTCCGCCATGCCTTGCGCGAAAGTGTGAGGCAGACAGAGCATTGGGAACTTTTCTTTATGCTGTTCCTAATAAAGTCAGCTTTGATAGCTTATGGCGCATACTGGCTTTGCGATCTTGCCCTTGGCCAGCTTTGGCAACACGGCTTGATGAACTCAAGGGTCGATCCTTATCTGCAGTGGTTGATAGCTATCGTCGTCGCGGCAATGCTGGAATCGCCTTTGTTCATTGCTTTTGCCGTGCTCTACCGTGAGTTGAATCCGCGACACGGTCCCAAAGAAGAATGATCTTATGCATCGCCCCTCGCTTGTCTTCCCGACAATGCCTGCAGCCATGCACCCAATCCAAACGCGCTTAGAACAATGCCGACCAACACAAGCACGCGCGAAAATACGGGCAATTGCCTATAGACGGTGGCCAGAGCCAGATTTCCATTCCAGCTCCATCCGTTCGAATGAAGAACAGCGTAGCTTAAGATGAGACCGACAATCATGATGATGAGCGCAACAGGGGCGCTCAGCTTTGCTCGCATAGAAATCTCTCCATTTGACCTGCAATCTCCTGGACCGTGTGGGCCATCATACTTTTTTTACAAACTTCGGAATCATAAACTGCCATTTTGCTTCATGCGTTCGTCCCTGGAGTTTCTGCCGCGTCTTGACCTTCAGCCGCTTCGTCCTCGCCATTCGACATCCTGGTGGCACCGCGCATGATCCTTCGTATAGGGAACTCGCCTTCATCATTGGCAAAAAAGATTTCGCCCACTCTGTGGCTGCGATAATACCAGCGCTTCAGGATGGCCAGTTCCTCCGCAAAGCACTGGCCTGAAATTGTGCCACTAGGCGCCAGAGAATCCAACGCTTGCCGGAGGTTCAATTCAATTTCCTGGCGCGGGACCGGCGCACTAACCGTATCTCCCTGGCTCTCTGCTTCCATTGTGAACTTTACCGGCCCGGCCAGCGCCCCATGGCAAAAGCGAAACAAAACCACTGATTTTAACGTGGAGGATGGCTGAATGATGACCGCTTCCAGACGATCGAGACGGCTACATATATCATCGCACGCGGAAAGAATGCCTTTGACCTTTGTGACCTTTGCATGCTGCGCCGCAGCCGCTTCAAAATCCGTTGCCGCTGAAAGCCGCTCCCTCTCCGCTTCCAACTCTTGCAACAATGACTGGCCGCCGGAGTCAAAATACTCCTGCACTCGCGCCACCTCCGCCGCGTAGGCCTCGTCAGTACAGCCTTTAAAGCACGGCGCCAGGCACATCTTCATCTCCGAGTAAACACAGCCGGGAAAAGCGGGATCAGGGTTGAGATTGAATGTGCACCGGCGCATCTTGAAAAGGTCGAGCGAATCATTGAGGAACTTCTCCGCCACGGCACGCGAGCGAAAGGGGCCGTAATACCGCGAACGGCCGTTCAACCTGCCTAGTCGAGTGGTTACATATGCCCGCGGATACTCATTCTCCAGGTTGAGCCGCACCGCTGGCGCCGGACGCAGCCGCAAGCGCTTCTGGTAGCTCTGGGGAAACTCCTCTCGTAGCGTCCGATAGAGCAGCACGACAGATTCAAAGTCCGACCCTGTCAGCGAGTACTCAATTATCGTCACCCGCTCGCGCAGGTTAAGCCGTTTGGACTGTGATTCCGCAGGCTGCAAGAGCCGAAGCAAACGCCTTCGCAGGTTCGCTGTCTTGCTGACGTACGGCTCAGCAGCTTCGTCCGCGCCGCGCAAGGCAAAGACCGCCGGAGCCGCCGGGAACTGAGCAAAGAAGTCTGGCGGATGACTCGTCGAAAACGGAATGGAATGCATCAGCAAGGTCTTGAGCACCAGGCACTGAAACTTAACTTGTATACCAGTCTGTCACACAGCAGTGCGGCGCGCATCAGGAATATAAATTTCCGTCTACCCCGTTTTCCAGACCCGCCTTCAGTCCATTGCGGAAAATCGGTACGCCTTATTCACCCATTTTTATTGACGATGCAGATGAATTCGCTCCTGATTTCCACGGCTTCCTATTGCAGCTCTTTTCCTGGATGTGGATTTGGTTGGAAACCGATTCGCCATTGAAATACTCGTGCTTTTTTCTCACACTGTCATCAGATCCAATTTCCATTTGTTCACAGCCTGTGGATGCCTGCACGCGTGTATTCATGGTATTGATGCGCGATATCCGCAGCTTGCACAGGGCCTACTGCTACTACTGTATTTATATAGATATAAGTATTTATATTCTTAGAAGAAATAAGCGGCAGGCTTGCATGTAGCGCAAAGAACAGAGAAACAAGTAGTGATTAGGATCTGTTTTTTGGGAGTGTCCTGAAGTCTGGTCCCTTCAGGGTGCGGACACGGCACATGTCATGCAGGCGGGAACGCATACGGTCGGTGATGCGATCACCAAGAGTTTCCTCGCGCGTGGCCGAGCGGGCATCTTCTTCTTCCCGCGACTTCTTTCCCAGCCGAGACTCTTCTTTCTGTGCCTTGCCTGAGGGGCCATCAGGAAAGTTTGTGGTAATGATGGTCGTCTTCTGCTCGTTATAGCGGCTGTTCAGTATGTAGCTGACAGTGTCCCAGACCCATTCAGAGGATTTCACAGCGCCCAATTCGTCCAGCAATAGTACTTCGGTTTCAAGGATAGGCTTCAGGATCTCCAGTTCAGTGGCCTGCACAGCGGGATTGTAGGAGTTTTGGATTTCCTTGAGGAGTTCGCGATAATCACAGAAGCGGCAAGCCACGCCCTTCTCCTGGATAAGGCCTTGAATCATCCCTACAGCCAAATGAGTTTTGCCAACACCTATCGATCCGATCAGCAACATCCCCTGCTTTTCCGCTGGATACTCCTGCACAAAGCGCATTGCATCCCGATGAGCATTCCTGACCGAGAGAGAAATTTCTTCCAGCGCAAGATTAAAGCTGGCCAGAGTGCAGTTCTTGTAGCGGGCGGGAATCCCGGCTTTCTCAAGCAATTGCTGGTTCCGCGCGGAGATGCGGCAATCGCAGCGGGTCATGCGGCTGGCCTTGCCAGGAACCGTGACTTGCTTCCAGCCTGTGCCCTCACAAATAGGGCAGGCGGCTTCAGGCTGCGATTGATGTTGAGTTGCCATAATCAGGGCGATGTCTATAAAGAAAATACCACCATTCGAGGACACACGCATTTCCCAGCTACAGAGGAAATGCTGTTTGTACACAGGATTTTCACAGGTACTGCACGGTATGTGGGCGAGAGTGCTTTAACCAGTACCAAAGACTAGCTCACAAGCAGGCTGCTGTGCTGTTCCAATCTCATTCAAACATTAATCCGCGGCCGTTCCCTGATTGGGTGAAATCTTCTTCCCTGCATTGTCCGGGAAGATATCGAACACGTAATCGTGTGCCGCCAGAGCAGCCGCGCTCAGTGTCCCAGCCTGTACGCGCTTAACGGCTTCTTCGCGAGTGAGGTCGAAGATGGCCTCGAGAATCTGCTTGCCTTCCTGCTTATTGGCCTGCCCCACAACAAACAGCACGCGCGCGCTGTGCTGGATGTAGCGCGGCGAAGGCAACTGCTTCTTCAGCATGTCCATAATGAGCCATGCTTTTTCACGATCAAAGCGGCCGGGATCTCCTCGGCGGTCCTGCTCGGCGAAGAAGGCGCGCGTCCATTCATTGTGATAATTCCAGAGCTTGTCAAACAGCTCCATGGTGAAGCGTGTACCGGCTTTCACATGATCGGCATTCTCGGCCGGCTCAACACCGTCTTCAGTCATTGCTGGGCGCTTGAGATAGCCATCCTTGGTGATGGCGGCCTGATGGCGCAGCAGCGTCCAGAGCCATGAGACGTCGATGCGGTATGTCGCGAGGTCATTCATGAAGCGCAGCTTGAGCTCGTAATCGTCAATGGCGGCGGCAAAATTGCCGTTGAGAATTTGAAAGCCATAATTCGCTGCCATGTAAAACGCATGCTGGATGCGTTCAATGGTGATATCGCCTTTGGGGATTCCATAGATAGCTTCCCAGCGTTCGGGTGAGAGCAGCTTTTCCGGTGCGTCGAGAGATTCTTTGGTGATCACCTGCGGAGTGATCTTGCCTTGCAGGTTCAGCAGGCCGCGCGATTCCAGCACGCTGCGTTCGGCATCGCTCAGACCGCTGGTGGCGGTGGGTACAGACTGCTCTTTTACCTTGGTCGATGCTCTCGGTGCATCAAGGATCGCCTGAAGGTCTTCCACCGGGGTTTGCAGCGGCGCGTTGCCAGCGGCCACATAGTCCGGTTCGGGGCTGGCGACCCAGCTTTGCCGGTAGCAATCGTAAAGATGACCTTTTACGCGCTTGGCCAGAATGTCCTGGAGCGTTGGTTGCTCGCCGGCAGGCAGAGGCCCGTCCGGAACAAAGATCAAACCAAGCATGCGCTCACGCAGCTTGTCGATGACCATGGCGCGCAGCGCCAGCGGATTGTAGCGGGAACGGCCATAAGGGTCGCTTGACTGGTAGATCATGACTGCGGCCATACCGCCGATGGGCGCAGCATTTTCCAGTTCGCCATTCTTCATGCCGCCCATGAGCATCATCAGCGCGTTGAAGCGCTGGTAGGCGATCATGTTGGGTGAAGCCATCCCGATGGATTGCGGGTCCGGGTAAACGCCTTTGGGATCGTCCTTCCATATTTCAATCAGGCTGCCAAGGTAATCCCAGCGGCCCACGTTGGTGCCCAGCAGGCGGCGGCGGAGCGTCCAGGCGATGGCCGGCAGTGTGCGTCCGGCATTGCCCTCTTCATACAACATCTTGATCTTGATTGTGCCTGCGGGAATACCGATCATTCCTTCCAGACGCGACAAAAGCTTCTCCACAATAAGAGCTTCTCTCGGCGTTTGCAGCTTGGGAATGTAGAAATACACGCCGCTGCCGGCATTCCTGAGCGAGTCATAATTGTTGAATGCCCAGAGAGTGGCTACGACGATCATGGCTGGCGCGGGCCGGTCATCGACTGTAACGTGGTCATAGTTGATGTGAAGTCCCGGCGGACGCCCGAAGCGTGTGGGCCATTGTGCCGGTGGCTTTTTAATGTTGTATGACCGTGTCTTTCCTTTCTTCACGATCTCATATGGTTTGCCGGTCCAGTTTCCAGCAAAAATTTCTTTAGCATTTTGTAGCGCAGCAAAAACTCCGATGGGCTGATTGCTCGGCGTGCCGTCCGGCAGGAAGTGTGTAGGGGAAGCGTCTTCAAAGTCCGGCATGTTCATGGGTGCAGGGCTGTTGAGCGCATTAAACGCCATATCCATGGGATGCCATGGACCGGTCAGTTCCAGGCCGGGATTCTTCAGCGGATGCGCGTCTTTTGGGATCGGCACCTCGTCATTCAGCCGCCAGCGCAACTCGGTTTCGCGACCAAGAAAATTGTCGATCAGGCCTTGCACAATCTGACGATACGTCCATGTGCCGCCCTTGACGGGATCTTCAAACTTCACTTCCCACTTTGGCCAGGCATATTTCTCGCGGACAGGCGCGGGCGACTCCAGTATCTCGCGGCGGGCAGTCAGGGCAGCGGCAATCTCCGGGCGAAGCTCGCGCGTGAGAGTGGTAATTGCTTCTTGCACGTTGACATCGCGGTTGTTCACCTTCTTGGACCCAAAGAGGTCAGGGAACTTCTGAAGAATGTCGTTGCGAATCATTGGGCACGGGCTCCTCAGGCTGGTATGGGTCGTGACTGAAACAATGATTTTACGCTACCGGGCAGGCAAGATGAATTCTTTCAGTTCTCTGGTTTACACTCGCCGACGCAAGTCAATCTGTTACCCGATTCGGCACCCGAGATTGGATGGATGAACGTGAATTCCTTAATTTTGAATAGCCCGGCCCTTCGGGAGAAGCTTCAGTCGGTGAATTTGCTACGCGATGAAGTGAAGAGCACAATCCGCGGAAAACCGGCAGTCGAGCGCAAAGAAGTCATGGATCTAATTTTGAAAAAATGGGAAATGAAAGACCGGCGACGGATTGTCGCTGGAATCGGGGGATTTCCGGCCAGCGGAAAAACGACGCTTGCCAAGTCCATCAGCCACGGCATCAACGAGTTTTGTCAGGCAGACGTCGCGATCCACCTCCCTATGGATGGGTTTCATTTCTCTAATAAGAAATTGAGGGAGGAAGGGCTGGAGTCCATCAAGGGAGATCTCTCTACAATTGATGTGGCCTCCTATGTCAAAACGGTCTTGAGTTACACCCAAAATATGGATTTTTCATTGTTTGCTCCTGACTACTCCCGCCAAGTGCACGATGTCCTGGAAAATGCGATTGAGATAAAACCAGAAATTCACATCCTGATCACCGAAGGCATTTATGTTGGATATCCCACGGCAGGGTGGGAGAAGCTTAAACCGCTTCTGGATATTCTCTTTTACCTGGATACCACTCCAGAGCGGTGCGCCGACATGATTGTGGCAAGAAATTTAGAAGCTGGCCGAAGCCAGGAAAGAATTGTGCAACAACTGGAGAAAGATCTTCGTTTTATGAAAGCGAGTGTCCAAATCCTTCCTCAAGCGGATTACATTGTTAACAATGAGGAATTTAATGCGTGTTGACCAATTCAACCCGTAAATACGACATTGCAATGGCGTAGCGCTTGAATCGTTTCTTGCCAGGAAATCATCAAAAGCATTGCGGTTTAGCTAGCCGAAACCAGCTAATCTGAGCTAAAATAAGGCTTTACCGGGAAAGGTATCAGAGGCAATGAAGGCAGCGATTCATCCCAAGTACGAAGAAGTACGCGTGCATTGCGCATGCGGAAACACATTTACCACACGGTCCACACATAAGGGCGCCATCAACCTGGAAATCTGCTCCAATTGCCATCCGTTTTTCACTGGCAAGCAGAAGCTGGTTGATACCGCCGGACGCGTGGAGCGCTTCCGCCGCAAGTATGCTCAGGCAGAAGCCAGCAAGGCAGAAGCAGCCAAGGTCGCGGCCGCAAAGAAACAATAAGGCCACAAGTTTGAATGAGGCCTCCGCCATTTGGCGGAGGCTTTGTTCTTTACACTTACCACAAAGGACACGAAGGAACACGAAGATCGATAGAACATCACTGGACAAAGTTGATGAGCTTGACGCGGATCTTTCATAAACCTCGGCAGACTCAAAGTTCTACATTCCATCGTGCTCCTTCGTGCCCTTCGTGGTTAAGTTTTGGCAAATGAAGAAATTCTGGGAAAACCCGGCCAACGCTACAGTTGCACCGCAAGGCGCGCAGGTGCCGGAGTCTCTCCAGATCGGGCCGGTGCGCATTGCGCCAGCCACCATTCTTGCTCCCATGGCCGGAGTGACGGATACGGTGTTTCGGCGGTTCATCCGCAATGCCAGTTTTCTGCGAAGCGCGCACGAGGTGATGGCTCCGCCAGAAGAAACTAATGACAACGGGCTGAACGCTTCGGAACTGCCGCAGGCGCAGAAGACTGATGGCCCAAACCCAAGCTCTCGAGCGGTTTTCCAAAAAGAAACGTCCGCCTGCGGGCTGCTGATGACCGAATTCACTTCGGCTGACGGACTGTTTCGCACCCGGGAATCCAAACGCAAACGCTATCTCACTTTTTACGAAGATGAGCATCCCATCTCGGCGCAGCTTTTTGGCAGCGATCCCTACACGCTGGCGGAGTCAGCGAAGATCGTGGAAGATGCAGGCTTTGACCTGGTCGACCTCAACCTTGGCTGTCCGGCGAAGCGGGTGGTGAAGTGCAATGGCGGTTCCGGACTGCTCAAGGACCTGCCGGTTATCGGCACGATTTTTGAAACGGTGCGCGCTGCGGTGAAGATTCCTTTTACGGTGAAGTTTCGGTTGGGCTGGGACGATGAAAATATCGTTTGCGTGCCGCTGGCAAAGATGGCTGAAGACTGTGGGCTGAACGCAGTGGCGCTGCACGCTCGGACGCGGGAACAGGGCTACAGCGGCAATGCGCGCTGGGAATGGATAACCGCGGTGAAAGACGCGGTAAAGGTTCCGGTAATCGGCAATGGGGACATACGCACCCCGGAAGACGCCATCGCCATGGTGGCGCAGACCGGCTGCGACGGCGTGATGATTGGCCGAACTGCGGCGTCGAATCCATGGATTTTCCGCCAGATCCGGCAGCACGCAGAAACCGGCCGCTATGACCAGCCAACCGACGCTGATCGCTACCAGATGATCCGCACTTATTTCAAAATGCTGGTGGATGAAACCATGCACGGTTCTCCTGGCAAAATGAAGCAGTTTGTTGCCTGGTTTACTCATGGCGTGCCCGGCGGCAATGCGCTGCGCCGCGCGTGTTATGACGCGCACACAGGCCCCGCTATCCTGGCCAGCGTGGAAAAGTTCTTTGAAGAGCTGCTCAGCGGGAAAGTGGCAGCGGAAGTTCTCCCGATTACCGCGCCGGAGATGGCTCTGCTTCCGGCTTGTGACTGAAGCAGCGCATCCCGTCTGCTCTTAGGTAACCCTCTATCCCCATGTAAGTACATAGACTTAGTGAAACTATCGCAAGACTTTCCGGGAAAACCGTTCTAAAATCAGCGCAAGTTACCCATACTTGCCGAGCGAACGATGGAATACATACTGCTGTTCTTCTTTGGGTGGATGGTGGTGTGCTTGCCCGCCCTCATTGTCACCCTGGTTGCCAATAATCGCCGCCGCCGGGAAACCTCCGAGCTAAGCGACAGGATCGCTAATCTTACAAAGCAACTTGAGGCATTAGAGCGGCGAAGCTCACAGGCAGGCCACGTTCCTCAAGCTGCGCCACTAGCTTCATTTCCTGTCTCGCCATTGGCGCATGAAGAAGCTCGGCCCGTAGCGCCGCCGATCCCAGTACAAAAGCCGGTGGAGGTTGAAAAGCCAGCGCCGGTTTCAATACCTACGCCGAAGCCGGTTACTCCGCCAGTCATCGCGCCGCCGATTGCGGCCCAAACTTCGACACATTCAGAATCAAAGCCCGTAGAAGCAGGGCATCCGGCCACGCCACCTTCAGCTACGCCTCTGCCAAATGTTCCTGTGCGGCAACCTGCTGCGCCAATTGCAGCCAGCAGCGCTTTGCCGCATCAGCCCTCGATTTCTGATGCCAGAGCCTCAGCCAGCCTCCGTGGCTCTGGGGGCTTTGCAGGTTTCACCACTGCCGGAAGCACGCATGACATTTTGTCGCCAAAGAAGCGCGGCATGTCTCTAGAAGAAACAGTCGGGACAAACTGGCTTCCCAAGCTGGGCATAACGGTGATTGTTATCGGCATTGGTTTTCTGGTAGCCAATAAATGGGGCAGCTTTCCACCTTTCCTGCGCGTGCTGATTCTTTATGCCGGGGCTATTGCCGCGCTGGTGGGCGGAATTTTTCTTGAGCGCAAAGAACGCTACCAGACCCTTGGGCGCGCGCTCATCGGCGGTGGCTGGGCTGTAACTGTCCTGGTGACCTATGGCTTAAGGCATGCGCCATTCATGGCCATCTTGCCTTCGAATGCCATTGACCTGCTGCTGCTCATGGCCGTGATTGGCGTGATGGTCTGGCACACGCTGAGATACAACTCACAACTGGTGACCGGCGCAAGCTTTCTGCTTGGCTTTGCCGCGATTACGTTGAACCCCGATCCGCCTTACAACCTGCTTGCCGGCGCTTTGCTGGTGGCGGGTATGACGATTATCGTACTGCGGTACAACTGGTTTGAGTTGGAAATTTTTGGGATCCTGGCCAGCTATCTGAACCATTTTTACTGGTTGTATTCGATTTTCGGTTTGGACGCTGAGCGTCACACGTTCCCGCACCAGACCACCAGCATGCTGCTGGTGATTGCGTACTGGGCGGTGTTCCGGTGTTCGTATGTCTGGCGGAAAGTTTCCAGCCAGGAGGAAGAATCGGTTTCCACAATTGCCGGGCTGCTCAATCCGCTGATGTTCCTGGCAGTGATGAAGTATCAGTCATTCCATCCGGAATGGGCGTTTTATGCCTTGCTGGGCCTGGGCGCGGCGGAATTTCTGCTGGGACAATTGCCGGTCTCGCGCAAGCGCATTGCGCCTTTTCAAGTTCTTTCTTCGCTGGGCGCGGCGTTCATGGTGGCTGCGGTGCCGTTTAAATTTTCCGGCAACTCGCTGGAGATGCTCTGGCTGGCCGCCGCCGAGGCTTTTCTGCTGGCCGGAATCTTCACGCGTGAGCGGCTCTTCCGCGGTTTTGGAGTGATCATCTCTGCGCTGGTTGCAGGGTTTGTAACGGTTGGCCGCATCCCTGCTTTGCTGCAAGAGGTAACGGACGGACAACCGCATCATCACGTCCAACTCGGCATCGTGTTGGCGGTGATTGCAGCGGTGCTGTATGCGAATACGCACATCATCGGGCGGCGATGGACCGAGCTGTTTAAAAACGAACGGGAGACCCAGGCGCTGCGCACGCTTTCCTTTGTCGCAAGTGCATTCGCCGTTTGTGCTGTGTATTCCCTGGTCCCAGACAATGCCATTGCGCTTGTGCTTGCGTTGCTGGTGTTCGCACTCAGCCTGATGGGCAGACAATTGTCAATCAACGATCTGATTTATCAGGCGCACTGGATTGCGATACCCGCCGTGATTCAGGCCGTTGTTACCGGGCAGAGCCTGGAGCTTGCATGGCTTGGCATTCATGGCCGTGTACTTATTTTCGTTCCCGTGGCGGGCTTGTTGTATCTGAGTTCACGCGAGGTACGTTTATCAGAAACAAATTATAAAACTCTCTTTGCCGGTGGCTACACCTGGGCAGCATCATCGCTGCTGACAATCCTGATCCGCTATGAAGCTCCGGAGCCATGGATCCCGGTAGGCTGGATCTGTCTGGCATTGGGCCTGGCGGCCGCCGCGCGCTTCTGGAAAGATCGCGCGCTGCTGTGGCAGACACATGTGATTTCATTGCTGGCCGCTGGCTGGACACTCTACGCCAGCTTTGATCCAAAGTATCGCGGCACCAGTATTCAGTTATTCAGCGTGGCCATTACGGCAGGTTCGCTATACCTGCTGAACTGGATCACCAACATCACCGAAATTATCGGCGACGAGCGCATTTCACAAGCTTATTCATGGGTAGGATCGCTCTTGTTGAGTTGGCTCATATGGTATCAAGTGCCGGCCATTGACGTTTCTCTGGTCTGGGGGATTTTTGGGCTTGCGTTATTTATGATCGGCGATTGGAAGTCATGGGCGTTTCTGCGGGCCCAAGCTTATGTCGCGTTGACGTTCAGTTTCGCCCATATTTTTTATGCCAACTTCAACGTGCTCCCCACGCCAGGAGGCGCGCGGCCAGAAGTGCTTACCGTAGTCCCGCTGGTTGGAATTTATTTCTTTATTTATTGGCAGATTCACGGGAAGAAAGACTCTGCTGCATTGGCGAGTGGAATACGGGTGGAACATCTGCTCGCCTGCCTGGGTACGGCGACATTGGCCGCGCTGGTGCGCTTTGAATTGCCGCCGGAAGCAGTGGCCATAGGCTATGCAGCGCTGGTGATCGGCGCGCTGCTTGCGGCATTGTTTACGCGCTTGCAGGTCTTCCAATACCAAGCGTTGGCGCTGCTGGGCATGGCGGCTTTTCGCGTCTCGATGAACAACTTTTATCAGCTGCATGAGTCGTTTGGCTCAAGTTTGTCGAGCTCTCTGTGGACGATCTTCCTGCTGGCAGCCGGTGTTCCCATTTGTCTCAGGATACGCAAGAGCGCTGGGCAGACTTATACAGGCCAGCGCTGGGCCGCGCTGCTGGCGAGCCACGCTGAGCAGCCCATGTTCTTTGTTCCATTTGTGCTGATGGGAGTATTGCTGGCCTTGAAAGTAGCTCCCGGCATGATCACGTTGGCATGGGGCGGCGAGGCTGTGGTGGTGTTTGTGCTGGCTCTCTGGGCCAGAGAGCGAAGTTTCAGGCTTGCCGGACTGGCGCTGCTGATTCTGTGCGTGGCTAAAATAGTTTTCTGGGACGCATGGCAGCTCGACGATCCCACCGCCCGTTATCTAACGCTCATCGGCGTCGGGTCGCTAATCCTGGTAGTCTCTTACCTCATCTCCAGAAACCGGGAGGCGCTGCGCGAATACTTATGAAGCGCCTGATTCCCTTACTTCTTGTCTTGGCTGCGGCCGCCGGTGCGCTCTATTACTCTGCCCGGCATAAGCAGGAGACGCGCGTGGGCCCGGAAGCCATGCTCAATGCGCTGGCTGACACACAACGCGAGTTCAGCCGGGTTCCGGCAGGCCTGACGCGGATTTCTGACGAGCAGGAAATAAGCATCGGCAATGGTCTGGCAGAGCGCTATGTGGAGCAGCTAGGCACAGGCGATGCCGGCATGCAGAAATATGTGTCCTCGGTTGGCGGAAAAGTCGCCGCTCATGCGCGCCGCAAGCTCCAGTATAAATTCCACTACATACCGGATGAGGGATTGGTGAACGCCTTTGCGCTTCCAGGCGGGCATGTCTTCATCGGCAAGGGACTGATCAAGCTGCTGCAGACGGAAGACGAACTGGCCGGCGTGCTGGGGCATGAATTAGAGCACATTGATAATTACCATTGCGTGGAGCGATATCAGTTGAAGGCGCGTATGGAAGGCCTTCCGCTGGCGGAATTGGTTGTTTTACCCGTCCAACTTTTTCAGGCCGGGTACGGAAAAGAGCAGGAGCTGGAAGCCGATCGGGATGGTACTTATCTGGCTGTTTTAGCTGGTTATTCGCCGCAGGGCGCAGTCCATTTGTTTGAAAGGTTCGGGCGTCTGCAACGGGAATATGTGCTCAAGGCAGAGAGCCCGGACCAGGAACTTTCTGGCGTGGCAATTGCCGGCATTGAAGGATATTTCCGCTCGCATCCGCTGCCGGAAGAACGCGTGAACCAGATTGAGCGAATCATTGCCGCTAAAAAATGGGCGAGCGTTGCAGAGAGGCCTTTGCGCGTTACGCCAGATCCGCCGCAAACGAGCGCCGGGAATCAGTGAGCGGTAAGACACCCAATATGCGGCTCCGTGGTTTTTTGGGGTACAAATGTCGCCGATTCACTGCTGATCACCAGTCATTTATCTACACGTGAGCAAAATCTCATTGCCTAAGCCATTTTTCCAGGGAATTCCGACTCATTAAGATATTGCGGCCAAGGAAAGATGCGACAATAGAAGGAGCTTACAGATGCTCCTTTTCCGGATTGCGGAGCATCCAATAGAGAACAATGACCCAAAACCAAAGTCTTTTCTTTCAGAAGTTTGGCATTACACCGGGCGATTTGCAGCGCTACCTGGGTGAGGCGCTTTCCGCGGGTGGCGATTACGCCGACTTATATTTCGAATACCTGACCTCAACCTCCATTAGCGTGGATGAGTCGATTGTGAAATCGGCATCCCAGGGGATTTCCGCGGGATGCGGCGTGCGTGTTTTGGCCGGCGAACGTACTGGCTATGCCTACACTGACGATCTGGCGCCAGAGAAAATCATGCGCGCTGCGCGGACAGCAGCCCTGATTGCGCGCGGACCGGCAAAGAGCCCGGTGGAAGGGTTCAAAGAAAATTTAAATCACCATCTTTATCCAATAGCGTCCCCTTCAGCCGATGCCGATATTTCCGCCAAGCTGGAACTGGTGATGCGCGCCGACCGCGCCGCGCGGGCTTATGATCCGCGCATTGTGCAGGTCCGCAGTGGATACTTTGACGAACTGCGGCAGATTCTGGTGATCGGCTCTGATGGGACTTTTGCTTCTGACGTCCAGCCGATGGCGCGATTCAGCGTAAGCTGCATTGCCAAGTCTGCGGAGAGTTCCGCTAAAGGCAATGCGGGCGGCGGCGGACGCGTGGGCATCGACTATTTTCTTACCGAGAAAACGCCAGAACACTTTGCCCATGATGCCGCGCGGCAAGCCATTATTCAGCTTGATGCCGTTGAAGCTCCTGCGGGCGAAATGGAAGTTGTGCTGGGACCAGGCTGGCCGGGAATTTTGCTGCATGAAGCGATTGGCCACGGGCTGGAAGCTGATTTCAATCGCAAAGGCACCTCGGCTTTTTCCGGCATGGTGGGCAAGCGCGTAGCTTCCGATAAATGCACCGTGGTGGATAACGGCACGCTGCCTTCACGCCGCGGCTCAATCAATGTGGACGATGAGGGATCTCCGACGCAGAACACGGTGCTGATCGAAAAAGGGATTCTCAAGGGCTACCTCAGCGACAAGCTTTCCGCGCGGCTCATGGGCGTGCCCGATACCGGCAACGGCCGGCGAGAAAGTTATGCGCACATTCCCATGCCGCGAATGACCAACACCTACATGCTGGCGGGCGACGATTCGCCGGAAGACATTATTCGATCCGTGAAGCGCGGTGTGTATGCGGTGAACTTTGGCGGCGGACAGGTCGACATCACTAACGGCAAGTTCGTCTTTTCCGCATCAGAAGCCTACATGATCGAAAATGGCCAGGTGACGGCGCCGCTGAAGAGCTGCACGCTGATCGGCAACGGTCCCGATGCGCTGA
>DASXGZ010000023.1:0-203885 GCA_036488825.1 Candidatus Angelobacter sp.
TCCAGGAGCGGAGCCAGAAACGAATTTCAAACAGCGCTATTTGTAGAAACATTCACAAGCTCCTAGTCCCAGTTCCGGATTTTGGTGAAGAACACGTCTTCCAGGTCGGGCTGGCTGGGAAGAAAACCTTCGCCGGGCGCCTGCTCTCCGAAAACGTGCAGGAACGGCCGCCCCCCAACCAGTTTGTTGGAGACGACGCGGAAGGTTTCTTCATAGTGCGCCAGCTCTGACTTTTCAATGGAACGCTGCCAGATCCGGCCGCTGAGTTCTGAGATCGCGCTCTGCGGCGCCCCCTGATAAAGGACTTGACCCTGATGAATGATGGCCATGTCAGTGCAGAGGTCCATCACGTCTTCTACAATGTGCGTGGAGAGGATCACAATGACCTGCTCTCCAACCTCGGCCAGCAGGTTGTAGAACCGATTACGCTCTCCGGGGTCGAGGCCGGCAGTTGGCTCGTCCACGATCAGCAATTGTGGGTTGCCAATCAGGGCCTGGGCAATACCGAAGCGCTGGCGCATGCCGCCGGAAAAGCTGGTGAGGGCTTTCTTGCGGACATCGTACAGATTGCACCGTTGCAGCATGGCCGCAACAACCTGTTTCCGCTCACCGGCATGGGTAACGCCTTTCAGCAGGGCCAGGTGGCTCAGCATGTCTTGCGCGGAGATTCGTGGATAGACCCCAAATTCCTGAGGCAAATAGCCAAGACGGCGCCTGACTTCATCTTTTTGCCGAAGCACGTCCACTTCGCCCAGAAAAATGCTGCCGCTATCCGGCTCCTGCAGCGTGGCCAGCGTCCGCATCAGAGTGGACTTTCCGGCGCCATTCGGTCCCAAAAGGCCATACATGCCTCGCGGGATCGCCAGCGACACATTATCAAGTGCTTTAACGCCGTTCTTGTAAGTCTTAAAAAGATTTTTGATGGTTAATTCCATGTTCATGCCTCATTGGTACGTGAATATACCGGAATAGTTCGAAATATTGGAAAATTGGACATTTCTGGGATGGTACCCTTTAGAGACGCATCGCGAAACGTTTCGTCAACTCCTCCGCGGTTAGAACGGATCAACATCCTGGGATTTTGGGCCGCGACCAAAGGCTTCCAGGGGAGAGCGGAGCAGATCACAGCGCCGGAAGCGCCATTCCCGTCCGTACTTCTTGCCTTGGATGACCTTCTTTTCCGCCAGTGACCGGATGCGCTGGGGCTTCAGAATGCAGGCTACTTCATCGCAATTAAGAAATCGTCAAACTCTTGGCCTGTGACACAGGATTCTCCGTATAGGGAGTGGAATGCGGTCGGCATGATCTCTCGGATGAACAGTGGTGTCAAGTCAGGGCAGCACATCATCGGGAAACTAGACCGGATGAATTACTGATCCCATTCCGCCGTGATCTCTGCTTTCAAAGGGTCTGGTTCCACAACAACGTATAGCGGAGCGCCATCGTCTGTTGTAAATTCCACTGTGTTTAGGGGGCAGATAGTTGATTCTCGCGATAACCACTCCGCCTCCCTGTTTGACGATAGAGCCACGGTCGTCATGGCCAAAAAATTTCTTCCAGACGTAATAGCGGATGATAACGTTCTTGACGGCCTTTGCGTTAGGGTTGTAAATGCTGCCCTTCACCAAATAGAAACTGCCCTGCTTGAAAAGGCCGCCCTTGATGATCTTCAGTGTTGATCCTGCGCTTTTTGCCGCTGTCTTTTTGGACGCCTGACCGTTTCCATAGACCGCTGGCGTAGTTGTCATGGCAATGAGAATAGTGATCGAAAAAACTGTCATCCACACAACACCAGCCAACCATTTCCTCTTCTCCGCATTTGAAAAACTGTATGTTCTCATGAAACCCTCCCGAAGGATTCGGATCAACCTACTGGTTAGGCTTTGTGACAGGTTCTTGAACTTTTCTGTCGCGGTCGCGGAGCAGGCTTTCGACTGATATTTTTAGCTGTTTGTCGGTGATGGTATTGCAATACCAAACTGGATATTGGTCTCTGCAGCATTCTGCTCTGACTTTTGGCGCTCCCTGCTCAACCAGGGCATCTACTCTTTTATTAAAGTCAGCCTCTTCCGCTACCTTTTTCTCTCGCTCCTTTCACTTTTACAAGTGACCGGGGCTATCCAAATACGCTTGCGCGTCAGCGATTGAGGAAAAGGAATCATAGCCAACATGGCAATCCATTCGATCATTCATACATGCGATTTCAGCCTCCCGGACGACGAGACTGTTGTTGACGGAAGCCTGGTGAACATGCTCAATGAAGCCTACGGCAAACCATATCACCACACCACCGGCAAACCAATATAAGCTGCGCAATTTTGTACGGACTCAAAGCTGTTCCACCTTGACGAGAATAAAAATCAGAAATCATTGAATCAACTGTTGCCAAGCACCAATACGGGTTTGTCTGTCCCTTGAAAACAATTGCAGAAAAAACTCGTTTTATAAATTTTTTTGGTACGACATGCGATACATTGTCGACTCTGGGAGCAGATGCGACCTCCCAGATATCCTCTGTCCGACTACGGACGGGGGTTTGCGGATCGTCTATAAGACCAGATCGCTGGTAATCTTATGTAAATATTATGGATCCTACGAGTCATCATAAATTGGGAGACAAGATGGACTCAGATTATGCCCGGATCGTTGCCAATCATGACAGTCTTGCCCATGAGTACGACCAACTGATAACACGCAACGCCCAAGATCTTTTAGCTCGCAGGACATTTCGCGAGTTGGTCACAAGACATGTCTCTCCAGAAAGTACTCTGCTGGATTTTGGGTGCGGAACAGGCCTGGACGCGCTTTATTACGCCCAACAAGGATATCGCGTGTTGGCATACGACAATTCCCCGGGAATGATCGCGAGATTGAAACAACGTGCGACGGCGGAAATCGCTACCGGTAGAATCACATCGATTTCCATGGAGTATCCGGCCTTCCTGAAGGAAGTTGCAGGCTTGCCGCGTTTCAGCGCCGTGGTCGCGAATTTTGCAGTACTGAATCTGATCCGCAGTCCCCAACCTCTATTCGGGATTTTGGCCGCGGAGTTGCTACCGCCCGGGTGGTTGATTCTGTGTATTTTGAATGCGATTCATTGGCCGAAAATTAAGGAGCGTCGCTGGTGGCGCGATGCATTCAAGAATCCCGTTGGACCGCGGCTGTACATCCCGCAGCCCTACTCGATTTATCTGCATTTCGAGTCCAAGCTGCTGCGCTCCGCCCGAGGCTTTCGCCTGGTCGCTCGCGCCCATGCCGGAAATCTGGTGCGAGGCAATATCCTTGCGCCACAAAGGGAACCCTTATGGTGGGAGGAGGAGAAACTCCATGTAGGACCATTGTCGCGTTTGATATGGAGAACTCCCGTCTACAAGTTCCTCGGACATTTCGTGTTCCTCATTTTGCGGAGAGATGGGTGATGGCGGCACTGGTTCAATTGCAAGAGGCCTTGAAAACCCTGTTGAACATCCCTCGGTACGGCCCTCTGGCACTGGAGGACCCACAAAGTGAGATAAGTGTCTCGCTTGAGCATGACGACGAATCCCTGGATGTCACGCGAAACAACGTCGTGGCCGCTCTCCGTCCATTCACTATCGGCGTGATGTTGCCTATCAACCGCGTCGAGCGTCTGTCCGGCAAGATTCTGCGTCTGTCCATGCGCAAGACCGGAGGACACCAGTGCCTTCTCGGAACAATTACACTGCAATGGACGCGAGCCATATCCCTAAGAGACTATTCGTTTTGCCTCTTTGAAACGCCAGCCTGTGAGAACTTCTGCTCCCCGGCGCCGACTCTTGGTTGGTATGATCTCCACACGGCATGGCGCGTGTACCGCAGTCGAAAGCGGAATCCCTACAATTTCCAGATGACGCGGTCCGATTTGCGTTGTAATTGGGTCTTCTATATATGTCCGCGACCCGTTGTCCTGGTGACGGTGGAACACAACGGGGCGTCCAACATGTTCCCGATGGATTTGATTGGACCAACAGATTCGCCGTGGTTCTCCATGGCCCTGAGGCGCACGAGTCCAGCTATTAAGCTGATGCAAGAGTCACGAAAAATGGCTTTGGCAAGCGTGCCGTTCACCTACAAAGACTACGCATATGAACTAGGCAAGCACCACCGGAAAGAGACCATTGACTGGGCTTCTCTACCGTTCCCAACGGTACGTTCGGAGCTGTTCAAGCTTCCGGTGGCGGAAGCAGCCTTGAAGATCCGCGAAGTGACCGTCGAGCAAATTCACGACGTGGGATCTCACGTGCTCTTCCTGACCAAAACCCTTCAGGGCACACCTGAGGGGGTCTGCTGGAATCAGATGTTTCACGCCTTCAGTTCGTACCGCCAGTATCTATCGTGGACTATGTCGCGGCAAGCAGCGTCGCCGGCAGCATCATCTATGTAGCTAGGTATATATCAAGTAAATAGGAACACGCGAGTGGTTACATGGAAATCGCCCTTTCTCATGCACTCGGCCGACTTCCGGGAATCAGCCCACAAATTCGCTGAGGAGCGGATATTAGAGCAGCAGGAACTATGGATCGATTTGATTGACAGGTCACGTGCAGCGATGGTAGTTTTAGCGAGCTTGAAAGCAAGGAGATATCTCTGCGAGTGTTAGGTTCAGGTCAATTTTTCCAGAAAGATACATTCGGCCCGGAAACCGTCAACCGCGGCGCTGTGCTTATGGAATGCGAATGGCACGGCGGCGTCTTTGAATCGGGGATTATGATGGGCGGCATTTTTCGAGGCGGGAAGTTCCGCGATGGAAGTTTCTGGGGTGGCGTCTTCTGGGAAGGCGAGTGGATTGGGGGAGTTTGGGAGTGTGGCTTCGACCGGAACGGGCGCTATCATCCCCGCACCGATCATCCTCCTTTCGCGTGAACGCCCCACGATTGATGATCACTGGCCCGCATCGCTACGCGGACCTGGCACGAATCTGGCATCGCATGGTGCACACGGACTTGGTGCCAGCCTTTCGTAGCCTCGGCTGGAAAGTAAGAGTAGTTATTTACCGGGACGCAAATCAAGACCGCTTTGCTCAAAGCGACTTCCCGCAAACATCGTTTCAGGATCCGGGCCCTGGGGCGCGCGATTTTGTCGAATTTTACGACGCGGCCCTGCAGACCGATTGCGATTTTATATTCTTCCTGGATGCCGACGTATTTATCCTGGACGGAACCTGGGCGGCGAGTTTTACCCGCCATTTCAACAATCCTAACGTCGCCGCATTGTCCTATTTGCGGCGCGGTAAGCTGCCGGGCGTTTTTGCTTTATTGTGCCGCGCCGAGGACTTTCGCGCGTTGCCCGATCGAGCCATGATGGCGTCATACGAGAATTTGCAGAAATGGCCCGACTCCGTTAATCGTGGTCCAGGCGAGCGTGCAGCGCTGATGCTGGAAAAAGCAGGCAAGCGCATCATGGACTTCAACAGCGAAGCTCCGCAACGCATTTCCGATTTTCACGGTACTACGGTGATTCGAGTTTCTCGGGAGACGTTCGCCGGGGCGATTGGCGAAGAGGCATTCGAAACCTTGGTTGCCAACAAGCGCTATTTCGCTATGGGAGCGTACGATAACGTACTGCTCGGCTGGTTATATCGTGCAGTTTTTGAAAGCACGTTTGCGCCGGGCGCCGATGGCGGCGAGCTTGGCGGCAGCCTGACGGCCGAGGCTCTTCGGCGTGTCCTAGCGCGAATCGAGCGAGCGGAATTGCGCGCGGCCTTGTTGGAGTATTTCGCGAGATCGGACCGCAGCGCGGAACGTTTGGCGCGCTATCTTGGCGTCCGCGCGCCACTTCCGGCTCTCATCCCCGATTGCTGGAGAGCAGCCAATGCCCGCTGAGCCGTTGCTCACCGTCTTTACCTCTACGGTTTTTGCTGACGTGGCGCGGATCTGGTTTCAATGCGTCAGCCGCGCTTTCTCCGACGGTTTGGCGCGCTTCGAAATCTTTCACGATTCGGATGGTCCACAACTGGATCCACAGGATTTTCCGGGCGCGACGATTTTGCATCGCACTTCAACCTGCCGTGAGTTTCATGATGCCTACAACGAAGCAGTTCAGCGTTGCCAGACCCGATATCTGGCAATCATCGACAGCGACGTCTTTTGGGTCTCGCGCGGAGTTTGGCCGCGTGTACAGGAGGAGCTCAAGGATCCCAAGGTAGCGGCGGTCTCCTGCGTCTCGCGGTCGCGGAAGAAGAGCCATGGGACATACTCAGTGGTGTTGAAGCCGGAAATCTACCGCGAGGTCATGAAGACGCTGCCGGATGGCTTCTTTCCCCGCGCTAAGAATCCAGACCCAAACCTCCCCATCTTCGATTGGCAGTGGTACGATACCGGCGATGTGCTGTCGCTGGCGGTTGTGGAAGCCGGCTATAAGATCAACTTCCATCACATGGATCGCAGCGGAGAAATTGTTCGTTTCTTTGGCGTGACGCTCACGCGCCGCGGCGCAGCCACTGTGGGCGAGCGTAAGCTGGCGGAAATGGCAGGGAAAGGTCGCTATTTCTGGCGCGGGTGGAGCAGTAATCTCACCTTGCGGAGATTACACAATCATCTATTTCCGAATGCCCAGCCTTACGGTTTCTCCCTGGCTGCTTCCTCACTCCTTAAGCGATCCATCTGGGCATCGCCCAAACGGCAGCGATACAGGCTTTGTTTCCTGTGGCTGCTTTGGCGGTCCGCCGGAAAAGTCAAGCGCTTTGTGCGAAACTAGATTCACGAAAGCAGGAAATGATTGTGATTTCGAAATGGGCCATTGCAGAACCACGGACGAATCCATGGTTGCGAGCTGTTACCCTGCTGTGGCTTTATATGAAGAAGCCGTTTCTGCTGCCCCGCGTGCGTAAGCACGTGCTGGAATCAGTGCGGGGCGTGCCGTTGCTGGTGTGGCCTGATGTTCTGAATCCCGTGGTTTTCCGAAGCGGAAAATATTTTGCCGAGATCATCGCCAGCCTGCCGCATGGGGAAGGCCAGGCGCTCGACGTGGGTACCGGGTCGGGTATCTGTGCAATTTTCGCCGCCAGGCAAGGTTATCGTGTGATCGCCGTGGATATCAATCCTGAAGCTGTGCGTTGCGCCAAAATCAATTGCCTCCTTAATGTCGTGGATTCGCAGGTGGATGTGCGGCAAGGGGACTTATTTGACCAGGTGCGTGGCCACCGCTTCGATCTTATAATGTTCAATCCTCCGTTCTTTCGTGGAGAACCGAAAAGCCTTTTCGATATGAGTTGGCGAAGCCGCGACATCATGGAACGCTTCGCTGCCAATCTTGCAGATATCCTGACCGATCAGGGGCAAGCCTTGATATTGCTTTCGACCGATGGTGATTGTGGCTCGCTGGTTGCGGCCCTGCAGGCGAATGGATTTTCGCTCACTGTTGCCGGACAGCGCAATTTCGGGAATGAAATTATGACAATTTATGCGGCGCGACCGGCGGCGCCGCCGAGAGGCCCGGCGTGACGCGGCGAAGCGTGGTGCTGATCAATCCGCGAATGTGCCGGCCTAAGAGCGTGCGGCTGCCCCTTTCGGTGTTGGCGATTGGCGCAGTACTCGAAGGCCGCTACGATTACGAGATCATTGATGGAAATCTGGATTCCGATGCCGTGAACCATGCGGTAACGGCTGCACAGAAGGAGGACTGCGCCCTCGTCGGCGTGACGGTAATGCCCGGACCCCAGGTTGCTCCGGCCATCGAAATTTCGGCAGCAGTACGGGCGGCATGCCCATCAGTTCCAATCGCGTGGGGTGGTTACTTTCCAACCCTGTATCCGGACTCAGCGATCAATGCGCCATATGTCGATTACCTTGTCCGGGGCGAAGGCGAGCGCACAATTGTCGAACTGCTGGAGCGGCTTCCCGATGCAGGCCCTCCGCATGGCATTAGCAATTCGAGCGCTACTCATCCCGATGCTTTGCAGGGAATCGCGGGAATTACCTGGAAACAAGCTGGACAGGCAATCCACAATCCCAATCGGGGATTTGTTCCGCCGGATGAGCATCCGCCTCTGCCATACGAGCGGGTTGGTGATGTTGGGCGCTATCTACGTCCGAGTTTCATGGGATCGCGGACTGCCGTGCATCAAGCGGCGCTTGGGTGCCGTTATCATTGCAGTTTTTGCGGCGTGGTCTCGATGTTTGATGGCTATACTCGTTTGGGATCAGGCGCGAGGTTGGAATTGGCCCTCAGCATGCTTTCTCGAACCTACGGCGCTAACGCGATGCAGTTCTACGATCATAACTTTTTCGACAACGAGGAGAGCAGTCAAGCGCCGCTGGAAGTACTTTCGCGCTTCAATCTTCCGTGGTGGTGTTATGCCCGCGCGGATACGTTGGCCAAGTTCTCGACCCACACATGGGACCGCCTGCGGGCTGCACATCTGAGGATGGCCTATATTGGCGCCGAAGCTGCCAGCGATGCCATTCTTCGGCAGATGAAAAAGGGAACCCGAGCCGAGCATACCATCGAGGTGGCGCGCCTCTGCCGCCAATACGGCGTGATTCCGGAGTTCTCATTTGTCCTGGGCGGCCCTCAGGATCCGGAGGGCGAGATCGAGAACACCTTCCAATTCATCAAGAGACTTAAGGGAATTAATCCGGATTGCGAAATCATCCTGTACTTTTACAGCCCAACTCCTCAGCGTGACGCAGGCGCAAAGAAAGGCACGCGTCCTGTGATGGCCTCTTATGGCCCGGGCGGTCCGGAACTGCCCGCCACTCCGGAGGAATGGACGCAGCCACAGTGGCTGAACTATGTTTGCCACCAGGATGCGCCCTGGCTATCGGCGAAGATGCGACGCCGTGTGAGGGACTTTGCACGCGTGCTTGCCTGCAGATTTCCCACGGTGCAAGACTATGCCACGCCAAAGTGGGGCAAGACCCTGTTGAAGACATTGGCCAGTTGGCGTTATCAGAGCAGCCGCTATGGCAATGCCTGGGAACTGGAGTTGGCGCGCAGATTTATTCCCCTTCGGCAGCCCCAGCGGGATTCCTTGTAACAGGGCCGTCCACGATGAACGTTTACGTCACCACCTCGGATTGGTACAACCCGCTGATTCCGGCGTTCGCGCACTTGTTCAACAAGTTCTGGTCTGCTGACCAACCCGTGACCATCCTTGGCTACACCGCCCCTGGTTTCGAAATGCCGCAAAATTTCCGCTTTGAATCGCTAGGCACGGCCGGCGAGTTTGGCAATGAAATCGTTGAGTGGTCAGAAGGACGCCGCGGCCGGCACTTCGGCGAATTGTATCCCACGCCACGCTGGAGCGACAGCCTCAAACACTGGCTGGCGCACATCCCCGATCCCTATTTCGCCCTGTTTCAGATTGATTACTTCATCCATCGCCCGGTAAACCTCCAGCAGGTCAGAGTTCTCGAGCAGCAGTTCCACAACGAGAGTGTGATGAAAGTTGATCTCACGCTGGACCGCGCTTATTTTGCGCATTCGCTTTATGCGGAGTACGAGCAGTTGAAGATCGTTGTGAGCGCGCAAGATGCCCCATTTCGCTCCTCGCTGCAGGCGGCGATCTGGCGACGCGAATATCTGGACACCATGCTCAAGCCGGGCCGGAGTCCGTGGGATTTCGAACGGCTGGGAAAGCAAGAGCATCTGCACGACGGCAAGTTGATCCTGGGCGCCGCAGTTCAAGAACAGGCGCCGGTTCCTTACCTTAATGTCTACGGTCATGGCAAGGTGAATTGGCGCGAGTTGAACAGACTCGATCCTGAAAGTATGCAGGAGATCACGGAGCGGGGCTGGATTGGACCGCATTGGAACGGCTGGAGCGCCCAGTGACGCAAGACTCAACCAGATGGTTTCACCCCATGGGATTGAGTCTGTGCGTCGAAACCGAAAATGCGACGCTTCTCAGAGTCTGCACAGACCTGTTTGGGGGCTTCGGTCCGGAAGATCGACAAAGAACCGCTGACCTTCATTTTAGCCTTCGAGTTTCACAGCGGGCCGGCCTTACCGCTCGTCCAACTTTTAAATTTGAAAACGAATGGGCGTGTGCCTGGGCCGGTGATGAGCAAGTCATCTGCGCCAATCCGGCAGCAGGCATGGCCCACGGATGTTTTCCGCTGGAACTGCTCCGTCATGAAGCTGTGTTACGCCACCATTACTTGCAATTTGCATTGTCGGTGCTGCTGGTGGCTCGCGGATTTGCCGGCATCCACGCTACCGGGCTGGAGAGGAACGGTCGCACGGTTCTGATTCGGGGGCCGCGTGGCTCCGGTAAGAGCGTTCTGGCCTTGGCAGCGGTGGAGCGCGGTTGGCGCATCCTTGCTGACAGCACTGTGTGGATCGGCCCGAAAGGAGACTGGTGGGGAATCCCGTGGTGGTTGCGCCTGCGACGTTCAGCTGCCTCGTTATTCCCCAAGCTGAACCTCGATTCTGCTGCCCTGGTAGCGGAGCAAGACGATGGTGAAGATAAGCTGGAAGTTCCCGTCGACCAAATTCGTCCCCGCAGCGGGGTCCCCCATGGACCGGCCGGCATTGTTCTCTTTCTTGAGAAGAATCTCCGGGCTGAAAGCGGCTTAAAGACAGTTGCGAAAGGGGAGTCGGACGGGTTGTGGCAGGCTGGGAGTTCAGGCCGAGAAACTCTGGCTCCGGCGTATCATGATCGCATCGAACAAATCCTTAAACAGCGCGTGGGCCGGCTATCCCTTGGCCACAATCTGGACCAGGCCATTGACCTGCTAGATAAGTACTTGCAAGCTGCGGGCTAATTATCATTCATACCGCTTCCTTAAATAAATCTAATCTGCAAATTGTCGTGAGTTCTACCATGCCCTATGGTAGATTGGCTCCGCTTAAGTTCAAAGATTTCACAGTGGGAGCGCAGAAAGCTATGGCAACTGTGTCAATCGAGCGGCAAAATGGCAACGTGGTTTTTAATCCGAACCCTATCCGGATCGGGCGCACCGATGTTGTGGTGTTCGTCAACAATGATACGCAGGAGTCGCACCAGATAACTCAACAGGGCTTGGCTCCAGACGCGTGGATGGTGGATATTCTTCGTCCCGCCGTGCCGGGACAAGATCCATTTACATCCCCGGGCATTGCGTTTGGGGATGCGATCAAAGGGCAAGACTCGCCGCCCATCAATTATGTCTGTACCCGGCACGACGGGGAAACAGGGCAAATCATTATTGCGAAAAGATAATAAACGAGGCACAAAAGGGAGCGGACATGAAGAAGAAAAAGCAGAGGGGGGAAGGCCGCAAAAACAGGCCTCAGGGACTTACACGGCGCGAATTCGTCAATCAGATGCTGATGACAACATCGGGCTTAGCGTTGACCAGCCTGCTGCCGTCTTTTACGAAATCCGTGATGGCACAGGGGCCTTGCCCCACGGACACATTTCCGAAGATCCACGAAATCGGCAGCAAGGACGGAAAGCTCAGAGCAGTCCTGACGATCAAAAACAGCCCAAAGAAGCTTCCTGGCTATACGGGCACCAGCCAGCTTCCAGTGATGCGTTATTTCGAAGGCCGCAATCAAGCTGATGGAACGGTTTGGCCTCCGGCCGGCCGGATCCAAGATTGTTTGCCCGGTCCCACGCTGCGCGCCAAGGTCGGCGAGAAAGTGGAAATAACGTTCCTGAATCATGTGACCCCGGGCGCGTTTTCCAATAGTGGCTTGTCTATTGACAACGCGGAGCAAGGCAAGGGCACCGGTTGTGACATGTACACCAATGCGGCGATCACGCCACCGGACAACAAGTGGTACCCTGAGACTCGCGGCGACGTTTTCCCAAACTGCTTTCATGCTTCGAGCACCGCTAACCTTCACTTTCACGGGACGCACGTGTCACCCGACAATTTCGCCGACAACGTACTCATACAAGTGCGCCCGGACACAACGTTCACCGAGGAAAAGGCCGCGCCGCTTTTCAGGCAGGTATTTGATTATGCCGAATCCACTGATCACATCGAATGGGATAAAACGCCTAAGCCGTGGCGCGACGATCAAGCTGAGCGGGTCAAAAAATATGACAACACCGCAATCTGGCAAGGCAAGCGCGGAACCTCAGATAATCCAGCCCTACCTGAGAAAAACTGGCTGTCGACCAAGAACGATCACTTGCGGGCTAATGGCAAATGGCCGGAGTACTTTGTCGGCGGCTATCCAAATTATTTCCAGATTACCGAAGCAGCCGGACACAAGATGGGTCAGGCTCCAGGCACGCATTGGTATCACGCCCATAAGCACGGCTCCACCGCCATTCACTTATACAACGGACTTGCCGGCGCTTTGATCATCGAAGGTGATTATGACAAGCAGCTACGGACGATCTATCCGGATTTAGACCGGACGCAGAAGGTACTGGTGGTTCAACGCTTTACCGACGAAATGGATCTTGAGCGTGCGGCCAACAACAATACGATCCCGTACATGGTGAACGGCGGCTTGGCGGGCACCGATCCCACAAAACCCGGCGTGACCATCCAGATGCGGCCCGGAGAGGTGCAGCTGTGGCGGATCGTCAACGCCATGGTCGAAAACAGCATTCGCGCATCCTTCAAAGACGCCGCCAATAAGGTCGTCCCGATGTTCCGGCAAATTGCTCAGGACGGTGTTCAGTTCAATTGGGAAAACTATCAGAACCAGCCGCTCACGCTGCCGGTGCCGGCCACGCCGGACCCGGTCCAAAAGAACGCAACGCGTTTGTGGCTAACGGCCGGCGGAAGGGCGGATATTCTTGTCAAGGCCCCAGCCTCAGGCACGTTCTCATTTATTGATCTAGGGCAATTCGGTCCAGCCGCTAATTACGTGAATGTCGTGGTGTGCGGGGATCCAGTCAATATGGATTATCCAAACAAAGAAAACTATCCTGTCTTTCCTCCTTTTCTTTACGACATCGGCCTTTGCAAGGAAACAATAAAATTAGAATTTGGATGGGAGCCTTACCGGTTGGTTAGCAAGCCGGCCACCTCGGGAGAAACCCACGCCGATCCAAATGACATTACCCAAAAAGCGAAGTTGCCGATCACCGTCAAGGTCACGGGAAACGACAATTTTGTGGTCAACGCAAATCGGGCCCCATACTTCACCCTGGATGGCGTTCAATTCAACGAAGACCATTATGGCCAGACATTGATCCTGGACGAGCCGAGAGAATGGTTGATTACCAACACTACTTCCATCCGGCACCCATACCACATCCATGTAAATCCCTTCCAGTTGATAGAGGTATTTGATCCCAACGATTCGAGCAACAACTACAAGGCGGAAAAGGACGGCATTTGGCATGATGTTGTTCTCATTCCTCCCGCCAAAAACAATAATGGGAATCTTGTCATCGGCAACGACGGTAAGGCGACCCAGCCTGGCTATGTGCGGATTCGGAGCCGTTACGTTGATTTCACGGGAGATTTTGTGCTCCACTGCCACTTGCTCGGCCATGAAGATCGTGGCATGATGCAATTGGTAAGGATCATTCCCAGGGTAAGTTATCTTGAGCACCACTAGAATCTGGCGAGAACTATTATGGATGTGCTGCTAGCGCACTCCTTTTTTCTTAAGAACGACGTCAAGCAGGTGGAGAAGATGCGTCCCTATCCGCCCCTGGGGACCCTTTATGCCGCCAGTTACCTTCGTTCGCTGGGATACACTGTTGGTCTTTTTGACGCCGTCCTGTCCGACGGCGTCCATGAATTTGAAGAGATGTTCAGCAGTTCAGATTGCAAAACATTGGTTCTCTTTGAGGATGAGTTTCATTTTCTGAACAAAATGTGCCTCAAGCACAGCCGGCAGGCGGCGCAAACGATGGCAAAATTCGCTGCCGCCCGCGGCGCGACCGTGATTGCTTGTGGAGCGGACGCAACCGACCATCCCGAAGCCTATCTGTCATACGGCGTCCATTATGCAATCATGGGAGAGGCCGAGCACAGCCTGGGTGAGTTGTTGCGGGTGTTGCATTCCACAGAGCCCTTGTGTGACGCAAAATTGGATGAGATTCCCGGCTTGGCGCGCCCCGATTCCAACCAACTGGGAGAAGTCCGGCGCAATGAGGCGCGTATTCCTCAGCGAAACCCTGACGTATTTCCCATGCCCGCCTGGGATTTGGTGAAAGCCGAAGCCTATCGGGCCGCGTGGATGCGGGCGCACGGGTTCTTCAGTATCAACATGGTGAGCACGCGGGGATGTCCATTCCATTGCAATTGGTGCGCTAAACCTATCTGGGGACAGCGCTATGCCATGCGCTCTCCGGCAAACGTTGCTGAGGAGATGGCATGGCTGAAACAAACCATTCGTCCCGACCATATCTGGTTCGCCGATGATATTTTTGGGCTTCAGCCGAAATGGGCGATGCAATTCGCCGAGGAAGTGAGGGTTCGACACGCTTCGGTTCCTTTCATGATTCAATCGCGCGTTGACCTGATGACCCCGGGCGCGGTAGAAGCGCTGGCGCAAGCGGGTTGCCGGGAAGTCTGGCTTGGCGCAGAAAGCGGCAGCCAGAAGATTCTTGACGCCATGGACAAGGGAATTCGCGTTGAGCAAATTCCAACCGTGCGGCAGCGGCTCAAGGACGCAGGTATTGCCACGGGTTTCTTCCTGCAGTTCGGTTATCCAGGAGAAACTTTCGAAGACATTTTGGCCACGGTTGAATTGGTGCGGGCGACGCTGCCGGACAGCATCGGGATTAGCGTCAGTAATCCCTTGCCGGGAACCCGCTTCTATGAGATGGTCAAAAGCGGGTTGGGCGCCAAAGACCATTGGGACGATAGCAACGATCTCGCCATGATGTTTCAGGGATCGTACCGGACGGAGTTTTACCGGCGCCTGCACAAAGTGGTACATCGCGAATTGGACGTCCGCCTGAAACTGCAATCGGCGCCGAAGAATGCAAGCGAGGCGCAGGCCGAACTCGAGAACGTCCAGGCCGAATGGAAGGAGATTCAAAAGGTAGAAGCAAGCTATCGCACTGAACACCCCACCTTTGTTCCTCAGCGCCGCTCGCGGATTTTGCCGCCTGATCTCAGCCGGTCGTGGAGTTGACGGCGGAAATAGCATGGCTGACATTCTTCTTACTCACGGCTACTTCCTCTTCGAGGATGAAAAGGAAGCAAAGATCATGAAGCCGTATCCCACGCTGGGGATCTTGTATATCTCCGCATATCTTCGCCGGGCGGGCTTCGCAGTGGAAATCTTTGATAGCACCTTTTCCTCGCGAGCAGCGTTGTTTGAGAAATTGCAGAAGGGACCGAAGAGCGTACTCGGCATCTATACAAATCTCACAACACGGAGCGCAGCCCTGGAGATAATCGCCCGGGCCCGCAGCCATGGCTGGGTTGTGGTACTGGGCGGACCGGAAGCCGCCAACTATCCGCACGAGTACATTGAACGTGGAGCTCATGTGGTTGTGACCGGCGAAGGTGAAGAGACCTTGGCCGAGCTTCTGCCCGAGATCGCCCGAAAAGGTCCGCACCGGCTGCACGGCGTCCGCGGGGCAACGTTTCAGGAGGAGAGTGGCGCAGTGTTCGTGAATCCTGTCCGGCCGCAAATCGAAAGCCTGGATCTCCTTCCCTGGCCCGACCGTGGACAAATCGACCAGGCGCGCTACGTAGACGTTTGGCGGACGCATCACGGGCGCGGCAGCGTGAATCTCATCACCGCGCGCGGTTGTCCATATAAGTGCAATTGGTGCTCGCATGCGGTCTTTGGTTTTTCGCACCGCCGCCGGAGTTATGTGGATTGCGCCAATGAACTGGAGCATATCCTGGCGTCTTACCATCCCGATCAGGTGTGGTACGCCGACGACGTGTTTACCATCCATCATGGCTGGCTGCACAATTATGCGGCTGAACTGAAACGCCGAAGGCTCCTTGCGCCGTTTGAGACAATTTCGCGCGCCGACCGGATGATGAACGAGGACGTAATCCGCACGCTGGCCGAGATGGGATGCTATCGCATCTGGATCGGTTCGGAGAGCGGCAGCCAGCGAATTCTGGACGCAATGCAGCGCGGGGTCAAAATAGAACAGGTGGAATGGACCAGTAAAATGGCCAAGCGGTTCGGAATTGAAGTCGGGATGTTTCTTATGTGGGGCTACGATGGTGAAACGGTCGAGGACATGCAGGCGACCATCGATTTGGTGAAGAAGTGCGATCCCGAGCAATTTCTGACCACGGTTTCCTATCCTATTATGAATACCGGCTACTTTCGTCGAATTGCCGATCGCGTAGTTCTCAACAAAAGCTGGGACAATAGCACCGACCGCGATTACGCCATTCGTAACCGGCATTCGCGCAACTATTACCACCACGCCGATTGCTGGCTTCGCAAGGAAGTCGCCGCACACCGCGCCTCTTCGAGCGACCCAGCGACGACCGTCGCGCTCAACGCCGAAGCCCAAGCGGCGAAGGAGGCGATGCTGGCAGCCGCGCATGAGGTCGAGGCTTGACCTTCAACTGGCAGATGGCCTGTCCCCAATGCCAATCGAATCTCGGCGCCCTTCCAACACAGACGGAAGCCGCAACCCTAGCATGTGAACGCTGTGGGAACTCCTATTCCTGCGTTGACGGAATATGGCGCTGTTTGCCGTCTGAGCGGTTGGCAGCGCTCCAGCCTTTTCTGCGTGACTATACCAAGATCCGGCTGGCAGAAGAGCGTGGTTCCCAATCACCGGATTTCTATTTAAAGCTTCCGTCCTGCGATCCTGATCATCCCCTTGCCTGGCAATGGGCAATCCATAAGCGTACCTACGATTGCTTGGTCCGGCATGTTCTTCCCAAACTTGGCCAGAACCCTTTCATCTTGGATCTCGGCGCGGGAGTGGCCTGGATGAGCCGGCGTCTCGCGGAACACGGCTGCATTCCCTGCGCCATTGACGTAAGCGTTGACGACCAAGATGGCCTGGGAGCTGCGCGGCATTACACTCCATCATGGCCCCGTTTCCAGGCGGAATTTGATCATCTGCCCTTCGCTTCCCATGTTGCTGACGCCGTGATCTACAACTCCAGCCTGCACTATAGCAGCGACTACGCAACAACCTTGCGCGAAGCTCTTCGAGTGTTGCGTCCGGACGGAAATATTATCGTTCTCGAAACACCCATATACCAAAGGGAAGAAAGCGGCAAACGCATGATCGCTGAGCGCCATGCATTTTTTGAAAAGCAATATGGCACGCGGTCCGATTCAATCCCGAGCCAGGAATACATTACCTGGGACCGTCTGGCACTACTCGAGCGGGAACTGGGACTTCGCTGGAAAAGAATCGAGCCGTGGTACGGCTGGAAGTGGGCCATGCGTCCCTGGGTGGCGCGCTGGAAAAGGAAACGAGAACCAAGTCGCTTCGTAATCTTGATAGGGCGACGATGAGCCACTTCGACACTAATGCCGATCCATTTGAAAAACTAGCGGCGGATTACGACCGGCAATTCACGAGTTCTTTCATTGGTTCCACAATGCGGCGGGCGGTTTGGAAGCGATTTCCGCTCCATTTCACCCCTGGCCAGCGCATCCTGGAATTGAACTGCGGCACCGGTGAGGACGCAGTATTTCTGGCGCGTCAAGGCGTCTCAGTACTTGCCACCGACGCCTCTCGCTCCATGATCGATATCGCCTCAGCCAAGGTCAGGCAGCATGGGCTGGAAGATAGGATTCGCTGCGAATGCATGGGCTGGGATGAACTGGACAATCTGTCAGTGGCGGAGTTTGATGGCGCGTTCTCGAATTTTGGCGGACTGAACTGTGTCAAGCACGCAGATAAGGCATTAGACGCACTTGCACGCCGTCTCCGCCCTCACGCTCATGTTCTGCTGTGCGTGATGGGGCCCTGGTGTCCGTGGGAATGGATTTGGTATCTGGTTCATGGCGATCCTGCTCGGGCATTCCGCCGTTTTCGATCTCCTGTGCAATGGCGTGGAATCCATGTATCGTATCCCTCGTTGCAGACCATGCGCTGGTGGGCAAAATCTCATTTCACTATTCTCCGCGTCAGCGCGATCGGTGTATTCGTTCCACCTAGCTATACTGAAACCTGGGCATTGCGGCATGCCAGGTTGATCCAGTTTTTGAATCGTTGCGAGCGCCGCCTAGAAGCCGTGCCGCCATTACCGTGGTTTGCAGATCACTACGTGATTGAATTATCACGCTTGCCGCACTGAGTTTAGAACTGGCTAACCGCGACGCGGAAAAAGATTAGAAAAAAATTTTCAAATGCTATTGTCTTTAATTTTTTCTCATGTATTCAAGCGCGAGACGGCCAAATTAGTGAAGAAGATTCCCGTTATGAAAATAGGCAACGGAAAAACAAATTATTTATTGATCTCCTCAAATTCCTCCTCGAGATGCTACAGGCCTTTAATTGACAAGCCTAAAAGGCGCGCCCTAAACTGTCGCCGTTTCCTGTAGTAATCCATTATGTCCTCAAAAGGAGCTACATGGTATGCCTCAAGATCGCATTCCGACCAGCTTCAACCAGAAATCCTCTCGTCTGTCTGCCATTGCAGCTTTATCTTGTTTAGGCCTTCTGACCTTTGCATGCTCATGTAACAACGGCAAGGCCATGCCGACAACACAGGCTGCCGCACAAGCTGCCGCCGATGCTCTGCCTTCCAACCCGCAGTCATCCTGTACAGTGAGTCCGCAGACGTTTAATTCCTGGTTCCAATCGGGAAGCGCAGCTGTTAACGGCGTTGTCATTCCGGCTAATAGCGTCAATTTCCCGACGAATAACACGAATTGCGACTTTTATCAGTGGTCCATGCAGATGTTCTTATGGCTCACCTCGCCTGCTCCCCCCAGCTATGGCGGCGGCAGTTTCGTTTTCGACTCGCCCGTTTTCTACGACGTCTCTCCCGCTGACTCTAAAGGTAATCGAGCCTACAGCCAGCATCAGCCAGGGAGATTCATCTTTTCGGTGCGCGCGAACAAGCCTGGGCCCGACGATCTCCAACTCGTCTTCGCCACGGACGGCAGAGTGCTCCAGGTGCATCCGCGGCACTTAAGCACCACAGGCAAGGACCTCGTGCTCACCAGCCCAAACAAGCAGGTGGAGGCTGCACAGGTCACAGTCAAAGACCATAAGGCCCAGTTCCTCGATAAAACCGGCAAACCCATCCCCAACGTAAAGCTTGTGTTTCCCCCGAATCTGATAACTTCCAAGTTCGTTCCAGTGCAAAAGTTCATCGTGAATGGCAAGTCGGTTTTCGTGGATTCCTCCGGCAACGTGATTGACACTGAGGAAGGACAAGCTGATGGCGGGGTATTCTTGACCCAGGGCAGCCCCAGCACCCAGAGTAACCTCATTTACTACACCACCGTAACCAATGACGTGTATGCCTACTTTCTCACGCAAACTAAACGAACGCTGACGCCGCAGAAGGTTATAAACGCTCAGTTTCCAACGACGCAAGCGAATGTGAGCAGCATTTCCCAATACTTCAACAATAAAAACTTTCCCGATGCCAAGGCGGCGGCGGTGGAAGTGAAATTGTCGTGGGTTGCAGCTTCAAGCATACCGAACAAGAGCCAATACATCACGATGCAGGCCAGCGTTCCGGTTTACCAAGCCAACTCTGGCAACACGCAATGGACACAAACCGGTCAAACCAAAAACGTGGAACTCGCCCTGGTAGGAATTCACGTTGTGGGTAGCGTGCAAGGCCACCCGGAAATGCTCTGGGCCACCTTTGAGCATTTCGGCAACACCCCCAATGCCGCGTACCAGTACCTCGCCAGCCCCGCCCCCGGAACCATCACGACTGTGAACCAGAACACGGCCGGTACCTGGCTCTTTGCCGCCAATAACGCCGGTTCGCCATTCAATTGCATGAATCAGAAAGCTGAATCGCAGTCCGGTTCGAGCACCGGCAATGTAAACATCGTGCTCAATACTCCAAGCACGCCCTGTACGGCGCCAACCCAAATCAGTGCCAGCAATACCATCCGCTGGAAAGTTTTTGGGGCTGCTTATAATCAACCGCCCAATTCCGTTGACTCAACCCCGGTTTCCAACTCATCGATTATCTCGGTTAACAACGCTACCCAGATACCTGCTGCAACCAGTGGACGGGGACAGAACGCCGCCGGCCAGGACATCCGTGATAACTACTTCATGTTGGGCTCCACCTGGACCGTGGGAGGCAAGGCACCGACAAGCAGCTACGGCATGCAACCCTCGCCCACACCGTCACCGACTCCCAATGAGGTGGGAACCAGTGTACTGGCCAACACAACCATGGAAACCTTTGTGCAAGGCAACAGCAATTCGGTCGGGAAGCCGAATCAAAATGGTCTGAATTGTTTTGATTGCCACAACAACAACATGCCCCCGAGCTATGCGCCTCCGAACCAACTGGCCACCGTACCCATAAGCCACATATTTTGTGATTCATTCAATTCCACCACCGGTTGCAGCGGTGGGTTAGTACCGCTACCCATACCGGTGGCCAAGAGCGTCAAAAAGCGATAACTAAATGTGGAGCATTAGATTGGAGATATGTGATAGACATATACAAAATTCCACCTTAAAGTGTCCCGCATGGCTGAAGAAAAGTACATTTTGCCATCGATACAAAAATTGATCGAGACGAATATTCCCACGAAGTATGGTGATTTTCAGCTTCACCTGTTTCGTGATGAGTTGGACCATGATCATGTGGCGTTTGTATGTGGCACTGTGGCCGGCGGAGAGAACGTTCTCACCCGCGTCCATTCGGAATGTTTCACGGGCGAAGTGCTGGGCTCATTGCGGTGCGATTGCGCCAGTCAACTCGAACTGGCTCTGGCACGAATTGCCGCTGCTGGACGAGGAGTCTTAATCTACCTACGCCAGGAAGGACGCGGAATTGGCCTTCTCGACAAACTGCGGGCATACAATCTTCAGGATCTTGGCCATGACACCGTTGATGCCAATCTGCTGCTTGGCCGGGGGATCGATGAGCGAACATACCACGCCGCAGCCCTGATTCTCCGCGAGCTTAACGTAGCCTCGATTGAATTGTTGACCAACAACCCTGCGAAGGTTACCGCCTTGCAGGATTTGGGAATCGATATCCGGGGCTGCACCCCCTTGCCTGGTGCAGTCCACCAGGAAAGCAATTATTACTTGCAGACCAAGGCGGTACGCATGGGGCACCACATCGACCTCATGCATGTGGGGCTGGCCAATAAACCGAGTGTGAATGGAGCTTCTCGCCCGTCGCCAGATCCTGTGGCCGAGATTCGGCGGCGTGCCCAGGGATTCCTCACATTGCGCGGCCGGCCGTTTGTGACTCTCTCCTACGTGCAAAGTTTGGATGGCTGTCTCTCTGCGCGGCTTGGCGAGCCACTAGCGTCGAGCGGCCCGGAGGCGCTCTTGTTAACCCACCGCCTCCGGGCCGCGCACGACGCGGTCCTTGTGGGGATCGGCACAGTGCTGAGCGACGATCCGCAACTCACCGTTCGCAAAGTAGAAGGCCCCAGCCCCCAACCAGTTGTGCTGGATAGCCATCTCCGAATTCGGGATGATTGCCACCTGGTGCGGACAGGAGCAGGCAGACTTCAGGTGGCCGGAGTCGAACCATGCGATGCACACCGCAAGCGGCAGTTGGAGTCTGCCGGTATTACAGTCCTAGCCACCATGCCGACACCCCATAACACGGTGGATCTTTCCTCAGTTCTAAAACAACTTGGTGAACGTGGCGTAAAATCGGTGATCGTAGAGGGAGGTGTGCGAGTGATCCGCAGTTTCCTGGACACGCAACTGCTGGATTACCTGGTCGTAACGGTTGTGCCGCGTTTCATCGGCGGGGATTTCGCCATCCGCCTCCAAAGCCCGCTATTGTGCAGGCTACGTATGAACCATTTTTCCCAGTTTCGGCTTGGCACGGATATTGGTCTTTGCGGCGCGCCTTGGACTTCGGCATCTTAGGCGTATGCCCGGCAGCAAATCACGGACTTCGCCGCCGCAGCGCTTCAGCCTCGCATTTATGATCAGGGCAAAAACCGTCCGTCTGTCGCGGGGGCGTTGCCGATTCGACTGGCCAGACGATATGCCAATCAACGCTTCCCGCAACGCAGGACGCACCATCGTTACCTCCAAGGTGGCTTCATGTACAACGATTCGTGCGATCACGGCGCTGAAGAATTCTCGATGTTCGGATGGAGATTTGGCCTGCCAGACCTTGGCTAATTGCTTTCCGGCGGTGATTAACGATCTGCTGGCTGCAGCATGCTCCAACTCCACGCCGATTGACTGGAGCAGTTGTTCGTGAACTTAGAAGAGACTGAACCCTGCAGCCGACAAGATCCTCTATTTCCTGGGCCGGGATTCTGGTCGGACCGCCCGTGGCAGCCGCGCGATTCTGGATTACGGCCTGAGAAACATAGTAGCGGTAGCGCTTACCGCGTTTTAGCGCATGTGAGGGAGTAAACCGGTTACCCTGATCATCGTAAAGCAGCCCTACCAAGAGACTCGGAGATTTTGCTTTACTACCGGTGCGCCGGACCTTGTTATTGGCACGGAGCCTATCTTGCACTTTGTCCCATAGTCCCTGAGGAATGATCGCCTGACCAACGAGTCCCGGTGATCAGCCGCGCGATTTCGGACAGGCTGCGGTGTCGGCTGCCCTGGAACTCGAAACCCGTTTCAGTACTGAGACCTTGTACGTCTTACCCTGCCACTCGCGGATCAGCCGTGTTCCAGGTTTGATTGGACGCCGTTCCATTTGCAGTTTGCCACTCCCGTTTTCAAGAGAAATTGAGATCTGCTTCAACCGCCGTCGAGTCGTAGTGCTCAGGCCGCCCAAGGCATTCTCCTGGATCTTGTACGCCAGATGCGCACCATAAATTCTTTGCGGAGGCGCTTTGGTGCAGTTTTATTGAAGAGTTCCAGCCACTTCTCGCAAAGGGCGGTTTTGCTCATTCCGGGCAGAGTTTTGAGGTGTTCAGAGACCTCCATTGTCGCGTCACATCCTTATATATAGGCTCAGCACATTGACGCTCTGCTAGGGCGGGCAGTCAAGCAAGTTCTCTCCATTTCACACTATGTTTATTGGACTTGACTGGGGAGACGAATGGTCGTTGCCCGGTGTGTTTTATAGGACCAATTTATCCCAACACCCGGCTGACCCGATGCACCAGGCTGCTTACGTCCTCTCGGCCGCTTCGCAGCTGGAACTAGGCCCCAAGGAGCGATCGCGATATATCCCACACCGTTCAATCAGGGAAAACCAGAGATCCATGGTGTGCAAAGAACGCTTCCCCCGCACTTGAGGATCGGCGGCTCCACAAAAGTGAATGGCAGTCGTTAGCTGCCAGAGCCGATAAAATGAATTCATGTCATTGCAAAAGTCACTATGTGAGGCGGCAGCAAACGATTGCGGACCAGCCAGGGATAGTTTGCGCCCTTGGCGTGCAGTTTAGCCGTTCTTTTTGCTTGCTCAGGTGATTTACGGCCATGACACCATGGATATTTTGCTGTGCATTGCTCGCCATCTTTTTATTCCATGCCAGTTCCCAGTTTTCCAGTCCGACAACTCAGGAAATACGGTCAGTCGAGGCTCAAGGTCAAAACTAAGTGCGGTTTTGTCCTGAAACAAGATCGTGATTGCGTTAAGGTCGGGATCAATTCGACCCTTTTCAACGATCTTGCCTTTGACCTCGCGAAAGTAAGTGAGCTGTCTTGGGCTCTTTTTCCGTGAGCGTTTACCCTTGAGTGCAGCCAATTTGTCGCCTCCAGCGGGGTGATTGGGTCAGCACATCGTGCTACACACGAGCGCCGCCGGTCGTGTTCTATAGCTTCCCTTGGCAGATAAAGCAACGAAATTACCAGCTAGAGCAGGATTTTTGTTCATTCGCCGTGACGGGTTACTTCGTGGATTTGCGGCTTTGCTGCCACATTTTCGTTGTAACGTCTTGCCCACTGCCTTCACTACTACTTTGGCACTCTTAGAAATTGTGCGGTGTATATAAGGTACTGAATTCCGGAACTCAGGCATCGCTCGATCAATTAATAGGATGAACTGGAGGACGCATGCCAGAGCAACTTGCTGATGCCGAACTCAAAGCTTTATTTGAGAGCCATGGATTTACGACCCGGTCGGCTGTGATGTTGCCTATCCTTCGGCAAGCGCACAGGGCGGCCTGCGTCAGCGATATAACGGTTCTGCTGGAAGGTGAAACCGGCACCGGCAAGCAGGTGTTGGCCCAGGCCATTCACAATCTCGATGAAAAACGGAAATCGTTTCCTTTCATTACAGTCCATTGCTCAATGGTGAGTGACGGACTGGCGGAAAGTGAGTTATTCGGCCACCAGCGCGGCTCATTTTCCGGAGCAGTACGCGATCGCGATGGCTTATTCCAGTCCGCTGAGGGAGGAACCTTATTCCTCGACGATGTAAACGATCTTCCGCTCCCGCTCCAACCCAAGCTGCTTGATGTGCTGCAGCGCAAAGTCGTGCGGGGTGTGGGCTCTGACATGGAAGAGAGAGTAAATGTACGCGTGATCGCCGCGGCCAACCAGCCCTTGGCCCAGGCAGTAGAACAGAAGCGCTTTCGCGGAGACCTCTATCACCGCCTAAATGTTGTGCGGCTGACGGTGCCGCCGTTGCGCCAACGGAGTGAAGATCTGACGGCACTGATCCTGGCTTTCGCCCAGCGCCATCGCAATATTTATCCTTCCATCACAGGTATTGACTCAGCTCTGATTGATTTCCTCAGGGTACATCCTTTCCACGGCAACGTTAGAGAACTTGAGCATGCGGTCGAGAGAATGTTGTTCGTCAAGAGTGAAGGTTCCAGTCTGCAGTTGGCTGACTGGCAGCAGAGTACTGGACCGGCCATGCCAGGAGACGAGCATGATCTGGTATTGCAAGCCGCACGGCAGCTATGGACCGCAATTTCCCAACATGGTGTGCCTTATGGCGAGGCGTTGCGGCAACTGGAACGCACTTTGCTTCAAACCGCTTTGCAAAGCAGTAACCGCACGCGCCGCGAAATCGCCGTTTCCATGCATACCAGCGAGCGCACCTTGTATCACAAACTCCGAGTTCACAATCTGAGCCGCCAGGCCGCATCGGAATAGATTTGCTGCTCCATGCGCTCGGCGAAGATCGCCCAGAGAACTGCAACATCTGGCAGCACTGCATGTGATTCCTTGCAGCACCATTCAATCAGAGAACAAAACAAGGTTGTTCTTCCCGCCGCAGTGCTTCAGTTTCTGTTTTTCATCTGCTGCAACTGGCAGAACAAAACTTCAGATTGATTTCGCTGCTTTCATGAATGCAACGCCTAACTTGTTGATCCTGCGCGGAATCACACATCATTGCGGTATTGCCCAATCAATGGCCCCACTCGTGCATATAGTTTATCGAGTTCAGGCAGCGATGTTTCGCACGGGAGGTCGGACACGGACGTCGGCGACCGAGTCAAGTTCTCTCTTGCAAGCGTCTTCCTGCCTCAGCCGGAGGAAGTGCTGGCTTCGCTTACATTGTCCTCTGAAGTCGAAGGCACAATCGTGGAATTCTCCGATTCGGGAATTGTTCCACGCGCCTTTGCAGTTGTGGAGATGGTTCAGAAGCGCAGGGTTGTTGTCCCGGTGGCAACCTTGCAGCCGGCTGATGCGCAATCCGGTGGAAAGGAATTCGAGTGACGACCCCCAGCTATCCTGGCGTTTACATCCAAGAGCTTACCAGTGCAGTCCACACCATTGCAGGTGTTGCGACTTCCATCACCGCTTTCGTCGGATATACAGCGCGCGGCATTGATAACCATGCAGAATTGATTTTCAGCTTTAGTGACTTCGAACGTCTGTTCGGCGGCCTGGATTCTGACAGTGAATTGAGCTACGCCGTGCAACACTTTTTTCAGAATGGCGGCATGCAGGCTTATGTTGTTCGGATCCCCCGAGCCGGGGCCGTGGGGGCGCAGGTTGTATTTAGCGGGCTGACCTTCAAAGCCCTAAGCAGCGGTACCTGGGCTAATGGCGAGTTGCTGCTGGATGTGGATTACAACAATCTCTATCAGAATGTCACCGGCACGGTTGGGGTAACTGCCGCCTCTGACCAGGTGAAAGGAAAAGATTCGGTATTCCAGAGCGCGCTGAGGCCGGGACAATTTCTGGTGTTCGCCTCTGACGGTACCCAAACGCCGTATCAGATCAAGTCCATTGCCGACGACAAGACTCTTACTCTCACGACCCCTTACGGCGCCGCCACGCAAGACCCAACCACTGCGATTGTCTCGGCCGATCCCATGGCATTTAATCTCACGGTCACCAACCTGACCGATGGCACGGTAGAGAGTTTTCCCAGCGTTTCAGTGAGTGCGGCGCGGCAAAACTATGTGCTTGCGGTGGTAAACGACCGTGACAGCGGATCGCAACTGCTCAATGTTGTCCTTGCGGGTGCGCCTCCAACGAGGCCGCCAGTGATCAGCGGTGTGATGGGAGCATCGATCATTGCTGGCAAAGCGGTAGTGGCTTTATCCGGCAAAGCTGTGACCGGCACAGCCAAGCTGACCCAGGGGTCGACGGCGGTGGTAGGCGCAGGGACCGCCTTCTTAACCGATTTGCAGACTGGTCAAACATTGGTGTTTGGCGACGATCCTACCGCAACGCAATATCAGGTGCAAAGCATCACGGATGCTAATAATCTCGTCCTTTTCTCCAAATACACTGGAGCGAATGCCGCAGCATCGGCTATCTCGCTGTTGGGTGCCGGGGCATCAAGTGACTTCGGCATTCAGTTGAGCGTCTCGTCTCCAACCACTCCGCCTTCGCCGTTGCCGTTGAACATTAAAGTGTTTCCAAAGGACGCGCCGGTGCCGCAAACCGTTGCCGGCCTTGCGACGCAACTGCAAAGCGCGATCAACGCCGCCCTGGCGGTTCAGATGCCGGGAACCTCGATCACGTCCAGCGTTTCGGCAGTCGGCAGCAATCAGTCCATTCGTGTAAATGCGTTATTGCCGCAGATCCCGGATGCAGTAGTCACAATTGCCCCTGGTGGCGGTGGACTTTCTGATGCCGCGACGCCACTCGGCCTGAAGACCCCGGCTGCCACGAATGTGGCGCATTATTCGCTGGGAACCGGCAACGGTACAGGTTCCAACGGATGGGGTGGCCAACAAACCAGCTCGCAGGCAGGCGCGGATGGCACAGGTCTGCCTGGAACACAAAACCTTATCGGCGATCCCGGATTGTTTAGCGGGATTTATGCGCTCGACAAGGTGGATTTGTTCAACCTGTTGTGCATTCCGGATGCGACGCGCGCACAGGCCGGTAATTCTTCAGCGCTTGACGGCAGCGTGGATCCCAATGCAATCTACAGCGCGGCCATCGCCATGTGCGATCGCAGGCGGGGCTTCCTGCTTCTTGACGCCCCTCCGAATGTAAACGCAGTTTCTGGGGCCGTCGATTACAAAACCAGCGGGCTAGCGGTCCATCACAAGAATGGCGCGTTGTTCTTCCCGCGTCTTCGCCTGCCTGATCCGCTGAACAGTTTCCAGCTGCGCACATTCGCGCCTTGCGGCGTAGTGGCTGGACTATACGCAAGAATCGACTCCACGCGCGGAGTATGGAAAGCGCCCGCAGGTACTGAGGCGACTCTCTCCGGAGTGCAGGGTCTGGTCTATAAGCTCAACGACGCGGAAAACGGCGTGCTCAATCCGCTGGCCGTGAATTGTTTCCGCTCTTTTCCGATCTATGGAAATGTGCTGTGGGGCGCGCGCACGCTCGTGGGCACCGATGCCGAGGGAGATCAGTGGAAATACGTTCCGCTGCGGCGCATCGCGCTCTATCTCGAAGAGAGCCTCTATCGCGGCACGCAGTGGGTGGTGTTTGAGCCCAATGACGAGCCTTTGTGGGCGGCGATTCGCCTCAACGTCGGCTCTTTCATGCAGGAGTTGTTCCGCAAGGGTGCGTTCCAGGGCAAGACTCCGGCCGAAGCCTACTTCGTTAAATGCGATAAGGACACGACAACCCAGGATGATATTGACCGCGGAATCGTAAATATATTAGTCGGATTCGCGCCGCTGAAGCCGGCAGAGTTCGTGATCATCCAGATCGAACAGCTAGCTGGCCAGAGCCAGGCTTAGGAGCAAGGGAGCATCTTCATGGCAGAGTTCGTCGTAAATACCAACCGGTTTGATCCGTACAAGAATTTCAAATTCCGGGTGAAGTGGGATGGACGTTACGTAGCCGGTATCAGCAAGGTTTCCTCGCTGAAGCGGACCACCGAGGTTGTGAAACATCGTGATGGGGCCGACCCCAGCACGAGCCGCAAGTCGCCGGGCCGGACTGAATTTGACGCCGTTACCCTGGAGCGCGGCGTCACTCACGATGCTGAATTCGAAGCCTGGGCTTCCAAAGTATGGCGCGTGGGTGCCGGCCTTGGCGCGGAGATTTCACTAAAGGATTTCCGCAAAGACATCATCATTGATTTCTTCAATGAAGCCGGGCAACTGGCCATCGGTTACAAGGTGTATCGCTGCTGGGTTTCAGAGTATCAGGCGCTGCCTGACCTTGATGCCAACGCCAATGCCGTGGCGATCCAGCACATCAAGCTGGAAAACGAGGGATGGGAACGCGATACCGGTGTGACTGAGCCGACCGAACAGAGCCTGAGCGTCTCTTAAAGTCCATGCGTGCGCTTCGTGGTGAACTGCTGTTGCAAGCATGGGAACGTGGCGCCGGCCAGAGTGATATTGACCGGCCGCTTACACTGCTGGCGGTGGCCTGCCCCGGACGAAGCTGGGACGAGTTGATGGACCTCAGCATGGTCCAGCGCGAACTGGAACTGCTGCTCCTGCGCCGAATCACTTTCGGCGATGACCTGAAGGCATACGTGTCCTGCTTGTCCTGCGCCGCCCGGCTGGAATTTGAAGTTCATGTTTCCTCGATCATTGACAGCATCAGCAACTTGAGTGGGCCTGCTGAAGCCGGTTGGCGGCACCAGAGCGCCGTCTTCTCAATGCGACAGGTGACAACTCGCGATCTGGTTGCGCTGTCGTCAGCTTTGGAACCGCGATCACATCTGCTGGCGCTTTGCACACGGAGCGATATGGCGGATGGTCCGACAGTTGCCGACTGCGAGGCCATCGCCGTTGAGCAGTTCAATGGCCTCAATGAAGGCGCGGAGACGCGTTTTTCTTTGCGGTGTGCGGAGTGTTCGGAAATCGGAGAGATGGATTTGGATATTGGCCGGTTTCTCTGGGCTGAGGTTCGGCATGCGGCAATGGCTGCCTTCCGAGATGTGCACGACCTGGCTGCGGCCTACGGATGGTCAGAGACCGAAATCCTTGGCATGAGTAGCATGCGACGGGCAATGTACCTGGGGATGACGCGAGCATGAATGACCTTCTCAGCAGAATGCTCGCGCGAACCAGCGGCGCTTTGTCGCCGCTTGAACCCGTTTTGTCCTCGCGTTATGACCCCGCAAGCTTCTTTGAATCTCCGCTCCCCAGTGAACAGCCGGAAATGTTGGAGACGATCCAATCCGCGCCAGCAGAGGTCTCGCTTGCCGCCGAAGTGCAAGAATCTGGCCGCGATCCGTTGCTGGCCGTCTATGCTGCGGCCTATGCTCCGCCCGCGGATGCGCGTCGTGAAGGGCGCCCACGTCCAGAGGAGCCGCGTGAATTCAATGAGGTCCGGTCAACTGGCAAAGCCGTGCCAATGCTAGGCGACGCCAGGCAGAGGGAGACGCGCGCAGCCAGTCACAGCGCTCAAGAATCGCCATCTGAACTGCAAAGCCAGAAAATTCTTACAGAGACCGTCCAATCCCGCGTTGCCACAAAATCAATCACGCAGGATCGGGAGATGTTTCGTCCGGAGCAGATCGTCCCCGCGTCGGGGCCGGGAAGTGCGCCGATGGTCAAGCATGGTAAACCGGACGCGGCTTCGTCAGTTTTGCGGGAAGCGCCGTCGGAAGTGAACGTGACCATCGGCGCCATAGAGGTTCGATTGGCCCAACCAGCCAAGCCTGCTGTGCGGAAAGCTGCAACGCCGCGAGTATCGCTGGCGGATTATCTCAGCCGGCGCAACGGGGGGCCGCGATGAGCGATTTCTTCGCGGTTGCGGGCGTTACCTCTGTGTTGAAGCTGCTCTTGAGCAATGCATTAGTTTCTGCCGGCCTGAACTCTGCTTTTCCCACCGCCGCGGGGATCAGCGCGCTTTCACCTGATCTGGTTCCCACTGGGCAGGATGAAGTGCCGCAAGTGAATATCTTTATGTACTACGCAAGCTTCAACGCGGCGTATCGAAACCAGGGCCTGCCATCGAAGGACAGCAACGGCTCCCGGGTTTCTAATCCTCCTCTTGCGCTCAATCTGCATTACCTGGTCAGCGCCTACGGAAAAAACGAACTTGATCCCGAAATTCTATTGGCATGGACCATGCAGCTTTTTCATGAGAATGCAGTCATGTCGCGGCAGAATGTGCAAAGCCTGCTGGCTGCCATGGGCGGCAGCGCGGGAGCAACGCCGGAGATGCAGGCAGTCGCCAAGACTGATCTCGCCAACCAGGTCGAGCTGATCAAGATCACACCGGAAGCGCTTTCCAATGAAGAGATTTCCAAACTGTGGATGGCCTTCAACACGCATTATCGTCCCACTACCTCCTACCAGGTTTCCGTAGTGCTGATACAGAACAAGCAGACCATCAAGTCGAATCTTCCCGTGCAGTCGCGGAACGTCAAAGCGCTGCCGCTGGCGGGACCGATTATTGATAGCATCGCGCCGGCCTCGATTGCTGTGGGCGACGTGCTCACCATTACCGGACGGAATTTTGTCGGCGACTCTGCGGCGGATACCCTGATTGCTTTTGACGACAACGCGCCGTTCCCCCCAGATTCCCTGCAGAGCAATGTACTGCGTGTGACTGTCCCACAGACTCTGCAGGCCGGCATGCGCGGAGTGCGGGTCATTCGCACCGTATCTTTTGGCGTTCCATCCGATCCGCACAAGGCCTTCGCTTCCAGTCCGGCACAGTTTCTGTTGATGCCGACAATAAAAGACGTATCGCCGGTCCTTGCAACTGTTGCCACCCCGCTCACTTTAAGCGTAAAGCCCGATGTCGGACGAACGCAGCGGGCGGCCCTGTTTATTGGAGACTTCGCGCTGGAACTCGAAGCCCGCGCGCCCACAGATCCATTGACATCCTCTACTCTTACGTTCAAAATTCCGGCGAATTTCCCTCACACCAATCCGGCAACACCCCTGCCGCTGCGGCTGGCGGTGGACGGCGTGCAGAGCAAGCTTACGCTCGATAACAATTCTGCCAATTCCACGTTTGGGCAGTTTCTGCCACAGGCAAAGGTGAGTGGACCATGACCTCGTCAGTTCTATGGCAGGATGCGAGTCAGGCCAGTTTGTGCCGCGAACTGGACCGCGTTTACCACGCGGTTGTTCTTGCTGCCGGTGGCGTGGCAGAAAATGCGGCGGCTAAAGACAGTGAACCAACCAGCAGTCCAGGCCCTGCGCTGGAGAACCACGCAAACAGCCTTGAGCGCATCTCGCAATTGTTCTCACTGTCAGCGTTTGAGCGCGATCTGTTGTTGTTGTGCGCGGGCTGCGAACTGGAGAGTCGCTTTGGCCAGGCTTGCGCGAACGCGCAAAAAGACGTGCGTCTTACATCGCCTACCTTCGGTTTAGCCCTGGCTACATTGCCGGGAGCGCACTGGAGCGCGGTAGGGCCTGATGGGCCTTTGCGCTATTGGAAGCTGATTGAGGTTGGCGCCGGCAGTTTGCTGCTGACCTCGCCGCTGCGCATTGACGAGCGCATCCTTCATTACATCGTCGGTTTGAATTGCCGCGATGAACGGCTGGAATCTCTCCTGCAGCCTCTGATGTTTGACGGTGATCTGGCGTGCCAGACATATGCAACCTGCGCAGAGAAAGCAGTCGCGTATTGGCAAAGCTCGGTCTCCCCGGGAGCGCCGGTGATTCTGGCGGGGAACAGAAGCGCCGATCAACGCAACGTGACGAGAGAAATCTGCCGGATGCTTCATTGGCGCGGCCTTGTCCTGCGTGCCTCTGACATTTATGCGAATGCAGCCGAACGTCAGTTGGCTCGCTTGTGCAACCGCGAAGCGCTTCTTACCCGCTCTCTTCTCTGCATTGAAACCACAGACATCGATGCTCCGGATGTGATGAAACTGTCGGCATTCCTCAAGCAGATTGAAGTACCAGTCGTGACGGAGATACAGGAAGGCTCGCCTGCGGAGCACCTGAAAGGCTTGCGCATCAGCATCCCGCGTCTGGGAGCGCAGGACCGGAAACTGATCTGGCTTGAAACTCTTGGCGCTGACGCTTCCCGTCTCAACGGGGGCCTGGATCGAGTGGTTGAGTGCTTCGATCTCGATCACTCTTCGGTCCGGCTTGCTGGTGAAATGCTGCGCAGTGTTTCTCCCGAACAGGATCTCGGGCAGGTGGCGTGGGAAACCTGCCGATCACTTTCCCGCCGAGCTCTTGAAGGGCTGGCGCAACGGATCGAACCTAGGGCCGGATGGGACGAGTTGGTACTGCCAGGACTGCAGACAGAAACGCTCAAGAGAATCGTCGCGCATGTGCGCCAGCGCTCCCTGGTGCATGGAAAGTGGGGATTTGCTGATCGCTATTCACGCGGGCTCGGCGTGACGGTGCTTTTTGCAGGTTCAAGCGGGACCGGCAAGACCATGGCTGCGGAGGTGATTGCCGCCGAACTTGAACTGGATCTTTATCAGATCGATCTTGCAGGTGTGGTCAGCAAGTACATTGGCGAAACCGAGAAGAACCTGCGACGGATCTTTGACGCTGCGGAAGATACCGGGGCTGTGCTCTTGTTTGACGAAGCAGACGCCTTGTTCGGCAAACGCAGCGAGGTCAAAGACAGTCATGACCGGTACGCGAACCTTGAGATCAGCTACCTACTGCAACGCATGGAATCCTATCGTGGGCTGGCAATTCTGACGACGAACATGAAGCACGCACTGGATCCCGCGTTCCTGCGGCGACTCCGGTTCATTGTTCAGTTTCCTTTTCCTGACGCTGGAGACCGGCGGCGAATGTGGGAGCGCGTGTTTCCAAAGCAGGCGCCGGTGGGAGCCCTGGATTATGGGCGCATCGCCCAGCTCAACGTTGCCGGCGGCCTAATCCGCAATATCGCTACGCATGCAGCTTTTCTGGCGGCCGATGAGGGCACGGAAATTGACGCCAGCCACATCTTCAGGGCGGCGCGCGTGGAATATGCCAAGATCGACCGGCCGCTTACGCCGGCCGAAACTGCGGGGTGGGCATGAAGGTGAATTTCCATATCCAGCGGCTGGTGATTGAAGGCGCGTCACACAGCGAAGCTCTCCGCGTGGCGGAAGCGTTGCGCGCTCGCCTGTCCGAATTACCCGCCGCGGGCAAGATTGCGAAGGCCGCAAATATTGGACGTCTTGATGCCGGCGTATTGCCGCCACGCTCCAGCGCCGGGCAGATCGGCCACCATATCGCCGGCCAGATATTTACCACTCTGAAAGGACCGCATCATGGCTGATATTTCTCCCAGATTGCAGAGGGGCGCGATTCTTTCTCTTGATCCAACGCTGGGTATTCCTCTGGGCAGCATTTCGCTGCAATACAACCCGGAATCGATCACGCGATCGCTGAAGCCGCGGACCGTTGGTGACGAACCAGACCGCACTGAAGTCCTGCGCCTCACCGGGCCTCCTGTGGAAACAATTACGGTGAACGCGGAGATTGATGCGACGGATCAACTCGCGGTGGGCGATACAACGGCACAGAGCTTCGGCATACAGCCACAGCTCGCGGCGCTGGAAACACTGATTTATCCCTCGAGTATCCGGCTCATCGCCAATGAGGTGCTGACGCTGCTGGGCACGATCGAGATTCTTCCTATGGAATCAGCGCTCACCGTGTTTGCCTGGAGCAAGTCGCGAATCACGCCTGTGAGGATTACGGATGTGGAGATCACGGAAGAAGCGTTTGACCCGCAGCTTAACCCCATTCGCGCCAAGGTAAAGCTCGGCATGAGGGTCCTGGACGTGAACGATGTCGGGTTCTTGAATCCGGCCGGTGCAATGTACATGGTTTACCAGATTCAAAAGGAAGCGCTGGCTATCTTGTCGCTGGCGCTGTAGGGAGAGGGAACAAAATGGATAGCGCACTGCAATCGATGGTGAAGTCGGCAGCCGGAACTGGCGGCCCGACAAAACAAAGCAGCCGATACTATGGCGATGCCATCGAGACCTTCACGCGTCCTGATGGGACAGACGTAGTGTATTTGCAGCGGCGCATCATTCCCCAGCCGGAAATTTACACGGCATTGCAGGATTACGTAGTGGTGGAAGGCGATCGCCTGGACAACCTGGCGGCAAAGTTCCTCGGCGACCCTCTTCTGTTTTGGATGATCTGCGACGCCAACAATGAGAGCGATCCTGACGAGCTGACGGCGCAAGTTGGCCGCAAGATCAAAATTCCTATCGCCTCCGCTGTCCCTATGGGGGCTCGCAATGGGTAGCGGCCTCTATTTGACCATGCTGGCGGGGCCGGTAGTTGCCGTTCCCCCGCCCAAACCGCTGACTGACGCATTGACGTCAGCGGAGGTAACGATCTCTGATACCGGCACCAGCGGGTTCCAGCTCACGTTCACATTGGCGAACTCCTCGCCCTTGCAAACTTTGTTTCTGCTCGCCGCAGGTGCACCCATTCCCATGTTGCGCGTGATCCTGATCGCCACAACCGGAGTGATTCCGCGCGTGTTGATGGATGGAGTCATCACTCACCACGAAATCACGCCAAATGCAATGCGTGGTTCTTCCACCTTGTCCATCACCGGGGAAGACCTGAGTGCCATCATGAACCAGATTGATTTTACCGGCCTGCCTTTTCCCGGAATGAGTCCTGACTTGCGGGTACTGACGATTCTGAGCAAATACGCGGCCTTTGGAATCGTCCCGCTCGTGACGCCGATGTTGGCGCCGGACGTGCCGATTCCCATTGAGCAGATTCCAACACAGCAGGGAACCGACCTGGCTTACATCCGCCAGCTTGCGCGAGAAGCGGGCTATGTCTTCTATATCGATCCCGGACCGGTACCTGGCGTAAGCACGGCGTATTGGGGGCCACAGATAAAAATAGGACTGCCGCAACCTTCGTTGAACGTCAACATGGATACCTGGACCAATGTAGAAAGCCTTTCATTCCGGTATGAGCCGCAGTCCGCTGTCCTGCCGGTGATTTTCGTGCAGGAGCCAACATCGAAAGCCACTATCCCGATTCCCATCCCGGCGGTGAACCCGCTGAATCCACCGCTGGGCGCTGTTATTCCATTTCCCACGACGGTTGAATATCTCGAGGATACCGCCAAGCTCTCGCTGCCGCAGGCATTCATGATCGGCCTGGCGCGGGCCACAGAAACCGGTGACGTGGTTACGGGCGAAGGAACGCTCGATGTTGTCCGTTACGGCGGCATCTTAAATGCCCGGCAGTTGGTGGGCGTGCGCGGAGCTGGCCTGGGGTTCGACGGCCTGCATTATGTGCAGCAAACACGGCACCAGTTAAAACGTGGCGAATACAAACAATCATTCACGCTGAAGCGCAACGGCATCATCTCGAACCTTCCAATGGTTCCGTCGCTTCCGTTCTGAGGACACGGGGATGTCAAAGTACTTTGGCAAATACCGCGGCATGGTGATGAACAACATTGATCCTATGCAGATGGGGCGGATTTTCGTCCAGGTCTCTGATGTTTCCAACGTGCTCTTCTCCACCTGGGCCATGCCGTGTGTTCCATTCGCAGGAATACAGAGCGGTTTTTTTGTTGTTCCTGCAATCGGTTCGGGAGTGTGGATTGAGTTCGAGCAGGGCCATCGTGATTACCCCATCTGGACGGGCGGTTATTGGGGATCGGCTGCGGAGGTCCCAGCCCTTGCCCTGGCGACAGCGCCGGGACTGCAGGCAGTGGTGATTCAGACCACAACGCAAAACACGCTGATGATCAGTGACATGCCCGGTCCCACGGGAGGAATTCTGTTGAAGTCCGCAACCGGGGCAATGATCGCCGTCAACGAACTCGGAATCACGATCAGCAACGGCCAAGGCGCCACCATTCTGATGACCGGCCCGGCCGTGACCGTGAATGAAGGCGCGCTGGAGGTGGTTTGATGCCCGGATTTCTCTTACATGCAGGGGCTACCGTGATGTGCGCGCACGCTGGCCAGGCTGTTCCAACGGCGCCGAATCCGCGCGTGCTGGTGAGTGGCCAGCCAACCGTTCCGTTGTCGGCTCCCTGGATGGTCGCGGGTTGTCCGCTGGTTCCTCCTCCGCTTCCGCCCTGCGTCACCGGGCAATGGATCGTGGGGACGGTGCGCGTCACTTCGAATGGGCAGCCGCTGCTGGTGCAAACCGGGCAAGGAATAACTCTTCCTAACGGAACTCCGATGTTGCCGCTGGTGATGCAGACACGGGTGATTGCAACATGAATTTGAAATATCCCTACAGCTTCGACAGCAGCGGCCTGACGGCGCAGACCGACCTTGCGACCCACATCCGGGACATGATCGAGCAGATACTGCTCACTTCGCCGGGAGAGCGCGTCAACCGCCCGACCTTCGGGACTGGTACCGCGCAATTGGTCTTTCAACCCAACAGTGACGTGTTGGCCGGAGCGCAACAGCAGGTGATCCAGGCTTCACTGCAGCAGTGGCTTTCAGACCTGATCCGCGTGGCGAGTGTGGAAGTGGTGAATATTGATTCCACATTGCAGATTACGGTGCGTTACACACTTCTCCAGACACAGCAGCAGCAGACGCAGCAATTTGTTTATGGCGGAGCCACGGCATGATTTACTTTTGCACACAGCAGAAACGGCGCGCTCTGGTGCTCCAGCATGCCACGCTGAACGGGATTGACTATCTTGAGGTATGCGATTCCGGCCCTGATTGCGGCTGCGGGAAGAAATTGCTGCTTACGCTGCTGAAAGATGCACGCAGCGTCACACTTACAATTGCGCAGGTTACGGTCACTGTACAGGGCGGTGGGGCGCAGGTACACTCGGTGAAGATTGTACCGGCCGATGCAAACTCGCCGCGGACCATCACAATCGAGCTTGACTCCGACGGCAATTTCTCCACTTACACGTTTTCTCTTGTCGCCAACGCCTCTACCACAGATCCGCCCGAGGGCTTCGATCCTCAGCTTTCGTCCGTAGATTTTTTCTTCAAGGCAGGCTGCGACACTGCGGGCGACTGCGCTCCGGACACCTGTTGTCCTCCCAGGCCGGCAGCGGAGCCCGACATCAACTATCTGGCGAAAGATTTTGACGGCTTCTCGCGCGTGATGCTGGATCGCCTTGCGGTGCTGGCGCCCAGTTGGCAGGAGACGCATCCATCGGATTTTGGCATTGCGCTGGTCGAAGTGCTTGCGTATGCCGCCGACCATCTCAGCTATCAACAGGACGCCGTGGGAACCGAGGCATATCTGGGCACGGCTCGCAGCCGCATCTCGCTCCGGCGGCACGCCAAATTAGTGGATTATCAGCTTGACGAAGGTGCCAATGCGCGCACATGGATCTATGTCTCTCTGTCGAAGGGCACGGCAACTCTTGCACTTCCGGAGAAAACAAACTTGTATCCGCGTGTGGCCGGACTTCCGGCGGTGGTGATGGCCGGCAGCAACCAGGAAAAACAACTCAACACCGCATTGACATTTGAAACCATGCAGCCTGCCAATTTGTTCCAGGACCAGAATGAAATGCATTTCTATACTTGGAGTGACAATGAGTGCTGCCTGGTTCCTGGGAGCACGCAAGCGACGCTACTCGACCATCCACAGGGGTTAAAAGCGGGAACGGTCCTCATCTTTGAAGAGGTGTGCGGCCCTCAAACCGGCGACTCTGCTGATGCTGATCCGGCAAAACGCTGGGCTGTGCGCCTGACGGATGTGCGACAGACGGATTACCTGAACCGTCCGCTCAGAGATCCGCTCGACGGCACACTCATCACCACGATCTCTTGGGACGCAGCAGATGCGCTGCCGTTTCCTTTATGTATCTCCAGCACAAGCGATCAGGGAAAAAGTCTCAGCAATGTGAGTGTTGCCCGCGGCAACATCATCCCGTCCGACCACGGGACTTGGCAGGATTGGCAGGAGCTGGCCGCAGTGCCGCCGCTTCCAGCAGCTCCTGTAACCAGCGCCAGCTGCACATGCGGGAGCAAAGACACGCTGGATGCTCCGCATCCGAGATATTTCCCCCAATTGCATAATGCGCCTCTCACCTTCGCTGTGCCATTCGATTCGTCGGTCCCCGGCCCGGCATCCACATTTCTTGTTCCGTCCGCGCCGCCGGTTCCGCAGCTGAACGTTCGCGACGACAAACTTCACGCATGGACAATCTTAGGAGACCTGCTTTCCGCTAATGAATCCGACAGGGTGGTGGTGCCGGAAATTGAGCGCGACAACACGGTCTTCCTCCGTTTTGGAGATGGACAGTATGGAATGTCGGCCCACGCGGCCTCTTTCTTTCAAGCCAAATACCGGATCGGAAACGGCACAGTGGGCAACATCGGGCATGACACCCTGATGCACGTCGTTACAAATGCAAAAGGGATCGACACAGTGCGCAACCCGCTGCCTGGCGCAGGAGGCCGTGATCCGGAAACCATGGAACACATCCGGCAGAAAGCGCCTTTTGCTTTCCGCTCACAGTTGCGCGCGGTTATAGAAGATGATTATGGCGCCATGGCCCAGCTTGATCCGGCAATTCGCTCGGCCGGGGGCACGCTGCGCTGGACTGGCAGCTGGCACACGGCATTCGTCTCATTGGAGGCAACTGCCGGCGACGCACTTCCGGCCACGCTGGCTACAGCGACAAAAAATCGCCTCAACTTGTTTCGCATGTTAGGCGTCGATCTTGAAGTGGAACCCGCAGTGATCGTGGGGCTGCGTATTGAGATGAACATCTGCGTTGCTGCCGATCACTTTCAGAATGACGTGCGTGACGCCATCACGCAGATATTTACTACCGGCGATCTCTGCAGCGGGCAGCGCGGAATCCTGAATGCCGACAACTTCGCCTTTGGGCAAACAGTTTACACAAGCCCGTTGATCGCGGCAGCGCAAGCGGTGGACGGAGTTGCTTCAGTAACGCTGACTGTTTTTGAGCGAATGGACGATCCCACATTCCATTCGGCGGGCAAGGGATTTCTGACCATGCACCGGCTGGAGATTGCCCGCTGCGATAACGATCCTAAGCGGCTTGATCACGGCATTCTGGTTTTGCATATGGACGGTGGCAAATGAACGATGCATGCTCGGCGGCGACCCCGGTCTTGTGCGGCTGCTGTGAAGGCATGGGGCCGGAAACGCCGCAACCAATTTCCAACCGGCCGGCGCTGAGCGCGATCAGCTACCGGGTAGGAACGCACGCGCGATTCAAAGCCAGCATGCTGGCGGCGCTCTCTGCTCCCGTGAATGCGGCTTTGTCGTCGTTGCGCACGCGCGACGATTCCGATTTCACCATCGCATTGCTGGACGCCTTTGCCGTCACGGCTGATGTTCTCAGCTTTTACAACGAGCGTATCGCCAATGAAGCCTATTTGCGGACCGCAATGGATCAGCGGTCGGTATTCCAACTTGCTCGCCTGGTGGGCTACCGTCCATCACCGGGGGTTGCGGCTTCAGCCTTCATCGCATTCACGTTGAATGACGCAGCGGGCTCTCCCGACAATGTCGTGATCAAAGCCGGAACACGGGTGCAAAGCGTTCCCGGTCCGGGACAGTCGCCGGCTGTGTTCGAGACCTCAACCGATGTCACGGCCACCATCGCCGGCAATGCGATTCCGGCGCAAACCACGGTGCCGTGGGCGCTCAGCAAAGGCGATACTTCGGCCACATTCCGGGGCACGGCGCTAAAAGTAAATCCCGGAGACGGGCTTCTCTTCGTGGATACCGCCCTCCACAGTTCGCTCGCAAGTGGCGCGGCGGATTTTCATTATGTCGCCTCGGTAGCAGTAAATTCCATTCCAGCAACCACAACCATCCATTGGGATGACCCATTGGATGATTCCTTCGGGACAAACAACACTGGCGTGTTCGTTTATGTCTTCCGAAAAAAGGCCGCACTGTTCGGGGTCTCAGCGCCTGATCCGCGTCCGATGAACGCTAATAATCCTTATTTTCCGAACACCGATTGGCCGTTTCAATACACCAGTGGCAGCATGCAGGTGAATCTTGATGCCAGCTATTCAGGGCTGGTGCCTGCGACCGGCGGAGAACCGCAATGGGCTGTGTTCACGTCCCCTGACGTTGGCGTGTCGCTGTTTCAAATCACGGACGTGAGCGAAACTGGGCCGGCGTTATACACACTCACTGCAAAGACAACCCACCTGCAGCTGGCTCTTGGCCTGGTGCTGGTGAACAATGCTGTGATCGCGGCCCTGGAAGTTTTTATTGCAGCTTTGCAGGCATTCCTTGTGGCTATTGCCAGCGGTTCTCCCGGCGCTATAGCGGCGGCCCTGGTCGTATATGAGAACGCGCTGCTGGTTTATATAAATCTGCTTTCCAGTCCTCCGTCGCCTGACCAGTTGCTCGGTCTTCTGGTAGGGAAGACGCGTGATACCACGGCGTTTGTGCAGAGAGAACTGCTGCCGCCGGCAGACCCGCCCTTTATTGGTCCCTGGGTCTTTGATGCAACGTATGCGAGGCAAGCCGATGTTCTTAAGCCAACTGCCGGTGCAGATTTGGAAATTGAAGGCGGCCAAGACCTAAGCAACGGGCAGCCGGTGGCCATCTCCGGCCAGCGATTACGGCTACAGGTGAGCAACGGTTCGGCCGCTGCATTCGTTCCTGATGGAGCAACTGGCGCGCTCGCCGTGGCTGATAAGCAAATTTTTCTGGTGGATGCATTTCCGCCAAACGGATCGGAGTGGCGCGTTACCACCACAACAAATGCAATTTCCGGCTCACTCAATGCTCCGGATTCGAACGTGACGTTCCTGCCGGCCGATAAGAGTGATCCTCCGGTTTCTGAAAGCGCGGTGATCAGCCGAACCATCGTTTCTGGCGACGTCACAATTTTAAGCTTTGATGGGCCGCTCACTCGCATCTATGACCGGGCAACCGTCAAAGTCAACGCCAACACTGCAGCCGCGACTCATGGCGAGACCATGCATGAGATTCTCGGCAGCGGTGACGCCACCAATGCGGCGCTACAATTTTCCCTGAAGCAGTCGCCGCTAACCCACGTTAGCTCCTCTTCCAGCCTGGGTGCGCAGTCCACGCTGCAAGTGTGGGTCAATAATTTGCAATGGCATGAAACGGAGAACTTCCTCGACTCGGGACCTGCCGACCGCGTCTTCATCAGCCATATCAATGACAAGCAAATTGTGACAGTGCAATTTGGTGACGGAATCGCCGGTGCGCGCACCCCTTCTGGACAGATGAACATCCGCGCAGCCTATCGGAAAGGGATTGGCACACCCGGCATGGTGCAGGCTGGACAACTTTCCCAGCCGCTGGATCGGCCGCAAGGGCTCAAGAGCTCGTTCAATCCTGATCCTGCCAGCGGCGGCGCGGATCTGGATACAGCCGCTGACGCGCGAATGAGCGCTCCGTTGCACGTGCTGACGCTCGATCGCGTGGTGTCCCTGGAGGATTACCAGAACTTTGCGCGCGCATTTTCCGGCATTGCAAAGGCTCTTGCCACCTGGACCTGGTTTGGCCAGACCCGGGGTGTCTTTCTCACTGTGGCCGGGTCAAATGGAAGCACCTTCCAGCCCGGAGATCCCACGATAGTGAATCTGGCCAAAGCGCTTGCCGGGGCGGGAAATCCATTTGTGCCTTTGATGGTGGTTTCTTATGTTCCGGTGCTGTTTGAGATTTCCGCCAACGTGCGGGTTGACAGCGCCAACTATGATCCCGCGGAAGTACTCGGCCGGGTATGGAACGCGCTTGCAGACGCATTTTCATTCTCGAACCGGGACATTGGGCAGGGAGTGGCGCAAAGTGAGGCCCTGGAGATCATTCAGCAATGTGCCGGCGTAGTGGCGGTTGAAGTGACGGCATTTCAACTTAGCCAGGATGTTGCAAGCACGCCGTCGCCGGCAGTGCTGAGGGCAGCGTCCCCGGTGGCCGGCGGAAACACTGCGCCGCAGCCTGGCCAGATGCTGCAGCTTGACCCGGCTTCGCGTGGAAGCATTGGAGCGTGGTCATGAGCCTGAACGCCGAACAACTTTATGCGCTGTTGCCCGTGCTTTATCGCACGCAGGATGTAAAGAACGGCCTGCCGCTCCAGGCTCTGTTGCGGGTGGTCAGCGAACAGGTTGCGATTCTGGAAGACAACATCCAGCAACTCTATGATGACGAATTCATAGAAACCTGCGCCCAGTGGGTGGTTCCCTACATCGCCGACCTTGTGGGCGCCAGCCCGGTGTATGAAATCGGCGCTGCGGCAAGGGGACGCCGGGCAGAAGTTGCTAATACCATTGCCTATCGCAGGCGCAAAGGCACGCTGGTGGCCCTGGAACAGGTAGCCAGAGATGTTTCAGGATTGCCGGCCGTCGCAGTCGAGTTCTTCAAACGGCTGATCACGACAGAATCGATGCGCCACATCCGGCCCAAACATGCCGCTTGTGCCAGTCTTCGTCATGGCCTGCAGCTTGACCATGTTGACGGCGCTTTTGACACCCTGAACCGCACAGTGGATGTGCGCCGCATCGCTCCAAGAGTCCAGACGGCGCCCGATCCCGATACGGCTCCTCTCGAAATCGCGATTCATGGCGGCGGTAGATTTAATGTGCCGCATGTAGGCGTCTATCTCTGGCGCTGGAAAAGCAACCGGGTTACTGGCGCGTCGGCGTTTCAAGTCGATGCACGTAGATACATGTTTAGTCCTCTCGGCCAGAACATGCCACTCTTCAACAACCCGCAGCCGTACGCTTCTTTCAGCCGCCTGGCTGGAAGGCTGGATGTGCCGCAGCCCATTTATCGGCGTGAGTTTTTTGCAAACCCGGGTAATTTCTATGGCGAAAACGGCATTCAGATTATCGTGAACGGCACACCTGTTGGTGTCTCACAGATTTGTTGCCGAGATTTGTCCGACGAAAACGCCAGCCAGTGGGGATGCACTACTAAAGGCAAAATCGCCATTGATCCGGAGTTGGGCAGGATCCAGCTTGCGGCCGACCTTGCTGCGCCGCGCGAGCTGCGGGTGAATTATTCATGTGGATTTCCGGCCGATATTGGCGGCGGCCCCTACGACCGTTCAGCCAGCCTTCCTGTTTTTGCGCCATCGGATCTTTCGTTTTCTGCGACAGTGGGTTCATCCGCAACGCCATCGCTCATTGATGCGGCGGCAGCATGGAACTTGAAAAAGCCTGGCGCCAAAGGACTGATCGTCCTTCCTGATTTCGAATCCTACGAGATAGGAAACGTAGCCATCACCGTGCCCGATGGGAGTGCATTGTGGATCGCGGCCGCTGAGCCGGATGTCTCTCCCAAATTCAGCAGCGCACGCGTAGTTCTGCATGGAGGCATCGAGGTTCACGGGACCGGACAGCTTGTGGTGAATGGCGTATGGATCTCCGGGGCGGTCAAAGTGCGCGATGCAGCGAACATTCAATTTTCTGATTGCACACTGGTGCCGGGAATCTCACTCACGCGTGCCGGACTTGCCGTTCAGCCGGGTGAAGCCAGTATTCTTGCTTCTGCGCCCGGTGTAAATGTGAGCTTGCTGCGCTCCATCAGCGGGCCCCTGGCCGTGGGCGAAGGCGGGCTTACCCGGATATGTTCCAGCATTGTTGATGCGTCGTCATGTTGCGGAGTCGCTTATGCCGCAGCCGACCTGGCCTCCGAAGGCGCAGACCTGCACATTGAGGACAGCACTGTAATCGGAAAGATACATGTCCGCACTATGGAACTGGCTTCAAACACGATCTTTCTTGCGCGCCGGGCCAAACATGATCCATGGCAGGCCGCCGTGTGGTGCGGACGCAAGCAGGCAGGGTGCATGCGGTTTTGTTATGTTCCCGCGGATGCGATCACGCCCCGTCGCTACCGCTGTTTGCCGGGTAACGCCAGCCAGGAAGCGGCGTTGCGGCCTCAGTTCGTGACCTTGCAATACGGCCATCCTTCCTATGCGCTGTTGAGCGGCGCTGTCCCCATGGCGGTCTGGACTGGCGCCGACAATGGCTCACAGATGGGAACATACAAATTACTTGAAGAGACTGAAGCAGTTCGCAATGTGCAGCTTCGCGCTCCGGAGTTTTTGCCCTTCAACATGGAAGCCGGCGTCTTTCTTGTTCCTTCGACAGCGGTAACCGTGCGTTCACCGCTGTCGGACTATGGCTATGGCAGACCGCGGAACTTGAATCTCTGCGGCGACAGTGAGGACGAACTGATGTACGTGGGGATTGGCGCTCACCTGGTGTGACGCCCGGAAAAAATCAAAATGGGAAAGAGCGATTTATGAGAGGCGATTTCAGCAGGCTCCGATTCGAAAAGACGAAACACTATACGTCCGTTCTGGAGCAGCAGGGCCGGGTGGCGCTTGATGCCGATCACAACGAGCAGCGCGCTATTGATGGGCACGTGCACAAAACGGAGACCGTTGACATCATCGGTCCCTTTGGCGGGCCGGAGAACGACAACGGCTTCGCGATTACAGTCAGCGGAAAAACAATCAAGATTGGCGCCGGGCGCTATTACGTTCAGGGACTCCTGTGTGAGAACGAAGCGCCATTGTCTTACGCCAGCCAGCCGTATCTGATTCATCCTGCTGTCTCTGATTCTGACCTTCTCACGGAAGTGGCTAGCGGCTCCCTCGACTCCATTTGCCTCTTTCTACAAGTGTGGGAGCGGATGGTTACCTCGCTCGATGATCCCTGCCTGCGGGAGCCTGCGCTGGGCCCGGCTGATACAACTGTGCGTCGTCAAACAGTATGGCGGGTGATAGCCAAAGCCATACAAGCCACTCAACCGTCTCCTTCGCCATTCCCGGCACGCACCGCGCGGGCACGAAGGCTCCTGGAAAAGGCCTCGACACTGGCGAGTGTAACGCCGTCTTTAACCATTCAGCCGACGCGTGTGATCGGAACCATAGGCACTGCCGTGCCTGGCCTAACACTGCCCGGAACCGCAACTGCACCAGGAAACACAACCACGCCTGGCGCTGCAGTGCCGGCAAATTGCTGCGCGGAAATGTATCAACCGGCCACTGTGCCGCCATCCGGCGGATTGAGCGCGCAAACCACAGGCGGTTCGTCAGAGTGTTCATGCGAACCTACACCGGCAGCCGGCTATCGTGGATTGGAGAACCAGCTTTACCGCGTGGAAATCCATCAGGGCGGCAATGAATCGCAGGCGACATTTAAGTGGTCGCGGGAAAATGGTTCGGTGCTCACCGCCATCACTGGTATCTCGGGCGCAGATGTCATGGTCGCCAGCCTGGGCCTTGATGCCAATCTGGGATTCCAGCCTGGCCAGTGGGTTGAATTGAGCGACGACACTTATTTGTTCGGGGCCAATCCTAATCAACCCGGTGAGTTGTTCCAGATCAAGAGCATTAATGCTGAGCAGCGGATTATCACCATGACAGCCGCGGTTGCGCAGGTAGATCCAACCCGCAACGCCCGCTTGCGCCGCTGGGAACAGTCGGGAACGGCGGCCACCGCAACTGGGATGGCGATGGCTGCAGGCTCCTGGCTCGATCTGGAAAACGGCATTCAAGTGCAGTTTGCACCTGGACATTTTGAAAGCGGCGATTATTGGCTTCTTCCGGCGCGGACTGCCACTGGCCAGATCGAATGGCCGCCCTGCGGGAGTGATGGTGCCATGGTTCAGCCGCCGCACCGTACGGATGTCTATCTCGCGCCGTTGGCCTGCATTCATTGGGACGGCAAGAAGCAGACACCTAAAATTGACGACTGCCGCAGATCTTTCCCGCCGTTGACTGAAGTCGCCGGCGGTGCCTTGTCTACACTGCACATCACTAGCATCAACTGGAATAATGACGATGTAGTCCCCTTCGACCAATTACTCGCCAAGGGGTTGACCGTGACGCTGGACCAGGCGCCTACCGCGCGCATAGATTCCTCAACGTTTGCCGTCACACTGGAAGTGCCAGTGGTGAGTCCGGTAGAAGCGGGCGCGGTGAAGCAGGGCCTCACACCCATTGTGCTTCGCACCGCCATGCCCTTGGATGGACAGATTACTGTGCAAAAGCAGACGGTCAACTGGAACCTGCCGTTCCGCGATTCCAAAGGTGAAATTCAGGGCGTGCAGCTGGAAGCGCTTCTGATACTGAACGCTATGTTGTTTCAGGGCATGAACTACTCTTCATTCGTACGCGCGCGCGTCAGTCTGTGTGGAGCAAATATCTTTGCCGGAGATGGCTCCAGCCGTGCGTATCTCGATGGAGTATCATTCGGCACCGCTGGAGTGCGCGCTGATGGCGTAACGCCAAGAACGGACCTGACGTTCCCGTCCGGCATAGATGAAGAGGCTAGCGATTTTGCAAGCTGGTTCTTTCTTGCTCCCACGTTCGCGCTTACAGGACTTGTCATTCAACCGCCAGCAGTCGTGTTCACACCTACTGCGCCAAATCCTCCGGCTCCGGTTGCGACCCTCACCACGAACTATCCCGCGCTCGTCGATACCGTGGTAGCTCTGTCAGTGATCTCGCCCACCGGCGGGCAGTCGGCAGCAGCTACTGTACCTCCAACTGTGACCATTACCAAAGGCAAGTCGTCGGTCACATTTCCCGTGGGCGTCAGAAATACTCAGGTCTTCACGGCGCAAACATTCCAGATCACGGCTTCTCTGACAAATGCGCTGGGGTTTGCTAACCCGGTTTCAGCGTCGGTGACCATTACGGGATTTACGGTGATCCAGTAGGAGCGATGCATGAGGGCAGTCTGGTCATTTTGGAGCCGGCCTTATGAGACGCAAAAGGGCAGGCCGTGGCGCAAACCGTTGCACTTCTTTCTCGCCTGGGGACTCTCTCTCAGCCTAGCGCGGCGACATTGCCCGGATACTGTGCTGGTGACCGACGAGAGCGGCAAGCAGCTCTTGATTGATGCGCTCGGATTACAGTTTGCATCAGTATCGACTGAACTGGAATGCCTGCACCAATGCGATCCGGAATGGTGGGCACTGGGCAAGCTGATCGCTTATAGCATTCAGAACGGACCTTTTGTCCATCTTGATAATGACGTTTTTCTCTGGAAGCCGCTGCCTCAGGAGCTCCTGCAAGCCCCTGTTTTTGCCCAGTGTCCTGAGTATTTTCTTCGAAACTCAGACCGCAGCTCACGCGACATAGAGGCTGCTTTCGCAGCTTCGAAGTCAACGCTGCCGGTGGAATGGGAATGGGCAGCCTCACGGAATGATTTCTTTTTTCGTGAGGAGAACTGTGGCATCGTCGGTGGGTGCCGGGTTGATTTCCTGCGCCATTATGCGCAGACGGCGGCCCATCTGGTGATGCAGCCGCAATATGCGCCAGCGTGGTCGCATTTGCCGGCGAAATCCAATATGGCAGTGGAACAGTTCTTCCTCTCCGCATGCCTTGACTTTCACCGCCACCATCCGCGTTCACCTTTTCGCGGCGTGCACATTCATTATCTGTTTCGGTCCTGGGACGATGCGGTCAATCCCAACTGCGCAACCCGTGCCGGTTTCACCCATCTGCTGGGCGACTCAAAGTGCGACCCCGCCGTGGGCAGGCGGCTGGAAGAACGCGTGAAACGCGACGATCCTGGCTTCTTCCGGCATTGTGAACGTGTAGCGGAGCGGATGAGGTGAATTGCTTTGCCCATAAAACTCGGCCTTGTACCTCCGGCTCACAGTGCCAACGGCTGAAGGGTATAGGCGGGGATGCTGGCAGGCAGCAACAACCAGAGTCCATGCCGCGGCTAGCTTGGAGTTATGGAGGAGTCCCCGTGGTCCAGCCCAAGGCTCGTGTGCAAACCCCGGACAGCCTGTTGGAACAAAGATACTCCGGAGCCGCGCCCGCCAATCGTTCAGCCCTCTTGAATCTCACGGCGGATGCGGGTGCTGCCGACCTTCCTCGCGGCTATGGCTGGACGCAATGCAACTTTCCCGGCGGAGCTTCCACCACCATCTCGACGAGTGGCTGCAACCGCCCTTGCACGGAGCAGCACGAAAAAGTTCATCTGAACGATATTAGCCCCTGTTGTCGGAACGCTAATGTTGAACACTTTTTTGCCTCCGATCAAGCGGCGAAGGACCGGGTACGCGCCAACTGGAGACGATGGGTCGAATCGATCCGGGCCACGCTGGAATGTCGCGCCTATGATGTGAGCGTTCCATGCGCCGATCATTCGCTGGTTGAGAAGAAGTGCAATCGCGACTCAATGACTCATGACGAAAAGGAATGTTGCGGCGAAATCGAAGTGGCGCGTGACGACGATGTAGCCGGCCAGAGAATATATTCGTGCGCCACCACCTCCAGGAGCTTGCCCCCTTGTCCATTTGGGCCGAGCGGTCCGCAATCAGCGGGCCCAGCGCCCGAGTCAACTTCTGAACAACAACCCAATGAAGTTCTGGCACGCGGCAGGAGAAGACGGTAGAAATCTTATGAGATCAGTTGCTTCTGTCGCACGGCGTTCGGCAATCCCGGCGGAAGGCCAGGAGCGAGCCACCAAGGCTGCCGGCCATGATCGCGAACCACAGCCGGTCCCGCGGCTGGATTGGTCCTTTCGCAACGTTGGCGTCGAAGGCGCATTACCGCCTGTTTCCATTTCTACGCTTTCCCAGACTGCATTTCAGCGCAAGCTGGTGGTAAACGAACCCGGCGATCAGTACGAGCAGGAAGCTGATCGGGTGGCCGAACAGGTGATGCGGATGCCGGAGCCGTGCGTTTCACAAGCAAAGTCGAGTTTGGACGCGGCCCCAGTCGTGCAGCGCAAATGCGCGCAGTGCGAGAAAGAAGAAAAACTTCAACGCAAGTGCGCAATGTGTGAGGAAGAGGAAAAGCTTCAGAGAAAGGAGAGCCAGGGCGCAAGTGCGGAATCGGCATTCGCACCGCCGATTGTGAATGATGTGCTGAGGTCGCCAGGGCAGCCGCTCGATTCGGCGACGCGCGCGTTCTTCGAGCCGCGTTTCAACTACGATTTCAGCAGGGTACGCATTCACTCGGATGGCCGCGCTGCCAAGTCCGCGCGCAGCGTAGGGGCCATGGCATACACGGTGGCGCCGCACATTGCCTTTGGCGAGAACCATTATGAGCCTGGCTCCGACACAGGCAAGCGCTTGCTGGCGCACGAGTTGACTCACATCGTGCAGAATAGTCCAGGTAAACTGCGGCGCAGCGCGGTTACGGAGGAGGGACCCGCGACGGAAGACCTGACGCAAGGTGAGCAGCCGGATGCGCCGGTTGTCGCTTCCGCAGTTCCAGCCTCGCCAGTTTCCGCAGCTCCACGCTCGCCAAGAACCGCGACCGTGCCTGCTCCGGAGAGCTGCCCGCCGCCGAAGATGGGTTGTACTCCGGACACGTCCCCCGTCGGCGCCGTCAGCAATGAATTCATCTTTCCCCAGGATTCAGCGCTGCTGGATGCGTCCGAGAAAAGAATAATTGATGGAGTAGCTGCGAGCTGGCGCACTGCCGGTGGAACCGGGACGGTACGCGTGGATGGATTCGCAAGCTCCGAAGGCGAATGCACTTACAACTGGAACCTGTCATGCCGCCGCGCGCAAGCTGTTGCCAGCGAGTTGAAAAGCCCAACCGATAAGACAGCCGGCATCCCGGCAACAAACATTGAAATCTTTGCCCACGGTGAGAATAACGAAGCCGGGCCTACACTCGCGGTGAACCGCAGGGCTACCATCAAGCTGCCGGCTCCGCCACCACCACAGCCACAACCCGCAAAGCCGTGTCCTATGCCGGTGCTTCTGGGTAATGACACCTCAGACTGCGGCTCGGGCGCCGATTTCCTCCACTTCGATCGTCCCAGCATCTCGCTTAAGTCTGAGGCGAAGCTGGCCGCCTGGGCTTACACTGCTCATGGCAAGTTCACCCGCTGGTTGGTACCCGATTTTGAATGCGCGCTGGAGATGGATGGCGTTTTGATCGGGCTCGCTGGCGCGGATGGGCATACAGCCTTTTCCCGGTTCGTGGCCGGCACCGGGGGAACTCTGGTGTGGGGTCCCACCACCACGCTGAGTCTTCTGGCCCTGGCCTCGCCTGAATTTGCCGTGACGCTGGCAAAAGTCAAACGCAGCATCGAATCGCAGCTTGCCATGCAAGCCAGCAGCGGCTCGCTCGATCCGTGCACTCTCTCCGTCACCCCGCCACGCACGCATTTTGCCTCAGCTCACTTCTATTACCCGGGACCCCTTAAAGCGATCATCGGCGGCACGCACGGAGTGAAGCTGTGGGCCACCGCATTCCTCGGAGACCCCAAATTGCGCACCTACAGTATCGCTCTGCGCTTCGAACTTTGTGACAACTTCGGCGTGGATGAATCGGATCTGTATGCTCCCGGATTATTCCCCTTTTGGGTGCTTCAGCATGAACGCAGCTCGAGCTTGTACGCGCCGTTCATCAACGAACTTGATCTGCCCACGATCGTGAGCGGAACGTTTTGACACATGGACTCCAGTGTGCCCTTGTCCATTTAGGCCGAGAGGCCCACAATCGGCGGCGCCGGCGCCACACACGTCTTCGGAACAACAACCCAGTGAAGCTCTGGCACGCGGCAGGAGAAAGACAGTAGGAATCTCATGAGGTCGGTCTCTTCAATTGCGCAGCGTTCGGCGGCCTCGGCGGAAAGTCGGGAGCGGGACACCGTGACCAAGGATGCCGGCCGTGATCGCGAACCGCAGCCGGTCCCGCGGTTGGATTGGTCCTTTCGGAATATAGGCGTAGACCGTGCTCTGTCACCGGTTTCCGTTTCGCTGCTCTCGCGGACTGCAATCCAGCGCAAACTTGTAGTCAATGAACCGGGGGATCAGTACGAGCAGGAAGCTGATCGGGTGGCCGAACAGGTGATGCGGATGCCGGAGCCGGGCGTCCCGCAACCAAGAACGAGTTTGCACGCGGTCTCAGTCGTGCAGCGCAAATGCGCGCAGTGCGAGGAAGAAGAAAAACTTCAACGCAAGTGTGCAAAGTGTGAGGAAGAGGAAAAGCTTCAGCGCAAGGAAGCCGGCACGGTCGCTCAAGGAATGACCGCCCCTCCGATAGTGCGCGAGGCGCTGAACTCGTCTGGTCAGCCACTGGAGGCGGCTACGCGTGCCTATATGGAGCCGAGATTCCAATACGATTTCAGCCAGGTACGCATTCACAAGGACGCCAAAGCTGTTGAATCGGCGCGGGCAGTTCGTGCGCTGGCATACACCGTAGGACCAAACATTGTTTTCGGAACCGGACAATATGCTCCGGGAAGCACAACTGGCCGGCAACTCATCGCGCATGAGTTGACACACGTGATCCAGCAGGCGACACATGGCAGATCAAACGTTCAACGGGAGACTTCTACCGATGGCCAAAGTGAGGACACCGCAGAGACGCAATCTTCCCAAGGGCAACGAGCTGAACAGGTAGCCGGTTCGACTGGAGAAACGGGCACAGAAAGAGAAGCTCCGCGCGCGCCAAGCCCTCTGGACTCGTTGGAGAATGAGGTCTATCAATTGACGACTCAAGTCCGCGAGGTTACCCGAGACCAAACCGTTCCCGGTCGGGTAACCCAAGGCGGGGAGACACATTGCGATCTCGACCTGGGCCATCCCGTTTGGTCGATTAACCGGGCGCGCGTGCCTCGCTGCATGTGGCCATGCGCGGAGATTCACGAAAGGACCCACGTAGAGTTCATGCAGTCTCCATGTGAAGAGGTAAGCCTGGCGGGGGGAAGGGCCCATTTCTGGCTCAACGTAGCAAGGCAATTTATGGAGCAGCATAACGGTCCGGAAATGCAGCGAGCTTTGGACGAAGGGCAACGGGCAGCGGATGAACTTAGGGTAGCCGTGCAACGCTACCTTAACTATATGCGGCAAACTTGCAGATATGATGAGGGCATGGCCTACGAGGCAGGCATCGATGCTTGCAATACTGACGAAGCACGCCGCCGCTGTGCCGCTACAGGAGAGACCGATGAGTATAAACGCCAGATGGCGGCATGGAGACAATTCATGAATGATCCACCCAACTGTTCTCCGCGGCCACAGACTCCTTGACGGCAAGGGGCTCGATTTTTTGCGGTGTTCAAATCATTGATCTCCGAAGAAAGATCCGGCGCTAATCCGGAGTTCTTCCGGCATTGCTTTAAGAAGGTTTGATGAAAACTTCTTCGCCACAGGCGCTGCATCCGAAAGATCCGACGAAGAAACACGTGCACAATGATGGCGCAAAACCGCCCAATCAATCCTCTGAGCAGCAGTCTTCGCTGCTGGATTGGTCCTTCGCAACGTTGGCGTCGAAGGCGCATTACCGCCTGTTTCCATTTCCACGCTTTCCCAGACTGCAATCCAGCGCAAGCTTGTGGTGAACGAACCCGGCGATCAGTACGAGCAGGAAGCCGACCGCGTGGCTGAGCAGGTGATGCGGATGCCAGACCCGGAGGTTCCACAAGCGAAGGCTAGATTGCACGCGGCTCTCCTGGTGCAACGCAAATGCGCGCAGTGCGAAGAGGAAGAAAAACTCCAACGCAAATGTGCAAAGTGTGAGGAGGAAGAAAAGCTTCAGCGCAAGGAGACGCTTGGTAGCTCAGAACCCGGCGTGGCGCCGGCAATTGTGCACGAGGTGTTGAACTCTGGCGGCAAGGCTCTTGATTCACGAGCCAGGACGTTTTTTGAGTCACGCTTTGGCCGTGATTTTAGCCGGGTCCGCATTTACTCGGGCGGCAAGGCCGCTGAGTCGGCAATGGCAGTGAATGCGCGCGCCTACACGGTGGGAGCGCAAATCGTTTTGGGCGGAAGTGAAGCAGATTTGCAGACCAACAATGGGCGGCGTCTTCTTGCCCACGAGTTAACGCATGTGATCCAGCAAGGAGGGCTAAAATCGGCAGCCGCTTCGGAATCCTGGATGCCGCCCGCGCACCGTGGGGCACATCAGAGTGCGCCAGCCTTGCAGCCGGCATCATCCGATAGATTGCAGCGTAAGGTCCTCAATCATGTGGTGGAAGATTTTCAGACAGGAGCCAATGCCTGTCTGGTGCACATTCACGGAGAGGAACGCACCGCCTTGAGCGTAGCAAGGAACTGCGAAGCCGCCGGTGCGTTAACCTGATGCACCTGGATACAGATGTTGGCTGCTCGGGGGACATCTGCCGTTTTATAAACTTTGAATTCACCGCCGGCGGTATCGCGTTTGTCGGAAAAGCGGACCCGAACCGCATCTTTACGCCCGCCGGCAGGGCCGGGAGCGAGGCAATCAAGGAAACAACTCCCAAACCAGGCCAGACCGGCGCAGGTAAGGTGGATAAAAAAACGATTCGTGCAGCAGCTGAAGCGGAGCTGCAAAGTTTTGCGGACGGTGAACTGATTCCCAGTCTTAAGAAATGCCGTGCCGAATCCACCGGTTTGCCCGTGCTTGCACTGCATAACAATGAAGGCTTGGACCCGGCGAAGTTCAAACCGTCAGCCTCCACAACCCGTTCACCCAATCCTGCAACGGGTGATAAAAGTCACCCGAATGATTTCTTTTTTACAACCCAGACCTCCGATTTCGATGCGCTGAAAGGCACGCATAATGTTGTCCTTCAGGAGAACCCGATCCAGTCCAAGAATGAAGATGGATCTTTGTCTGTTTTCCTGGCCGATCAACGCTACATCAATATAGAAAAAGAAGGCAGGACCCACGCTGCGGTATTGCCCACGGGAGTGCACGATAAAGTCTATCTGCAAAACTATGCGCTGGCCGCTGAGGCGCTGGACCTTATGGGTGTTCCAGACATGCCGTGCGGCGGATCGCCCGATTTCAACCGGCAAACCAAGTCCTTCCTGAATCGCCGACTGGGGCAGTCGGGACGTCTGCCTTCCAAAATCGCCACCGACAAGCCTTTCCTCGCGCCGGAAGATCTCTCTGACATGCCCACCGGTGACTGTCTGATTTTTAAAGACCAGCCAGCGCTTGACCGACGGGCTGATGAGTGGAGAGGAAAATTAAGTCGTATTCCTCTGGTTGACATGATCCATTGGGTGTTGGGCGGCGGAAAATTCAGTCCGAGCGATGCGTTGGCAGAATTCAGCAAGCAACAGAGCTGCCTGCTTAATGTGATGACCAAGGCACTCAAAGCCATGGGAAAGACTCTTCCTACGGGAACGATTGTCAAGTCTGAGACCCGAAGTTTTGATGAGCAGAAGAAAATCTGGACAAGGAAGTTCAATTTTACCGGCGCACCTTTCGATCGTATCTCCGACTTCGCGCGTACAAAGTGCTCGCCGGTTCTGGGAATCGATGACCAATGGGACCCGGCCAAGAAAGACCATCAGACTTGCTGGAAGACACTCACTGCCGAAGAGAAACAAAAAGAAATCCTCATGGCCTCATCGGCGCCCGGCGTTTCGCGCCATCATCTCGGCGTAGATTTCGACATCGGGCAAACCGATACAGACCTGGAGGCAAAGGAGTGGAGCGGGAGCGGACGATTTAGCGACGCCTATAGCTGGGTGGCGCGAAATGCGTCGGCTTTTGGATTTATTCAGCCATTCGACACAAAAGGCGCTTATGGCACAGGCTACATCACAGAACGCTGGCACTGGTCATATTTCCCCGTGGCTGAGGCCGCTCTGGAATTTGTAATGGACCATGAAGCCGAAGTCGACGCGAAACTGCACGAGCTCTGGGGGGATGGCAAAGGCGGGATCAAACCGGAGTTTTCATTCATTGCCAACAATTGGCAGAAATATCTGTTCAATGTGGAGCAAGAGGGCATTTTCTGAGCACAAGCATCGGCCGCCGCTCTATCAATGACGGCCAGTTGCGCCACCTTCTTTCCCCACGTAATCCGCAAAATCGATCTCTGGATGGCAAGGACTTACCCGAATCTCCCCTGGTGTCGGTATGCCGACGATGGATTGGTGCACTGCCGGAACGAACAAGAGGCCCAAGCTCTGAAGGTTGGGCTTCAAGTCCGCTTTGCAAAGTGCCATCTGGAATTGCATCGGACTAAAACGAAGATCGTGTACTGCAAAGACAGGAAGCGTAAAGACAAGCACCCGAATGTGAAGTTTGACTTTCTTGGGTACTGTTTCCGATCTCGTCGGGTCCGACGATTTCCGGGACAAAACGCTGTTCTGTGGATTCAATCCCGCAGTCAGTCCCGTGGCGATGAAGGGCATGCGGTTCACGATTCGGGAGTTGAACCCTCTCTGCTGTTCCCCCAACGGGTTCTGAAAAGCGGATCGGTCATCGGCTTTACTGTCGAAGGATTAGAAAAAATTAGCGATGCCGACCTTGAGAAGTTTGCCAACCAGTACCTGAACGATCCCATTGTGGGTGGTGCTGAAACATTTCCCGCGTCGCTACTCCAGCTCCGCACTTGCACCGCGCTGAAGCTCTTGAGCAGCTCTGCTGATAATGGTTGACAGGTTTTGTGAGTCTTGGGAGCCCTTTTGGATTGCCGGATCGTCCTTTGACGAATCGCGTCGATTTCGGTGAGCGCCGAGAAAATCATCTACCGCCCCGCCGCACCACCGAAATTTACTCATGCCGCAGCGCCACGATGGGATCCACTTTCGCCGCCCGTCTTGCTGGCAAATATGTGGCGGCCAGGGTGACTGCCACCAGAACCGCGCACATTCCGGCAAACGTGAGCGGATCAAATGCGCTCACCTGAATCAGCTCCGACTGTAGCAGACGCGCGAGCACAAGCGAAGCCGCCAGTCCGATTGCCACTCCCGCCAGCACCATTCGCAATGATTGCGACAGCACGAGCCACAGTACCTGCGTGAGCCGCGCACCCAGAGCCATACGCACACCAATCTCTTGCGTGCGCTGCGCCACCGAGTAGCTGATCACTCCATACAGGCCAATTGCCGCCAGCAGCAGCGCCATCGCAGCGAAGGCCAGCAGCATGGTTACTGCAAAGCGCCGCGGCCCCAGTGACGCTGCCACGCGCTCGCTCATCGGTTTCAGGTCGTATACCGCGGCGTTGGAAGGGTCGGCTGCTTTCACCGCTTCGCGGATCGTCGCTGCCATCTGTAACGGATCGGCTGAAGTGCGCACCACCAGGTTGGCCTCCGGGTCCGAAATCTGTCCCAGGGGATAGTACGCGAGTCCTTTGCCCGTATCCGCAGCCAATGACGAGCGGTTCACATGCGCCACGATCCCAATAATGCGCGTCCAGTCTTTTCCGCGTTTGATGCGCGCACCCAGTGGGTCCTGTCCCGGCCAATACTGTTTTGCCAGGATCTCGTCGATGATCGCCACCTGCTCGGCGCCTAGCCGGTCTTGCTCGGTGAAATAGCGGCCGGCGCGCAGTGGAATGCTCAACGCGCCGATCGCGTTACTGCCCGAATCAAGAAATCCTAAGTAATCCCCCAGCTCCGATTATTGACATTTCCACGTTTAAAAGTCTGCTATTAGAGATTTGAGCGCTCAATATTTAAGAAACCCTTGAAGCGCTCCACTGCACCGTTGCGTGCTGCAAGAGAACGAGTGCGATCTCCCATTGACGAACCGGTTCGCTGTCACCGCTGCCGAAGCCGCTGATATACACCGTAAGATTAAATCCGTTGGTTGAGGCATTTGGGGCATCAAGGGTGGACCGAACCGGGGACACATCGAATTCATTGACAGCATCGCCGCCGTTTATCGCCTCCTCCGCTCGGTTCATCTCACAATGTGCGCCGGCTTTTCCCGGTTGCCGCAATGGAAAAGCTTCCATTCCACCTGCATGCTCACTAACTGGCTGTGAATTATGAAAGTAACAGCGGCGAATGATCAATTCTACCGTGGCGGCAAGATCCGGTGCATGGCTCAACAGCCGGCACAATTCCTTGGCCAGGGCTTCATGTTTTTCAAAAGACTGGCGGACGTCTTCATCCACAAATACCAGGTCGATATATGAAACAAATTTGCGGTCCGCGCGGAAGATTTCTTCTTCCGGAAAAATATCATTACTAAACCACGCGTCACACTTCGCGGTTGCCAGCGGAAATCCTGGCGCATTGATTCGCGCCAGAAAAGCTGCGAGCAGTGGATATGCTGCGGCTTCAGGAATTTGCGTAATCAGTTCGGGATTTGCCTTTAGGTCGTAATATCGAACTGAGGGACCATCAGAACTCCAGGGCAGTTCCAGTGCGGGATCGTCGCGGCCAAGTTCGACAGAAAAGTCAGCCTGCATCAGTCATTCCATGATGGCGGAAGAAGTGCATGATCTGGCGTTCTGCCCAGCGGCCGTCATAGCCGTTAGGTTGCTCGAGAAACGCGCAGTGGCCTCCGTGCGCAGTTTCCAAAAAAGTGATATGCGGGTTGGCCATCATCTTTGCCCGGGTTTCAGGCAGCAGCCGTATGAAAGGATCGTCGGTGGCGTGAATTACCAGGGTTGGTAGCACGATTTTCTCAATCACGCGCGATGCAGCAGCGCGGCTGTAATAATCATCGGCGCTCTCGAATCCGCAATAGCGTGCTGTGACCACATCATCGAATTCACGAATACTGGCCGGCCAGCGCTCAACCTTCTTATATATGTCGGGAAACAACTTGCGTTTCCGCTCATAGGTCCGCATGAGGCTGGCAAGAAATTTCCATTCATAAATCTTGTTGCCGCCCACGTGCATGGCGTCGGCTGAGGCGGCCAGGTCCGCTGCCGGAGAAACCGCGGCCACTGCCTTCAATTCCGCAGGCGCGGCATTCCCCAGCTCGCCAGCAAGTTTCAAAACCAGGTTTCCGCCCATGGAATAGCCGATCAATCCCACGCGACTCACTTTTCTCTGTTCAATCACCGTACGCAGCACGGCGCCCACATCACTGGAAAGACCAGAGTGATAGAGCGACGGAGTAAGCTGTCCGGTGCCTCCGCAGGTACGCATATTCATCCGGACAACGTTCATTCCGGCGTCCCAGGCCTTTCCGGCATTTCCAATCACATACCGGGAAAGGCTAGAACCTTCAAGCCCGTGCACGATGATCACCGTGGGCCGGCGCTCGGTATCGGCGTGCCAATGGCAGTGACACAGCACTTGAGTGTCCGAATCAACACGATATAGGCAAGCTTCCGGTTCGGGCAGGTTACTCGTGCGCCGCAGGAAATTTCCTGCCAGCGTCATGGCATGGCGGTTGCGCAGATACGCGCGCGGCACAAAAGGATCAAAAACCGGAACACTGGATTTTTCAGCCATGCTTTTAGCAGCAACACTCGCAGACCTGGGAATCGAGCCTGAAGATGAAATTGAGTCCTATAATAGGATTCAGTACAATTTTAACCGAGCTACCGAATATGCCGATTTTTGAATATGTCTGCCAGCAATGCAATCACCAATTTGAAGCCATTGTGATGGGAAGCAAAAAGGCCGCGTGCCCCAAATGTGAGAGCAAGCGGTTAAGCCAGCAGCTTTCCAGCTTTGCCGTCCGCGGAGAGAAATCGCAGGAAGCCAGCGTTTCCACCGGCGCTTGCGGCTCATGCGGAGACCCTCGTGGCCCCGGCGCCTGCTCCATGAATTAGGATTACTAGATCAGCCCGATCTGTATGCCTTTTCCGATCCGCAGGTCGAACGTGAGCGACGCCTCGGTCGCGTCGCATCTCTGCCATTATGAAGGGAACTCTTGCGGCATTCTCACTGATGTGAGCGCGAATCGTGTAAAATGGGTTCTCTAGCCTTTACGGTGGGTATAGTTCAGTGGCAGAACGCCAGACTGTGGCTCTGGATGTCGTGGGTTCGACCCCCACTACCCACCCCAAATTTTTCAATCACTTAGCTTCGCATACCTGCCGTTTCCCTGCCATTCAAAGCCAGGGCAGCCACTTTTCCACTTGCCTGCATCAGTTCATCCGTGACCACATAGCCATAGGTATTCATCGTAGTGCGAATATCCGCATGACGCATGGCCTTCTGCTGCAATCGCAATGGATGTGACGACCAGACTGGGGGAGCGAATCGAGAGTTCCTATGCTGTACGGCATACGCAAGCTGAAGTGGATGAAGAAGAAAGCAAAAAGGATCAGTGAAATCGTGCGATGTGACCGCAGCCGCACTAACCATCAGCGGCTCTATGCGGTTCCGCTCTTAAGTGCACGATACCGTCCTGATTCTTTGCCGTACCGAATACGCCGCCAAACTGAGGATCGTTCGTCTGTGCGATCCCTACCCAGATTAAGAGGCAGGACTAGTTGACAACAGCCTAAAACTATACAAATTATTTCTATTTTACCAAGCACCATTTCAGCTATTCTGTTTTGTAATTCCAGCGACTCACGATGTTTTTTTTACCCCTTTACTGTGAGTAGGTCCTATCTTTTGATCCGGCAAAAGCGTGCGGGTTCCCGTTGTCGCTGTGAGTTTGACCATAATGAGAATTAAGCAGTTGTTACAGGCTTTTTATGGCAATCTTTGGGATGTCAGCAATGAGCAGGAAAGTCTTTAGAATAATCGGGTGGGGTGTAGGCATCATCCTTGTAGGGATCATTGGTCTTGTGGGATTTCTCATTTATGACGTCGCCCCCACGACTGATCATTTAATTCTGCAAAAAACGTCGACGGATGGAAAAACGGTGGCAGAATTACATCAGTTGACAACACGGATGCATGGGGGGGCCGACACGATTCATGTCAATATCAGACCTGTGAACTTGTCTGAAGGTAAAGAAGTTTATTCGCAAACTTACGAGTGCTCTGATTTTAGAGCTTTTCGGCTCCAATGGATCAGTTCCAACGAATTAAAAATTTCATACGGAACCTGCTATTCAGAACGTTGGCACTACAAGGATGACAACAAAGTGTGGAAGCGTGATCAACTCTGGAATAATATAAAAATTGAATATGAAGACGGTAAGTATGTGGCAACTCACTAGCTGAGATTGTGCCATCAGCTATATGATCTTACATGGTCTTACATGCCGTTCGTGCTCTTGTAAGTTATTGAGTTTACGTTTGCGGGCAGGTTCGATCCCCACTACCCACCCCAATTCTTCAATCACTTACAAGCCATTTGCGATCATTGTGATCAGGTAAGCGCCTAGAGATCACCAACTGCGTGACTTACGAAATGGCCCATCTTGTATAGGCAAGCGGAAAAACCTGGTCCGCGCTCAGAAGCGCCTATTGATCTTAGCTTTCGGCGCGAGAGATACGCGAGCGCTCCTCCCGATGCCGCTCGAAATCTTTCCAGGCCCTGTCAAAGAGTTCCGGATCGTCATCAAATTGCATTTCCGGACGCAACAGCTCTACTGACGGGCCAAACTTCGCCTCCGCATCAGCTTCCATTTGCTTGAATCGTTCGTAGTAGGTGGAATACTTCGCCTCCACTTTTCGGTATTTGCGCTGTTTGAACAAGCCAGGAAGAGTTGCAGCGGCCCCGAGAATTATCGCCGCTATAACTGTCACTATTAATCCAGTGGATAATTTCAGCAACACAATGGAAAAACTGACAAAAGCAAACGCAGGCAGTGTTGTCATTTTCCATACCTCCCGTCTTCCGCTCTCAATGAGGGCAATAAAGAATCCCCATGGATTGTGGAAGCCGCATTAACTCCAAAGCACCTGGAGCATGTTGCGATTTATTTGCGCATTAAAACTGAGATCAGAGAGATTGGAAGCGAGGAGGAGGAGGACGGCGATTGAGGTTGAAGGGCAGGCACTCTTGCAGAGGCATTTTTCCTTCATCTTCGAAAATTACACTTGCCCATACATGCTCCTGCGGAGGACCTATTTGCACTCGCGAGAACACATGGATGATCACCTGTGTAAAAGCAAAAAGTCTTTTGAACTTAGTCGCCTCTGGCATTGCGGGGCTGCTATTGAGATCATCGGTCATCGAAACTACAGGGAAAAGTAGACAGACCACGCAAATAAGGGCAACACAGGCAATCCCAAAGCTTTGCTCTCCTTTTTTGCACAGCAGGCAGCGCCCAAAGAACAGAAAAATCGCCACGGAGATCGTGAACCAGCCAAGATTGAGAGCGAGTTCCATTACCAATATGCTTTACGCAGGATAAACCAGGGCCGAGAGGGCTTCAACCTTTGATGCGATTTATAGCTCTGGCGGAAGTAGCTCACCGTCGTCCCCAATGACCTCTGCTGGTGTGGGGAATCGGAAGGGGCCAGCCGGGATATAAGAACACTCCTTTGACGGTATTCTTCTAGTGACATAGCCTGTTCGGAACATTGTATTGCACCGTTTTTTGTGCTCTCATACCAGTCTACGCCCAGTATTTTTGGAGAATATTCAATGGCCAGCACCGTTTGGAAGGGGCATCTCACTTTTGGCTTGTTGTCACTTCCCGTCAAGTTGTACAGCGCAGCCCGCGCAGAATCTGTCGGCTTTAACCAGCTCCACAAGGCGGACAATTCCCGCGTCAAGCAGGTCCTTTATTGCCAACTGGAAGACAAACCGATTCCGCGCAGCGAGATTGTGAAGGGCTATGAGTATGAGAAAGACAAATACGTTGTGATTGAGGACGAGGACATCAAAAAGGTTGCGCCTAAAACGGCCCGCACCATGGAAGTGCTGGAGTTTGTAAAGGCCAGCGAAGTGGATGCCATCTTTTTTGAAAGCTCCTATTACATGGCACCCGACGAAGCCGGCGAAAAGCCATATGCCCTGCTGTTTGAAGCGTTGCGCCAGAGCGGTTGCGTAGGGGTTGCCAAGATCGCCATGCACAATCGAGAGCATATTGTTGTGCTGCGTCCCGGGCCGAAGGGCATTCTGTTGCACACCATGTATTACCCGGATGAGATTCGCCAGGTTGAAGAGTTCCGTACAGACACCAGCATGGTAAAAGATAAAGAGCTGGTAATGGCCAAGATGCTGATCGATTCTCTGTTGGCTGAGTTCGAGCCCCAGAAATATCACGACGCCTATCGGGAAAATTTAATGGCCATGATCCAGGCCAAGGTCGAAGGCAAGGAAGTTGTGGAAACGGTTGAGATCAGGCAAAAGGCGCCGGTGGTAGATATTCTGGAAGCGCTCAAGATGAGTCTGGCAGAAGTCAAGAAGCCGATTCGCTCCTCGGTTGGAACGCCCGCAACACCGATTGAAGAGCCTGTTCGGGCAAAGAAGAGCCGCAAGACAGGCGGTTAGCTTTTGATGTTGCCGCGAATTGCGGCTGGCCTTAGGGCGCTTTTCCCTGCGTAACGGTTGTTGCCTTGTTCTTTTCGAAGACCACGGTCACCGGCTTGCCTGCATTGGCATATTCAATTGTGCGATTGCCATATTCCGCGCCGTCTGAGCTCATATTGGTCCCGAGCGCGAAGCTGGCTTGCAGTTCACTCATGCCCTGCTTGGCCTCATGCTGGTCCACGGCGGCCCATACATCGGCGGGCCAATGTTTGTATAACTCATGCGGATCTTCGAAGAAGAAAACATCATTGGCGTTGAAAACATAGTCGTCGCTTGTATTCGTTCCGAACGCAACGGCAAAGGCGCCGGGCTCTCCTGCTTTTTCAAATACAGCCATGATCTGCTTATGCACCACTGAGACCTGTCCGACCTCGAGCGCAACCGGCACTTTCTGCAGCACCACATCCTTCACCTGCAGCTTGGCCAGCGGAGGTAGCAGCCCAATTTTCCGTTTAAAGTTCACGCTTTGGGTGGCATTGTCATATGGATAGTAAGGAAGAATGTTCCCGGTTTTCACCCATACTGGCTTGCCTGCCAGCTCTTTTTTGGCAGATTCCACGTTGTAAGGGAAGATCTTCTTCGGCGTAACGTAATCATCCATGTTGGCCGAGTAGGTGGGTTGCGCCTTTTTCGGTCCTTCGCCTTCATTGTGGCGACTGTAAAACATAAACCCCACACGAATTCCGACGAGGACCACAAATACCAGCAGGCTTATCTGTAATTTCTTTTTAAGATCGGCATCCATTGTGCCTTCAATTTATCATGCCCGGGCAAAGGATTCTCAAAAGCGTCCGGCACGGCAATTCACTCACCTGCCATCCAGATGCCCCAGAGCAAGATCATGCAGACAGAGAGAGCAGGAGAATACCAGCGCAATGCATTTGGTTTCCACAGACCTCCAAGCGCAGAGGCCAGCCCACCCAGCGAAAGCAGAAACCCGGTTCTATATATTGTGATTAGCGCGGGATCGTAATAACGAAACCCTCCTCGCGCACTAGCGTACAGACTACTGCATACCGCAATCAGCGCGGAAATGCTGCCAAGGATAAATCCAACCAATGCGAGTACAGCGGGCATTCCTTGTTGGGGCGCATGTCGCGCCCACTTTCGCCAGCCGGCAACTAAGATCAAGGGCAGACTGACACAAACCACAGTAGCCAATATCCACAAAACCAATGCCACAGGCGCATTTTAGCCTACAAAGTCATTAACTTGCTGGCTCCCAGCACCAGTCCCAGCGTGATGGCCGCAATCACCACTTCGCCCAGCGCTCCCACAATAAATGGCCGAAGTCCCTGCTTCTTCATCTCCTTGAAATTGATCCGCAACCCAACTCCGGCAAAGGTCAAAAGGAACGCCCAACGCGATAAGTTTGCCAGGCTCCCAACCTGATCTTTATTAAAGACGCTGAGGCTCGCCAGCAGTGAGATCAACAGAAATCCCAGTACAAACTTTGGAAATTTCTGCCACAGGAATGTCGCTTTGTTGCCGACCGCCTGCCGGCCTTCCTTTGCCGCCCAGTACAACGCATAGCCGAGCACGACAAAGCCGATCATCGCGTTACGCGTGGTCTTGGCGAGTACCGCAATTTTCGCCGCCGCGTCAGAATAGAGCGCGCCAGCTGCTACCGCTTCCGCTGTGTTGTCTACGCCCGTTCCGGCCCAGAGTCCATATACGCGGTCGCTCATCCCTAGCCAATGTCCGATCGGCGGAAAAGTAAAGAGAGCCAGCGCACCCAGCGCCAGAATGGCCGCAATGGCGAATGAAGCATCTTCGTCGTCTGCTTCAATCGCCCCTTTGGTGGCGATAATGGCTGACACGCCGCAGATGGAAGATCCCACGGCCAGCAAACTGGTCAGCTTGGGGCTCAGTTTAAAAATGCGGCCCAGAAATGTCATGAATGCAATCGACAGAAGCAATTCAATCAGCACCAGCGTAAGGCTTACCGCGCCCAATTTTAAGACGTCGCCCAGCAGAAAACGCGCTCCCAGCAGCACAATGCCGGTCTTGAGCCAGAATTCATAGGTAGCGATCCCCGGTTTGAATACCTCAGCCACTCCAATTGTGTTTGAAATCAGCAGGCCAATCAGAATTGCCCAGAGAACATACTCGATATTGGGGATTACAAGATGATGGGCTTTGGAATATGTGTTGATGGATTTTTCCAGGACTTTTCCCGCAAGTCCCACAATGGTCAACAGTGCGACTCCCGGCAGCAGGGCCAGCCTTTTGGGAAATTGGATAGGTTCTGCTCTGAGTACTGCTGTAGAACTTGCCATGGGGACGATCCCTCCTACTCTGAATCTGACTGCCTGCTACCAGGAAACATGTTTCAAGACGCCCAGACGTACGAGCGCCGCCAGCAGCAAGGCAACTGCAACCGCCCACCCATCAAGTGAAAGTCTCGATATTCCTTTTTGTGTCTGGTCAATTTGATCTTCCATCTGCGTATGCTCCCTAAACCGTTTCTTAAAATTTTCAAAACAATTACTGTAGCCAAAAGCAAAAGCCCACTCACGTCTGGTGAGTGGGCTTTAGAAGAAAACTTTTAAACTATTGCCGCTGAATGATCACTCGCCAGATGTGCCGAAAAAGATGCACGGACAACATGCATTGTCCATACACATCGGCATCTGGCGGAGCACTGTCATAGAAAACGCAATACTACCGGGAGCATTGGATGTCTGTCAATCGAAGTAGATCCATTTTTATTTAGCCATTCATTTGCCAAAAGGACATGAATTGTTTGGCAAAACTCCCAAAAACTGGAAAGCTATCCCATACAGAACAAACCACAATTTGGTAAACCATATTTTTATTGCATTCGTCTATTAAGACGTTGCTTTTCAGGGTACAATCCCGAAACCAATTACCAAAAATTTCATGCCTACAAAGTCGCCAATCAAGCGATTTGAGCACCGTCCTCTAAAGGGTATGCCAGGGCGAGTGGCCTCTTATTGCAGGATTTGCCATGACTTTATTGCAGCCAGTGACAAACCCAAAGCGCTGCGGATTGCTGAAAAGGCGCATCTGTGTCCTGCGCGAAAACTTCGGTAGCCCCCACAAAGGTCTGATCTAGCGTAATGCGAGTTGTTTCTGAACAAGCGCGTTGATTGTCTTGCCACACGGCAACCCCAGGCGGCTCTTATAACTCTCAACATAAAGAGAGTCTTCCGGGAGATTACGATGGCGCGCGGCCTTTTTTCACGCTGGCCACTCATAAAACAGATTCGAACGGGTGCAAAGGGCACTGGCCCTGAAGCTATGTCTGACCGGACTCATATGCTGGGTCCTCGTATTGAAGGCGCAAGCGTCGCCCGCTCAGTGTGTCCTTATTGCGGTGTGGGATGCGGTCAATTAGTTTTTCATAAAGATAATCAGTTAGTTGCCATTGAAGGGGACCCGCAATCGCCCATTTCCCGCGGACGCCTCTGTCCCAAAGGTGCAGACAGTTTTGAGCTGCTCACTCATTCCAGCCGTGAACTGAAAGTGAAGTACCGGCCTCCTCACGGAACAGAATGGCAGTCTCTGGAATTGGAAACTGCCATGGACATGATCGCCGATCGAGTGTGGCAGTCGAGAGAAGAGACGTTCAAGGAAAAACAGGACGGCGAAACCCTGATGCAGACCAAAGCCATTGCGCATCTGGGCGGCGCAACTCTCGATAACGAAGAAAACTATCTGATTAAAAAGCTCTTTACTGGCGGCCTGGGTATGGTTTGCGTCAGCAATCAGGCCCGAATATGACATAGTTCCACGGTGCCCGGTCTGGGCACTTCATTTGGCCGGGGCGGAGCTACAACGGCCCAGCAGGACCTGCAATTTTCAGATGCCATTTTGATTATGGGATCGTCCATGGCAGAAAACCATCCTGTGGGATTTCAATGGGTGATGGAGGCGCGCGAAAAAGGCGGCAAGGTCATCCATGTTGATCCCAGGTACACCCGCACCTCCGCCATGGCGGACTATTGGCTTCCCCTGCGCGCCGGCTCTGACATTGTTTTTTTGGGAGCGTTGATCAATTACACACTCACGAATGAGAAATATTTTCGTGAGTACGTAATCCCCTATACGAATGCTTCAACAATTTTGCGTGAAGATTTCAAAGACACTGAAGATCTAGGAGGCATTTTCTCCGGGTTCGATGCAAAGAGTAAAAGCTACAGCCCTGAGACATGGCTCTATGAAGGTTGTTCGCAGAAGCAGCCGATAACGGGCCATTCCGGTGCCGGAGGCGGCCATGGCAAAGATCGAGGCGGCGAAGCTGGTGATTTGGGTGAACATAAGAATGATGTCACCCTGCAACATCCCCGTTGCGTCTTTCAGGTATTGAAGAAACATTTTGCCCGCTACACCCCGGAAATGGTGGAACGCGCCTGCGGAATTCCCAAAGAAAAATTTTTGCAAGTCGCTGAAGTTTTTACTTCTGCCTCTGGGCCGGAGAAAACGGGCGCGATCTGCTATGCCGTGGGCTGGACCCAGCATTCAAAAGGCGTCCAGATTATCCGTGCAGCCGCCATTTTGCAGTTGCTGCTTGGCAATATCGGTCGCCCCGGCGGAGGAATTTTAGCCCTGCGCGGTCATGCCTCAATCCAGGGCTCCACTGATATTCCCACTCTTTATGACATTCTTCCGGGTTATCTCCCGATGCCATTTTTCGAGAGTGACTCCGGAAAGCTTTCCAAATATATCGAAATGCACAAGTCCAATTCCGGCTGGTGGACGAATTTTGATAAGTACATCATCAGCCTTTTAAAGGCCTGGTACGGTGAAGCTGCAACCTCGCAAAACGAATTTGGCTTCAATTTCCTGCCACGTGTAACCGGAGACCATTCGCATTTTGGGTACTGGCTCGACATGGAGGATGGAAAAGTTCAGGGCCTCTTCGTGATGGGACAGAATCCGGCTGTCGGCGCGCCTAATGCTCGTCTTGAACGCAAAGCAATGAGCAAGCTCAAATGGCTGGTGGTTCGAGACATGGTGGAAACCGAAACCGCTAGCTTCTGGAAAGACTCTCCTGAAATTACCCGTGGAGAAATGACGCCTGAAGATATTGCGACGGAAGTCTTCTTTCTTCCTGCTTCCGGACACACGGAGAAGGCCGGCTCTTACACCAATACTCAGCGATTAATTCAGTTTCGCGAGAAGGCAGTGGAATCCCAGGGCGATTGCCGCTCTGAAAGCTGGTTTATGTATCATCTGGGCCGCCGGTTGAAAGCGCGCGCCGCACAGGAGCCAACGCCGCGCAATGCCGCGCTCAATTCCCTCTCCTGGAATTACGCTTCGGAAGGTCCTCATGCCGAGCCCGTGGTGGAAGATATTATTGCGGAAATCAATGGCTACAAATCAGCGAATCACGAACTGGTTTCCGGATACCGCGAACTGAAGAATGATGGGTCAACCGCCTGCGGTTGCTGGATCTATTCAGGCGTGATGCCAAAGCCGGGTGAAAACAAGGCCCGCAAACGTGAACCACAGGGTCGATATGGGCATGGCTGGGGATATGCCTGGCCAAGCGACCGCAGAATTCTCTATAACAGGGCTTCTGCGCGTCCAGATGGAAAGCCATGGAGCGAGCGCAAAAAGCTGGTGTGGTGGGATGAAACTAAAAAGGAATGGACGGGTCTGGATAATCCTGACTTCACCAAAGAGAAATCGCCGGATTATCGTCCGGCAAAGGGAGCCGAAGGCGACGACGCGATAGCCGGGAACCAGCCGTTTATCATGCATCCGGATGGCGTGGGCTGGATATGGGTGAGCAGCGGTCTTAAAGATGGTCCTTTGCCAACTCACTATGAGCCGTTGGAAAGCCTGACTACAAACTTGCTCTATCCCACGCAGACTATAAACCCGGCGGCCGACAAGAAAGAAAGCCCGGAAAACCCTTATGTATTCCCGGACGGGGATAAGAGATTCCCCTATGTCTTGAGCACGTATCGTCTCACTGAGCATCACACAGCAGGCGGTATGTCTCGGCATCTTCCCCATCTGGCTGAGTTACAGCCAGAGCTGTTTGCGGAAATCTCACCCCAACTGGCGGATGAATTGAGTATCAAGAACGGGGAATACCTAACAATCACTACAGTGCGTGGCGCGATAGAAGCGCGCTCTCTGGTAACAGAGCGCATCAAGCCCCTTACTGTTGACGGCCGGTTAGTCCATCAAATTTGTCTGCCCTACCACTTTGGATACAAAGGGCTAGTCACCGGCGATACACCGAATGATCTTCTGGCAATTTCAGAAGAGCCAAATGTCCGCATTATGGAAACAAAGGCGCTGGTCTGTCACGCAAAACCAGGCCGCCTGCCCAGAGGAAAGCGCGCACTGGAAACTTGGAAAGACGAATTGAAGAGGCCAGCATGAGCACACCAGGTTTTCTAACCGACTCCACGCTTTGTATCGGGTGCAAAGCCTGTGAGGTGGCTTGCAAAGAGTGGAACCAGATTGCAGAAGATGGTTTTGAATGGAGCGGCAATTCTTACGACAATACTCAGGCCCTGGGACACTCCACATGGCGTCACGTAAAGTTTGTTGAGAACACGCCGGAGATCGGCATTGGCGGAAATTCCGGTGAGCAGCTCCCGGCATGGGGCTTTTCCTCTGATGTCTGCAAGCACTGCGAAAACGCCGGCTGTCTTGAAGCGTGCCCCACCGGGGCTATTGTTCGTATGGAGTTCGGCGCTGTTTATGTTCAGCCGGATGTATGCAACGGCTGTTCTTACTGCGTGGTGAGCTGTCCTTTTGGCGTGGTGCAAAGAAATGAAGAAGATGGTCGGGCCTTCAAGTGCACCTTCTGTTCTGACCGGCAACGGGCCGGACTTAAGCCGGCTTGCGCGCAGGCCTGCCCAACGGAGTCAATCAAGTTCGGCCAGCTTGATGAGTTACGAGTGGAAGCGCAAAGTCGCTTGAAAGAGCTTGAAGCGCGCGGCGTGAATGATGCCGTGATCTACGACGCAAAAGATACCAGTGTTGGGGGCATCCATGCTTTCTTTTTGCTGCGCGGCGATCCGCGAACTTATAACCTGCCACCGCAACCGGAAGTGCCTACCACTTATTTGAAGAAAGGCTGGACTTCCGCCGCGATTGCCGCAGGCTCAATGCTGGCACTGACTTTGCTATCGTTTCTGGGAGAGCGCAGATGAGCAATGTGGCAAACCGAGTTCCGGACTTTGAGAGTAAGCGACGGTTAGCGGAAATTCGAAGCAAGGCTTCTCAGTCTGGATTGCTTGATGTAAAAGGTGTTGTCCCCGTGGGAGCGCCATTTCCTCAGGCGAATCCGCAGAACGGATATTATGGCGTTCCTCTCTTAAAAGAGCCGCAGTGGAAGCCGGAAATCCCTCTTTATTTTTTTGTGGGCGGCGCGGCCGGAGCTGCCGCAGTTGTCGCCAGCACAGCGAACTGGGTCAGCCGCGATCGAGAGCTTGTCCGCAGTGCGCGCTGGCTCGCAGCAGCCGGAGGACCAATTTCAGCGGCCCTGCTTACTAAAGACCTTGGCGTGCCGTCTCGATTCCTAAATATGCTGCGCGTATTCAAAGCGCAAAGCCCCATGAGCGTGGGCGCCTGGACACTGAGTGCGTTTTCCAGCTTCGCGGCGGCCTCGGCATTTGCCAACCTCATGCAAGATAAATTTCCTGGCGTCCCGATCAGCTTTCTTGAAAACGCTTCAGGCTTGCTGGCTGCGGCTACTGGAACAGTGATGTCGAGCTACACCGGTGTGCTCATTGGCGCGACCGTAATTCCCGTGTGGAACAATCATGTGGGAACTCTGCCGATGCACTTTGCCGCGTCCGGCATGAACTCCGCTGTATCGGTTCTGGAATTGATGGGACATGACAACAGCCGGGCGCTGAATCTCCTTGGTCTGGCCGCAAGTGTTTATGAGACAGCAGAAGGCGCGATCATTGAAACGGAGCAAAACCGGGTAAACAAGCCATTGAAGCAAGGCGCAAGCGGGTGGACCGTCCGGATTGGCGGACTGCTTTCCGGGCCTTTGCCGCTGGCGCTGAGACTTGCTTATAGCGTTACTGGGAACAAAAAAATACGTCGCGCTGCGGCTATATCCAGTATTGCCGGATCATTATTGACCCGTTTTGGATGGCTCAGCGCGGGAAGAGCTTCAGCCAGAGACGCTTCCCTACCGCTCCAAGCCAATCAACTCGACGATGTTCAGCATAGCATTCGTGCATGAACTCTAAAGTAATGCTCAACGGTAGCCGCCTGCTGATTGCAGTCAACTATTTGGTTAATGAATTCATCGTTTATTTGTCCAAATCCACAAAATCCTTGGCTGTGTTGTTATACGAATTGACGTCCCCACCGCCGGAAACTGTAGCCGTATTGGTGAACTCATCTGAAACATTCGTCGGTACATTTACCGTCAGAGTAATGGCTGGATAGCTGCTGCCCGAAGCCAGCGCGTCTGTACGAGTGCAGGTAAGCGTAGCCAGCGTGCAAGCCCAGCCGGCCCCGCTCAGCGCAGTGGGAACAAGTTTGTGACTAATCACAGGCAGGTGGTCTGTCACGGTCACTGTTCCAACCGTTGGCCCAAACCCAGAATTGCGCACCGTGATCAAATATTGCGCGCCGTTCTGCCCACGATGGAATTTGCCGACGTGGGTCTTTTTGATAGTCGGGTCAGGAGCCAGCACATCAATAGAAGCAATGGCTCTGTTGCCCGTACCCGCACTGGACTCCAGGTTGGTAGTGATGTTCACCTTGTGCCCGCCTTTCCTGCCCACCACATTGACTGAGAATGTGCAGGAACCGCCGGCAGCAATTGTGCCTCCGGAGAGATCAATCAGCGAGAAGCCAAATGCTGTTCCGGTGAAGATCTTGCCGTTGCCGCATGAACCAGTGAGTCCGCTCGGATTAGCAAGAAGGATGCCCTCGGGCAATATATCCGCAAAACGTACCCCCGTCAGCGCCACTGTGGGATTGGGGTTGGTGATGGTAAAGGTAAGTGTTGTGGTCCCGTTCAGATTGATGCTTGGCGCACCAAACGCTTTTGTGATGCCCGGAGCCCCGACCACGGTGATGCTTGCCGTGTTGCTGGTTCCACCGGGGCCGCTCTCATTCGATGAGATTGGACCAGTAGTGTTCAACTGCAATCCGGCAGCTACGGCAACAACTTTCAAACTGATGCTGCACGATGCATTTCCTGCCAGCGTCCCTCCCGTGAGGGTAATGGAAGATGAACCGGCAACCGCTGTCGTGGTTCCGCCGCAAGTGCTGACAAGAGCGTTTGGCGTTGCCACTCTCAGCCCTGCCGGCAGTGGATCCGTAAATGACAGGCCGGTAAGTGGTGTTGTATTTGGATTGTGGATGTTGAACGTCAAGCTTGTGGTGCCATTCAAGAAGATAGTGGCAGCGCCAAATGCTTTGGTGATGGTTGGCGTCGGCGTTCCTACGGCCAAACTCGCGCTTGCCGTGTTGCCGGTCCCACCGTTTGTTGAAGTGACATTGCCAGTGGTGTTGGTGAAGTGACCCGACGCGGCGCCGGTTACCGTCACACTGAATTGGCACTGACTTCCCGCCGCTATAGTTGCGCCTGTCAAAGCAATTCCAGTGGGAGCTGTCGTGGTGAGTGTTCCGCCGCAAACAGTAGCTGAAGAAGTCGCAACGGTTAAGCCTGTAGGTAGCGTGTCAGTGAACGCCACTCCAGTCAGGGCAACCGTATTGGCTGCCGGATTGGTGATGGTGAATGTCAACGATGTGGTGCCATTCAAAGCGATGGAAGCCGGGCTGAAGACTTTGGCAATGGATGGCGGAGCAATGACACTAATGCTGGCAGAAGCTGTCCCGCCCGTACCGCCTTCGTTGGATGTGACGTTCCCGGTTGTGTTGTTCTTGATTCCAGCCGTAGTTCCAGTCACGTTCACCGAGAACGTGCAGGAGCTGTTGGCTGCAATGGTTCCACCGCTGAGGCTGATCACTCCAGATCCCGCCGTAGCTGTAATGGTGCCGCTACCGCAAGAACCTGTAAAGCCATTCGGCGTTGAAACTACCAGGCCCGCAGGCAGCGTATCAGTAAATCCGACGCCGGTCAGCGCTGTGGTGGTATTGGGATTGGTGATCGTGAAGCTCAGAGAGGTCGACCCGTTCAGCGGAATGCTGGCCGCGCCAAATGTCTTGGTAATCATGGATGGACCGCTGACTGTGAGCGAAGCGTTGGACGTATTGCCTGTTCCTGCCTCATTGGAGGTGATGGTTACTGAATTGTTCTTTACACCAGTAGTTGTGCCCTGCACATTGACGGAGACAGTGCATGAAGCGCTGGAAGCAAGAGTACCAGCCGCAAGGCTGACACTTGACGAGCCCGCCACGGCTGTTGCGGTGCCGCCGCAGGTATTGCTCAAATTGGGCGTTGGAGCTACCACCAACCCTGCCGGCAGGCTATCGGTAAATGCTAGTCCCGTCAGCGCAAGACTTGTATTCGGATTATTGATAGTGAACGTCAGCGAAGTGGTCCCATTCAGCGGGATGCTGGCTGCGCCAAAGGCTTTGGTGATTGACGCCGATGAGGCAACTGTCAGGTTTGCAGAAGCGGTGTTGCCCGTTCCGCCATTCGTCGATGTGACATTGCCCGTGGTGTTGGTGTAAGTGCCGGAAGCCGCGCCCGTAACCGTCACGCTGAACTGGCACTGGCTGTTGGGAGCGATCGTGGCTCCGGAGAGCACGATGCTTGTCGGCGCTGTAGTTGTCAGAGTTCCGCCGCAAACGGTTGCAGAAGTAGTGGAGATAGTTAAGCCGGTCGGCAATGTATCAGTGAATGCCACGCCGGTCAGAGCCATGGTATTGGCTGCCGGATTGGTGATGGTAAACGTCAGCGAGGTGGTGCCATTCAAAGCGATGGTAGCCGGGTTAAAGGCTTTCGTGATAGACGGCGGCGAAGTCACGTCAATGCTGGCGGACGCTGTTCCACCTGTGCCGCCTTCCGTGGAGGTCACATTGCCCGTGGTGTTGTTCTGTGTGCCTGCGGCGATACCTGTCACGTTTACTGAGAACGTGCACGAGGTTGAAGCTGCCAGGATTCCACCTGAAAGGCTAATCACATTGGTGCCTGCAGTCGCTGTGATGGTCCCGCCGCCGCAAGAGCCAGTAAAGCCGTTTGGAGTGGAAACCACCAGGCCCGCTGGAAGCGTGTCAGTGAATCCGACACCGGTCAGAGCTATGGCATTCGGATTGGAGATTGTGAAACTCAGTGAAGTGGAGCCGTTCAGCGGAATGCTGGCTGCGCCAAATGCTTTGCTAATTAGCGGAGGTCCAACTACCGCAATGGAAGCGTTTGACGTATTGCCTGTGCCGCCATTGGTGGAACTGACGCTGACGCTGTTGTTCTTTACGCCGCTCGTTGTGCCCTGAACGTTGACCGTAACTGTGCAAGAGGCACCTGCGGCAAGCGTCCCGCCGGAAAGACTGACTGAAGACGATCCCGCGGCTGCGGTGGCCGTGCCTCCGCATGTGTTGTTCAAGGTCGGAGTCGGCGCAACTAACAGGCCTGCCGGCAAGCTGTCAGTAAAGGCGAGGCCGGTGAGACTTGAAGCAGTGTTGCTGTTGGTAATCGTAAAGCTCAGGCTGGTTACGCCGTTCAACGGGACGGTCGCTGCGCCAAACGCCTTGGTGATAGAAGGCGGATTGATGACCGTAAGGCTGGCGGAAGATGTGGATTGAGTTCCCGTGCCAGCCGTTGTGGAATTGATGGTCACGGTGTTGTTATAAACACCATCCGCCGCGGACGAAACTTTCACTGTAATTGTGCATGCGCCTACAGGTAGGCTGGCATTGGAGAAGGAAATGCTGCCGGAGCCAGCGACCGCCGTAACTGTGCCGCCGCACGTATTTGTTACACCCGGAGTAGCAGCCACAACCAGCCCTGCAGGCAGAGTGTCAGTAAAGCTGCCATCCACTGCTATCACGTTTGGATTGTTGACGGCGAACGTGAGCGTGGAAGCGGTGTTCACCGGCACACTTGCCGGATTGAAGCTCTTGGTGATCTGAAGCGGTTCCAGAATGGTGATGGGGGCCGTGACTGTCGCCTGGTCCACTGTTGCATCCGCTGAGCCGTGCCCGCCGGTGCTGCCGGCGTTGAACGTGGCCGTAGCTTGGGCGGATGCATTGAGTGTTTCCGGCTGCGCCTCAGGAATTGTACCGAGCACCGGATTATTGAAGGTGATCGGCAGGCCAACAATGACGTCAAGATTCCCGGCCAGCGCTGCGCCGTTTCCATGATTGTCTTTGCTCATGTCGGCAGTGAGCGTCGTGCTCTGATTGACCTTGATGGTCGAGGGATTGGCCGTGTGCGTTAACTGAATGAATGGATCGAACGTGGTTACGCCAGTGTTGCGATTTGTGATTGTGCCGGCAGGCGAATTCGTGCCCCACCAATTATTTGTTGCCGTAACCGTGGTGTGGTCGTTATCCAGATTGCTGCTTCCAGCGGCTGCCGTGTTGCCGGCTATCCTGCTGAAATGCATCGTGAGAGGTCCAGCGCCGGTGTCATTCCCCGTGGCGATGCCTCCGCCGTTGCCTGTAGCGGTATTGCCTGTAATTGTAAGTTTGGTCAGCGTCGTTGAGTCAGGCGAGGCTGTATTGAGATAAATTCCTCCGCCGACATGGGTTCCTCCGCCATTCGCGCCTGCGGCGTTTCCGCTTATTACTGTGGGGCCGCCGGAGTTATCGATGAGCAAGTTTGAAGAACTCCAGATTCCTCCACCATCGCCCGAGGCATTATTGCCTGCGATCGTGCTGCCATGAATTTGAGTTTGGCGTGAACCTGATCCTGCCGAAAAAATAAAGACACCGCCTCCAACGCCCCTGCCGCCGCCATTCACTTGTGTCGCGCTGTTATTGATGACCTGGGTATTACTCATCGACATGCGAGCCAGATCGGCCACCCAGATACCACCGCCGCTGCCGGCTGAACCAGCGCCGGCTTCCGCCACTGAGTTATTTTGAAAAATGCTGTTAGTGATGGTCGCAAGACCTGTGCCGCCGCCCGGCGCTGTGGCATTGAAAATGGCAATTCCAGCCCCGTTGCCATCCGTGGTATTGCACTGCGCCAACGTGACATTCGTCAGGCTCAACGTTGCGTTACCGCTAGTTCCGGTGTCATATTCCATGCAGCCGCCATCACCATCCGTCCCAGCAACGGAGCCGCGATTGGTTCCAAATTGGATTGTCAGGTTCGAGATACTGGCGCTGGCATTGGAAGTTGGGCTGATGTCCTCATTGACGGAGATAACAATATCCACGCCGTTGCCGGCGGTCGGGCCGCCCTGAATGATGGTTGAATTCTGGCCCGCTCCAACGATGTTGACTGAATCCAGAATTTCCAAAGTTCCCTGGTTACCATCGTAAACGCCATTGATCCTGGGCCGTGTAAGCGTGTATGTGCCGGCGGGAACAACGATGGTGTCAGTCCCAGCGACCGAATTGGCGCGGAGAATTGCTTCACGCAAGCTGCAATCATTTGCGACGCCATTGCAGGCGTTGCTAATCGGCGAAACTGGCGCCGGATCATCGTTGCGGTTTACCGTGAAAGTTGGATCGGGCAGCGGATGCATAATTGCCGGAGCAAGCTGGCCTGAGTGCAGAGCCACCACTCCAGGGCGATTATCAATGTTCGTGCGCATGGGCAACGCCGCAACCGGTGAGCCGCTGTAAGAGCGCGTGGAAACCTGTGCCGGCTTAAAATTTGTGTCCCCGGCCACCACATCCGGATGCGAAATCACCGCCATCTGCCCCATGGATGGATTCAGCACCATCACGTCATCGGAGCCGTGGTCAGAAATGCGCGTGCGGAAGAGCACGGGAAGCTGTCCGGCGCTGAATGGCGCAGCAGAAGCTATGCTTTCTACGATCTTAAAGCCATTCTGCGGAAATGAGCGGGGAGGATCCAGCGGATTTCCCAAACCACGGCGTGCTGCATGGAGACGCGCCTGATGCTCTTCAGCGGTGAGCGGGCGCGGATCAAATTCACTGTGCGCTGCGATGTGAAGCGTGCCGTCAGAGGTCAACAACGCAATTTGCAGCCCGGGAATGCGATCAAAAATGAATGAGCCAAGCGCCATGGCGCTGGCGTTCACCGGAAGCGAGAGCGCTTCCATCTGGAAGTTTGAAGAACGAAGGACAAAAACCTGGCCACCGGCAAGGAAAGCCGTATCCATGAGAGAGTCGCCAAAATCACCAAAAGCTATGCTGGTGGGCGCGGCGGCGGTGTGAAAGATGGCAGGAGGAGACAAGCCGCTTTTTGTCCCGGAAAAAACCTGCAATGAAGAACTATGCGGCGTGGCTATACCAACCACGATATTAGAGTAGGGCAGGCTGCGCAAAAGGTTGTGGGCCGCCATTGCAGTTACATTGCCGGAGAGTGACACGGTTTGCGGTGCGCCGAACTTGCCTTTTCCGTCACCAGGGAAGATGAAAAGACTGTTTCCGCCGAGTGCAGCCACTGCCAGGTCCTGATGTCCGCTGGGCGTGAAACGGCCAAGGGCAATAAAATCGGGCCGCACGGGGATGTTGAAAACCTGCGCGTTCGGCAGGAAGGGTGCGGGGAATTGTCCGTGTCCAATGGCTTGTAACGAAGTATTGCTCTGCGGCGCAAAAGCATCAATATTCCCGCGGTGGACCACCACAAAGCCGCCGCCGGCAGCGCTGAATCCGGCTACCATGTCGGCCACGCCATCGCCATCCACGTCCGCTGTAGCCATGGAGAGCGGCTGTGCCTTTCCAGCAGCAACGCTTTCCGCTGTACCGGGAGCACCGGCTGTCTTTACCGGAACGGACTGATTGTCCGCCAACCATATCCTGGGCCCGGGCGTGGGAGACTGCTGCAAAGCGGGCAGGCGATTCCCTGCACAAAGAATGAGAACCAGAAAAATTGCAGAGGCGAATTGAATTTTAAATACGACTCGATTACGGATAGAAATTGAGCTGCTAGTCACGAGTAGCTACTCCTTGCGTGATCACATCCAACAACCTGATTGTGGAAGTCCGGAAGGTGTCCTATGGAGGAAACCATATTGAGCTTGCCCGCCTCCGGAACAGGGTGGACTAACTCCATGAATTACTTAATGCGGGGGTGTATCGAAAAAACTATGAAATTACTGTGCTTCTAACAAAATTGATTGTCAACTAAAAAGGCGACTTAAGCAGGTGTAAGCAATACTGGAAAGATAAAAGATTTCATATTTAATTTACTTTATCTTAGTACGCTTACTGATTTGCAACTGTACAGATTCATTCCTAATATTTACCTAATTCTAAAATGCAATAAGAACTTTAGGTCCGGAACGCATTGCATTAAGGCAATGTCTGGCTGGGAAATGAATAGTTAGACTGCACAAACTTGCCTGCGCCAAAGTATAAGAGAACAGTCGCCGTGCCATGTTAAAGACAACTCATGAGTTTTAAATCAATTCATGCGTGGAGCATTTGCGGAGAACAGCAGTCCGTTGATTAAGTCGCATGCGAAATCAGCCCATCGGCTCCCCTCTTTTCTATGCGTTTCCCTGTCAAGTTGACCCCTATCGCAACCTCTCTTAAACTGGACATTCGGGATATGTGTGCTTAAACCCTCAATTTTGCCGCGTCTTTTGGCGGCAGTGGATAAGGAAATCACTTGGACAAAGCAGCAAAGAGAAACGCGTTGAAGAATCCTGAGGGAAAATCCCCCAAAAAACAATCTGACAGTGAGCCAGGTGAGAACCAAGCTCTTGGGAATCAGAAAGTTGAAGGCCAACAATTGGAGGCCGAAGCCGAGGGCGGCCAGCTTTCTGACGAGCAGGACCTCGATAGGCAGCCACAGGGCGAGCATTCGCATTCCCATGACGGCCATAATCACGCCCATTCCGAGGGGCCTCCCCCGATGGACCCGGCCTGCAAACGCGAGATCAGCGTGGAAATCCCAGCAGAGGTGGTAACGGCGCAGCAGGAAGCGCTGGTGCAGCAGTACTCCAAACAGGCCCGGATTCCTGGTTTCCGTAAGGGGAAAGTGCCGGCCAGCATGGTGCGAAACAAATTTTCCAGTGAAATTACCGGCGACGTTGTGGAGCACCTAGTGCCCCAATACTTTCGCGAAGCTGTAACAAAGGGCGGCTTCCGTCCTGTTTCTCAGCCACATATATATGGACTGGAATTTACGCCGGGAGAGCCAATCAAGTTCAAAGCTGCATTTGAGGTGCTGCCGGAATTTGAGCTGGGCGACTATAAAGCAATTAAGGTTGTAAAGCAGGATGTAACCGTGACTGACGAGCAGGTGGATTCCGAAATCAAGCAATTACAAGAACGGCAGGCCAGTTTTGATCCCGTGAATGATGATCGGGGGGCTGAGAAGGGCGAGTTTGTCCAGGTTTCATTTGAAGCGCGGCCTAAGGGCCTGGAAGACGAAGCGGGGGATACGGCAGAAAGCGCTGAATCAGAGAAAGCTGCAGAAGGCGCAACAAACGACAAATCGGAGCAAGAAACGCCCCCCCAGCCGGTACAGATGGAGGAGGTGCTGGTGGAGATCGGCGGAGCCAACACCATCCCTGAGTTTACCGAGCACCTGAGCGGAGCGAAGGCCGGCGAAGAGCGCAGCTTTGACGTGGTTTATCCAGAGGACTTTTATGACAAGCGGCTGGCTGGCCAGACATTCAGCTATAAGGTGAAAGTGAATGCAGTAAAAAAGAAGACGCTGCCGGAGCTGAATGACGATTTTGCCAAAGAATTAAGCCAGGATTTTAAGACATTTGACGACTTGAAAAAGTTGATCCGGCAAAACATGGAGACCGAGTTAAGCCACAAGGCCGAGCACGAAGCGAAAGACAAGATGATAGAAGAGCTTTTGGCCGCTCATGATTTTCCGGTCCCCCGGTCATTGGTGGAACACCAGATTGATCTGCGTCTGGAGCGTGGGCTGCGGGCCCTGGCAGCGCAAGGTATGAAAACGGAGGACATGCGCCGGATGGACTTTGGCCGGCTGCGTGCCGGCCAGTTGGAAGCGGCAATAAAAGAAGTGAAGTCAAGCGTGCTGCTGGCGAAAATCGCTATAAAAGAAAATATCCAGGTCAGCAATGAGGAACTGGAACAGGAAATAAGCGCGATGGCTCAGCAGATGCAACAGCCAGTGGAAGAGGTCAAGAAGCGACTCATACAAGATAACGCTGTGGATCGATTACGCGACCGCATGCGAAGCGAAAAAGCGATAAACTTGCTGTACTCGAACACAAATTAGGAACAGGCTGGGGTATCGTAGTGACATCCCGGCATTGAGGGAAGGACGAAGCGATTTATGGCATTGGTACCGATGGTAGTAGAGCAGACCAGCCGAGGCGAACGCGCCTATGACATTTATTCCCGGCTGCTGCGTGACAACATTATTTTTATTGGCACCCCGATTGACGATACGATTGCGAACCTGGTCATCGCACAGCTTTTGTTCCTTGAGGCCGAAGACCCGGAAAAGGACATCCAGTTGTACATCAATTCGCCGGGAGGATCCATCACGGCGGGCATGGCGATTTATGACACCATGCAGTTTGTACGTCCAGACGTGATGACCATTTGCTGCGGCCAGGCTGCCAGCATGGCGGCATTGTTACTTTGCGCTGGTGCCGCAGGTAAGCGTTTCGCCCTACCCACTTCTAGGATTCTTATTCACCAACCCTTGATGTCTGGCCTTAGCGGCCAGGCCACGGATATTGATATACATGCTAGAGAGATCCTGCGTATGCGCGAAATCACCAGCCAGCTCATTGCCAAGCATTCCGGGCAAAAGCTGGAAAAGGTGGAAAAAGATGTTGAGCGTGACTTTATAATGAACGCACAACAATCTAAAGAGTACGGGATAATTGACGATATTATTTACAAGCATAAGTAGGATATGAATGTCACATCAGCCTGGGCTGCTGGCCGATCCAAATAAAAGCCCGACTGATTTAAGGAGTTCAATTTGAAGCCCAGGACGCCGGAAGAAACTCTTCGTTGCTCGTTCTGCCATAAATCGCAGGACGCCGTTGCCAAGCTCATCTCGTCACCAAGCGATTATCCCCGGGCTTACATCTGCGATGAATGCGTGGCCGTCTGCAATTCCATTCTTGAAGACGACCGCACGGAATCGCATGCCGCTGCCGCGCCAAACCATCTGCCCAAACCGCAAGAGGTCAAGACTTTCCTCGATGAATACGTGATCGGCCAGGAGCAGACAAAGAAAAAGCTCTCCGTCGCCGTTTACAACCATTACAAGCGTATCCACATGAACCGCACCAAGACTGGCGAAGTGGAATTAGCAAAATCCAACATCATGCTGATTGGGCCGACTGGCACCGGTAAAACTTTGCTGGCGCAGACCCTGGCCCGCATGCTCGACGTGCCTTTTGCCATCGTTGACGCCACCACTCTCACCGAAGCCGGCTATGTGGGTGAAGACGTAGAAAATATTGTGTTGAAACTATTGCAAGCTGCTGATGGCGACGTTGGCCGCGCCCAGACCGGCATCATCTATATAGATGAAATCGACAAGATCGGCCGCAAGGACGAGAACCCTTCCATTACCCGCGATGTCAGCGGTGAAGGCGTGCAGCAGGCACTGCTGAAAATTCTTGAAGGCACCATCGCCAACGTTCCTCCGCAGGGCGGACGCAAGCACCCCCACCAGGAATTTACTCCGGTTGATACCACGAACATCCTCTTCATCTGCGGCGGGGCGTTTGTGGGCCTGGAAAAGATTGTTGCCCGGCGCATCGGCAAAAAGTCCATGGGCTTCCGCACCAGTGAGGCCAAGGAAAAAGAATTTACTGAAGCCAGCAAGCGCGACACTGAATTGCTGCAAAAAGCCGAGCCCCAAGACCTGGTCCGCTTTGGCCTGATTCCAGAATTTGTCGGACGTCTGCCGGTTGTCGGAATATTGAACGACCTGGACGAAGCCGCGCTGATTGAAATTCTGACCAGGCCGCGCAATGCAATCGTGAAGCAGTATCAGCGCATGTTTGAATTTGAAAACGTGAAGCTGCGCTTCTCGGACGGATCATTGGCCGCTATTGCCCGTGAAGCCATGCAGCGTAAGGTGGGCGCCCGCGGCCTGCGCATGATCCTGGAAGAGCTCATGCTTGATCTGATGTATCACCTGCCCAGCCAGAAACGTGTGAAGGAATTTGAAGTCACTAAAGAAATGGTTGAACGCCGTGACGTCTCCCTCCCTGCCATGGAAAAGGCCGGATAACATAGTTTTTAAAGCATTTCTTAAAACCGCCTGTGTAATGCCAGGCGGTTTTGCTTTTTTTGCGATACTTACACGGTACGAACCAGCGCGGAAACCCAGTCAAATTGGGCTTCTCTCTGCTGGATTGATTTCTTAGAAATCTTAATGTTGTTCTAATTTTGGTTTAATCTTCTAATCATAAGGTTTCCTCTTCACGATGAAGCTATCTTCCGGCTTGCTTCATCGGTTCCTAAGGGTTCAAGGCATCATCTCTCCGGGCTCGATTCCCTTCAACGATTTTTGCGAGTGCAAGGCATCGGTATTGTTGCGCCAGGCAGCGCTGAACCGCGTTGCCCGTAACGCCAGGGGACCAGAGAAGCGCCATTCTTCCGGGCTCAAAATCCCTTGAACAATTTCGTGTCCGGCTGATGTTAGCCAGGCACGAAAAAGCGGTCTCATGGTTCGTGTGAGATCGCTGGTTGTCGTCTCAGTTGAGACATCGGGAGAAAAAACATGGACTTGGAGAACTCTTCTACCACTCTGCTGCATACTGGCAAGAGTACACGCCCAAAATCTCTAACCTTGTTCGTCACTACCCTGCTGTTGGCCATGCTGGCTGGTTCTGTGGCCGCGCACGCGCAGACAACGCAATTGGTGGTGACTGCAATCAATGCTGGCCGGTTCTATGGCGATCCGAACCCGGCATTCACCGCAACCCTCACTGGCCTCAAGGCCGGTGACAACATCACAGTAATTTTTAACACCGTTGCCGGTCCCACCAGCCCAGTAGGAGATTACCTGATTGTTCCTACCCTGGTTGATCCGGACAGCAAGCTGAGCAACTACGCTGTGGTTATCAACAATGGCACTCTGACGATTACTCCTGCGCCGCTGAGCATTGTCGCTGATGATCTCACGCGCGCGACCGGCCAGCCGAACCCCACCTTCACCGGCACGGTCTCAGGAGTTAAGAACGGTGAGGACATTACCGCAACTAATGACAGTTCGGCGTCCGTCGACAGTGAGGCAGGAACCTATTCCATCGTTCCCACCCTAAAAGATGGAGCCGGCACAATTAGCAATTATGCAGTGACTATTTCGAACGGTACGCTCACCGTTACACCTTAACGCGTAGCGCCGACCACCACACCTTTATCGCACCGCGACGGGAACACAAACATTTTAGGGCTGGCAATATGCCAGCCCGTTTTCTTGCCAGGAGCTATTTCACCGCAGAGAACGCAAAGGAAAGCGCATGAGGAACAGTGATTCGAAATCATGCCTTTCGCAGAAGCTAAAACAAGAGCCAGCCTCTGCGAAAGGATGGAGCACTGTCTAACCGCAGATTACATGTTGGCCAGTCTTAATTTGCAGCGGCACGATTCTGGCTTTGAAGCGTAAAGTGCGCGCGACGGTTCTGCTGCCAGCAAGTTTCGTTTTCCGCCGCCGAGCAGAACGGCCGTTCCTTGCCGTAGCTGATGATCTTGATCCGCTCGGGGCCGACTCCTCCCTGTATCAGGGCGGCCTTTACCTTTTCCGCGCGGCTCTCGCCGAGGCTCAAGTTATATTCGTCCGAACCTCTTTCATCGCAATGGCCTTCAATCACGATGTTCAAAGCATTATGCTTCGCCAGAAACTCCAGGTTGCTGGAAAGCACTGACTTCTCATCGGAAATAATTTCCGCGTTGTCGTAATTGAAGAAAATATCTTTCACGTTCTGCGCGAACAACTGCTCCTCCGTGAGTTGCGGCGCTTTGGATAAGGTCGCATGGACGCTCACGCGGGCAGTTGCTTCAGCTGTGCCCCCGCTGCTTTTTGCCAACAGGTGATAGGTGGTGGATTCGTTGGGCGTAATCGTTCGCGAGCCTGCGGATTCCACCGGGCCGATTCCATCAATGGTTATGGTGGCGGCATTCTGAGTATTCCAGCTCAACTGTGCCGATTGTCCGCGTTCAACGGTTGCAGGGCTTACAGTCAGGCTGGCCTCGGGCGCCACGGTTTGCGCAGGCGGAGCCTGCGGAACTTTTGCCGTTGTGACATTGTGGCGGCAACCAGTGAGTGCCAGAATAAGAATGGCTGCTGCCACTATGGACTTTGCTAAGTTTTTCATAAACGTATCTCCCCAATACATTTTGATATCGGCCCGCCTGGGGGAAGAACTTTCCAGTCTTCCCCACCAAAAAGCGGCGAGCGCAGCTAAGTCAAACATCTATTTCCCAAATTTCGGCCTGAACTCAGTTGTTTGAGGCCGCTTTCTCAACATGCTTTTCTCTTTCGTCTGTTTTGGCAGTTGAGGAAACTCCGGTTGCTTTGGTGGCGCTCTGGGCTTCCAGAAATCTGACGAGCGATTCTGTGTCATCGGGGCCAAGGCGCACGTTGGGCATTTGTATTTCCTTGTATTGCTTGAACAGAGACGTTGCCAGCGGATCTTTTTCCGCCAGCAACTCGTCGGGTTTTTGGATGAAGCGCAGGAGCCAGCCACGATCACGCGCGGCGGTCACGCCTATCAGGTCCGGGCCGATCTTGATTCCGTGGCCAATGGTGTGGCAGGCCGCACAGCGGGTGGCAAAGAGGTACTGACCCCGGTCCGATACATTCAGCGGGGCTGCCTGGGCATAGCTCTTCTCGGCCACGGCTTTGTGGCCGTTCCAGCCATCCACAAGGGTAGTAATTGTGGAGGTGATAAAGCGCGGATTGTCCGTAGCGGCATTGCGCGTCCACTGGCCGCTGGGTTCATTTCCGATCATCAATTCAACGGTGTGGCCGTCACGGTTCAGGCCGGGATCGAAATATAAGCCAAGTTTTCGGGCAGCAAGGTTGATGTCCTCTTTTTTCCCGGTGAGGAACAGCCAATCCGGCCCGGCGTGAAATTTTTCGGCGTAGGCCTTCAGCACCTCCGGCGTGTCATGCTCAGGATCAATGCTGATGGAATAGAAGAAGACGTCTTTGCCCACGTGGTCGCCGAGCATTTGCCGGACCTGGATAAGGCGCGCCGTTTCCAGCGGGCACGAATCCTTGCACTGGGTATAAATGAGATTAACGACAACCGTCTTGCCCTTGAGCAGGTCATCATATAAATGGAGTGTCCGGCCATTCTGGTCCGTCAATTGAACATTGGGAAAATAATTGGCGCCCCAGCGGGTGCTGGCCCTGGCTTCAACCGCCATGATCGCCAACAGCAGGGCCATGACGGCGAGCAACGCAACGCCCATAGAATCTATCTTTCGCATAATGAAATCCCTTTTTTGTTCGCACTCATCTTTCAATCAGGGCCGACGGAGAATAATGAACATCGCCGCCGGCCCCTCACCTTCCCAGGGAGAAAGCCATTAAAAGGCAGTTGGGAGGATGTCGTCCGGGTCCTCAAAGGTAACGCCTTGCGGCTTGGGGATTGGCGTTGGAAGCGCTTTCAGGAACGCGCCGCCAGCGTTGTCAATTTCCCAGCGCAAGAGCATGGCATTATCTTCGTGGACCGTGTTGTGGCAATGCTCCATGAACATGCCGCCGAAATCGCGGAACTGCATGGTCAAGGTGACGCTGCCGCCCGGACGCAGGCGGTATACGTCCTTGCGGCCCTTCTCCCATGACGGCACATTGCTTGCGCTGCCGTTGCGGGCGAGGATCTGGCCTTCCTCAAAATGGATGTGGATGGGATGATCCCAGCCGCCGCCTCCATTCTGCAGCGTCCAGATTTCGCGCGTGCCGAACTTAGGAGCCGCCGAGATGCGGCCATAATCCGCGTTGAGTGTAGGACCCTGATTGTCGGTTTTAATGCCCCAGGGACCAAAGAACGTAGAGACAGGATCGTTCGTTGTCTGGTTGCCGCCGCTGCCGAACTCAAAGACACGCTCGCGGGTGACCGGAATACTTGATAGATCCGGATTGGGGATCATCGTAGTCGGCACCTGGCTCACGTCGGGCGTGGCTGGGTTACGCACGATACGAAATTCCAGGAACTTGCCCACGCAGGGATCGGCGGATTTTCCGCTCAGAGCGTCGGCAAGCGTCAGGTCCTGGCTGGGCTTCTTTCCGTCCTGGTGTTCGCAGAGGTTCACCATCCAGATTTTGTCGCCGATGTTGTATTTGGAGAAGTCAATGATGATGTCATAGCGCTCGGCGATTCCCTGTTCGTCCAACTGATTGAGGACCACTGGGCTTGGCATCAGATTGCCGTCATTAGCGATGAAGATCATCGGCTGCGCGGTGTTGGAAGCATCGGATATCGCAACTTTGAAGAAGCGCGAGACAGCGCCATTCAAAATGCGGAAACGATATTTTCGGCGCTCCACTTCAAAGAATGGTTTGTAGAAGAAATTGACGGTCATGGCGTCGCCCAGGAAGCCGTCAAAATTAAATATGTCAAAGAAGAGCTGGCCATCCTGGTCCCATGCCTTATCGGCCAGCACCAGGTTGACGTCATATTCCTGGTTGCCCCAGGATTTTGCCGTTCCGCTGGGCAGGCGCAAGTTCACGCCATCATTCAGCTCCTCATTGCCGCGATCGAGAGCGCTGTAGATGTTGAACATTCCCGCCATGCCTTTGTACACGTTCTGCGAAGTGAAACTGAACATGTGGTCATGGAACCAGTGCGTGCTCATGGTTTCATGCCAGTCGCCGGGAATCTTGTTGATGCCGCCGCTATCTGAAGGACCTCCCGCGCGTGGATCGGTGGCGTCAGTATTCACGGTGTTGCGGCCTGCCAGCACGACGGGATAGTGGTAGTCATAGAACTGGTTGGGGAAGAAGTAAGCTCCGGTAAAGCCGTCGTTCTCCGCTCCATGGTGCCCGTTATGCTCGTGCGTGGAGATGGTGATGCGGCCAAAGCCGCCGTTCTGGCTGAAGTCCGCCGGGAGCTTGTTGCTCAGACGGAAAAGCGCCGCGTCACCGCCATAGCGCACCTGCATGAGCTTGGGAGGAAAAGTTCCGTTGTAAGTCCACAAAGCCAGTGGGCCCTGGTCCGGCAGATTGGGGTGAAAGCACGGACGGACAGGAGTAGTGGGATCAATGCCGGAATTGAAATTCGAGGCCACGCCGGGGTTATAGACAGTGTTCACCTTGGCGCCTTCCATGGTGGCTGAGATCGCCACCTGAGGCGGAAGAAGGCCGAACTGCTGGTGCGCCCAGATGGCTCCCGGAGGCCGTCCTTCGATGGGGCCAGTCCCGCCGCCCAAACTCGCGGGCACGGGTTGCTGTGTCTGGTTGGCTTGCGCCTGCGGCGCAGGATTGAGAGATGTAATTGGGTTCCTTGAGAGGACGTCGAATCTCGCCAGTGGCTGGGTAAAAGGCAGAGTGCCAAACAAAGGGCTGCGCGGCGCGCCTGTGGGAATATTGCTGCCACCATCGGCATAAGCGCTGGTGACAAAAGGATTCAAACCATGGATGGGGGCCAGCAGTCCGCCGGTGGTAATGAGGCCCCACTTGATAAGATCGCGCCGCGAAACTTTGCCTTGCGAATATGCCTTGACGATTTCAGCCCGGTTGTTGCGGGCGTTGGTTGCTTCTTTGATACGCGCTTTAGACGCACTCTTGGATAGATAGATATTGCTCATTTGCAGCGCTCCTAAGAATAAAAGTGTTCAATGGGGCCCGTGGTGCAACATCTGCCATCGGTCCCGCTCGCAGGCAATTCTTGCGACTTGCCAGGAAGCGGGCCGGCGGCTTTCCTTAAATCAATATCTGAATACGATATTGTTTAAGTTTAAAAAATTGGCTGAACAATATCGTAAAGCGATATTGTGAGCCAGCAGCAGCATACCCCGGGCCATGAAGGCAGTCAATCAAATTCAGGATCTTTCTTTGCCGTGACAGAATTTGGCACTTGCGCCCAGGTTCTTCTCATCAACCTAAAAACCGTTGTGCTATTAAGCAATCCGGGGACAACCCACGATAAACATGTGGTAAAAAGGTCTAATCAATGTATAAGCAAAAACAACTTCCCGATAAGAAACCCAAAGCTTTGAGCCAGCCCGAATACAAGGCGCTGAGCGAGTTTCGCTACCAATTACGAAGATATCTTCGCTATATGGAAGAAAAAGCCAGGGCGCGCGGGTACAACCCGCAGCAATATCAGTTGCTGCTTGCCATTGAGGGGCTACCCGAAGGAAATATACCCACAATCAAAACACTGGCTGAGCGTATGCAGTTGAACCACAACACTATGGTTGAACTGGTGGACCGCTGCGAAAAACGCGGCTTGTTGCGCCGGGTCCGTGAGGGGCAGGATCGTCGATTGGTGACTTTGGCGCCCACGCCGGCGGGAAAAAAAATGATGGAAGACCAGGCCAGCGCTTCCAGGGCCGAATTGCAGGAGATTGGGCCAATCCTTTTTACGTCATTAAAACACTTGATGGAAGCGCCACTCGAACTTACACCAAACATCGAAAAATCTGCCCGACGCCGGGACATGAAGCAAAGCACTCTGCCGACTTTCAATAAAAATGCCAGGTAGAGGAAAACAAACTGCAGGTAATGAAGTGTGTTGGCTGGTCGAATGAAAGCGGCGCAATCCGGTCGGCATGGGATATTGTGATCCCATCCTTTGCTCCGAGCGCAAGAACAAAAAGCGCTCTGGGCAAAGGATGGGGCACCCGTCCCTGCCAGGCCAGGCCATTTTGAGGAGTAACGTCTTGCGAAAGATCGCGGTGATTATCCTGGTTGCTATCGGCGTGTCTGTCCTCGCTCTCGCCGTCTGGTGGAGTGCAAGCCCCAAGCCCGAAAAGCTTCGCCTAACATCTGACCAGTGGAGAGATGATCTTCACTACTTGGTGCGCGAACTGCCCAAGCGCCACGCCAACGCGTTCCACTTCACGTCGCGAGAGGCATTTGAAAAATCTGCAGCGGAGTTCGATGCGAAGTTGCCACAACTTGACGCAGACGAATCCTGGGTAGGAATGCAACAGCTGGTCAGCTTGGTCGGAGATGCGCATACATTCCTGCAAACTCCGCACGATTCGGCGGGCTTTCTGCTCGACATCGCACGATTTAGCGAGGAATATCGCGTCATCGACGTCGACCCGGCTTACGCGAGCCTGCTGGGAGCGCGTGTGGTCAAGGTTGGACACACTTCGGTCGAGCAGGCAGCCGAGCGCTGCAAGGAACTTTTCTCCCGGGACGAGAATCCTCCACTGACCGATGGTTTTGTCGATGACTGCCTCACCACCGGGGGCCAGCTGCATGGATTGAAGATCACTTCCGATAGAAACTCAGCGTTGTACGCCGTCGTCGATGATTCAGGAAAGGAGTACACAGCGGAGGTTCATGCTGGGCTTGAGGGTACGCGTAGCTTGTTACGCCCTTTTAAAGAGCCGCCGCTGTACATGAAGGAGCCGGGGCAAAACTTCGACTGTCAGTATTTGCCGCAGGCGCAAACCCTCTACTGCAACGTTCGCTCGATCCGTGATCTGAAGCCGGGAGTGCGGGAGATGATGGCGCTCATCCAGCAGCGGCATCCGGCAAAGCTCGCCATTGACCTGCGGTGGGACCGGGGCGGTGATTACACAGAGGGGGAGAAATATATGATTCGTCCAATTCGGGATCTGCCGGGCTTGAACGCCCGCGGACATCTATTCGTGCTAATCGGAGCAAACACATTCTCAGCGGCGATGAATAATGCAGCACAGTTCCGGCAACAGACGGCAGCAATCCTGGTGGGACAGGAGATTGGGGAAAAACCGAACAGTTATCAGGAGTCCAGTACCATGACGCTGCCGAATTCGCATCTGACTGTGCACTACTCCATAAGGTTCTACAAGTTCAGCGACGGCCCTGAGAACGCGATTCGGCCGGATCAAGAAATTGTTCCCACATGGGCCGACTACAAGGCAGGGATCGATCCAGTGCTGAACTGGGTCCTCGCATATAAGTGAGACAAGTTCGGGATGCCTAAAACAAAAGACCTGCAGTAACGCAGAACCGCCGCCGACAAAATGCACGATCACCAGACGGTCACCGTCGTGGAGTGGCGTGTCGGCCCGGCGATTCGTCGGGCGATCGGGACAAAGAAGATCTGGGGATGGAAATGGTAATTCGAGACAATCTGGAAATCGAGACTGGAAATGTTGACATTGGAAGTCGGCTACGGCTGCCGGCTTCCCTGGGTAAGTTGTTGATTCCGCATAGCAGATTCAGATTTACACAGAAATACTGTGGCCACAGCCGCTTGCCTTGCGTGATAATCTTAAAAGTAGCAAGATGGTGCTAGACACCCTGCATAAAAAATGGTGCCAGACCTGCATAAGTTAAGAGGAAAAAGGCGAATCAGTGACCCAGATTAAGGAAAAATTCGAAACTCGTAAGCTCCCGATGATGCCCATACGTGATGTGGTCATTTTCCCCTATATGATGACCCCGTTTATCGTGGGCCGCGAGTCCAGCGTGCGTGCCCTGGAAGAGGCCCTTGCCTCTGATCGCAAAATCTTTCTGGCCACCCAGCATGACGCGAGTATCGACGAGCCCAAGCCGCACGAGATTTACCAGGTTGGCACGATTGCCAATATCGTTCAGAACCTTAAGCTGCCGGACGGCAACATCAAAGTGCTGGTGGAAGGCGTGGAGCGCGGCAAGATCCTTAAGCTCACCAACGTGGAAGGCTATTTTGAAGCCGAAGTGCGTACCGTGAAGTATCCCGCCGAGCCCAGCAAAGTGCTGGAATCGGCCATGCAGCGTGTGCACACCCTGTTTGATCAGTATGTAAAGCTCTGCCAGTCGCTCAATCTTGAGCCGGTCATTATTACCGGCATGAGCGATCCAGCCAAGCTGAGTGACACTATCGCGCAAAACCTTCAGCTTTCTATTGAGGAAAAGCAGGAGCTGCTGGAAATTTTCGATCCCGCAGAGCGGCTCAACCGCATTGCCGACGTGCTGGACATTGAAATTGAAAAGCTCAACATGGACCGCACCATCCAGACGCGCGTGAAGCGGCAGATGGAACGCGCCCAAAAAGAGTATTACCTGAACGAGAAGATCAAGGCCATTCAGAAAGAGCTGGGCCGCGGTGAAAAGAGCGAATTTGATGAACTGAAGAAAAAGGTCGATACCGCCGGAATGCCCAAAGAGGTGCATGAAAAGGCCATACAGGAACTGAAGAAGCTGGAAGCCATGCCGCCTATGTCGGCTGAATCTACGGTTTCCCGCAATTACCTTGACTGGCTGCTAGCTGTGCCGTGGAAGAAGAAATCCAAGGAGATCCGCAACATTGAGCACGCGGAAAAAATTCTTAACCAGGACCATTACGGTCTGGAGAAAATCAAAGATCGCATTCTTGAGTTTTTAGCTGTTCGCCAGTTGGTCAAGAATCCCAAGGGCTCGATTCTCTGCTTTGTCGGCCCTCCCGGCGTTGGCAAAACTTCACTTGGTATGTCGATTGCGAAAGCTACCGGCAGAAAATTTGTCCGCATGTCGCTGGGCGGCGTACGCGATGAAGCTGAAATTCGCGGCCATCGGCGCACCTATATCGGCGCCCTGCCCGGCCAGATCATCCAGATGATGAAGAAGGCCGGCACCAAAAACCCAGTATTCATGCTGGACGAAGTGGACAAGATGGCTTCCGATTTCCGTGGCGATCCATCATCCGCTCTGCTGGAAGTCCTTGATCCTGAGCAGAACTGGATGTTCCAGGACCACTACCTGGACGTAGAATATGATCTGTCGCAGGTTTTTTTCGTCGCCACCGCTAACGTGCTGCACACTATTCCCGCAGCGCTGCAGGACCGCATGGAAGTCCTGCGGTTGCACGGCTACACGGAAATGGAAAAAGTGGAGATCGCCAAACAGTTCCTGGTACGCAAACAGCGTGAAGCAACCGGCCTAACGGAAAAGCAGCTCACTTTTACTGACGATGCCCTGCGCGAAATCATTAAGTCGTACACGCGGGAAGCTGGCGTCCGGAATCTGGAGCGCGAAATTGGCAACATCTCCCGTAAGGTCGCGCGCAAAGTGGTAAAAGATAGCCAATACGCCACCAACTTGAATGGTGAGAAGGTGAATGAATTCCTCGGCGTCACTAAATTCCGTGACACGCTTGCCAATGAAAAGAGCGAAGTAGGGCTGGTTACCGGCTTGGCCTGGACGGAAGTGGGCGGATCAATCCTGAGCACCGAAGTTGCCATTGTTGATGGTAAGGGCAAGCTCACCATCACCGGCCAGCTTGGCGATGTGATGCAGGAGTCGGCCCATGCGGCAATGTCTTACGTGCGCTCACGCGCTTCACGGCTGGGAATTCCCAGGGACTTCTACCGCAACGTCGATATCCACATTCACGTGCCGGAAGGCGCCATTCCGAAAGATGGTCCCTCTGCCGGCATTACCATGGCCACGGCAATTTCCAGCGCACTGAGCAAAATTCCCGTGCGCCGCGATATCGCTATGACAGGTGAGATCACGCTGCGTGGCAAGGTATTGCCCATCGGCGGATTGAAGGAAAAACTTCTGGCTGCTCTGCGAGCCGGAATTAAAGAAGCGATTATTCCGAAAGAGAATGAGAAAGACCTTCCCGAGGTTCCGGAAAACATTCGCGGCCAGATGAAGATTCACCTGGTTGAGAACATGGACCAGGTCCTGAAGGTGGCTCTGGAAACGCCGCTTCCGGACTTCCCAGAGGAAGCCCAAAACATTCCAGCACCAACCGTTCAGCAGGAGATTTCAAGAGAACGGTATTTGTAAACTTTTTACTGCGAAGAATGCCCGCTGTGATAGAGCGGGCATTTTTCTTGCTGCCCAAACCGCCTTATTACATCTCTAAAGATTTTTCTGGCACCAGCGATCAAGCACGTATAGGCACCACGGCCTTGACCACGCAGTTTTTCCGTCCAGAAAGCTTTGCCAAACCTGCATAACCGCTGATGGATTCAATACGCTGCCCAGCGGACCTTCACCAATCCTGGTCAGGACACTTTCCACACTGGACTTAAGCTCTCCTCGCATCCAATGCTCAAACGGAAGAGTGAATCCTTTTTTAGGACGATGCACAATTTCATCCGGCAGCAGCCCACGCATTGCCTTTACCAAAAGATGCTTAGGCGTGCGGGAATCGATTTTCATTTCTCCCGGCACTGAGAGAGTGTATTCCGCCAGCTTATGGTCGAGCAGTGGCACGCGAATTTCCAGCCCATGGGCCATGCTCATGCAATCGCCGTCGCGCAAAAGCGTGTTGGCCATATAGTTTGTCAACTCAAGATAAGAGACGCGGTTCACCGGGTCCAGCGCAGCGGCCGGCGCCAGGGCCGCTGACATTCCCTCGTTGACGGCCTGCATAGTTCCGCTCTTCAGCAATTGGCATAGCTGGCGCGGGACAAACATCATTCGTGCAAGAAAATACGGATGCAGCATGGACCCATTTCCCTGTATCAGCGCAGCTATTTTACGGTTGCGATCACTGCTGTCAGCGCCCGGAACGGCCCATGCCGCTGCGGCCCGCAATGGCGCAGGCAGCCAGCGCTCGAAACTCTGGAATCTTTCCATCTTCGGCACAGCGCGGAAAGTTTTATAACCGGCAAACAGTTCATCCCCGCCCTGGCCCGATAGGGCAACTTTCAAACCGGTGCGGCGTACCTCCCGTGAAATGGTGTACGTATTAAAGCCGTCAAGGCTTGGCTGGTCCATGGCCGTAAGCGCATCCGGAACGCTGGCCAGAAAATCTTCGGCCGTCAGATGGATTTCGTGGTGATCTGTCTTGAAGCGCCGCGCAACCAACGATGAAAATTCGGCCTCGCTGTAATCTCCTTCTTTAAAGACCACAGAAAAAGTGCTGATCTTTTGCTGTTGAGTACCTGCCAAAATCGCAACCAGCGCGCTTGAATCGATACCGCCTGACAGAAACACGCCTACAGGCACATCGCTTACCATGCGCAGATTGATAGCTTCCGTCAGCAGCGGTTCCAGCCCGGCAACAACTTCCTTTTCTTCGGCCCGCTGATGGAAATTTCTTCCAGCAAAGCTGGCAGCATCCCAGTATTTACGAATCGTTATAGCGCCATTACTCCAGGTCATATGCGATCCAGCCGGCAGCGCCTTGACGCCGCTGATCAACGTCTGTGGATCGCAAATTGATCCAAAGCTCAAATATTGCTCTACGGCATCTTCATTGATCCGGCGAGGAATAAGCCCGGTAGCAAGAAGAGCACGGACTTCAGAAGCGAAAAAGAGAAAGCCATCGCCCTGGAAATAATAAAGAGGTTTTTTACCGAATCGATCACGGGCCACAAACAGTTTCTGGGCCGCGCTGTCCCAAATGGAAAAAGCAAACATGCCGCGGAAATGGTCAACACAGCTTTTACCATAAGCAGCATAAGCTTTCATGATAACCTCGGTATCGGTATGGCTGGTAAACTGAGCGCCTTCGCCTTCCAAACGGGTACGGATCTCCTGAAAATTGAAGACCTCCCCGTTGTAGGCAATCCAGTTACCTGTGGTGGGATCAGACATTGGCTGATGGCCGGCGGGAGAAAGATCAAGAATCGCAAGACGCCGATTGGCCAGCCCAACACAGCCATTTCCATTCTTCATGTCAATCAACTGAAGACCGGCATCATCGGGGCCACGATGAGCGATGGCACAATTGGCAGCAGCCAGCGCATCCGCGCCTGTTTTAGAGCGCCAATTTATAAAACCTGCAATGCCACACATATAGAAAAGTATCCGTTAACCGGCTCACTAACTTCTTCACTGCACTGCTGAGGATCAGGGCTGCAACTCAATGTAACAGATAAGCTGGAACGTAACGCGATACCGAAGTATCTGTTAAAAGATATCGCTGGGATTGGGCCTTGACCGCAAAAGTCACTGCATAGTCACAGCTCGACCTAAAAAGGAAAACGAAATCAAGCTGTACTCTGACCACGTAATTGCCGTCTTTTTCGCAAATCCATTCCCAGGGCAATCAACGCCAGCAACGTAATGAGAGAGATTATTCCCAGCGAAATTACGCAATAGATGCACCAAACTTCTAAAATGTCTTTTTCAATGTGCGCCAGGTAGAGTGAGAATGCCATCGCGGGCACAACGGCAGCCGCCAGCAGCCGCCACCTTTTTCCTACGGCAAGCACCCCCAGCAACAGATACCCGGCTATCCCAATGTCCGCAACCGGAATGCCCCCCATGACAGCGAACCGGCTCTTGTTTACCGTTCCGCAATCCCACTTTTCATTGATGCTGCACGGCGACTCTCCCTCCGTACGGTAGTGCTCTCGCAACGCCAGAAAAGCAGCCACCATGCCCGCCAGTGCTAAAAATGCGATCAGCCATCTCATAAGTTCCTCAATCCTATTTCGTCAACCCTAACGCCTGTGACTGAAATTCCATCGACGCATCCAGATGTTCCGCAACGTACTGCCAATTATGTCCGCCAGGATAAATATGCGCCTCATGTGGGACATGCCGGGCCGTCAGCAGCTTGTCCAGTTGGCGCGTGCCGGCGTCGAAGCCATAATTATCGTGGTCACCGCAGTCAAAATAAATTTTCATGCCTTGCAGGTTCGCCGTTCGCGCAAAGACAAACGGCGTGTTTTCTTTCCAAAAACGCTCATTCAGCGGCGATCCAAATGCGCTTCCCATAAAAGCTGCCAGCCCCACGCCGGAGGACCCATGCGGAAGCTCTTCCAGCAGCGCCGGCATGTGCACCGCCACGGAAACAAACATGCGAGGATATTTGAAAGCAAACCGCAATGCCCCATAACCTCCCATGGAAACGCCGCCGATCGCCCGGCCTGCGCGATCGCCTGCCAGATGAAACTGTCGTTCCATTTGCGGCACAAATTCGCGGATAAAGAAATCTTCGTATAGCACATGGCCATCGCGAGAGTTGATATAGAAAGAGTTCTCGCCTTGCGGCGTAATAATTACAAATTCGCCCAGCCGTTTTTCTTCCCATGCTTCTTCAATCCCGCTGGAAGCCCCGCTTGACGCCAGAAAGCCCTGGTCTCCGCCGAGTCCATGAAGAAAGTAAAGCACGGGAAACTTCTTGCCCGGATGAGCGTCATAGCTGGGCGGGAGCAAGGCGCAATAGCCGATCCGTCCCGGCACATACTTGCTCTTCATCGCGCCGCACTGCGTGCGCGACGCAGCAAAAACATTTACCGCAAAAAATAAAAGTAGAAATGAAGTCAGATATTTGGACATGAAAAAAGAATGGCTGTTGGCTCTTGGTTTTTAGCCCTTGCTTTAGATTTTTGGCCTTTGCTCCTGTCCCTTGCTTTAGGTTTTTGCCCTTTGCCCCAACGTTGCTTTTAGCCTTTAGCTCTTGCTTTTATTATTTGGTTTTAAGTCTCGACCCGCAAAAGTTACTGGCCTAGCATATTCTGCCGACACCACGAGTCAAAGCTAATGGCTAAGAGCCAAAAGCTAAGAGCTATTAGTCATGCCTCAGCGCCTGCACCGGATCCAATCTTGCCGCGCGTGATGCCGGATACAATCCTGCACCCAAACTTACAACCACTGAAAATCCAAGAGCTGCCCCAACCAGCCATGCCGGCACCACCCAGAAATTTTCCGGACGGATGTCCTGCCGTTGCAGATAAATATTTGTCGCAAAGTTGATGACGCGGCCAATCGTCCAGCCCAGCCCTGCGCCCAGCACGCCGCCCATAATTCCCATGGTTCCGGCTTCAAAGAAGAAAATGCGTTTTACGTCGCCATCGCTGGCGCCCAGCGCCTTCATGATCCCAATTTCGCGCCGCCGCTCCAGGATCGCCATCACCAGCGTGTTCACAATCCCAAGTGACGCCACAGCCAATGCCAGGCTGCCGAAGATTCCCAGAAAAAGGTCCAGGAAGGTGAAGAACCGCGTGATCCCTTTTGACGCGTCAAGTATGGAAAAAGTGCTGAATCCCTGCTTCCGTATGTCTTCTTCCACCTGCGCCACGGCTTTGCTGCGGCCCACACGGACGATTAGAGCCATATAAGTCTTGGTGTCTGAAGGACGCAGCGTGCTCCACAGTTCGCCCGCCTGCACCATGTCCAGCGACTCAGCCAGCGCCAGCGGCAGAAACAGCGGTGTGCGGCCCTGCCGCAGCCCGCGGTTCGGCTCGCTTGAGACAATCCCTACAATCTTGAGCTTCAGTTGCTTCGGCACCAGATTGAAAGACTGCGCGTCTTCCGCTTCCTTATCGTCTGCGCTGTCCACGTCGTCCGGATCGCGCTGGCCTTTCTTGATAGTCTTGCCTTCCAGCGGTGCGCTGTCACCCGCTTCACGCTTGTGATATTTCAGCACAATGTATTTGCCCAGCAACTGGCTTGCCTGGTCAGGAGTAAGCTTTACGTCAGTGCCGCGAGGCTCGCGCGGCAGATTCAAAAGGTCGCGCCCAAAATCGCCGAGAATAATCGCTTCTTGCGCATCAGGCCCCGAAAAGAATGTTCCTTGTACGTCATCAAATGATTCGCTGTTGCGGGCTGACTGCGGCAATGTCCCCACAACTGTAAAGTGGTTTCCGGTCTTGTCCGTTTCCAGCCGAACATCGCCTACAGCGCTGAAGTTTGGATACACCTCAACCACGTTTGCCATCTGCTCAAAGCTGTGGCGCGCGGCGTCATCCAGCGGCTTGGGCTGGCTTGTAACGGGCGCTGCCTGCGCAAATCGCGGCCCGCGTGAATCCTGCCGCGACGTGACCACCACCGTGTCAAACAGTCCCGAGCGTCCCAGTTGCCGGGTCGCCAATTTCTGCAACCCAATTCCCAGTGACAGCATGGCTACCAATGACGCAACGCCCACGCCAATACCAAGCGTCGTTAGTGAATTGCGCAGGCCCGCTTCCCGCAGGTTGCGTCCGGCAAGTTCTACCAGGTCGTAAGCTCTCACCGTGTAGCTCCAATCTTTTCCAATTCGTTTACTGACTCGCCCAGCAATTTGCCGTCGCCCAGGAAAACCAGGCGATTGGCATACCGCTCCGCCAGCGACCGTTCGTGTGTCACCATAATTACGGTCATCTCCAGCGTGCGGTTGAGTTCGCGAATCAGATCCATGATCTCCGTGCCGGTCTTTGAATCCAGATTGCCTGTGGGTTCGTCTGCCAGCAGAAGTTTCGGACGGTTGGCCAGCGCCCGCGCCAATGCGGCCCGCTGCTGCTCTCCGCCAGACATCTCGCTTGGCCGATGCTTCATGCGGTCGCTCAATCCCACGCGCGCCAGCGCTTCTTCCGCCCGCGCCCGGCGCTCCCGGCGTTTCACCTCGGCAAAGCGCATAGGCAACTCAACATTTTCATAGAGCGTCATCGTCGGGACCAGGTTGAACGACTGAAAAACCATCCCCACCGTATGCCGCCGATATTGCGCCAATTGCTCTGAGTTCATGGTCGCCAGGTCTGAGCCTTCCACCACGATTGCGCCGGAATCTGGACGGTCAAGCCCGGCAATCAGGTTCAGCAGCGTTGACTTGCCTGAGCCGGAGGCCCCCAGCAGAGCGATAAATTCCCCGCGTCCGGCGGCCAGGCTCACGCCATCCACTGCGGGAATGGTAGAGCGCCCCAGCTTGTAATGGCGGACGACAGAAACCGTCCTCACCGATTCGAATTCAGTGCCGTTTGTTGCCACAATCAGATCTCTCCAATGCTTCTATCTGAATGTTACTACGCAACTTGTTGTTTCGCTGCCGTGGGCAGCGATTCACCTTAGGACGAAAGGTGCCTCTGCGTGGTGTCCCTCAAACCGGTTGACTCCGGACTTCCGACTAAGCGCGGAAGTTACTTCGATACTTCTTTTTGCTTCGGTCCTAACTTCGTGTTTCTTCGTGCCCTTTGTGGTTAAGGCTTTGGGTGCTTTCAATGACCGCGCATTTTCCCCGGATCTATCCTCCAGAGATCACCCTTCCCATGGTCTGACACCCACACTGAATCAAAGCCATAGCGGATGCCATCCGCCTTGGGATAATTTCCATACTGTTCCAGCACTTTATTCCGTGAAGGGTCTATCCGGGTTACAGGAGTTCCATCCATCGTGACCCAGATAAAGCCGCCGCCGAAGCAGATTTCCCCGCCCTTGCCCGGTACGCGCACAGGAATAACCGCCACAACCTTGTTCGTGGCTGGATCAATACGCGACACATTCCCGTCCGATTGCGTAAGCACCCATAGGGATCCTGCGCCCACAGTGGAGAAGCGCGGCCCTTCAGCCACTTGAATCATGGCCGTCACTTTCATCCTTGCAGGATCAACCCGATAAACATTTCCCTCTCCTGAGCTGATCACCCAAACCGATCCAAAGCCCAGCTTGACTACCGCAGAATCCTTGCCTACAGCGACCTTTCTCACCCTCTGGCCGGTCTTCACATCAGCCTTCACCAGCGTACTGGCGTGTCCATCTTCATTGCTCACAAACCACACGTGTTGCTCATCAACGGCAATTGATCCTTCGCCGCCATCATCTATCTTGACTGGCACGCGCAAATCCACAGCATTGGTTTGCGGATTAATGCGGGTCAGCGTCTTGCTCTGGCAGTTGAGCACCCATAACCGGTCCACGCCGATTCCAATCCCATAGCACGGCTCCTTGTCCACAGGAACTCTGGCCTGCACCGCATTGCGTGCCGGATCCACGCGGACAATTTCATTGTTCTTCGCCACCGTCACCCACACCGAGCCAAAGCCAATCCCCAGCCAATCCGCATCGCCGCCAATATGGATTTTTTGTGTGATAGGCAAGGTTGAGGCATCCAGCTTGGAAAACCCCAGCGGTGCATTTTGCGCGGAGCCCGGCGTAAATGCAGCCAGCAGCATAGATACCAGATACCACGGTCGCCATTTGATCAACATTTTTGTGGAATTCATCGCAGCGACCATAGTAGCGCACCAGGTTTCGGTTTTCGATTGGCGCAAGGGGCTTCTCCAACCTTTTCTGAGCTTCTTGTGTACACAGTTAGGATCGCCTTGTACCTTTCCGGATTCTTGCTTGGTCGTGCTCTATTTTTTATCTGTGGTGATCTGCCTAATCTGCGGCAGAATAGCTCTTCTATGAGTCCCGTAACCCATTTCTTTGCCGGATGGCTCCTGGCCTCGATCTCGCCGACCGGCCAGCCCATGTCCCTTACGCGGCGTGAAAAGGCGTTGGTGGTTGCCGCCGCCGTAGCTCCTGATATTGACGGTTTCGGCATCATTCCCGAACTTTTAACCCGCAACACATCGCATCCTCTCTTGTGGTTCTCGCAGTACCATCACTCGTTGCACACTTTGGCATTCGCGGTGTTTTGCTCGATTGTAGCTTTCGTGATCGCCCGCTGGCCGGCTCCTTCCGCATCCGGTCCCGCCCATGGCATCTCAAGCCGAAAACGACTCGCGCCTAACTCGGCCTTCGCACCTACATCTGATCTGATCGCGACTGCATCTCACCTGACCTCTGGCTCTCCTCAGCCGCATGCATGGCTCACCGCTTGGCTGGTATTCCTCAGCTTTCATCTGCATTTACTGTTTGACCTTATTGGCGCCCGCGGCCCCGAAGGCTACCAATGGCCGATTCCCTATCTCAAGCCGTTCTCCAACGCGCTGCAACTCACGTGGCAGGGCCAGTGGGCGCTGAACGCATGGCAGAATTTTGTGATTACGGGGCTATTCCTCATGGCAACTCTTTGGATTGCCTGGAAACATGGCAGCTCTCCCCTGGAACTTATTTCGCCTCATGCCAATCGAGCGTTTACGCAGACACTGCGTCATCGGTTTGTTGTGTCAGGTTAAGCACACGTCTCGTCCCATAGGCGCGCCTCAGAGCGGGCCTTGTGGAAGTCTTGTGGAAGAGAAGATGCGCCCCCCGTTCTCCTGATCGTTGACCTTACGATCCGTCATCAGACGGACTCGGATTAAGAATCAAGTATTAGAAATTTCCAATACAAAACCGCGAATAAAGACCATTCTGCTCTTAACCCGCAAAAAAAATCTTGTCCTTTAATCTGAGTGAGTTAGAATGCATCAGCCCACTTCGCCCATGGACGACCCTCGTAAGCTGTCTACACAAGAGCTGGTGCAGCTTTGTCTCGACTCGCAAGATGAAGCTAGTTGGACGGAATTTGTGCGCCGTTTTCAGCTGTTGATCAGGGACGTGGTGGCCAAAGGCGTTTATTGCAATCGTCAGATCTGCAGTCGCGACGACAGCTTTGTACATCCTCTTCCATTTCTTCCCGCCAATCTTCCGGGTTTTGAGTCTAAGCTCCATAATTCTTTAACATTCGGGATAAATACGCTATGGCCCCACTGACCGGAGAAGTGACGCGTCTCCTCCTTGACCTTCGCTCCGGCAACGAGGAGGCAGAAGCCCGGCTTTTTGTTCTCCTGCATGACGAACTCCGTCGCATGGCCGCCTCTCGCTTGCGTAACGAGCGTCGCGATCACACACTCCAACCCACCGCTCTGGTCAACGAGGTTTATCTTCGCGTAGTGGAGCAACCCCATCAGAACTGGGAAAACCGGACGCATTTTCTGAGGATATGCTCTCGCATCATGCGGCAAATATTGATCGACCATGCGCGCAAGCGCAATGCCGACAAACGCGGCGGGGTTGAAAAGCCTGTCTCACTCGACGAATTAGCTGTCGCCGGAACACAACGTCCGGAAATACTCCTCGCTCTTGATGAAGCCCTCATTCGGCTTGAAACAGTTGACCCACGCCAGGGCAGCGTGGTCGTTATGCGCTTTTACGGCGGACTTTCTGAAGAGGAAATCAGCCAGGTTCTGGGGACATCGGTACGTACTATCAAGCGCGACTGGAATGTGGCCCGGGCATGGCTTTATGCTGAGATGACCAAATGATCGCGGAACAATGGGAGCAGATCAAAGAACTGTTTGAAGGCGCTTTGGATTGTTCCCCTGCAGAACGACCATCTTTCCTCAGCCGACTGGCTCAGCGGGATCCTGCAATAGCCAGCCAGGTTGCTGAATTGGTGGCATCTTTTGAACAGGCCGGCGACTTCCTTCTCCAGCCCTGCTGCGTTTCTTCCGACTTTCTTGAGGATCTGGAACTGGAAGTTGAACAGCAGCGTTTTTCCCCAGATGATGTCCTGTGCGGACGCTTTCGAATTGTCAATTTAATCGGCCGCGGCGGCATGGGCGAAGTCTATAAGGCCTGGGACGAAGAACTTGAAGACCATATCGCACTAAAAACGCTTCGTCTGGAAATATCCACCCATGAGCTTTTCACTTCGCGATTTCGCCGTGAGCTTCAACTAGCACGCAAAGTTACCCACCCTAATGTCTGCCGCATCTTTGATAGCTTTAAGCACCCCGTTGGCGATGGAACCTACATATCTGTTCTGAGCATGGAGCTGCTGCAGGGCCAGACCCTGGCCGACTATCTTAAAGCCAAAGGCCGTCTGACCGCTGTGGAAGCCTTACCGATCGCTCAGCAGATCATCGCCGGCCTGAGCGCAATCCATGCTGCAGGAATCGTCCATCGTGACCTGAAGCCAGCAAATCTCATCTTGGTACCGGAAAATGGAGCAGCCAAGAATAATCCTGCACAGAGCTCAACAAATAATGAGGTTGTTGATCACCTCACTCAGGGTGCTAAGGCGAAAGCAGCAGAATCGCGTGCCACAAGCTTTTTGATCAAGATCACTGATTTTGGCATTGCTGGACGTCAACCGGATGGCCTCTCCCAGGCTGCCCAAACCGAAGTCAGCAAACTTTTAGGAACCCCGGACTATATGGCGCCGGAGCAGCTCGAGCATACCCGCGCCAACATCCAGTCAGACATTTATTCTCTTGGCTTGGTGCTCTATGAAATGGTGACCGGCGTCAAGCCCTTCGCCAATGCCTCCGCCTGGAAGCGCACCACCGCTGAAGCCCCTTCTGCACGCAAGCTTGCTGGAGACTTGCCTGAAAACTGGAACCATGTAATTGAATGTTCGCTACAGAGGAAGCCAGCAAAACGACCTGGTTCAACTAGCGAGATGCTTAGATTGTTTGACGCACGTGTTCCACGAAAATGGCCATGGAAATCGGCGTCAGTCACAGGAGCAATTCTTATCACTGCGCTCACTCTATTTGTAGCGCGGCCTCATCATGTGAACCCCCAAGCACAGATTGCTGTCGATTCCGCAAGAGTTGCCATGGACAACCAATCAAAGGATACGTATGACCACGCCATTCAGGAATATAGAAGTGCAATCGAACTAGACCCTAACTGGGCAGAGCCCTGGGCAGAGCTTGCATATGCCTATGCGGCGGCAGGTAATGCGAGATATATTGATGGTGAAATGGCTTTGCGAGAAGCTCGCCGAGCTGCGGGTGTGGCTCTTCAGATCGATTCTAGGCTGGCGAAGGCTCATGCCGCTCTTGGCTGGACTCAGTCTCTGGATTTTGATGACTGGCCAAAAGCGGAAAGCGCATTCCTCACAGCATTGCGCTTAAGTCCTGAAGACGGTCAAATTCACTATTGGTTCGGTGTGCATCTTCGAAAGAAGGGGAGATTCAATGATGCCGAACAACAAGATGAACTGGCACTCAGATTAACCCATCAGCGGGATCCGAGTGTCTGGTGCGAACTGGCATTTCTATACTGGACTTCTGGCAACATTATTAAACTTCACCAGCACCTTCAAGAACAGTTGAAGGCCTTTCCAAACTATTCCCTCACTCGATTTCTTTACGCTCGCCTGTTGAAGCTCGAAGGCAACTATGAGGAGGCTGAAAAGCAACTGGAATTCGCCGAACAGCTCGATTTAAATCCTTTTACGGCTCTTGTAGAGCGTGCGTCTCTGGCAGTATACAAAGGAGATACCGTGGCAGCCCGACGCTATATCGACCAGTTAGTCGAGGCATCCCATACAAACGAAGTTGACGGATTACTCCTGGCGGGTGTCTATGCCAAGCTGGGCGAAAATGATACAGCTTTCGCCGTCCTTGAGACCGCCTACAAGAAAAAAGACAATACGTTGTTGTCGCTCGCTACCAGCCCTGTGTTAGAACCATTGCGAAAGGACCCTCGATTTACTTCGCTCCTCCAGCGGCTTCATTTTATTGATTAGACCATGCAACAAATTGGATTCAATTGATGTTCTTTGAGAGGCGCGTCGAGCCAGCCCAGACGAACCGGAACATCATAGAGTCGACCCGGCCCACGCCGGTTCCAAATGTGCCGCAATCCAGGAACAACCGCGCGAACAGTTTTCAGAATTACGTCCGAACGGCTCAGGTCAGCGGCGTACACGTGTAACCCCGCTGCCCTTAACCGATCAAGAATGGCGTTCACTTGATCGGCTGAACTGAGCGGCGGCGGTTCGGGTGGCGCTTCAATTTCGTACCTTGGCGATAAGTAATTCTGCGTATCAATGGAGTTCGCCAGCCAGCCCTTCAGTTCCACGTCAACGGCGTTCCTATGAATGATGGTGAACCAGAGTTGGCCCACTTCGCTGGCAGCTTTCCAGGCTGCGATTCGTGGCGAGCGATGGCTGGCGCCGGCAAACAATAGCTCCGTTCCATCCAACCGTGAAGCGACGGAAATGTATGTGGGGATTCCCAGGTCGGTTGTACAGTCCAAAAGAACCAAATTGCGCTCGATTTTGCGGAGGTCATCGCGAACGCCCATCAATTCCGGCATGGCAAAGGATTCAAGGTTCACTGCAGGACGCCGAATGCGGTTGTACCACCAAATCGCCATCGCGTCACGCTCAATCCATTCCAATAGAGCATGGGCGAGTGCGTCCTCAAAAGTCCAGCCGCTCCCGCATCCTATGGTATCGGCGCGCGCATATTCCTTTTCCCCGGCGCGAAACGCGTACCACATAAGCACGCAGGCAGCAGGTAATAGTTTGCGTCTTCCATTTGTTAAGTCGAGCCCCGGGAACCAATCTATTTCCCGTTCGGGATCAAACTGTTCGCCGACGAAATAGCGCTCGTCAGCCACGCGATTCCATTCCTCTCGGGATTCATATTGCTGTTCGCTGTAAAGTAGGATTTCTCGAGGATCCACTCCCGCAACATCGCCGAGGCGGGCTCGTTGCAATGGTTCATCACCGCGATAGATGAGACTGTAGCGCTCTAGCGCTTCTCCGATGCATCCCTGTTCTGCTTCTTCGCGAGTTCTGCCGCGCCCATGTGAGTCTTGGACCTTCAACAGCGGGCGTGCTGCCCCGACCGGTAAAGGACTTGCCCATGTGGCAATCGCCCTATAGGCGCCGGCCGTGCGGGTTTTGGTGATCTCCATTTTTTGGATGATTCCGGTCAGGGAACTGCAATGGATGCGAAGGCCCCAGTCTTCCGGAACCGGAACCGTAGAGCACATTTTGCAGTCGCGCAGAGGATAAATCGGATGGACAGAACGCTTTTGTTCCGAAAGGTCAAAAGTGTATATCTCGCACCGCAGATCCTGTTCAACATTACTTGTCGAGAGCACTCGATGAATCAGGTCTGCCGCCACACGTGCCTCATCCGGGCCAGGCCAGGATGGGGGAGCGCTAAAGCCAGCGCTCGAGGTTGCAAGCCAATGAAACAGGCACGCAAAACACACAGATTTTCCTGGCCGATGCAGCGGACCAAGCGCGACAAAGCCTTTTCTTGCGATAACCAGAAGAGCATCAATATTTCCCTGGGCCTGCAGGTTGATGCCAGCGAAACCAAACCCAACAATAATGCGAGGATGCGGCCCGATGAGAGAAATTCGACGAAGAAGTTCTTCGCGAAAAGGTAAAGTAGCTCTGTTTTCGTTTAAAAAGATAACGCTCGACATGATGAGTGTGGCCAGTGGAGCCGGTGATAGCAAGGCTGCCACTCTAAGCTCCGATTGACCACGTGATAGTAAGCGGCATCCGTTAACAACGCAACAATTGAAAGAATAACCAAAGGTATGACAGGAGGCAGCAAATGGGACTTCAGCCACACCCCAATGGGGTAACTTTAAGATTTGTAGAAAAGGACGGAAAAACGCCAAGAAAGCCTTTTTTCGTGAGAGGTGCCCACGTGAAATTTTTCTCCACCCCACGTGCGCAGCTCCGAGGGCAACCGGACCCGCCAAACCCCGGCCCCGAACTCGGCTCTAAAGACTGGCTCACCGACGTACTCGTCGCGGATACCCCGACGAGGCTGGCCCAAATGCAGCCGACTAATGACCTCCAGGCGATGACCTCGACTGCGAGTTTACAGGTACATGTTCAGTGGGAGACAGACGCCAGTTCGGGAGAAGAACCGGGCTGTGTTACACTCGCGCCATTAGGGAACCTCACAATGCGGGCGGGTGATGATCACGCCATTACAGACGAACTGCTAGTGCTTCCCACGGATGCAGACATAAGTCTCCTAGACAATGCAGTGGGTGCTGTCGTTGACATGTTGGCGGTCATCCCCCAATAGGCTAAACCGCGCCTGGAAGAGGATTCAAGAAAAGCTCCAAGTCTAAGGACAAGCAGCACGCCTTTTGTCGGAAATAGTTTGTCACTTCTTGGTACACTGCATCCCTGAACTTTGGATTGGGGACATCATTGCCGGCCAAATTCGGTGCATATGTCCCCATTTCTTTCGGTTTTTCGTATTCAGCAGTAAAGCCAACTATGATATTCGCGCGTAAAGAAGTTTTTGCACCGAGGCTAGCTTTTACAGTAGCCCACAAAGGAGGCGATATGGGTGTCAGAGCAAGTGAAACGGGAGTAACATTGAAGTTCTTTACATCAGATGGGAAGCCGGACTCAAGTAGGCCGGATGTGAGAGGCGAATTTGCGTATTTCTTTTCCATAGAAAGGCCGGAAGCGCCAAATGATCCGGACCCAATCCACGGGTCGCCGGAATGGCTTACTGACGTGGTTGTTGTGGATCATCCGTCTAAACTTGCTCAATTACCCCCAACGCAGACCAATATCCTGCTGACGTCCGGAGCAAGCAAGCTGGTCACACTTCAATGGGATGCTAACGGCAAAACGAGCCCACCGGGCGGACTGCGTTACTGCATGACCATATGTGTTGGACATGACGGTTCCTATGGAACCGAAATGCGTTACTACGCAGACAAGGTATTAGTGCTTCCCTATGACACACCCATCCAAAACTATACGGATTTATGGAAGGCATGGGTCAATGCGTGGCCCAAACTTGAAAATCTGACAGCAAAAACCGCGCCCGGCACGTCGAAAAAGAAGAAGTAACACTTGTTTAGCTCTTACAGGCGGACGCGTCCGCGATTTTTTCTTGGCCGAGCGTGTCCCTTTTTGCTTTGACACTCCGCATTTTCCAGTAGCAGCCAAAATGAGAACTGGCCGGTCACTCCGGCAAAGTTCTCGAGGCTCCAAGGAAATGCAGATGAATAAACAACTTGTAATCACTGATTTTTATCGCCCGGGGGATCTATCCACTACCGTGGCCAGTAATCTAGATCCCTGTGATTCAGGATTCAGTCATCTTCTTGAAGGGTGTCTCCGCTCTCATGATGAACTTCTCTGGAGCGAGTTCATCCGCCGGTCGCAGCCGGTGATTGCCGGAGTGGTGATCAAGACGCTTCGCCGCTGGGGCCGCCCTACTTCCGGCTTGGTCGACGACCTGGTGCAGGAAACTTACCTCAAGCTGTTTGCCGACGATGCCCGCGCATTGCGGCGTTTCGTCTGCCATCATGAGAATGCGCTGTACGGTTTTTTAAAGGTAGTTGCCTCCAACACCGTCCAGGACCACTTCCGCTCCTCTTACAGCCAAAAACGCGGCTGCGGACGCGAAGAAGAAAGCATCGAACAATCTGACGTCAGAGGCGTAGGTGACCCTTGGCTGGGACGGGCCGTATCTATCCAAAGCGGTATATACCACGGTTTAGAGCGCCGCATTCTGCTGAGCGAAATCGACGCCTATCTAAGAAGCCGGGCCTCTGAGCCCACTTTTGAGCGCGACTACACCATCTTTTGGCTTTACTACCGTGAAGGGCTTACCGCGAAAGCAATTTCACGGGTTCCTTCAATCGGTCTAACGGTAAAAGGCGTTGAGAGCACATTGCTACGTTTAACCCGGCTAGTACGCAACCGGCTACAGCGAAAATCGGTTCGCCTGAAATCAAGTCCGGCGATGCAGGATCCGGCACAGCCATACCAACCGGCTTAATCTGCTCCGCCTTTCGCGGAACAGCCGCTTTGCGGTATCCTCCTCTATCATCCTCGGAGGATACCGTGCTCTCATTTTCGCGCTGGCGTTTGTCGATCGTCATTGTTGCAGTTTCGTTGCAAGGCCTCGCCCAATTGACTGCTCAACCTACGAAGCCAGCCCACGCCGGACGCCTGGAGACGTCGCAGGCCACATCGACGCGCTCCAGTTTGGGCGAGACCGCCCAGCCCGGCCCTTTGTCCCAAGTCTCCCCTAACCTCCTCTCCGCCCTTCACTGGCGCTCCATTGGCCCGTATCGGGGCGGACGCACCCGCGCCGTCTCCGGTGTGCCCAGCCAGCCGAGCGTGTTTTACATCGGCGTGTGCAATGGCGGAGTTTGGAAGACTAACGACTACGGTCGCACCTGGCAGCCGATCTTTGACGACCAGCCCACAGGCTCCATCGGCGCGATTGCCGTAGCCGCGTCGGACCCGAATGTAGTCTATGTCGGCAGCGGTGAGGGGCTGCATCGGCCGGATTTGTCGGTTGGTGATGGCATTTACAAATCGACTGATGCCGGCAAGACATGGACGCACCTCGGCCTCCGCGATGGCCAGCAGATTCCACAACTCGCCGTCGATCCGCGCGACCCGAACAAGATATTTGCTGCTGTGGCGGGGCATCCGTATGGGCCCAACGCTGAGCGCGGCATTTATCGGTCTACCGATGGCGGCCAGACTTGGCAAAAAGTCTTGCCCGCAACCAGAAATGCAAATTCCGCAAACTCTCAGCCGCATAGTGCAAGTCCCAAAAGAGGCGATGCGGGTACGAGAGCAGATGCTGCAATCGCGAAAACAGCAAGCAGCAACTCAGATGGTGCAAGCGCTAAAGTGATTGATGCAAGTGACAAAATAGAGAGCGCAAACCAAGCTGCGAACAGCCCCCAACCTGACAGCAACCCGCAGGCTAGCAACAACCCTCAAGCCGGCAACGCCCCTCAACCCAGCGGCCCCGCCGATGAAAACATCGGCGGGGACGATGTCCTGATTGCCCCCTCAGACTCCAGCATCGTTTACGCTACGCTTTGGGAGTCGCGGGAAGGGCCATGGGAGAACGGCGCATGGAACGGCTCGCGCGGCGGCATTTTCAAATCTACAGATGGCGGCGCAACTTTCCAGCAGCTTACCGGCGGCCTTCCCAAAGATATTATTCAGGCGCACATTGCTATTGCAGAGAGCAATCCCAAGCGGCTGTTTGCGTCGGTCGGATTCAAGCCCAACAGCGTTGCACTTTATCGCTCTGACGATGCCGGCCAGACCTGGACGCAAGCCACCACGGACACGCGTCCTGCAGGCAGAATCGGCGGCGGAGACCTTTCCGTTCCGCGCTTCAACCCTAAAGACCCTGACACCATCATTGTCACCAGCACCGTTACCTGGAAATCCACTGACGGCGGCAAAACATGGACCGGCTTTCGCGGCGCTCCCGGCGGCGACGACTACCAGAACGTCTGGATTAACCCCAACAATCCGGAAATTATTATTCTGGCCAGCGACCAGGGCGCAATCGTCACGGTGAATGGCGGTGAGACCTGGAGCTCATGGTACAACCAGCCCACGGCGCAGATGTACCACGTAAATGCTGACAATGCTTTTCCCTATAGGCTTTGCAGCGGGCAGCAGGAAAGCGGCTCAGCATGCGTCTCCAGCCGGGGCGATGATGGCGAGATTACTATCCGTGAGTGGCACCCGGTGGCGGCGGAAGAATATGGCTATGTAGTTCCTGACCCGCTTGATCCCGACATTGTTTTCGGCGGCAAGCTCACCCGTTATGATCGCCGCACGGCCCAGGCGCAAAATGTTATTCCCAAGCCTCTGCGCGGACCGGACTTCCGGGTGCTGCGCACCGCGCCTATTGTATTTTCTCCCATCAATCCGCACGTGCTTTACTTTGGGGCAAATACGCTCTGGAAAACGATGAACGCAGGTCAGAGCTGGCAGCAGATATCTCCTGATCTCACACGCCATACGTTTGATGTGCCGGCAACGGTCGGTGAATATCGCAATGAAGAGACGGCCAAACCCACACAGCGCGGCGTGATCTACGCCGTTGCACCTTCACCGCTCGACATCAACCGCCTCTGGGCCGGCACCGACGATGGCCGTATCCATCTCACCATTGATGGCGGCAAGAATTGGAGTGAGATTACCCCACCGGACATGAAGCCGTTCCAGAAAGTTTCCGTCATTGATGCCAGCCACTTTGACGCGCAGACAGCTTACGCGGCCATCAACACGCTGCGGCTTGATGATCTGCGTCCGCATATTCTGCGCACCCATGATTCCGGCAAGACATGGACGGAGATCGTCAACGGCATTCCCGCGAATGAAAATGTGAATGCCGTGCGTGAAGATCCTGTGCGCCGCGGGCTGCTGTTCGCCGCGACTGAGCGCGCGGTCTACATTTCCTTTGACGACGGTGACCACTGGCAATCTTTGCGGCTCAACATGCCTGCCAGCTCAGTGCGCGACGTAATTGTCAAAAATGACGATCTTGCAGTCGGAACGCACGGCCGTGGCTTCTGGATTCTGGATGACATCACCGCACTTCGCCAGCTCGATGAGAAAACTCTTGCCGCTGAGGCATTTCTCTTTAAGCCGCAAACCGCAACGCGCGTCCGCTGGGACATGAATACAGACACCCCTCTGCCTCCCGACTTCCCTGCCGGAGAAAATCCTCCTGATGGCGCAGTGATTGACTACTATCTCAAAACCGCAGCCAGCGGCCCTGTCACGCTGGAAATTAAAGATGGCGCAGGCAAGACGGTCCGCAAATATTCCAGCGCTGATAAGCCAGATCCAATCGATCCCATGCTGAATATTCCCACGTACTGGGTGCGTCCGCCGCAAGTACTGTCAGCGGCTGCCGGTATGCATCGCTGGCTGTGGGACATGCATTACCCTTCCATTCCCGGCCTTGAAGCGGAATATCCTATCGCGGCTGTGCCACACAACACTGCGCCTGCCCCCACAGGCCCCTGGGTAATACCCGGCCAATACACTGTCATTCTTACGGTGAACGGCAAGAGCTATTCGCAACCGCTCGCTATAAAAATGGATCCGCGCGTCAAGACTGCGCAAACTGCCTTGGCGGAACAGTTCAAGCAGTCACAGCAGCTTTACAACCAGCTTTTGACACTGGCCCCAGCGGTTGAGCAGGCAACGAATCTGCGCAAACAACTTAAAGACCTGCAAAAGCAGGCGCAGGGTGAGCCACTGGCGGCTATAAAGGCGCTTGACCAAAAACTGGAAAGTGTTGCCGGCGGGGGCGCGCCGCGTCGTCCAGGCGCTGGTAATCAGCCCCCTAACCTTGGCTTGCTGCGGGCGCGATATCTGGCTCTGCTCGGCGCGCTTCAGGAAGCTGATGTTGCGCCCACCGCCCAAGACTCTGCTGCCGCAAGCGAACTGGAAAAGCAATTACCGCCACTGATGCAAAGCTGGCAGCAGATCAAGTCCAAAGACATTCCGGCGCTGAATCAGCAATTGAAAAATGCCAATTTGCCTGAGTTAAAGATAGAAAGCACTCTCAGAGCAGTGAGCGCTACTGTGTCATCGAAGGATGAGGACTGACAATCAATTTTTGTCGCAACAAGTAGGCGAGCGTCACTTGCAGCATCTTCCGGCAGGGCATCTTTTTCTAAAACCCCTGCCGGGCTTACCCAACCAGCCGCCTCGCCTTCCTGAAAACATCCAGGAACATCTTCTCCGTCAGCTTTCCCGTCAGCGTATTTTGCAAAGAAGGATGATACGAGCACAGCAGCGTGCGGCCATTCGGCAGCTTATAGGTCTCACCGTGGCCAAATAGAATCCCAGCCTTGGATTTAAGTTCGCCGCCGCGTATCAAATAATTCAGGTAGGCGTCAAAGGCAATCTTTCCCAGCACCACAACTACTTTTACGTTGGTCAGCGCGGCGAATTCACGGTCAAGATGCGAGGCGCAATTGGCAATCTCCTCTGGCAATGGCTTGTTTTCCGGCGGAGCGCAACGCACAGCGGCTGTGATGTATGCGTCCAGCAATTGGAGGCCGTCATCGCGATGCGTGGCAGTTGGCTGTGACGCAAATCCGGCTTTGTGCAGGATCGGATACATGAAAGTGCCGGAGCCATCACCCGTGAAGGGCCGCCCTGTGCGATTTGATCCATGTGCGCCTGGAGCAAGGCCTAGAATCAGCAGGCGGGCATTGGGGTCACCAAAACCGGGCACCGGTCTGGCCCAGTAGTCCCAATCCAGATAAGCACGGCGCTTGATTTCACCTACTTTACGGCAGTGGGCAATCAGGCGCGGACAGCGCGTACAGGCGATGACCTCCTGATTGAGAACATCAAGACCAATTGGTGTGGACTTGGATTCCAGAGTGCTCTGACTTGAACGACGCGGCATTAACTTAGATTTTAGCAGCGCTTAGTCAGACATGATGATGATCGCGCTGCATCAGTATTGCCAGCGCATCCAGAAAGGCTTCCGGTCCGTCGAGCGGATTTACGTGCATCTCAGAATGGTCCTCGGTGCCCTGATCATAGGGATCAAGCACTACAGAAGGCACGTGCCGGTCATGCCCTTCGGTGCAGACACGGCGTCTATCCAGCACAGAGACGGAGTTGCCGATTAGGATGGCACAGACATGCCGGACGCGCAGGACTTTTAACGCAGCATCAACAGAAGATACTGGTATTACCCCATATCCAGCATGCGCCAGAACGGCATTGCGGATAGGAGCCAACACCCTTTCCCCGGAAATAGAAAGGACTGATGGTCGCATAAAATATTCCGCCAAACGGACCCTTGCCCGTCTGGCTTGGTTGAGTCAGAGTATTGTCCCCGCCAGAGGCGAAAGCAAGCGAAAACTAACTTAATTTTTGTCAAGAAGGTTTGGTGTCTCAAATTGGCGCACTTGAGTGCGGCGTCTGGGAGGTATAAGGGTTACATGCGCCCATTGCCTCGATGAAAGGAATGAAGAGCAGCAGTCCTGACAGCGCAAGACGCACAAAGAGACGAGAATCATTTTCAATGGAAACCCTCAGGATAAGCCAGCATTTTTTGCCGCAGCAGTTTTATCAGGGAAGAACGCGGTGGTGCAGAAATCTTTTTTCGCGTGTTGTCTTGCCAATTTGCATCAAAGATAAGGAAAGCGCGCCTTTGTTTGCAGCGGCTGTCCAGAGGACCGCATCAAGCAACATCCAGCTACTTAGCTGCATCATAATCAACTGATATAGAAGCACTTTCCAAGAAAAGAGATTCCTTGCCTCAAACGATGGTGTTTCGGAAACCCGCTCAAATCCTCCCCCAGACCATGCCGGTCTCCGCAAAAAGTGAGACTAGGCTGAAAAAATCTGCCATTCTGTTTGAAGGCATGACAGAGGCGGAAGTGATCCAGAAAGCCCAGACCGGCGACGTGGCTTGCTTTGAAGCCCTCTATGCCCGGCATAAACGGCGCATTTTTTCCCTGTGCCTGCGCATGACAGGAAACTTCGCACAGGCTGAGGATTTCACGCAGGAAGCTTTTCTTCAGCTCTACCGCAAAATCGCATCGTTTCGCGGTGAATCCGCTTTCTCCACGTGGCTGCACCGCCTGTCAGTGAATGTGATCCTGATGCACTGGCGCAAGAAAGGCCTCTCTGAAGTTTCTCTGGAAGAGACACTGGAACCGCAGTCCGAAGATGGCCCCAAAAAAGATATTGGCAAGAGAGATGACGTTCTTCACGGCTCTGTTGATCGCATCAATTTAGACCGCGCCATTGCCAGCCTGCCTCCGGGTTACCGGATTATTTTTGTCCTGCATGACGTGGAAGGCTACGAACATAATGAGATCGCAGAAATGCTGGGCTGCTCCATAGGTAACAGCAAATCTCAACTGCACAAAGCGCGCATGAAACTGCGGACGTTGCTTCCCCGAGCCACTCGCCAACGCGGTGAAGCTTTAGTGGCCGAAGATGAAGAGATACCGGCAGCGGCATAAAACGCCATTCTCCCCAATTGCCGGTGCGAATTATCCCGCGCTAATTCTTGCTTGGTTTCTTTGGAGTCAGATCGCAAGCCTGCTTCACCTGGGCGAGATCAAGGCCCGCAGGTGAGAATTCAGCGATTTCAGGCCCTCTCCGTCCCGGAATTTCCACCTTGAAAATGTGAGACCCAATCAACTCTCGGGCGGTGCCTTTGTCCATCGAGAGAAAGCGCCCACGAATCCAGTTCCAGCCGTGATTGTGGTGTGTGTCATCAATGCGGACCAAAACTTCAATCTGCGGCTGTCCCCATAAGCCAGGACGGTTGGGCGGTCCCAACGGGATGCCGGGATTAAAGTCCGCGTAAGTGTACTTGTGATTGGTGCAAACCAGTTCGACTCTCGGCTTGTAATCCGGGCTTGTGCTCAAATAATTGTCTGATAAAAGCTCAAAGCGGACCTTCTTGTCGGCAGTCATTTTATCTTCAGAATGAAATTCAACCCACTTCCCGCCAACGCGGACGCCATCGCTTTCACCCTGATATGGACTCATCACAGTGTTCTGGGCGCCAGCCGATAGCACCGCAAGGCACACGACTGATAAAGCTGCAAAGATGGCCTTCATGGCCACAGTCTGACGATGTTTTTTATAAGGTTGTTGTAACGCTTTCAAGCTGTCCTCCGCACCAATATTTTCCCTAAAAGTTCCGCGCCATAATAATGTGAGCATTAATCAGGGCACAACATTAATGCAGTTAATGGGCCAAAAACATGCACTGAAAAATCACTGTTTTTATGCTTATTGCTCTTGTCGTGGAAAGCAATTGGTGGTTTTAAGCCAGCCCGGATGGTGGATTTGAACCAGAAATTATGGGGTTTAGAAAATTGTCGAAATTGCTGAATACGCTTTAAGTGACGAAGCAAGCGGATAGTGACAAGCTTTTTGCCACTATCCGCAAACGCCAAAGCCGAACTTTTTGATATCCAAACGACTGCTGAACAACAAACAGCCAAGAGCATCTCTCTGTGTTCAAGGCATTTTGTTCATTGCCGCGTTACTTCGTTCTGCCGCCCTCTGTCTTCAATTCTTCCGCCGCGGACGCCTGCGCCGCAGCCAGCCGTGCCGTGAGCACTCGGTACGGTGAGCAGGAAACATAGTTCAAACCCAATTTGTGGCAGAACTCAACCGATGCGGGATCGCCGCCGTGTTCGCCGCAAATGCCGATCTTCAGCTTCGCGCGCGTTTTGCGTCCCTTCTTTACCGCAATATCCATCAGTTCGCCCACGCCTTCCTGGTCGATAGTGGCAAATGGATCACTCTTCAGAATGCCCCGCTCAATATAGGCCGGCAGGAATTTGCTGATGTCGTCGCGTGAAAAACCATAAGCTGTCTGCGTAAGATCATTAGTTCCGAAGCTGAAGAACTCAGCGTCGGAGGCAATCTGGTCGGCCACCGTGCATGCGCGCGGCAGCTCAATCATTGTGCCCACCAGGTACTCAACCTTGGTTCCCTTTTCTTTGAAAACTTGCTCGGCAACGTTGCGGATGATGGCGCTCTGGTTTTCCATCTCCTTCATCATGCTGACCAGCGGAATCATGACTTCAGGAAACACCTTCACTCCAGCTTTGGAGACATTCACGGCGGCTTCAAAGATTGCCCGTGCCTGCATCTCGGAAATCTCAGGATAAGTAATGCCCAACCGGCAGCCGCGATGGCCGAGCATTGGATTCAATTCGTGCAGCTCTTCCACCCGGCGCAATACTTCGCGCGCTTCCTGGAGCCGTGGCGACTTCGGGTCTTTGATTTCAAGCTGGGCAATTTCCACCATCAGCTCTTCACGCCGAGGCAGGAATTCATGCAGCGGCGGATCCAGCAGGCGGATGGTAACCGGGAAACCATCCATCGCTTTGAATACGCCTTCAAAATCTTCGCGCTGCACAGGAAGCAGCTTGGCCAAAGCTTTTTTGCGTTCGGCTTCCGTGCGGGCCAGAATCATGTCCCGCATGTGGCCAATGCGGTCTTCGGCAAAGAACATGTGCTCCGTGCGGCAAAGGCCGATTCCTTCAGCGCCAAAGCTGCGGGCGGCAATGGCGTCGCGCGGAATATCTGCGTTGGCACGAACTCCGAGCTTGCGAAATGGCTCAGACCATCCCAGCAACGTTTGCAAATCCGGATCATCAGGCTTCGCCGGAACAGTGCCAAGCTGGCCTTTGATCACGCGGCCAGTGGTGCCATCCAGTGAAAGCCAATCGCCTTCTTTGAATGTGTGCGACCCCACGCGCATGATCTTTTTCTTCTCGTCAATTTCCACTTCACCCGCGCCCACCACGCAGCACTTGCCCATGCCGCGCGTGACCACGGCGGCGTGGCTCGTCATGCCTCCGCGTGAAGTCAAAATGCCGGCAACCACTTCCATGCCGTGAATATCTTCCGGCGTGGTCTCGCCGCGCACCAGTATCAGAGGATTTTTCTTTGCTCCTGTGCCGGCGGCAATCACGGCGTCATTCGCGGTAAATACGATCCTGCCAACGGCTGCTCCGGGCGATGCCGGCAGGCCTTTGGCCACAACTTCTGCTGCTCCACCACGCTCGTCGAGCTTGGGGACCAGGAAGTCATAAAGCTGGTTCGGCTCAACCCGGAAGATGGCTTCTTCTTTCTTGATCAGCCCTTCCTTCACCATGTCCAGCGCCACGCGGACAGCGGCACGTCCTGTGCGCTTGCCGTTGCGTGTCTGCAACATGTAGAGCTTGCCTTCCTGGATGGTGAACTCAAAATCCTGCATGTCGCGATAATGATTTTCCAGCCGTGTCGTAATGTCGCGAAGCTGGTCATAAACTTTTGGCATCAATTTCTGCAATTCGCTGATGTGCACAGGCGTGCGGATCCCGGCCACCACGTCTTCACCCTGAGCATTCATCAGGAACTCGCCATAAAATTCTTTGTCGCCATTGGCAGGGTTGCGCGTAAAGCCCACGCCAGTGCCGCTGGTCTCGCCCAGATTGCCGAACACCATGGCTTGCACGTTGACTGCTGTTCCCAGATCGTCAGAAATATTGTTAATGCGGCGATAGACCTTCGCGCGATCGTTGTTCCATGAGCGGAAAACCGCATTGCGCGCGCCAATCAGTTGGTCGACAGGATTCTGGGGAAAATCCTGGTTGGTATGCTTCTTCACCACAGCTTTGTACTGCGTGATCACTTCTTTCAGATCGGCTGCGGTAAGTTCGGTATCCAGCTTCACACCGCGCTTGTGCTTCAGGCCGTCAAATACTTCTTCAAATTCATGCTTGGGAATTTCCAGCACCACGCTGCCATACATCTGGATCAGGCGACGATAGGAGTCATAAGCAAAGCGATCATTGCCGCTCTTCTTTGCCAGCGCCTGCACGCTTTCGTCATTCAGGCCCAAGTTCAAGATGGTATCCATCATGCCGGGCATAGAAAACTTTGCGCCCGAGCGAACGCTCACCAGCAGCGGGTTCTCGCCGGCCCCCAGCTTCTGCTTTTGCAGTTCTTCCAGGCGGGCAAGCGCGGCGGCCATCTGCCGCTCCAAGGCTTCTGAGACTTTGGCTGTTTTCATGTATTCCCGGCATCCGGCGGTCTGAATCGTGAATCCCGGTGGCACAGGCAGACCGGCATTCGTCATCTCTGCCAGGCCGGCGCCCTTGCCGCCTAGCTCGTCTTTCATTTTGCCGTTGCCTTCCGCCTTACCGGCGCCAAAAAAGAATACGTATTGCGTGCCTGGTTGCGGTTGTATCGATGCTTTGGTCTCAGGTGGGGAAAGCGGGGTTACGCTCATTGCTGGTCTCCATGGGATAAATGCTGAATTGCTGGCCGGGCTGGGGCCATGTATCTCTTTATTTTACTAGCCCCAGGCCGATGACGCGAGCTTAGCGCCGTTAAGATTTGAAAAACTCATTCCGCTTCATTGCCGCTCAGCTCATTCGCGCTGGAACCTTTTTTCTATGTGTCTCTCTACGCATCCTCCTCTACGTGTCATCCTGAACCGAAGCGCATCAGACTGCCAACAGCCCAACTGTCCTTTTGCGAAGGCGGAGGATCGGCTACGCAGTGCCTCAAGGTTCCCTACAACCTGTAGAGAAACAGGCCAAGAGCCGCATATAGCTCCGTCTTGTGAACCGGGCTGAGCTTAAATAGGCTGCAGGAATCGGGATCGTCACGATCAGGGCAAGGCTAAACTTCCTTCGTAAGCGCAAGCGCCGGTGAAGCTCTTGATCTGCCCTTTTTGTGCACTCCTTATGGGAAAGTTCGCACCATAAATGGGGTCTGTACCGGACAAAAAACCGTTGTGCTTGCCACGCAACGGGGATCTTGCTGTGGCGCCAGCTTGCGCATTACTTCTGTATCCGTATTCGTACTGATATCAGAAATCGTACCGGCGACATGAGTTCCTGTTGTATCGGTCACGCTGTCCTGCGCATTGGCTACAAATACACGCGAGCCGTCATTAGAAGCGTCAATCGATACCGCGCCAATTCCCACAGGAATTGTCTTTTTTTCTGCCAGCGCTACAGCATCAATCACGCTCACCAGATTGCCGTTGCAACTGGCAAGCTGGGTAAGAAGCGTTACATGGTTCACGCCCGCCGGACAATTTCCCAGCGCAGCATAAGCCCTGGTGCCGTCCGGAAGGGCGGTGACCGAAGTAGGATTACCGGAAACCGGAATATCTTTCAGCTTCGCCGGCAATACCTGCGGTACTGAGCCCAGATCAAGACCATTGGCCTTGATTACTGTAATCGTGCCTTCGCCCGTGTTGCTCACGTAAACGCGCTTCAAGGTTGGTTCATAGAAGGCAAAGTTGGGCGAAGGCGACGCCGTCAAGCCGACTTTGATGGCATTGCCAGACGGGCAAGACGGTCCAAGATCACAGGGCAGAACGATATCAAGCGACGCATCAATCACGCTCACCGTTCCATCGCCCTGGTTAACCACAAACACAAATAAGCCATCCGTGCTCATCACAGCCCAAACGGGGCTGGCTCCCACCGGAATGGTTTTCAGGACAGTGTTATCAATAGTGGAAATTTCCGTCACGTCGTTGCTGCCATTATTGACCACAAAAATCTTATTGTTCGCTGAATTTCCGGCAATCGCCACTGGCTGCGTTCCAACCGGAATAGTGTCAAGCACAGCCAGAACAGCATTTGAGATATGGCTGACATTATTGCTGCCCTGGTTGGCAATATAAATATCGCCTGCACTGTTGGTCGCGCCTGCCACCGGGTTAATTGCGGTTGCCGGCAGAGTTACCGTGTTTACCGTGGTCGCCTGCGGCAGCAAAGCAACATAAACTGAGACGGTCGGGGGAATCACAGGCGCAGGCGCTACAGGGTTAGGATCTCCGGCATTGATCACGAAAACATGATTCGTTGATTTGCCGAGAAAAACCGGGTTCACCCCTACAGGCACAACCCCGGCGCTCGTATCGCCGGAAACGTCGATATGCATGTCGCTGCCGTTCGCGTCCGCTACGTTTGTCGAAACCGTAATTGCATGCGACAGAGTTCCGGGATCACCCGTGGGTGGGGGAACCGGGATAATAAATTGCCGCAACGTATCATTGCAGCCAGCCGCCAGCAAAATAAGAAGGCCTATGCAGCACAACAGCCACAATATCTTGAAACGTGACTTCATCAAATCTCCGCCGGTCTTACCGGTTTGAACGCAGAACATGCCATTTATTGCGAAGATTTAATTGTACAGCAAAGATATTGCCCGCTTCCCTTTGCCTACGCTGCCCTTTTGACCGGTTTCTTTCTTCCTGCCACAGACTTCTGCTTCCCTCTGATCTCAACCTCAGATTCCCTCTGCGCTGCTTCCGCGCGTTGCGGACCTTTCTTCTTGCCTTCCATCTGGGCCAGACTCTCCTTCAGCGCGGCCATTAAATCTTTCGGTGCGGCAGGAGGCTTGCCTTTATCGATGGCCACCACCTGTTTGCCTTCCATGTGCGCTTTTATTAGTTTTTTGAGGTTCTCTTCAAAGGTATCGTAATATTTGCTGGGGTCCCACTTGGCGGCCAGGACTTCAATCAACTGGTGGGCCACCTTCACTTCACCTTCTTTCAGGCTGGCGTCTGTGGTGCCAAAATCCGGCGCTTCCCGTAATTCGTCTTTGTAATACATGGTGTGCAGCATCAGCCCTTTTTCATACGGACGCAGAAATGCCGTGTACTCGCGGTTGTGCATAGCCAGTTTGGCAATGCCGACGTAGCCGGTATCTTTCATCGCTTTTACCAGCAGCGCGTAAGGCTTTTTGGCTGCATCATCCGGCGCAAGGTAATAAGACGATTCAAAGTACACTGGGTCAATCTCTTTCTGCTTTACAAATTCCAGTATCTCCATCGCTTTCGCCGTCTTGGGCTCGATCTTCTTGATCTCTTCCGGTTCCACCACAATGTATTCGCCTTTGCGGAACTCATAGCCTTTTACCAGTTCATTGCGTTCCACCACGCGCTCGTCCGTAGGACAGTAAAGCTGCTGCTTCACCCGCGTATTGTCATCGCGATGCAGCATGTGAAATGACACGCGCGTGCCCCGCGCACCGGAAAAGAGCCGTACCGGCATGGAGATGAGTCCAAAAGAGAGATACCCCGTCCAGACAGATGCCGCCATTGTTCACCCCAGAGCTTAAGTTTGGTCTGCCCTGTCTTGCAGCAGCCCTTTCTTGTTACGATGCGGACAGCCGCTTTGATGCCGCCAATGCCCTGTTTGGCCGCTATCCATTCAGCAGCACTGGCCACGGAGGAACGGAACTGCCAAATCCGCGCTCATTCAGGATCTCTGACCTCATGGCGCTCAGCTTTGCCGCCATCATTCTTGCGGTCTTTGAATTCCTGCATCACGCAGAATTTCCTGCCGATGGCCGCCGCTTCCTTGCCGCGCTTGCCATCACTGCCGGATTCGCCCTCCTGGCATGGCTGGCAGGTGGCGTTAACATCAGCGGATCGCTTGCCGGCTCGGCTGTCGCTTTCATCATGGCCGTCCGCGACCTGCGGATGTTTCTGGCGCTGCTCATCGTTTTTGCCGTTACCCTGGTTGCTACCCGCGTCGGTTATGCGCGCAAACAACAGCTTCGCACCGCTGAACCCGCAGGCGGACGCACCGCCGCGCAAGCCATGGCAAATCTCGGCATCGCCGCTCTGGTGGTTGCCATTGCGCCCGCCGGATGGCCCGTGCTCGCGCTGGCTGCTCTGGCCGAGGCTGCCGCTGATACGTCTTCAAGCGAAATCGGCATGGCTTTCCCCGGCAAAACCCTGCTGATCACAAATTTCAAATCCGTTCCCGCCGGTACTGATGGTGGACTCAGCCTGTTTGGGACCATTGCAGCATTAGCGGGCGCGGCGGCTATAGCGCTGGTCGCTGGTGTTACGGGTTTAGCCCCGGTTCGCCAACTTGCCATCATCATCCTTGCCGGCTTTTTAGGAACTCTGGTGGACAGCCTCTTGGGAGCAATTTTCGAACGGCGCGGCTGGCTGGACAATGATCTGGTCAACCTGCTCAGCACTGCCGCATCGGTCGGAATCGCGTGGGGCTTCGTTTAGAGCTGCGCCCATTCCCCGATGTCCCATGTCCCGATTTCCCATTGCCCCGATCACCGATGTCTTGGTTTTGGCTGAGGGCCAAGAGCTAAAAGCCGCTTTTCTAAGGTAAATCCCTATTCACCCCCACCGGGGGTAGGCACTTTTGTTGCAAACAAAGGTGAAAGTGCCATTCGACCGAACGGTGACCGAACGGTCGAAGCTATTTTTTAGCATTGTTTTGGGGTTGAATTAGCTAAAGCTAATGGCTAAGAGCTAATGGCTAAATTCTCAAAGACCAGAATCGTTCACGCCCTGAGGCGCTATGGGACTATAGCGTAGATCCAAAAGCAAAGAAATTGCGAACAAGTACAATGTACTAGTCTTTAAATTAGGGAAAGGTCACAACCGAATCATCCGCAGGCAACGTTCGAGACCTAGGAAGATCAGGGTGATGGTCTTCTTCAAAATCTTTGCCAAAACCCAAGAACCTGAATTTATCGAAGATGAATGGAATGCCTTCGGCAGCCAGAGCGGAATTGCCGTCGGTGACCTGGAAGTGCAGGTGTGCGCCGGTAGTATTGCCTGAGTTGCCGACTTGCGCGAGCTGGGCTCCGCGCTTGATTGTCTGATGCAATCGTACACCAACGCTTCCTTGCTTCAAGTGTGCAAACGTGACGTAAGCATCCGCAGCGATGCGAACAATGATGTGGTTACCCAATATGTTTTGCACCGTAACCACAGGAAGTATTCCCGGAGCGTTGTCTGGAATGCCATCTACAATCTCCGTCACTTCTCCATCAGCCACCGCAAGCACAGGCTGCCCAAAAGCCCAGAAATTCTCGTTGCGTTCACGTGAGTCGTGGAAAGTATTGCCATTTTTGCCGACCAACACCCAATCAATTGCGAAGCGTTGGGAGATGTAGGCCCGACCATCAATTGCTATAACAGAGCGGCGATGAACAGAGGTATTGGAAGCGCCGTTCCCGGCGAGCCACACGCCGCCTTTGAAAGGTGGCGCCAACACTAGCGGAGGTTGCTGCAGAATCGGAACTATGATGCCATCCAGTGCAGACTCATCGTTCGGGGTCCCTTTGGAGCGTGCAGGGTCGGCCACGTCAAACAAGAATCGATGGCGCAGAGCAGATACCCGTAGATCTCCCGGAACGGTGACATACATAAAAACAATCACCCGGTGTCCAATGTCGAGTTGCCCAGGACTGCTTGGTGAAGTGGGGTGTGAAGATTGACCCATTTGCGAGGATTCACCCACCGGACGAAGTAGTTCGGCAAGAGACGAGCCGCTATAGTCAGCTAATTTGTCGCCCGCCTTCTCGTTTGTCGAGCTCTCGCTGCCTGAAGCAAACACCTGGATATCCGTGAGCGCCAGCGCAGAAGGTCCGAAGTTCGTGATATGTAACTCATAGATGAGCACGCGCTTGCCCTCCACCACTACCGCCGTCGGTGGCTTTGGGGTCACAACTTCCACCGGAGACGGACGGGCAGAGGATTGCGCAAAGACTAATGCGACGTTTGCTAGAAAAAGAAAAATGCCGAACAGTGGAAGTGTCCGACGAGGACATCCAGAACGCGAGTTAGCCGTCATATGTTCCTCCAAAAAACTCTGCTACTAGTAGCAAGGTATAATACTATGACGAGGACGGCAGAAATTTGTCACCAGAGCTGAGGCATAATTAGCATTCATGAGAAAAAATGCATTCGACGGTCAGTTATCTCTCTTCGGCTTTAATTGCCTGGAAGAGCGAGCTTATGTGGCCTTGTTGCAGGCTCCTGGGCAAACCGGCTATAAGGTGGCTCAAGCCCTCAAAAAACCGGTCGCAAACGTGTACAAGGCTTTGGAATCGCTGCTCGAAAAGGGCGCAGTTCTAGTGGAGGATGGCGACCCCGCGGTCTATCAGGCAACGCCGATTGCGGAACTGTTCGACAAACTGGAAACCGAGCTGCGCAAACAGCGCAGATCTGCAGTGCGGCAACTGAGCGCTGGAACCCCTCCTCCGGATGAGCGCGTATACCGACTCGGCTCGCGCGAGCAGACGATTCAGCGGGCACGAGGAATGATCGCTTCGTCCAAACGGGTCCTTCTGTTGGACTTTTTTCCAAACCTGGTCTCCGAATTGGCCGCAGAAATCTCTGCAGCCGCAGCGCGGGGAGTTAAAATCGCAGGCCAGATCTATGCTCCAGCGCAGTTTTCTGGGGCGATGTTGACCCTGCGAACTGAGCGAGATCACGTCTTGCAGCGCTGGGCCGGTGATTGGATGAACTTGGTGGCGGACGGTCAGGAGCTTCTCATCTCCGTGCTCGAACGCTCGGGAAACGGTTTACATCAGGCGATCTGGACTAGAAGTCCTTATCTGGCGTGGAGCTATCACAGCGCTCTGTATGCCGAAATTCTGCTCAATCGGTTGCGGGTTGAGATCGAGAACGGCACCGGCAAACGCAAGCTCCTGCAATTAATGGAAGAATACCACGACCGGATTGCCATCGATGCGCCGGGGTATAAGCGCCTCGCATCGCGGCTATAAAAAATGTATCTAAGTTAAGAGTTACTCTCGGACGAGACGCCACTTTTCACGGATGCCAAATGGCGGTGATGAAGAAGCCCGGGATTGCAGTCACTCGAGCGAATGACGGACAAACCAGAATCATATCGTTCAAACATTTTCTGACCTTTATGTTCCGTAGCTTCCCCTGAGCGCTCCTGAGTTTGCGAAGGAAGCCGAATGGGTGTCCTCTGTGGTAAAAATCTTTCCGCCTTTCGTGGTTAAGAAGTTAAATCACCACGGTCTCCTGATATTCCCCAAACACTCTGCGCAACGCATCGGAAATTTCCCCGACCGTGCAATAGCTCTCCACTGCATGAATGATGTGCGGCATCAGGTTCTGCTCGCCTCGCGCCGCATCTTCCACACCGCGAATGGCTGACTCCCATTTAGATTTGTCGCGACGCTGACGCAGGGCTCGTACACGCTCCACCTGCCGGCCTTCCAGCGCCTCGTCAATGCGCAGCACCGGCACTGATTTTTCTCCTTCGGTCTGGAACCGGTTCACGCCGACCACTACGTTCTCCAGGCGGTCCACGCCCTGCTGGAAATCGTACGCAGCGTTCTGTATCTCCTGCTGGATGTAGCCCTGTTCGATGGCGCGGAGCGTTCCGCCCAGCGTTTCTATCTTCTCCAGATAAAGCTGCGCGCGCTTTTCAATCTCATTCGTCAGCGACTCGATATAGTACGATCCCGCCAGTGGATCAACGGTATTGGCCGCTCCGGTTTCATAGCCCACGATTTGCTGCGTGCGCAGCGCGATCCGCGCAGCCTCTTCCGTCGGCAGCCCCAGGGCCTCATCAAATCCATTGGTATGCAATGACTGCGTTCCACCCAGCACAGCCGCCAGCGCCTGCATGGCCGTGCGCACAATGTTATTTTCCGGTTGCTGCGCGGTAAGAGTTGAGCCAGCAGTCTGCGTATGGAAGCGCAGCATCAGCGATCGCGGATTTTTTGCGTGAAAGCGTTCCTGCATGATTCGCGCCCACATGCGCCGGGCGGCGCGGAACTTGGCTACTTCTTCCAGAAAGTTATTGTGCGCATTGAAAAAGAATGAGAGGCGAGGCGCGAACTTGTCCACGTCAAGGCCCGCACTCAAGGCTGCATCCACATACGCGATAGCATTGGCCAGCGTAAACGCAACTTCCTGCAAGGCGGTGCAGCCTGCTTCACGCATGTGATAGCCGGAAATTGAAATCGGGTTCCACTCCGGCACATGTTCGTTGGCGTAGGCAAACATGTCTGTGATAATGCGCAGGGCTTGTCGCGGCGGGTAGATATATGTTCCGCGCGCAATGTACTCCTTCAGGATGTCATTCTGCACGGTGCCGCTCAACTTTTTCACGTCGGAACCAGAGCGCTTGGTCACCGCAATATACAGCGCCAGCAGAATGGCCGCGCTGGCGTTAATGGTCATGGAAGTAGAAATCTTTTCCAGATTAATGCCGGCAAAAAGCCGCTCCATGTCCTCAATGGAGTCAATGGCCACGCCTACCTTGCCCACTTCACCAGCGGCCATGGCATGGTCAGAGTCCATGCCGATCTGCGTCGGCAGGTCAAAGGCCACGGAAAGCCCAGTGGTGCCATGCGCGAGAAGATATTTGTAGCGTTTGTTGGATTCCTCGGCATCGCCCATGCCGGCATATTGGCGCATGGTCCATAGGCGGCCGCGATACATGGTGGCCTGCACGCCCCGGGTAAACGGAAACTCTCCGGGATAGCCTGCATCCGCGTCATATTCCCAGCCTTCCAGGTCGGCGGGAGTATAGAGAGCATGAGGGACTATGTCCTTAAGCTGCTCATCTTCGCGTATGAGTTTTGTCTCCTTAGGCATCTCATCTTAATGCTAACAAAACCCTCGCGACGGCCATGGCCGGTCGTATGATAATGAGCGTGGATTTGAGCCATCACTCCCGCATTCTTGACCAGTTCACCCGCCAGGCAGCCCCATTTGCTGCCGCCCCAGCCATCCGCAATCAGGAAGCACTGGACCGCATTGTGCAGTGGGCTGAAACCGGCCCGGAGGATACCGTTCTGGACGTGGCTTGCGGCCCCGGTCTGCTGGCCTGTGCCTTTGCGCACGTTGCCCGGCACGCCACTGGCTTGGATATGACTCCGGCCATGCTGGAACAAGCGCGTAAAACCCTGCAGGAGCAGGGCCTCAGCAACGTAAGCTGGCAGCCTGGCGATGTCTACTCGCTTCCCTCCCCAGACGCGCAATTTTCCATCGTCAGCTCTCGTTTCGCCTTTCATCATTTGCAAGATCCGTTAGCCGCTCTCAACGAGATGAAGCGTGTCTGTAAGCCGGACGGTCGAGTTGTGGTGGCGGATATGTCGCCTCTGCCCGGGAAAGCTGCCGCGCTCAATGCCGCAGAGAAGCTGCGCGATCCCTCCCACGTTCGGGCTCTGCCTGTTGACGAACTGCGCGACCTGTTTCAACGCGCTGGCCTTGGCTCGCCGCAGATCAACCATTACCGCATGGAAGGCGAACTGGAAGATCTGTTGGCTCGGTCATTCCCAAATGAAGGCGATGCGGATCGTCTGCGCAAGATTTTTGCTGACTCAATTCCTGCTGACACTCTTGATCTCAACACGCGGCAGGAAGATGGAAAGATTTATTACAGCTTTCCCGTAGGTGTGCTGGTGGCAAAGAAAAGCGCATAAACATTTCTCCACGATGATTGAATCCTGCATGCTTACAGTTCCATCAACATATCTCCATGCATGTTGCTGAAATCTGGCGCTATCCGGTTAAGAGTCTTAAAGGCGAGCGGCTTATTGAAGCGGAAATCGCCAGCTTTGGCATACCGGGTGACCGGCAAGTGGCGGTGATCCGCGCCATCAATGGGCGCTTTCTTACTTCGCGTACACGGCCAAAGCTGCTGGGCCTGCAGGGCTCCATTGGCGCTGATGGCGCGTCCACAATTAATGGCCATCGCTGGGATTCAGCCGAGGCATTGCAACTGATCCAGGAAGCTGCGGGCGAACCAGTCACACTGGAGCAAATACCTGCGCCGCAAGCTTTTGACGTTCTGCCTTTGCTTGTCGCCACAGACGGCGCCGTACGTTATCTGAATATCGACCATCGCCGCCTCCGTCCAAACATTCTCCTTGCCGATGTTCCAGATCTCGAAGAGCGTAAATGGCCGGGACGAGTGCTGGTCATCGGCGATGTCTGCATTCGCATGGAGAAACTTCGCGACCGTTGCGTGATGACCACTTTCCATCCCGATACACAAGCACAGGACCCATCAGTGTTGCAGCGAATCATCCATGAACTGGATGGCAGCATGGCCTTGGATAGCTCAGTGATTGCGCCGGGAATAATCCGTATGGGCGATGTCGCAGAGATAATTTGTTTTTAGCCACTTGCTATCTAGTGTTCTGTAGTTCCGGGGTTGGTAAAAGTAAGTCCAAGATTCAAACTATAATCTAGTATCCGAAAATCTGGCGGCAGACTTCCGTGTTGCACAGTTAACTTAAACTGAAAGTTCGCTGAGAGTGGCGCATTCAGAGAGCTGCGCCAATATGAATGCCGGCGATGTGATACTATCTCGCTCCCACCATCTGCAACATCCGTCATTGGTTCATCATTTGCAAGCCAGCGCATGCGATACGAGTAGTCAATTGTGACCGGCTTATCACCAAAAAAATTGTGTGTTAGATCAAAGGGCCATCGGAAGCTGGCGTCCGCTCCAGCAACACCGCGGATGATGGTGTCTGAGACAACCAGATGAGATTTAATGTTTTGGCCATCTTCAATTCCAAGTACAGGGAAGAATGTTACGGAGGAGGGCTGACGGTGGAAGCTGAAAGCAAACGGCACTCTCAGCGTGATACCACCCATTAAATTAAGATCGCGCGGACTGGTCGGCGCAAGTTCCGGACCTATTCTGAATTGAAGTTGAGGCTTGCGGATTGTAAAGCGATCAGGATCCCCCACTATTGCCCAATTTGGCGTTTTAACAAATCTCACTTCATAGCTCAGCCCCATTGTCAGCGAATCCAAGTTCGCCTTGACATTGCTGTCCTTTTCGAACGTAACCGGTAACCCAATCCAGCCTCCCGGTATATGAACTATTGGATTAAATTGCAAGTCGTAGCTCAGTTTTTGACTTCCTCCGCCGAGTACAGGTGACACAGAAATAGTTCCCTGCGCCGAGCCAGGTTGAGTAAAGGGGTTATAAAACAGAAATGCAGTGTTATAAAGCCAGCGAACAGGCCAATCATTGCGATCGCATGGCTCTATTGTGCTCGTCGCCGAAGGATCATCCTCACCATTACAGTTTTTGGGGCTTGAAGCAGGATTCTGCGCACTCGGTGCAGCACTTGGTCCTTTATGCATCGGGTCATGATTTCTAGCGATGAACGGCGTGATTTCGGCCCAAATCGCATCCAAAGGTATTGCTACAAGGAATGTAGCGCCGCTCTCATTTTTACCACACATTCCTGCACCGACATCGGAAGCTCCGTAAATGACTACACTGGGTGACTCTTTCCCTTGCGCAACAATCTTCCAGTCATACGCCTCGCAACTTTCAGGGCTGTAACCAGCAAGTTTGACCCGTAATAGAGAGCCTGAAATTAGAACTTTAGAACTTTTGATGCTTTCGACAATATCGCGGCGCTCCACAACATCTGCATATGCATCATCTGGCGCTTGCTTGTTGATCTTATTTTGTAATCGGTCAAAGGGAATCACCTCACAACTGGCATTAATTTGCTTCTTAATCAATAGTCGTGAGGCTGACTCCGGATTTGCACACGGCAAAGTCTTCTGAGGGATTTCTTGTCCGGCGATTGGAGCGGCAACAAGTGCTTCAAACCAAAAGACAGCAATAGCCCCGATTAATATATGTTGTAACAATTTAGTCATGCGCGGACCGGGCTCCTTTCTGAGCTGTCAAAAACAAGAACGGGATTTAGCTGGATTTCCCTTTCTGCAAAGTTCAGCTGCGATTATTTACATGGGATTGCAGCAATTGCTGGAGGCGAGAGAGCCCTTTGGATTATCGATCAAGTTACCAATTCCCAGATCATCGAGAAAACGGTCTGTTTTCTGATGCTGAAAAACAATCTGCAAAGGATGCCACAAACTGGGTAGAAGCCCGTCTAATCAAATTGCTTCAATTTCGGCCAGATATCCTGCAATTTTGCTTTGGGCCCACGGCAGAGCAGGATATCGAAAAATTCATCTCGCCGGGCATACGGATGCTCCACGTGCGCAACAGCCTGGACGCTTTGGAAAAATTCGCGATCATGCCGCCCATTACTGCGCAGAATGATCATAGTGCTTCCGTCATATTTGCCCGGTCCCCATATCCAGTAACTGTTGTGCTTGCTGATGGCCTGAGGCAAGCCGTACTTTGGGCCATAAAAATCCACTGCCGCCGCTTCACCCCAGCCATTAGAAAAAATTGCGGTGCGGGCACGCTCTTCTTGGGGAAGACTGTTATAAACCCGCGCAACTTTCTCTACCATCTCCGGCCAGCCGAACTGGTCGGCATACCACTGCGGCAGCGGACCGTTAGGTTCGTGCTCAAACTCCGGCGGTGCCAGGCCTATTGCCTTCTCATAGCGAATGTAGTTTTCCGGTGACAGCACCGGTACCGACATGGGAAGGAGCAAAATGCTCACAAGGATCACCAGTCCCATATAGACAGCTCTGGTCCAGGCGCCAAAGCGCCGGGCGCTAGTTATGCGCTCAAATCCGATGGCTCCCGCCGCGAACAACATGGGATAGATAGGCGTCACGTAATAATTTTTGGCTTTGAGAGCGATAAAAGCGATTAAGACCACAAGATACGTCCACCCGAAAAGCCGGTAACGTGTGGTCTGATCCAGGGATTTAACTTCTCCACCTTCTTCGAGGCTGCTGGATTTGCGTGGAACCAGCAACCATACAAGGCCGCCAAGCCACAGCGGAAAAAGGATGGGATTCATAATAAACGCTTGATCTGCAATGAACGCTACAGGGCCGCGCACTACGTCACGATTGCTCATCCGTATGTTGTGGATCAATTCAAGGAATGGAAAATGGTAATGCGCCTGCCACAGCAAATTCGGAAGGGCAATGAGCCCGCAGGCCAGTACGCCCAGCCATAAATATCTGCTCTTCAAGAAGTGACGTTGCGGTGTGAGTATTACTCCAGCCAGCAGGCCAAGCAGCAGAAAAGCGATGGAATATTTATTCTCAAACCCAAACCCAGCCAGGATGCCGAACCAGAGCCAATGGCGCGCGTCGCCAGTATTAATGGCCCGAACCACGCACCAGATACAGCCCAGCCAGATGATTTGTTCAAAGATGTTGTCCGTTAACCATGAAAAACCAACCAGATAAATTGGGACCACCACCACGGCAAACGCAGCCATGGCCTGGGCAAAGCGGCTTCCGCCCATCTCTCGCGTAAGTTTTCCGGTCAGCCACACCACGGCCCCGCCTGTCAGGATTGGCAGCAGGCGTACCCCGAATGCGTTATTTCCAAATAGATGTGTGCCAAGCCATGCGCCCCATACCGTGAATGGCGGATGGTCTACGTATCCCCAGGCCATATGGTGGGAGCAAGCCACGTAATACATTTCATCGCGGAAAATTCCATAACGCGTGATGGTGGATAAATGCAGTAACAATTCAACCGCAACAACATAAAGCACAAGCGCGGGACCAGAGAAAAAGCGGTTTTGCTGCTTTTCCCAGGAAGCGAATTTTTGTGCGGTTGTTGTCATTCGTGTTTCACGCAGCCTTGTAATCGACCACAATCAGCGTAAGGTCATCGTGGTGTTCTTCGCTGGGTCCACACCACGCAGCTATTTCCCTGACCATGGCATCGCAGAATTCCTGCTCGGATCTCCCGGCATTTTGCGCCAGAAAATTCTTGAGCCGTTCCATGCCAAATTCCTCTCCTACTGGGCTGGGGGCTTCTGTAATTCCGTCAGTGTATAGAAGAAAGCGGTCGCCCGGTTCCAGCGCGGCGGTCACGCATTTATAAAATGCCTTCCGGAAAGAGTCCCAACATCAATCCGTTTTCTTCCATGGACTCAACCTTTTTCTCCTTTCCGCGCCACGCCAGCAGCGGTGGATGTCCAGCGCCTGCATATGCCAGCGCGCCGCGCCGGGGATCAAGAAACAAATAGCCGGCAGTCACAAACTGCCCCTGAAGATTGCCGCAGAGCACGCCATTCAGACCGGTGAGCACGCGCGCAGGCTCATCGGCCCACTCGCGCTGTGCGCGGGCGGCAACCTTCACCATGGAGGCTGACAAAGCCGCAGGCACGCCGTGGCCTGAAACGTCCGCAATCAATACGCCTAGACCATGATCTTTCGGCAGGAAGTCATAAAAATCACCGGCAACAGAGCTGGCAGGCACATACCTGCTGGCTGTTGCCAGGCCAGCCACTGAGAAGTTTTTCTCCGGTAGCAACCCCGACTGAATGCCGCGGGCAATCTCCATTTCATTATTCAGAGCCAGCAGACGCTCTTCATTGCGTTGCGTCCGGCTGGCCGCAACATAGCCTAGGCAGGCCAGCAGAAAAACAAAGCCGACAAACTCTATATCGCTGGCCCCCGGCAAAATCGACACATTCACCAGGTTTGTGTACAAAGCAAACAGGATAAAAATCAGGAAACCGGCACGAAGGATCGTCTGATCATGGCCCGAAGAACGCAATGGCACAAACAGCATGACGAGGAAAAGCGGAATCGCAATCAATGCCATCAGGTTTATCATTGTTCCAACCAGTGCCCGATTGCGGTCGAGCAAAAGGTTGGTGAGACCAAACACTGCTACGGCCAACAATAAACCTACAACCCAGGGAGCAGATTTCTTCCAGCGCGCACCCAGCGTCTCCACAAAAAAAAGAAAAAACGGAATGATGATGACCAGCGATATCACCGGATCCAACGTGTCCCATTGGTGATGCATGTAACCTGCCGACCCGCTGATAAAGAGCCGAACGCCATAGAGCAGTGATCCGAGACCGAAATAGACCAGAGCATAATCTCTGCGCTTTAGGCGTGCGACGAAGAGCAGACAGGCCATGGCGCCCGCCGCCGTGATCAGCACTCCGAACAACATCCGCCATAGATCATTGGCAGAAAAAAGATCATTGGCAGAAAAAATCGGTCCTGTCGGACTGCTCATACGTCTTGTTTCACTCCTGGGATCTTGGGCAAAACCGCGGCTTTTACGGATTCAAAATCACCTTGCCAAATTGCTCGCTTTTTTCCAGCCGCTGATGCGCCGCCACCGCTTCGCGCATGGGAAAGCTCTTGTCCACCACCGGTTTGATTTTGCCGGTAAAAATATGCTTCATCACTTCATGGAAATCGCCCATCGTGCCCATGAAGGAACCCAGAAATGAAAGCTGGCGGGCAAACAGAAACCTGATATCGAAGCTGGCTTCCGGCCCAGTGGTGGCGCCGCACGTCACCAGCTTGCCGCCCGGCTTGAGAGACTTCATGCTCTCCTGCCATGTAGCTTTGCCTACGTGCTCAAAAACAATGTCGCACATCTCGCGATTGGTAATCTTCTTTACTTCATCCGCAATTTTCTGTTTGTAATGGTTGATTACATGGTCGGCGCCCAGGTCTTTGCATTGGTCGAGCTTGCTCTCATCGCCCGCCGTGGCAATGCAGGTTGCGCCAAACATCTTGCATATCTGGATGGCAATGCTTCCAATCCCTGATCCGCCGCCGAGCACCAGAACCGTATCTCCCGGCTTAATGCCGCATCGGCTTACCAGCATGTGCCACGCTGTCAAAGAAACCAGCGGCAGAGAAGCCGCTTCATCATAGGTAAGCTCTTCCGGGATTGGAAGCACGCTTACGCGCGGTACAGCGATGTACTCACAATTGCCGCCGTCATTCAAGTATCCCAGCACGCTAAACTGCGGGCAGAAGTTCTGCTGGCCTTCCGTGCATTTTGGACAAACGCCGCAAAAAGTCATGGGGGCCAGCAGCACGCGCTGTCCGGCTTTTAAATCCATAATGTATTCGCCCACCTCGGCGATGTCGCCGGAAACGTCACTCCCGTTGATATGCGGCAACTTCACGCCCGGTAATCCCTTGCGGATGAAAAGATCCAGATGGTTCAGCGCGCACGCTTTCACCTTCACCAGCACCTGGTCTTTACGTGGCTTGACGTCCGGCACGTCTTCATATTTCAGGACTTCTGGCCCGCCAAATTCGTGGAAACGGATGGCTTTCATCAGGGACTCTCCTTACGCAATGGGCAAACAAGCGAATGTATCAAAAATCCACATGGATAGACATTCTTCAGACTGGGCGCGGAGACAACGGAAGATTAGTAAGCGCGATTGACCATAAGCGATAGGCCATAAGCGTTTCGTCCTTGCGAACGAAAAGACAGAGCATCTCTGCTGCTATAATTTGCCCCATGAAAACACCACTGATTCAGCGCGCACTCTGCCTTGTGATGATCTATGTGTTCCTGGTCCCGCAAACATGGGCCACCTGCGGAGGCGGTGGGGGCGGCGGCATGGGAGGAATGGGCGGGGGCACGGCCAACCAGCAGACCTACCAGGTGCCGTGGAAGCTGATTAAGCCAGAAGACACGGTGAAAGAGGGCCTGGCGGTGTACTGGTTCCCGGCGAACCAGAATGAGCTTGAGAAGTCCAGCCTGCGCGAGTCGCGCACGCTGCAACTTTATTCCGGCCAGTGCGTGACCATGGGCATAGTGGATTCCCGCACGGCTCTGGGGCAGAAGTATGTCCCTGACGGAAAGCTGCCGGTGGCATTGCTGGTGCAGGCCGATGGTACGGTAGTAAACAAAGTCGCGGACAAGAATGGCAAGCTCAACGTAGGCGACGTGGAAAAAGTGGTTGAGAGCGAGATGAAGAAGCGCGAGTCCGCGGTGAAAGAAAAGATGGAGAGCGCCAAATCAAAAGCCAAGGCAGGCGACAGCCAGTCCGCGATTGCCGAGCTGAAGCAGGTGGTGGAGCAGAAATGCATGTTCCCCGGCAAGGCTAAAGATGCGGTAAAAGAACTCAAGAAGCTGGGCGTAACTGACCTGAACGCTGAGGCGATGCCGGACGGACCGAATTTTGATCCGGCGGTGAGCGCGAAGATACAGAAAACGATGTCGGCGGGCCTGAACGCAGAGAATGATGCGAAGTACACAGTTGCGCAGAAGTTTTATACGGCAGCGCACAATCTTGATCCCAATGATCCAACGCCGCTGCGCTATCTGGGTGAGTTGTACCGGCACCATACGGGCGAATGGGACAAAGCCCGCGTGACGTTTAACCAGATCCTGGCAATGCCGGCTGATCCGCTCTCGCGCGCCGTGGCTCTGCATGGGCTGGGCAAAATGACGATCCATGAAGGCGACTTCAAGAAAGGCCTGGGTTTGATGGAAGCCTCAACGCAGGAGTTTCCGCTGGCGCTGGCCTATAGGAATTTGGCTGTCTATTGGAACTCAGAAGGCGACAAGGTAAAGGCTGACCAATACACGCGCAAGGCGCTGGCGCTTGATCCAAAGGAGCCTTTTAACCTGATCTTTGCCGCGGCCTTTATGGCTGGAAATGGACATGGCGACGAAGCGCTGAAGATCGCCAAAGACAATGAAGCCATTCTTTGCGCTTCGTATAATCTGGCCGCGATTTACGCGCAGTTGGGCCAGAAAGACAAAGCCCTGTCTCTGCTGAAACGCCATTTCTTTGAATATGAGCGGTATCAGTCCGTACGCAGCAAAGAGATGATGGAAGCGCGCGTGGATGCGGTGTTTGCGTCACTGTATCAGGACCCGCAATTTGTGGCGCTGACCAGCGGTGCGGATGGCAGGCTGCCGTTGCCCGCGATGGGCGGCAGCAAGCCGGCAGCAAACTGAAATCGGCGGGCGATTACTAGCAAGACATCGGGCGCAGGATAAAAACTGCGCCCTTCCTTTTGTGTCCAAAACGGGGTGCGTGGCGGGAATCGGTGAAAAAATTGGCCTCCGCAGCAGATTTATTTGACGATTTTTATCCTTTCATGTGTATAAAACTGCCCTGTTGATGGCTCCGATTTGGGAAATTGGAAACTAACGTAATGTCGTGTCCGGGTTAGGGGATTTGTTAAAGTGTGGGCATATACAGTCGATAAAAGGTTATATGAAACCTCTCACGATCCTCGTCGCTGAAGATGATTTGCTTTGCCGCATGGTGCTGGAGCGCTCGGTGGTGCAATGGGGTTACCAATTGGTCTCTGCGGTGGATGGCGGCGGCGCGCGCGAGTTGCTGGAAACGCGCAGCGTGGATATTTGCATTTTGGATTGGGACATGCCCAGAATGACGGGCATTGATGTTTGCCGCTGGGCCCGCACGAACATGCGCACCGTTCCGTATGTGATCCTGATTACTTCAAGAGAAGAACCACAGGATATCCAGGCAGCCTATGAGGCCGGCGCAGACGACTATCTGACGAAGCCGTGCGATCTGAGGTATTTGCGCCGGCGTGTGGCCAGGGTTGCGGAAAAGTTGCAAAGCCAGGATTTGTGGCTGGAAAACGCGCGCAAGGAAAGCGCGGAACAGCATGGAATTATTGGGCTGAACCCGCTGGATATCTATCTTTCTGACCTCAGGCTGATGCGGCGGAAAACATAAAGATTGGTCCTACGTCGATTGGCTGGCGTGTTCCTCAACTAAGACAACTTGCTTGCCCATTCGACGTCCGGCAAGAGTACAGGCCGCGATGGTTTCGTCATCAGTTTCGCGGGCGCGAACCAGCTGCAGGATATCCCTTTCGCGAAGCGGCAACGTAAAACGCATTCCCAGAATCTTTTTGGCGCGATAAGTCACTGAAGCAATCTCTGTCACGCTTAGGGATGAAGTGTTGGACGCCAGAATGGTGTCCGGCTTGCAGATTTTATCGAGCAGAGTAAAAATCTCGATTTTCGATTCCAGTTCGTCAGGGACTGATTCAATCACCAGATCGGCTTCACGCGCGGCCTCTGCCACAGTGGAAGCATACTCAAGCTGCTGGAAAGCGGCTTCGGCTAGCTCCACCGGCACCCTTCCCAAGGCGGAAAACCTGCTGAGTTGGGCTCGTATTTCTGATTCGGCGTTGCGCAAACTGGAGGGAAGAATATCTTCCACGATGGTGCGGTAACCACCCAGTGCAGAGGCAAGAGCAATAACGCGGCCAGGAACGCCGGCCCCAATGACCGCAATAGTCCGGATTTCGGCCACGGAGCTAGCCTTTATCCAGGCTCTCCAGTGTCTTCATAAAGCTGGGATCTGAGCTGCGCATGTAATCGGCCAGCCGCTTGCGTTCTTCGGGGGTCATGGTGGAAATTCCTACAACGATGCGACGCAGCGTGGCGGCAATATCATCCACGTAATTCATCATTCGAATCAGTTCACCGGTTGCTGGCATGTGCTGAAATGGCTCCTTAATTCCCAAGCTTCTATTTTCATCTGTTCCGGCTAATTTAGCAAAGTCCGCTTGCTGGCTGCCACACAGTTGAATTATGGCATCAAAGCAAAGGGGAGATTTCTGTCCCTACAAGCTTCCTGCGGCATTGATACCCATGCGAGCCAATCCAGCAGTTTTAACGCCGGAATCGAGCGGAATTTCAGAGTGCCTTGATCGTTTGGCCTCAGAGAAGCGCAATGCCAAGCCGCTCTCCACTTACCGTCTGCAATTCAATGCCGGATTTCGCTTTGAAAATGCGCGGCGGCTGGTTGGTTATCTTCACGCGCTGGGCATTTCGCACATTTATTCCTCGCCCATATTGAAAGCTCGTACCGGCAGCTTGCATGGCTATGACATTACTGACCATAACCAGTTGAATCCTGAGGTCGGCAGCTATGAAGAGCTGCAGGAGCTGGTCAGCGAGCTCAAAAATTATGGCATGGGCCAGGTCCTGGATATTGTGCCCAATCACATGGGAATCGGTCCTGGAACCAACCCGTGGTGGTGGGACGTATTGAGCAGTGGCCGCGCATCAGAGTTCGCTGAATTCTTTGATCTTGACTGGGATCCGGTTAAGCCCGAGCTTCACAACAAACTGCTGTTACCGATACTTGGCGACCAATATGGCGCGGAGCTTGAGTCGGGGCACATCAAGCTGGTCACGGATGAAAATGGCTTTCATATTGAGTATTTTGACAAACTCCTGCCGCTCGATCCCCAGACTATTCCCATGATCTTTGAGCCACTGGCAAATGAATTGCCGCAGGAGTTGCGCAGCCTTCTTGGGGGCCTGCGTAATTTGCCGCTGCACAGCGCCACAGATGGCGAACTGGTTCGCCAGCGCCGTCGCGCCATTCCTACTTTCGCGCGTGCCTTAAAAGAGCTGCTGGAAAAATCGGACGACGTAAAATCTCTGGCCCAGAAAGCCGTCGGAATGATCAATGGAACACCCGGCGATCCGCGCAGCTTCGACGCGCTGCATCGGATCCTTGAAGCGCAGGTCTACCGGCTGGCTAACTGGCGCGTTTCCGGAGAAGAGATTAACTACCGCCGGTTTTTTGACGTAAACGACCTCATTGGCCTGAGCATGGAAAACCCGCGGGTGTTTGCCGCCACGCATCAGCTTCTGCGGCATCTGCTGGCCGATGACATGGTCCAGGGCCTTCGCATTGACCACTGCGACGGCCTGCTAAATCCCCGGCAATATATGTTGCGGCTGCAAATGCTTTATGCCGCCAGCCAGTGCGGGGGCGCCACGGCGCGTCCGCCGCTGGCGGAAAACGGCATTGAGTTGGATATTCAGCAGACCTTTGGCCAGCATGACTGGCTGAACCGCCGAGCATTGCTTTACACAGTAGTGGAAAAAATCCTGGAGCCCGGAGAAGATCTTCCGCGCGAATGGCCGGTTGACGGCACGTCAGGATATGATTTCACGACTTTAGTAAACGGATTGTTCATCGATCGCCGAAACGAGCGCAGTTTTACCAATTTTTACCAGCGGTTCATTGGCGCTGCGCCGGACGTGGACAGCGTGATCTACAACAGCAAAAAGCTGATCATGCACGCCTCTCTAGCCAGCGAAGTCAACGTGCTGGCGCACATGCTTGACGCCATTTCTGCAACCGACCGCTATGCCCGCGACTTCACCCGCAAAGCGCTGCGCGACGTGATTCGCGAGACCATTGCCTGCTTCCCCGTGTATCGGACTTACATCGACGAACGCGGCGAGATGACCGAACGCGACCGCAGCCACATCAATGAAGCCATTGTGAAAGCCAAGCGCCGGAACCCCGACAAAGCTCCGGATAGCTTTGATTTTCTGCGTGACATACTGCTGCTTAAACATAAAGACACAGATGACCAGTCAGACCCGCGCCGTAGAAAGCTTTATTTCACGTTGAAGTTTCAGCAGCTCACGGGGCCAGTTATGGCCAAAGGGATGGAAGATACGGCATGCTACGTCTATAACCGTTTCATCGCGGTGAATGAAGTAGGAGGATCGCCGCGCCAGTTCGGCATCACCGTTGATGAATTTCATTCCGGCAACCTCAAGCGCGCGGAGAGCTGGCCTTATTCCATGCTGGCAACGTCCACGCATGACACTAAACGCAGTGAGGACGTGCGCGCCAGGCTGGACGTGCTTTCAGAAATGCCCAAAACGTGGGCTGCGCAAGCGCTTAGCTGGCGTAGAACGAACCGCCGCCGCAAGCGCATGCTTGCCGATGGCCGTCCGGTCCCTGATCTCAACGAAGAGTATTTTCTCTATCAGACCCTGGTTGGCTCATGGCCGTTCCTATTGAATGGTGAATCTGACCGGGCAGAATACGTTGAACGAATTCAGCAATATATGGCCAAGGCCGTCCATGAGGCCAAGGTGAATCTGAGTTGGATTAGCGATGACCCAGCTTATGTGGAAGCCTTGCGGCACTTTGTGCAAACCATTCTGCTGCCCGGAACGTCAGGCCGTCCAAATCAATTTTTGGAGCAGATGCAGAACTTCATGCCGGCCATCCACTTCTTTGGGGCCATCAATTCCCTTGCCCAGCGCGTGCTCATGCTTACATCACCCGGCAACCCGGATATTTATCAGGGAACGGAACTGTGGGACTTTAGCCTGGTCGATCCAGACAATCGCCGTCCCGTAGATTACGCTTTGCGTGAGCGCATGCTTACGCAACTCGATCACAGGTCGGAAGCTGGTGACCTTCCATCGTTGTGCGCCGAGCTTTTGGGCAACTATCAGGATGGCCGCATCAAGATGTGGACAACCATGCAAGCGCTGCGTTTACGTCGCGACCGCCGCGATTTGTTTCATGCCGGCCATTACCGGCCGTTGCACGCCTCAGGCGCAAAGCAACAGCATGTAGTGGCGTTCGCCCGGGAAGACCACAACCGGGTTGCAATCGTGGCTGTCCCTCGTCTTAGTTACACGCTGGCTGGCGGCACACTGCGCCCCCCGCTCGGCACGCTTTGGGAAACAACGGAGCTTCCTGTGCCACCGCGCTGTGCGGAGTTTCTTGAAAATGTGTTTACCGGCGAGAAGCTCAAGGTCACAGGACAACGCACGCTTTTATGCAGCGAAATCTTCGCGCACTACCCCGTGGCCCTGTTGGTCAGCGCGTAAGACTTTGGGCCTGCGATCGGTGACGGTAGTGAGCGCGGCGAGTTTTTCTGCCAGCCTGTCATTCAGGGCATTCGGGGCAAAACGCCATCCCCAATTCCCATCGCTCAATGAAGGTGTATTCATTCGGGCATCGCTGCCTAGTCCAAGTATGTCCTGCAATGGCACAATCGCAAGCCGGGCCACGGACCCTAGTGCGCCACGGATGAACGCCCAATGCATTCCATCTTTCGGCTCGCCAAAGTAGGTCGCGGCAAAACGCTTCTCTTCTCTGCCTGCGGAGGACTCCCACCAGCCCGGCGTTGTGTCATTGTCATGCGTGCCGGTATAGACCACGCAATTGGGCTCAAAATTCTGTGGCAGATAGATGTGAGCGCCGGGATCGCCAAAGCCGAATTGCAGCACTTTCATTCCCGGCACGCCCAACCGCTCCCGCAAGGCGTGGACATCTTCCGTGATCAGGCCTAGGTCTTCCGCGATGAACGGGAGATCACCCAGGCTCGCTCTCAGTGCATGGAACAAATCATCCGCCGGTCCCTGCACCCATTTACCGTGAACAGCGGTAGGCTCATCGGCGGGAATTTCCCAGTAGCTTTCAAATCCACGGAAATGGTCAAGCCGGACAATATCGCAGGTTTCCAGCGCGCATTTCATGCGCTGGATCCACCAGCTATAGCCGCGCTCTTTGCAAACATCCCAGCGATAGAGAGGATTGCCCCAGCGCTGCCCTGTCACGCTGAAAGCATCCGGCGGAACGCCTGCCACTACGGTAGGCTGAAGGTTTTCGTCGAGATAGAAAAGGTCGGGATTGCGCCACACGTCCGCCGAATCATAGTTCACAAAAATGGCGACATCGCCCACAATCCTAATGCCCTGCTGCGCGCAGTAATGCCGCAGTGATCGCCACTGTTCAAAGAAAGCGAACTGGATTGTCCGCTCAACTTCCAGCTCCCGTTGGTACTCAAGTCCGAACTTATGCAGGCCTTCCGCTTCCCGCCGCGCCAACTCTTTCGGCCAGGAACTCCATGTTGCGCCGGCATGGACCTGGCGCATTACATCGAAAAGAACAAAGTCTTCCAGCCACCAGGCATGGTCGCGTTTGAATTCGGCAAAACGTCCGAGGTCGCCGTTGCCGCGATCAAGAAAATTTTGCGCAGCGCGTTGCAGCAAAGGCAGCTTGCGCGCTTTTACTTCCTCGAAATCTATGCGGGAACGCGGCCCCGGAAGCTTTTTGAGCTGTTCTCTTTCCAGCCAGCCTCGGTCAGCCAGTCTTTCCAGGCTCACCAGCAGCGGGTTTCCCGCAAAAGCGGAGATGGCCGAATACGGAGAGTTGCCAAGCCCGGGCGGTGATAACGGAAGGATCTGCCACAATCCCATGCCGGAACGGGCAAGAAATCCGGCGAATGCATAGGCTTCAGGACCAAGGTCTCCTATGCCGCCCAGCGAAGGCAGTGATGTGGGGTGGAGCAGTATTCCGGCTGATCGCTGGGACAGCATAGCTTCTTTATGATGCAGACTTAGCTGCGGGATTTGTTAAGGTTGTCCATTTCTGCTTTATAGATCTTCACTTTGCCTTCTTTTTCAAGACGCGTGCTCAGATCGCTCATAAACAGATTGAGGATTTGCTGCCGTTTTTCCCCGGCCAGCCGTTCGCGCAATTGGTCTTTTTGCTTGGCAAATTCAGGATCAGATGTGGAGGGCTCCTGCCGGTCCACAATTTGTACCACTGCCTCGCTGGTTCCCAGATTCAATGGCCCGCTGATTTCGCCCGTCTTCATGGTAAAAGCCGCGCTTGCCGGGCCAGACATGCTGCCTATGTCAGGAACGGACTGCGTCTTGGAAACCAGGTCACTGGTCTTCAGAGTGGCTCCGGCCTCTTTCGCCGCTTTTCCCAGATCATGCTCCACGTGAGCGCGGTCGGCCATTTCCTGCGCTTTGCGGTGAAGCAGTTCAGCGGCCCGTTGGTTCTTGAATTCCGTGGCTACCCGATCCTTTATCTCTTCAAAAGTAGGGGTCCGGGCCGGTTCAATCTTGGTGACCTCAAAAACCACAGTGCTATCTGGCGTGCGGGCGGATTGCGGGCCGGCTTTTTCGTTGGCGGTGAACACGGCATCCATTACAGCCGGTTGAGCGCCAATGCCCGGCAGCGCGTCATTGTGGGTGACCGGGTTGCTCTGCACAACTTGCGCGTTATATTTGCTAGCGGCCTTCTCCAGACCTTGCTTCTGTGCCAGTTGCTCGGCTTCCGTGGAGACCTTCTCCATTTCGGTCCTGCCCTTTTCCTGCTTCAAGCCTGCTTCGATTTCATTTTTTACTTCCGCCAACGGCTTTAGATGAGCATCTTCTTTATCTTCCGTCTGAATAATATGGAAACCGAATGAGGTCTGCACCGGATCGCTGATCTGGCCCTTCTTCTGGTCAAACGCAACCTTTTCAAACTCTGCCACGGTCTGGCCTTTCCCAATCCAACCTAGTTCTCCACCTTTCTTCGCATGGGTTGTTGGGTCTTCATTGCCGGGGTCATTGCTATATTTGTTGGCCAATTGCGCGAAGTCGCCGCCTGCCTTGAGCTGTTTAAGAACATCCTGCGCTTTGGCGCGCGCGGCATCCACGCCTTTCTGGTCCACCTTGCCGTCCGCTCCGGGCTTGGGGGTTTCCATGAGAATGTGCCGTACTTTTACGCGCTCCGGCACACGGTAGGCGCTCTGATTTGCGCTATAGGCTCGCTGAACGTCCGCAGGATCCACCGTCACTTTGTCGGCAATGCTCTTTTCATTCAGGACAAAATACTTAATCTGACGTTTCTCCGGAATTGAGTTAGTGTAGCGGGCTTTATTGGCGTCATAGAACGCCTTGAGTTCCGTATCTGTGGGCTTGATGCTTTTGGAAACATCTTCCATCTTCAGAATGGCGTACTCGAACTTTACTTTTGTGTTCTGGTCCTTAAATGCCTGGGCCACCTCAGCATCGGTCACCGTAGCATTGGCGCTGATAACGGTCAGCAGTTTTCGTTGCAGAAGATCAAGCTTTACGTCATGCTCAAAGCCTTCCACCGTCCCGCCGCCCTGGCTGAGCAGCTCCTTGTACTTGTCCGCGCCAATCCATTTTCCGCCGGGGAAAAAATATTGCTTATAAGGCCCGTACTGCAATTCGTCGCGTACTTCCTGGTCAGACACCTTCAGGCCCATGCGTTCGGCCTCATAGGTGATCTCGGCTTCCTGAAGGAGTTGTTTGACGGCCTGTTGCCGCAGGATGGGTATATAAAAATCGGGGATCTGTTGGCCACGCGCTTGCGCCTGCACTCTTCGTGCAACCTCATCGCGGTGAATCTCTCTGTCTCCGACTTTCGCGACCACGCCGGAATCTGCGGCGGCAGTATCACCCATAAAACCGGGGATCAGGTACGTAACCATGCTGGCGGCAAGGACCACGAGGAACCCGGCAAGGATGTATTTTGCGGCCTTATTGCCGCTCTGAAGAAACTTAATCATGGATGGAAAGCTCCAGAAAATATGGGGTTACTTCCCTATTATAAATGCGTTCTGCCTTTAACAAAACTTTACCTTACAGCCGATGCCCGGCAGCTTCGGCGAGTGCATCCAATGAGGCGACATACCCACATACAAGCTGTCACAAGAGGCCAGAAAATTAAGCTGCCACTCGCGGACGATGGCGCAACAATGTGGCAATTTCAGTGTTACCTCCGGTCAGCTCCTATCGGAAGAACCTAAAATGCCAATAATCCGCTGCGGAACTGGTGTGGGCACGTCCCTTCAGTGTCATAATCCTTCGATAAACGCGAGGTAAATTCATGCCGGGTAAACGTTATCTTCTGACGACTATTGCGGTGACCGCTCTTCTTCTGGCTGTCACAGGCTGTGGAGGCAGCGGAAATTCTCTTAGCTTTCCACCACCACAAGGCGGTTCCACCAATGCCGATTTCAGCGGCCCGTTTGCTTTTTCTTATACTGGTTCTGACGGGGGCGGATTTCTGGCTGCGGCCGGTAGTTTTCAAGCAGATGGCGCAGGCCATATCACTTCCGGCGCCGAAGACATCAATCTCAATATCTCCACAGGGCCGATAGTGAATGCACCAGTCACCGGCACTTACGTAGTGCGCGCGGATGGCCGCGGTTCCATTACGCTGAACTCGCCTGCGGGTAACACTTCCCTCGACTTTGTTCTCGTCGCCGGCGGACATGCTCTGGTTACACGTTTTGACGCCAACGGCACAGGGAGCGGGACCATCGATCAGCAAACAACCTCTGCCTTCACGAATACGGCGCTGGCCGGATCTTTCGCCTTTTCGCTTTCAGGAATTGATACCGGCGGCATCCCATTGGGCGTCGCTGGTAATTTCACCTCTGATGCTACGGGGACCCTGACCGCCGGGGTGGACGATTCCAACGAAAATGGCGTGGCCGTCACAAGCGATCCCATGACCGGCTCCATTCCTGTAACAGCCAGCGGGCGTGGCACCGCGACTCTAAATACATCAAGAGGCGCTCTGCATTTTGCCTTCTATGTTGTGGATGCGAACCACCTCAAAGTTGTTGGGATCGACTCACTTCCCGCGCTTGGAGGCGAGGCGTTCCGCCAGACGGGAGCGTTCAGCAATGCCAGTCTTACCGGACCTTTTGCTTTCACCCTCGCCGGCGCCGATGTGCTCTCCGCTAGTCCATTTGCTGCGGGCGGCATTCTAACCTCCGATGGTGCGGGCACCATTAGCAGCGGCAGTGAGGACTTCAATGATGCAGGGTCAATCTCAACGAATATCGGGTTGACCGGCACATATAACGTGGCAGCCAACGGTCGTGGAACGTTGACAATGGCCAGCGCCCTGGGCACATTCACTTTTGTTCTGTACCCTTCATCTGGCGGGGTGCTTGTGCTTGAGACTGACGCCCGGTTCCTGAGCAGTGGGACTGCGCTCCAGCAAACCGGCACTTTCAGCAACGCGACCCTTACCGGTACCTACGGAATGAACTTCAGCGGAGCCACTTCCAACGGGGAGTTCGACACGATTGCCCAATTCACCTCCGATGGAGTCAGCAAGCTTTCTGGTATTACTGACCTTAACAATGTGGGTGCAACTACTTTTGGCCAGCCTATCACTGGGACGTTTTCCGCAGCTTCGAATGGCCGCACTACTATGTTAGTGCAAACACCGCTTGGCGCACAAAACCTGGTTGTTTACATGGTGGATGGAACCCGCGCACTTTTCGTGGAAATTGATCCAGCTGCAATCGCGGCAGGCGACATCCGTCATCAATAGAAATTAGTTAGCTCAAAACTGAAGGGCGGCAGAGATGCCGCCCTGATTTTTGCGGTTTGCACACCTGCTAAAAGGCGGAAGGCGCTTGAGCACCTTCCGCCCCCTGGCTCTCAAAAAAGAGCTAACGTCAATTCTTAGTAAACCCACTGGCGGCCATTCCAGTAAAGCCAACGCCGTCCGTCCCAGCGCCGCTGATAACTGTAATTGTTATAGCTGTAATAACCGCGGTCATATCGGCGGTCATAGTCCCGATCGCGAAATCTGCGGTCATCTCTGTCGTTATCGCGGTAGCGATTGTCCCGGCGATCTCGATCTCGGTCATGGTCGCGGTCTCTGTCACGGTCCCGGTCGTGATCGCGATAAGCTACATCCTGCTGAACAACCTGCGCTGACGCTAAAGCCGAACCACCGGTAATGAGTGCCGCCCCAATCAACATCATTCGTAAACGATTCATAATTTCCTCCCATTTTCAGCCAGGCCCGACTTCCTTGATCCACGTTGGTTCAGGTCTTAGCTTTTCTTCTGTGAGCTAAAACCCGCAAACAAAGCATTGGTTCTCAAAGGCAGGTAACGAAATGTATGGTTTTGTAAGGCAGAGATTTTGTCTGAAGGAAAGAATAGTCCATGATTTCTTGTTCCGCGGGCCTGGTTGCATGGGTCTAAGGCAAAGAGGTGCATTTGGCACAAATTGCCTACCGGGCTGTCTTGGCTGCGCTTACAGCACCGGGCCGATTCCCTTTCCAATCTCTGGCGCGTTGCGGAGAGCATCTTCCACGTAGCTTTTCGATGCCTTTGCAGCCTCAACAAGATCTTTACCCAAGGCCAGATTGCAGGCGAGAGCGGTTGAAAAAGCGCAGCCCGTTCCGTGAGTCGAATCGCCCGGGACTTTGTGGCCTTTCAGATTCGTAACGCGCCGGTCTTCCCCGCTGATCAGATCATCCGGAGAATCAAGATGTCCTCCCGTTATGATGACGTTGCGCGCGCCCATTTCATGCAGACGCACGACGGCGGTTTGCATTTCGTCCGGTGCGGTGACGCTTAGGCCGGTTAGTGCGGCAGCTTCATCAACGTTAGGAGTGATCACGTAGACGCGCCCAAAAAGTTTTTCTTTCATTACCTGCAAACCTTCTCTGGAAATAAGCTCAGCGCCGGAACTCGAGCGAAGAATAGGATCGAGCACAACGTGCTTCAGCGGATAGCGTTTTAGAAATGCCGCGACACATCTGGCCACTTCCGCCGATCCCAGCATTCCTATCTTGACCGCCGCAATGTCGAGATCATCCATCAACTGTTCAAGGGTTTCCGTAATGATCCTACCTTCGATGGGATCAACTCGCTTTACTCCCTGCGTCGATTGGACCGTGAGGGCAGTAATGCAAGTAACGCCGTAGCAGTCGTGAGCGGCCATTGTCTTTATATCGGCCGTGATTCCGGCGCCAGAAGATGGATCGTGTCCCGCAATGGACAGGACTATGGGAAGTTGGCCTTTTTTGTGCGGCATGGCCTTGTGTTGCATAGAGGAAAAAGAAAGTTCGTCTCCAGCTGTATTCTAAGCTGCGCTTCCCGGAACACAAAAAGACCACGTTATCTCCGCGCTACTTGTGCGAGAAGTCATTTGCTGGAACACTAACAATCGGACGCAGATGTTCTTATGATGATCATTTTCGGCATCCATGCCGTGGAAGAAGCGCTATCGGCACGCCAGCGCGGTTTTGAGTATGTGGCTGTGGCGCAGGGGCGCGGCGATGCGCGCATACAGAAGATAGAGCAGCTCTGCCGCGCCGCCGGCGTTCCTGTGCGCACCATGCCTCGCGATCAGTTGACCCGCCTGGCACGGGCCGCCAACCATCAGGGCGTGGTCGCGGTTACAGCGGAGAAACAATACAACGATGTGGATGACATTCTGGCCGGCAAGCGCGGAGCGCATATATTTGTGCTGCTGCTAGATGGCATTGAAGATCCGCACAATCTTGGCGCAATCATCCGCACGGCGGACGGCGCAGGCGCCGACGGCATCATTATCCCTGAGCGGCGCGCCACCGGAGTTACCGGAACCGTGGTCAAGGCATCGGCTGGAGCTTCAGAATATCTCCCCATCGCGCGCGTCACCAACGCCAGCCGCGCGTTGGAAGAATTAAAGACCCGCAACATATGGACCGTGGGCCTGGATGAGCGTGGCGACAAACTTTACGACCAGCTCGACTACAAAATGGATTGCGCTCTGATTCTGGGTGCGGAAGGCCACGGTCTGCATGAACAGATCCGCAAGAAATGCGACTTCCTGGTGAAGATTCCTATGGCCGGCAAAGTACCGTCACTGAATGTTTCTGTTGCCGCGGCCATAGTGATGTATGAGGTAGCCCGGCAGAGGCGAGCGTAAATCGCCCACACACAGGGCATTATGAAATTCCTACTTAGTTACCGGCCTTTTCTTTGCCTTAATTACGATGGCTAAATCTCCGTTGCGAATGTTCGTGAACCGCAGCTTGATACGCCCTTCTTCGTCCAGCGTAATTACGGCAGGAGTATTTACTGAGGTCAGCATCCAGCCCGCAGGAAGCGTTACATAATTAAGCGGCCGGCCAAGAGTCCGCGTCCATGTCAGCTCGCCATCTTTCACCACGTAACCAATTGGATCGGTATAAGTTTCCTGCACGCGGACACGCGTCGACTGGCCCTCCCCCACCGCATGTTCCAGGTCGCCTTGGACTACCACCGACTCAGGATCGACTGGTTCCGGATAGTATCCCAAAGCATTTACCGATTTGCCGGTTACGGTCGATGTCTTCAGCGGCTTGCCTGTATCAAGATCAATCATCTTCGCATCCGGGGAAACAGCGCTGCCTTTCCTTACAAAGCTGTGCACAGACTTTTGTCCCACGCGCGTGACAGTGAAATCATGCGAGATGCGGAACTGATGTGTAGATGGCTCAAGCAGCCAATAGCTGATCTCGCGGTCCTGCTCCGCACGATGAAATGATTCCTGCTGCGCTAAAACCGCAGTTGCTCCCAGGACCAGCCATAGTATTGCGAGTTTCTTCATGGCAGCCTCCGCGCCACAATCTTTACCGGAAGCTGATCGTCGCGGTCATTCACAAAGCTGACGCGCACGCGGCCATCGTTGTCGGTTGAAACAATTCCTGGTGATGCGCATTCCACCAGCTCCCAGCCCTTGGGCAACAGGACCACGTTTCGCTTAATGCCCAAAGGCCGCACAAAGACCAATTGTCCTTCGGTCAGGGAATAAGAAGGCGCGTCTGCATAAGTCTTGAAAATTCGAATGCGCGTCTCGCCGCCTTTAGGTACTGGGCTAGGTAGATAAACCTTGATGAATTCTGCCTTGTCCGGAGTTTCCGGCGAGACCAGGCCTGTGGCCCTTGCACCTTTGCCATTCACCACTTCAAACTTCAATTCCTTGCCGGTGCTTCGTTCAATCACGCGCTCATTGGTCGCCACAGACCCGGGCCGGATTGGGTTGAAGAAAAACTGCGCACCCTCGTGGGTAGCTGTTACATCATATGTGATCGCGAACTGATGCGTTTCCGGCGACAGAAGATCGTAGAGCGTAAACTCGTCCGCGGCCATAAGCGGCACGCTTAAAAAGCAGAGTATGGCAATAATCTTTGGCATCATACCGGCGGAGTGTATCACGCGGGCCTTCGCGGCAACGGTTCATCATCGCAGATTGCAATGTAGTTGCTGCTTCCAAAATAACAGCCCGCTTTATTACAAATCTGCAATCTCGTCCTTCTGCTTATAATGAGAAAGAATGCTCTCCGGCAAAATCTGGCACGCAATGAAATGCCTTTTGATAGTCGCCTGTCTTGCGGCGATGCTCCGTGCCGAGCCCATCAAACAGCTCAAGCCAACCGGATACGTTAACGACTTCGCCGGCGTGATCGACCCTTCATCCGCCGAATCGATACGGAAGATTTGCGAGCAGATCGACCAGAAAGCCAAAGCGCAGATTGCCATTGTTACGGTCCATTCGCTGGATGGTTCGGACATTGAAAGCTATGCCAGCGATCTTTACAAGGCCTGGGGCATCGGGCCAAGATCCAGCAATCGCGGCATTCTGATCTTATTGGCCACGGACGACCATAAACGTCGCATTGAAGTGGGTTATGGCCTAGAGCCGATCCTGCCAGATGGGAAAGTCGGCAGCTTTGGACGTGAAGCCGTGCCTCTGCTGCGGCAGAATCAGTTCGGCCCTGCTCTTTTGCTGATGACACAGCGCATAGCAAACGTCATTGCCGCCGATGCCGGCATTCAACTTGAGAATGTTAAAGCACCAGCTCCACCCGAAGATCAGCCCTTTGATATTTCTGTAGGGGCAGTTGTGCTTGGCGGTCTTTTTGTTTTGCTGATCGTTGGATTTATCCTGCGCGCAATCATCAAGTCTGTGACTCGCGGGGGCGGTCCACGAAGCGGTGGTGGCAGTGGACTGTTTAATCTTCTTCTGCTCACGTTGCTTTCCAATAGCGGCAGGGGCGGAGGTTGGGGCGGCGGGAGTTCATGGGGCGGTGGAGGCGGGTTTGGTGGGGGAGGGGGCTTCGGCGGGTTTGGCGGAGGCAGTTCTGGAGGAGGCGGCGCAAGCGGCGGCTGGTAAGCCGCGATAGGCAAAAATCTATGCAAGCAGAAAAACAAATTACGGAATTTGTGGATCGCCTTAAGCAGGCGGCAGGCGCGAACCTTGAATGTGTGGCGCTGTTTGGCTCGGCTGCGTCCGGGGAATTCCATGCCGGCTTTTCTGACATCAACATCCTTTGCGTGATGCGTGAGCTTTCTGCTCCGGCTCTGGCCGCCTTGGCGCCCGCAATCAACAGTTGGACAAAAAACAAGTTCCCTGCGCCGCTGATATTTTCCCGCACAGAATTAGATCGTTCCACGGACGTGTTTGCTATTGAAATGCTCGATCTTCGGGAGCGCCATCGCATTCTGCACGGAGAAGATATATTTGCCAGCCTGCATGTCCCAATGAACCTGCACCGCGTCCAGTTGGAGCATAATCTGCGCACCAAACTGCTGACCTTGCGGCAGGCATATATCCAGGCTGTGGGCGATGAAAAGCGGGTATGGCGGCTCATGCTTGATTCGGTCTCTAATTTCGCCACTCTGTTCCGGCACACGCTCATGGCCATGGGAGAGCAGCCTGCTTCTACCAAGGCGGAAAACATCAAAAAGCTGGCGGAACGGGTCAAATTTGATCCCGCTATTTTTCTTAAGTTATTGCAGGTGCGTGAGCGCTCCGCTAAAGAGACTGAAATTGATGCGCAAGCAGGGTTCGCAAAATACCTTGATGGAATTAACGCGGTGGTTCAGGCAGTGGATGCCCTGTAACTTGACAGTAAAGGTCCAACGAATAAGACGGAGGAGAAGATGAAGGCTTGGATAGCGATTGGAGTGATTGCGTTGCTGTTGATCTTTGGATTCAGCAGCTACGTAGGCGCTAAAAACCAGATGGTCACAAAGAATGAAACCGTGAAAGCGGCATGGTCACAGGTGGATATCGTGTTGCAGCGCCGCGCTGACCTGATTCCAAACCTGGTGGAAACCGTAAAAGGCTTTGCTTTACAAGAGCAGACCGTCTTTGGCGATATTGCCAAAGCACGTTCACAACTGCTGGGCGCAACAACTCCTGCTGATAAAATCGCAGCCAACAAGCAATTGGATGGCGCACTTGGGCGGCTGCTTGTAGTGGTGGAAAACTATCCGCAATTAAAGTCCAATGAAAACTTCCTCCGCCTCCAGGATGAACTGGCCGGCACTGAAAACCGCATTGCCGTGGAACGCAAGCGCTATAACGACGCTTTGCAGGACTACAACACCTATATCGGTCTTTTCCCTAACAGCTTCTGGGCGGGTATGGCCGGATTTAAGCGCAATGACGCTTACTTTGCCGCCAGTGAAGGATCACGGACCACTCCGAAAGTAGACTTCTCCGGCGTGAAGCCTACTCCACCGGCGCAAGCCACGCCACAACCGGTGCACTAGCTGTTGTGGGCCGCTGCAATGCGGGCGGCCCAGCTTTTAAGCAAGAGGCTGCTGCGCTATGTTGGGGATAACAACTATCATTCGTAGCGCAGGGCAATCATCGGGTCTACCTTTGACGCCCGATATGCGGGTATATAGCACGCCAACAGAGAAACCATGGCAACCATGCCGATCACTGCAGCAAAGGTGACTGTATCAGTGGGTTTGATTCCGAACAGAAGACTGCTGAATGACGTGGCAAAGCGCGTGACGACCAGGGCCAGAACTACTCCGGCGGCGATCCCGATCAGCGTGAGCTTGATGCCCGACCGCAGCACCATCTGGACAACGTTGCCGCGGCTGGCTCCAAGCGTTATGCGGACGCCGATCTCCCGGGTCCGCTGGACGACGCTATACGAGATTACGCCGTAGAGTCCGACGGCCGTCAGCAGCAATGCGAGTCCGCCGAAAGCCTGCAGGAGCATGGATTGAAATCGCGGCGTGGTCAACGTGGCAGCCAGGTACTCATCCATGGTTTTGATGTCATAGATAGGCAGATCACGATCCAAGGACGCGACTACATTGCGTACAGACGAAGTAATGCTATGGGGCTCCACACTGGTGCGCAGGCAGACGGACATGGACCCAAAATTCAGTTGCGTATCGGGGATGTAGTATTCGGTCCGGTCTTCCACGTCCAGGCGCTGGCTCTTGACGTTGCCGACGATGCCGATAATCTCACGGGGCTGTGGTTTGCCGTGGTTACTAGCCCCCGGCGTGATGTGCTTGCCAATGGGATTCTCATTGGGAAAGTAACGCTGGGCAAAAGCTTCATTTACCATGACCACGCCAGGAGCGTTGTTATTGTCGTGATCAGTAAAGTCACGTCCACTCATGATGGGAATATTCAACGTATGGAAATATTCAGGAGTCACGACTTTGATGTCGGCCGATGGTTCCTCCGATTTCGGAACCGGACGGCCTTCAATCTCAAAAGTGATGATGGAATTGCTTCCGCTCAAAGGCAAAGGTGTAACCGCAGCGGCTGAAACAACTCCCGGGACTTCCCGCAGCCGGGACAAAAGCTGCGTGTAAAAGTCAATCTGCTGCTGCTCGTTATACGCCTTGTCCGGCAAATCAAAGTTCAGCGTGAGGACGTTGTGCGGATTCATTCCCGGATCAACAGAAAGAATACGATGGAAGCTGCGCAAGAGGAGTCCAGCGATGACCAAGAGCATGAGTCCCAGCGTGGTCTCAGCCACTACCAGCATGCCGCGCAGGCGGTTGTGAGAAACCGTGCCGGTGCTGCTGCGGCCTTCCTTCATAAACTCATTGAGATTGGGACTGGACGCACGCAGTGCCGGTACCAGACCAAAGATGATACTGGTGAATACCGCGATTGCGGCGGTAAACGCCAGCACAGCGCCATCAAGTCCAGCGCCCTGAATGCGACGCATGTTCTCATTGAGGCCGATAAATACCTTGAGGGCCCACCAGGCAAGAGGAATTCCAAGCAAGGCGCCCGCTATGCCCAGAACCATGCTTTCCGTCAGCATCTGGCGAACCACACGCATGCGGCTAGCGCCCAGCGCGGCACGCAGGGCGATTTCCTTGCTGCGTCCGCTGGCCCGCACCAGCAGCAGGTTAGCAACGTTCAGGCACGCGATCAGCAATACGACCGCCACTGAAACCAGCAGGATCACCAACTGCGTACGGTTTCTGCCCACCAGGTGCTCAAGTTCTGTCATGACCGTGGTGGATGGGAATTTCTTGTTGGTATCAGGATATTGTTTCGCCAGATTGCCCGCGATCAGGTTCATTTCTTCATGTGCCGATTCAAGAGAGGCTCCCGGCTTCAGCCGAGCCACGGCCTGCAGGAAATGAGCTCCACGCTGCGCCGTTGCAGGGGGGTCTTTGGGATCCGTTGTTTCCCCGTCCGCGGCGAACGTACGCCACACTTCAGGCGGATCGGCTTCCAGGGGAAAGACGAATCCGGCAGGCATGACACCCACTACCGTGTAACCTTGTTTGTCCAATGCGATGGTCCGGCCAATAATACTCTTATCGCCGTGAAAAGTGGATTCCCAAAGATGATAGCTGAGTACCACCACCCGCGTTCCTGGTTTCTCTTCGTCCCGCGTGAAGCCGCGCCCGAGCAGAGGCCGCTGGCCAATCACATTGAAGAAATCGCCGGAAACGCTAACACCATTGATATGGAGAGGCTGTGTGAGCCCGGTAAGGGTGAAACTATCGCCGTGATATGAAGCGATGCCGGAGAAGGATTTTGCCGTGGAACGCCAATCAAGAAAGTCAGGGTAGGAAATGGCAAATGGACGCTCGACATCTTTCTGATTGGAAAACGCCGACGTCACGAACAGCAGGCGGTCCGGCTCCGGCACGGGCAACGGCCTAAGCAGCACTGCATTCACGATGCTGAAGATGGCCGTATTCGCGCCAATTCCAAGCGCAAGCGTGATGATGGCGACTATGGTAAAGCCGGGTGACTTGTAGAGTGTCCGCAGTCCATAGCGAACGTCTTGAATGAAGGTGGACACAGGTCACCTCTTAAGCGCTTGCGCGCATTCAATTTTGATCGAGTTTATCGAGTGATGGCGACTTACGCCATCTCGGCTTGCTGTGCGGCTTCAGTCTCTTCCACCACCTTGCCGTCAAAGAGATGAATGGTGCGCTCAGCATGCTTGGCAAAGCGTGAGTCGTGCGTCACCATGCAGATGGTAGCGCCTTCGCGATGCAGGCTCTGCAACAGTTCCATCACGGCTTCGCCATTGCGGGAATCCAGGTTTCCGGTAGGTTCGTCCGCCAGCAGGATGGAAGGTGATCCACCCAAAGCGCGGGCCACGGCAACACGCTGCTGCTGACCGCCGGAGAGCTGTGAAGGATAGTGGCGCATACGGTGTGCCATGCCCACTTTTTCCAGCGCTTCCTGCACGCGCTTTTTGCGTTCAGGTGACGACATGGAACGGTACGTGAGCGGGAGTTCTACGTTCTCATAAACCGTGAGATCGCCGATAAGATTGAAGCTCTGGAAGATGAAGCCAATTTCCTGGTTGCGAATCCGCGCGCGATCAGAGAAATCCAGACCCTGTACGGCGCGGCTATTCAGAATATAGGAGCCATCCGTGGGCGAATCCAACAGTCCGATGATTGAGAGCAGCGTTGACTTGCCGCAACCTGAAGGACCGGCAATTGCGACATACTCGCCTTTTTTGATATCCAGGTGGATGCCAGAAAGCGCATGCGTCTCAACTTCATCGGTGTAGAAAATCTTGGTCACGTTATCCAGATTGATCAAAGTTTGTCCGCTGGCCACGTTGTACTCTCCTCGCAAATAAATATTTTAATGTTAGCTGGCTTTACCTATCCAGCTTGATTTGGTTCTGGTTGTCATAGCGCGACATATCAGAAAGAATCACCTGATCGCCTTCCTTCAACCCGCGCACAATCTCGATTGTGTTCACGGAACTACGGCCCAATTCCACTGGCACCCGCGTCGCCGTTTTCCCGTCAGGATCAATCTTAAACATCCCGACCGTGCTCTTTTCCTGCCCAAAGGCCGGACGCCCCACATAAAGCACGTTTTCCAGTTTTTCCTGCGTAATCGTTCCATCCACGCTCAGGTCAGGGCGCGCTCCCTTTGGCGGAGGGCCATCCAGCGTCACATCCACCGTAACCGTACCTGCCTGCACCGCAGGATCAATGCGCGAAACCGTTCCGTCAACAACTCCGTTGTGGGTATCTATCTCTGCCTTCTGCCCAATCAAAATATCTTTGGCCTGCGTTTCCGGAATCTTCAACTCTGCCTGCAGATGATCTGGCTGCACGACCTTCGCTAGAATTGTACCCTGCGTTACCCTCTGCCCAACCTGCACCGGAACTTCCTGCAGCACACCTGGAATGCCGGCCCGCACTTTCAATGAATCTTTCTGGCGATGCTTCAACTGCGAAAGCGCTTTCTTTTGGTCGATGGTAGTCTGCTGCACCGCAAGCTGAGTGTCAATCGCCTTGGTGCTCTCTGCGATTCTCTCTTCTTCAATCTTTTTGCGGGTGGCCAGCTCTTTTTCCTTCGCTAAAGAAGTCTGCAAAACCGAGGCTGAAACCACACCGATTTTAGCCAGTTCGCGATTCTGGTCCGCTTCCCGCTTAGCATTTTCGTAATCCGCTTCAACTGTCGCGGCGCCGGAACGCAAGCTCATCAGGTCACTGTCAATCTTCGCCTTTGTGTTATGAAACTCAGCCTCAGAAGAGCGAAGCTCCAGATCAGAATTCAAAGATTCCTGCTCCACTTGTGGATTCGAAAGCTCCATGATGATCGTATCGGCCTTCACCTGCGTACCAGGTAAAACCACGATGCGCTCTACGCGCACATCGGTCTCTGCTGGGATTAGACGTACGTCAGCAGGAATTGGCACCAGTGATCCCAGGCCGCGCACCTGTCGCAGCATTGAGCCGCGCTTGACTGTGTCCGGCCAAACGGTACCGACATCCACAGACTGGAGAGCCGGTTTTAGCCTCGATACGCCTAAGGTAGCGCCCAGAATGGCAATCACAGCCAGAACGATTATTGCCGCCTGTTTCTGGCGCTTTCTCTTCTTCACGGATTCGTCGCGAACTATATCCATTGCACTAATAGTGTATGCACAACTGGTTCCAAAATCATCTCAGCCTGCAAATTACTGATAATGAAGGGCGATTAAGGTCTTCCTCTGCATACTCGGGTCTGCTGACTGTCCGTTCCCGCAAAAAAGTGTCCGAAAACGCACAGTTGCGGCCCCAGGCTCCTTTTCGTCCCTAATGATATAGACCGGAAAACCATCCTTTTGGTTATGCCAAAACCACTTAGCTGCCAGATTTTTTTCCATTGATCTATCAACTTATGTGCCAAAAGACCACGGCGACCCAATCTCTTCCAATTATATCCGGGAGCTTGACTTCATCCTTCCCTGCCCAGAGAATGTCCGGCATGGCGGAAACCTACAGCAGCAAACTGGCCGGCATTACCCTTCCTGATCCGGACGGCAACGCCACGCGTCTGGGCTCACTGTGGGAAAGCGGACCAGCCGTGGTGGTTTTTCTCCGGCATTATGGCTGAATCTTTTGCGGAGAGCACGTCGCGCAGTTGCGCGAATTTGAAGAAGAGTTCAGGAAGAAGGGCGCGCGGCTGGCCGTGGTCGGCCTTGGCGACGCCAAATATGCCAGCTTCTTCCGCGAGAAAACCGGTATCCAGTTTCCGCTCTTGATTGATGACAAGTGCGCTGCCTATAAAGCTGTGGGCCTGCGCCACGCTTCCCTGCTTCATCTTCTCAGGCGAGACAACATGCAGGCCCGCCGACGCGCCCAGGCCGCCGGCCACAAGCAGCATCGTCTGGGAAAAGATCCGTTGCAGCTTGGCGGCAGTTTTGTGTTTGCTCCGGGAAACAAAGACCTGTTCGCCCATGTGAGCGAGACGTTTGGCGACAACGCCTCGCCGAAGGACATGCTTGAGGCAATCCGGTGACGGACGCGATCGTCTGATTGCCTATGAAGCCTATGAATGTATGCCCTTTAATCAGGGCTTCCAAACCATTGTCTGATTCACCGCGCCCGCTCCAGGATTGTGGCCATAACCGTCCACTAGTAGCACACGCCCATCTTCAAGAAGGGTGGCCGTGGAAAACAAGAATCCATCGAGCGGATCCGCATTGTTAACAGGCACAAAGACTGTCCTCGCAGGATCATAAATTTCCGGCTGTTCAGCTCCACCGCCAAGCAGAATGCGTCCGTCTTTTAGCGCTACTACACCAGACAGTAATTTGTAACGTTGGAAGTTCATGCGTGGGCCAAAAGTAAATCTGTCAGCCTGCGGGTCAAATATCTCCGTGCTGGAATAAATGCTTTGCCGGCCATCTTCGTTGGAACCACCGGCTATCAGCACTTTCCCATCGGGCAACAGCGCAGCGCCCTGCTTAAAACGTGGGACGCTCATACTGCCTACCTGGGTAAAACGTCCAGTTCCAGGATCGTAGATTTCTGCTGTAGCTTCCACCTTATGGTATGGATATTGGCCGCCGCTCAGTCCTCCAGCCACCAATACCCTGCCATCTTTCAAGGCAACCGCGGTGAAGTAGCTGCGGGGACTATGCATGTTGCCGGTGGGAATGAACCGTCCGGTTGCAGGATCGTAAATTTCCGCCGATGCGAGCTCCTCATCGTCTCCTGCTGCATTTCCTCCCGCGACGAGCACTTTACCGGTCTTCAACAGGATCGCAATGGCGTGGCCGCGCGGGGAATTCAAATCGCCGGTAGCAAAAAAGCTGTGCGACGCCGGATCATAAATTTCGGCGGACGCCAGGCTCTTGCCTGCACCGGCATTCCCTCCGGCCACCAGCACTTTACCATTGGGCAGCAAAGTAGCCGTCGCACCGGCGCGTTGCGCGTGCATCTTTCCCGTGGGGGAGAACCGTCCGGTGGATGGATCATAAAGCTCCGCCGAGTCCAACCAGACGCCGTTTTTTTCCATGCCGCCCGCAATCAATACCTTTCCATTTGCAAGCAGAGTGGCGCTATGAGCGAAACGCGCGATTTCCGTGTTCCCTGTTGCAAGCAGCTTTCCCGGTCCAGCGGGAGTGTGGGTAGCAACCGCAAGCAAAACCAGCGCACAGAACACGGTTAAAGAGGAAAGTCCAACCTTGGCCCTAAAATTCATTTGTGCACCCCGGAATTAGCTTAAGTATAGGACTTCCCCTGTGGTTCCAGTGTTAGCAGCAAAAGAAAGCTACGAACTTAATGTGAATCAAAATGACTCTTCGATGAAAGATATTTTTCGAAAATTCCTGTTCCGCAGTCCTTCCCGCCGTGTCCTATCTCATAGCAGGCTCATCCATCGACTGCTAAAAGGGGCCATGGGACCCGCAAAACTTGTGGCCCTTTAACCAATTTTTTTGTGAGGTGGCTGGCACTAAGTATCTAGAGGATGTTTCCGGCGCACGCATTGCGTCAAGACTTTATTTGTACTTAGTATCTCTAACCCTCGGTTTAAAAAACCTTGAAATAAAAATGGATATTTTTGCCAGGGCGGCGGCACCGCCCCAAAAAAATTTTTTATTACCGTGAGCGATCCGGCTCTGCCAGGGAGTTTTCAATGATCAAGCAAGACAGTCAGCGGTCTATCCTGATGGGAAAGTTTTGGGTGGCCATGCTGGCCCTTGCTATCGCCGGGGCCTGGGGTTGCGGCAGCGCGGGAGCGAGCGGCGGAAACGCCCCTACTCCCACTCCATCGTCCACACCAACGCCTGTACCCACCCCAACGACTGTGCCCACACCTGCGCCAACTCCCACTCCTCTGGCGGCCAACACAATTGGTTTAAAGGTGCTGAATACAAGCGTTCCCGCTGGAGGGATTTTTCAATTCCAGCTCTCTAACACTGAGCCTAAACCCATAGGTCATGGCAGCACTCGTCCCAACGTTCCTTCAGGGCCGGTGCGCGGAGTAGCAGTTAACGATCCTTCGGGCCTGGCGGCTGGAATCGCAGTGGTGAATACATCCGTTACGCCAACGGACATCAAAATCCAGCTCAGCTCGCCGGACGCTCTGCTCGGCACCGATATTACTTATCCGGTTGTGACCATATCCATGCCGTTGAGCAGCAGCCTCACGGCAGGCCAGACGTTTCCGATCAGCATCGACACGGCAAATACTTTATTTGCCGACGCCACAAAAGATTACGCCACATTGGAATTTGCTCCCGGCACCCTTACGATTGCATCTTCGGGAAGTCCTTATGTGAGCGACGTGGTACCCGGCGGAGGACTGCTTCCCGACCGCTCTGTGATAAGAATTCTTGGCGCCGGTTTCAATGCCAACACGCGCGTGTCCATTGAGGGCACAAGCGTTTTTCCTGCCGACCAGACATTGGTGAGCCCCGGCGAGATTGACGTAAAGATATGCAACGGCACAGCCGCCGAAATCGCCGCAACGTGCCCCAACAACGGAGGCGCTTTTCAACTTGATGGCGAACGCGTGCGTGTAAAAGACCAGAACACAAACTTTGTTCTGGAGTATTACTCCTATTTGCGGGCAGATGACGTGGCCGGGAGCAGCGCTACTGCACTGGTTAATTTGGTGCATCCCATGTATTCCCGGCAAACCTATCTCAGCGCGACGATTCCGCTGGTAAACAACTCCACGCAATTCACCGGTTTGTCACTGCAGAATACCAACGCGGCAGATGCAGGAATCAAAATTGAACTGCTGGATGCGAGTAACGCCGCACTCGCGAATACCAGCTTTATCCTGCCTGGACTCGGCGGAGGAAATGTCGGCAAAAAAATCACGCGCGATGTCGTGGCAGACTGGTTTCCCTCATTTCCGGCCGGGGCCGTAAATGTCCGTGTGACCGTGACTTCCGGCCCTGCCGTACAAGTGCTCGGCATGCTGGGAGATAAAACCGCAAACACGGTTTCGCCGGTAATCCCGCAGTAATATCCGAACTATTGAGCGTGGGCTTCCGTTGTTTCGGTAGCCCTTAACTGGTCCATTTCCCTCTCCGTCTTATTCCACTTGTCGCGTTTCTTTTTCACGTAGTTGGGCGCGGCAGGGTCCTGGTAAAACGCCAGGATGTTCTTACGGAGATCTGGTCGCATGCCGGCAAACTTTGCAGTGGCCAGTTTATCCAACAGCTTGGAGTAGGTTTCATCGGTTAGCTTGTATTCTCCCGGCTGAGTAATCCTGCCGGTATCAAAATCCATGTTTACCAGGTTGATGTTGCCGGCCTGCAAATTCCGCAGGTAAATGCGATAGTGGTCCACCGTGTCATTGACACTTTTTAGGTAGCGGGTTTCAGTGTCCGGATTCGGCATCTTAAACGCAATTGCCTTGAAGGGCCCAACCTTGGGGATAATCTTGAAAATGACTGCCATTATCCTGGCCCCAAACCCCGGCTTTTGATATTGCTTTCCCCATTCTTTTTCATACTCTGACCGCTTCAGGTTATAAAGAAATTTCTTTTTGGCGAAACTGGGATTTTCTTTCACCAACTCATCTTTTTTGGTCAGCAGGGCCACGCGCGTCATTTCCGGGATGGCACGGCTTACTGACCAGCGAAACGTCCCTATAGCGAGGTCGAGATTTTTAAAAACATCACTTAGCTTGATGCCGTAGGTCTTGAGGAATGCGCGTTCCAACACCGGCTTGGCGACTTCAAAGCCGATAAAATCGTGATAAGAATCCGATGTGTAACGCTGTTTGGCGACCTGGACCACGTCAAAACCAAATTCAGTGCGAATATGGGCCTTGGTGTCTTCAACATAGGTCACGCTTGGGCCGTACTTGGCGCGGAGCTTGGGAAATTCCTGCGCAACCGCCGCATTCACCACCGGATGGCCGGTATTATCGGAAGCATAGTGCGCCAGCGCTCCCAGAGCGAAAGCATATTCATTGATGTCCGTTGCTTCAGCCAGCAGGTTTTCAACAAAATCGCCGCTGCGGACATAGTGAACCAAATCGCTGAACATCTTGTTGCCGAACGGGTAATAACCCATATCTTGAATCAGGCATCCGCCGTATGCAAAAGCGTGAGCTTTGCGCAGGTCGTCCTCTGTCGCAGTGGGAAATTTCTGATGCAACAGGGGCCTTAGCTGATCACCCCAGAGCAGGTCGATAATTTCTTCATGCGTAAGAATGGAGTAACCACTACACACGTTGGGCAGGCAACAAAGAAACAAAAATGCTGCCAGAATGACTCGAAGCGCTTTTGGCATGTTCCTCCTTTAACGGACAGAACTGCTGGTCACGTGAATCATTAGATGCTGAATAGCGGGTCCAGAACTGCTCCCGGAAGCGGCAGAAGCTCTTCGAAATCGGTGGGTGTTTATTAAAAAAACAAACGCACGCAGCCCAATAATGAATCGGCTGCGTGCCTGTATCTCAGATGATCAGCGGAATTATTTCCTCGTGTCGTCGCGTGCTTCCTTCGCGGCAGATCCATGCACGGCGCTGGAAACCGCTTGCACAAACGGCTGAGCCACTTCAGGTGTAGGGACTTTGCCCAACAGAATAGACTTGAAAGCAACATCCTTGCCGTAGATAGCGTTCGTGGAGTCCGCATCCTGCTGGATGACCGCGCCTTCGAGCGTCAAGCCGGCAAATGCGCCCTTGGAACGCGAATAGGTCAGCATCTGTGTATCGAGTTTCCAGTCAGTGCCCGCCGACGCATGGCGTCCAACCGGCCCCGCTGCTGCAGATCCTTCTCCGCTGACCTGGAACTTGCTGGAAAGCAACTGTTGCATGCCTTTGTCATTCATGATCAGCATAATAAGGTCGACACTTTCAACGCCGATCTGCAGGCCCCAGCTTCCCCCGCCGACAGAAATAAATGCCGGCGCGCTCCAGCCATTAGCCGTGCGGCAGGTCGCCACACCACGGCCATGTTTGCCGCCAAAGCCCAGGCCACCCTTAACCAGGTGCGGAACGATTGCAATACACTTGGCACGGCCCAGCACTTCTTCCGGAATGCCCTTATCAGGAGCCTGCGCCATTTGTGTTAAAACTTCTGAGGCTTTCGTTAAACGCTCAGTTGAATCTTCTTTCGCGGTGCCTGCCCAGCTAAAGGTAGCCAGACACACCATTGATAAAAACGCTGCAAACTTCTTCATAGACCTCCTTGGTCCGTGTTGCCGGTGAGAACGAGTGATGCAAGCCAGCCGGCATTCTCCCTGCGGTCTGCAATCTCTTCTGACTAACTTCACCCCTCAGATCAGGTGAGTGGAGTACGACGACGGAAAGCAAAGTTCATCAAGGCCAATATTGTGCCAAGTACGAGCAGCAAAGGCATAACGTCCGCGCCGAAGTTTGCGGCCAAGCCAAGCATCCACAGCAAAATTGCTACCGTGAAAATTGTCCAGAACACAGCATTCCTCCTGAAAGGTATGGTGGTTGCGCTAAAAATGGAAACGAGCAGTTCACTTTTTAGTAATGCGCGGTCAACGCCGCGCTGGTCAAAAGGCTTCAATGCGGCAAGGACGACTACGCAGTACCGCTCCCCACTTCCTCTGATCCAATTTCCGGGTTGCGGGTTGTTTGTACCTCAGTTCCGAAGAAGTACAGGGCTTTGCTGGATTTACTTGAGCAAAAGTAACTTATTCAGGTAAGCCGTTTGCTAATCAGGGGGTGTACCGCCAGATAAGAGTGCTAAAAGAAGAAGCGCGTGACTTTGACTTTTTACAGAGTCAAACCACGCGCCAAATGCATTAAGCCTGAAGAAAGCCTTAAGTAATTACCGGATCGGCTGACTAGAATCGGCCTTTACCGCTCCAGCTTTACTTGCGTCTGCTGCTTCTTTATCGTGTGGAGCGTCCTGGCGTTTAAGGAAATCGATCAGGCTTTGCAGATCCACGTCGGCAATGCGCAGGTTCGGCATATTCACGCGGTTATATTTCTTATAAAGTTCCGTGGCAATGGGATCTTTTGCCGCCAGGACCTTGTCCGGCGACGAGATGAAGCGCGTAAGCCAGTCATGGTCACGCACATTGGTTACTCCAAGCAAATCCGGACCGATCTTGTCACCATGGCCAATGGTGTGGCAGGCGGCGCAATGGGTAGCAAAGATGTAGCGGCCCTTGTCGCTGAGATCGAGTACCGGGGCCTTCTCGTAGCCGTTGTTAGCCTCCACAGGTTTTACGTTATGCCAGGAGCTTAGCCAATTGCCAATCATATTAGCCAGAAAACGCGCATTGTCCGTAGCCGAGTTGCGCATCCATTGGCCGGTGGGCTCATTTCCAATGAGCACGCTCGGCGTGTGACCATCCCGGTCATTGGGATCAGGCTCTGAATACAGACCGAGTTTTTTGCTGATCAGATCGATATCGGCTTTTTTGCCGGTGAGGAAGGTCCAGCCAGGCCCCACGTGATATTTCTCCGCATACTCTTTTAAGACCTTGGGAGTATCGTGGGTGGGATCGATGCTGTTGGAGTACAAGAAAATGTCTTTGCCCACGCGGGCGCCTAGCATTTTCTGCACCTGGACCAGACGCGCGGTCTCAAGAGGGCAGGCATCCAGGCAATGGGTGTAGATAAGATCGATGACAACGCTCTTGCCTTTGATTACATCGTCATAAAAATGGACCTTGACGCCATCCTGTGTGGTCAAAACTATGTTGGGAAAATAGTTCGCTCCGTAGCGGGCATTATCTGCCGCTGCGGGCTTTGAACCAGCAGCAACAAGAAAGATTGCGGTAAGTAAAATGGCGGAGATTGCAGCAAAGCCCGCCTGGCCTGTCCGTCGCATGGTGATACTCCTTACCTGGGCCCGTGTTGCTTGTCCCGGAATTAAAATCAGGCTAGGCGGCCCGCATCACACGGGCCGCCGGCCTGATTCGTTTTATTGACGCCCGCCGAGTTAGAACGCGGTCGGGGCTATGTCGTCCGGTGCAACAAAGGTCACACCATTGGGCGTCGGGATCGGTGTTGGAAGTGGCCGTAGGAATGGCGCGCCTCCATTATCAATTTCCCAACGGACCAGCATGGCGTTGTCTTCGTGTACCGTGTTGTGGCAGTGCTCCATGAACATTCCACCCCAATCGCGGAACTGCATCGTGAGGGTCACGCTTCCACCCGGACGCAGACGATACACATCCTTGCGGCCCTTTTCCCATGCCGGAACGTTCGAAGCGCTACCGTTGCGGGCAAGGATCTGGCCTTCTTCAAAGTGAATGTGAATCGGGTGGTCCCAGCCGCCGCCACCGTTCTGCAGCGTCCAGACTTCACGTGTGCCGTAACCCGGAGCCGCTGAAATACGACCCCAGCTTGCGTTCAGCATCTTGCCGCCGTCGGTCTCCACACCCCAGGGTCCCTTTTGGCCGCCAGCGCCGACGCTGTATGCCGCCGGATCGTTCAGAGGCAGAGCATCGGAAGCCCCGCTACCGAAGGTGAAGGTGCGTTCACGCGATACGGGAATGCCGGAGAGGTCAGGATTCGGAATCAGGACCGCCGGTACCTGGCTCACGTCAGGAGTCGCGGGATCCCGCACGATGCGGAATTCCAGGAACTTGCCAACGCATGGATCGTTTGATGTACCCGAGAGCGCCTGGGCTATCGTAAGATCCGCCGAAGGCTTCTTACCATCCTGATGCTCAGCCACGTTGACCATCCAGACTTTGTCACCGATGCTGTAACGGGAGAAGTCGATCACCCAATCATAGCGCTCGGCGATACCCTGCTCGTCGGAAACCGCTTGCACAACCGGGTAAGGCAACAGGTTACCGTCATTCGCGATCTGGATCATCGTCGTGCCGTCAGACAGTCCGTACTTGAAGAAGCGGGAAACACTGGCGTTCAGGATGCGGAAGCGATACTTGCGGCGCTCCACTTCAAAGAACGGTTTGTATTGCATATTTACGCACATCAAATCGCCCAGGAACCCATCAAACTGGAAGATGTCCATAAAGAGCTGGCCGCTGGCATCAAAGGCCTTCTCGTTAATCATCAAATTGATGTCATAATCCAGGTTGCCCCAGCCCTTGCCATTTGAGGAACCGCTAGGCAGGCGCAGATTGACGCCGTCATTCACGGTTTCGTCACCACGATCGAGCGCGCTGTAGATATTGAACATGGCAGCGTTGCCCTTGTACACGTTCTGTGAAGTGAACGTGAACATGTGATCGTGGAACCAGTGCGTCGACATGGTCTCGTGCCAATCGCCCGGGACCTTGTTAATCCCGCCATTGTCGGCGGGGCTACCGGCCCGGGGATCAGTCGCGTCTGTGTTAACGCTACGGAAGCCCGCCAGCACGATCGGCCAGTGATAATCGTAAAACTGGTTGGGGAAGAAGAACGCGCCGGTAAAGCCGTCATTCTCCGCGCCGTGGTGGCCGTTGTGCTCGTGAGTGGAGATCGTGTTCTTGCCGAAACCGTTGTTCGAGTTGTCGGCAGGCAGTTTGTTGTGATGGCGGAGCAGGATCGGCTCGCCGTAACGTCCCTGCACCAAGTAGGGCGGCAGGGTGCCGTTAAAGGTCCACACGGAGTTCGGGGCCTGTGTCGGAAATCCAGGATGGAACTTCAGAGGGAATGGTGTTGCCGGATTGATGCCATTGTTAAACTTCGGATCAACCTGCGGATTGTAGGAGATGTTCGTCGTGGCCTGCGCCTGCGAAGTTTCAAAGCCGACCTGCGGCGCGTGATCGCCGAAACCCTGGTGTGCCCAGATTGGTCCCGGTGGACGGCCTTCGATGGGCCCTGTGCCGGTACCCAAAGCCGGATCCAGAGGCTGCTGCGTCTGGTTGGATTCCGCCTGCGGTACCGGAGTCAAGCCGCCGGTTAGCGGGTTGGGAATACGCTTTGCCACGTCAAACCGCGGCATCGGTGTGGTGAACGGCAGGACGCCAAATGTCGGACTCGGTGGTGCCCCGGTTGGGATACCGCCGCCGCTGCTACCCGTGCCGCCACCGCTGGCATAGGCGCTGTTAACAAACGGATTCAGGCCGTGAATGGGGGCAAGCATGCCACCAGTCGTAATCAGGCCCCATTTCACCAGTTCACGCCGGGTAACTTTGCCCTGCGAAAAAGCCTTCACGATTTCCGCACGGTTTTTTCTGGCGTTTTCGGCTTCTCTCAGTCGTGCCTTTGATGATTTTTCTGATAAGAAAAAGCCATCGTCGTTGTGACTCATAGCTGCGCTCCTTGAATTGTTGCAAGACTTCAGATTTTAGAGACGTTCAACAGCATCTCCGCGTAAGGCACGCTTTGCGAAGGGAAGCCCGGAAGTATCGTAGAGGGTGGCGCTGTCTTTGCAGAGCCTATCAATCACGATAATGGCCTGAAAGAGAGTACTCAATGAGGGATTAGCTATCAATTAGAAACAGATTAGAAATTCTAACGAATGAACCGATTTCAAAAAAAGCTGCCCAATGTTTACAGCAGCTTACGATTTTGATGGGCAGATTTACCATTCTTAACATTTGAATTCATTAATCCTTGGACAGTGGGCTCTCAACGGTTTGCTGCTTTGGGAATCTTCCTCAGGCATTTATCATCTACTTAAATATGAACAACTTGAAAACGTTTTTTCTGCTGACATTACTCACCTTGCTCGCCATTGGAGTGGGAGACTATTTCGGCGGGCAAAACGGAATGATTCTCGGCTTCGTGATCGCCGGAATCACTAATTTTATTTCTTACTTTTTTTCGGACAAGATTGCATTGGCAATGTACCGCGCACAGCCGGTCAGCCGTGAAGAACTGCCCCGTATCTACTCCGTAGTGGAGCGGTTAACGCAAAAGGCCGGCCTGCCGATGCCGAAACTTTATGTAATCCCAACCGACTCTCCCAACGCCTTTGCCACCGGACGCAATCCGCAACACGCGTCCGTCGCAGTGACCCAGGGAATTCTGGGATTGCTTGATGACGAGGAACTTGAAGGGGTGTTGGCGCATGAGCTCGGTCACGTGCGTAACCGCGATATTCTCACCAGCTCAATAGCCGCGACCCTGGCAGGCGCGATTACCATGCTGGCCCGCATGGCCTTCTGGTTTGGACTGGGCGGCGACCGCAATGATCGCGACCGTGGCGGCGGCATTCTTATGCTGATCCTGGCGCCGATTGCCGCCATGCTGATTCAGTTGTGGGTTTCACGCACCCGCGAATATGAAGCTGACGCTACTGGTGCAGGGATCACCCATAATCCGTATGCATTGGCCCGCGCGTTGCAAAAGCTGGATGCCTACTCCAAGCGCGTGCCCATGGTCGCTTCGCCATCCACCGCGCATTTATTCATCATTCAGCCGCTGATGGGAATGAATATTGGAAACCTGTTTTCCACCCATCCGCCCATTGAAAAGCGGATTGAGAGATTAACGGGACGCCGGGCGGAATACCAGTAAACGCAAACTTCCAGTGCGCAATTTCCCGCGTCCTCGTGCGATCTACCTAGAAGCAGCTCAGGTTACTTTGGGCATCAGTATCAGCCCTTTCGTTGCTTGAGCACGCCGCATAGAGGACGCATAGTAGTAAAGAACGGGACCAAACACGAATCGTGCATTACAGCGATACAATAGAACCTAAGTCGATGGCTTCCACCCAAGTCCAGTCACAAACCAGCACCAGCGCGCGCGCCTCTGCCATTGAGCAGTCTCTGCGAACGATTATCCGGGGCAATGACGAGGTCCTGCGTTTGGCATTGGTATCAGTGCTGGCGCGCGGCCATCTGCTGATTGAAGGAGTGCCGGGTGTGGGTAAAACCACGCTGGCCCATGCGCTGTCTCGGGCGCTGGATTGCAGCTTTCAGCGCATTCAGTTCACCAGTGACATGCTTCCGTCTGACGTGCTGGGAATCTCAGTATTTTCCGCCTCAGAAAGCCAGTTCGAGTTCAAATCCGGCCCAATCTTCACCAACGTGTTGCTGGCTGACGAAATCAATCGCACGACGCCTAAAACACAGTCCGCGTTGCTGGAAGCGATGAATGAAGGCCAGGTCACCATGGACGGCCATTCCCATCCTCTGCCGCAGCCGTTTCTGGTGATCGCGACCCAGAACCCAATCGAACATCACGGCACCTACCCCTTGCCGGAATCGCAGTTAGACCGTTTTCTTCTGCGCGTCCGCATGGGCTATCCGCACGGGGATAATGAACGCGAAATCCTGCGCTCCGAAGCCGGCGCGGCAAGGCTGGATAGCGTGAAGCCTGTTGCTTCAGGCGCAGACATCATTGCCATGCAGGATGAAGTTACGCAGGTCAAAGTAGATGATTCGCTGGTGGACTATGCTCTACAAATAATAAAGAAGACGCGCGAAATTGAAACGCTTTCTCTTGGGGTTTCACCGCGCGGATCGCTTATGCTCTATCGCGCCGCGCAGGCCATGGCATATCTTGAGGGCCGCCGCTTCGCTGTTCCCGCGGATTTCAAGCAGTTGGTGGTCCCGGTGTTTTCACACCGAGTGGTGGTCAATGCCCGCTATTCTTCAACCCTGAAGAAGTCTGACCAGGGCGACAACATTCTTAGAGACATTGTCTCTTCAGTCCCTGTACCGGTTTAAAACTTAGCCGCGAATTCACGCGAATGGACACGAATCTGAGCTCAATTCCTATTCGCGGGTTTCGCGTTGATTCGCGGCCAAACTTCCTGGGCTGAACCCGCTATACTTTCGACAATGCCATTCCTGAGATTTCTCATGCTTCTGGCGCTGATCGTCTGGATCGGCGGAATTATTTTCTTTGCGTTCGTTCTCGCGCCCACACTGTTCCACGTTTTGCCGACAACCAAATTGGCAGGCGATGTCGTGAATGCGACGCTCTCCAAGCTGCATTGGATGGGTTTGGTTTCTGGGATAATCTTCCTTTCCGCTTCCCTGCTCTACAACTGGCAAAAACATGGCCAACTGCGGACATTGGCGATCGCACATATTTTTGTAGCGCTGATGCTGGCGTTAACCGCGATTTCGCAATTCGGAATCACGCCGCGCATGCGCGTGCTGCGCGCAGACCTGCAGACTGCAAACAGTTCCACTCCACTAGACGCACAACGTGCGGAATTTGACCGGCTTCATGCATGGTCTACACGTCTCGAAGCCTGCGTGCTACTCCTCGGATTGGGCGTGGTGTTCTCGACTGCACGCCGGTTTGAAAGCAACAATTAGCAAGAGAATACCCACAGCTTATGGCTGCCTTATCAAATTCAACTCTCACTCGTATCGCAGCGCCACCATTGGGTCTACTTTGGTCGCAGTCCTGGCTGGAATGTAACTCGCCGCCAAAGTAACGATTGCAAGCACGGCCGTGACCGTCGCAAAGATCACCGGGTCCCAGGAATGGATTCCGAAAAGCATGCTGCGCATGAGATAAGAGGCCAACATTGCCGTCAAAATGCCAAGCACTACGCCGGGCACAATCAAGCGCACGCCTTCAGACAAGATCATCTGCAGGACGTTGGAACGCTGGGCGCCGAGGGCCATACGAATCCCAATTTCCTGCGTACGCTGGCTCACCGAATAAGCCACCAGCCCATAAAGGCCGATGGTACCGAGCAACAGCGCGAGAACGGCAAATACGCCCGCCAGCACAGCGGGATATCGGTGCAGAAACGCGGCGGGGGAACGTTGGATGCGGTCTTCCATGGTCTGCACGTTGTAAGTGAGGGCACCAGGATCAAACTGGCGGATGGTGTTCTGGACTTCAGCGGCGACTGCATCGGGCCGCTGCTCGGTGCGAATAATTACATCGAAATTGAGCCTGGCGTCGGCTTCCATTGGCGTGTAGATCGCGGGGCGAGCCGGCGTGTCGAGCGGGCCTTCTTTCACATCACGCACCACGCCGATGATCTGCCGGGGCTTTTCTTTGTCAGAGTAGGTGAACCAGATTTGCTGTTTGAGTGGGTCAAGTCCGGGCATGAATTGGTCAGCCAGTGTTTTATTTACGATCACACGCTTCTGGCCGGTTGCGTTGTCTGCATCAGTAAACCAGCTCCCTTGCAGCAACTCAGCGCCCAAGGTTTGGAAGTATGTGCGGTTGACGGAGCGGCTGTTGGCTTCCTTGCCCTGCTGTGTTGCAGAAGGCACGCCAACAACGCGAAGGTTGCTGGTAAAGCCACCCTCGGATACGGCCAGCACGCTGCTGGTGCCAACCGACTTCACACCGGGAATGGCGCGCAGCCGATCCAGTAAATCTTGATGCGCCTGTATCTGCTCCGGATCTTTGGGAAAGCGTGATTGCGACAGTTCCACGCCCAAACCAAGTAAATTACTTTGGTTGAATCCCGGATTGACGTTTAAAAGACGATAGAGACTTTTGACCAGCAATCCTGAACCCGCGAGCAACACCATGGCAAGCGCTACTTCACCAATCACCAGGGCAGAAGCCAAGCGTCGCCATGAGCCGGAATGGGAACTACGGGAGCCATCTTTGAGCGCGAGCTGTACGTTTGTGCTTGCAGCCTGGAATGCAGGCGCCAGAGCAAAAAGAATGCCGGTAACAATTGCCAGCACGCAGGTAAAAAGAAGCACTCTGGCATCAATTCCCATGTGTTTGAGGTACGGCATGGCAGCAAGGCGGCTGGCAGGGATCATGGCAATGAAGGCTTTAATGGTCCAATACGCTACCGCTATTCCCACCGCCGCACCGGTGAATGACAAAATGAGCCCTTCAGTCAGCATCAGACCTATCAGCCGTGAGCGGCTTGCTCCCAGCGCAGTGCGGATCGCCATTTCATTGCGTCGCGCCATGGCACGCGCCAGCAACAGATTAGCGACGTTAGCGCAGGCAATGATCAGCAGCAGCGCAACGGCGCCCAGCAATACCAGCAGAATAGGCCGTATTTCACCAACAATGACTTCATCCAGCGGCACAATCACATTTCTGAGCTGGTCATTCCATTGCGGATATTGCTTTTCCAAACCTTCAGCAATCAGGTTCATGGCAGAAGCCGCGCTCTCGCGGGAAATGCCCGGTTTTAACCGCCCCATTACTTTCAGCCAGTACAGGTTTCTCCGCGTAAGCAGACCGCCAGTAGCATGGAGTGTTAACCACACGTCCGGATCGCCCACAGGTGCAAAATGAAAATCCGCAGGCAGCACACCGATAATGGTGTTCGGCTCGTCATCAATGGAAAGCACCTGCCCAATTACGTCCTTGCCACCAAAATGCCGTTGCCACCAGCCATAACTCAAAATCGCCATGCGCGGCGAGGTGAGTTGGTCTTCACCCGGGCGAAAATCGCGCCCCATGATCGGCTGCACTCCAATGGTCTGGAAAAAATTGTCAGTGACTATCGCCGAGGGCAGCAATTCCGGCGTAGCTCCTCCACGCAACAACTTCTGGTTTCGTGCATAGCCGGCAAGGCCATCAAACACCTGCTGCTGCGCCCGCCAGTCGAGGTAGTCTGGATACGAAGCCCCAAACCGGGTGAAGACCTCCATGTTACGCGTATCAAAAATCTCCATCAGGCGCGATGCGTCACGGTATGGCAAAGGCCGGATCAACGCCGCATCGACAAAAGTAAAGATAGCTATGTTGGCGGCGATGCCCAGCACCAGAGTAGTGAGAGCAATCGAAGTAAATCGCGGCGATTTGAGTAGAGCACGCAATTCATAACGGAGGTCCTGCAAAATGATTCTCATCATGATTCAATCTCCTGTGATGGCGGGATGAAGAGACGTTTCCATTGCAGAATACTGGCGCCGCTGGAAAAGGTTCCCAGATTGAATCTTAGCCGCCGGCGTTCAAGCGGGACACTTCCGGCCACAATCCTTACGTTCCGGATCTGCCCCAATGTTAATTGATTTATACAGCAGGCAATTCGATCAGTTTCATGCATGGTCCGCGCGGCTCGAAGGCAGCGTCCTGTTCCTTGGACTTGGTGTGGTGGTTCTCACCACGAAGCGGTTCGGAAATAGGGATTAGCTCCATGCGCTCTCAACCCAAGCCTCTCTGCTTGATACAATCATTAGTTTGCTCAACACTCAAGCTAACTGCCAGTTGCTAATTGCTTAATTATCTACCCGCTGCAATAGGCGCAGAATTAAAGACTGCAAGCACGTTTGATGTTTAGCGGTGTGGAGCGAAGCGACAAAAAATAATGAAAACTGGAATCATCGGCCTGCCGCAGGTGGGAAAGACATCGCTGTTTAAAATATTGACCAAGGTGGACGTTTCCGGCCGGGGGCATTCCAATCCACGCGAAGCGCATCTTGGCATTGCCAAGGTCCCGGACGACCGCCTTGACCGGCTCGCCGTCCAGTACAACCCCAAGAAGCTGACGCATGCCGTTGTGGAATATGCTGACGTGGCCGCTATCGGTCAGGAAGCTCTCAAAGAAACAGCGTTTCTCACAGCCCTACGCACCGTGGATGCCCTCGCGCATGTGCTGCGCGCCTTTGACGATCCCTCGATCCCGCATGTGGGAGACATCAATCCGTTGCGCGATGCCAAAACCGTGGACTTTGACCTGATTGTGAGCGATCTGGGCCAGGTGGAGAAACGGCTGGAACGCCTGGAAAAAGACCTAAAGAAGATGAAGAACGCGGAGCTGGAACGGGAAAATGACCTGATTTTGCGAGCCAAGGCGCATCTGGAAAAGGAGCTGCCGCTGCGCGAAATGGAAATTTCCGCCGACGACGAAAAGCGTATTCGCGGCTTCATGTTCCTGAGTCAGAAGCCGATTCTCTACGTGCTAAACGTCAATGAGTCGCAGACGCTTGGAGCCGACCTGGAGAAGGCTGTCGACAAATTTGGGTTGAAGGAGATATCTTCGCGCAAAAACGCAGGAGCCACCGCGATCTGCGGCAAGGTGGAAGCGGAATTGGCGGAAATGAGCGATGAAGAAGCGCAGGAATTTCTTTCCAGCTACGGGTTGAAAGATAGCGGCCTGACACGCCTGATCAGAAAGACTTATGAATTGCTGGGCGTGATTTCATTCTTCACCATTGGTGAAGACGAGTGCCGCGCCTGGACCGTGCCAAAGAATTCACGCGCGCAAAATGCGGCAGGCGCCATCCATTCCGATCTGGAAAAGCATTTCATTCGTGCTGAAACCATTCATTGGGACACTTTGCTGGAGGCGGGCTCTGAGGCAAACGCGCGTTCCAAGGGCCAGTTGCGGCTGGAAGGCAAGGAATACATCGTGCAGGATGGGGACGTGATGCACATCCGCCACAGCGGCTGAACGATCAATTCTGTCGCTTCGCTCCACCCGCTAGAGAGTTTCAACTTGGAAAGTTCGTTTATGCTCCTGGTGCACGCGGCTCGACTTGCACGGTCTCGCCGCCATTGCAAAGGCAATTCCAGAATCGGTCTGAACAGATATGCCATAGAAAAGCCCCGGCCTTGTGTGGCCGGGTGGTGTTGTTAAAGCCATGTGACTAATTCTCTATATGGTCAACACTGAAGTCACGTCCAAAATCGGTGACTACATCGGTGATGATGACCGAAGAGGAAAAGGCACCGCCGATCTTAGCCATTTCCGCTTCCGTCACGATACGTGCACCCCTGCGGGTAAGAACTCTGTTATTCGGTTCGCTCATAAAAGTTCCGCCTCTCGAAAAAGCATTCAACCCCTCCAAATAACCCAGGCAAGCAAAATTATAGCCCCGAAGAAGTCGGTGCCACGCCAACAAGCGCCACTTTAACATTCACGAAATGTCATTTTGGAACGACTGTTTTTCGCCAGCTACCCCCTGTCAAGACACCTCCGGCCAGGAGTTATCACGACGCTCCCAGCAATTCTGGTATTCTGATTGATTCCACCATGGGGCCAATCACAACAAGCATTCTGCTGGGCGTGACCGCTGCACTGGCTAATGGCTTGGGCGGCGCGGTGATAGTCCAGAAAAACTGGGAGCGCCGCTATTTGCGCTACTTTGTTGCGCTGGGGGCGGGCTTTATGCTGGGCACTGCCATGCTGGAGATGCTGCCCGAAAGCATTGCTTTGGCGGGACCAAAAGCGCCGCTCCTGATTTTGGGCGGATATTTTCTGGTCCACTTTTTTGAGCATACCGTCACCGGCCATTTCCATTTCGGCGAAGAAACGCACCATGAACAGTTTTCTACACACCGGCGCGGCTATTCCGTGCTTTTCGGTCTTGTCATCCACACATTTTTTGACGGCATCGCCATTGCTTCCGGCTTCCTGATCTCGGGATGGCTGGGCTGGATCATCTTTCTAGCAGTAATTCTGCACAAGGTGCCGGAGGGGTTCACAGCTTCCTCCATCATGCTGGCCAGTGGGCGCAGCAAATCAGTGGCGTGGGCTGCTTCCGCAATCCTGGGCCTGGCGACCCTGGCCGGCGTGCTTACCATGACTATTTTTGCGCGTTCGCTAACCGCGGGATTTCCGCTTTCTGCCGGCGTTACGCTGTATGTGGCAGCGTCTGACTTGATTCCCGAAGTAAACAAGGAACCGGGAATCCAGATTGCACTTGTCGTGTTTCTGGGAGTCGGGCTGCTTGTGGTGTTGCAGCACTATTTCCACTAGGCAATTTAGTAAATGGGTAATTTAGTAATTTGGTAAATTGAAACCAAGCCGAAAACGACTCTCAATCTTTGCCTTCCGTTGAGATAAGTTTTCAATTACCCATTTACCAATTTACTCAATTAGCAATTCTTTCTCATTCCACCTGCTGCTTCGCCTTGTAACCTTCGCGGGCAACGATCTGATATTTGATGTCCTTGCCTTTCTCATCTTTCATCTTGAGAGGTTTGCCGGCTTCATCCACCAGTTCCACTTTGATCTTGCGGAAAGAGCCATCCATGGCAGGGTTGGTGGGATGGTAGGCAATTGCATACTGATTGCGGATGGTCTGGCCAATATCACCGAAAATATCGCGCAACTGGCCATCGAAAATCGGTTCGTAGGAGCGTCCACCGGTCATTCTGGCAAAGCTTTTCATTTGATTGTCGGCCTGAAGGAACGTCATGTTGCAGCTAAATTCGGTAATGGGACACAGGTACCGCATTAAACCATGAGTTTGAGCGTAGTTCACAAGCGCCTTGCCGGTGCTGACCGTGTAGATCGCTATATCTTTTGAGGCCTGTACCTTCTTCAGGGTCTGGTCCAGTGTGTGCTTGCTGAAGCTGTCGCGGCCGCTGCTGATCAGAATGATGTATTTGCGCCCTTCAACGTTCTCCAGGCGGTCAATGGTGTCATACAGGGCATCGAAAAGATTGGTTTCCTGGCTCATGGCCATGCCCGGGTACAAAGTGGAAACCGCCGCCAGGATCGCGTTCTTGTCCTGGGTAAAATCTTCCAGAATGTGGGCCCTCAGATCATAAGAGATCATGGCCACCCAATCGTCTTTTTTCAGCGTTTGGGCAAAAACGTAAGAAGACTTGATTGAGTCAATCTGAAAGCTGTAAAAGTACTGATTGTTGGAAAACTCCACCAGCATCACCGCCGTGATAGGCGCTTGTATCTGATTGAAAGAGGAGATTTTCTGGGGAACACCATCTTCAAGCACCCGGAAATATTGCTGCTTCAGTCCGGGGATAAATTCGCCGTTCTTGGAAAGGACTCCCACATCCAACGTGACAAGTTGTGAAGCCACGCGCATGGAGAAGTTATCCAGCCCCTCTACTTTCTTGGGACCTTTGGGTGTGTCGTCCTTTTTAGGGGCTTCTTCTTTCTTCTTGGGAACAGCGATTGGACCGATGTCCCCCTGCGGCCCGCCTGCATCCGCCGGAGCATTGGCGCTGGGAGTGGGCGTTGGAGTGGCATCGGTTTTCCCCTCTTGTGCATGGGCCAGGGGAGCTTGCGGCCAAAGAATGGCAATCAGCCCAAGCATCGCCAGAAAGCGCAAGCAGGCGTTTCCCTTAGAAATACGTTGCGGTTTAATTGCTTGTATTAAGAGCATTTCACACTGCCTTTTTATGAGTTTCTACTTTAGTATAGATGCACGAACTCAGCTTTTCAGAAGCATTTTTCCTGCGCCGGAAGGCGGTTCGTACGATTGTATTTGCAGCATTCAGGCTTGCAGTATGAAAAAAACCGTTAGGTTGTTGAACGTCCTCTTCGTCTTTATCTTTCTGGGCCTGGGCCATGCCCAGCCCGCCGCCAGCCAGACAAGCCAGCAAGAGCCTGCTTCTACCCCGATTATGAAGGTGGACGATGTACGTCCGGGGATGAAGGGCGTTGGCTACACCGTTTTCCAAGGCACCCAGCCGGAAGCCATGGGAGTGGAAGTGCTGGGCGTCCTGCGAAACCTGAACGGCCCCAAGAGTGATGTGGTGCTGGTGAAGCTGACGGGCGAAAAAGCCGAGTTCACCGGCGTGGTTGCCGGCATGAGCGGCAGCCCCGTCTATATTGACGGCAAGTTGCTGGGGGCTATCGCATATCGTATCGGCCAGTTCTCCAAAGAGCCAATCGCCGGTGTAACACCGATCGAGCAGATGCTGGAGATCAATGAGTTTGACCAGAGCATTCCGCAGAACGGCGCGGCGTCTGTCGCCCATGCAACTGTGGCATCAAAGACGAGCACTCCCGGCGTGCAGGATAGCAATCCGGTCCAGAGCTACGCACAATATCTCCAGCCGATTGATGCGCCTTTTGTGTTTAACGGATTCAGCGAATCTGCCATCAAGCAATTTGCGCCGGCTTTGTCGGCTGCAGGGATTGTGCCCGTAATGGGGGTTGGCTCTGCCAGCAATGAAAAGCAGCCAGAGCCTCTTGTGCCAGGCTCAGCGGTAAGCGCCATCATGGTGCGTGGCGATATGGACGTGGCCGCCACCTGCACTGTAACTTACATGGACAAAGACCATATGCTGGCGTGCGGCCATCCGCTGATGCAATACGGCATGGTGGAAATGCCAATGACCAAGGCCAATGTGGTGGCTACCCTTTCCTCTCCACTCAATGCTTTCAAAATCATCAACACCACGGAAGCTATCGGCGCAATTGTGCAGGACCGCCATACGGGAATTCTTGGACGATTTGACCGCGAGCCGAAGATGATTCCGGTCACGCTGAGTATTCATGGAGCAAGCGGCCCCAAGGAATACCATTACGAGGTTTTGAACAACGCGAAGCTCACGCCCGTCATGATGATGACGACGGTTTACAACGCTTTGATGGGCATGAACCAGTACGGAGAAGAGACCACCTATCGCATGAATGGCCGCATTCGCGTGAATGGATTCTCTGACGTACACATGAATAATATGTTTTCGCCGGTGGATGCGAACCCTACGGCATACGTTGTGGCCATGGCGCTGGGCGACCATTTCAGCCGCATTTATGACAATCCTTTTGAAGCTCCCAATGTTAGCGGCGTAACTCTGGAGTTCGATTTGGAGCATGAACGCCGCTCCGCTGTCCTGGAAAGCGCCCGCACGGACTTGACAGAAGCGCGTCCGGGCGACGAGATCATGATTGAAGCAGTGCTGCGCCCCTACCGTGGAGACCGCATCGTCCGCCGCATTCCGGTGCGCATACCTACTTCAGTACCTAAAGGATCTCTGCGCATTCTGGTGAGCGACGCAGAAACCCTGGACCGCGCCCGTCACGTAAATCCGGCGATGGGCCGCAGGTTGGACCTAAATTCGACAATCGAACTGCTCAACAAAGAACATTTGAATGACCACTTGTATGTCTCTTTGCTGGAAGCCAATCCGCAAGCTACCGTGGAAGACAAGGTGATGCCGGCCGTTCCGCTTTCCGTGATGAACGTAATGGAAGGCATGCGGGCCACGCAGGAGATGGTCGTATTTAATGAGTCGGCGGTGAATGAAGCGTCTACTCCAACGGGTTATGTGGTCAGCGGTGCTCAGATCATCAGCGTCAGCATTAAATAAGGGTGCAATCCCGAGAGTAGCTATATCCGAAGTCCCGACCCTGAGAATTCTTTGCGAGGGATCCCTACCCGGACAAAGCTGTGAAGGGCCGGCAAAACTTGAGAATCCTAAGTGTAGCGTAATGTCTTTTGCTTTTAGTTATCTTGTATCGATGAGGTATCTTCTGCTGGGATACCTCCGCCGCTGCATCTACGTTGCTAACAGGATTGCGTTCTGTGATCCGGCCCAACAGGTGCTTCTCGGCATAAGCGAAGGAACGCAAACGGGGAATTGAAACAGGCCGTGTTGCACCGAAAATCTTGGAAGCTGATAGTGATCCCTCGCTCCGCTCAGGGCCGGGATTTCAGAAAAACTGTTAACCTTGAATGTAATGAAGAAACTTTTTTTTGCCCTTATTCCCCTGTTAGTACTTGCTTTTGCCAACCTTGCTTTTGCCGAGGGCACTCGCCAATGGAAGGAAACCGGTTACGACGATTTTGAGCGCGGCACCACGCGCGGCGTAGCCATCCGCAGCACCGGACAACTGGAACTGGCACCCGCCTTCAAAGCAATTTACACCAGCCCCTCTACATTCATCTGGGGTATTGTTGCGGATAAAGATGGCGTCGTCTATGCCGCAACAGGCGCACCGGCAAGGGTCTATCGCATCGCGCCGGATGGCAAATCGAGCATAATTTTTGAGCCCAAGGAATTGCAGGTGCAATCCGTTGCCTTGGGCCCGGATGGCGCTATCTACGCCGCAACCTCGCCGGATGGCAAGGTATACCGAATCACGCGCAAGCCCGGCGGTGCGGCGACTGCGCCAGAATTCGCTGTGGAAACATTTTTCGATCCGAAAACCAAATACATCTGGGACATGGCGTTTGATGCCCAGGGACGCCTCTACATCGCCACCGGCGACAATGGCGAGATTTACCGTGTGGAGAGAAACGGGCAAGGCGCGGTCTTTTTCAAGTCAGATGAAGCGCATATGCGCGTGCTGGCCTTTGATCCCAAAGGAAACCTGATCGCCGGCTCTGACGGCAGCGGGCTTGTATACCGCATCTCCCCGGCGGGCGAAGGCTTTGTGCTTTACAGCGCGCCCAAAAAAGAGATCACTGCGCTGGCTGTAGATGCTGCCGGAAATATTTATGCCTCCGGCACAGGTGAGAAGCGGGCCGCGCAAACGGGTATTTCCGGTTCTCCCGCGCCTCCAGCCACAGGACAACCGGGCACGCAACCAGCCAACGCACAGTTTGCCGGCAATGTCACCCTGGCCGGCTCAGACGTCTACATCATCGCCCCGGATGGCTCCCCCAGAAAGATCTGGTCATCACACGAAGACATTGTTTATGCCCTGGCATTCGATTCAGCGGGACGTTTGATTGCAGGCACAGGAAATAAGGGCCGTATCTATGCCATTGAAAAAAACGGCGACTACACCGACCTGTTGCACGCCAGCGCGAACCAGGTAAGCGCATTCAGCAAAACCCCAGGAGGCGGTCTTTACTGCTCCAGCAGCAATCTGGGAAAAATCTTCCTGATGAATAATGGCACCGAACCTGAAGGGACCTTTGAAAGCGACGTAAAAGATGCGCAAATATTCTCCCGCTGGGGACGCGCCGAAGTTCGCGCCCAGGGCAATTTTGAACTTTTTGCCCGCAGCGGCAACGTCGATAATCCTGACCGCAACTGGAGTCCCTGGTTACGCATTGACTTAGCCAAGGACGCGCGTACTGATGTTCCGCCCGCACGGTTCATTCAGTGGCGCACCGTGCTCAAGCCGGCCAATCCGCCAACGCAAATTGATGAAGTTGCGATCAACTATCTTTCCAAAAATGTTGCGCCAGTGGTGGACGAGGTTGTAGTACAGGTGGGAGCTCGTTTTCAGCCGCAGCAGCACATGACCGGACCGGAAAGCATCACTATCAACCTGGGACCGCCGCCACAGCAGTTCGGCAACGGCCACATGGAAAATCCGCCTTCGGCATTCAAGGAACGCGGATACATCGCGGTCCGCTGGGGCGCGCATGACGACAATGACGATAATCTGGTGTACTCGGTTTACTACCGCGGCGACAATGAGCGGGACTGGAAATTGTTGAAGTCCGGATTAACAGACAAGTTTTATTCCTTTGAATCCGGCCTGCTGCCCGATGGTGGTTATACCGTGAAAGTGGTCGCCAGTGACGCGCCTTCGCACAGCCCGGAAGATGCGCTGTCCGATGAAAAAACGAGCCTGCGCTTTGATGTCGATAACACCGCCCCGCGCATTGAGAATTTGGCCGCTCGTGTAGAAGGCCAGGATTTGCACGTAACTTTCCATGCCGCCGATGATGGCTCTCCCCTTCAACGGGCTGAATACTCTATTGACGCCGGCGACTGGCAATATGTGGAGCCGGTTGGCGCGCTCACTGACGCCAAAATTGAGAACTATGATTTCACTGTCCTGTTGAGCAATACGCCGCCCGCGCCGGAAGAACCCGTGGAGCAGAAACGTAAAAAGGGTAAGCCTGCCGCTCCGGCTGCTGCTCCAGCCGTCTCTGCCGAGCATGTTGTGGTGGTGCGCGTCTATGACCGCGCCGACAATGTGGCCACAGCAAAATTTGTGACGAAGTGATCTAGCCGCGAATTCACGCCAATCTTCGCGAATCAGAAGAGCAAAGCAAAATTCGTGTTCATTCGCGTTGATTCGCGGCCTAACGCCCTAGCCGTCCCCAAATAAATGACAGCTTCCTGACCTCAGAAATATTTCCGATCACGTAATCCGACTCTTCCTCCGGCCCCGTAGGCTGCTGCGATTTGAACTCACCATGTTTCAAACGCACCGTGTGCATGCCCAGTTCTTTACCCGCGCGAATTTCGCGGGCCGGTCTGTCACCCACAACAAGGATCTCTTCAGGCGTCAGCCCCGTTTTCTTCTGAATTTTGCGAAAGGCCGCTTCTTTCGTCAGCACGTTTTCACGGTCGGCATAGTAAATCTTCTCCACGGAAGGTTCTCGATCCAGCCCCAGCGCCTTTACTTTCGCTCGCTGAATTGCAGGTTCCCCGAAAGAAACAATGAAATTTCTTACGCCGCGTTTTGCCAGAAACCGGAGCAGTGGCAATGATTCAGGAAAAAGTTTGAGCTGGCCGACAGGGCAGTTAAAGTATGCTTCGCGGGCAATGGCGCTGAGAGCTTCTGCATCTTGCACACCGAAATGACGGGAGACTTCCGCATCAATGTAGCGCAGCATGGGATCCTGCCGAAAGACGCGCATACGAACGCGGTACACGGCATCTGCGCTGGCCTTGAGCCCGGCATCGACCATCGCCTGTGCGGCATACCGGTGCGTTACAGGCACGCGCTGGCCCAGGCAATTATAGAGCGTATCGTCTAAGTCAAAAATTACGCAGCGGATATGCGATTTCTTGTTCCGGCTTGCCGGCGGTTTTTTAGAACGGGATTTCTGAGCAAGCCTGCTCTTGGATTTTTTTGTATCTGGCAGCGGCATCTCTCCGGATAGTGGCGATATCCATTCTAATCACTGTTACAATCCAATCATGGAGGCAAAGCTGCTGCACATCCCATGGATGGTGAGTGTGCTCTATAGCAGCATCCCTCTTTTCTGGTTTGCCATCCACCCTTTTGCCGCTCCGTGGCGGAAAATGCGCCGGTCACCTTATTTGCTGCTGTTGCCAATCTGGGCCGCAATCATCTTTGCTCTGGCGTGGATCACATGGCCATGGCATTCCGTCGAGCTTTACTCTTCCGGATGGATGTGGGTGTTGGCAGTGGTTCTGATGCTTTTTGGATTAAAGACATATACCGGAATCCGCTCAAAATTTGGTACGCGCAAATTTAGCGGAGAAGCAGAACTGCGTCCGGAAGAGCACGCGCAGCAACTTGTGACCACGGGACTGCACGCCCGTATGCGCCATCCCATTTACGTTGCCCATCTCCTGAACTTTGCCGGATGGGCCCTGGGCAGCGGGCTGGCAGCCAGCTTTGTTCTGCTGGCCATCAGTGCTCTCATTACCTTCCCGCTGATGGTCTGGCTGGAAGAGCAGGAACTGGAAAAACGTTTTGGACAGAGGTTCCTCGAATATAAGGCACGCGTCCCGCTGGTCCCATTTCTCTTTCAAAGGAAGGCAGCATGACCATGCAGCCCAGGAGTGTTTGTGCGATTTGAACTTTTTGTGGCCGCGCGCTATTTGCGGGCCAAGCGCCGGCAGGCGGTCATCGGCGTGATCACGGTAATTTCTGTGATCGGCGTGACAGCCGGCGTGGCTTCATTGGTGATTGCCTTGTCCATTAACGCGGGCTTTCAGAAAGATCTTCAGGACCAGCTACTCGGTTCGCAATCACACATCAACCTGGTGCGGATGCCAAACGGAATTGAAGACTGGCAGCAGGTTATAAAGCGGTTGGAACATCAGCCTCACGTTACGAGCGTGGCGCCAGCTCTTTACGGCCAGGTACTGGCGTCAAAATCGGCGCGGGCCAGCGGCGCTCTCTTAAAAGGAGTGATTCCAGAATATGAAAATCGGGTAAGCGAGCTATTGAAATCCGTAAAGTTGGGATCCGCCGCCGCTTTGGCCCCATGCGCGGAAACGGACCAGGATTGTAAGAGTGGCAAAGGAATTCCTCCTGTGGTGCTGGGAAAGGACTTAGCGGAAACCATCGGCGCCACGGTTGGTTCAACCATCATGATTGTCAGTCCACAAGGCGAGCTTTCCCCGATTGGGATGATGCCTCGCTACCAGCAGTTCAAAGTAGTAGGCATTTTCCGGTCTGGTTTTTACAACTATGACAGCGCCTGGGGCTTCATCCGCCTCTCAGATGCGCAACGCCTGTTTAGCCTGCCTGACAATGTGATATCCGTCATAGAGTTCAAGATTGACGATCTGTATAAAGCCGAACAAGTAGGGAAAGAGCTGGAGCAGGCGGCCGGCCCGGGATTCGTGGCCAAGAACTGGATGGACGAAAATCGGGCGCTGTTTCGGGCCTTGCGGCTGGAGCGGGTTGTGACGTTTTTGACCATCGGCCTGATCGTCTTTGTCGCAGCCCTGAACATCCTGATTTCGTTGATTATGATGGTGATGGAGAAAACCAAGGACGTTGCCGTCTTGATATCAATGGGCGCAAAACGACGACAGATCCGCGGCATCTTCATTTTTCAGGGTGTGCTGATCGGGGTAATAGGAACGGTGGCCGGATTAATCCTGGGCTACTCCGTGGCGATCGCCGGGGCAAAGTACCATTTTGTGGCGCTCTCCGCGGAGGTTTATTCCATTGACTACCTTCCTTTTGCGCCAAGGCTGATGGATGGAATATTGATTGCTGCTGTGGCGCTGGTTATCTCTTTTGTTGCCACTCTTTATCCCTCCTGGTCAGCAGCGCGCGTTTTGCCCGCAGAAGCATTACGCTATGAGTGAAAGACCTCATTGCATGGCATGTCTTATCGGCGGAAGATGTTGAAGGAGCAGAAGATCTGATCAGGAAGAATTAGGAAGTTTAATGAAATCTCAAGAAGTTTCGCGGTACAAATTTCAGAGATTTACTGCCATCACACGGGTTCTAATAAGCAGGCCGTCAACACGAGGGAAAAGGCACTGAAAATGCTGGAGAAAGTAGCTGGTTGCACCATTAAGGCGGGCCGGTGCATCCAATAGATCAAGCTGCCTTGTCGCCAGAAATTGTTCGCGTAAGTGGACTTAAGAAGGTTTATAAGTCGGGCCAAACGGATTTAGTGCTCTTTGAAAACTTGTCCTTCCAGGTGAGGAAGGGGGAAATGCTTGCCATTGTTGGCGAGTCTGGCGCAGGTAAAAGTAGCCTGTTGCACATCCTTGGTGCTCTTGATCGTGCTTCTGCCGGTGACGTATACTGCGCCCAGATTCCCGTAGCGAAACTTACAGATGACGCTGCCGCAGATTTTCGCAATCGTTCTATCGGCTTCGTCTGGCAGTTTCACTACCTGTTGCCGGAATTTACGGCGCAGGAGAATGTTGCAATGCCGCTCTTGATGCAAGGGACCGCGTACCGTCAGGCCATGGAAAAGGCAGGCGTGTGGTTGCGGGAAGTTGGCTTGGAGAGCCGGAGTCATCATCGCGCGGGAGAACTTTCCGGCGGTGAGCAACAACGGGTGGCCCTGGCAAGGGCGCTGGTAACGGGTCCGGAGATCCTGATGGCAGATGAGCCAACGGGAGATTTGGACAACCGGACGGCAGAAATGGTATTCGGTTTGGTGCAAAGACTTCATCGAGAGTACCGGCTCACTTCCCTCATTGTCACCCACAACCTTGAGTTTGCCCGTCGCTGTGACCGGGTGTTGCGGCTGCATCACGGACTGGCTGAGGAAGTATCGCCCGCATCGCTGAATTAGCGAAAAAAGGCGAGGGACAGTTTTAGGATTTGTATTCTGCCGATAAGGCAGGTGTGGTTTGTCCGGCGCAGCAGCGGAGCCCCTCGTGACGGAGGGCGCTGGCAGGACTGAAAGGCTTCTTTCTGGAGAGGTCGCGGATCGCAGCCAGGAAGAGAGAAAGATGTTTCCGGCAGAGGTGACTGGGAGCATCTGGGGTGAGGGAATATGTTCGAGCGGTATACCGAGAAAGCCAGGCGCGTAATCTTTTTCGCGAGATACGAAGCCAGCCAATTTGGTTCTCCCTATATAGAAACGGAGCACCTGCTGCTGGGTTTGTTGCGCGAAGACAAGGCATTGACAAACCGCTTCCTGCGCTCTCATGCGTCGGTAGAGTCCATCCGCAAGCAGATTGAAGGGCACACGACGATTCGGGAGAAGGTCTCCACTTCTGTGGATTTGCCTTTAAGCAATGAATGCAAACGTGTTTTAGCTTATGCGGCAGAGGAAGCAGAACGCCTGAGCCACAAACACATCGGCACGGAGCATCTTCTACTGGGATTGTTGCGCGAAGAAAAGTGCTTTGCCGCTGAAATTCTGCATGAGCGTGGATTGCGCCTGAGTGCAATCCGCGAAGAGTTGGCGCGCAGCACGCAGGAAAAGGCCCAGCCGCAACGCGGAGGATCCAACCGTGAATCTTCCCTGCTGGCGGAGTTTTCCCGCGACCTGACCCAGGCCGCCATGGATAGCCAGCTTGATCCGCTCGTGGGCCGTGAAGGCGAAGTTGAGCGCGTAATCCAGATTCTTTGCCGCCGCACCAAGAACAATCCGGTGCTGATCGGCGAACCGGGCGTGGGCAAGACCGCGATCGTAGAAGGGCTGGCTCAGCGCATCGCCGATGGAGATGTTCCATCATTTCTGGCGGACAAGCGCATTCTTGGGCTCGATCTCTCATTGATTGTTGCCGGAACCAAGTATCGTGGACAATTTGAAGAGCGTCTGAAAACCATCATGAAAGAGCTGATGGAGAGCCAGAACTGCATCATCTTTATTGATGAGTTGCACACGCTGGTTGGCGCCGGATCGGCAGAAGGCTCGCTGGATGCCGCAAACATTCTTAAGCCCGCGCTTTCACGCGGGGAAATTCAATGCATCGGCGCAACCACGCCGGGCGAATACCGCAAATCCATCGAGAAAGACCGGTCGTTGGAACGCCGTTTCCAGGCTGTAAAGGTGCCGCCGCCGGGTGAAGAGCAGGCGGTCAAGATCATCTACGGAATTAAGGAACGTTACGAGAAGTTCCATGCAGTGAGCTATACGGACGAAGCAATCCAGTTCGCGGTGTATCACTCAAACCGTTACATTCCAGACCGCTTCCTGCCGGACAAAGCGATTGACCTTATGGACGAAGCAGGAGCACGCGTAAAGCTGCGCCAAACTTCGCTTCCGGAGGAAATTACGGAAGTGCAGAAGCGGATCAAGTTCATTGTTCATCGGATGGAGAACGCCATTGCGAACCATGAGTTCGAAAAGGCGCGCTTCTATTCCGACGAAGAGCGCAAGGAGCGCGAGAACCTGCGCGCCCTGCGCGAGAAATATCACCTGGATGAATCTTCCACCGGCGTTGTGGCCCGTGAAGATATTGAGGAAGTGGTGAGCCGCTGGACTGGCGTACCTGTGACCTCCATCAAGGAAGAAGAGACGCAGAAGCTGCTCCGAGTGGAAGAAGAGCTGCACAAGCGCGTGATCTCTCAGGACAAGGCCATCAGCGCCCTGGCACGCTCGATTCGCCGCTCACGTGCCGGCCTGAAATCTCCTCACCGCCCCATTGGCTCGTTCCTGTTCCTGGGACCGACCGGCGTGGGCAAGACGGAGGTCGCCCGCACACTAGCGCACTTCTTGTTTGGCAGCGACAAATCGCTGATCCGCTTTGATATGTCAGAGTTCATGGAGAAGCATTCAGTCAGCAAGCTGATTGGTTCGCCTCCGGGATACGTGGGATACGAAGAGGGCGGCCAGTTGACCGAGCGCGTAAAGCGGTCACCCTACTCTGTTGTGTTGCTGGACGAAATCGAGAAGGCGCATCCGGATGTGTTCAACATCCTGTTGCAAGTGCTCGAAGATGGCCAGCTCACGGATGGACTGGGCAACACAGTGGATTTCAAGAACGTAATCATCGTGATGACCTCAAACATCGGCGCGCGGCACCTGATGAAGCGCAAAGGTCTCGGCTTCTCACTGGATAAGGAAGAAACGGTCCACGATAAGGTTGAAGAACTGGTGAAACAGGAAGTGAAGAAGACCTTCAATCCTGAGTTCCTGAACCGTCTGGATGAAGTGATTCTGTTCCAGGCCCTGACCGATGCGGACCTGATCCAGATTCTTGAACTGCTGGTACAGCAGTTGAACGGAAACCTGGCGCAGCGCCACATCACGATCACGGTCAACGAAGAAGCCAAGAAATGGATACTGGAAAAGACGCTTGTGGACCGCAGTTACGGTGCGCGACCATTGCGCAGGGCCTTACAGCGGTATATTGAAGACCCGCTATCCGAGGCGCTGATTCAGGGGACCATTACAACGCGTCCGGCCTTCATTGAGGTTTACCTTGAAAGCGACCGGCTGTTCTATCGCCAGGTGGGCGAGGGCGCCGAAAAGAGCGATGGAGTGCTGCTTTACAGCAACTAACTGTAAGTTTAGCCTAAACAAATCCCGCCAGAAAAACTGGCGGGATTGTTATTTAGGATGAGAAAGAGTTTTGCCGGCCAATCTCCCTTATTTGTCTGTCTGCTTAGCCCGGAGTGGCTGCAGCCTTAGCTCTACATCGTCACATCTTTTTGCGCGGATGCCATTGATGATAGACCACTGGTGCGGCTCGGAATTCCGAAGGGCTTATTGCCGGATTCTGGGATTCGCGAGCGAGTAGAACAGATCCGTCATGAAATTCACCGCTACGTAGGTAAGTCCGATCATCAAAATACAGCCTTGCACCAGATAATAATCCCGGCTGCTAATGGCGCTGATGGTGAGACGCCCGATGCCGGGCCAGGAGAAAATTGTCTCCGTAACGATGGCGCCAGCCAGCAGAGCGCCAAATTGCAGTCCTACAACGGTAAGCACCGGCACCATGGCATTACGTAGCGCGTGCTTATAGACAACCACATTTTCTGAAAGCCCCTTGGCGCGGGCAGTGCGAATGTAGTCTTGTCCGAGTTCTTCAAGCATAGCGGTGCGTACCATGCGCGTAAGAATGGCAGCAAGAGCGCCGCCCATGGTTATGGCAGGCAATATCAGATGCGCGGGGGTCCCGGAACCAGAGACCGGCAACCACCCCAGGCGGATGGCAAAAAACAGAATCAGGATTGGCCCCATGGCAAAGTTAGGAAAAGATAATCCCCAGAGGCTTACGACGCTCAGCACCCGGTCATCCCAGCGATTGCGGCGGCGAGCGGAACGCACCCCGGCAGGAATGGAGATGAGCAAAGCGACGATCATGGACGCGACGGTGAGTTTAAGCGTCTGGGGATAACGCTGGAGAATGATGCGGGTGACCGGCTGGTCGAACCGGAGAGAGCGGCCCAGGTCACCGTGCAGGACGCCCTTCCAATAATTCACATATTGCTGCGGCAGAGGAACGTCGAGCCCATAGGCATGGCGAGCAGCCTGAACATCAGCGCTGGCGGCGTTTTCTCCGAGCATTTGTTGAATGGGATCGCCGGGGACAAAATGGATCAGCAGAAACACTGTGGAAACCACGAGCCAAACGACGGGGACCATGTACAGCAGGCGGATTGAGATATACCGGAGCATCGAGGGGCTGGGAAGTATGGTAGCAAAAGCGGCCAGGGTTAAATGGGCCGCATTATTTGGCCTTGAATTCCAGCCTGCATTGCTCCCGTTGGCCCAGCACGTCGGCCAGCTCTCTGGGATGGTCAATTTGCACATCTGGCGGCGCATCTTGCAGAGTATGCGGCGCCAAACCGTAAGTAACGCCAACAGAGTAAATTCCGGCGTTGCGGGCAGTAAGCATATCAATGTCTGAGTCGCCGATAATCACCGTTTCTTCGGTAGCAACAGCAGCTTCTTCCAGCAGTGCCTGAACGCCGGCGGGATCAGGTTTTTTGGTATGGAAGCTGTTGCCGCCGTAAATCTGAAAGAAGTATTGGCCCAGGCCAAGCGCTTCAACAATGGCACGGGAGGGTCCCACTGGCTTGTTGCTCAGCACAGCCATCTTGAGCGGCTGGCCGTTACGGCTTTTCTGGATAGCGTCGAGCGACTCCTTAATTCCGTCATACACGTAAGTGCTGTCAAGCTTGTGCTCCCGATACCAGCTCATGAAGTAAAGCACGGCGTCCTGCACAAAGTTTTCATCGTCAGGGTCGCCCAGGGCGCGGCGCACCAGCATGGGAGCGCCATCGCCAACGTAACTGGCGATCACTTCATGGGGTAGCTCTTTTTTTCCAAAGTGAATCAACATGGCGTTGACGGAGTTGGCCAGGTCTTCTCGGGAGTCAACGAGCGTGCCATCGAGGTCAAAGATCAGCAGTTTGGCGGTATGCCCGGGGATGGGCCGATTTTTGCGAATCATCCGCTTTCAGTATATCCCGGTAAAGACCTTAGGATTTAAAATGGAAGGTACTTCCAGGCACGTCCTTGATCCACCTCCTCGGTGGAGGTGTGTCTCATAGAAGTGCGTTTATTAGGAGCCCCATGGCTGTGACCAAAGTTGATACGAAGCCCGATTCAAAGAAGAATGCCTCAGCAGTAGCTGAGATGCCTGCAAAGACTGAGAAAATGTATGACGGGCTTACCCGCCAGCAACTGGTGGAGATTTACCGCCTCATGTATCTATCGCGGCGTCTGGACGACAAGGAAAAAGTACTTAAGAACCAGCAGAAAATCTTTTTTCAGATTTCCGGAGCCGGCCATGAAGCGCTCACCGTGGCGGCGGCCATGAACCTGAAAGCTGGATACGACTGGTTCTACCCTTATTATCGCGACCGGACGTTGTGCCTCGCCCTGGGCATGACACCGTATGAGCAACTGCTGGAAGGCGTGGGCGCGGCCGATGATCCGAATTCCGGCGGGCGGCAGATGCCTTCGCACTGGGGACACAAGAAGCTGAACATTGTGACGCAATCTTCTCCCACGGGCACACAGTTTCTGCAGGCGGTGGGCTGCGCGGAGGCAGGCCGTTATTTCAGCCAGCATCCCGAGGCGGCGGAGAAGCATAAAGGCGATTATCGGCAGTTTAAAGACGTAGGTTTCCATGGCGACGAAGTGGTTTACGTCTCCGCTGGTGAGGGCACCACCAGCGAAGGCGAATTCTGGGAGGCCATGAACTCAGCCTGTAACCTGAAACTGCCTGTGCTGTTTCTGATTGAAGACAATGGATACGCGATCTCCGTCCCGGTAGAAGTTCAGACGGCGGGTGGAAGCGTGTCAAAGCTGGTGAGCAATTTTCCCAATCTACATCTGGAAGAGTGTGACGGCACGGACGTAGTGGCGTCTTTCACCGCCTGCAAGCGCGCGGTGGATTACATTCGCGCCGGCAAAGGACCAGCCATGGTGCATGGCCACGTCACGCGTCCGTATTCTCACTCACTTTCAGATGACGAGCGCCTTTACCGTCCTGACACAGAGCGCGAGAAAGACGCCAAGCGAGATCCCGTAACGCGCATGCAGATGTTTCTTGTCCGTGAAAATATTCTGGACGAAGCAGGAATCAACAAGCTGGAAAAATCCGTGGAGCAGGAAATAGAAGCCGCAGTGGACCAAGCGCTAAAAGCGGCTCTTCCTTCGACGGATTCCATTTATACGCACGTTTATTCTGAAGATCTTGATCCGCGCAGCATGGCTTCTGACCCGCAGCCGCAAGGCGGCGACAAGACGATGGCTGACCTGATCAACGCGTGCCTGAAAGACGAAATGCGGCGGGATAATCGCATTGTGGTGTTTGGCGAAGACGTGGCCGATTGCAGCCGCGAAGAATATCTCAAGCAGAAACAGATTAAAGGCAAGGGCGGCGTATTCAAGCTGACCTCAGGCTTGCAGATGGAGTTTGGCGGCGAGCGTGTTTTCAATTCTCCGCTGGCCGAAGCTAATATTGTTGGTCGCGCTATTGGCATGGCCACGCGCGGGTTGAAGCCGGTGGTTGAAATCCAGTTTTTCGACTACATTTGGCCTGCGTACCAACAGATTCGTAATGAGCTATCGGTAATTCGCTGGCGCTCGAATGGGAATTTTTCCTGCCCGGCGGTGATCCGTGTTGCCATTGGCGGATATCTGACCGGCGGCGCGGCGTATCACTCACAGTGCGGCGAGAGTCTTTTTACGCATAATCCAGGACTGCGTGTTTGCTTCCCTTCGAACGCTCCGGATGCCAACGGGCTATTGCGCACCGCGATTCGCTGTGATGATCCGGTAATGTTTTTGGAGCACAAGCGCCTTTACCGTGAGACTTTTGGCCGCGCACCGTATCCCGGCGCCGACTACATGATTCCGTTTGGTAAAGCGAAGATCGTGAAAGAAGGCAAAGATCTGACGGTGGTTACTTACGGCGCCACCGTTCCACGGGCGCTACAGGCGGCACAGAGAATCGAACGCGAGCAGAATGTAAGCGTGGAGCTGATCGACTTACGCACGCTCAACCCATACGACTGGGAGGCGATCGCGGCGTCTGTCCGCAAGACCAGCCGCGTGATCGTTGCGCATGAAGATACGCTGAGCTGGGGCTATGGAGCGGAGATCGCGGCACGCATTGCCGACGAGTTATTTGAAGACCTGGACGCTCCGGTAAAGCGCGTGGCCGCGACAGATACTTTCGTCGCTTATCAGCCAATTCTGGAAGACGTAATTCTGCCACAGTCAGAAGATTTGTTTAAGGCGATGGAGAGTTTGGCGAAGTTTTAAGGACAAGCGATTGGTATCAACGTTTTGAACTGCTACTTGGCTAAGGGAACGAGTTTGGATTTTAATAATACGGAGTCTCGCGTCAGGAGTGGTACGCAATGAACCACGCTGGTTGCTGCAATGATCTCATCTGCGGGATCGCTGCGGAAGTCCAGTTCAGCAATTTTATAGCAGATTGATAAGTCGAGTGGCCATATGTGTACCCGCGCCAGCGCCCGGGTGAAATCCGGCGAGCGAAGGTCGATGCTAACCCGCTTGAGTTGTACTAACTTGGCTAGCTCCCAAAGCACAATTGCGGAGATGCTCCAGGAATGCTGTGCCAGAAGGTGCGACTCATGCTTTAGTAGCTTGCCGTACAGAGCATGAATGAGGATATGCGTGTCAAGATTCAGCATCCCACTCAATTCCAGTTGACAGGAGATTGCCGTGGATTTTGACCTTGTCCTTCATGCTGCCAATAAGGGAAGCGCAATCCGAGCTTGCTGGTATTAAACGGGCCACAGCCTTACCGTGTTTTGTAATCACAATCCCTTCCGGCTCTAGGTTGTCAAGAAGAGCCAGACATTGCTCTTTGAACTTGGACGCATTTATCTTTTGCACAGGTTAATTATCAACTATGGTCATAAATAATGTCCAGTCTAAAATTATGACTACAATCGCAAAATGCATACACTAATGCTTATTTCCGGCGATCAGTTCGCTCAAGCACAAATCTGTCCAGCGCCAGCAGCAGCTCTTCGCGATTGGAATACGGCCCCGGCTGATAACCCCTGGAACTAATGCCCTGTTGCGCGAGAGTGGAAAGTTCCCAGTCCTGCTTGTTGGTGATGTCCCAGAACTCAATGGCGTCCTGCGGATTGAAGCCCGGCTTGCGGATTTCGGCGGGATGGAAATGCCATTCGCAGATGATGTCCGTTTGGTCCACCGCTTTCGGCCACATGGTGAAAGTCAGCATGTAATCCGGATGCAGGTTGAGAAAGAAGTTAGGTAGCAGACAATAATAATAAACGTGGCGCTGATCGTCAGCACTGAGGCCCGGAAGGCCACAACGGTTGGTTGAGCCATCCATGGTGAGCGTTTGAATGCCTTCACGGAGGTCCATACGGCCGCCCAGATATGTGGGTTGCGGCGGCTCGTTGTCGCCACTCATATAATGCGATTGTTTCTGCAATAGCGGATGGACGATAGGGCAATGCAGGCATTCAGAATAATTCTGGATGATGAGCTTCCAATTCGCCTTCAGATGATAGACGCGCCGCTCGACGATCTGAAGTTCTTCCATTCCCCAGGGCTGAAATTTGCGGTCAAGTCCGGCGAGATGCTGGTTGAACGGAATGGGATGAGCAGAAAAATTGATAAAGATGTGGCCGTCCCAGACGGCGGTAGCGACTGCATTCAGGGAATGGTCTGCTTCGCAAAAGCCCTGTACTTTTTCCATATGCGGCGCGCTGGCCAGAGCGCCATCAAGCTTGTAGGTCCAGGCGTGATACGGGCATTGAATGCGTCCAGCGAATTTGCCCTGCTCGTCCTTGCATAGCAATGTGCCGCGATGGCGGCAGACATTGTAAAAAGCGCGGATATTGTTTTGCTCGTCACGCGTGATGATCACGCTGGCATTGGCAAACTGGCGCAGAAAATAATCACCGGTGCTGGGAATCTGGCTGGTCCGTCCGGCGCAGAGCCACATATCAAAGTGAATCGCCTCCATCTCGCGCTGGAACCATGCGGGGTCAGTGAAATAGCTCTGAGCTAGCGTGGTGGCTTCAGAAGCCGCAAGTTCGGGCCGAGTATTGGAATATGTGGACATTTGTGCCAGCTTAGCCCTAATGTTGCAGTTGTTTCAATATCTCCCGTGCAGCGTTCGTGCCGGAGCCTCCGGTCAAACCCGCGCCCGGATGAGTGCCCGAACCGCATGAATAGAGGTTCTTGATCGGCGTGTGATAGCGCGCCCAATCCAGCAGCGGTCGCATCGTGAAAAATTGGTCAAGCGCCAGTTCGCCATGGAAGATATGCCCGCCTGTGAGGCCGTATGTATCTTCAAGGTCTTGTGGCGTGATGATCTGCCCGTCTTCTATCAGGGAAGGCAAATTCGGCGCATATTCAGCCAATGTTTTAACAACTGTTTCACCAAGATTGCCGCGCTGACTCTCCCAATCAGAGTTTTTAAGTTTGAAAGGCGCGTACTGCATATAAATCGACATTACATGTTTTCCGCTGGGAGCAAGCGACGGGTCAGTCAGAGACGGGAACGTGACTTCCAGATATGGATGCGGAGAAAAATTCCCATACTTCGATTCGTCGAATGCGCGTTCCAGATAGTCGATCTCCGGGCCGATGTGTATGCGGCCGCGCAACGCTGCATCGTCGCCATTCAAAGCTTTGAACTTTGGCAGCCCAGAAAGAGCAAGATTAACTTTTGCCACCGTGCCCGGCATGCGATAGTTCTGGAGCTTCATTACAAAGTCAGGCGTTAGATGTGTGGGATCAACCAGCTTGAGCAGAGTGCGGCGCGGGTCAGCGTTTGAGATGACGGCCTTTGCGGTAATCTCTTCCCCATTCGCCAGCACTAGTCCAGTGGCTACGCCGTCTTTGACCCGGACTTCCTTTACTTCGGCGTCGGTGCGAATTTCCGCGCCTGCTTCTTTCGCCGCAGCCGCCATCGCCTGTGTAATGGCCCCTATCCCGCCAATCGCGAAGTGAGAAGAACCTGCCGGATGAGGATCGCCGGCGGCGCGAATCAGCAACACCAAGCTGCTGCCTGCCGACCATGGCCCCATGGCAGTACCAAAAATTCCACGCGCGGCCACGGTGGCGCGCAGCAGTTCAGTCTCAAAGAATTCGGCAACAAGATCAGCAACAGCCATTGGTCCCCAGCGCAGCAGGCGGTACATATCTCTTTTACCCAGCTTGCGTAGTCCGCGGCCCGTTTGCAGCATGGCCCAGAGATCGCCGCGGCTGGGATCGTCAATGTTCGGCGGCGCGAGCTTGAGTGCGTCATTGATGACTCGGCCAATTTTCTCCAGCGACTGCTGGAACGCTGTATATCCGATAGCGTCTTTGGCAGAAAATTTTCCAATCTCCTGCACTGTGCGTAGCACGTCGTTATAGAGAACCAACGCGCGGCCATCGGGCGAGAGCGCCGTTACTCCGACCTCGGGAGTAATCAGCTTGAGGCCGTGCCGCGCCAATTGCATGTCGCGCAGGATTTCCGGCAGCAGCGGGCCAGCAGAATGCGAGAGAGTAGAGCAACGGAAACCCGGAGAAAATTCTTCAGTAATGGCAGCGCCGCCGATTTGCGAACGCCGCTCCAACACTAAAGGTTTGAAGCCTGCCTTGGCGAGATAAAATGCAGTGACAAGCCCGTTGTGGCCGCCGCCGATGATGATGACATCGCGAGTCTCGGCCATCGGCTAGCTGGCCCCTTTTACATCTTTCAGGATTTCCAGCGCTGCCAGGCGTCCCGGAGCGCCCATAATGCCGCCGCCCGGATGCGTGGCCGATCCGCACATATAGAGGTTCTTGATGGGTGTGCGGAATTGCGCGTATCCCGGCACAGGCCGCAGGAAGAAAAGCTGCTCCAGAGAAAGCTCGCCTTGAAAGATATTGCCTTCACTCAGCCCGAATTCGCGTTCCAGGTCCAAAGGCGTAAGCACCTGCTTGTTCAGGATGATACTTTTAAAATTCGGCGCATACTCAGAGATGGTATCGATTACGGTGTTGCCGAATGCCTCACGCTGGTCGTCCCAGTTCAGGCCCGGACGCAACTTGTATGGCGCGTATTGCACAAAGCACGACATCACGTGCTTTCCCGGCGGCGCGACTGATGGATCGGTCAACGAGGGAATCACCATATCAATGTATGGACGGCGGGAGAAGTTGCCATACTTGGCGTCGTCGTAAGCACGCTCCATATATTCAACGCTGGGAGAGATGGAAATTGCGCCGCGAAGATGAGCGCCTGGTCCTGGCAGGCATTTGAAATCCGGCAGTGCGTCAAGCGCGATGTTTACTTTCCCGGAAGACCCGCGGAACTTGTACCGCCGCACATCTTCCAGAAATTCTCTGGGAAGCTGGTTTTCTTCAATGAACTTGATGAATGTAAGGCGCGGATCAACGCTGGAAGAAATTACGTCACCATAGATTTCGTCTCCATTTTGCAGCACAACGCCTTGAGCGCGATTGTTTTTTACGATGATTCTGGCAATTGGCGCTTCCGTACGGATTTCCGCGCCAACTTCGCGCGCAGCGTCCGCAATGGCGTTGGAAATCGCGCCGGTACCACCGCGCGAAAATCCCCACGAACGGAATGCGCCATCAATTTCACCCATATAGTGGTGCAACAGCACGTAGGCTGTTCCGGGAGAGCGCACGCCAAGAAATGTGCCGATAATTCCGGAAGCAGACATCGTGGCCTTGAGCACATCGGTCTCAAACCACTGGTCCAGGAAATCGATGGCGCTCAGGGTCATCAACTGCACCTGGTTGTATTTGTCTTCGCTGCTCATGCCCTGAAAGCGCTTGCCAATAAAAAGCATCTTCATCAACTCGCGCGGATTCAGTGTGCTGGGATCAGGCGGCACCATGCTTAGAATCGGCTTCACGAAGCGGCACATCGCCTGCATGGCTTTGCCGAATTCTTCATAAGCCTCAGCATCAACTTTGGAGTGCCGGGCGATCTCACGGCGGGATTTGCCGTGATCGTTCACGCGCCACAGGTAATCGCCATTCGGCATCGGCGTAAACGTGCCATCCAGCGGAAGAATCTCAAGGCCGTGGCGGGGCAAGTCGAGGTCGCGAATAATCTCCGGCCTCAGCAGCGAGACAACGTAAGAGCAGACAGAAAATTTAAAGCCGGGAAAAACTTCTTCTGTAACGGCCGCTCCGCCAAGCACGTGGCGACGCTCCAGCACCAACACCTTCTTGCCAGCGCGGGCAAGATAAGCGGCATTGGTCAGGCCGTTGTGGCCGCCGCCAATGACGATGACGTCGTATTTGGGTTTGGAGCCATTGGAGTGAGAAGCCATATTAAGTGGGTGACATCACAATATTATCGGAGTGGGTCGAAATTGTCTTTTACGGCGAGTACCGCTCAGTGTAAATCCATATCATCCGTGTGATCAGTGGTATGCTTTTTCCATGCCCGTTGGTACCGCATTTCACGATCGCACTTTTGCTCTGTGCCACAGCCTGAATTACCGCGAGTGGTCAGGCTTTTACACGGTCAGCAGCTATGAGGTGCACCATGAGCACGAGTACAACGCCATCCGCAACGCCGCGGCGTTAATCGATATCACTCCGCTATACAAGTACATTGTGGAAGGCAAGGATGCCACCAAGCTGGTGAACCGCATCATTACTCGTGACATCAACAAAGTAAAACCGGGGCAGGTGATTTACTGCTGCTGGTGTGACGAGCAGGGCCATGTGATTGATGACGGAACCATCACGCGCCTTGCGGAAAATAAATATCGCTGGACCGCTGCCGATCCCAGCCTGCGCTGGTTCCGGCAGAACGGCCTGAATATGGACGTTCAGATTGAGGACGTCTCAGAAAAAGTCGCTGCACTGGCGTTGCAGGGGCCGACATCCGGGAAGTTGCTCAAGAGCATTGCTGAAGCTGATATTGCCAATTTGAAATACTTCCGCATGACCAGCGGCAAGATCGCTGGGATTCCAGTGGATATTTCCCGCACCGGATACACCGGCGATCTTGGGTATGAAATTTGGGTTCCGATGAATGACAGCCGAGATGCCGTCAAAGTTTGGGACGCCCTGATGGATGCGGGCCGGCGCTTCGACATTCATCCCGCAGGCATGCTCGCGCTGGACGTTGCGCGCATTGAAGCGGGCCTGCTGTTGATTGAGGTGGACTACATCAGCAGCAAGAAAGCATTGATCCCGGAGCAAAAATATTCACCTTACGAACTCGGCTTCGGAAAAATGGTGCATCTGGATAAAGAAAACTTTGTCGGCAAAGCAGCACTGGCCCAGCAGCAAAAAAGCGGCGTCGCGCGTCAGCTTGTCGGGCTGGAGATGGATTGGGTCGAGATTGAAGAGCGCTATGAGAAGTTCGGACTTACGCCGGCTGCGCCATCGCAGGCTTCGCGCGTCCACGTGCCGGTATATCTGGGCGGCAGGCAGGTAGGCAAGGCGACCTCAACCACCTGGTCACCACTTTTAAAAAAGATGATTGCGCTGGCCAGTGTTGATACCGCACATTCACAGCCCGGAGCCAAGCTACAGATGGAACTCACGATTGAAGCAGTCCGGCAAAGGGTGACCGCCAAAGTAGTCAAACTCCCTTTCTTCAACCCCGAGAGGAAGACCAAAACGCCGGTCTAGCTTGCAGCCTTATTGTGGAGACGGCCCCAGTTGTTTCAGCTTCTGTTGCGCGCTGTCCCGGATTGCATTCCGAAGCTGCTCAGGATCTTTCGTATCGGATGCCACCAGTTCAAGCGCTTTACTTGCGTTCTGCCGCGCCAGATCTTTCTCTCCAGTAGCGACATAAAGATCGGAAAGACTGTCATATACGTTAGGAGACTCTGGAAAAGCGATGGCGTTGAGCTTCAAAATCTCCAGCGCGCCCTTAGTATCGCCCGCTTGAAGATGTTCATAACCCATAAAGTTAACGTTTGCTTCATCGAAAAAAACTGCTTTCGGATCGACCTTGCGGGCATCCTGAAGCTTCTGCGCAACTTTGGCCGGTCCACCAGGCTGCTCCATAAGGTTTAGGACCTCGGCAGAGGGTGGCGCGACCCAGGCAGGCGTGGCCGCGGGCGCCTGTCCGGGTGATTTGATCAGAGTGGTTACGTACAAATCCACAATTTTTCCGCGCAGCTCCGGGTGAACGGCAAACATGTCTGCGCCGTGCCCTCCGGTTGCATAGTGCACAAACTGCTTGCCTGGATTGGATGAGAGGCTAAAGACCCACGGCATGATCTCCACGGTCTGGCGAAACTCGTCATCGTCAGCCATGGCCGCGAAGACGGGTAACTGATTTGCCTGGCGCAGAAACTGGCGGCCAGAATAGTCTGTTCCGCCTGAGAGCAGCACCAGGGACTTTACCTCCCTGGGATGCCGTCGCGCCGTCTGAATGGAATTATCGACACCGCAACTTGCTCCTCCCACGCCGATCACTTCGCGACGGACTCCCGGCTGAGACGTCAGATATTGGAAGGCAACGTCAATGTCGGCGGGCCATTTCTTGCCTTGTGCCTGGGCTTCCTGCGGACTCAGCTTGTCATATGGCGTGCCGCTGCTTTCACCAAAACCCGGCAAATCCACTGTCAGGACATTGATGCCTGCTGCCGCCAACTGCCGCGCCAGCGCATCCCACACTTTGCGCTGCCGATTGCATTGATGCAATAGCAGGACTCCAGGTCCCGGTTTTACAGAAGGAAAGAACGTTGCCTTCAGGGTCGCATTATCGGGAGTGGATAGATCAATCACGCGTTCCGCGGGAAGCTGCTGGGCTGCGCAATTCAGGCATGGCAAGAATGAAGCCAGTAAAAGGAACAGAATCGAGTATCGAAACATCTGCCACCTCAGTGACTAGTCTCTCTCCAGCGGCAACAAAGGTCAATTAAGCTGAAAGCACCATAAACTTTCCGATCCGCTTGCAGGCTCAGTATTGCCGCAATTGATTTTGCTGGCATCCTGTTGCATGCATGGAAACATCGCAACAAGTAAGCGAGGACAAATCAGCATGCCATCCAGTTCAGGCCGCAATAATCGAAGCAAGAGCAGTTCGCGATCAGCAAGCGCCAGATCGAAATCGAAATCATCAGCAAATAGCAGCCGAAGTGCATCCAGCCGATCAGGCTCAAGCCGTTCGAAGTCAGCCAGCAACAGATCACAGACCGGGCAGTCTCGATCGAAAACCACGGCCAGAGGGTCGCGCAAGAACTCAAACTCACGCAGTTCGGCGAGTAGCCGTCCTTTGATTGATCATGAAGAGATTCAGCAATGGGCAGAAGAGCGCGGCGCCAGTCCGGCGTGCGTGCGTGGAACCGGCGGCGGTGACGATGTAGGTATGATCCGCCTGGACTTCCCTGGTTACAGTGGCGAGCAGTCACTTGAGCACATCGAATGGGATGACTGGTTTAAGAAGTTCGATGAAAGCGGCCTGGCACTGTTGGTACAGGACAAAACCGCCAGCGGCGAGAAGAGTAATTTCAACAAGCTTGTGAGCCGTGAAACTGCAACAGGCGCAAGCAGGCGAGGCGGCGGCAGTTCATCGTCAAAAAAATCGTTGGCGAGAAAATCCAGCGGAACGCGTGGAACCAGCTCGAGAAAGCGGGCGGCGTAATCAGATTCAGGCGCTGGCGGCGATAGTCTTTGTTGCGTGCGGTCTTTGTTGCGTGAGGTCTTGACTCGGTGCTCATTGCACCTTCTGCAATCGCTCAATCAACTTCTGTGCCAGGTTATCTTCTGATTCTGACCACAATACTCGTCCGCTGATGCCGCAGTTTTTCTCCACTGCGCTGGTGAAGCTGACCAGCTTGTGAACGTTGGCTTTGATGCGCTGTTCCAACGTACTGGTATAGTCAGCTTCTTCATACAGGAACGGAGCGTCCAGCCCAAAATCAATCTGGATGTGTCCGTTCTCCTGGAAAGTCGCGTCTTCAAATTCGGTGCCAAATGCAATGAACTTTACAGTCTGAGGTTGAAGCACCCAGGTTTGGTCCAAATCGCCTTCCTGCCTGGGAACCCATAGGTCCCAGAGCACGTCAACTTCATAAGCGTTATCTTCATGCAGGAACTCTGCTGCAAGAGTAAGAGCGCTTTCCGGGTCTATACGATAATCGAAAGTCTGCTGGAAGATGATGGGCTGGTCCCAGGAGAGACTGCGAATGGCAAGATAGCCGACGCCAGCGCGCTCAGATGAGAAAGGAAACTGCTTGAGCACTGAAAGCAGCCGAGGCAGCATTTCCGGCTCCTTGAAGCTGGGAAACCAGACGCTCAGATAAAGACGGTCAGCCATAATCAAGAAGAACTTAATTGTATCTGAGATGCGTATATGCGCAGCCAGGCAGGACTGATTGCTAATACGCATCAGAAGATTTCTTGCCTGAAGAGGGGCTTTCACTTAGAGTCAAATTTGGAGGAGATGACAGGACATGACATTGGCGGCAATCTTCAACACGGTTTTACTGGTGGCCATGGCAGGAGCAGCACTTCCTCAGGCGCAGCCGGCTCCTGAGAAGAAACCGCTCATCGAAACCCCCTCCATGCGGCTTGCCGCAGCTAAAAATGTCTTTATTACGCGCACTCATGGCAGCCCGATTCCGTTTGACGTGATCAAATCCACTCTGGATGGCTGGGGACGGTTTACCTTTGTCGAGACGCCCAATAAGGCTGATCTTATTATCGAAGTCTTCTCTACTGGGGATTCAAGCGTGCAGGTATCCAGCTCTTCAAAAGTCTCGCCGGAAAGTGGGCATGAAGAAAAGTCAAGTTCCACCAGTAAAGATATCTCTCCAACTGAGGTCAAGTTGACGGTTTTCGACTCCAGAAACAAACGTTCCCTCTGGACTGCTACAGAGAGCGTGAAGTTTGCCATGAAGGAGAAGGCCCGGGAGAACAACTTGGTGGATGCCGCAGAGCGTTTGGCTTCTAAATTTCATGATCGGCTGGAGCAGGGAGCCGCAAAGTAAGCTCCTGCGGGATAGCTTCTCTACCCTGAAAAATCGAACATGCGTCAACTTATGCCAAGAAACGTCAAACCGTGAAAATTAGATTTTTAAGCAACCAAATCGCGCAACCCAGCTCAATGTTGCTGAATCTTATCGCTCATTGTGCGCCACCTATGCTCCCTTGCTCGTAAAGGGGCGACCGCCTTCGTCCTACTTCTGTTGTTCGTTGTTGCAGTAGCTGTACGCAGTCACGCCCAAGCCGCCACTCAAGGCCAATGGACAGCGGTTTCCAATTGGCCCACCCGCGCCGTTCATACAACGCTTTTGCCGGATGGCCGCGTCTTTTTCATTTCCTATTATGATGAGTCACTGCAGCCCCACATCTGGGACCCAGTCAGCAATACGTTTACCAGCACGGCAGCCTCTGCTTACAGGCTTTTCTGCGCCGGGCATACCACGCTTGCGGATGGACGAGTATTCATTGTCGGCGGCCATGTTGCCGACTACGTAGGATATCCACACGCCGTCATTTACGATTCGACAAATAATACTATTACTTCTCTGCCGGATATGAACGCTGGCCGCTGGTATCCGACGGCAACGACTTTGCCGAACGGTGATGTGCTGGTTGTTTCCGGCGACATCAATTCCAATACCAACGTCGATCCGCTGCCGCAGGTCTTTCAGTTTTCCACCAAAACCTGGCGCAATCTCACCTCGGCACAACTGTCGCAACCTCTTTATCCCAATATGCTGGTTGCGCCGAACGGGAAGGTCTTTAATTCCGGACCCAGCCGCCAGACGCGCTATCTGAACACTTCCGGCCTGGGCGCATGGAGCAATGTGGCGGTCCTGAATTTCGCCGGCGTCAGGGACTACGGCCCATCTGTGATGTATGACGCTGGCAAGGTCCTGGACGTAGGCGGCGCTGATCCGCCCACGGCCACGGCTGAAATCATTGATCTGAATGCAGCCACCCCTGCCTGGAAATTCACCAGCAGCATGCACTTTCCACGGCGCCAACATAATGCGGTCATTTTGCCCGATGGCAAGGTGTTCATCGTAGGCGGAAGCAGCGCCTCCGGATTCGATACTTCCACGTCGCCCGTTCTCCCCACGGAAATGTGGGACCCTGCAACCGGACAATTCACGGTGATGGCCAGCATTGCCACTTACAGGGGTTATCACTCGACTGCCTTGCTGCTGGCGGATGGTCGAGTGCTTTCAGCCGGTGGCAACGTCGGCGGCCCGAACGCGCAGCTATTTTCACCTCCATATCTTTTTGCCGGCGCCAGACCTACGATCCAGTCAGCCCCGGTCAGCGCTGGTTATGGGCAATCTGTGTTTGTTAGCACACCTGACGCGGCCAACATTAGCAAAGTGACTTTGTTGCGCGAGGCATCAGTTACCCACACCAACAGCATGAGTCAGGGTTTTTTGTCCCTGAGTTTTACCAAAACCAGCACTGGCCTGAACGTCACCATGCCGGCAAATGCGAACCTCGCCATCCCCGGATATTACATGCTGTTCATTCTGAATAGCGCCGGAGTTCCGTCAGTTGCGAGCATCATCCAGGTTTCTTCCAGCGCAGCAACCGTGGGTACGGTAACAGGCAAAGTTACAAACACTGCGGGTGCGCCGGTTTCCGGGGCGTCAGTTACCGCAGGTGGCAACGGCGCAGTCACTGGAGCCGACGGTGGCTACACCTTGCAAATACCCGCGGGAACTGCAACTCTCACCGCCGCTCTCGCCGGATACCAGAATGCCTCAGAGAGCGTAACAGTTACAGCCGGCGGAAGCACGCAAGCCGCAACTCTCCAAATTCAACCTGTAAGTCCGGGTAACGTCACCGGTTCAGTTGCGGACAGCAACGGCAACGCTCTTGCCGGAGTTTCAATTACCGCTTCCGGTCTTGCTGTACTCAGCGCAGCCGACGGAAGCTATACCCTAAGCAATCTGCCGGCAGGCCAAACCACCATCTTGGCTTCTCTCACCGGATTCCAGTCAGGATCAACGACAGTAACCGTGGTTGCGGCTGCAACAACCCCCGCGCCGCGTATAACTCTGGTTTCCGGCAGCGGAACAATCACCGGAAATGTTAAAAGCTCAACCGGAACCGCAATTTCCGGTGCTTCAGTCGGATTCGGTGGCGGCACCGCAACTACTGACGCAAATGGAAACTACACGCTCAATGGCGTCCCTGTGGGCACCGTCCAGTTAGTGGCCTCAGCAAGCGGCTTCCAGAGCGTTACCCAAAGCGTCACCGTCAGCGGCGGAGCTACGTCAACTGCTAACTTCACGCTGACTGCCGGCGCTGCCAAGGGAACGGTCACCGGAAAAATAACGAACGCATCTAGTGGCGCAATCATTTCCGGAGCAACCGTTAGTTGGAGCGGTGGGACCACCACCAGCAATACCAGCGGTATTTACACCCTGACCAATGTCACTATCGGATCGCAAAACATTACGGCGGTAAAAACTGGCTATCTCTCACGCACTCTCGCGGCGAACGTGACCAGCGGAGGGACTGCGACTCTCAACATCCCCATTGCTACTGCGGGGAAAATCACGGTTAAAGTTGTGGCTTCCAACGGAGCAGTTGTGAGCGGCGCTACTGTCACTATTAAAGGCGGCGTCATCGCAACCACTGTTACAGCCTCAACCAGCACAGCGGGCGTATTTACCACCAACTGGATTCCCGTCGGGACCTACACCGTTACAGTCGCCAAGACGGGACATACAACGCAAACCAAGAGCACTACAGTTACCAGCGGCGCGACCGCATCACTTACCTTTACTGCCTTCTAGGAGAGATGAAATGACGTGCCGCAGATCCATCCAATTGTCACTGCTCGCGGTGATTACTTGTTTTCTTGTGCGCGGGGCTGGCGCGCAAACCTATACTGCCACTGACCTTGGTACTCTTCGCCCCGGCAGCGCTCGTGTCCACGGCGTGAATGAAACCGGTCAAGCCGTGGGCGCATCGGGCCATCCTCATGGCGCGGAAACCCACGCCTTTTTCTGGGAAGCGAAGGGCGGTATTCGCGATCTGGGTACTCTGCCTGGAGGCGACTACAGCTCCGCTTTCTCCATCAATGATTCTGGCGTTGTCGTCGGCACATCGAACACCTCCACCAGCATGCACGCTTTTTCCTGGACAACCAGTCAGGGACTGCATGATCTTGGAACTCTGCCCGGCGCTGACGCCAGTTCCGCATTTTCCATCAATAACCCTGGTCAGATCGTTGGCTCTTCCGGCGCGCATGCGGCGCTCTGGGCTGGCGGAACAATTCAGGACCTAGGCACTCTCGGCGGCGCTACCAGTGAAGCCCACGCAATCAACAATCTTGGAGTTATTGTCGGCGTTTCTGACACCAGCTCCGGCCCGCACGCATTTCTATGGAACAACGGCGCCATGCAGGATCTCGGCGTACTCCCCGGTGATTCCAGCAGCCGCGCCGACCATATCAATGACAGCGGCATGGTGGTGGGCGCTTCGGAGAGCAGTGGAGGCATTCGCGCCTTTGTCTGGACCAGTTCCACTGGAATGCAGGCACTAAGCGGTAGCTCCGCTGCCGTCTATAGCGAAGCCTTTGACATCAACAACGCAGGGCAGGTCGTGGGCGAAATCGCGAACTCCATGGGAACTCGCGCTTTCCTCTGGACCAGCCAGAATGGCTTGGTTGACCTGAACGAATCCGTGACCAACCTTCCCGGTGACGTTGTTTTGATTGGCGCAGTTTCCATCAATGAAAAAGGCCAGATTGTCGCCATTGGGATCAAAAATCCTAATGTCAGCAAACATGAGGAAATCTCGGCGGATAGCCACGTCCATGCCGGGCCAACGCGGGTTTTCCTGCTAACGCCGCAGTAGAGGCGCATCAGGTATAATCCGCGCATGCTTGGCGGACGCACCACTGAACAATGGATTACCCAATACGCAAGCAGCCACACGCACCCGGTAAACCGCGTTTGCCATAGCATCGGCATTCCGCTGATCGTGGTTTCACTGGCCATAGCTGTGGCTGCCATCTTTTTCCATCCACTCTGGATGCTCGCCGCCGGTCTGTTCATCTTTGGCTGGATCTTGCAGTTCATCGGCCACGCTTTTGAGCACAAAGAGCCCGAATTCTTTCACGATTGGCGCTTTCTGCTGGTCGGCGTTCGCTGGTGGTGGGCCAAGATGCGCGGTCGCGTTTAAATCTGGGGCCTGACGAAATCGGCGTAAAAACTTCCTATTCACCGGGACCGTTTGTAGGATTGACCGGTCAACATTTCTTTTCTTTTCGTCAAATACCCTTCAGCTTCCGATCACCAACAGGGATCACCGGTTTCCTCTGTGTTCCTTGCGGTAAATAGTTTTGGTTCACTTTCGGCAATTTTGGCAATTCTGGCCCCTCCCCCCTCCCTGGGTCATCCCAGATTGGCGTAGCTTTGAGAGGGTTCATCCCAAGGTCATCCCAGATTGGCGTGGCTTTGAGTGATTACGTATCGATTGGCGTAGGGTAGCGCGCAATTGGGTTGGTTTTGCCTTAGCTGGGCCAGAGCTAAGAGCCGGGTCTGCCCTTTGCTAATTTTCAAAGATCTTTTGCCGCATACACCCTGAGGCG
>DASXGZ010000028.1:0-320175 GCA_036488825.1 Candidatus Angelobacter sp.
TCCAGGAGCGGAGCCAGAAACGAATTTCAAACAGCGCTATTTGTAGAAACATTCACAAGCTCCTAGTCCCAGTTCCGGATTTTGGTGAAGAACACGTCTTCCAGGTCGGGCTGGCTGGGAAGAAAACCTTCGCCGGGCGCCACAGCTGCGGGGAATTTTGGATCGTCATCCCTGACCGGTGCTTCTGTTTACCGCAATCGCAAACGTGATATTCCGTATCTGCTTCAATTCGCACGTAATGTCGGCCCGATGGACTCGGTAGGCGATGAGTCCGAAAAGAAAAACCGTATGCGACGCATCACAGAATGGCTCAGTGCTCAATGGAAATACAATCTCGCTCCTACTCCCGAAATGTTTCATGCTGTGGCGCTTTTGACGCGTGCCCACGCAAGAACCCAACTCGTTCAGCAAGAAGCTTTTGGCGGATATCAAGGCACACCAGATACAGCAAGCACAGGAAAAAACGGAGCAATGGAGACGCAAACATCTCGCGCAGTCTCTCCGATGAAAGACGAATTTCGCCAGGCAATCCCTAACTCTGACTTGGAAGATGAGCAACCCTTGCGGGGCCCTTCATCGGATCGAGAGAGCAGAGACCCCGGAAGATCATTACAGGAACTCAGTACTCAGCACCAAGAACCGTCCGCAGGTGATAGTCCTCCGACCAATCCGGGCCCCCTCCTGCCTGAACAGTTCCGAGATATCACCGAGAGGACGTACTTCATAATTGAGGCGGCGGCGCTGGTTCATTCTCAAGACAAACCGGGTGAACTGGTGGCAGCATACTCGACAAACGATCCATACCTGAAGGACGTGACCTTGGTGTGCATTGCGACCTCATCGAGGGACTTACTCGAGAAGCTAAGAAATGAACACGCCGACAATCAAAAGCTTCTGATCCAATGGGGTGAATCCCAGGAAGAACTTGAACAGCTGCCAGACATTCTTCGAGCCTATCTCAGCCTAAAAGAGACAGGCAAGACTGTGAGTGGCATGCATGAGGCTGTTCAGCACCTTCGGTCGTTCTTCGAAAATGCGAGGACAAAGCGGGGCAGGCCGCGGAAAGATGCACTCAGTGAACGAGTGCAAGAGTTGAGAAAAAGCGGGCATTCCTGGGGAGAGATTCATAGACGGCTGAACAAGGAAACAGGTGTCGAAAGAACGCCGAGTGCCTATCGCAACCTGCTGAGATCACGGGAGAAACCCGAGTGAAACTCAAGCCCGGCCCGCCTGTACAAAACCCTGGAGAAAACCCCTGCATAAAATCTCTGCTTAATTTCCTGCATGCAATAAAATCCGCATAATTTCCTTCATCTTCACAATCCCCCGACAACTGACCGATAGTGCTTGCAGCAGCAGCGATGCTGCACGGACGTTCTATGAATCCAGATCTTGTAAGAGAGCTTCGACGGGCGAGTAACTTGTCTCAAATTCAACTGTCACAGAGGTCAGGAGTCTCGCGTTTTCGCATTCAATTGGCGGAGGCAGGCACATTGGAGTTGCGCCCCGACAAATTGCAGGCGATTGAAGCGACAGTGAGGCCGGCACTGGTACGGACGGCAGAACTACTGACCACTGAACTGGTGCCGGTATCCGGTTTGACTCGGTCATCGTCGGCAGGTGTGGGACAGTGTCCGCAAGGTACCAGGAATAAGGAGTCCAAATCATGACCGAGCTGAATGCGAGGGCAGTCTCACAGGGAAGGGCCGAATCTGAGTGCGCACGAAGAATCCCTGAATCGCGATTAACCACCTCGAGCATCGAAAAACTCGGAGAAACTTCGGCTTTGCGAACAAAGTCGCCTGAGTGCCCGATTGGGCCCGAGGAAGCCGCAGCCTTCCTCAAAGTTGCCCGTTCAACGGTGATGGCCCTGGCGAGATCGGGAAGGATTCCTGCTCATCCGATCACAAATGGCAAACGCAAGCGCTGGCTTTTCTTCATTTCAGAACTTGCAGTTTATGTTCGCGCGTTGGGTGTAAACTGTGGCAGCCATCCGTGCGCTTCTTGAGGAGACTATCTCTTGAAGCACATCTGAAAAAGTTGGGTCTATGCATAGAAAGCCTCGAAAACGTGGTCCTGATGTCTGGGTGTGGCGTTACAGAATTACAGATGCGATGGGCATCGAGTGTGATCATTGGACCCGTAACTGACCTCCCAACAGAGAAACACGCGTGGGCCGCATTGCTGCAGCAACGGCAGACCCTGATTGGCGTGACACTCTCAGATCTCGTTGAGCGTTACAAGGATGAATCTCTGGACGTGCGGCACTCGACACGCGCCTCTTACTTGTCACGCCTTAACTGCCACATCATTCCCAACTGGGGTGATCAGATAATCACCAACATCAAACCGCTGGAAGTAGAGCGAAGAATTAACAACTTTCCAGTGTCAAAGAAAACAAAATCACACATTAAATCTCAGATGCACCGGCTCTTTGAATTTGCAATGAAGTGCGAGTTGATTGAATTCCAGCGGAACCCGATGCTGTCTGTTGAGATCCGTGGGTTTCGGCAGCGCGTGCGCAAAAAGCAGGTGCTTACCCCTGAGCAATTCCAGCTGGGAAATGCAGACCTTCGGCTGCAGGTGATGATGACGCTCGCTTGCTGTCTTGGTCTGAGGCCAAGCGAATTTCTGGGATTGCAATGGCCGGATTTGGACGTGAGCCGCGGAGTATTGATGGTCTCCCGTTCGATTATCGGATCGCATGTTGACGCAACCAGGACGCCGGATTCCGAGGATGAGATTGCACTCGATGCCGACGTTCTGGCTTTGCTGGTGCAGTGGAAAGAGCAGTGCCCTGATACCGCTGATCAGTGGTTTTTTCCAAACCTGGATACCGGCAGGCCTTCCATGCTGATTCTCTGAGGGACGATCATCTGCACCCTGCAGGGCAGACGATTGGCATCCCGAATCTCGGCTGGTATGCCTTCCGACTTACCGGACAATCCTCGACGACGAGGGAACTCCGATTGGTGTGCAGCAGAAGCTGATGCGTTACTCGGACGTCAGGACGACCATGAACCACTACGGTATCGCGTACGAAAAAACCAAACGCCAGGCCAATACGATGGTGGCCGGCAGACTGCTGCCTGAGAGCATGAAAGCAGCATCAAGAGCAACGATTCACTAACTGAAACGAACGGAACAGAACAGGGGAACGAAATCCGTTCCCTCGCGAATTTGACCAATCGATGTAAGTGATTGAAAAGGTTGGTTGCGGGGGGTGGATTTGAACCACCGACCTTTGGGTTATGAGCCCAACGAGCTACCAGGCTGCTCCACCCCGCATTTCGAGAATAACAGGGCATTTACAGCCGGTCAAATCTGCCGAAACGCTAACTGCACCAAGAATGCCCCGACAGCACGAGCCAAACGTAATGAAATTGTGCCCGTACTTGGGAAACCGGAAGCAATCAATTGTGAGGACCCAAAATTGAGCGCGATATCAAGCGCGGCAGACGCAGTACTGCTCGAACAACGGCGGTGAGACACTTTGCGGTTTGATTGCAATGCCTTTTTCACTTCTTTCCGGATACAGCAAATTTAAGGAAACGGAATGCCATGTAGAATGCGCTCAGCATGAGCACGCCCGGAACCAGCAGCGCCATAGCACCGGAGAGCAATGTATCTCCCTTGAAGGTGGTTGGAATGTAGCCGGAAGCTGTCAGGCCTGCCAACGCCAGAGCCAAGCCGAATACAGCTGAGAAAACTCGATGCACAATCATCCTCTCATTTCCTCCTATTTATCTCGACTGCGATTCGGCCGTTGTGCTGGCATGGATGGTTATTCTATGGCACTACTTGGTTGTTTTGCCGAGCCAGACTGGTTTCCATTCCTCGCGCCACTGCAGTGTAATAGCTTTTGCCTTGTTCGACTTTCCGGCAAGTTGGGGCCGCCGCCGCTTTCTAACGAAGGCAAGTCAGGATTTTTCAGTATTATCATTTATTTGGCAAAGGGCGATACGATGAATTTTGGCGACTGAGACTGAACACCTTTTGCTTGAGCCTCATCAGCTGACCGCGATCCCCGACCGTGCCGCTAAACTGCAGGCCTTTTCTTGTGCCAGTCGGTTTGTTTTTGATATGCATGTGCCAGAGCCAGGACCAAACCCTCGGCTCCGGGCGCGCCAGTGATTTGCAATCCAATGGGCAGACCTGATTTTGAAAAGCCGCAGCCAACCGAAATGGAAGGCAATCCATAGACGTTGAATGGACGCGTGTTTCGCAACATAACCAATTCTTTGCCGCGAAGCTGCTCCGGCGCAGCCTGCAACTCGCTCAGCGAAGGAGGCAAACCCGGCGTGGTGGGCGTAAGAATCAGGTCAATGCGGTCGAACACTTGCAAGATCTGACGCCGGTGCTGCAAGAGCTCACGTTGTGCCTGGATATATTCGGCGGCAGTCACGTCGGCACCGGTGCGAATACGCTTCAAGGTTTCCGGATTGTAGTCGGCTTCTTGTGCCGGCAAGTATTTCTGATGATAAGCCCATGGTTCGGCGCGAACCAGAGTGCGGTCAGCATGGGTAGAAATCTCAACATCCTGAATGCCGACGGTGATCTTGCCAAGTTCTTTTACAGCAGCGTCCACCGCAAGCCTGACTTCTTCATCCACGTCCATCCAGAAATCGCGGGCCACGCCAAGGCGCAGAGCAGCGGTCTTTTCTTCAATGGCAGAGGGATAGTAGACCGGAGCAAACTTCTGGCAATAGATATCCTGCGCGTCATAATGTGCGATGGCCTGGAGCATAAGGGCTGTGTCCGCTGCCGTGCGCGACATGGGACCTACGTGATCGAGTGACCAGGAAAGAGGAATTATGCCGCGCATGCTCACCAGTCCATACGTGGGCTTCAGCCCGGTAATTCCACAAAAGGCTGCTGGCAAACGGATAGATCCTGCGGTATCCGTTCCAATGGCGCCATAACAGAGCCCGGCAGCAACTGCGGCAGCAGAGCCTGAAGAAGATCCACCAGTAATATGCGCGTGGTTCCAGGGATTGCGCGCCGTTCCAAAGTGGCCGATGACGCCGCTTCCTCCATAAGCAAATTCATGCAGGTTGAGTTTACCCAGCAGAATGGCGCCTGCAGCCTTAAGTCTGCGAACTACTTCAGCGTCTGTAGAAGGGATGAAATCTTTAAGCACTGCACTGGCGGCTGTGGTCTTGACTCCGGCAGTTTCAATGAGGTCTTTCACAGCCAGAGGCACGCCGTGCAGAGGCCCCTTCCACTCGCCACGGGAGATTTCAGTCTCGGCTTTGCGTGCTTCTTCCAAAGCAGCGCTGTCCCTTACTGTGATAAAAGCATTGAGCGTGGGGTTCAGCCGTTCAATGCGTTCCAGACAAACACGGGTAAGCTCAACCGGAGACACATCTTTTTTTTGCACGGCCAAGCTGGCTTGGGACAGATCAAGCAGCGCCAATTCATGTGCAGATGAAGGCATAGCATGAGGAGCATATCATTTGACGGCGGGGAGAAGGGCGGCTGATTTCCTCCCACAACCGGGGCATCTGCGTATCTTTTCGACGGTCTTTAGTATTTTTTTGTAAGGGCTCGCGGCAATTAGCGAACCACATTGCAGGCAAATTGATTTTACGAGCTTGCCATCCTTTGTATTCTCTCGTCGAACTATCCGCGCTTTAAAAACCACAATTCTTTAGATGCGGCCATCGGTACAAACCGGACTAATCTAAGGTCTTGTTGTTCTTCAGCAATTGGCATTCTCAAGCAGATTGTCGTTCCGCCCCGGGAAATAGTTTTGCAAAAGCCGCGAAGTGGCGAGGACAAAACGAAGCACGTCTCTCCAGTCCGGCAGCGGATGTAATAGTTACGATGCGATATGTGGGTTGGGGACATTGATTGCACATTGCCAGTTCCTGTTGAAGACGATCCGAAACCGCATCCGCGAGCGGATAGCATCCCGTTATTCTTTCTCCCAGTTTCAAGCTGATTTGCAATGAGGAGACTTGAAGGTTCATTGACCACCTCGATTGCGACACACAATAACCTGCTCATATGCCTCGGTCAGAAGTTTTGTATTTTGGGGAGTAACTTTGGTAATTGAAACGGATGGCAACGGCAAATCACTGGAAATGCATCATCTATTTTCGAGGCGTAACTGTTAAGCGATATTCCTCAAGGATTTCACCGGAGCGGAAGGGCAACACGTCCTGGTCTCGCACGCCTCGAATAAGATCAAAGCTGACGTCTGTGCCGCACTGCCTGCAGCAAGGAAAAATGTCATTGGCAAGAAGCGCGGCTTCATGCATGAGCCTGTGTGCCTTATGGTACACGCGATAAATGCCGCTTCGCAGTACCACTTCACCCGGTTTATATTCCTGCATCAAGCTCCCCAGGATGACGATCTACTTACACCAGATGCAAGAACTCAGGTTTGAGTTGTTCCATTTTGGAATTCATTTTTTTGGTTACCAATGTCATGTGGACCCGGCTTGCCATGCAAAGTTACGAAGAATCTCAGGCTAGAATGCCTCTATATCGAGGTAGGCGTGGCATGAACGAGACCCGAGAAAATCTGTCATTCGAGATTAAGCGTTTGTCGTCAGAACTGGCGCGGCTGGAGCAGCGGCTCAAATCAGAAAGCGCGCCGGATTCTCTGACATTGAACGAGTTCCGCCACGTGGTTGATAACGTGCGCTTGACGGCATGGAGCGTGAGCGAACTGGTGAATGCTCAATGGACAAAGAAGGACCCGAATATAGTGCTTGCGTTTCTCGCCGCTGAACGGCTAAGAAGGTTCGACCAGATGGTAAGAAGCCTATGCGGGGACATTGACCGGCAAGTAATCACTTCTCAAACGAATGGAATGCATTCTCTGGTGGACTCCGCGAATATGCTTCAGCGCCGATTAGCAAAATGCTTAAGCGAATGTGGAGTGAATTACAAGGACGCTGTCCGATGAGCTATTACTGGGAATCCTGCACCATACTTATGCTGGGATGACTACACGCTCGTCGTAATTGGCCCCAATTTTCCGCCATATACACGTGCATGTCGGCTTCCGACCAGAACGTCTTCGCCTCAAACCCACAGCCCGAACAAACCAGTGAAATACTGCGGTCTTCAGCGTGAGGATCAATACGGCGGCCACAACGAATGCAAAGAATATCGCCAGGCACGAACCCGCTTTCACGATCAAACTGGCCAATAAACCTCAACCCATCAGCATCTCTTGTAATCTTCATGTCGCCTCGGCGCGGACAATAATTCGCTTATGAGACTTCCGTTTCCGGTAAGAGGGTTGTAACTCGGCCATCAGAATTTGTTAAACAGCTAATGTAGCCCGAATAGCCGCCAGAACGTGAGAACAAACGATTGGCGTCTGGACCCGCGCCTGATTCGGGGACAGAACGACACGAAACAACTGTGAATGCGGCCTTTCCCTTCGGGGGAGTATTTAGTTTTTGACAATCTTTCCCTCCCGATAGATAATTCCTCGCCTTTTCCTGCTGAAGATCATTGTTTTAGCTGGTTCGTTCGGGAAGAAACTGGGTGCATAAAGCAGCATTTTTGCCATAAAGTTGTCTGAATCCGCGCCCCGCTTTTTGCCCGAGTGCCTGACGGATTGATGGCTTGGCATTCATGAGCGCGATTTACGTTTGTAATAAAGGTTGGAATTGGATACGGCGTTGAACGCAATCATGTGGGATAATACTTCGCCAATAAAGGAACCCAGAACTATTCGTCCTATGAATGAGCACTCATTCACGTTTTCACTGGCATTTTTGCCCGTTTTAGCCGGGCGGAGATACCAGACCATCTCCTCACGCTTCGCCACTGCAACCTTGGAGGGTTTATGCGGTTGATCCACCTGTTCAGAACTTTTCTTGCGTGCCTGCTTCTTAGCGGCATGGTTTACGCGCAGGGTGTCGGCGCCTCAGGCGATATTCGAGGCACAGTTACCGATCCATCTGGCGCTGTTGTAACGAATGCTAATGTAACAGCAACCGACGTTGCTAAAGGCATCAAGCACACCGTCACCACTGACAATAACGGCCAATACCACCTGGCGTCGCTGCAACCGGCTACTTACAGCTTAAGCGTGACAAAATCAGGTTTTCAGACCGAGGTAGCGAAGACCGTTGTGGTGAATGTTGGCGAAACTTCAACTGTCGATTTTCCCATGAAGGTATCGCAGGTATCGGAGTCGGTGGAAGTCACGGCTGAACCTCCGGTGGTAGAAACGGAAAGAGGCGCGCAGGCGAACGTTGTCACGGAACGGACAATTCGAGAACTGCCTATTAATCGCCGCGACTATCTTACGTTTACCCTGCTGGCGCCCGCGGTTTCGGATTCTACGCGGCTTTCTGGCGACCAGGACTTTCGCGTCAAGCAGACGCCGCAGAGCGGACTGTCTTTTTATGGCAGCAACGGCCGTGGCAACAGCGTGACCGTGGATGGCGGCGAAGTAAATGATGATGCCGGTGGTGTCCGCCTGAACATGGGCCAGGATGCGGTGCAGGAATTTCAAATCAACCGCTCGAACTATGGCGCCGATCTGGGCGGGGCCTCCGGGGCGACCATCAATATCGTAAGTAAATCTGGCGGCAACGATGTTCACGGAACTCTCTTTGGCTACTTCCGCAATGATGCCTTGGATGCGACCAATCCGTTCTCTGTCAGCCAGGCGCTGGCGCCGGGGCAGGCCTTTAACGTAAATACTCCTGATGTGCAGGGCACGCATATAAAAGATTCTCTGTCTCGTCAACAGTTCGGCGGTACCATTGGATTCCCTATAAAGAAGGACAAGACCTTCCTTTTCAGCTCATTTGAAGGACTGATGGCGGACGCGCAAAACGCCGTTCCACTACTGACAGATACAAGCATTTTCCGCACACAAGGCGATGCTTCCAATAATCAAAACGCGATCTTGGGAGGTCTGGCCGCTTTAGGAGGAACTTCGGTTCCCTGCATAACCAATAATGCGGGAGCTGCTCCGCCTACTTTCCTGCCTGCCGCAATATGTGCGGGCGTACTGCAGAGTTTATTGACCGTAAATCCTTCTGCCAATCTGACACCGGTTCTGGGGCCTGTTCAAGGTCCTCTCCAGGCTGCCAGAAACGGATTCATCGTCAATCAGTTTGAGAACAATGGCGGACTCTTTCCTTACAACAACCGCCTTTACCTCGCATCCACACGGCTGGACCATCAGTTCAGCGATCGCAACCAGGTGGCTCTGCGTTACAGCTTTGGGCACGATCTGGAGCAGAATCCTGACGTAACTTCTCTGACTGGTTTTTCCCGCGGCAGCTCGGTGAAAGATTTTGATCACACCTTATTGGCGTCATGGTTTCACCAGTTCAGCGGAAGAAGCCTCAACGACGCGCATGTGCAGTGGAATTACTCCAACTTCGATGTGAATCCGAATACTCCGGGACAAGTGGGATTGGATATTCCTGGCTTCGCCAACATTGGTACGCAGATATTTCTTCCCAGCTTCACCATCATGCGGCGTTATGAGTTCGCCGACAATGTCAGTCTCATCCGCGGCAAGCATAACATTAAATTTGGCGGCTATGAACTCTATCGCGGCAACCACTCTGAGTCACATACGTTCTTCCCCGGACGGTTTGTTTTCGGCAACCTACCCGGCGGGCTATTAAGCCCCTGTTTTGCAGCGCCATCCTTGTGTGGATTAACCGGCGCGAATCCTGTATCTATTAACTCCCTCCAGTCCGTATCCCTTGGGCTGCCCCAGTTCTATCAGCAGGGCTTTGGCAATCCCATCTACAATTACCCGCGCCCATTCACTGCTGCCTTCGTGCAGGACCAATGGCAGATGGCCCCCAATTTCACTTTGAACGTTGGTGTTCGTTACGAACTTGATTCTCAATACGGGCAGCTACCCACTGATAAAAACAATTTTGCTCCGCGTCTTTCCTTTGCCTGGGACCCGTTTAAGGACCACAAGACCGTTGTCCGGGCGGGTTATGGAATCTTCTATTCACCAATCTACGGCCAGATAGCCGATGTTGTGCAGACCCTGGGATTGGTAAAAGGCATTAGGCCCATCGCGCAAATATTTGTTCCTCTCACCGCTTCACCGGTGAGCTCAGCAACAATCTTCCAGACATTATTTGCCCAAGGCGCGATTGGATGCACCACGCCTGCCGCTGGCAATGCCGCTTGTATCACGCCAGCTAACTTGCAGCAGTTTGGCATCAACATCACTAACTCCGGCCCGGTTCCTCCCGGCACGGTGTTGTTTAGCGCGCAACCCGGTTATCGAAATCCATACTCGCAGCAGGCTGAGTTTGGTATTGAGCGCGAAATCGCCAAGGGTTGGGCTGTTTCTCTGAGCGGCATCTACGTTCATACCATTGGTCTACCGGATGCGGTCGATCACAACCCGAATGCGCTTGCGCCCTTAGTAAGCGTGCCACTGGCAAATGGAAGCACGGCGACTTTTAGAAGCTGGGCCAATACTCCAGGCAGCCCATGCTTTGCTCCCCCCGGAAGCCCAAGTCCTTGCTTTAACAATCCCATTCTGCTTCAGGATAATTTCTATTCCTCCGTGGGATCTGCCCTGTATGAGGGTGCAATTCTGGAAGTCAATAAACGTTTCAGCACGCATTTTTCAGTCCTTGCCAATTACACTCTGAGCAAGGCGTTTGACACTACAACAGACTTCAACAGCGATTTTGGTCCTGTGGATAACCTCAATGTGGCCGGTGAGCGTTCACTTTCCAACTTTGACCAGAGACATAAAGTTGTACTTGCCACCATCGTGGATACCGGTAGTTTTGGGGGACGCATGTTATCCGGCTTCCAGATAGCACCCATCTTCCGTTATAACAGCGGGCATCCCTTTGATTTACTTGCTGGCGCTGATGTTAACGGTGATAACCATTCCACGAATGACCGTCCTATTGGGGCCGCTCGCAACACAGGTTTGGGACCCGATTTTATGGACTTTGATATGCGTATTTCGCGCCGCTTCAAAATGGGTGAGCGGGCCAATCTGCAACTTCTGGCTGAGGGCTTCAATCTCTTCAACCGGACTAACTACGCCAGCGTAAACAATGTGGTTGGGCCGAATTTTGGTCTGCCAACCCAGCTAGGTGGTGCTGGCGCCACGACCTTTAATGTGAGCGGCAGCGCTGCGCTCTCGCCCAGCACTCCTCTTGGTTTCACGTCTGCTTTCCCGATGCGTCAGTTCCAGTTTGGCCTTCGCATCGGCTTCTAGCTCTTAACCTCGCGACGGAGGCGCTTTCGCGACGCCTCCGTCGGTTTTTTTAGGCAGGAGCCGTCCGCCATTCGCGGTATTCGCTATTTACTTTTTGCTGCCCGCATGTCTGTCACTCCTCATACCTCGCCGAATACCACTTCAAAGATCAGCCACATCACCGGCGCTCAGGCTGTAGTCGCGGCCTTGCTGCGGCACCAAATTACCTCAGGCTTTGGCATTCCCAGCATTCACAACATTGCGCTTTATGATGCCTTGCGCCAGACACCTGAATTTCACCATTGGGTCGTCCGACATGAGCAGGCCGCAGGTTATGCGGCAGACGGTTTTTATCGCCAGAGCGGCCATATTGCCGCGATTTTCGCCTCTACCGGCCCTGGCAATCTGTTCACGCTCGTGCCTTTGCTGGAAAGCTTGCAGACGAATACGCCGGTTCTTCTGATCGGCACCAACATCGCTTCATCGTTGCTGGATAAAACCGGAGGCGCCCTGCATGAAACACCAGACCAGTTGGAGATCGTTCGGCCGTTGGCCCGCTTTGCCCGGCGCGTAAAAAGCCCGGACATGCTTGATGAGACCATTTCCGAAGCCGCAGCAATTCTACGTGGTCCGTTGCCGGGCCCAGCTTTCATTGAAATTCCGCACGATTTCTTTCATGCGACGCTGCGTGCAACTCTTCCCGAAGATGTAGTAGCGGCAAAAGCAGCGTCTAGGCCATCTCCCACAGAAGTACAGAGTGCCACCAGGCATATTGCCAACTCTCATAAGCCCGTCGTGCTTCTCGGTTCGGGTATGGGCAAAGCTGTTGTTGCTGTTCGTGAACTGGCCGAGCGCCTTCACTGTCCCGTTTTTACTACCACAAGCGGGAAGGGGATGTTTCCCGCCGACCATGCTCTCTCCCTGGGATGTATCTCCCGCCTCGGCTCTGTGCAGGACGTTTTTAGCAAAAGTGATCTGCTGATCTCCTTTGGGGCGCGCCTTACTGAGTTCGATACGGGACGCTTCGGGTTGAAGCTGCCTTCACGGCACATTCAGGTTGTCGAAGACGAAGCTTATCCCGGTGATCGCATTCCTTCCACGCGTATTGTTGGAAACATTGCCGCAGTTGCACAGGCATTGATCCAAAATGCTCCAGCACGTAAGCCGTGGTGTGACATTAGGGAAATCAAGAACCGCGAAGCGGAACGCCTGGAAGCCTTAGGACAGGACAGTTATGCTGCGCTTAAGCTGCTTCGCTCGGCCATGCATCGCAATGACGTTCTGGTGAACGATCAATCCATCCTGAACTATTGGGCTTCAGCCTTCTTTCCAGTCCTCGAACCCGGAACATTCCTCTATCCTTCGGGTTCAGGAACGCTTGGTTATGGCCTGCCGGCGGCAATTGGAGCCGCCTGCGCCATCAAGAAGGCAGGCGAAAATCGCAAAGTCATCTGCATTGCCGGCGATGGCGGCTTTCAATACACGCAGCATGAACTGGCCACGCTGGTCCAGTACGCGCTGCCGGTAAAAATACTTCTCGTCAACGACGAATGTTATGGCGTGATCGGATTTCTGCAGCAGACCATGTTCGGCCACGCGCATGAAGTCAAATTGAAAAACCCTGACTTCTGCCTTGTCGCGGAGGCTTATGGAATTCGCGCCGAGCGCGTCACCTCGCTTTCAGCTCTTCAGCAACACATGCCGGATTGGCTCAATAGTCCGGGACCCGCGCTGCTGGAGTGGCGTACTGAACTCAAAACGCCCTGGGAAACCGGGGCCATTCCGCGGCCAACGACAATTGCCCCAAAAACGTAGTAGATTTTAAGAATCCGCAAGGAGACCAGAGTGCCAGTGTCCGCTCCACCGTCAAAAACCGTGAAACAACTTTTCAATTTGAGTGGCCGCGTCGCCATCATCACTGGCGGATCGATCGGCCTTGGCCGCCAAATGGCCGAAGCGCTGGCCGAGGTAGGCGCCAATCTGGTTTTATGCGCGCGCAAGAAAGAGCGTTGTGAGGAAGCGGCGCATGAACTTGAAAAACATGGCATTCGGGCGCTGGCCCTCGCTTGCGATGTAAAAGACCAAGCCAGCGTGGAACAGTTGGTTTTGGCAACGGTCTCACAGTTCGGGCGCGTGGACGTGTTGATCAACAACGCTGGAATTTCCTGGGGCGCTCCCACGGAAAAGATGACTTTGGCGGAATGGAACAAGGTGATCGAGACCAATCTGACCGGTACTTTTCTCTGTGCTCAGGCTGCAGGAAAAATCATGCTCAAGCAGCAGAGCGGCAAGATCATTAATATGGCGTCGGTCTCTGGAATTAAAGGCGCGCCACCGGAGGCCGTGGAGGCTATTGCATATCATGCCAGCAAAGGCGGAGTGATCTCGTTCACGCGTGATCTTGCAGTGAAGTGGGCACGGCACAATATCCAGGTAAATGCCATTGCGCCGGGTTGGTTTCCCACGCACATGTCTGATCGCGTGATCGAGCAAAAAAGGGACTACCTGTTGAGTCACATCCCCGCACGGCGTTTTGGCACTGATTACGACCTGAAAGGTGCGGCGGTCTTTCTGGCTTCTGACGCATCCGCGTACGTGAACGGCCACGTGCTGGTCGTCGATGGAGGCCAGTGCTCCTGAACAAATTGAGGCCATCATGATTATCCCTCTTACACCGTTGCGTTTTTTGCGTTATTCCAGCCAGCAATTTCCCGGGCGGACGGCCGTGGTATGCGGCGATCAACGATTTACATACTCTCAATTTTCAGAGCGTACGGCGCGTCAGGCCGGAGTATTGCGGGCACTGGGCTTACACTCCGGCGAGCGCATTGCTTTTCTGGGCGCGAATTGCCATCGTCTACTGGAGGGATATTATGGCGTAGTGGAAGCCGGCTGTGTCCTGCTGCCGCTCAATGTACGTCTGGCTTCGCAGGAACTGGCTTACATTCTGAATGATTCAGAAGCCACGGTTCTTTTCTTCGAAGAACAGTTCATCCCGCTGGTTGAGTCTTTTCGCAAAGAGCTCAATTCTGTAAAGCACTTCATCCCGCTGGACTTTGGACCGAATCAGCCGTGGATGGCCAAGCAGAATTATGAAGAAATGCTTGCCGCAGCCACGCCTTATCGAGCGGACGTAATGCAGGTGGATGAAAACTCGCTGGCCGAACTCTTTTATACCAGCGGGACCAGCGCCAACCCCAAGGGCGTAATGCTCACGCATCGCAATATCTATCTTCATGCTCTCAACGTGGCCATCGCCTTCGGCGCCCGGAGCGATTCTGTGGAACTGCACACTATTCCACTGTTTCACGCCAATGGCTGGGGTGTTGCGCATTCGCTCACGTACGTTGGCGGCAAGCATGTGATGATGCGCAAGTTTGAGACCACTGAAGTCTTTCGCCTCATCGAGCGAGAGGGCGCACAGTCTCTAAGTGTAGTGCCGGCGATGGCTACCGCGCTGGTGAACTGTCCAGACCGCCCAAAATTCAATTTAAAGAGCCTTGAGCGGATGAGCCTTGGCGGAGCGGCGTCATCTCCTACGCTGGTGCGTGAGGTGGAAGAGAAGCTTGGCTGCGCCTGCTACTCTGGTTATGGCCTTACAGAAACGGCCCCTGTGTTGACGACGGCACGCATGAAAGCCGGGATGGAATGGGAAGGTCCTGTTCGTTATGAGAAGCTGGCCAGCACCGGCCATGCTATTCCGGGTGTTGAAATTCGTGTTGTCGATCCTGACGGAAACGATGTTCCGCGCGACGGCAAAAGCATCGGCGAGATCGTCGCTCGCAGTGACGGTGTGATGGCCGGCTATTGGAAACAACCGGAAGCCACAGCGGAAGTCATGCGCGGCGGATGGTTCCACACCGGTGATATGGCCACCATGGACAAAGACGGCTACGCGCTGATCGTGGACCGTAAGAAAGACATCATCGTCAGCGGCGGCGAGAATATTTCTTCTCTTGAAGTGGAAAAGGCGCTGCTGGCCCATCCCGGCATTTATGAGGTTGCCGTGATTCCCGTGCCTGACGAGCGATGGGGAGAAGTGCCGAAGGCTTTGGTAGTGATGAAACCGGGCATCCAAGCAACAGAAATGGAAATCCTGGAATTCTGCCGCGGACGTCTGACCCATTACAAATGCCCGCGGACAGTTGAATTTCTGGACACGCTGCCTCGCACCGGCACCGGCAAAGTGCTGAAAAAAGAGCTGCGCAAGAAATACTGGTCCGGAACGGAAAGCATTCGTCCGGAATTCGCGACGAAGAAATAGATTATTCTGAAATCCCGAGCGCAGCGAGGGAACGATATAGCAGCGACGCTGCGTAGGATTAACTGACTTGTAAAAATCTGGAAGTTTTTGATCGTCCGAACAAGCACGTAAGCTAGTAGGGTTCCCTCGCTATGCTCGGGATTACAGAATAATATGCCGCTACAGATACTCGACTCACCAGATTCCCTCAAAGCTCTTGTCGGCCAGGAGATCGCCGTCACCGAATGGTTCAATATCACCCAGGAACGCATACAGCAGTTTTCCGATGCCACGCTCGACCATCAATGGATCCACGTGGATGCGGAGCGCGCACATCGTGAGTCTCCGTTCAAGGCGCCCATTGCCCACGGTTTTTTAACACTCTCTCTATTGCCTCATTTCATGCAGCAAGCACTTCAAATTAAAAATGGCGTGCGCCTCGGCGTGAATTATGGCTTGAACCGTGTGCGTTTTGTGTCACCAGTACGCGTCGGATCAAATATCCGTGCATGCATCGCGCTTCAATCGCTGAAAGATGTAACCGATGGAATGGAAGCCGTATTCAATGTCACCGTGGAAGTGGAAGGCGGAACAAAACCGGCCTGCATAGCGGAGTGGGTAGTACGGTATTATCGCTAGCCGGTTTTCTGGAATCCCGACACCGAAGGTGGAGGGAACCCTGCAATCTTGATCGCCGTTCGGGATAGTATGGGTTTATTCACTCAGTGTTCATTGAAGCTTATAGGGCTACGCGCTGTGCTCGGGGACCTCAGAAGCTCTATATCCCCGTTCGCTGGCTCGCATTCAACCCCACTCTCATTAACGTCTTTGCCACTTCGCCTAACGCAGCAAACCGCTCATCCTTGGTCAGGCCATGAAAGTAGCGATAGTAAATCTGCTGAATGATCACCGCTACCTTGAACATGGCAAAAACGTAATAGAAAACAATGTCAGAAAGATCGCGGCCCGTTTTTTCAGCGTAGCGTTGCGCCATCTCGGCTCGCCGGAGCATTCCCGGGGCAATCGTTGGCCCCCAGCGCACCATCTGCATCTCCGGAGGGTCGTCAGGATCAATCCAGTATGCCAGCGCAGTTCCGAGGTCAGTCAGTGGATCACCCAGCGTGCACATCTCCCAGTCCAGCACCGCCTTTATGCGCGTAATGTCATCAGAATCAAGCACCATGTTGTCATATTTGTAATCATTGTGAATCAAGGTTGCATCGCTGTGGGATGGCATATTTTCAAGCAGCCATGCGGAAAGCGGTCCCACTTCAGGCAGCTCATGTGTCTTCGATCCCTGATAGCGCTCCATCCAGCCACGCACCTGCCGCTCCAGATAGCCTTGTGGTTTGCCGAGTTCGCCCAGACCGAGCGCCTGGTAATCGAGTCTGTGCAGCGCAGCCAGATTGTCAATGAACGATTCGCTCAATCTGCGCGCCGTTTTCGGCAACAACATCATGCCGACCGGAAGATTGCGACGCAGGATAATTCCGCGCACTCGCTCCATCATGTAAAATGGCGCACCGATCACCTGCTCATCCGTGCAATAAAACAGCGGACACGGCGTGGGATATGCGGCGTGCAGCTTTATCAAGACGTTGTATTCTCGTCCCATGTCATGCGCAGATTTGACCTTGCTGCCGAAGGGCGGACGCCGGAGCACCATCTCTTTTTCGCCCAGCGAAACCGAATAAGTCAGGTTGGAGTGGCCACTGGGAAATTGCTTTACGGTCAGTTCGCCGCCGAGCCCGGGAAAATGTCCGCGTAAATAGGGCTCCAGCCGAACCAAATCCAGTTCCTCGCCTGCGCGGACTGCTTTGGTGCTGTCCTGAAAGGACTCAGCAACAGCAGATTTGTTTGTAGCTTCGTCCGGCATCGATGTGTTTTCTCTCGTTCCGCTGATTCTTGCGCAATCACCCGCGCTTTTACCGATGCGTGAGAAACTCCGGATCAGTAAAGTGCGGAGTAGCATTATACGAACTCAGGGTAAACCTGCCTTCTGAGAAAATAAATTCGCTATAGGAACAGTTGCGGACCATCCAGGCAGCTTTCAAAGTGGCTTCCGTCGAAAGATCAAGCGCGCGCTGCATGGCCACGCCCACCGGGCCGCCGGAACTGAAAATCGCAATTTGCTGTCCACGGTTTCCATTCGCTGAAAGCTCGGCAAGGCCGCGCTGCACCCGCGCACTGAAATCCTCCCATGGCTCAATTCCTTCCAGCGGAAGCTTGCCTGCCGCCCAGCGGCCAATCACAACTTCAAATACCTGTTGAAATGTTTTGAACTGCTCCGGCCGAGTTTGCGCCTTCTGAAATGCCTGATGCATTGTGCGTATGCCGGAATCAGTTTCTATCAGTTGAGGCAGGCATCGCTCCATCACTGTTTCGGCCTGAAACTCGTCAAACGCATCCAGCACAACCGGTTCCGGCCATGGAAGACCGGCTGTCTTGTAAGTCTCGCCCACCAGACGGGCGGTTTCCCGCTGCCGGACGCGGGGCCCTGAGTACACGCGGTCAAAACAAACTCCAAGTCCGGCCCAGTATCTGCCCAGCATGCGGCTTTGCTCTTCACCCCTGGCGGAGAGCTTGTCATAATTGCGCTCAAGGAAAGATGCTTGACCGTGTCGGACCAGGAAGAGGCGGCTCATTCGGAGTTTAAAAGCTTGAACGCAGAGGATATCATGCGCTGCAAGTCTGTGAAATGTTCGGCCCAGAACAACAAGCGACGGCTGGGAAGGTAGAATCCTTGAAGCACGTCGCTCTGGGTCAAAAAGAACCTGAGGAAACGTTGTGCCCTTCCACCACTAGCGTGGATTATGAGACTGCGGGACGCGGAATTCAACTCCATTGGCCGCATTGGCCTGATCGGTTGCCGTCACATCAAGATCAGCCATGGCAAACTTCCGCGCGGCATGTTCGTCGAAAATCCACAAAGTCTGACCGGCGATGGCATAACTCTGGGCTGAAATGCGGCGGCCATCCTGGAAAATAAATACTGTCGCTACCGCAGGCTCTTTGGCTGAAAGAGAGGCGCCCGATCCTGCCTTGGCCCGGTCTTCATAATAACGGCGGCTGCTCTCTTCGTCACGCAGGTCTTCCACCTGATCAGACAGCCTTTGCATATCCGCGGCTAGCTGTGCGGAATTGCCATCGTCAGTATTTACGACAACCGGGGGCTGCTGCTGCTGTGCACCGTATCCATACCCATAATTGTCTCCGGGGTAGTAGGAGTCGTAAGGAAAGAAAGGCGCTCCAAAGAATGGCGATCCCAGGAATAAACCGCTTCCGAAAAAGAACGGTGAGCATCCAAAGCATCCATTAAAAAAGAAACGGTCATGAAAACGTCGAAATCCAAACGGACGGCTTACAAAAACATTATGGTTAGACACGAAACCGCGCGAGGCAAATGGACGGCCTGCAGGCGCGAACCTGGAGAAACCGCGGCTTTGCGGCGCTGGCCCGAATGTGCGAAAACCCGGACCCGACCTGAATCCCGAAGAACCTGACCTGAACCCAGGAGAAGAGCGAAATCCTCCAGACGGAGCCGCCGAGTGGAACCCAGAACTTCCCCGGGCGCCGGAACTGAATCCGCGTCCACCAGACATACCGCGTTGGGCATGAAGAAGAGAGGAAGGCACCAGAAGAGCAGCCGTTCCAAATACAACGAGGAAAGCCAGCCGTTTCATACCAATATTCTAGCCCTTCTGCCAAATAAGAAGTGTAAGTATTTGTTCAATGTTTTCAATCATCTGCTGGGGTTGACAGAGCAAACTATAATTTCCGGCATGAAAAAGACCATTTTTATACTGGTTTTAATCCTTTTATCCAGCGCTGCATTTACGCAAACCAAACAGACCAAACCAGCTTCTGCGGCCTCAACATCTCCCAATATTTATCCAATTCAGGAAGGATACGTTGACGCCAGGGGCGTTCTCATCTACTACCAGACCATAGGCCACGGCGCGCCGCTGATGATTGTTCATGGCGGGCCGGGCGCTTCGCATGACTATCTGTTGCCATATCTGCTGCCGCTGGCGCGGAGCAACAAGCTCATTTTTATCGATGAACGCGGCTCGGGCCGATCAGAAAAATTGGAAGATGCCGCGCAGTACACGGTCGAAAACATGGTTGAGGATGTGGAGAATGTCCGCCAGGCGCTGCATCTGGGAAAGATCAGCCTAATGGGACATTCTTATGGCGGCGTGCTCGCTCAGGCGTATGCATTCAAGTACCAGCAGAACCTCACGCACTTGATTTTGGGTGGAACGTTCTATAGCACCAGCGAAATGAACAAAGTGCTGGCTGAGGAAAAAAGCAGCATGCCTCCGGAAGCGCTGGCTAAGCTTGATGCGCTCGAGAAAGCAGGCCTCTTCGGCAAAGGCAAGGACTGGGAAAAAGGCCGCTACCCGGACGATTACGCCAAACTGGCCTGGGGCGACGGCTACTTTCCCTTTCTTTATCAGCGGCGTCCTGATCCCAACTATGATCCCGCTGCCGGCAATACCACGACTTCATGGGACTTGTATCGGGAAATGTGGGGCTCCAGCGGTGAGTTTGTAATCGACGGCAACCTGAAATCGGTGGAATATCTGGACAAGCTATCCAGCATCCATGTTCCTACGCTGGTGATCTGCGGCGACCACGATGAATCAAATCCCCGGCTCTCCCGCACCATGCATGAAAAAATTGCGGGATCAAAGCTGGTCATCCTGCCACAGTCCGGGCACATGGCATTTGTTGACCAGCCAAACATGTACATCAAGGCGGTCATGGAGTTTCTGAGCGCAAAATAGCGTGCGTTGGCTTAACGCATGGCCGTGCTGAGAGTTGTTTTCGATGACAGATTTACGTAATGGGTCAATTGGAGGGAATTGACCCATTCTCTCTCCTGTCAGCGATTCCAGAAATTCCGCTAAGCTCCAGCCACGATCATAGGGTAAAATCCCCGCGACATGCTTACCTATCGCTTAAGGCAATCCCGTTTGTTGCTAATGCTCGTTTGCTGTTCCATGCTCTTCTGCTTCAGCCCGCGGACAATGGCACAATCCAGCATCCTTCAGCCACTCGCGGACAAACCCGTTACTGGCAGCTCGGTGAAACTCAAATCGGACTATTATGTGCCGGCCACAGCGGAGACAATCCGCTGGGGCTACCTGCCGGACAATGCCGCCAAGCCGCTTGTAACTGTCCCCTCCGGCGCTTCGGTGACATTCGATACGGTTTCTCACGAAGGCATTCTGGAAGATCAGGGGCGTGATCCAGCAAAATATTTCGGTGGTTTCGGAGTTGCGCTAGACCATGTGCTGAATGACGCAAAGGCAATAGCGGCCTCAAGCCTCACGCATGACTTTGTCAAAGACGGCCCGCATGTCGTGATCGGCCCGGTAGCAGTTGACAACGCAATGCCGGGCGACGTCCTGAAAGTTGAGATGGTCTCGCTGGTCCCGCGCGTGCCTTATGGCGTAATCAGCAATCGCCATGGCAAAGGAGCGCTGCCGGGAGAATTCCCTGAAAACGCAGACCCGCAGCCTGGCGCAAGCGCGGCCAATCCTCAGCTGTACAACAATGTGTCCAAGTTTGTTCCTATCCGCCTTATCAATGGGAAGTGGTACGGAATACTCAAGACAGAGCAAGGTGGTGAAATTCACATACCAGTTGCTCCTTTCATGGGCACCATGGGTGTCGCGCCCAACGTGAGCGGCAAGCCAAATTCAGTTCCGCCCGGTGATTACGGGGGCAACATGGATATCCGTTATCTTACGGCGGGTGCAACGTTGTATTTGCCAGTGCAGGTTCCTGGCGCAATGTTCTTTATCGCTGATCCGCATTTTGCCCAGGGAAACGGCGAGGTGGCACTCACCGCCGTGGAAGGCTCGCTGCGGACCACTTTGCGTTTTACGGTATTGAAAGCGGGAGATCCGGCCATTCCAGGAAGCGGAAAGCTGTCTGGACCATTTGCCGAAACACCTGATTACTGGATTGCTATTGGACTTGATCCTGATTTGAATGAAGCCATGAAAAAAGCCACGCGTGAAGCTGTACGCTTTTTGTCCGAAAAGCAGGGACTGGACAGAGCTACTGCTTTAGCGTATTTAAGCGCCGCAGCCGACTTTGAAGTTTCCCAGGTTGTGGACAAAACAAAAGGCATTCACGCGCTGATCCGCAAACAGGATTTCAACGCCCATCAGCGATGAAATCCTGTGCTGATGCAAAATTTGGTTGGAAGCAGAAATCTAAGCTGCCTTAGGCGAATAGTAATAATAAAGATTTTTATCGAGCCAGTCTGCTACTGGAGTGTGCAATACAAAATGTAGTTGGATTTCATTCTCCTCGAGCGTTCGCCATTGCCCATTGGGATGCGCAAAAGGATTACCTTGTGCATCCAGGGCGCGAAACTCTACGGAACTCTGTCCAATTCGATATTCGTTACCCGGCGCTCCGTCCTGAGAAGCAATTCTCAGACTGCGCAATCCCGAAAGAACCACCATCGACCCGCGTTGCATGTGCCCCCCTGACTTACTCCGTGCCAACTAACCCCTGCTTTCCGCCAATTACCCGCTTTCTTTATGTACGCCGATTTATGCCATTCTTATGTGGGGTATGATGCACTGCTCCAGTAAGGGGGTGTTGCCCGCAAACCGGAGCAGCACAAGATTAAATATCTGGCAGAATATCAGCAGCACCAGGTTTCTCTCACAAAAAGTGAAAATATCAGCAGAACAGGCTTTGCAGGTTGTGGAAAAATCCGGAAAGCGCGTCGCGGGTATAGATATCTTGCGCGGTCTGTGCATTATTGCCGTGGTCCTGCACCACATCAATATCCGCATTCATTTTCGCGATAGCAGCGTCGGCCATTGGAGTGGCCCTGCCGCTAACCGGGTATTGTTCTGGAGCGGGTATTACGGTGTAAGGGTTTTCTTTGTTATTTCCGGCTTCCTGATTACCGGCTGGTCACTCCAGCGTTGGAGCAGCCTGCGCAAAATTAATATTCGTCAGTTTTACCAGATGCGCTTTGCCCGGATCGTGCCTTGTCTTCTTGGCCTGCTGCTGATTCTGGCCGTTCTTGACCGCGCCGGAGCGTCTCAATTCACCATCAACACGCAGCATACTTCGCTTGGACGCGCACTCATCGCCGCCCTCAGCTTCCACGTGAACTGGCTGGAAGCCCGCACCGGTTACCTGCCCGCATCGTGGGACGTGCTCTGGTCGCTCTCTGTAGAAGAAGTGTTTTATGTCTTCTTTCCTTTAGTCTGCCTATTGCTGCGGAAGCCGGCATTAATCATTGGACTACTTTCCTGTTTTCTGGTGATCGGCCCCTTCGCCCGCGTCCACACTCAGAATGAACTTTGGGTCGACTATGGCTATTTTTCCTGCATGGATGGCATAGCTTTTGGCTGCCTGGCGGCATTAGCCACGGCCAGAATAAAATTTGGTAACAACGCAAATCTGGCTTTCCGATTCGGCGGAACACTGCTCTGCCTGCTCATCGTCGTCTTCCGCGGGATTGCCGCGCGGCTGGCCCTCTACAAAGCCGGTCTCGATGTGACAGTCCTTGAAATTGGAACAGCGCTGCTGCTCATCGCGATACAACAGACATTTGAGCACAAGAAATCCCGCGCAAGTTCGCCGATACAAGCATCTGCTGCCAGCCCAAAGCTATTCACCATCCGCACAACGTTCTTTCGTTCCATGGCTTTTCTGCGCTGGTTTGGGCGCAACTCTTATGAGGTCTACCTCACCCATATGTTTGTTGTCTGGCCCATGGTGATGCTGTTCCGGCACTTTCACCAGAGCATCAATGCGGCTCCGCTGTGGTTTCTGGCCGCCACGGCGCTTGCCGGATTTCTGGGATATGCCGTAGCACGTTTTTACTCTGAGCCGTTCAACCAACTCCTGCGAATGAAATTTATGCCGGAAAAACCCGCTATCGCTTCGCTTTCGGCTACCGCGGAATGAAGGCTCGGGTTTACCAACCCGCACCCGCCATTTAGGATGTTTGCTCACTTCCACTCACAAGGACGGGCAACCATGTTCCAGAACAATTTACTTGCGGGCAAGAAGATCCTGATCACCGGCGGCGCCACAGGTTTAGGCAAGAGCATGGGCAAACGTTTTCTGGAACTGGGGGCATCACTGTGCATCTGCGGACGCCGTGAAGAGGTTCTGGCATCTGCCGCCGATGAATTGCGCCAAACCACGGGCGGCACGGTCAAGACTTTTTCCTGCGACGTGCGCAACAATACGCTGGTGGAAGCCATGGTGGAAAGTTTTTGGCAGGATGGCCCCATCGATGTTCTGGTGAACAACGCAGCCGGTAACTTTCTCTGCCGCACGGAAGAGCTTTCCATGGGTGCTTTTGAGGCGGTCATCGGCATTGTGCTGATGGGCACCATCCATACCACCATGGCATGCGGCAAGCGATGGCTGAAGGAAGGCCGCAAAGCGACGGTCCTGAACATCACTACCACGTATGCCGAAAAAGGCTCGCCCTATGTGGTGCCTTCGTCTGTGGCCAAGGCAGGAGTTTTAAACCTGACGCGCAGCCTGGCCGTCGAGTGGGGCAAGCGCGGGATTCGTTTTAACGCCATTGCTCCCGGTCCAGTCCCGACGGAAGGTGCGTTCTCCCGGCTCATGCCAGTGAAATCGCTGGAAGACATGGCCAAAAAGCGCAACCCGCTCAAGCGCTTTGGCACTCATGCTGAGCTGGCGGACTTGGCGGCGTTTCTGGTAAGCGATTACTCCGGCTACATCAACGGTGAACAGATCGTAATGGATGGCGGCGAGCAACTCCAGGGCTCCAGCGAATTTCACCATCTTGGAGAGCTGCTGACGGAAGAACAGTGGCAGATGATGAAGCCGAAAAAGAAATCCTGATCGAACCGCTATCATGAAATTTGTTGCGATTGCATGAATGCCTGTGTTCATCTCGCCGCGCGCGTCTCGCACAAAAGCTCTGCCGCCAATTACAATTCCAGTGACGCAGTTCAATGCATTCTTAAGGAGCTCTCATGGCAGGAGTTAAGTTGGTCGTGATGTATCCCCAACCCAAAGATGTTGCCGCTTTTGAAAAGGTGTATCAGTCTGAGCACGTCCCCATGGCGGTGGAGAAGCTTAAAGGCAAAACCAAACTGGTGGCGACGAAAGTGACCGGATCACCGCAGGGCACGGCCCCTTTCTATCGCATCGCCGAGGTCCACTTCCCTTCCATGGAAGCGCTGCAAGCCTGCGCCGCGTCGGAAGGCGGCAAAGAAACCATTGGGCATGCAGTAAAGATTTCCTCCGGTGGTCCGCCAGTAATCATGATCGCGGAAGAAGATTCATTCAGCTTCTAAAAAAAGGCGGGCTGCCAGCGCCCGCTCTACTCATTTATTCTTTATTCCAGCGACCGCGATATCACGCGGCGCATCCATGTTTATTTAAGAAAGCTAATTATGAAAGCCATTCAAGTACAGAAGACCGGCGGCCCTGAAGTACTTACGCTGGTTGATATTCCCGTTCCCGAGCCTAAGCCCAATGAAGCCCTGGTAAAAATCGCAGCTTCAGGCGTGAACTTTATCGACGTCTATTTCCGCGAAGGCCGGTATCCGGCGGCGCTGCCGTTCACTGACGGCCAGGAAGCATCCGGCACGGTGACCGAAGTTGGCATCGACGTGAAATCGCTCAAGCTTGGTGACCGCGTGGCGTATTGCAACGTGATGGGCACATACGCGGAATATGCTGTGGCGCCAGAGGCTCGCCTAGTCCGCGTGCCGGATAAAATTACCGATGAGCAGGCCGCAGCAGCTATGCTGCAAGGCATGACCGCGCACTACCTCACCCACAGCACATATCCTCTGAAAAAGGGCGAGACCGCCCTGATTCACGCGGCTGCCGGAGGCGTGGGACTGCTGCTGGTGCAGATGGCAAAGAACATTGGCGCGCGCGTGATCGGGACTGCAGGGTCAGAAGAGAAGGCCAAACTGGCGCGAGAAGCCGGCGCGGATGAGGTGATCCTGTATGCCAATCAGGATTTCGCAGAGGAGACCAAACGCCTCACCGACGGCAAAGGCGTACACGTAGTCTATGACGGCGTTGGTAAGAGCACATTCGATAAGGGCTTGAACGTCCTTCGTCCGCGCGGATATATGGTCCTGTTCGGAGGCGCAAGCGGACCGGTTCCACCGTTTGATCCCATCATCCTCTCGCAGAAGGGCTCTTTATTTGTAACCCGGCCTACCTTGATTAATTACGTCTCATTGCGCGAAGAACTTGAGCAACGCTCCGGCGATGTTTTCAATATGATCAGCGCGGGTAAGTTGAAATTACGCGTTTCCAAGACTTACAAATTAGAAGACGTGCAGCAAGCTCATCGCGACTTGGAAGGCCGCAAAACCACGGGCAAAATTCTGCTGAAGCCGTAGGAGACCTATGTCAACGCTTGGATTCATCGAGTATGAAAAAGCCAGCCCTGAGGTGCGCGCCGTGTATGACGACATCATGGCCACGCGCAAGATCGATAAAGTCACCAATTTCTGGAAAACGCTGGCCCATGATCCTGTCCGGCTGAAACGCACATGGGAAGACACACGGGACATCATGGCCGCCGGCGCGCTTGATCCGCTGATGAAAGAACTTATCTATGTGGCTGTGAGCGTCAGCAACCAGTGCGATTATTGCATCGCCGCGCATACCGCCGCTGCGCGCAAGAAAGGCATGACTGAAGCAGTTTTCAATGAGATGCTGGCTGTCGTCGGATTGGCAAACTCCAACAATCGCCTTGTGGCCGGACTTCAGGTTGAGATCGATGAGCAGTTCAAAGCCATCGGCTGAATTAGGTGGTTTGTGCGCAGATCAGACCCAAGCGTCCCCTCAGAAGCACGTCTGCCTCACCATGCGCGATCTTTTACTCGCAATGATGAGGCAGATGGACAATTCCGTCTCGGAAAAATCCCAGCGTCCGCCGGTCTGGCGGCCGGGGCTAGTCGCGGTCAGGGCGGGAGTCGCGATCTTTGCGGATCTTTTTCTTGGCCCGCTTGCGCGCCAGGGCCTGTTTTACGCGGCGCTTTTCACCGGGCTTCAGGTAATACGAATGGCGCTTTACCTCTTTGATAATGTCTTCGGTCTGGACCTTACGTTTAAACCGGCGCAGCGCGTTTTCCAGCGGCTCGCCTTCCTGTAATCGGACTTCTGCCAAGCAATGCCTCCGTGCAGGGAAATATGGTGCAAATAAGAGGATAACATCCCGACGCGCTAAAAAGGCAGAGTTCCAGCCGAAATTACCGGAATTGTCACTTTCAGGAAGCGTGGATTCCCGAATCTCCCGGGGGCTACATTGCAGTCCGCCCTGAATCAAGAATGAAGCTAATCCTTCTGTCCCAGAGTGAATTACGAGTATCATTGACTCTTGGGAGACGAAAGCCATGCTCTCTACTCAACTGCGTACGGCCACTCACCAAAGAGCAAGTTTGTTTGTGTTATCTATGCTCTTCCTGCTTTTGATCTTCTTGCTTCTGAATGGATGCGGAATGAATGCAAACATGAGCGCGAACATGAGCTCAACACGGGCCATGAGTTTTGCCTTCGTCACTAATTCCGGCTCAGGGATGGTGTCTGCATTTGCCGTAAGCGCTTCCGGTTCTCTGTCTCCAGTTTCCGGGTCGCCATTTCCCGCTGGCAGCGGCGCAGAGTTCATGGCGGCCGATTCCGTGCATAAGTTCCTCTATGTGAACAATCAAACTGCTAATACCGTCTCAGGATTTTCCATCAATACAAGCACCGGCATGCTAACCGCAGTTCCCGGAACTCCGTTTGCTACTGGCGCGCGCCCAGTGGGAATCGCCGTTGATCCTCTGGGAAAATTTGTTTTTGTAGCTAATCAGGCTTCCAGCAGTATTTCCGTTTTTATGATTGGCGCAAACGGCTCGCTCACTCCGGTTTCCGGATCGCCGTTTACCGCAGCCAGCCCTTATGGGTTGACCGTAAACACCGCAGGGACTGTGTTGTTCGCCAATAATTTTCCCGATTCTATGGTATCGGACCTTAACACCGTTTCTTCCTTTAATATTGGCGCCAACGGCGCGCTCACTCAGGTTCCAGGCTCTCCTTTTGCCACCGCAAATTCGGCCGGCTTTGCCGCTGCCATCGGCCTTGCTGCCGACCCATCGGGAAAGTTCCTCTTCGTGGGCGACCACATGGCTGAGACCATTGTCCCTTTCAACATCGCGCCTTCCGGTGCGCTGACGCCTGTCTCCGCCCTGCCCACTCCCGCGGCCAGTTGCTCGGTATCTTGCCACAACAATCCCTTGCGGATAGCCGTCCATCCCAATGATCAATTCATATATGCCACGAACGTGCAAGCCGGTACTTTGTCGGCATTCAAATTGATCAATGGCGCTCTTTCTTCAATTGCCGAAGTCCCTACAGGACAGCATCCATTTGGTGTGGCCATGGATCCCACGGGAACATTTCTGTTCGTCGTTAACAAAGTAGATAACACGCTTTCAGCTTTTTCAGTAAACTCGACCACAGGCACGGTTTCTCCCGTGAGCGGCTCGCCCTTCTCTGGAGGGATGAATGCGCCGACGGATATTGTGGTTATAGCTCGCCAGTAGCGTGCCAAACGGTGCCCCCAGGCACAAAAAAGCCGCACCCTCTTGCGAAGGATGCGGCTATGAGGTTGATAAGTTTAGTCGCCGTTTTGCCCTGCGCCGGGTTCGGCTGCGTGCATCACGCGGAACGAGCTGCCGCCATTGGCCCAGACAAGCACCATGGCATCCTTGCCATTGGGGACGTTGCCCAGTTCGCGCTTTACATCTTCCGCGTTCTGTACCTGGTGGCGATTGACCTCCAGGATCACATCACCGCGAGAGATGCCTGCATTGTCTGCAGGGCTTCCGGGTTGGACATCAGTGACCACAACGCCTTTTACGTTTTCAGGCAATTGCAGTTGGTCACGCAGTTCAGCGTTAAGGTTTTGTAATCCAACGCCCCAACGGGCTTTTCCGTGCGATTCTCCGGAGTTGGAAGCAGTCTCATCGGACTTCTTGTTAAGCCCCTCCAGCGTTACTGGCAAGCTCATGCTCTTGCCGTCACGTATCAAGCCAAGCGTGACCTTGTTGCCCGGACGCTGTGAGCTGATGGCGGCCTGAAGCTGGCCGGAATTTTCCATCTTCTTGCCGTTGAGTTCGGTGATTACATCGCCGACTTTGACTCCAGCTTTGGCCGCCGGTGAATCGGGCTCAACCTGGCTGATCAATGCGCCGGTCGCATTTTCCAAATGGAAGAAGCTGGCATTTTCAGGAGTTACGTCGTTGATGCCAACACCGATTCGCGCATGCTCAATTTTGCCGTCCTTGAGCAGCGTGTCCACTACCGGCCGCGCAATCTGCGTGGGAATGGCAAAGCCCATGCCTGAGAAGCTGCCGGAAGGAGAGATCAGGAAAGTGTTGATGCCGATGACTTCACCGTGTGAGTTGATGAGCGGGCCGCCCGAATTTCCAGGATTGATGGCGGCGTCCGTCTGGATGAATTCGCCCGGTTTGCGAGCGTCGTCACTGTAAGGATTTGGCCGGTTCAGCGCGCTCACAATGCCGCGCGTTACGGTAAAGCGGAAGTTAAACGGGTTGCCGAAAGCAAGCACAGTCTGTCCCGGCTTAAGTGCTGTTGAGTCGCCCCATGGGAGGCTGGCAAAACCGCTGCCGTTGATCTTGAGTACCGCGAGATCGGTCATAGGATCGGCGCCGACAAGCTTGGCCGGCAGAACGCGGCGGTCATTTAAGGTCACGCGGATGTCCGTGGCGCCTTCAATTACGTGGTTATTGGTCACGATGTAACCATCAGGAGAGATAATGATTCCGCTGCCAAGTCCGTGCTCAACGCGCGCCCCTTGACGTCCTTGTGGTCCCTGCTGGCCGAAGCCGAAGGGTCCGAAGAAGCGCTGGATTTCGTCCTGGTCCTGGCTTGACATCTGTTGCTGTTTGGCCCGGGAAGTTACTGTTACGTTGACGACCGCCGGGGTAACATGGGCTGCCAAAGTTTCCATGGCGTGATCAAGCGCCGTAAGAGCGCTTACGCTATTGTCATCGAGTGCCGCGGCCGGAGGCGCCATACTGGCAGCGCTGGCCGACGCGGGTTTAAGAAATTCGTAGCTCCCAAAAGAGGCCGCCAGCGCCAGCATGAGCACTGCTGCTAACGTTCTCCGCTTCAGGAAAGGACCTAATTGCAGGATTCGGTTTTTCATTCGTACTTTTCTCCGTGTATTTTGAATTGCGTAATATCGATTACAACTAGTTATTTAGTTTTTATAAGTCAGAGATGGCCTTCCACCCCTGACGGTTGCAAAATTTAAACTTTTCGGGGTTTCAGCACAGGCTTGACCTGTGGTTGCACACTGACCTGCACCACGTGCATCTGCCAGCTCTGCTGCTCTCCGGACGGTGTCCGTTCTGTGACAACAAAGTACAAGTCCTCGCGGACAGTGACGTACTGTTTCGGCTCCGGAGCTTTGTAGTTGGCCGTCACCATCATCGGTTGGCCCGTTTTTTTGCGAGCCAATGTCGTACGAGTCAACAACGGACGCGGATGAGCAGCATTGTTTCTGCTTGAATGTATATTTTTTTCAGCTTTCGCGGCGTAAAAGCTCGGGTTGCCGCTATCTGTTCGGAGTGCCGCCTGCACAACGTGAACTCGGCTTCCTTCGACCTTGGCATTCACGGGCGAATGCGGAAGCGCTGCGTCAATCGGACGATGGCTCTGCGCGGATAGTATCTGCGGAGATGCCGCATCATCGGCAAAGCTGACCAGTGCCGGAGTCAACGAAGCCGGTAACGCACAGAGTCCGGCTACAACCATCACAACAGGAACTGCCGGTTTCCAAAAACGCGTATGCTGCGGACGGTTGGGATCCAGTATCACAGCTACCCGCGTGGTTAACTGGCGCATCCGGCCCACTGCGGCCTGGGCCAATGCAAGCTGCCGGCGCATAAAGCTTCTTTCCGCCACCCGCGCCAGACATTCAGCATACCCAAGCGGGGTGCCGGAGTGTGCAAGCACCGCATCATCGCAGGCCATTTCGCGATCCAGCAAAAGCCGTCGTTCAATCCACCAGATGCTGGGCAAGAAGAACAGCAGCGCTTTGACTAATTTTTGCGCCAGATTGGTCCAGTCATCGCGACGGCGTAAATGAGCCAGCTCATGCAGCACGATGTACTTCAACTCTTCCGCAGGCGTGGACTCAAGCAGCCATGCCGGCAAAATGATTGCCGGTTTGCCAAAACCAATCGCTGTTGGAACTTCAAGCCGCCCGGAAACCAGCACCGATACCGGCCGCAGCCGCTGGAACTCAGCAATCAAAGCTTGCAGCTCAGGCGGCAGGGTTTGCATATCCAGAGGCGAGGCTTGTTTGCGCAATTTGCGCACCTGAAATGTTGCGTATGCGACGCGCGCCAAACCTGCGCTGGCAATGGCGGCCCATACCAGAAAAATATATCGTGCCCAGGAAGCAGAAACCGTGAATACAGAATGCGAGGCATTCACAACAACATTCGCGGCTGTGTAAAGGCCAAACAGTGGCAGGACCGCCGTGGCAACTAAAGTTGAAAACCACACCGCAAAGCTGGTCCGCGAATCTTTTTTAGGGAATAACTGCAAGAGAAACCACACGGCTGCTGCGAGCAGCGTGCCGGCAATCATGCTATAGACAAGTCGCTCCGCCCCTGCTGCCGCCATCCCATAAAAACCAGAAACAAAGTTCATGGTTTCCCTCGCTGTTCCTGCATGAGCTGACCCAGCCGCTTGAGTTCCTCAGCATCAATACTGTTATCTTCCAGAATGTTCAGCACTAATAGTTCATGTGAGTTCTTGAAAAAACGGCCAAGAAGATTCTTAATCTCAAAACGCGTAGCTTCCTGCTTGCCCACAAGTGGCGCATAGATATGCGCCCGTCCTTCCTTCACATGCTGCACGTACCCCTTTTTTTCCAGAATGCGGATGGTCGTAAGCACGGAGTTATACGCCAGGGGGAACTTCTCCGACAGTTCTTCCAAAAGCTGGTGGACCGTTGCCGGACCGTTCTGCCACAGCACCTCCATGAGGCGCAGCTCAGCTTCCGTTAAAGTGGGCGATTTCTTTGGCGGCACGACCCTTTAGCTCCTTCGCTTCCCTGAAGACTTTCCAGATATTTATATAGACGCGCCAAAAAAGAAATAGTAACTAATTATTTAGTAATTTTGAAAGAAAAATTCGCATGTGTTGTATGTTATTAAAATAAAAGGGGGTTAAGCATTGCTATGGTGATGCCTACGTTACCGGCCCGCTTCTTTCAGTTTTCCAAATCGGCCGCGATGTTCTGTAATCAGCTTACCCAATTGCACCTGGAGAGAATTTACCGTCTCAAAGAGCCCCTGTATTCCATTTGTCTGCCAGGTGATTCCCTCTTTTTCAATATCGGTACAAAGGTCCTTCAGCATATGGTTTGAACGGCGGAGGCGCTCCGCAGCCACAAACGACAAAACTGTTTCAGGGTTTTTCTGCAGTTGAGCAGCGTTGAGCAGTTCGCTCACCGTCCACGCTGTCATACGGGCATTATCGAGAACAAGGCGAAAATCCTGCAGTGGCAAGAGCTCAGGAGTTGCGCCTGATTTCAAGGCCAGATCAATGGCCCGCAGCTTTTCCGAAATTTCCCGCAGGTTTTCGGAAAGTATTTCCCCGGTAGCATCCATCATTTGGTACACCTCTTACGCGTACGGTATCGCAAGACAAGCGACCGGTGTATTAAAAAAATCTTAGGGAGCGCCTAAGTAGTGATTAGCGACATGAACTACAAACGCCGCAGAATACCAGAGACGGCCGGCTTATTAGTTTTCATAAAAGGCTGAGTTCACATTATCAATGCCCGCTCACGCTTTTTTCGTAAAAACAAGGAACGTGCTCCGTTGCCCTCAAGGCGCGAATGGTTACTGCGTACTAGCAGCAGGTGTATTTTTGTCCACCGGCTTAGGATGAGAAACGCTGAAGGCTGAATTGGCGATCAGCAATTGGGCCTCGGCCGGATCAAGTTCTATGAGGGTCACGCTGTCTTCAGCGCCGTGTGGTTTGTCCTGCGGGATGTGTGGCGTCATGGTGCGGAAGTAATAGACCTTGCCCGCCTCCGCGGTAAAGGTGCTCGCGGCGGATATTTTAGTCAGTGACTTGAACCGCGACTGCCGGCTGGTGCAGAGGCGATGCTCACCGGGATCGGCCGAGAAGTAAAAGTAAGACTTCCTGTCATTCGCGCCAACCCATGCGCCATCCACGCCCCAGCGCGTGGTCACTCCACCGATATGCAGCGTGGCGTTGTCGATCGATTCATCACTGAAAACATAAATCAGCGCCTTGCCAGCTTCAGGCTGCGCTGTTGGATGCTGCTTCTTATCTGTCTTGACGGTGTACTGGATTTCGTTTGCGCCGCAGCCCGCGGCCATGCGCGCCGTTTCAACCTGGTCTTGCGCCAGCAGCGGCGCCGCGAATAGAACTACGCCGAGCAATACCTTCATCACTTTCAGCATTTGGGTCACCTCTCAGAGGGTTCTGAATTGCATGTCTCAGATTGTTGCTGCGCAATGGCGGATTTGCAGGTGAATTCTTGTCAAGGCTTGTCAAGAATTTTTCAGCTTTGCGCTGAACTATTGATCTGCGATCCTTTTCCATCTGCGGCGAATATCCGGCTTTCTCGCATCATCAGGCCGGATTTAAAATCTCTGCATGACGGACCTCAACCAAACTATCTTGCTGCTCAGCCGTATGCCTGCCGCTCTCAATGCGCTTCTGCGCGACCTGCCGGATGTATGGACGTTGCGCAATGAAGGCGGAAACACCTGGAGCGCGTTTGATGTCGTCGGTCATCTGATTCACGCCGACCGCACGGACTGGCTACCGCGAGCGAGAGTCATATTGCAATTCGGCGATTCTCAACCATTTCCATCGTTTGATCGTTTGGGTCAGCAGAAAGAGAGCCAAGGCAAGTCGCTGGCGCAGTTATTGGATGAGTTTGCCCGTGTCAGGGCAGAAAGACTTGACCAACTGCGCGCCTTGAATTTGCAGCCGCATGACTTTGAGCGCCGTGGACGCCACCCCGCTTTCGGCACAGTTACTCTGTCGCAATTACTGTCCACATGGGCAGCGCATGACTTGAATCATCTGCACCAGCTTTCAAGAATCATGGCCCATCAATATCGCGAGGCCGTGGGACCGTGGAGCGCGTACCTTGGGGTGATGCGCTGTGATGGCCATAGCGCTCCCTAATTTCCCCGCAATATGGCAAGATAGAGAGAATCTATCGCTGCCAGAACCGCTACCTATATGCCAGTTGTCCTCAAGATCGATCCTCACCGCAAACTTGTGTACTCTGCGTTTTACGGCAGGGTCACTGATGAAGAATTGGCTGGGCATCGACAGTCGATTGCTACTGATCCGGATTTCAATCCCAATTTCAGCGATATTGTGGATTTCAGTGATGTCACGGACCTTGCTATTTCTGAGAGTACTGTAGCCGCGATGGCCGCGAACCCCAGCCTCTTCAGCAGCTCGGTTATGCATATTGTTGTGGCGCCCGCCGACGTTATGTTTCAACTGGGCGGCAAGTTCAAGGAATTGTCCCGGCCATCGCGCCCCAACATTTTTGTGGTGCGAACACGGGCCGAGGCATACCGCCTGCTACCCAGCCAGTCAAAGCCGAGCTAGCTTCTTAAGGTAGTATTTTTGCTCGGCCCACAGAAAAAGCGCGGCCTAAGCGAAGGCCGCGCCAAATGGATTCAGCAGCTAATTTTAGTCGATTGGTTTAACGATGATCGCCGTGGTCTCCATGATGATCGTCGTGGTCCTTGCCATTGTCATGTCCCCGATTGTCATGTCCGTGATCGTCGTGGCGGTTTTCAGCCACGACTTTTCGATGTTCTTCTCTATGTTCTTCCACGCGCTGATGTCCAGTGCGCGCCGCTTCGCGCTCATGCACGCTGCGACTCACTAATTCATGCCGCTCTTCGTGGCGCTCCGCGGCCACATAGCGCCGCACCGTATAAGGATGAACGTATTCGCGACGGTTGACCCACGTCCTACGCCACGGAGAGTTATTGATGAAGACCACCCGATGGTCCCAGGCAATGCGGTTAGCGCCCCAGCCCCATGGACGGAACGCGACGCCCAGCGGAACGCCAAAGCGGAACACAATGGCCGATCCGACAAAGAAGCCTGGCCGCGGACGCGCATACACCACAAGCGGATCATAGTAAGGGACCACAACGTAGTCCGGCCGCGCGGGCAGAATCGTAATATAAGGACCGCCGCCCACTATATACTGCGGGCCGGTGCGCAAATAGCCATAATTCCTGGCCCGCACGCGCATTCTCTGCACGGCGGCCATCACGTCCTCTTGCTGGGCGAGAAACGCATTGCCCAGATCAGAGGTCCAATTCATGTCAGAAGCCATCATGCTCAGCACTGACGGAAAAGGAAGCAGCGCCTGGATGGAAGGGTCCCAGGTTAACTGGTCGCCCTCAATGGCCTGCGCAAGTCGATCGCCGGTGAGATAGTGGTGCTGATCTGCCCATCCAGCGGCATCGGGAATCTGGTCAGGAAAAGTTGCGGCCGCCAGCGTTTGCGCCAGCAACGGATCAGGATATAGCGCGATCCGTGAAACCATTCGGTCAAGCTGGTCCGGCGCATAATACGGCGCGCCTTGTGCCGCCGCCGGCGCAGCCAGTGCGCAGCACATTGCAACGGCAGCCAGAACCATGGTGGCAACCCTGACAGTTATTTGTTTCCACTGTCTGGAATGGGAAAATGCGTGAAAACGGGAACGCCCATGGTCCCCCTGTACAGAATTGCAAATATGTCTTTCCTGCATTGCGACTCTCCTTGCGAGAATTGTTGTTGGCGTGCACTTGCTTCAAACCCAAATGCAGAGGAAAGTTGCTGGATTTCCAGACACACAATTCCATACACACATTTGTGATTTTGATGAGTAAGCATCGCGTGGTCTCGATCATTTGTCCATCGCGGCTTTCCCCTAGTTACCAGAAAACTTGTGGCCACTGTACTTTTGGGCTCTGGCGACTGACGGAGAGATTATTCACGCGAGGTCTTTATTGTGAAAATGGAATTGAGCAAAATCCGTGCAGAAGCCGGAGAGAGGAGTTACGCCGCCTGTGGCTCAAGGCCATACCTACACTCGATTATGCTTCACCAGCCGCCAGTAACGCTTGCCGAATGGTGTTAGCTTGCACGACTTTGAATTAATGGCGGCCCAGTACAAGTGGTCCTCGCCAATGGGGACCACCAGATCAACTGCGGCGAATGCCTGCAGGTCTCTGAACATTACGACCTTGGCGGGATCACTGCCCGGGGCTGTGAATTCATACTGCGGTGAAAGCTTGTACTCCTGTTCCGGGTCCGGGAAGTAACTGACAATTTTGCGAATGGTTTCCCGTGGGAGCGCGGGTGAACCTGGGCCTGGCGGCACATTACGCAAGGGCGTCCAGCTATTGACATGGGTCATAAAAATTGGCCGCTGCTCCCATGAGCCCAGCGCCTGGTCGACATAATGGTAAACAGCACCCGGGGTAACCTGCCCCAACAGGTCAGCGGCGGCGCCGTTCAGGGCTTCGGCCAACAACTCAGTGAAGACACCGTGGCCCACGCTGTTGCTTTCCATCGCTTGTTGTGACGGCAGCGCGGCGGTAAGCACAACCATTCCTTCAGAAATCTCGCAAACTTTGATGTTGGAATTGGAAGCGCCGAAGGCCCCGGAATGGCAGCAGTCCAGAATGATTACTTTCTCCCGCGCGGCCGAGTTATTTGCCCAGGTAAGGACGTCATTCATCTCAAGCCCGTCCTCGCAGGCCCTGACCTCAGTCGTGATAAGGGTGCCGCCAACGCTGGCCAGCGATCCGTGGCCGGAGAAATAGAAGAGCGCAATTTCGGAGTCACCTTCAAACAAAGCTTTAATTCTGTCACGCAGCAGACTTTTGGCGATGCCGCCTTTGGGGGAAGTTTCCATGTCTGGATCTTCAGGTTGCGGGGTGCTGCCGTCAGCGTTGGGCAGAGGCGCGGTAATCAGCTCAAGGTCGAAGTTTGGCGCACCGTCACCATGGCGCGCGAATAACTGCGCGACCGAGCGCGCGTCATTGACCGCGCCATGAAGTTCCTGACCCGGGTAGTTATCGATTCCAACTACAAGGGCTTTCTTCCTATCCATAAATGCACCTTCGCTTCTGCCGGAGTCCTAACAAACACACGTTAAGCTAACACACGGAACCGTCGCTCCATCGGCGGGCTCCCGCTAGGTTACCTCGAATTCCCTGGGTTGGGCCTGGATTCTTACTCACCTATGGTTTAGGCGTGCTCTTGTCGCTGAAATCGCGTCCGGTTTGGTCAGTGAAGTCACGGCCGGTCTGGTCAGTGAAATCACGGCCAGTTTGATCAGTGAAGTCGCGTCCGGTCTGGTCAGTGAAATCACGGCCGGTTTGGTCAGTGAAATCGCGTCCCGTCTGGTCAGTGAAGTCGCGGGGAGTGGTTTTGTTTGGGTCAGGCATAATTCACATTCTCCTTATTTGTTGTCGGAAATTTATTGCCGAGCAGCGGCCTCGCGCAGTTGCAGCGGGGCTCGCGGGTCCTTTCTCAACGCCTTGAAAATTGGAGTTTCCCTACCATAGTTGATGGAAAATCCCGCTTCCAATGCTTTATTAATCAGCTTGAGTGCCTGCTCGCGTTCTCCGAGCAGCTCATAACCTTCAGCGACCCGCTCGAGAACTTCGGAGTTCGTAGGCGCCAGAACGACTGATTTGCGCAGCAGCGGCACCGCGTGTGCTGAATCGTGGAGGCTTGAATAGAACCTTCCCAGCCGCGAAACCAGAAAAGGATCATCAGGGGTGATTTTCAATTGTGGCGCAGCCATTTCGACCGCTCTCTGGTAGTCGCGAGCAGCTTCACCTGCATTGTGCCCGCTGAATTCCTGCGCAGTGGCAAGGCTTCCCCAGCTACGCCAATCCCCGGGCCGCATCTCCACGGCGCGTTTGTTGATTTCAACCGCTTCATCATAACGCTGTTGCAGCGTCAATACATTGGCGAGTGCGACGGCAGCCTGAAAGTAAGAGCTATCGATCTTCAACGCGTCCTGATACGCGTGGGCTGCGTCCTCAAGCCTGCCCTGCTTGCGATACACCAAGCCCAGGTTGTACAGCACGCGTGGATTATCCGGCGTCTTCTCCAGCGCCGTTTTCAAATTGGCTTCCGCGGCTTTGAGGTCACCGGCATCGATTTCGAGCGCGGCCAGCAGGTAGGGCCAGCGCCAATTGTCAGGGGCCAAGTCAATGGCAGTTTGCAGCTCAGTTTTTGCGTCGGGAAGCCGGCCTTGTACCCGATACGCTTCACCCATCGCGGCGCGAACGTCGGCGCTTCTCGGCTCGAGTTGTTGCGCCTGCTCCAGCTCCTGTATTGCCAGCCCAACCTTTCCTTGTTCAAGATGGATCATTCCCAACGTCATCTGCACGGGCGCAAGGTTGGGATTTATGACGGCCGCGTTTGCGGCAGACTGGCTGGCTGCCTCAAACCATTTTTTGTCGGATGTATCCAGGTACATCCGCCAGTAGGCTCGTGCAAGACCGGATTCCGCCAGGGCAAAGCTGGGTGATCGCGCAAGCGTCTGCTTATAGAGTTCAATCGCCTTCTGCGTGTTGCCGGGTTTGTCATAACGCAGCAGCAATTCCTCGGCCGCCAGATAGTCTTCATAGGCCGCGCGGTTGGTTCCGGCGAAGCGGGCCTGCACGCCTCTTCTCACTTGAGGAACCAGAGCTGCTACGGCGCATAACACCAGAACCACAGCCGCGATCCAGGCAATTTTTTTGTAGAGCGGCTTCCTTTTGGTGTGAGACGCGGACGGCGAAGCGGCGAGCGCGGCGGCCAGGGCATCACGCAACTGCGCCGCGCTGCTGTAGCGCTGCTGTGGATCAACATTGGTGGCGGTCTCAATGACCTGCCTGAGCGCTGGTGAGATCGATGGCTGTGAGCCGCCCTGCGTGTTGCTTTTGCTGAGCTGCTGTTTTGCGGTGCAGAGAAACAGCAGCAATACTCCCATGGCATAGATATCGCTGTGTACCGAAGGTGGACGGCCGGCGAGCAACTCAGGCGCCATGTAACCGAGCGTGCCGCCCCAGCGAGCTTCCTGGTACAGCTCATGGCTTAGACCAAAATCCATGAGCAGAATGCGCCCATCTTCCGCGCGCATGGCGTTTCGGGGCTTGATGTCGCGATGCAGCAGCCCCGCGTGATGAACGGCGCTCAGCGCGTCGCAAAGCACCATTCCGATTTCCACGGTCTGTTTTTCCGGTCGCAGTCCTTCGCTTTCCACCCAGTGGGCAAGTGTCTGTCCGCGAATAAAATCGCTCCACAAACCAACACGGCCGTCGTGGCTGTCCACGCCATAGACAGAAACGGTATTCGGATGGCGCACGCGCGCCATGGCCCGTGCTTCCGCAATAATGGAAGCGAACTCTTCTTCGTGCTTGAGCCCACGGGGCAGCAGAAGCTTCAGCGCGACCTCACGCTCCAAAGTCAGGTCCCAGGCGCGATAAACTTCACCAAAACCTCCGGCATCAAGCCGCTGCAGAAGCTGGAACTGACCCCATTTTTTCAGGGCCTCAACCGCAGTTGTGGAAGCCACAATGGAGAGAGTCCGATCGTTTCCGCCAATGGCTTGCAGGACGCCTTCAATCGAATGAAAGCGCCGGCCGGGAACGGGATCGAGACAATGTTTGACCGCCGCGTCCCACTCGCTATGAGTGATTGAGTCAAGCCTGGTTGCGCTGCGAATCTGTTCGAGAATGCATCCGAAGGAATAAATGTCAGCAGCTACAGTTGGCGGGCCGCCGGCGATGCGTTCTGGCGCCAAATTCTCGGCAGCGTCAGTTGCCGGCATCTCGCCAAACCCTTGGATCGTCACTTTGGACGCGCTGGAATCCGGCAGCACGATGCTCGCGTCCGTAAGATTTCCGTGAATTCGTCCGGTCGCATGCGCCTGCGCCAGAGCTTTACCTATCTCAGCGACGAGGGCGAGCGCTTCCTCCGTCTGCAGGCCGCCCAATTGCAAGCGACGCCGAAGCGTAACTCCGGAGATAGCAAACCCCGCCATATTGTCACTTTTCCTGGGACGGCTATTGGTTCAGATTATAATCCGCTTTAGGTTTGGGGGATAGGAAAGCATGTTCCGGAAAGAAAATTTTGAAGAGTTGTAAGCTGGTTTTCTATTTTTCTTATTGCTTTTGGCTTTTTCAGCCACCAAGACCTCAAAATCATTGTCAGTGAGTTTTATTTTGAAAGGTTAGCTGCCTGAGATGTCAAGCACCGTTTTAATTCAACAACGACAGCCTTATTTGCTCATCCGGGCCCCTGGACGGGCCGACAAAGTTTTCCTCAACGGGGAGGAGTTCACCATTGGCCGTTCGGAAGACTGCGATCTGGTCCTGAATGACAGCAGGATTTCACGGGTGCATGCCAGGCTGGTTCAAGAACAAGGAAGCTATTTTATTCTTGATGTGGGAAGCCGGCATGGCACGTTCATAAATGGATCTCGCTGCAGCCGGGCCAACCTAAAACACAACGATCAGCTCAGCTTCGGCGTTTCGGAAATTTCCGTATCTTACCTGGAGCATGACGATCACGGCAGCTCGGGAAGCTTGCTATTGCCGGACCTGACCCTCCACAGTGACAGCTCCGAGTTGCAGCAATTGCGCCTGTTTCTGGATGCGGCACGCGCCCTGGGCGGTGGTGGCATCGTCGAGGATGTTCTGCGCCGCATGTTGAGCTGCGCTATCAAAATTACATCCGCTGAACGCGCGTTTGTCTACCTTGCAGACCATGACAACAAGGCCGTGATGGCATGCGGAGTTGACGCATCTGGCTTGGAACTCATGAATGACGATGGTGTGTCACGCTCCGTGGTCGATGAAGCCATGCGCACCGCGGCTGAATTCATTGCCGCCGATGCCATGCAGCAAAGCAGCCTGGCCGCCCGGGAGAGTATTGTCGCCCGTGCTCTCAGGGTTGTGGTGGCCATTCCTTTGCGTGCGATGCATGCGCCGAAGCTTCCAGGCGCAGAGTCGAAAATCCACGGCGTGCTTTATCTTGACAGCCGCATCGCATCGCGTAATCTTTCTTCGGTGGGTCATGACGTGTTGCGCGCATTGGCTGGTGAATGCGCCGCCGTACTCGAAAGCGCCAAGCTCCTTGAAGCCGAAGAGGGAGCGCGACAGTACCGCCAGGAGATGGCCATTGCGGCCTCAATTCAGCGCGGCCTGATTACCCATCCTAAAATAAATTGCGATTTCGCGCGGGCCACCGGCTACAGCATTCCCTGCAAAGAAGTAGGAGGGGACTTTTTTGACGTCCATGCGAACCCTGAAGCCCTGACTGCAATCATCGCGGACGTTTCCGGAAAAGGTGTATCCGCAGCCCTGCTGGCTTCATTGATACAGGGCATGTTGTATGCCCAGCTTGATTTAGGAATGGCGCTTCCTCAGGCTGTCGCTGTCATCAATAAATATCTTTGCTCGAGGGTCGCGGGACAGAAGTACGCCACTCTGCTTGCAGCCCAGGTAGGGCGCGACCATATGTTGCGAATTGTCAATTGTGGTCACGTTCCCGCAATCATCATTACTAATGGCGTTTGCTCGGAGCTGGAAGAGGGCGACTTGCCAATCGGCTTGCTGGAAAACGCCGAGTACCATCTGATTGAAAAGCCTTTCCCCCCCGGTTCACGGCTTTGCCTGCTTACGGACGGCATAACGGAATGCGAGAATTCCGAAGGCCAGGAATTCGGACCAGCCCCAGTGAAAGCTGCGATGCTCGGGCCCAATCCGATCCCAGAAATTGTTGCTCAGCTTCAGCGTTTCTGCGCAGAGCGCGAAGTGCAGGACGATTGCACCCTGATGTTGGTGGAACAACTTGGGTAGCGTAACAAACTGGCCGCCAACTTCTGCAAGGTCAGTAATACCTTCCGGGCGGCATATTGTGGGTCACTTATAGATATGCAATGGTGGGCGATCACGGACTCGAACCGTGGACCTCCTGCTTGTAAGGCAGGCGCTCTAACCAGCTGAGCTAATCGCCCATGTACATCGTAACCCAGTGATTTAGCTAGGGTTTGCGGATGCTGCAAGTATAGCCGTTACGCTGAAGCCTGGTCAAAGCTGGCTCCAGTAATGCTGGGCTCCAGTAAATACCAGATCAAACAAAAGTCAGCATGTTACTGACGTTATGAGGGCTGCTCTCTTTGGCCCGCTGCCAGCGTTCACCTCCATGGTACGCTTGGGGCTTCTAAAAGACTGGATAATTGCGGAAATGGCCATCTTGTTTGACAAGCTCCCCACCATTTTAGTGTTGGCTGTAATGGTGGGCATTTTTGTGGCGCTTCGCTGGCACGTTAAGTCGGCCCGGCTGCATCTTTGGATTGCGGCATGGGTACTCATTTTTGGCCATTTTTTTGTCCAGATATTCGAGCCGCCGGATGGCAACCTGACCCCGATCACGTTCATGATTGATCTGGGATGCCTCCAGCTTTCCGCTCTCTTCTTTATTGCTTCGCTGACCACATTTTTCCAGAACACAAGACAAACACTGAGTTTGCTGATGCTGACCGGAATACCGGTAATGGCTTATACGGTGGGTCTGGCTTATGAGTGGAAATGGCGATGGCTTTATATTGCCAGCTCGGCTGTCCTGTTTTACGGATCACCTCTGTTCATATTGCTTCGGCGCAAGCTGATAATAGAATTCTTTTACTGGGCCCCGATTGTCGCCATCACCGGCACTGTGGCAATCGTGCATGCGTGGCGCTATGATTTTGATTTTGGTCTTCTGGCGACGTTAACACTGGGTTTTGCCCTGCCGGGATTCCTCTTCTGGAGACGCTACCCGCGCTGGTCGCCCGGCGTGGTCACCAGTGCCGGAGGCTTCTTGCTGTGGGGCGCAGTTTTTCCCCTGGGAGCGATCGTCTCTTCCGTGTGGCCGGACCTCAAAGTCAATCCTGAGCTTTGGAACACTCCAAAATTTTTCGTTGCCTTTGGAATGATCCTGACTTTGCTTGAGGACAAATCAGACTTTCTTCGGTCCGCCGGCAGACGTGAGCAAACGCTCAATCATCAATTACAGAAATTCTCTGGAATCACCTCGCGGCTCCTGAGCGGAGTAGATGTGAATTCAGTCTGCAATGAGATTGCCGCAGCCATTCGTGAAACCAGCACTTTTGATCGCGTCGCCATCATCCTTAGTCCTGACGGAAGAGATTTGTATGCTGCCGGATACTCAGGATATATAGGCGAGGCAGCCACGCTGGTCGAATACAAATGCAACGAAGTTTGGAAGTTCAACGATCTAGTTGAGGCGTGCACCGTGGGCCAGCGATTGGGTGACAGGTCAGTCCTGTTGCGGCCGGAGCAAATGCAGAAATACGGGCAGGTCCCCAGTCCCACGCAGTATGAGCCTTCTGAGCATTGGCAGAAAGGAAACCAGGTGCTGGTGCCGTTGCAGTCCATGCGCGGCGCGCATGTTGGTTGCATTGCCCTGAGCGATCCCCGCGACGTGACCCGCGTGAACGCTGACGAGTTGGCAAGGATTGAACTATTGGCCGGCGATCTTGCGGTGACTGTTGATAATACAGCTTTACACCGTCAATTGGCGCGTGCCGAAAAGCTTGCGGCCATCGGCCAGCTTGTGGCCGGCGTGGCGCATGAACTTAACAATCCGCTCACTTCCATTGTTGGCTATTCCGAACTGATCAGCGACGAGATTCCCGAAGGACCGGCGCGGCAAAAGCTTGACAAGATGTTGAAAGAAGCCAAGCGCATGAAGCGCATCATTGAAAACTTACTGCGCTTTGCCCGCCAGAACAGCCTCGCAAAGAAATCTGCCAATCTGGAAATACTATTGCAGGATGTGTTGGCGCTGCGTGAATACCACCTGCATAACCATGACATTGAAGTGATAGTCCAGATTGAACCGGACCTGCCGCATGTGGCTCTGGATGAAGACCAGTTCAAACAAATCCTTCTCAACCTTCTGAATAATTCCATCGATGCCCTGGAGGGCTATTCCAATCGACGCATACGCATTGAAGGCAGCAGCGTGAATGGGCGGGTGGTCCTGCGCTTTGACGATAACGGCCCAGGCTTTAACGATGTGAATCGCGTATTTGATCCCTTCTATACCACCAAACCGGTGGGCAAAGGAACCGGCCTGGGATTGAGCATCTGCTATGGCATCGTAAAAGAGCATGGCGGCGAAATCCGCGCTGAGAACCTGGAACCCCAGGGCGCGCGAATCGCGCTGGAACTGCCGGTTGATACAGCCATCTACATCACCGACGCAGCACTCGCTGGCCGATAACCTGCCGTTTATCCCCAGAATTTAGATCCCATAATTATCCCGGTTCTTTTTGTCTTCTGAAACTGCCATTCGCCCCCGCAGAGTTTTCCTGTAATGACCTCTGCCAATCATAGCACTGAAATTTCCGCAAAAAATCAGAACACTTACCGTTCCCCGGCTGTCTTTCTATATAGGAAGGCAAAATGGCGGGTCAGGCAGTTTTGGGAGAGACGGTTCTGAAACCAACAATGGCGAAAGAAGTTTTGGCTCCGACAGTGGAAACATTGGTGGCCAACCACACATTGATGGTCTTCCGCATCGCCTACTCCATCCTGCGTAATCACCATGATGCTGAAGACGCAACGCAAGAGTGTTTCTTGCGTGTCTTGAAGCAGCATAACCGGCTACATGAGGTGCGCAATACCAAAACATGGCTTGCCCGGATTGCCTGGACAACGGCGCTGGACAAGAAGCAGGCAAGCCGCGAAATGATTTCTTTGAACGACGAACCATCGGGGTTCGACGAACTGGAGAAGCTATCTGATTTCACTCCCGGCTCCGAAGAACAGCTTGCAGAGACACAGAAGAGACAATTGCTGCAACGCTTGATTGCTGGTCTGCCGGAAGACCTTCGATATCCGCTGGAACTCTCCACAGTGCAGGAGTTGAACTCCACGGAAATTGCCGAGATCTTGAAAATACCGGAGAGTTCAGTGCGCACGCGGCTTTTCCGGGCGCGCCAGCAGCTTAAAGAGAAACTAACCATTTTGCTGGAGGGGAAACGACATGGCTGAGCAAGAAAAAGATAAACAAATTGAGGAAATGCTCGATTCTATGCTGGCTATGTATTCCTCCACGGAGCCTCGACCCGGACTGGAAACAAGGATTCTGGCCAACTTGCAGAGTACGGCGGCCAGGGAGGTCTCCAATGGGTGGTGGAATTTTAAATGGCTTTGGGCTGGAGCAGTTATGGCCGCAGTCATTGTTTTGGGTGTGCTGATAAGCGGCCATCACCATGCTATGCCAACGGATAAGACAATTGTCCGGACTCAGGAGCCGACTCCGTTACAAACGCAAGCTCAACAAAATAGCGTGGCACAAGCTGGTCATACGATATCCATCATTCATCGGCCCAAAAAAGATGTGCCAGCAAAGCCTGAGGATAAGACACTGGCTTTGAATCAGCGTCCGCAAACATTTCCGTCCCCTGCGCCATTGTCCGAACAGGAGAAACTACTTTTAAGCTACTACGCAGGCACACCCAGGGAAGAAGTGATTGCACAGAGCCGTCCAGATCCTGAACCGTTCGTAGAACCGGACCAATCGCAAGCTATACCCGATCTATCGCATGTTCCACAAAAATTCAGCAATACTAAATAAGGAGAGGTATGAAAATTCTTGCCAAGGTGACACTCATTTTTGTTCTTGCATCTAGTTTGTTTGCCCAACCAGCAAAAAACAGCGTCGACCAACTGCCCAAAAAAGACGCGGCGGAAACTCAGGAAGCAAAACCGATTGAAAATTTTTACAAGCTCACGTTCGCGGTTTACGAACTGGAAGATGGCAAGAGAGTAAATCAACGTGACTACACAGTCATCGGCAAAACTAATAGTGGACCGCCACCGCGGGTGTCTGTTAATACACGCATTCCAGTGTTCACTGAGGAAAAAAATTTGCATTATATTGACGCCGGCCTCACCTTAAACTGCGCCATAAAGGAACATACCATCGGGCGGCTGGAATTGCAGTGTGACACAAGCATCAGTGGCTTTGTGCGCCCTGAGCAGTCCGCAGAAAGCAGGAACACCAACGCTTCTGCCCCCGTTTTGCGCAGCAGCAACTCCAATACGTGGGCGATCCTCACGCCAGGAAAATCCATGATCATTTCCAGCATTGACGATGTGAACAGCACCAAGCGGACGCAGATCGAGGTAACGGCGACCAAGATTGACTAATTCTCGTGCGGGTGTCAATCCCACAAAGGGCGCTACTCAGCGCCTTTTTTTTGACTTAGACGGGATTCGGAAATGATAAGAATTGCAAACTCCAGTTGCATTTTGTTCAGGGATTTCACTCGTTCCGCAATGCGTCCAACGGGTCCACTCGCGCTGCGCGGTAGGCAGGTAATGCGCTGGCAGCCAAAGAGACAATCGCCAGCAGAGAAACGGCCAACACAAAAGTTTCGGGATCGCGCGCTTTCAATCCAAAGAGCAGGCTGGCAGCGGCCTTGGCTGCTAACAGAGCCAAAATGGTTCCTGCGCCAAGTCCGATGGCCAGCAGCATGGCCGCTTCACGCATGATCAGGCCTAGGACTCGCTTGCGATCCGCACCCAGAGCCATACGGATGCCAATCTCACTGCGCCGGCGAATCACCATATAAGAAATCACGCCGTATAGTCCGATGGTGGCCAGCAACGCCGCAAGAAAGCCAAAAAAGCCGGAAAGTGAGGCCATGAGCCGCTCACGCAGCAGGGTGTCGCGGACTTCTGTTTGCAAGAGCACGAAATGAAATGTAATGGCTGGGTTCACGCTGCGAATGGCCTGCTCCAGCGATGATCGCGTAGCGTCCATGGAGATATTGGAGCGCACCAGCAGCACGGGCGAGGGATCGGGGTCCTTGGCTTGCGCGGCGGCAAGGTAAGCCACAGGGACAATGAGCTGGCGAAGGCTGCGGTATTTTGTGTCCCTGACCACGCCAATAATCTGGTAAACAGGCTGCGGCTTGGTTGGGCCCAGGTCCACGTGAAATGGCTTGCCCAGAGGATCTGTGCCTGGCAGGAATTTTCGAACAAATGTTTCATTCACCACCGCGACAGCAGTCGAAGAGAGCGAGTCAGAATCACTCACGTCGCGTCCATGCAGCAGTTCCGTCCGCACGGTCTTGAAAAATCCGGGGCTTACGTTATTGAAAAAGGCCGTTCCACGCACTTGCTGTCCGGAAGCGCTGGAAAGGACGGTATCGTTCCACCAGTTGTCGGTTAAGGGAACAATACTGACCTCAGCCGCGGACTCAATGCCGGGGATGGCTCGCACTCGTTCCAGCAAGTCTTTCTTGAATGGAGTGCGCTGTTCCAGAGGCAGTTGCAGCGGACTAATATCGAGGTAGGCGGCAAGCACTCCGCTCATCTGGAAGCCCGGGTCAAGCGAAAGCAGATTTTGAAAGGTACGCACAAACAGCAGCGCGCCCACAACCAGCATAAGAGAAAGAGCAACCTCCGTGACGACTAGAATCCTGCGTACGCCGAAATGCTGGCGGTCTGCCGATGCGCCGCGTCCACCCGCTTTCATGCTGGCGACGGGCGATGTGCCGGTGGCGCGCAAAGCTGGGGCCAGACCAAAGAGCAGACACGTCATCACGGCCAGACCGGCGGTAAAAGTCAGTACACGCCAGTCAAAAGTGAGATCGAGAAATGCCTGGTTGGACTGTGTTCCCAGAAATGAAACCAGCACACGAGTGAGAACCTGTGCCAGCAGCGCGCCGGCAACTGCGCCGGTCACAGCAAGCAGTAGGCTTTCCATCAGTACCTGCTGCATCAGCCGCAAGCGTGAAGCGCCCAGCGCAAGACGCACCGCGGTTTCGCGCTCGCGGGCGCTGGCGCGCGCAAGAGTGAGGTTGGCAAGATTGGCGCAGGCAATCAACAACACGGTTCCGGCGAGCGTGAGCAGAAGCCACAAGGGATCTTCATACGCCTGACGCAAATCAGAGAGGCCCGATCCGCCGGGAGAAGCGCCTAGTTTTGCGGCACGATATTTTTTGGCTTGCTCCGGATCATAGGTCGGTGGAAGAGTGGCTTCGAAAATGCCAGGAGAAATAGATTCCAGTTGGTTTGTCGCTTTTTCCAACGACCATCCTGGTTTGAGGCGGCCAATGGCGTCCAGCCACCAGCCGTCGCGCCGCGCAAATATGCTGGCTTCGCGTTCTATGAGAGGCTCAGCGCATAAGGGAAGAGCCACGTCAAAAGAATGGCCCACGTCCACGCCAAAAAAACTGGCCGGTGTTACGCCGACAACTTCCACCTGCCGATTGTGGATTTTGAGCGTGCTGCCGATCGCGGAACCGGCCGCTCCATACTCACGCTGCCAGAACGGGTAGCTGATCACGGCGGCAGGGGTGCCACAGCCGTGCTGGTCATCGTCGACTGTGATGAGTCGTCCAAGGATCGGCTGAACGCCAAGCACGCGGAAAAAATCTCCGCTTACCCACAGGCCGTGCGCTGGACGCGCCTCTCCACCAGTGGCCAGGTTGAAGGTTCCCGTGCCCCAGGCAAACACGCCGGAAAATGCCTGCTGGTGGTCGCGGATCTGCTCCCATAACGGATTGCTCAGCTCGTCATGATCTTCCATATGTCCGGTTCTGCCTAGCAAGTTTGGGATTCGTATCTGGGCCAGCTCGCCCGGATTTTTTACCGGAAGCGTGCGCAGCCGGACAGCGTCCAGCAACTGAAAGATGGCTGTGTTCGCGCCGATTCCCAGCGCCAGAGATAAGATCGCGATGATCGAAAAGCCGGCATTCAGGCGAAGTGCGCGAACGCTGTAGCGGACATCCTTCCACAAATTCGTCGTAAAAGATCCAAAGCCGGGAGCGCCGGGCGGTACTGCATCAAAGCGCACTTGCCGCTCGATTTCTCGCAGGCCGCGCGTAAGCCGGTCGTTCTGGTCCAGTTCAGCAAGTACTGTAGCTTGCGTTTGCTCCGCGCCATTGCCCTGCGCCAGCAAGTCGCGATAACGATCTTCCATGTGCAACGCAACTTCTTCAACGATGCTGGCCTCACGAGTGGGTTCAAGATTCAAACGGGCCAGGCGCTTGCGCACTTCTTCTCTGAAATCAGGCATTTTCAATCTCCGTAATGCGATTGATGGCGGCCACGAAGGTCTGCCAGGCATTGCGCTGGGCGCGCAAAACCTTTTTGCCTTGTGCGGTCAGCCGATAGTAACGCCGCCGGCGCTGCTCGGCCTTGTCCACCCAGCGGCCTTCAATCCAGCCCCGCTTCTCAAGCCGGTACAGCAGCGGATAAAGCGATGCCACATTGAAGCGCACGGCGCCGTCAGAGCGCGATTCGATCAGCTTGCTCATTTCATAGCCGTGGCGCGGGCGCGCTTCCACCAGGGAAAGGATTAGTAGCTCAGCGCTGCCTCTTTTCAGTTCACGGTCCAGCACAGGGTTCTTCATATGTTGTGTAGCAATATATTGCTACACAACTAAAGATGTCAAACCCCGCACCGGAAACTTTGGCCCTTTGCGCTCGGCGCAAAGGCTGTGGCACGGCACCCGGCGTGCGCTGGAAATGGTATCGCGCCCCTCCTGTGCAGCGGAGCAGTTCCTCGGCCTCACGGAAAAAGCGTGAGATGGACAGGCATCCGCCAGGGTTCGACCTCGGAACGACGATGTCGTTGGGTGGGCGAGATTATGGGAACTGGAATGGTCGCGGGGTCGCGGAGAAAACCGGATGATCGCGCATGATCGGATGATCGGAACCAGGGGCTTGTTGGTCTTTTTAAATCCCCAGCAGCTTCTTCGCATTGCCGCCGAGGATGAGCTGGCGGTCGGCGTCAGAGATGCGCATGGCCTGCAGGCTTTGCTGCATTTTGGGAATGCTGCCGATCTGGTGTGGGTAGTCGCTGCCGGCAAGCACCTGGCTGGCCCCGGCGAAGCTGACGGCCAGTTCAAGGGCATGTGGATCGAAATTGACGGTATCGAAGAAAAACTTTTTGAGATAGCTGGATGGAGGGCGCGAGATGTGGGCGCGGCAGTCAGGGAAAGCTTCATAGCCGCGGTCGAGGCGCTCAGCCAGATAAGGGATGGCGCCGCCGAGGTGTCCGAGGACCCAGCGGATGTTGGGGAAGCGCTCAGCCATGCCGCTGAAGACGAGGCTGGCGGCGGCAAGAGTGGTGTCCATGAGGAAGCCGACGAGAGGCATGAGCCAGTAGTCAAGCATGGCTTCAACGCCCACAGGGTTTGTAGGATGAATGTGCACGATAGCGCCGAGCGCGTTGGCGGCTTCCCATACCGGCCAGAAACGCTGGTCACTAAGCGCCACGCCGTTGATGTTGCTGAAAACCATTACGCCGGGAAATTTGAGCTGCTCCATGGCGCGGCGAAGTTCAGCGACGGAAGCGGCAGGATCGCAGAGCGGCAGCGTAGCAAGCGAAGCGTAGAGACCGTGGTATTCGGCGACGATGCGGGCAAAAGCGTCATTGGTGAGGCGCGCCAGGCGGATGGCTGTCGGCGGCTCTTCTATATGCGTCCCGGGCGTGGTAAGAGTGATGACCTGAGTGTCAATGTGGGCGTCGCGCACAACCTGAGTGCGGTATTGAATGTCGCGATGGCCGGGCACAGCGACGTTGTAGTCGCCGGGATAGTGAAGGCAAGGATTTCCCGCGGAATCATGCGTCACGCGGACAGCGCTTGGGCCTTGCTCAATGGCTTTGATGTATTCGGGCGGATAGAAGTGGTTATGAAAGTCGATCGTCGGCATTCGGTATCCTTGGGCTGCTTGAGTCGTACTGCGATGCGACCAGAAAAAATATACTGGCAAGCCCAAAAGAATCAAGCCCAGGCCAAAAAAGCTGCCACGCCGAGGCAGCAGGTTCAATCGACTTGCGGAAACGGCTACACGAGCATTTTCAAAGATGGTACATGGTCACGCAAAAAATCCGGGGCCATGGCGGCCCCGGAAGTCTTGAAAGCTTGACGTTATTGAACGGTCTTTATTGAACGTCCGCTTTACTGAACGTTCAGTGCTATGTCGTCAAGCACGAATGAGGTTTGCAGGCTTGTGTCTTCAGTTCCGGTGAACCGGATCTTCACGGTCTGGCCCTTGAAGCTGAGGACGCTGAACGTGTGCTGCTGATAACCGGCAGCCTTGTTCAGGTTAGAGAACGTTCCCAAGGTCGCCAACACTGTGTTGGAGCTGTTGAGGACTTGCACGGTCAGCTTATCAAACGCTGTGGTCGTGGTTGTTTCTGCTGTGTCAATGTGCAGCCAGAAAGTCAGGTTGGCAGAAACTGCAGTCGAAGGAATGGTGACGGTCTGGGTAGCGGAATCGGTATGCGTGGTGCCGTAGCCATCAAGCCATGCATCCCATGCTCCGGTATGGGCTGGTTCAGCGGTGGAGTTGTTTAGTACGCCGGCCGTGAGAGTCCAGGGAGTTGCGGTGCCGGTTTCGAATCCACCGTTGACAATCAGGTTTGAGGCGGTGGCAGAGGAACTCACCGTAAGACTGATGGTCGTTGTATGGGTCAGCGTCCCTGAAGTTCCGGTGACGGTCACTGTTGAAGTTCCAACCGTGGCTGTGCTGCTGGCCGTAAAGGTTAGAACGCTGGTTGATGTCGTTGGGTTAGTGCCGAAGGCAGCCGTTACGCCAGAGGGCAATCCGGAAGCAGATAGCGTGACAGATCCGGTGAAGCCGCCAGAAGGCGTTTCAGTAATCGTGCTGGAGCCGTTGGTTCCCTGCTTGACCGTCAAGCTGGAAGGCGAAGCTGACAACGAGAAGTTAGGTGTCGCCACGCCAGTTACCGTCAGCGAAATTGTGGCCGTGTGGCTCAGCGTTCCAGATGTTCCTGTAATAGTTACAGTGGACGTTCCGGTGGTAGCTGTTGAGCTGGCCGTAAAAGTCACAGCGCTGGATGTTGTGGTTGGGTTGGTGCCGAACGTAGCTGTAACGCCTGATGGCAATCCTGAAGCTGACAGACTCACGCTACCGGTAAAACCGCCTGAAGGCGTAACTGTGATCGTGCTGCTGCCGCTCGATCCCTGCGCCACAGACACGCTGGTGGGTGAAGCAGACAACGTGAAGTTGGGGGCTGGGGCTCCGGCTGGCGGCAGGACGCAATTGTTTGCAGAGTTGGAAAATTCCAACTGGATTGTATAAGTGGTGCCGTTGGCAACGTAAGAACCCTGTTGAGCGTTGCAGATGTCGCCGATTTCGCCGTTGGTGGAGTCATACCAGGCGAGAGGAGGTCCGATGACGGTCGCAATGCCAACCTGGGCGTCTGTCATGGCTTCCGACAATTCGTGGCTGGTCACGGAGGTGTAATTGCCGAATGTGGTAGACGTGCCGCAACCGGTCGCGCAACCGCTGCCCGCCTGCATATCCGGCAGTACGCCATACAGGACGTGCTTGGCGCTGAATGTGTTGGATGTTGTGCCGTGATAGGCGCAAAAACCACCTCCCACGCAGCTTGAAGACCCGCCTTGTGTGATGGTTTTTCCTGGAGGGAAATAGATCATATAGAGAGTGTTTGGCTGGCCGGTGGCGTCGAGGACCGGTGCTGGAAGGTGTCCCGCGGTGATCTGGGCAAGAAGTTCAGCCTGAATATTGGTGTCGTCAATGGTCGACCCGTTGTTGGCTGCAGATGGCACAATCTGGAACAGTCCGCCGAACGTGCCGTTCCCGAAGACTTGACCGGTGCCTCCCGAGATGTTCGTGTTGTACTGTTGGAACAAAGTGATAAGTCCGCTGCTGGTGATGTCGCTAAAGAAGTTGCCCATGCTGGGGGTGGAGGTCCCGGCAACTTGTGCGTTGTAAGAGCCGCTTCCGTACAAAACCTGTATGACCTGTACGTTGGAGATAATCGGCCCGTTGTGATAGGTCAGGTGGGCGCCGGCTGGCGCAGCAAAGCCTACAGCTGCTCCATTATTCGCGTTCGGATCCCGCCATGGAACACCATGAAAAGGGTGCGTTACAGGCACCACAGGCAGAACCTGTGTGGGGTTATTTGACTGCGAAACCTGCGCCGCTGCGGGCAGGGCTACGAGAATCAACAAGAAACACAAAAACAACGCGGGACCGCGGGACAATGGGGACATTCTTTGCTCCTTGTGCGTTCAAATGAATTCTTTCTTTTGCGACTTGCGGATATTTGAAGCCAGAAAAAATAAAAGCAGCAGAACAAAAAAGACCGTAATTTTTCCACCCGCGACAGCTAGTGGGCCGCGCACTGTTGACTCAAACGCGAAAAGATTCTCGTTTTACCTGAGCGCTGTGCCATGACGTTCTGGAAACTGTAGTAATACAGAAAAGCCTGCACGCGTATACGTGTTAGCTTGAACATTCATGAGCTCCCTGTTTTAGGCTCGGTGGCGGTTGAGTTTTTGGAACTGAAATTGATCGTTGAGCGGTTCGACGTCCTATACGTCTTTCACTTCGGCTGTCGTAAATAGTACAAGAGCAGCAATGACTCTGGCGGGAAATATTTAGTACAGTGGCCTGATTGGCCAACACGGGTCCCGATTTGGAACTTGCGTAACTGCCTTCCAAAATGCTGGCGCAGAGGGCCCAAGGATGCCTGATGGTGGCGCGTGCCCGTTCCTGCTGGTTTTCAGCCTCAGCGTGCATGCTTTATATTTATTCATAGTGCCTTGGTCCCTGAGGGGCAGGAGGCAGCATGAGCAGCCATTTGGCGTGCATCTTGAAGTGCAGGGTAAGGCATCTTATAGGGAATCCGGAGTACCGCACTCTTATGAAGAATTACGTCACATTTAGATTATTTGCGATATCACTGTTCCTGGCCGGAAGCGTTTCCGCCTGGGCCCAGACCTGCCAGCGTGGCGACGAAATTCCTGAAGCGGCACGGAAATCGGTGGAGAGCGCCGCCCAACAAGCCTTTGACCAGACCGCCCGTGGCGACGTACAGGCTTTGCAGACCAGCGCAATTCCCTCTTTGCAATCGAATTTTGCCGGCATAGCCGGAGCCGTAAATGACAATAAGGATGCAATCCAGGGCGCTAAACCTCAACTCCGGGCCATTTATCTGCTTGACACAGGCGCCAATCCCGGCCCAGACGGCACATTTTATTGCGGCGTGTTCGGAGCCAATGGCATGAACGCCAACACCGCGGAGTTTGACCTCCCTGGGATTCCTGTCGGGAAGTACGCTATCGCCATTCAGGATTTTATCGGCAATAAGGGCCCCTACACGCTCAGCATTATCTTTCAGGATCTTGGCGGCTGGAAAGTCGCGGGATACCAGATCCGCCCTGGATCAGTTGCAGGGCATGATGGCCTCTGGTATCTGGTTCAGGCGCGCGATTACAAAAATAAAGGCCAAGCCCATAATGCCTGGTTCTATTATCAAACCTCGTTGGACCTGCTCTCCCCGGCCACTTACATGAGTTCCAACATGCTCGCAAAAATCAATGACGAGTCCAGCAAGGTTTTGCCTAAAGATGTACCCGCAGGCGGCAAACCGGTCACCTTCAGCGCTGGCGGAAAAACTTACAACATCACGGACATGTCTGTTTTCCGTAACGACAAAAACTTTGATCTCTCCTTGAAATATTCCGTCCCCAGTACAGCCGATTTCAACGCCACTCAGGCCGATGCGCGTAATCTGGCCAATGCCATGGTGGCGCAGTATCCGGAATTGAAAGATGGTTTCAATAACATCTGGGTGCATGCGGTGGACGCCAACGGTGGTGACGTGGTTGGTTTGGTGAAGCTAAAATAGTCCTCAATCTTCCATAGTAAACAACATTCATAAATCAGCGACCCGCAAAGGCTTGCTGCTTTTATTTCCAGAGTCGATAGCTCCCGCCACTGGTAACGAGAATCACAAGGTTCATTACCACCAACATCAGGTCGTAGTGCCATCCGTGCGTGCCGTGTTTGCCCCAAAAGCCAGTCTTCCAGACAAACATTTTCTTCTGGATTGCGCCCAGCATCAATAGAATCAATCCAGCGGCCGCAAGCTGCGTAAGAATGCCAAAGGCCACTCCCAGCGCGCCCGCAAGTTCTGCCGCTCCCAGAAAGAGCGTAAAGCCTTTGCTCATACCGATGCTCTTGCTCTTCCCTCGGGATCTTTCAAATGGCTCCAGCCGCTGCTGGCAAAAATGGCCGCCACCATCAGCCGCAGTAGCAAAAGGGCAATATCTTCAAAACTGGCAAGTTGAGGAAACATAAGATTTAGGCCGCCAAGCTTAACCCAGTTTCACAGGTCGCTCAACAAGTCTTTACCAATTAGTAGATTACAGGGGCAAACATTGTTTCGGTTAAAACAATCCAATAACATTATCTTTCCGTTTACCTGCATTTAACTCGGCGTCGCAGAACGCCAGTGAGCGGCAAAGTGAAAATGAGGGGACGAATGCATAAGCTGGTATTTTGGATAGCGGCTTTACTGCTGCTCGAGACTGGATGCGTAATTTCGCCACGCCGGACTGTGGGCTCGGGAAGCGGCGGTGGTAGCAATTCAGAGTTTTCACTTTCAGCCAGCCCTTCATCGCAAGTTGTCACAGCCGGCGCATCCGCCACTTTTACCGTGACAGTGCAGCCGGTCAATGGTTTTACAGGCACCGTTACACTTAGTGCCTCTGCCGCGAACTCAAGTGTCGTTGCCAGCCTCGACAACACCACAATTATCGGTGGCTCCGGCTCTGCCAATCTCACGGTCCAGACCACCAGCACCACTCCCGCTGGCGCTGTCACCATCACGATCACCGCGTCAGATACCAGCAACAACGTCTCACAGAATGCTACAGTCACGGCTACCGTGCAAGGCGCAACCACCGCCGGTGCGCTTGTTCCCATTATGGACGCATCAAGTCCCGCCGGTTGTGTAACTGGGCCTGCAGCTTCAGGCATTCAGCGCGTCAGCATGCCCTCTACTCCAGGATCCTCTGGCTTCACCGCAACGTTTGACGCTACGCCTTCATCGGCCGGAATTGATGCAGCATTTGGATTGCTCTCAGCGGCTCCCGGCACAAATGCAACATTAACTGGACTGATTCACTTCAATGCGGCCGGAGCAATCGAAGTCCGTGATGGGAATACCTTTGCTGCGTCGAACACTCGTTATGCAGCCGGTGATGCTTACCACTTCCGCCTGGTAGGCAATTTACCTGCCGCCACCTACTCGGTGTTTATTACGCCGTCAGGTGGTACGGAAATGCCGCTTGGCACAAATCTTCAGGTGCCGCCCAATCTGCGTGGAATCACGGCTTTAAACGGCTGGGGCATGCTCACAAATTCTCCAGAAGGCGCGGTTCTGGGAGTATGCCAGTTTTCACTCCAGTAAATTAGTGGTGGGCTAAAAACAAAATTAGCCCACTACAGTAAGTTAAGAGCAGCGGTCTGAAAACCCGTCTTCACCTGAACTGCAGCGTACGGGGAATAGTTATTTATTTTGCGCCGAGAAATTGCCCAATATTCTCATTCAAAAACTTCAGGTCCTCTGGATTCGGTCCCGCGCCTGCCGTGTGTCCCCACAGGGATGGAATAGGCTTTAATGTGACAGTGCTCATAAACGCCGATTCGTAACGCGCATCGCCAATCGGAAAATAAAGATCAGTCTCCGAGGGCATGTAAAGAAATGGTACTTTGATTGAGCGCAGCGCCTTTTCCACGTCGCCATTGAAACCCGCCGTCGCGCCTACATCGTGCTTTTCCCACGTGCGGCACTGGAGAATCAGGTTGTTCGCATCCGCGCCAGGGATGAAATTCGTCCGGAATTCATGCAGCACGGATTCAAAAGTCGATCCCGGAGGCGATATTCCGCGCCACAACTCCTTGCGCCACCATTCCTGGGAAAAGAGCCATGCTGTCCATACCGTGGCAAATGCTTCCAGTCCTTTGGTTGGAGGCGTGGTGTAGTCGCCGTTCTGAAATGCTGCGTCTGCCGTGATCGCGGCAATCTGCCCTTCCAGCCGCACCACGCCATGTGGATAAGTCTTGGCTGTCCCAGCAGTGGCCACAATCCTGTCCGCAAACGTGGGATAGCTTACCGCCCACTGGAATGCCTGCTGCGCTCCCATGGAAAACCCGACAATCGCGCGCAAGTGCGTGACTTTGAGTTCTTCCGTCAATAAACGATGCACCGCCTCCACGTTGTCGCGGATGGTTGTTACGGGAAAACGCGGCCCATGAAACGGCTCCAGCGTATTGCTGGGTGAAGAGGAATGCCCGTTGCCGAACAGCTCCGTTGCCACCAGGAAGAGTTTGGCTGGATCAAGGGCGCGGTCCGAACCAATAAGGAATTCGTAGCCGGTGTGGTCGGCCATATAGTGCGATGGCAAGAGCACAACGTTGTCCCTGGCCGCATTGAGCTGGCCATAGGTCCCATAGACGACCTTTGCCTGCGGGAGTGTAACGCCGCTTTCGGTCTTAAAGTTGGCAATAAGAAACTCATGTACAGCCGGTGGCTCAATTCTGGGTGCCGGCTCCTGCTGTTTGCTCTGCAAGTTTTTATTTGGCGGGCCCTGGCTTTGCGTATCCTGCGCCCAGAGCGCCTGCGCAATCCCAATGAGTAACGCCAGCGTTATTGAAATAATATTCTTTCTCATCGCCACCCCTCTAAGTCTCGGTTTCCTTTGCGCCATCTGAGCGGCCTAATGCTATCACCTGTGAGACCAACTTTCTCAGCCTCCTCATTTCTCTGAATTTTTGACAGATGTGGATGGCCATTCGGGGGTGGAAGAAGCCAAAGAGGAGGGGGTTACGGGAGATGAGGTAACAGCAATTCCCATCTCCCGCGTGTGGTTTTTTAGCTTGCCTTGAGCCAGTCCACTTTCATGATTTGAGAGGTTTCAAGAATTGGAGAGGAAAGCGATGCGTTGTTGTTGCCGGTCATGGTGACCGGTGTTCCCGAGCCAAGCGTAACGATCTGAAAAGGTGTGCCGGTCAGGCCCGCTATTCCCTCATCAAAATAGACTGCCTTGTAATCGCTGAGGCTGGTGAGGGCGCCATTGACGGTGGGACGCTCGACGACCCACTCCGCCGAGTTGCCCGTCAGAACAGTTCCAGCAGGCGCTGTGATGCTGAAATGGGTCGAGATCAGGCTGCTTTCATTCGTGAGGTAAACCGTAGCGGTTGTATTCGAGTTCACACAGATCAGGCAATACATCAGGTCTCCGGGTGAAACGGGAAGGTTGGAGATTGCCACCTCGCCGGATGGGAACCACTCCCACCATGCATAGATTTGGGAAGCCTTGAGGATGCCGATATCGAGGATTTCGGTTTCAGTTCCGGCCTGGAGCACGTCGGGAGAGCCCCAGCCGTCGATGCCAACCCACTCAGAGGCGTAAAAGTTTCCGAATGACGGCGCATGAGGGTTGGGTACAGTCCACTCGCCCTCGATCCAGCCAAAAGTGCGGCCGGCAGGAGCAAAGGCCACGCTGCCGGACCAGTTGGAACTGGTGGCGTCGGCGATTTTGGCCAAGCCAGTTGGTTTTTTCAGTGAACCGTCGCCGGATTTTAAGGCTGCCCCGTGCGATCTGCCCTCAAGCTCGCGAAACACCGGAGTGATCCATGTTCGCGGCCGAGAAAACTTTTCTTCCCATGCTTTCCGCATCTGGGGTGACTCCTTAGGATCAGGACGCGCGGGAAACCCGTGATGCAGCAACAGGCTGGGTGCTGCCGTGAGGGGATTAAAGCCCTCCGGCGGCGGCTCGTAAGTACGGATGCGAAAACCCTTTGAAGTTAAATGGGAAATCTCGTCGATTGCTTGTTTAGCTTTCATACATTTATTCCTCTTAATTAGTAAGTGACGGTTGCTTGAGGATCGTTTCAGGCTTTTGCACCCAGCATCAGTCACGGCCGCCCATATTTACTGAAATTGGGGCCCGCAATTACGGAGATCACGTGCGGTCTCCAGATCATTTAGAATTCTTCCTTTGCCTTATGAACCGTCCTCTCGTCCTTATCATTCTCGATGGCTGGGGTTATGCGCCTCCTTCCAAAGCCAATGCTATTTCCCTGGCGCGCAAACCTAATTACGACCGCTTGCTCACCGAATATCCCAACACGCTCATTCACACCAGTGGGCGCTTTGTCGGGCTGCCTCAGGGCCAAATGGGCAATAGCGAGGTCGGGCACCTGAACATCGGCGCGGGCCGCGTAGTTTACATGGACATCACCAAGATCGACCTGATGATTGAAAAAGGCGACCTCTCCAGCAACCCGGTGTTGCAGGAAGCCATGAAGAATGCGCGCAACGGCGGCCGCCAGCTTCATCTCTGCGGACTGTTGTCGGATGGAGGCGTCCACTCCCACCAGAACCATCTCTATGCGCTGCTCCGCATGGCCAGACAAAGCGGCGTGGACCGCACATACGTCCACTGCTTCATGGATGGCCGCGATACATTGCCCACCAACGGCGCCGGTTACATTCAGCAGCTCCAGCAGAAGATGCGCGAATTTGGCGGCAAAATTGCCAGCGTAAGCGGGCGATATTACGCCATGGACCGCGATAAGAAATGGGACCGCGAACTGAAGGCTTTTAACGCCATGGTCGCGGGCAAAGCTGAAGGCGGCGAATTTGTTGATCCGGTGCAGGGCGTGAAAGATTCTTACAACCGCGACGTGACCGACGAATTCATTATCCCCTTCACCTGCGTGGACAATCGCGGAGCGCCGATGGCGACTATCCGCGATGGCGATTCCGTCATCAACTTTAATTTTCGCGCTGATCGCGCCCGCCAGATCACCCGCTGCCTGGCTCGCGAGAGTGGCCTCACCGCGCTGGGCGGTCGTGACCTGCCGGATGCAGAGGCGCTGGATGCAACTATCCCCCGTAGCCGTGTTCCCAAAAACCTGAAATACACTTGCATGACGCAGTATGACAAGCAGTTCACGCTGCCCTTTGTTGTGCAGCCAGATTCGCTCAAGAACATTCTGGCTAACGTGATGGCCGAGCACAACCTGCGCAACCTGCGCGTCGCGGAAACCGAGAAGTATGCCCACGTAACTTACTTTTTTAATGGTGGGATAGAAAAACCTTTTCCCGGCGAAGATCGCGTGCTTGTGCCGTCCCAGAAGGTCGCGACCTATGACCTTAAGCCGGAGATGTCGGCTGCGGGAATCGCCGATGCGGTCATTAAGGCTGCAAATGACTCTGCCTTCGACGTGATTATCGTCAATTTCGCCAATGCTGATATGGTTGGCCACTCCGGCAAAATTCCGCCAACAGTGCAAGGCGTAGAAACCGTGGACGCTTGCCTAGGCGAGATTTACAAAGCTGTCCGCGCGCGCGGCGGCGCCATGCTGATTACCGCGGATCACGGCAACGCTGAGCAAATGATCGACCCGGCTACTGGCGGTCCACACACTGCACATACCACAAATCCTGTGCCATTCATTGTGGTCAGTGAAAATGCGAATAAGCTAAGTCTTCGAGAGGACGGCTCCTTACAGGATATTTCTCCAACCGTGCTGGGAATGCTCGGCTTCAATCAGCCAAAAGAAATGACCGGCAAGGACCTTCGGGTAACAAGATCTTGATTTTTGATTTTTGATTTTTGAGTTGTAATTTTAAATTTTAATTTTGAATTCCGATTGCTGATTTTCCGAGCGGCGACGCTAACTGCTGAATGAAAACTCTTATCGTCCACTATCACAGCTTTGAACTTTGGCATGCGCCCTCCTGGATACGCGAACGCCTGCAACAGGACTTTCCTGATCACCAGTTTCTTCAACTCCAGAATTACGACCGCGTGCCTGATGAAATCGCCGACACCGATGTCTTCATCGGCTGGTCTTTGCGGCCGGAGCAATTTGCTACGGCCAAAAAGCTTCGCTGGATCCATTCACCAGCCGCCGCAGTGCATCAGTTGATGTATCCGGAACTCATCCAAAGCAACGTCGCGCTTACCAATTCCACAGGCATTCACGGCCCGGTGGTCGCGGAACACGCAATCACCGTCTTACTCGCCTTAGCCAAATGTCTGCCGCAGGCAATGCAGTATCAGGCTAAGCACGAATGGTCTCAGGACCAGCTTTGGCATAGTCAACCAAGGCCACGCGAGGTGGCGGATGCAACTGTTGCCGTGATCGGGATGGGTGGAATCGGCCGCGAGTTCACTCGGCGTGCAAAAGCAATGGAAATGAAAGTTCTGGCTGTCCGCGAAAATCCCAGCAAAGGCCCTGAAGGCGCAGACGCGGTCTTTGGCCCGGAACAGATAGACGAGGTCCTGCCCCAATCAGACTATGTCCTGCTTTGCACGCCCGTAACGCCGTCAACTACCGGCATTATGAACCCGGCACGGCTGAGCAAGATGAAGCCCGATGCTTACCTGATCAACGTCGCACGCGGGCCGCTGATTGATGAAGCCGCTTTGCTCGATACCTTACAGCAACGCCGCATCGCTGGCGCCGCCCTGGATGTCTTCAATGAGGAACCATTGCCCGCAAATTCACCTTTCTGGGCCCTCGGTAACATATTGATCACCCCGCACACCGCCGCCGTGACTGATAGGTTGTGGGAGCGGCACTACCGGCTCATTGTGGAAAACATGAAGCGTTTTCTGGCAGGCAAGGAGCTATTGAACGCAGTGGACAAGAGCCGGGGCTACTGAAGTGACCCTCACTCATCGAGGCGGCAATTGCACCCGTTTCTTTCTTATGCCAACGACTTTTAAAATGACATTTAGAATTACCGATACTCAAGCTAAAAGCTAACAGCTAATGGCTAAAAGCTAATTTCCATGATCCTCCAAATTAACGGCGAACAACGTGAGTTCCCAGACAGCCTGACTGTCGCGACATTGGTTGCACAGCTCGGCATGAAGCCAGATCGCGTTGCTGTGGAATTGAACTTTGCGATTGTCCCCCGCGCAGATTGGGAAGGCGCAACTCTTAAAGAGGGCGACAAACTTGAAGTGGTTCACTTTGTGGGTGGCGGCAGCCACGATTAGAAGGCAGCGAGCATCAGCGGAGGAAGAAATAAATTGACCCACCGGTTTCCCTGCCAAGACGCTTGCGCGTCGAACCGGTGGGTCAGTTTTGTTAGCTGCCAGATACTGCAGCTACTCAGATTAGAAACCAGCATCTCAGGAAAGGTTGCCGAGGCCGGGGATAAATTGCAGCGCAAGATGGCGCTAAAACGAATGCCAAACCTCAAGCTATCGCAACAGAACCACAAGATTTGTCAGTTCGGATTCTCAGGATGCGTTTTGAGCGAACGTACAAAGGACACAAACTGCGGGTCTTTGCGCAACCCTGCAAACTCATTATCGCGGAGAGCGCTTTTGATCGGATAACCTTCTTCATTGGCTTTGCTGAGGTAGAAACGGCAATGCTCCTCGTCATTGTGCTGGCCGTACATCTGCGCCATCACGTAGTGAAAATGACCCAGATCATTAGAGCCCACCAGCCGGATAGAAATGGCAGAAGCGGAAGACTGCCGCAGGAAAATATCGGGATCAAGCTGGATGGCCCGTTGGTATTCTTTGGAAGCGTGATCAAAGTCCTTCTCTGAGAAGTAGGCCCCACCCAGATTGCTATGAAAGCTGGCGCTATTTTTATTAAGCTTGATAGCTTTTTTATATTCCTTGATGGCGGCGCCATATCTCCGCGAGTTGTAATAAAGCGCGCCGAGATTGTTATAGGCTTCCGCATAAGACTTGTTCTCCCGGATAGCGCGCTGAAATTCTCTTTTCGCTTCTGAATCCCGCCGGAGTTGCAAAAGACACATGCCGATTTTGTTATGCAATACCGCGGTCCCTGCGCCTTTCATGGACGCGCGATAGTAATCAATGGAATCCAGATAGGCCTTTTGCGCCCGCAGTTGGTCGCCTTGAGCCTCAAGTTCAATCGGATCGCCGTTGGCAGGCGGTGGCGGCACACGCAATTGGGAAGGAGAATCGGCTACGGACGGTTCCTGAGCACATAGCGGTAGGGCAAGTGCCAGCAGACCGAGGATCATTAACAAGCGGCTGAAGCGAGCCATGGGGCCCTCCTTAATGCGGCCTGTCCTTGCCTGGACTGGGTGTGGCCGCAGGCTTGATGTCTTTATTATCGTCCTTATTCTCGTCTTTGGAACCACCAAAAATGCGGCCCCAGAAACCTTTTTTCTTCTCCGGCGGGGGCGATTCGTTTTGACCGGCAGTCCTTACTGCCGGCTGCCCCGGAGCGGAAACGGAGTTCCCGCTATTTGTATTAGACGCCGATGGGGTGGGAGTCGGCTTGGGTTCTATGCCAAAAATTCTTTGGAAAACGTTCCCATGGGCGGTCTGCTCGCAGGTCTGGGTAGGCTGAGTGCCATCGATAAACGCCGTAGTGTAGTCGTCCGGACAGGCAGAAGTGGCGATCTGGTTGGTGGAGCGGTCCAGGGTTAGTTCCACTACGCCCTGGGGCGGAGTGAACGGTTTTGTATCTGAATAGTTCGGCAGGTCAACGGCCCGCTTCATAAACTCAGTCCAGATGGGCAGGGCGATGGTGGCGCCGCTCAGGTGGATATCACTGTAATCGTCGTAACCCACCCAAACGATGCAGAGCAGGTTGGACGTAAAGCCGGCAAACCAGCCGTCATGTGAGGTGCCGGTTTTCCCTGCAGCCGGCGCAGTAAATTTGCGTGCCCTTACGCCACCGGGGCCGGCTGCCGTGCCGTTATTGATTACGCCTTGCATCATGTCCGTTAATACGTATGCCACACGAGGATCAAGGACTTGCGATTTCTGCGGCTGGAAGTTATCAATGACATCGCCATTGGCGTCACGGACAGAGTGAATCATGATCGGGGTAATGCGCTGTCCGTCATTGGTGAAGATGGTATAGGCAGAAGCCATCTCCATGGGCGTGGCGTCATACGATCCCAACGCCATGGCAGGGGTGGCCCTCACGGAGGCTATTCCGGCAGTCTTAGCCAGGTTGGCTACTTTGTCATACCCGACCATCTCAGCCACTTTTACGGTGGCGTTGTTCAGCGAGTGCGCCAGAGCAAACTGGGCTGTGACCTGCCCAAAATATTCCTCTTTATAGTTGCGCGGGGTGTAAACGTCATCGCCGTTAATGAAAGCCGTGGGAGAGTCGTCCACCAAACTGGCCGGCGTGAGAACGGGTTGCTCATTGGTAACGGCGTTGTTGATGGCCGCAGCGTAAACGAACGGTTTAAAAATGGACCCGGTGGGCCGCTTGGCCACTGCATGGTTTAGCTGGCTAAAGCCGTAATTGCGGCCGCCCACCAGCGCCAGCACTTCACCGGTATGGGGATCAAGCGCGACCAAGGCAACCTGAGGAATTGGCCCGGGCACAACTTTGGTTTCAAATTTGTTTTTGCCGACTTTGACCCGCTTGGTACGCTGCTTCTTGATCTGCGCATCCACTTCCTTCAAGCCGATATCAACAGCCTGGGCAGCGGCTTGCTGAAGGTTGGGATCAAGCGTTGTGTAGATGCGATAACCGTCGGCATTCAGGTCTTCATCACTGTATTTGTTGACCAGTTGTTCCCGGATGAGATCGACGAAATACGGCGCGTCATTGGCTTCAACGTTCTGCGGGGCCAGCTTGAGTGGAGTTGCTTTGGCGACGTCCGCCTGGGCACGGGTGATTGAGCCGGTTTCTACCATGGCCTCAAGGACTAAATTACGTCGATCTTGCGCGCGCTCTGGATGCCGGTAGGGAGAAAGATAGCTCGGTCGCTGCACCAATCCGGCCAGTAAAGCAGCTTCAGGCAGAGTTAGGTCTTTCAAGTCCTTGCTGAAATAAGCCTGTGCCGCCTCTCCGAAGCCGGTGATGGTAAAAGAGCCGCGCTGGCCCATATCCACCTGGTTGGCATAGAGCTCGAATATCTGCTTCTTGGAGAACCGCTGCTCCAGTTCAATGGAGATCAGGATTTCCGTAAGCTTGCGCTTCAGCTTCTTTTCCGGTGAGAGAAAGAAGCCGCGCGCCACCTGCATGGTAATGGTAGATCCACCTTGCCGGTTGCCGCCCTGCCGGAGATCAACCCAGCCTGCCTGCAGCAGCCGGAAATAATTCACGCCGCTGTGATGGAAGAAGCGGCGGTCTTCAATGGAGGTAACGGCATCGACCATGATTTTGGGGATGTCGTCATATTTGACGATCCGGCGCTTGGAGCGCGCCTGGCCGTCAAACAAGCCAGTAACAAGCTGAGGCTCAATTTCATAAGCGGTGAGGTTATCGCCGCCGTCGCCAAGAGACGCAATCTTATCCACGCGGCCGTCCTTAATGCGGACGACGGCGCCTTCGGCGTTGTAATAAGACTCTTCGCCGGGCTTAACCTCAATAGCATCTTTCAGTACTCGATAGACGCCGAACTTTGACTTGCCCTGCTCGCCCACTTCGGTGTATCCGGCGTGGCGCAGATAGTTGGCAATCTCATGTGGATCAGCCTTCTGGCCAATGCGTATGCTGCGCGGCTGGGCATAAATCTTGGCCGTGTTGGCAAAGATAGGGCCGTAAAAACGCTTGTCGACGATCTTCTGGTATTTGATGTAGTAGTAAGAAAATACGCCGAACAGCACCAGCGTGATGATGAGAAAAGCAGCCAACCCGGCACGGAAAAATGGGTTTTGCAGGCTGCCACGGAAGCCTTTGACGCGAGGAATTTTTATTTTAATGGCCATGTTCCAAGTAGGCGGAGTTTCGCCGTAAATGTTTATCTCAGTTCATGGCGGGCCAGAGCGTTACCTGCGCTGCTGCTGAGAAATTCGTCTTTCTTATTATATATCTTTATATCCGTTTGTTGAGGGAGTTTGCGGTGAAATCGAGATCAACCGGATGCACGATCATCTCTACATGAATGCGGTATTTCACTGTAATTCCGAGCGTGCTGTTTCCTCGGGCAATTATAATCTGGTCTTCTTTTAGCTTTATGTCGTCCGTTTCAGCTTTCGCAATAACGGCTTTTTTAACGTCATCATCGGAATTTGGCTGGTAAGAGTATTTGCGCGCGATGTCATCCAGCCCATCCTGTAACTGGTAGTTATTGAAGTATGGCGGAACCAGGTTCCAGGCCACGTAAAAGCAACCCACCACAACCAGGAGTCCGATTAATCCTTTAATTTTTCCCATATGCCGCGGCAAAGCTCCTTCACGACCGCGCCAATTGCGCAAAAGTCGTCTCAATGCCGGGGATGTTAGCATCCTGTGATTGGCGTGTCGAGCGGGAAACCACCTCGACAAGGCCTTCCGTAACCTTCTTGCCAACGGTGATTCTATAAGGTATTCCTACTAGATCCGCGTCCTTAAATTTGACGCCTGCTCTCTCGTCGCGATCATCCATCAGCACGCTAAAACCAGCATTTTCCAGCTTTTGCGCGACATTCTCCGCCGCCCCCATAATCGCCGCATCCTTCACATTCGTGGGCGTTATCACCACGTCGAACGGAGCAATTGCCGGCGGCAGCCAGAAGCCGTCCGCGTCATTGTTCTGCTCAATCGCCGCTGTCAAAATCCTCTCTACGCCGATGCCATAACAGCCCATAATCGGCATGACCTCTTTGCCATCTTTATCCAGCACGGTCGCGCCCATCGACTTCGAATACCTGTATCCCAGCTTAAAGATGTGCCCAATTTCCATCGCCTTGCCGACCACCAGCGCCTCTCCGCAATTAGGACACCCTTCTCCAGCCGCCACATTCCGCAAATCAACCCACTCCGTCGGATGGAAATCCCGCAGCGGCGTCACATTCTTCAGGTGGTAATTTTCCTTGTTCGCGCCGGCCACCAGGTTTTTCCTGCCTTTCAACGCCGTATCCGCCAGCATCAGCGGCAGCGCCTCCAGGATAATCGCTTGCGTCACGCTTCCAAGCTGTTGCGCGCCTGCGGCTAGTGCCGGGACTTTCACCGGCCCCAGGTATCCCGCCGGCGACATAAACACCCGCTGAATCTCTTCTTCATGCATCGGCCTGAACTCTTTGCCTTCCAGCACCGACGTCAGCTTGGCTTCATTCAGCGTGTGGTCGCCGCGTAGCAGCACAATCACCGGCCTCGTCCTCACCTGCCCAAGATTCTTCTTGTCCGGCTCAACCTGCATCAGCGCCAGGGTCTTGATCTTCTGCGTCGGAGACACACCCAGAAACTTCGCGACCTCTTCAATCGTCTTCATGCCCGGCGTATGCACCGGTTCCGGCTGTCCATCCCCTGGCAAGTCTTCCACCGCGCCCAGCTTTGAGCTTGCCTTCTCCAGGTTCGCGGCATAGCCACATTTTTCACAGCTCACAACAATGTCTTCGCCAGCATCGGTCATGGACATAAACTCATGCGACATCGATCCGCCCATCGCTCCGGAATGCGCTTCCACCACGGCATACTTCAGCCCGCACCGGTCAAATATCCGCCGATACGTCTCATAGTGCTTCTGGTAACTCACATCCAGCCCAGCTTGGTCGATATCGAATGAATACGAGTCCTTCATCGTGAACTGCCGCACCCGTATCAATCCCGACTTCGGCCTTGGCTCATCTCTAAACTTGTTCTGTATCTGGTACCAGATTTGCGGAAGCTGCTTATAACTGCGCAACTCTTTGCGCGCGATGTCCGTCATCACCTCTTCATGCGTCATGCCCAGGCACAGGTCCGCGCCTTTGCGGTCTTTCAGGCGGAACATGTTCTCGCCCATCACCTGCCAGCGTCCGCTCTGCTCCCACAGTTCCCTCGGATGGATCGCCGGCAGCAAAAACTCCTGTCCAATCTTATTCATCTCCTCGCGGACCACATCAATAATCTTCAGTATTGACCGCTGTCCCATGAACAGATACGAGTAAATGCCTGCCCCCAACTGCCGGATATACCCCGACCGGACCAGAAACTTGTGGCTGGCTACCTCGGCATCCGCCGGGGCCTCGCGTAGCGTGGGAATAAACAGTTGTGACCAACGATGCATGTGTTCGGCTGACCTCAGAGTGCTATGGATGAGAAGTATTTATTGTAGCAAGTAGCAAACCAAAACCATTTACCGCAGAGTACGCAAAGGAACGCGGAGGAGGCAGTCGCCCTCGCTTCGTGTTGAAGCGACGCCTCCACATTGCCATAATTGCCAACATGCCATGATTCTCGCCAGCGCAGCGACACGTCACCCAACGCGATACACCGTCCCGAACCGAAGCATACCTGATCCTAATTCGCCGATCATAATCTGTGTGCGGAGGTGAGGGATCTGCTCCGCTGCTTCGGGTATCTTTCAACACTGACTACACAATGGCTAATGCCAGATCGGTTCAGATTCAGTGTTCTCAGCGTTTATCCGTGGCCTGGATAAGCCTCTTTAGTTTTCCTCCGTGTTCCTCTGCGTCCTCTGTGGTAAAAGGTTTTGCTCTTCAATTTACCCAATTACCAAATTACCCATTTACCAAATCTCCCCGATCAGCTCTTCCCGGTGGTAAGCTTCTATTTTTCAATCGAGGAACCATCATGAGGATGCACTCCATCGCGCTCGCCGCCGCTCTTGTTTTCACGGGGCTTGCCGGCAACAGCCAGCAACCCACCGCTGCAACCGCTTCGTCATCCGCAACGGCTACAGAGCAGATCACGCCGGGGACCCTTATCCAGGCCGAGATAATGACCGACGTGGATGCTAAGAAAGCCCGCCCGGGCGACTTGTTCCGCGTTCGTCTGTGGGCGGACGTTCGCAGCGGCGAAAAAATCGTTCTACCCCAAAAAACAATTCTGGTCGGACACGTCGTCGCGGCGCAGCCTCACACTAAAGACAATCCCGAATCCACGCTGACCATTGGCTTTGACAAAGCCCTGCTTAAGGGTGGCGCTGAAATCCCGCTGCGCGGTATCGTCGAAAGAGTGCAACTCACTCCCATGGCTGCCTCCACGGCAGCCGGCGCAAGTCGCTCCTATAATCCTGGCCTCAATCCGGCGAACACCACCAACATGGCCATGCCTGCCTCGGGGGCAGCAGCGGAAGGTAGCGCTGAGCTGACCGCCGGCCCCACCAACACCCGCGACACGAGCATCGCCGTGAAGCCCGACGCTTCCAGCAGCCTTACCCTCCTCACATCTATGACCAAATCCGACGTGAAGCTCAAGCGGCTCGCCACGGTCGATATTCGGATTACCCATTCGGGCGAGTAAGGTCACCGTCATCCCGACTCACTTGCCTAAATCTCTTCTGCATCAGCGTTCATCTGAGTAAATCTGCGGCAAATGCCTTCCCAATTTCCCAATCTCCCCTCTCAGTTCCACCACCTGCAGCGGACACTCCGGCCAATTATGTTTCCAGCACACAATGATGTCGCAGTCGTTCGCTTCATGCATGTGTTTCAGAAAGTTCCGGCTTTCATATTCAAATTCAATCTTTACTCGTTCCAATCTGTCCTCTGCCACCTGCATCAGCGCGTCGCAATCCGGATACTCCGGTCGAATCCTCAGAACCGCAAAACCCAGTTTCTCCGCCAGCGCGCCAAACAAAAACACCACTCCCATCTCATTGACCGGAGCGCACACCAGCGGAAAGGGCCGCACCAGTCCGCCATAAACCTCCCGGTCTCCCCTTGAAATTCGTAGATTTTCCGGCCCTTGTTTTCTTGCCAACTTCCTGGCCCTTCTCACATTTTCCGGCCCCGGTGCAGACATCAAGGCCCCACGTGCCGCGTCTTGCTCTGCCTTCGCCTCCACCATCGTCAGCACGTCTTTCCACTCTTCCGCCCAGCCCTTTTCTTCTGCAAACAGCTTCAGCCCATACGGGGCCTGGCTCCATGTCCCGAACCGCGTGACCAGCGGACGCACGCTGAACTTGCTCCCAATTTCGTACTCTGCAATCGTCGGCAGCCGTTTCAAGGTCCGCGCCAGCATGGCCCAGTCAAGAAACACTTCGTCCATGGCTGCCTTGTATCCACTGCCCAATCCCGATAAGCCGCACTCGGCCAGCAACTGTCCATAATTGCTGAAGTGCTGCCGGACCATCTTCCGGCTTATAGCCATCTTCTTGTTCAGGTCGGTATTCGTCGGCACATGTCCCAGCTTCTCCTTGCATTCCAGGACGGCGGAAATAATCTGCTGTTTCATCATGTTTCGCTCCAGATATGATGAGCCTCCGGTGCTGACGCATCGCGGCTCGGATTTTGTTATCGCGTTTTCCCTGTTCAATGTTTGGCCCCTGAGCCAAATTGAACGGGGCTCTTCCACCCAACGAAAACTCCTTCATAGAGCTGCCCTGAGCTAGCCGTAGGGGCGCCCTCGCCTGCGACAAGAACTCCCCTAGTCACAAGCGTTCCAGCCCCCACAAGTCACCATCCCGACAGGTCCGTAAAATGAGGCCGCGTTTGGGCCCGTTCGCGCCCGTCTTGGCGTGAATGGGCATCCGGCGGCTGAATAGGATCGGAGGGATCGGCTCCGCTACAGCAAAGGTCCTCAAAGCATCGATAGCAGGTAAGCTAATGCCCACCGATGTCGAAAACCGAGAGCCAAAAGCTAAGAGCCAATTAGCCAAAAGCTATAGCCAAAACCATAGCCATTAGCTGCCCTTCCAGACACAACTCTCCTAATACTCAAATTACTGTTGGATTTCCCTATCTCCCCAGCGATTTGGAAATCGCCGCCTCAGTTCCAGTCGTTACAACCGTCCTGAGGAATGCCCTCCACGGACCTGCACCTATCCCGTGCGAAAGCATATTTGCGGCCGTTCTTGGGGTTTCCCCCATTTCGCTTCACCCTCTGTGAGGTCCTGAAAACGAATAGTTCCACCGGGGCCGCACCCGGCAGAGGACTATGCGCACTATAGCCGAATATAATACGAATGTCAACAGAAAAGATGGGTGTTTAAAAACCGAGTTGGATGCAATTGAGATGCTAAATCATTCCAGTCCCGACCTGGGTCGGGACGGTTGGAAGTAGCCCGGCACGGCTTCCGAGGCGAGCTTGCGAGCTGAGGAACAAGTGCCGGAAAAAAAGCAAAGACAGATTCCTTCCTCGCTGCCGCAGGCACACGCGCAGCCAAGCGGAGCGGCAAATCAATGCCTTCGAAGTAATAACAAATTTATTTTTCCAACTAAAGAAACTTGCTTTAAGATGCCTCAGCACCAAGGGTTGAATGAGGACTAATGAACTACTTTATTCTGATCATCTTAGGGCTGCTTATTTTGGCGCTTATATTTTTCTGCCTACAGCTTTGGAAATCGGCAAACACGCTTCAAAAGCGATATGCCGGAATAACCAATATACAGTCTGAAATAACAGCAACAAAAGTCAGGCTTAACCAGGCAAAACAAGCCTTATTAGAGTTCGAACAAGACAGCCAAGCCCGGGAAAGCAAACTTACTCAAGAGGTCAAGCAAGCTGAGTCGCGATATGATTCGCTAAAAAAAGAAATTTCCTCATTAGAAGAAAATCTTGAGGATATCTCCTTCGGCTTATATAAGCCGCACTTTAGCTTCAAAACCTCAGAAGAATACAAGACAGCGCTCGAAAATTTGCGAAATCGTGAACGTCAATTGATAAGAGATGGTCGAGCTGCAGTTTGCCCTACACACTGGACCGTTGGAGATAGCGCTAAAGAAGGGCAGAAAATGATAAAGCAATACACCAAGCTGATGTTACGCGCCTTCAATGGAGAATGCGACGCAGCATTGGCCAATGTTTCTTGGAACAATATTGAGCGAATGTTAGAACGCATGCGTAAGTCTTTTGAAGCCGTCAATCAGTTAGGCGGTGTTATGAATATGTCAGTGACTTCAGATTTCCTTAATCTTAAGCAGGATGAGTTGAGGCTTACGTACGAATATGAAGAAAAGCGCCATCAGGAGAAAGAAGAGCAACGGAGAATTAGCGAGCAGATCCGCGAGGAAGAAAAAGCACAACAAGAAATAGAAAAAGCACGATTGCAAGCAGAGCGTGAAGAGCAAGATTATGAAAAAGCACTCAACAAAGCACGTGAAGAGGCTCTGCAAGCTACAGGGGCCCGGCTTGAAAAGCTAACGGAACAAATCAATTCATTTGAAGCAAAACTGGATCAGGCTCGGCAGAACAAACAAAGAGCTATTGCTCGTGCGCAGCTAACAAAATCGGGGTTCGTTTACGTCATATCTAACATTGGCTCTTTTGGAGAGCGCGTTTTTAAAATCGGTATGACGAGACGGATGGAACCTATGGATCGCATTGATGAACTAAGCAATGCATCTGTGCCTTTTCCGTTTGACTTGCATGCAATGTTGTATTCCGATAATGCACCAGAACTCGAAACAGCCTTACATAAATTAGTACAGGACAGGAAAGTTAACTTAGTGAATCCCCGAAAGGAATTTTATCGAGAAGTTAAGCTGGAAGAAATTGAAGCATTTGTAAAGGATCGAGGGTTGAGCGCACAGTTCATCAAAGTTGCTGAAGCCAAGGAATACCGCGAAACTATTGCGATGCGTCAGCAAAATAGCGCAGCAACGGCTGCACATGCTTGAGAAATGGGAGTGACGCCGGATATGATGTTCTGTCTGCGCAGCGATTCTTGCCATTATGCTCCTTCCTTTCGTGCCTTCTTCGAAGGATTGGGGATTTGGGTTTAATGCTCCTCGTCACACACCCACTGCCAAATCGCATCTCTCCAAAATTCCTCCTAATCCCTGCGGTTAATGAGTTTGCTTAGGCGAAATTTGTTGCCAACAGGGACTTGCCAATCGTCCACGTTCTAGTAAGGTAGTACCGCCATTCCCGCTGAAATGAACGTTGAATCCTGCTGGAGGAAAAAATGAGTCCTGTTGCTTATAGCCCGTTGAAAGACGATCTCTTTTTTCCCTGCAAGAACGCGCAATTCTTTGCCGGAGGAACGCCCACCTCTGAAGCAGCGCTCTGCACGGAAATGTCGCGGCTGGCGTACTGCTCAATTTCACCCGAAGCTTCTCCTCTCAATCTTTCTTTTGATCAGTCTAAGATCGCTGGCGTACTGGCCAATGTTGGTTTTTTCGTTACCAGCTTTCATGAAAGCGCCGACTCACCCAGCGGCAAAGGAGCGCACTGCTTCGTGGCTATGCGTCAGGACAACCAGTTGGCAGTCATTGCTTTTCGCGGAACTGACAAGGACGATCCCACAAATGTGGCCTCCGATGCTAACGCCCTCTTTACAGAATGGCCTCAGGGCGGCAAAGTACACAAAGGATTTAGTGGTTGCCTGAAAGATTTAATTGCCACGCTGGCGCCGGCAGTATCGGCCATCGGGTGCCGCGTTCTGTTTACTGGACACAGCCTGGGAGCGGCGTTGGCAACACTGCTGGCAAGTTCGCATCATCCCAGTGCGCTTTATACCTTCGGGTCGCCGCTGGTAGGTGATGCCGCCTTTGTTGCGACCCTGCAACAGGTAAAAAGCTATCGTTATGTAGATTGCTGTGACATTGTTACCCGCATACCGCCGCCGCTTCCTGGTGGATACCAGCACGTAGGCAAGCCCTATTACATTTTTGAAAACCGCACCATCCAATTTGGTCCGCCCGAGACGCAAATCGCCGAAGACCGGTTTAAGGCGTTTATGGAATATCCGTTCAAGTATCAGGCTTGGAAAGAGGAGAATGTAGGAGTTCGTGAACTGGCTGACCATACCCCAGTGAACTATGTAAACGCTGTAATGGCGGCTCCGGCGCGGGCAGATGGAACTCCTGCCTAGGTCTAAAGGTTTTATTGGCAAGCAAATTTAAGCGCTGCAAATCAAACGCTATTAAAAAGGGCAGCGAAATTCCGCTGCCCCTCTGAACTAACTCAACTTTCCTTACGGCTGCGTATTGATGGCAGTCACAACATTGCCTCCAGCAGAGCTAAAGTTTGGACTGCTGATGTACAGCGAGTGGTGTACCAGATCGATCACTGAAGCTGACGGGTTGGGTTCGATCGGCAGGCGGTTGATGATCTGCCTGGTATTCCCGTCAATGATGTCAACGAAGTTCTGGCTTTGAAATGAATTGGCTACATAGATCCGGTTGGTGAAAGGATTCACCGCCACTGGAGACGGATTCGGGTCGACTGGTATGGTTCCAATCACCGTGTTGGTGATCGTGTCAATAATGGCGACATTGGTAGTGGCCGGCGTGAATCCTTCATTGGACGCGTAGGCCAGATGGCGCAGGAAATCGATTCCCACGCTGGTGGTGAAATTTCCTGACGGAATCTGGGCAAGCACGGCATCGGTATTTCCATCGAGCACAAATACCTGGCCGATGAAGTTTTGCGAAGGCACGTACACACGGTTGGTAGAGATGTCAACCGCCGCCCGCTCAGCAAATGGCACGGAGACTGTGTTGCTCACCTGATTTGTCTTCCCATCGATAATGACGACGCTATTAGAGAAGAACGTGCTTACATAAATTTTATTGGTCCGGGGATTTACCGTGATCCCATTGGGAGTTGGGACTGGGATGCTGGTAATAATCCGGTTTGTATGCCCGATATCCACAACATAAACAAGGCCCGCACGCGGATCGCTGGCGTACAACCTGGAAGTCACCGGGTTTACTCCCACGCCGCTGAACTCCGGAGTTTGGCCGTCAGGTCCCGGAGGAAATGTGATTGTATCTACCACTGTGTTTGTATCTTCACTGATCACTGGAATGGTAGGCGTTGAGAAACTTGCAACATAAACGCGCCGCGTAAGCAGGTCCACGTCGAGTGAGATTGGTCCGGCGATCGGTATGGTGGCAACGGTTGATTCGGCAAAACACTGGCCTGCAAACAGCAGGGCTGATAAAAATGCGGCGATTTGCAATAGACGTCTTACTGGTTTCATTTTTTTATACCCTTTCTCTCTGTACGCACCGCGCTTCCCTAGGGGTGCGGTAATCGCCTGCGTGCAGGTACTTTGCTTTTCTTGGGAGGTGAGATGCTGCTGGATTTCTGGCAGGATGTCAGGAATCGCGTGACCGCCGCACAGCAGAGAGAAAAAATTTACCTAGAAAAAAATTACCTGGAGAGATGCCAAATTTTCAAGTCAAACTCGTAGTTACCTCTGAACCGCGAATGCGTCGCAATCTCTATTAGCAATAACTGGGGCTTCATTGCAGCTTTTAACTACTCAACCCTAACTTGTAACCACTCAGCCCTAAATTTTGCATTTAGGATGTTCGCCACTTCCTCACCAAAGGCCGAGGGCCACGTTCTTTCGCGGCTTTGCCGAAAAGACGAGATTAAATCTGCGGCGACTCTTCCCTTCTCCGTGTCTTGGTGCCTCGGCAGCAAAATCGACCAAAACTTTTTAAAAAGCATTGACACATCTATTTGCCCGACTGCATAATTATACATCTCATTGCATAATTATTCGGTATGACGAAATTGGCCAGACAGCAACTTATTGTCGAACTCGCGCAGGATGGACCGCTCCCCAACCAGCAGGAGCTGGTTAAGGTGCTGGCGCGTCGTGGCTTTGCCGTCACGCAGGCTACGTTGTCACGTGATATCAATGAGCTGCATCTGGTGCGGACATCCGAAGGCTATACTCTGCCCAATGGTGATGCCCCTACCGAGCCGGCGCCAGCCGTCTCCCGCATTGTGCGTGAATTCGTGCGTGAAGCCCGCCGCGCTCAGAATCTTCTTGTCATCAAGACCACTTCAGGCAGCGCACAGCCGGTTGCCCTGGCCGTGGACGCGGAAGGCTGGGATGAAGTTGTTGGCACCGTGGCCGGCGATGACACAGTGCTGATCATTACGCCGGACAACAGAAGTGCTGCGAAGCTGCAAAGACGTCTTGAGGACATGCGCGCCTGATGCCGCAAACAATCCAGCCCGCGGTTGTTGGAGCAACCGGCTATGCCGGTTTTGAATTGGCGCGCCTGCTCGCCCACCATCCTCTTGCCAAAAAGCCGGTACTCTTCGCCCGCAATGGCGAGGACGGCTCACCCTCCAAGCTAGACGATCTTTATCCCCACATCAGCGGCAATGGTGGATATCCTCTGGAGCCTTTTCATTGGGAGACGCTGCGGGCCAAGGGCATCGATCTGCTGTTCCTGGCCACGCCGCATGAGTTGTCACGCGAGTTGGTGCCGGAAGCGATTGCCCATGGCGTCCATGTGATCGATCTGAGCGGCGCATGGCGGCTGGAAACGCCCGAGTACCGCGCCATCTACGAATTCAAAGATAAAAATCCTGCGCTTGCCGATAAGCTGATGGCGCAAGCCGTCTATGGCATTCCTGAGCTGCATCGCAATCAGTTGAAGCAGGCCGCGCTGGTGGCCAACGCTGGCTGCTATGCCACGTCCATCATTCTGGCGCTCGCGGCGCTTGTCCGTGGCGGCCTGGTTGATCTGAATCACGGCGTGGTCTGCGATTCCAAATCCGGAGTTTCTGGCGCAGGCAAACAGCCCACGCAAAAAACTCATTTCGTTGAAGTCGCGGAGAACCTCTCCGCCTACTCCGTATTCAATCATCGTCACACCGGAGAAATTCTGGAGCAACTTGGGCTTCTGCCGGAACAGCTTATCTTCACACCACATCTGCTGCCTATTCCGCGCGGAATCTTATCGACGATATACGTTCGCCTGAACTCGGTAATGACGGCGAAAGCTGTTGAAAGCTGCATGCGCAAGTTCTATGCCGGGTCTCCATGGATAAGGATTTTCCCTACCGGCAAGCTGCCGCAAATTCAGTATTCGTTGCACACCAATTATTGCGATGTCGGCTTCACCCTTGCCGCCGACGGCAAGCGCCTTGTAATCGTTTCCTGTCTCGACAATCTGGTGAAAGGCGCTGCCGGGCAGGCAGTGCAGAACATGAATGTGATGTTTGGATGGAATGAAGAGGAGGGCCTGAGATGAAGATCGTAGTCAAACTCGGCGGCGCCACTCTGGAAGATTCGGCACTATTGCAACGCGCAGTTCTGGCCGTAAAGCAGCTTGCCTCTGAACATCAGGTAGCCGTGGTCCATGGCGGCGGCGCGGCCCTCACCCGCATGCTGGCCCAGATGGGCAAACAGAGTGAATTCATTGATGGCCTCCGTGTCACCGACGCAGAAACCCGCGACTTCGCTGTGATGGTTCTCGCCGGACACATGAACAAGAAACTTGTCGCCGCGCTGGGCAACGTTGGTCAGTCCGCAGTGGGGCTTTGCGGCGGTGATGGTCAAGCCTTTCGCGCGCGCAAGAAGGTCACCAACGGTCACGATCTTGGCTTTGTCGGCGAGATTTCGTCGGTCGATCCGCGCTGGATTGAAACCATCTGGCAGCAGGGCTGCATTCCGGTAATCTCCAGCGTGGCCCTGGGCAGTGACGGCCAGTATTACAACATCAACGCCGACCAGATGGCCTCCGCCTGCGCCGTGGCCTGCCATGCCAATGCGCTCATCTTTCTCACTGATGTACCAGGCGTGAAAGACGCTGATGGGCTGGTCATTCGCTGGCTTGATCTTGGAACGGCCGCGGCGCTCACGCAACAAGCTGTAATTGTCGGCGGCATGCTGCCCAAATTGCAGGCCTGCAAAGACGCGCTGTTGCATGGCGTGAACCGTGTGCGTCTTTTGCCCGCGGCTGAAGTGGAGGCGCTACCGGAATTTTATTTTGCCAAGATTGAGTCAGGAACGGAGGTCCTGGTCGCGTGAACCTGGAGCAGGTAACCAAACTCGAATCGAAATTGCTGGTCTCCACCTATGACCGTTATCCCGTCCTGCTACATAAAGGCCGTGGCGTCTATTTGTATGACAACAAGGGACGCAAATATCTCGACCTGCTGAGCGGCATTGGCGTAAATGCGCTGGGCTACGCGCATCCGGCTCTCACCAAAACTATTGCAAAGCAGGCCAAGCTGTTGGTTCACACGTCCAATCTCTTTTTCCACGAGTATCAAGGCCGTCTGGCTGCTGCGCTGACCAAAATCTCCGGCATGGACCGCGCATTTTTCACCAACAGCGGCACTGAAGCATGGGAAGGCGCGCTGAAGCTGGCCCGCGCCTATGCCAAGGCCAATTGTGGAGGAGGAGCCGAACCCAAATGGCGCATTCTCGCTCTGGAGCATGCTTTCCACGGCCGCACTTTCGGCGCGCTGGCCACAACGCACAAAGAAAAATATCGGGCACCGTTTGCTCCCGTTGTGCCGGGGGTGGAATTTGTCCGGTTCAATGACGTCGCCGATCTGGAGCAGAAATTCGATTCCACAGTCTGCGCCATTGGCTTTGAGTTTGTGCAGGGTGAGGGTGGTATCCGTCCGGTAAGCAAAGCTTTTGCAGACGCCGCATACAAACTTGCCCGTAAAAACAATGCGCTGCTCATTGCCGACGAAATCCAGAGCGGAATGGGACGCACCGGGAAATGGTTCGCCTATCAGGAATATGATATCCAGCCTGACCTGGTGACCATTGCCAAGCCGATTGCCGGCGGTCTGCCGCTGGGCGCTCTCCTGGTAAGTGAAAAGGTTTCCGGCTGCATTCATCCCGGCATGCACGGCACCACCTTTGGCGGAGGTCCGCTGGCCTGCGCTGTTGCCCTGCAGTTGATCACCATCATGGAAAAAGAAAAGATGTTGAAGCACATCCAGAAGGTCGGCAGCTACTTCATGGAAAAGCTGCAACAGCTCAAGAAAAAACATCCGGCCATTGTTGAAGTTCGCGGTCTGGGCCTGATGGTCGGAATGGAACTCGAATCGGCTGACTCTGCCAAGCAGGTTTTCCAGCAGATGCTGAAGGTCGGCACCATCGTAAACCGGACGGACGAAACCGTAATCCGGTTTCTGCCGCCCTTCATCGTAAAAAAACAACACATAAGCACCGCCGTGCGCCAGCTTGATCGGGCCCTGGCGCAAAGCACAACGGCAGTTGCCACAGCCGGGAGGAACAAATAACCATGATGCCAGCAAGAATGTATGACCTTAGCGCCATGAAAGCACCGGTGGAACAGCCGGTGCTCTGTCGGGATCTGGTTTCCGCGCAGGACTTTTCTCCGGACGAGACAAAGTCCATGTTTGAGCTGACGCACATCATCAAGCACCGCCCTGCGGATTTTCGCGGCGCTCTGGCCGGCAAGCAACTGGTTTTGTTTTTTGAGAAAGCATCGCTGCGCACACGCCTGACCTTTGAGGCCGGTATGGCCAGCCTCGGCGGCACGTCCCTTTTCATGGACCAGACGCGCTCTCTTCTTGGTGAGCGTGAGCCGGTGTGCGACATCGCACGCAACGTGGAACGCTGGGTGGATGCTGTGGTGCTTCGCACCTTTGAGCACAAGACCATCGTGGAGATGGCGCGGCACACTTGTATTCCAGTAATTAATGCGCTGAGCGACCTTGAACACCCGTGTCAGGCATTCGCGGATTTCTTCACCCTGGAAGAAAAATTTGGGGATCTGAGCAAGGTGCACCTGGCTTATGTTGGCGACGGAAACAACGTGGCGCACTCACTCATGCTGGCCGCAGCGGCGCTGGGCACTAGCATCTCTGTCGCAACGCCCGAAGGCTACGGGCCGCTTCCGGAAGTGATTGCCGCCGCCAAAAAGATCGGCCGCTCCACGGGCGCGATTATCGACATTACACATGACGCGGTAAAAGCAGTCACCGGCGCCAATGCAATCTACACCGACGTTTGGGCCAGCATGGGCCAGGAAGACGAAGCAGCAGAACGAGCCAAAATCTTCGCGCCATACCAGGTGAATGAACAATTGTTCTCACACGCTGCTCCGCACGCGGTTTTCATGCATTGTCTGCCCGCCCATCGCGGCCAGGAAGTCACTGCAGGCGTGATTGATTCGCCACGGTCCATCGTTTTCGACCAGGCGGAAAACCGCATGCACATACAGAAAGCAATCTTACTTTTGTTACTGGGTAGCGGAATGCGCGCCACGCCCACAAGGAGCAATCATGCGTGAAAGAGTTGAGGCGCAAGGAGCCGTGAGCGATCCCGCCCGGCGGGTGAGCGGGAGACTCCTGCCGAAATCCTGAGCGGAGCGCTGCTTGGCGCGCAGTCGAAGGATCAATTGTAGGAAACAAAAGATTATATGAGGAGCAATCATGCGTGAAAGAGTCGTACTAGCTTATTCCGGAGGACTTGATACCTCCATCATCATTCCGTGGCTCAAAGAAAACTACAATTGTGACGTAATCGCCATGATTGCCGACGTGGGCCAGGGCGATGACATTGACGCGGTTGTCGAGAAGGCCCACAAGACCGGCGCCGCCAAAGTCATTGTGAAAGACTTGCGCGAAGAGTTTTTGCGCGACTATGTTTTCTCTGCCCTGCGCGCAGGAGCCGAATATGAACACAAATACCTTCTTGGGACATCATTGGCACGGCCGGTCATCGCCAAGCATCAGGTAGAAGTTGCGTTGCAGGAAAATGCCACCGCATTGGCCCACGGCTGCACCGGCAAAGGCAACGATCAGGTGCGTTTTGAGCACGCTTTCCAGGCGCTGGCGCCAGAGTTGAAAGTGATCGCACCGTGGCGTGAATGGACGCTCAAGTCCCGTGAAGATTGCCTTGATTATGCTGAAGCGCGCGGAATTTCTGTGACTGCCAGCCGCGAGAAGATCCACAGCCGTGATCGTAATCTCTGGCACCTGAGCCATGAAGGCGGCGAGTTGGAAGATCCAGCCAATGCTCCTTTTGATTCCACCTGGCAGATTTCGCGCTCTCCGCGGGAAGCGCCTGACCGCGAAGAAACAGTCACCATTGGCTTTGAAGCGGGAACACCTGTAACTGTAAACGGGCAGAAGCTCGGTCCGGTTTCCCTGGTTGAGCTGCTCAATGAAATTGGTGGGCACAATGCCATTGGCCGCATTGACCTGGTGGAAAACCGTTTTGTCGGCATCAAGTCTCGCGGGTGTTATGAGACGCCGGGTGGAACACTGCTGCTGGCCGCGCATCGTGAACTGGAAGCGCTTTGCCTGGAACGCGAAATGGCGCATTTTAAACAGATGATCGCGCTTAAATATGCTGAGATCGTCTATTACGGTTTATGGTTCACCCCATTGCGTGAAGCGCTGGATGCGTTTGTCGACCAGACACAGAAGGAAATCACCGGCACGGTCACGCTGAAGCTCTACAAAGGCAACATTGCCATCGGCGGACGCCAGTCTGAGTTTTCGCTGTACCGCACGGACCTTTCGTCCTTCACCATGGGCGACAGTTACGACCAGAAAGATGCAGAAGGATTTATACGCATTCTCGGCCTTCCCGCGCGCTCGCTGGCCCGGCTGAAGCAGCAACAGAAGACGGAGGAAATTACGAAGTGAAGATGTGGTCAGGCCGGTTCCGGCAGCCCTTGGATCCGCATTTCGAAGAGTGGCAGCGGTCGTTCCCTTTCGACCAAAAGCTGCTGCGCTACGAACTGGCCGCCAGCCGTGCGCACGCAGAGGCGCTCAAGGCCGCGGGCATTGTTACGCCATCGGAATTCGGGCTGATTGCTTCCGCCCTGGATGAGATCGGCAAAACCAGTGAGCAGCAACCTGGCTATTTCAACGACCCTGAAGCCGAGGACGTTCATCACTTCGTGGAAAAGAAACTGGTAACGCTGATCGGAGAAACCGGCAAGAAGCTGCATAGCGGACGCAGCCGCAATGAGCAGATTGCCACTGATTTGCGTCTGTTTGTTCGCGATTCCATCGATGATCTCCGCGAACTGCTGGGAAATTTACTGGAAACACTGCTCAACCGCGCCGATGAATCTCAAACGCTGGTCATGCCTGCGTACACGCATCTACAACGCGCAGAGCCGGTGTTGACCGCACACTGGCTGCTTGCCTACTTTGAGATGTTCTGGAGAGACAGCGAGCGCCTGCTGGATTGCCGTGAGCGCTCGAATGAATGTCCGCTCGGTTCTGGCGCAGTTACCGGAGCAACATTGCCGCTCGACCGCGAACTGGTCAGCCGGGCGCTTGGGTTCACGCGTCCTACGGCCAACAGCATGGATGCAACCAGTGATCGTGACTTTGCTCTTGAACTGGTCAATGATCTGGCAGTGCTGGGCGTTCATCTCAGCCGATGGGCGGAAGAATTCATTCTGTTTGCCACACAGGAATATGCATTCATCACGCTGCCTGAGGCGTACTCAACCGGCAGCAGCGCCATGCCGCAAAAACAAAATCCAGACGCGCTGGAACTAATTCGTGGCAAATCTGCGCGGCTCATCGGTAACCAGGTCGCGTTGCTTACCACCATTAAAGGCTTGCCTCTTGCCTACAACAAAGACATGCAGGAAACGCAGGAACCATTATTCGAAGCTGTATCGACCGTAGGCCATTGTCTAAAAGTTGCGACCGGGTTCATGCGGCAAGTCAAGTTTAATCGCGAGCACATGAAAGGTGCCTGCGAGAGCGGATTTATGAATGCCATGGCAGCGGCAACGTATCTGGCAAAACGAGGCGTGCCATTCCGCAAAGCGCATGAGGTTGTCGCCAACGCGGTGCAGAAGTGCGTGTTGCAGGAATGCGAACTGGAGCAGCTCTCGCTGGATGAACTGCGCGAATTTAGCCCGGCATTCGATCCTGACGTATACGAGCAGCTCGCGGTCGAGAATGTTCTGGCTTGCCATGATGTTCCCGGCGGTACCGCGCCTCATCGCGTGGCGCAGGCGCTAAAAGTCGCGCGGGAAAAGCTGGCAACAATGCGGGAGGCGCATGGCACACACGCGTAAAGCCATCCTGCCGGACGTGCAGCGGATTCACGCCATCATTCGGCCCTATGCTGAAGTTGGCACGCTGCTGCCCCGCACCATCGCTGAACTCAGTGAGAACGTGCGCGATTTTGTGGTGGCGGAAGAGGATGGCCAGATCATCGGCTGTGGCGCATTGCATCTTTATGGCATGCACCTGGCGGAAATTCGCACCATAGCGGTGGTTCCCACGGCAAAGGGCTGTGGTGCAGGCCGCAAGCTGGTGGAAGCGTTGCTGGATGAAGCGGAAAATCATCGTGTAACCTGCGTTTGTCTTTTCACCCGCATTCCGGAATTCTTTTCCCACATGGGATTTGCCGTCGCCACGCGCGAGGAACTGCCTGACAAGATTTACAAGGATTGCGTCCATTGCCCTAACCTATACGCTTGTGATGAGATCGCCATGGTCCGCGGCCCCATCCCGCAGAACGTCGGCCCCCGTGAAGCACAAATACTGATTCCACTGGTGAGGCTGGGAGTTTGAGCGTCCGTCCGCCTGGGGGATTTCTTTTTTCCGCCTGCACCGCCGGCATCAAGGCCAGCGGCAAGTCTGATCTCGCGCTGGCGCTTGCGCCCGATGGTGCTTCTGCCGCTGCTATGTTCACCAAAAATCAGGTCGTGGCCGCTCCCGTAATCGTAGGGCGCGAGCATCTTCGGCGCGGGCAAGGCATTGTGCGGGCGCTGATTGTCAATGCCGGAAACGCGAACTGCGCCACCGGCAAACCCGGATTGAAAGCTGCTGCCAGCGTATGCGCCGGGCTCGCCAGGCAAATCAAGTCCAGCCCACATCAGGTATTCCCTTCCTCCACAGGAATCATTGGCGTGCCGCTGCCGGTGGAGAAAATCCATGCCGCGCTTCCTGGATTGATAGGAGCCGCTGCCTGTGGCGAAGATGCGTTCGATCAATTCGCCAATGCCATTCTTACTACAGACACACATAAGAAGGTCGCATCACAATCGATTACTTACAATCAAACCGAGATCATGCTGGCCGGCGTAGCCAAGGGGGCTGGGATGATCCATCCCAATATGGCCACTATGCTGGTCTATTTGTTCACCGATCTGGCGGCCAGCCCGCGCGAGTTGCAAACCTGCCTTAAAGAATCAACCAACCAAAGCTTTAACAATATTTCCATTGATGGCGATACCTCCACCAATGACACGGCGCTGCTGCTGGCCAGCGGCAAGAGTGGCGTGCAGTTCAAGTCTGTGAAGAATGAATTTCAGGCGGCTTTGACCAAGGTCTGCCGGTCATTGGCCGCGCAGATTGTGGCGGATGGTGAAGGCGTAAAGCACGTGGTTCGCTTGAACATTGAGCAGGCGCATTCCCGCAGTGAAGCCCGGCAGATTGGCCGAGCCATTGCGAATTCGCCACTGGTAAAGACTGCCTGGGCAGGCGCTGATCCTAATTGGGGGCGCATCCTGGCCGCCATTGGCTATTCCGGCGTCAAAATCAATCCCGAGCGGATCAATATTTATCTGGGCGAGCAGCAGATTTGCCGCCATGGTGCGGCGTGCCCATTTGACGTGGAACGCGCTCACGCTTACATGTCCGAACCTGTCTATGAGATCCGTATTGCACTGGGCGCTGGCACTGAAGCCTTGGAATTCCTCTCCTGCGATCTGACCGCGGAGTATGTCCGGATTAATGCGGATTATTCAACGTAATTGGCGACAACAATGGAGCAAAAAACTGAACTCTGGATCGGCTTAGTCCATTTGAAACCGTTTAAGAAGAAGGCATTCGATGGAATGGCCGGAGTTTATACGAATATCATCACTTGGGCTTATGACTCTATAAGCTTTCTCAAAAAAGCTGAGACTATTGCGGCAACAATGGACTTATATGTTGTGGACACCGAGGGAGAGGAACCGCTATCTGCAAGATTTGGTGACTTTATTCCAAATGAAGAACTTGAAGATATGCGCTCTCGGGCGGAGCACAACCCAAACGCAATTGTCTACGGCACATTTCATAGATATTTGCATGATGACGCTTAAGACAGTGGCCTCCTTTTATCGCGCTTTGCCTCTTTGCGTCCTGTGGGCTTAATCAGTATTTTAAGAGATAGATGCCACACACCCTGGCCGAATATCCGCAGTTGCTCCTGGCGCGAAAAGACGAGATTGCCTATGTTTACCGTCGCGGGTTTCGCACGCTGCGGTGGACCTACCGGCAACTCGGCGAACTGGCATTCCGTTTTGCCCGTGAACTTGAAACCCGAGCGATAGGCAAGGGCGATCGAGTACTGTTGTGGGGTGATAACAGCGCGGAATGGGTTGGAGCTTTCTTTGGCTGCATGCTGCGCGGCGCAGTGGCTGTCCCCATGGATCGCATTGCCGCTCCTGACTTTGCTCAACGGGTGATCTCTGATGTGGATGCAAAGCTAATCGTCTGCGCCAGTGCTTTAACCGTCCATGCCAGTAGCCGTTCATATCTGGAACTTGAAAATTTGAGCGAATCGCTCGCACAACATCCGGCAGAAACATATGCTCCGGTCGAATTCAGCCGCGACGATCCAGCACAAATCGTTTTCACATCCGGAACCACGGCAGAGCCGCGGGGCGTGGTGCTGACACATGGCAACATTCTGGCCAGTGTTGATCCTATAGAGCGTGAGTTTCCCAAATATCGCCGGTCAGAACGGCTCTTTCATCCCATCCGCTTTCTGGAGCTTCTGCCTCTCAGCCACGTCTTTGGCCAATTTATGGGCATGTTCATTCCCACGCTGATTGGCGGCACAGTTCACTTCCAGGACAGCTTTAAGCCCACAGACATTATTGCCACCATCAAACACGAGCGAATCTCCGTCCTGGTAGCAGTGCCACGCGTGGTGGAATCGCTCAAGAACAAGTTACGCGATGATTTGGGGCCGTTGATTGACAAGAACTGGCAGGCTGCGGAGAAAGAAAAATTCCTTTTACGCTGGTGGCGTTTCCGAAAAATCCGACGCCGGTTCGGATGGAAGTTCTGGGCCATCATCTCCGGCGGCGCAGCGCTTGATCAGAACACAGAAGAATTCTGGCGCAGGCTGGGCTATGTCGTGGTGCAAGGCTACGGGTTAACGGAAACAAGCTCGCTCATCAGCTTAAACCATCCCTTTAAGGTTGGCCGGCGATCAATTGGGAAGGTCCTGCCCGGACGCGAAATGAAGCTTGATCCTGAAACCGGCGAAATACTGGTGCGCGGAGAGAACGTGGCGCGGCAGTATTGGCAGGGCAAAGAGCTGAAGCAGGTTACGGGCGAAGAAGGTTGGTTCCGCACCGGCGATCTCGGCGCCATGGATGAAGATGGCAATCTATATTTCAAGGGCCGCAGCAAGAATGTGATCGTAACACCCGCCGGTTTAAAGGTTTATCCAGAAGACCTGGAGCAGGCGCTACGCAAGCAGCCTGAGGTACGGGATTGTGTGGTCGTAGGCGTGGCCAGGGGCGGCAACGCCGAAGCTTGCGCAGTGCTGCTGCTTAACAACGGCGACTCAGCCAAGACGGCGATAGCAAATGCCAACCAGTCTTTGTCGGACTTCCAGAAGATACGGCGCTGGTTTGTCTGGCCGGACGACGACTTTCCCCGGACATCCACTCAGAAGCCAAAACTGGAATTAATTCGCAGAGCGGCGGAAAGCCAAGCCGATGGCGGTGACTCACCGGCTGCGACAGCCAAGAGAAGCCGGGCTTCCGACGGAACGCTGGAAGAACTGGTCGGAAACATTGCCGGTCGCCATGTGGAATTGAGGCCGGGAGCGCATCTTGAAAATGACCTGAATCTGAGCTCACTAGATCGCGTGGAGCTGATGGCGGCAATTGAGAACCGTTATCAGGTGGACCTGGGTGACCGGGAATTTTCAAAGGCAAGCACAGTGGCGGATCTGGAGAACCTGCTGAAGAAATCTGCACCGGAAGGAAAGAAAACAGACTACCCGTATTCCCGCTGGCCGCAGAGTTGGCCTGTCCGCTGGATTCGCGTGCTGGCCTATCACACAATAACTCTGCCTTACATCATGGTGATGGCCAAGCCAAAGATTATTGGTCGGGAGCGGTTGAAAAATTTTCATGGTCCGGCATTGATCATCTCCAACCACATTACGCAGATTGACATCGGGTTCCTGATGGCTGCGCTGCCCATGCATCTGCGCAACCGGCTTGGCGTGGCCATGCAGGGCGAAATGCTGCGGGCCATGCGCTATCCGCCACAGAACTGGTTTTTCCTGAAGCGCTGGTGGGAGCAGTTGCAGTATGGCTTGATTGCGGCGTTCTTCAACGTGTTCTCGCTGCCGCAACGTGCTAAATATCGAGAGAGCTTTCGCTTTGCCGGTGAACTGGCTGACCGGGGATATAGCGTGGTGATCTTCCCGGAAGGCCGCCGCACGGAAACCGGCGAGATGTCACCATTCCGCAGCGGCATTGGGCTGCTGGCGACGCAGCTCAATCTTCCAATTATCCCCATGCGCATCGACGGCCTGTTCCCGTTCAAGATCGCCAAAAAACATTACGCTCCGCCGCACGCTGTGCAGGTTCGAATTGGAGATCCGCTAAAGTTTGAACCTGCTGCTGATCCGGAGGAGATTGCCAAAGAGTTGCAAAGCATTGTGCAAGGACTATGAGGGTCTTGAGGCAAAAGGCGAAAATCGCACCTTGATGAAGATGAATGACCGATCAAATGTCATTTGCCGCATTGCAGGCCAGGTTGTTTTACACTGAAAACTCCACAATGCTCTTAAGCGGCGTGAAGAGGAGCAACATCAATGACCGTCCACACCGGACGCCATTTTCTCCAGATTCCCGGTCCCACCAACGTACCTGACCGCGTTCTGCGGGCAATGGATCGCCCTGTAATTGACCATCGCGGGCCGGAGTTTGCCCAATTGGGCGCTGAGGTTCTGGAAGGACTGAAAACTGTTTTCAAGACCGGCAATCCTGTAATCATGTATCCCTCTTCGGGGTCGGGCGCGTGGGAAGCGGCAATTGTAAACACGCTCTCTCCCGGCGACCGCGTGTTGATGTTTGAAACTGGACATTTTTCCAACCTGTGGCGGGACATTGCTCTGCGGCACGGGCTGGTTGTCAATTATGTGCCGGGGAACTGGCGGCGCGGCGCGCAACCTGAAGAAGCCGAACACCGGCTGACAGAAGATACGCAACATGCGATCAAGGCCGTGATGGTCGTACATAATGAGACTTCCACGGGCGTCACAAGCCGCATTGCCGAAATTCGCCGCGCCATGGATCGCGCCAAACATCCGGCGTTGCTGATGGTGGACGCGATTTCTTCTCTCGCATCGATGGACTACTGGCATGACGAATGGCGCGTGGATGTTACTGTAGGCGGATCTCAGAAAGGCTTGATGCTTCCTCCGGGGCTGAGCTTTAATGCAGTGTCAGACAAAGCGCTGGCCGCCAACAAGACGGCAAAAATGTCGCGCTACTACTGGGACTGGCAGGAGATGCTCAAGCCCAACCGTGTAGGATTTTTTCCCTATACCCCGGCAACCAATCTGCTGTGGGGACTGCGCGAGGCGCTTGCCATGCTGCATGAAGAGAGGCTGGAAAATGTGTTTCGCAGGCATGAGCGCCATGCTGAAGCCACGCGCGCAGCGGTAAAAGCGTGGGGGCTGGAAATATTGTGCGAAGAGCCGAAGGAATATTCCAGTTCAGTTACGGCCGTGCTGATGCCGCAGGGACACGACGCCGACAAATTGCGTGAAATCATCCTGGAGAACTTTGACATGTCGCTCGGTACCGGGCTGGCTAAACTGGCTAACAAGGTCTTCCGCATTGGACATTTGGGATACTTCAACGATCTGATGCTCGCGGGTACCCTCAGCGGTGTGGAAATGGGTCTGAAGCTGGCGAACGTTCCGCATAAGCCAGGCGGCATTAACGCGGCATTAGATCATATGACTACGCCCAACCAGAACAGCAGGAAAGTACCCGAGCCTGTGAGCGCCATGCGCTAAGTGAAAAGATCAGCCGTTTTGGGCTCAGCCCTGCTCATCTTTCAGATTTCGGAAGTTAGCGCGATGCTCGCGAATAAGGCGGTCAAGCCGCGATTGCAGTAACGTGACGGAATCGAACAAAGTCTGGATGCCGCCGGTTTCCCAGGTCATTTGTTCATGTTCCAGATCGAGAGAAAGGTCGCGTATCATCTGCGCGAACCGGCGAATTCTCTCTGCCGCTAAAAAAGATGCCAGCAGTTCTTTGCGTCCGGGCTGAGCGTTGTGCAACTCGCCGACTGTCCACGCCGTCATGCGGATTTCATCCGTGGCCTGCCGAAAATCCTGTAGCGCCGCAATATCAGAGATGTTGCCGGACTTGAGATCACGCTCAAGGCTGCGCAGCTCTGAAGAAAGCGTGCGCAAACGGGACGCGATTTGGAAGCCTCTGTCCGACACGATTAGTTTGATGCTGAAGAGCTCTGGAATGCCAATATGTTTTGGCGCGAACATGGCCACCGGCAGCTCTGCGCAAGGGCCAGAAATGAATTGTCCTTAAGTAATGAGCGAGCCTTGTGAAAGAGTTTTAAATGGCCTTTGTTTTGCGTTTGCGCGCGCCCGCAGCGGACTTCCGCGTTGCAGCGGCAGGGCGAAGGCTTTTCTTTCTGGCCGGACGTACCGAAACGGGAAATTGAGGTGTATCCCGGCCCAGATCATCCAGCGATGGGAGCTTTTGTTTGAGTTTGAGAACAGGCTCAAAAAGGTCGCCAAATTTTTCCACGCGGCTTAAGACCTGGTCAGATGTAAAAACCAGCAGCTCAGGATCGCCTTTTTTTAAACAATTTTCTACTTCCTGCCAGGTAACTGGCGTGGAGACTGTTGGCTGGTCTTTTGCGCGAAGAGAGTACACATTGACCGTTGTCTTGTGATCATCGTTCTGGCTCCAATCCACAAAGACCTTGTTCACGCGCAAAGATTTCTTCATGTCTGAAACAATAAGATCGGGATGCTGCTCTTCCAGCAGCCGGGCGATAGCTTTGGCGAATGGCTTGGTCTGCTCGTAAGTGACAGGGGTGTTCAGGGGGACGTAAACCTGTAAGCCCTTGGAGCCGGAAGTCTTGGCAAATGCCTGCAGGCCGAACTGTTCAAAGATGGCGCGAATCCAGAGTCCTACGCGGCAACATTGCACGATGTTGGCGGGAGGGCCGGGATCGAGATCAAAAGCGATCACCGTGGGACGCTGCGTTTCAGACGCACACGAAAGCGAGGTATGCAGCTCAAGGTCCGCCAGATTTCCAAGCCAGACCAGCGTTGCAACGTCGGTGACAAGGCAATAATCCATAAATCGGTTGTTACCTTCACTCCAGACCTTGGCGGTTTGTACCCATTTCGGACGATGAATGGGACAATTTTTCTCGTAAAAAAACATCCCATCCACCCCGTTGGGATATCGTTTGAGCGTAAGAGCGCGCATGGCAAGGTGCGGCAGCAGCACGGGAGCAATGCGAATGAAATAGTCGATTACCTGGCCCTTGGTGAAACCAACTTTGGGATAGAGCACTTTCTCCAGGTTTGATAACTTGAGCTGGCGGCCTTCAACTTCAATGATGGATTCTTTTTTGGCCATGAAAAACTCCCGTACAACCTCCATATTAGATGCGTTGCCGGAAAAATGACGGGTTTGCCTCTTAACTTGCAAGGTGCATTTTTCGGGGTTGTTCAACAACGTAGCGCCATGTTCGGCCATCTAACCGGGGATGCCTGACGACCAGGAAAAGTCGCTGCCGGTGAGTTCGTCTATACCACCCACCTTCTGCAAGCAGCAGGAATCGTTGTTTCGTGAAGTAATCCAGTTGCTGGAGAGGAACCACGTCCCTTTTGTGATTTCCGGCGCTTTTGCGCTGCATCAGCACACGGGGATATGGCGCGACACCAAGGACCTGGACTTGTTTCTACCCACGCAGGAAGTGGGGCGCGCCCTGGCCTTGCTGGAGAAAGACGGGTTTGATACCGAGATATTGGACTCCGTATGGCTGGCCAAGGCCAAGCGGGACGGGTATTTCGTGGACCTTATCACGGGTATGAGCAATGCAGTGCTGCGGGTGGACTATTCATGGATAAGACATGCCAGCCGGGCTCAAGTTTTTGGGATGTCAGTGAGGGTGCTGGCTCCGGAAGAGCTGATTGCTTCAAAGATTTTCGTCACACGGCGTGAGCGCTTTGATGGGGCGGATATTTGTCATGTGATCTATGGAACCAGGGGCAAATTTGACTGGCAGCGGCTGATGAGCCTGATCGGCGACCACTGGGAAATGCTCTTCTGGTGCCTGGTGCTTTATCACTATGTCTATCCGGCAAATTCTGATTATGTGCCAGCCGAAATCTGGACAGAGCTGGTCCAGCGGTTCACGGTGGAATTGGCACATCCTGTTAGCGGCGCGGACTTCCGCGGAAGCCTTATCGATGACAAGATGTTTGCCATCGACGTGTCCGAATGGGGAAAGCGCAACATTCTGGATGAATGCCGCTCCAAGGCTGACGTTATCCAACGGCAGCCGAAAGAAGCGGCCTAAACCTGGACGCGACTACTGACGAATGCGAATTGCAGCCACTGCCGATCTTCACTTTACGCCCCAGAGCTATGATCGCATTCGCGAGCCGCTCGCTCACGTGCGCGATGAAGCCGACGTATTGATAATCGCCGGTGACCTGACCAACTACGGCAAACCGGAAGAAATGCATTCCCTGCTGAACGGATTGGTGCGGCTCCGCATTCCCATTGTGGCCGTGCTCGGCAACCATGACTACGAAAGCGGCCAGGAAACCGAACTCATTAAGATGATGACCACTGAAGGCATCAAAGTGCTGGATGGCAGCAGCTATGAGCGCGATGGAGTAGGGTTTGCCGGAGCCAAGGGCTTTCCCGGCGGCTTTGGCCGCGGCCTGCTGACTGCCTTTGGCGAAAAAGAGATCAAGGCTTTTGTACAAGCGGGATTAGATGAGACGCTCAAATTGGAGCGCGCGCTCACGATGCTGCGAACGCCAAAGATCGTGATCGTGACACACTACGCGCCCATCTGCGAAACCGTGGAAGGAGAACGCGCAGAAATATTTCCTTTTCTTGGCAGCTCACGTCTCTCCGAAGTCATTGATCGCCATCAGGCGGCAGTGGCGTTCCATGGCCATGCCCATCATGGCAAACCTGACGGCAAGACTATTGGCGGCGTGCCGGTGCATAATGTTGCGCTATCCATTCTGATGGCGCAGGAACCACCCTGCCCTTATCGGGTATTTGACGTTTAGCTGGCGGCTGATCCGAGCGAGGAAAGCTAGCCGCGAATTCACGCGACTGAGCAGTTAGCAATTAGCAATTGGCAAACCAGAGCAATCGCCCAAGAGATCGAACAAAGCCAAGATCAAAAAGCCAAAAATCTAAGAGCCAAAAGCAACAGCCGAAAAAATTCGGTGTTTCTTCCAGCCATTTGCTAATTGCTATTTGCCATTTGCTAACTGCCATTTGCCTCTCTGCTACTATTATTCTGAGTGAAATCCACCGGCGCCAATGTAGTACGAATCGAAGCCGAAGCGCTACGTGAACTGGCGGACCGGATCGCCGGGCCCATGGCACGGGACTTTGAATGCGCGGTGGAATGCCTGCATTCCTGCGGTGGACGCGTGGTAGTTACGGGCATGGGCAAGAGTGGAATAATCGCGCGTAAAATTGCCGCCACGCTCAGTTCCACTGGCACGCCGGCGCTCTATCTCCATCCCGCAGAGGCTGTGCATGGAGACCTGGGTATGCTGGTCCGCGGAGATGTGGTGCTGGCGCTTTCCTCTAGCGGCGAGACGGAGGAAATTCTGCAATTGCTGGTAACAATCCGGCGGATCGGCAGCAAGCTGATAACGATCACCGGTGACCAGCTTTACCCGGCAGATTCACATAAACCTTCCACTCTGGCGCAAGCAGCGGATATTGCACTGGATTGCTCCATTGACCAGGAAGCCTGCTCGCTCGGTCTCGCTCCTACGGCTTCTACTACAGCTATGCTGGCACTGGGCGACGCTCTGGCAGTGGCACTGTCAGAAAAGCGCGGCTTTAAGGAAGAAGACTTTGCTGACCTGCATCCGGGCGGGAAGTTGGGGAAAAGACTGGCGCGTGTTTCTCAACTGATGCACAGCGGCGATGCGGTTCCACGCGTCCTGAAAAGCACCACGATGGCGGACGTGATCTATGAAATGTCGCGCAAGGGGCTGGGCATTACCACGGTGGTGGAAAATGACAAGCTGCTGGGCGTGATCAGTGATGGCGACCTGCGCCGGCTGCTGGAAAAGCGCAAGGACGTGTTGAGCCTTAACGCGGGCGATTGCCTGACGGCAAATCCAAAAACGATCCAGCCCGATGAGTTCGCCATGAGCGCGCTGAACATCATGGAACAAAAAAAAATTACATCGTTGGTGGTGACCCGGGCCGATGGCACCGTTGAGGGGGTAATTCATCTGCATGATTTGTGGGGAACGCAAATGGTGTGAGGGCAGCCTTTAGCCATTAGCTCTTGGCCTTTAGCTCGGTCTCAAATGGATTTGCAGCATTGGCTAAAAGCATGACAACGTTATAAATGGCTGATTGAAATAAGAAAAAATCAAAAACTAATGGGTCAAAGCTAAAAGCCAAGAGCTAATTACTAAAGGCTTCTTTTATGTCCCTCGATCGCGCCAAGAAAATCAAAGTTGTCCTTTTCGATGTGGATGGCGTCCTCACGGATGGTTCCATCTGGCTCTTCCCTGCTCCGGCATCAGGCCCGCGCAGCGTGGACGAGCACGCACAAAAGCACGCCGACCTGCCGGGCTTTGGCATCATCAGCCAGAACATGATCGAGGCCAAGGGCTTCAACGCGCATGATGGCACAGCTATTTCGCTGGCGCGGCTGGGCGGCCTGAAGACCGGCATGGTGACCAAGCGCATATCTGAAACTGTGGCCCTGCGGGCGCGCGATCTAAAGATCGACTTTTTGTATCAGGGCGCGCATAACAAGTCCGACATTCTGGATAAGATCCTGGCCGAGAGCGGTTTTCGCGAGGAACAGATTGCATATGTAGGAGACGATGTGATCGATCTACCGATTATGCGGCGGTGCGGGTTGGCGATTGCAGTAGCCAATGCGCGTCCGCAGGTAAAGGCAATGGCGCATTATAAAACTGCTTCTGTTGGCGGACATGGGGCCGCACGCGATGCTGTGGAATATATTCTTCAGGCACAGGGCACACTTGAGAAGGTGATTGACGCGTATATCCATGCGCGGACGTCGATCAGTCTCACGCAGAGCTGACCGCGCTCGGATAACGCATGCAGTTTTATCTAGAGAATGGCCTTGCCGCAGGGATTTCTCGGGTTTGGTTGCGATCAATGCCTCTCCGTTACCATTCCACATCTGTGTAGAACACATTGTTTCCTGTCCGCAGATCTTTTCCATAAAGCAATACCACACCCACGCCTAGCACCTTCAGCTTGGCTTGCGGGCCGGTATCGAAGAGCCACTTATGTGGATCGGCCGGGGAAATGAAAGTTGAGTCTAGTATCTTGCCCGTATCCAGAAAGGGTCCCAGCTTTATCGTGACGATTCCAGTCGCATAAACGTGCTTATCGCTTTCAAAGTTTGACAAAAAATAATTGCGGCCAAGCGGCGCGCTGCCAAACTGTCCATGACGCGTGCCGGAGTGGGCGCGCAATGGCAGATAGTTGTCACGTTGAACCCCCAGCATGAAGAGTTCGTCGAACGGAGCTTGTCCGAAAGTCTTGCCGGCACGGATGCGCCACCTGGTCTCATAGTCATCACCTATGGCGCGTGGAAGCCAATGTGCATCAATCGAGCCCTGTAATTTTACAAATGACTCTCCTGGTTCGGACCAAACGCGTCCAGCTTGTGATCGTGCACTGCTGGAAATCGTGAGCCGTCTCTCTGGCCACCGCCACAGCTCATAATCAAGCTGTGCCGTCTGCTTGATTTGATAGCCTTTACTGAGCAGTTCGGGCGTAAGAAAAACGCCAGGAAGAACATTGCGGAAATCCCGATGCGAAATCTCCACCCCGGTTGACCATTTCCAGCGTGCCCCCACCAGCCGCATGATTTCTGCACTCAAGCTTTCCCGTCGCAGGTTCAACGCTCCCAATACCGTGGAAGGGCCTGTGAATGAGGTCTGCACAGTCCAGTTCTCGTTGCGCAGGTCTGTAGCCAGACGGTAATGCCACTTTGGATCACCGCTGAGCGGGCCGGAAAGTCCGGCATAAATTCGCCGCTTATCAGGATCCCAACGAAACAGCGAAATAATATTCACGCCGGAACCATGCAGGTTGTAATACTCAGGCGTGACCTCCTGATAAAAAATGCTGCTGAACACGCGGAACAAAGCCTGAAGCTTGCTATTGCCAAAGCCGTTCATCTCCTGCGCATGCAGGACCACGTCAAATTTGCCGTCCGGACGCGCTGCAAGATCGATTTTGTAGCTGGAAAATATGTCCAACGCATGTAGGCGGGCATCGCTGGCAAGCAGTTCATCTAGGGTAAGCCTGCTGGCTGGCGCAAATGCGAGCGCGTGATCGAGCAGCGCAGGGCGTACCCGCAAAGCCGGCTCATCCCGGATTTCGACGATCTCCGGCTTCCCTGTCCGGTTCCAGTATTTCAGTGCGGCTTGCTGATTGCGCTCAAGAAAGTAAATTGTCGCCAGGAACTCGTTGACATAAGTATCGCTGGAATCCAGCCGCAGCGCGCTGTTTAGATAACTTTTCGCCAGCAAGTAATTCTTCTTTTTGAAAGCAATGCCCGCCAATTCGATGGGAAAGCGCTTATCAGTAGGCGCAAGCTGCTGGCCGGCCAATAGAGCCTTCTCTGCCTCATCCCAGCGTTCCAGATGCGCCAGCGCGATCCCATAGTAATAGTTGGTTTCGGCGGAAGGGCGCGGGGCATGCGCCAGGAGCTGGACAAGCTCAGCCCAGCGTTCGTTTTGAAAAAGCTGTTTGGCTTCGGTTTCTTGATCGCTTTGCGCATACGCTGAAAAACAAAGTAATCCAGCAACCAAGAACGTCAACGCGCACAGTAGTTTTGCGGCGCGAATCACTTTGGCAGCGCCAGCAGCGTCCACCGTCCCACAGCGCCCCACTGCTTTTCAAAATCTGCGCGGTCATGCTTAAGCAATTTGCGCTGGGCAGCGTCATTCACATAAACAATGTTTTCGGCGGGATCCACACCAACAACCACCACATAATGAAGTGAAGCCTCCAGGGTAGACGGCTTCAGCGCAACAATAAGCGGACGACCCTTTTCAATGTGCTGTTTAAAGTCGTCCCATTTTCCTGCAAAAGCAAATGTCTGAAATCCGTTTTGCTGGAAGTAATGTTCCAGGTCGGAGGCGCGGATGCCATGATCTTTGCGCGAATAAAGCGTATGTTGGATGGCCTCTGCATCTGCGGAAGCATCAACTGGCTTTGCTTGCTGCTTGCGCCAGTACTGCATCACCATGGCGATGCTTGCGGCCCCACAGCCGTCTTTTTCCTGCCTGATAAATGGAACGTCAAGCCAGATGCCGGGTGTGGCCGCAAAAACAAAGCCGCAGAGACACGCAATAGAGAGGAGTCTCTGCGGCATGGTTCGGACCATAAAAAGTTCTAGCGGACCGCCACAATAATCAGCACGAGAACGGCAATTCCCAGAATAATCAAAATCAGGTCGCGTTCGGTGAGATTGCCGGCGGAAAAGTCTGCCTGCGCTTTGTCTGCCCGTGCAGCCAGTTGGGCCAGTTCCTGGTCATTGAGCGTGGAAACGGCGGTTTTGACCTGTTGTGGGTCCATCTTTGCCGACTTAAGCGCTTTTTCAGCAGCCGGCATTGACAACAGGTGTTGTACGGAGTCCAGGTTATGCTGCCTGACCTGCGATGATGCAACCGCTTCTTTTTGCAGGTCGGCGGGGCTGACCACGTGGCTTTGCGCAAGCGCATCCGTGGGAACAATGAAGAGTGCAACCAATACGATAGCAACCGCTATGCGGAGCGGTTGCCGCAAATCAAATTGCATAGTTTAAGCTCCTCCACTTATGTTCCGGCCAGACACAAAGTATACATGACTAATTTTGGCATCTCTGTAACGGAATACGAGTACCGTTGCTGCTCCACCCAACAATCTTCCGGCAAGGCGGCGTATTTAGCGTGACTCTATCCCTGGTCCGGTGAATGATTCAATCTCTGTTTGGAACAAGAAAGCAGGGGAGCAGTTGCCTGCTCCCCTTAGATCGAGTGCTATTGAATTCAGCAACTCTCATCAGTTGGTTGAATCGCTCTTTGTCTGCCCTTTGGCTGTCTCTGCCCCCAGTTGTAGAGAGAACTTTTTACCTGCAAATTGCAGGGAGGTGAGTTCGCGGCTGCCATTGGAACCATTCGTAACTTCAGTTCGCGTGTCTGCCGAATTCTTGCTCAGCGGCACCAACTGCGCTGGCACAGTGGCTACAACTTTATTGCCTTGCAGGATACTTACCTGCACATTCGGCCCTGGGCCTTCCCACCTGGCTGTGTATTCGCCAGCGGGAATCTGCACGCCGTTGACTTGCGCGGGCGCGAAAAGTGCAAAGTTGTGTTTGTGGCTATTACTTGCCGCAAAGGCCCCTGTGGCCAGTGTGAATATGAGCGTTGCGAATATGAGTTTGGAAAATAACGAGGACTTCATTACCGCTCCTTCTTTCATTCCCTATTTGTCGGGAAACCGTTGTGGAGGCCGTACGAATAATTGGTGTAATGCAATTCTTCGCGATGGCCTTGCATTTTTTTGCGTAGGTTCAGAAAAAGGCCCACGCAACGTGCCTTTTTCCTGGGTGTTCATTGCCCGGGCCTTTAAAGCCGTGGGCCTGAACACGCCCTGAACCCTGAGTTGATTGCTACCTCAATCCTTGTCGTCGTGCATCTCTACTTGCATGGGCAATGCCATTCGCGAAAAGTTCGGCATATTTCTTTTTGTATAGCTTTTAGACGGCATGTGACTGTGCGCGTTAGCTGAATCTGCCCTGTCAGCCCATTCTTCGCACTTACTTACCATTCATCACCTGGCTGATGCACCACTCGTCCCACTTGAGTGTGCGGAAATGAATCATCGGCGTTCGAAAACGAACAGCGCTGAGGGCGCCAATACAGCCGACAAAAAATGCGAGATTGTCGCCTGTGAATTTTGAAAGCCTAAAAGTGCCTCCGAGGTGTCGCGATTTGCGGATGAGGCACCTGGCAATAATTAGGTCTTTTAATTCAAGTCCAATGAAATCGTAATCTGGCCCTTTTAAAACCTTGAGTATTGCAGTGAATATTGCTCCGAAACGGATGAAGCATGCGGAGCACTAGTTCAGGTTGAAGTTTCACAAATGGGCTTTCGGGGGCAGGCTGCCAGGCAGCCGCCAGGAAGGATATTCCGCCAATGGAACTCTGTTATATGGTAAGCATGAGCACGCTGGAAGCGGTTTTGCAGTCGGGAGCAAAATCAGACACTATCTACACTTTGCTGGCGAGCGGCGAGACAGTCACCGTGGTGCATTACGGGCCAGCCGGACTCATCAATCAAATTGCTTTCCCCATTATTTTCCGCGTACCAGACGTGCCCGAAGATGAAGGCACGATGATGCTGCTGGTAGCCACGGAACGCAGCCGCGAATGGGAAAGTTTCTGGCTGCCGCTGGAAAACAAGCTGCTACATTGCTGCTCGTTGAATACGGTCGCCTGACAGGCCCGCAGGCGACGCAACCTGCATCTCAGCATTGCTTTGGCGCCAACGAATGTTGACGGCTTTACCAAACTCCCCCACGCTTTTATAAAACCTGTGCCCGTATGTAAGGGGCGGACCTCTTACTCAAAGAGCAGATTTGCAGCATGACGTCTGCTAAGCCCTGCCTCCGACCCGCATATTTGAAAGCGAAGGTACGCGCTGCTTAGGCGAAGAGGAGTTCGATCGCAGGAACTGATCGCATTGTTCCACAGACATGGGACGAGAAAACAAATAGCCCTGGACAAAGTCGCAGCCCAGCCGCCGCAGTACCTCAAGTTCTTCGTCGGTTTCCACCCCTTCGGCTACCACTCGCAAACCAAGTTGTTGCGCTAAAGTGACAATAGCCTGCACAATCGCGCCATTGGCAGATTGGACGTCCGCAGATGGATCAAGATTGCGAATGAATGACTGGTCGATTTTGAGAGTATCAATGGGCAGATTTTGCAGATATTTAAGTGAAGAATAGCCGGTCCCAAAATCGTCAATGGCGGAGCTGACCCCTAGCGCGCGCAGTTCAGTCAGACGGCTCGCTGCGCGTTCGCAATTTTTCATAACCACCGATTCAGTAAGTTCAAGCTCAAGGCATGACGGGGGCACGCCGGTTTTTCTCAAACTATCAGAGATCGTCTCCATCCAGTCCTGGCGCTCAAACTGCAACGTGGAGACATTTACCGCGACGCGCAGACCTGGGTGGCCGCTTTTATGCCAGACGGCAAGCTGCCGGCACGCCTGCTCGAGCACCCAATTGCCCAGGGGAACGATAAGACCGGTTTCTTCCGCAATGGGAATGAATTTGTCCGGCATAATCAACCCACGCTTGGAGTGCTGCCAGCGCAGTAATGCCTCAAAAGCAACAAGCTGGCCGTCCGCAATGAATTGCGGCTGATACTCCAGGTGGAGTTCGTCATTTTCCAGCGCATGACGCAGATCGCCCATCAGTTCCAGGCGCTCATGAAGATGCGCGTTAATTTCCGGAGTGAACACCTGAAACCCATTCTTGCCATTGAATTTGGCGTGGTACATGGCGGTGTCGGCATTCTGTTGCAGCAGCTCGGGTTCGGCCCCATGCTCCGGATAACAACTGATACCGATGCTGGCGCTGATCGAATATTCGTGTTCCGCGATCATGAGCGGCTTGCGTAAGATGTCCAGACAGGTGTGGGCCACCTGGAAGGAATCGCTCGACTTGTGTAAATCGCCGAGCACAAGGCAGAACTCATCACCGCCAATGCGGGCCAGCGTATCTGTCCTGCGCGTAATCGACTTCAGGCGGCGGGCGACTTCAATAAGAACCTGATCGCCGCACTGATGCCCAACGCTGTCATTAATGTATTTAAAGCCATCCAAATCAATAATTAAAACCGCGAGTTGGGATTCATGCCGGTTTGTATATGCGATCGCTTGTTGCAGCCGGTCTTCGAGCAGGAAACGATTGGGCAGTCCCGTGAGAGCATCATGTTGGGCCTGATAGGACAGGCGGTCTGTCAGGTGACGATGCTTAATGGCAATCGAGGCCATGTCTCGAGCCATTTCAAGCCTGCTGCGGTCCTGGAGGTGCGGCTGACAATCCTCTCTGAAAAATACCAATATTAGGCTCACAAGCGCACCTGAGTGGTCCACGACCGGGGCTGACCAACAGGATTTAAGATCTAACAGTTGCGCCCACTCCCGCAAGCCACCTTCAGGGCTGGCGCTGGCTATGTTCTTAATAAAAACGATCTCCCGCTCATGGCTGTTGGAACCAAGAGCATATGGGATCTCTTCCAGCCGCCAACCTTCCAGTGCAGTCACTATATCCCTGCTAAAGCTGCTGGCGGCCACCTGAGAATATCTTCCCGGCTTGGCTAACAGAATCGAGCAAAGGGCTCCTGGAAGCTGGTTTTCCAGAAGGCGGACGAGATGGTTAAGGCTTTCATCCAGTGGCTGGTTCTGGGTGATTGTCTCCAAAAAGTTACGGCGTTCCAGTTCCAGTTGCTCGGTCCGTTTGCGCTCGGTAATGTCGGCGGCCAACAACAGCGCTGCCGGCTGGCCCGCCCAGCTAATCTTTCGCAATGAGAGCTCGACATCAAATATCGTCCCGTCCTTGCGCCGATGTTGCGCCTTAGCAGGCATTGCGGTATTGGCCATAGCAACCAAATTGCTTATATCCTGGGCCGCGTTCAGCGTTGGAAGCTTGAGCTTCAAAAATTCGTCGGCTGAAAAACCATAAGTGTTAACAGCAGCTTCATTGACTGCCAGAAAAAACAACGTGTTTAATTCAACAACAAAAGTCGGCTGAGGATTGCTTTCAAACAGCAATTCATAGCGGTGTTCGCTCATGGCCAGTTCCTGCGCCTGCGCGGAAAATCTGCGGTCAACAAGCGACGTCAACACCACAGTGCCCAGAATGACCAGGGTGGCAAGAATCACTGAGGAGTTGCCAAGAACTGAAATATCCAGCGCATCTGATAAGTCCGGGGCCTGGTTCACCGGCATGAATGTTACGGCCGCCATTCCTGTGTAGTGCATTACTGGAATCGCCAGCCCCATGATCACAGAACTGATCACCTTCAGCAGCCGCTCCGACTTCTCTTCACGGAAGTGAAACGTAAGCCACAATGCTGCAAGGGACACCACGATGGCAAGCACTCCGGAGAGTGTCCACAAGCCATGATGATAGTGGTGCATGGCGGAGAGCCGCATCGCCGCCATTCCCGTGTAATGCATGGTTGCGATTCCGGCTCCCATCAGCAAACTGCCAATGATGACTCGAAAAACAGTAAGTTGCTGCCGGCTCACCACAAACAATGCAATAAAGGACGCGAAAATGGCGGCGAGCAAGGAAAGCGCCACAGTCGGGACATGATAATAAACAGGGATCGGAAGGCGGTACGCCAGCATTCCCGTATAGTGCATGGACCATATGCCGGTCCCCATGGCACACGCGCCCCCAATGAGCCAAGCTAGCCGGGCATAATTCCGGGCAGCAGTCACTCGTCCTGCCAATTCCAGAGCTGCATACGAAGCAAATATGGCGATAATTACGGAAAGAGCCACAAGCCGGTAATCGTAAGTCGCATGAATAGACACAGCAGGGTTCATAGGCTCCTAACCCGAAGCGGGACAAAGTCATCAACATTGTGCGTTTCTTATGATTTGCCAGCAAGTTACTGGCGTACCGTAGCATTCTGATTTTTAGGGGAAATCCCGAAATCATGCATCCCTGGCAAGCGTAGATTTGCCACAGTTGTGCACTGGTGGAAAGACGCTGAGTACTTTCGCCGAGAGGACGCTGCCAAATCGTCAGTTTTCGGACTGGTGTGGGCTGCTCTGAGGGCGCTCCTGTACCAGACAAATCAGGATGGACTCAGACACAGTCTACGAAAGCCCGGACGAACCCTTTTCGATTGAACCTGAATTACGCGGCTTTTTCGGAATCCAAAACGAAAATACCGCGCCGTGCGGACAGCGATGATTGCGAACGCGTATGAAGCCCGAGTGCCGTTCAATAATATCCTTTGTCAGCCAGAGACCTAGTCCAGTCCCAATGTTGCCCTTGGTGGTAAAAAACGGTTCAAAGAGCTTGGGACAGACGTTAGCGGAAATACCTTCACCGTGATCGGCCACGGAAATTCTCACTCCCTGGACCGCGGTTACGGGATGGCACCGATCTGAGCCTCGCAAGAGCAGGTTTCCTCCCTTAGGCATGGCATCAATGGCATTTGCAATCAGGTTAACCAATACCTGGCGAATTTCACCCAACGTGCAAACCACCCGAGAGCCCTCATCACATTCCACCTTGACTTTGATGTTCTGGTTTCTTAGCTTGGCCCTGAATAGTACGACGGCCGATTCAAGTAATTGTCGTACATCCACCCTTTCAGGCCCTTTTGCGGAACGATGAAAACGAAGCGTGTGATTAGCGATCTCGCTAACGCGTCGCAGCTCGTCTTCCGCAAGTGAGGCATAGTGGCGGGCTTCTTTCAATTCCTGAGCGCTCTTCACCAAAAAAAGAAGATTGGTAACCGCAGTAAGAGGGTTGTTGATTTCATGCGCGATGCTGGCTGCCAATCGTCCTGCCACTGCCAGCTTCTCCGTCCTTCTCAAAGCCTCTTCTGAATCAGCTTGACGAAGCATGAAATCACGAACGTCGTATTGACGGAGCCGAGCCCGGATAGCGCTTTCCACCGCACTCAGCAAAATCTCCATGCGAATGGGGCGTTCCACCAGAGTCACATTTCCAAGGTTGCGAAGTGCAGCCAGCCTTGCCGTAGAAAATGTGGTAATGCTGCCAGTCGCAGTAAGCACGATCAAAGGAAAATCAGACCAGGGGGCCTGCACAAGCCCTGCAAGTGCATCCGTCCCGGTGAGAGACTCCTCGGTTATGATCGCGGTAGCTGCTCCCCGGTCCACCTCAACCAAAAATTCGTCAGCGTTGGATATTGCATGACATAAGAATCCATGACGACGGAGGAACGATTCCAGAAGTTCGCTGTCTCGCCCGAAACGAGCGAGAACCAGCACACGAAGATTGCGATCATTGGGAATCACAACGGCTTGAAGTCGCCCACAAACTTTGGCACACCGGTCAAGACCCCTTCAAAGTCTTGTAAAGATCCGCCAATTTCAATACGGTTGGGTGTCAGGCGCAGCTCACGTATGCTGCGCTCATGCGGGCCGCTGCGCCGCTTCATCACTGAAATGGCTTGCTTCACGGCACCTCGCCATTCAAAGTAACGAAACAGCAACACATTATCGGCCAAATAGGAAACATCCAGCGGTGATCCCATCTGCGTTCCCAATACCCCGAATTGCGCCATGATCAAGAAAGTAGTGACACCTTTGTGATTTAGATAAGAGAATAGCTCGTGCAGTTGCACCAGCATGGTGTTCTCCTGCATGGCATTCAGCAATCCGTTCAAACTGTCAATGATCACGACCTTGCATCCGTTTTCTTCTACATCGACCCTGATTCGAGCAATAAACTCGCCCGGCGAGATCTGGGCTGGATCAAGCCTCTCTATCCGAATTATTCCACTATTACAGTGCTCTTCCAGTGGAATGCCCAGCCCACGGCAACGTGTCATGAGAGAATCGAGAGTCTCATCCAGGATGAACATTAAACCACGCTCTCCGCGTTCAGCAGCCGACTCCAGGAATTTGGTTGCAATGGTAGATTTGCCGCTACCTGCTGGCCCCATGCATAGGGTGGTAGACCCACGAGAGACGCCTCCGCCAAAAAGCTGATCCAGTTCGACAAGGCCACTGGGTAGCGTGCTTCGATCGGTTTTGGTAACCCGGTGCTCCCCTGAGATCAGACGCGGGTAAACTTGCAGTCCGCCTTTCTCGATCTTGTAATCATGCTGCCCTTCGCGAAACATTGTTGCGCGCATCTTGAGCACCTGAATTTGACGGCGCTGCGGTCCATATTCGCGCTGCAATGCCTCCATGCGGATGGCGCCGTGGCAGATACTTTGCAATTGCGTGTCAGAGCGGTCGCCGGTGCGATCATCCAACAGCAGCACCGTGCTGTTGCGCCCAACAAAAAACTGCTTAAGTGACAGGATTTGTCGGCGATAGCGCAGAGGATCGCGGGCCAGCATACGAATTTCCGACATTGAATCGAAAACTATACGACCAGCCTGCATCGCTTTCAGCTTACTCAAGATGCTCTGCATAACATCTACCAGCTCAATGTCTGAGGGATGAAACACCGTGTATTGGTCAGAGCCTTTTTCGGCCAGTTCCGGCGGCTGAACTTCAAAAATCTCCATTTTGGAGATATCAAAACCGTGGGAAATGGAAACGGTTTCCAGTTCTTCGCGCGATTCCGCGAGAGTAACGTAAAGGCTGGGTTCCCCATTGGCTATGCCCTGGAGCAGGAACTGCATCCCTAACGTCGTCTTCCCTGAGCCGGGATCTCCTTCGATCAGATATACGTGCCCACTCTGTAATCCATCATGCAAAATGTTGTCCAGACCAGCAACTCCGGTCTTAAGACGCGTCTTGCTCTTTTGTTTAGCCATCCTTCCCCCATGGTTACTCATTGACTCACAGACAATGCCTTGACGATAGCATTTTCCCATATACGTGGTGATTAAGTCGCTGCGGTGTGGGCAGAACTCCTGCTCCCAACAATTTTCATCGGCAGAAGGTGTGCCGGTTGTGGTTTTGGTCCTGAAGCAGTGTGAAGAAGCAATGGATGAAGTCGTTGTACGGTAGCTGTTCAATTCAAAAAAAGGTTTGGTAGCGCTACCCGGGAATCGAACCCGGATCCCTCATCGTGGGGCAAAAATTATTGGGCATGAGATTGGGCTAGAGTTGATTGAGGATTGTGAGTGTAATTGCGATTTTTCAGCAGGCAACGGATCGCGCTGTTGATGCTGAGGCCGCGTCAGGAAATGCGCGATGGTCCTAGCAAGGACGCGGTCTAAAATACCCAAACCAGATCCATGCCGCAACTATCCAGAAGATTGCGTACTCTGCCACTGGCCCGCCCACGGAGACAGAATGCACCACGAAAGGAATGGGGACCAGCGTAAAGAAAATCGCACACACCAATGAAGCCGTACGCATGGGCAAGCGCGCAAAATAGAGAAACCAGAGGACCACCGCCAGGCTCCAGTCAAACGCCGCGTGCCAGAGGGCCTGGGGAAGCATGAGTGCGACGATATGGCCACGGGTGAAATCAAATGAGAGCGGGCTGAGCGTCAGGAACAGGCTCACGCCGAACAACCACCTGCGCCGCCGCAATCCCAGGAAGATGCTCTCCAGGTCGCGTTTCTTCCTTTCCGGGCTGGCCGCGATGGGCGCAGCGGCGCGCAACGCTTCCAGCGGAGTCGCTCCGTTGCGGGCAATGCTCTCGAACTCCGGATCCTGACGAAAATAATCCTCGACCAGCACCGTGGTATCCCCGCTGGCCTCGCCCGAAAGATAAACCGGCAACAAATCCGTGATCACTTGGCGTGTGACGTTCATAATTTTGCTCCTGCGGCGGGAATGGCGTCCCGCCATGCCCTCCTGGTTTCCATCAGCTTCAATCTTGCGCGATGGACTTTCACTTTTGCGGTAACTACCGGAATCCCCAGCGTCTCCGCGATTTCTTCGTATGGCATTTCGTCGAGCGTGCGCATCAGCAGCACCGTGCGGTCCATCTCCGGCAGTTCTTGCAGCGCAGCAAGCACCACGCGCAATTCTGCGCCCTGCTCCATGTGCGTCTGCGCGCTGATCCGCGTATCGGGCATTTTCTCGTCAAGTTGAGTGTGGCGAGCGGCCCGCCGCAACATGTCGATATACGTGTTGCGTGCAATGGTAAAAAGATAGCTTTTCACCGTTGGCTGGCGAATGCGGTCAGCCGCCATCCATACGCGCATAAATGTGTCCGACGTGATCTCATTTGCCATCGCCACATCGCCGCACAAATACAATGCAAATCGGCGGACATCGCCGGCGTAGCATTCGTAGAGATTCTCGATGTCCGTCATCATGGTTGCTACACACTTACGGGCGAACACTCGAAAGGTTACATCAAAGAAATCCTTGCCAGCACGGCCCGTAATTGACGTAAAGAGGCGTTTAAACTCAGAACTCCGGGTCCCCATTTTTCTCTGTTTCCATCACTGTTCTCAGTGAATTAGCGAGCCTTGCGCTGATTTTCGAGGGTGCCGGGGGTGAATCCCCGCCGGGGATGTGTTTGGGACTCCAGATGATTTTTGCGAAGTTCCAGGCCGTTGTAATCGCGTTGTGCTAAACGTGAAAAGTTCTGACCTGACAATACCTTTGCCTGTCATAACTCGGTGCCTAGCCCGGTTCTTGCACTGAATCCTAATTCGCTGATACCTCTGCTGTTCTGACCGAACCGGAACCTGATTAAATCTGACATAGAACAGAGATGTGAAGTTTGAAAACTGCCTTTTCAACCAAGGAATCAACAGAAATGCACCGGATCCAAAAAGGTGTGCCCCAAATTGTGCCCCCTTTGTGCCCCTACTGTGCCACACGACGTGAATCACGTGCTCGGCGCACTTTTGACTGTTCGCGTGAAGTGCAGTAAATATCAGGTGATAAGAAGAGAGTTGGTAGCGCTACCGGGAATCGAACCCGGGTTTTAAGATTGAGAATCTCACGTCCTAACCCCTAGACGATAGCGCCACACTGTTGGTGTGAAACATACGCAGTATAACAAAGCTGCGCGATCGAGGGGCAGTCGGAGAGGCAATCTGAAGATGCTCCCGTCACCCGTATTATGGCTCATTCGGCAATGATGCGCGCCTGCATCGAGTCAGCAAAAGGCAAACTACTCAGCTCAGAAAAGAACTAAGTCCCAAGGGAAAAACTCATTCCAGAGAGAAGAAAGAATAGCAGCCCAAATTTTATTGCCACGCGCCCCACAACGCGCCGCGAATTCTCTATAATCAAAGGAACGCCTTTCTAAGTTTTTAACAACCACTTTCGTCAAATAAAAGGAGCCAAGGAGTACTTGTAAGCATGGCAGTTAAATCGTCCAAGAAATCACGCAAGACTACGTCATCCCAAAAGGAAGAAACCCAACCCACATCGACCGTGACGCCCATCAACCGTGGCGTAAATGGCAGCGAATCCCAGAGCCGCGGGCCGCAAGCCATAGAATTAGAAATCGAGGAGCAGATCCGTGTCCGTGCCTATGAGCTTTTTGAGCAACGCGGGCGGCAGGAAGGCTTCCATCATGAAGATTGGGAGCGGGCCAAAACAGAGGTGCTGGCCAAATATCACAGGGAAAAAAGCGCATAGCCCCGCATGAAACAGGCCCTTCTGCTTGATGACAACATTGCCCAGCTCACTGTACGTGAGCTGGTGCTGCGCCAGGCCCAAATTGACAGCCATGTGGCCACGAAAGGCGCAAGCGCCCTGGCCCTGCTGCGCAGCGATGCGGGACGGGCGAAAATTGGGGTGGTCATCACCGACCACCTGATGCCAGACATGAATGGCGTGGAATTTGTACGCCAATTAAGGGCTTTCAACCAGGAAATCCCGGTCATCGTAATCAGCGGTCTCCCGGACGCCGACATAGAATATGATGGGATGCAGGTCATTTTTCGGGTTAAACCTTGCGATCCAGAGGACTTAATAGCGCTGGTGAAATCCGTCCTGCAATGTAGGGCTTCCGCCTAATTGAATGATTGCAGCCGCCGTGAAACCATATTAAGCTCCAGACAATGCCATTATTAGGAACTTTTTGTCTTTTATTTGCTTTAGCGCTGGCTCTCTATTGTTTTGTAGTGGGAGTCATCGCAGCGGTCCGTCAAGATGCTATCGGATACAGGTTGGCGGAGACTGCGCGCCGTGCCGGCATGGCATCTTTTGCCTCTGTCTTAATAGCTGCTGGGGCGCTCGTCTATGCCGCGCTTACCAATGATTTTTCCGTAGCCTACATTCTTCACCATTCAAATCGAGCACTGCCGCCTGCCTATAAATTTGCTGTTCTATGGTCTGGGCAGGAGGGCTCCATCCTCTTTTGGGCGCTGTTGCTTTCGGCGTATGGATTCGTCCTCCGGCTTCGCCACAAAGTCGATCAGCGCCTGGTCGCGATGGCTTCCATGGTGCTGGCCGGCATTCAGGTCTTCTTTCTGATCATGGTAAATTTTGTTGCCAATCCATTTGGGATGATGGACCGCCTGGCTGCTGATGGCAATGGCCTGAATCCGCTGTTGCAATATCCTGAGATGGTCATTCACCCGCCCATGCTTTATCTCGGCTACGTGGGCGTTTCTGTGCCATTTGCCTTTGCCCTGGCCGCGCTGATCATGCGGTATCCAGGAGAAAAGTGGATTCACATTACCCGCCGCTGGACGATGGTGGCATGGCTCTTTCTCACAGTTGGGATTACTCTTGGCGCTCACTGGGCGTATGCGGTTCTGGGCTGGGGCGGTTATTGGGGCTGGGACCCGGTAGAAAATGCTTCCCTTCTTCCCTGGCTCTCCACCACGGCCTTTCTGCATTCGGTGATGATGCAGGAAAAGCGTGGCATGATGAAAGTTTGGAACGTGTGGCTCATCTTTATCACGTTTATGCTCTCGATTCTTGGCACGCTGCTCACCCGCAGTGGCATCGTCAGCTCAGTACACTCGTTTGCGCAGTCCAGCATTGGCGATTGGTTTACATCATTTCTGGTGATAATTTTTGCGGTTTGCCTGGTCTTTTACATCCTTAACCGGAACCACCTCAAGAGTGAGAACAAACTGGAATCACTGGTTTCACGCGAGTCCAGCTTCATGTTCAACAATTTGGTGCTGCTGGGTGCGTGCTTTGCCGTGCTGTGCGGCACGCTGTTCCCCATCCTGTCAGAAGCAGTGCGGGACGTGAAGATGAACCTGGGTGCGCCGTTCTATAACAAGATCATGGTCCCGATCGGATTGTTTCTCGTCTTCCTGACGGGTGTGGGACCTCTTTTGGCCTGGCGCAGCACTTCTGTAGGCAGCATCAAGCGCAACTTTGCTATTCCCGCCACCGTCGCCTTACTGGTTGAAATCCTGGTAGGCGCGGTGCTGATCAGGAATGGCGTCCGCTTCTGGACAGATGGTGGCCAGATTTATGCCATGCTGGCTTTTTGTCTGAGCACGCTGGTAATCGCCACCGTCTCTTCTGAATTCATCCGCGGGGGCCTGGTTTGGAAAAACAAACTACAGACAAATCTATTTGCCGGCATGTATCAACTCACGCGCAGAAATATGCGCCGTTATGGCGGATACGTCGCACATTTTGGCTTTGTACTGGTCATAATTGGTCTGGCTGGCGCGGCCTTTAATCAGGATAAAGAACAGGAAATTGGCAAAGGAGACACAGTCAAGATTGGGCGTTACACGCTGGTGGGGCAGGAATACACCGAAGATGATAATGCCAATTACAGATCGCAAGCCGCCTTGCTTGAGGTTTACAAGAACGGGCAATTCCTGACGCAACTGAATCCCGAGGAACGCTTCTTTAAAGCCAGTGACCGGCAGCCCGTCCACATTGTGGCCAACCACTCCACTTTGCGCGAAGACCTTTACGTGGTCTTTGAAGGCCTGGACTCCGACACGGGCCATCCGATTATCAAAGTTATTATCAATCCATTGGTCAATTGGATTTGGATCGGCGTGTTGGTGCTGGTGTTTGGAACAGGAATGGCGCTGGTTCCGAATGCGGCCCCTGTCTCAGCTTTGGCCCCCGCATCGGTAGTTGTATCGGCCATCAAACAACGGGACATGCAGCCTGCAGGAGCCGGCAAATGAAGCGATTATTCCAATCGTTGCTATTTCCCTGCATGCTGGGACTGCTCATGGGAGCGGACAATCAGGAAGCCCGGTATCAGAATCTGGGCGGCAAAATTATGTGCACTTGCAGTTGCTCGCAAATGCTGCTGAAGTGCAACCATGTGGGCTGCCCCAACTCTGCCCAGATGATCAGCGAACTGCGGGCCAACGTAAACAACAACCGCTCGGACGAGGAAGTGCTGAACTGGTTCCGCGCGAACTGGGGCGTTACCGCAGTCGTGGAGCCCTCAACGCACGGCTTTGAGCTGCTCGCCTGGGTGCTGCCCGCTGCGGGTTTGGGTCTTGGGCTGCTGGTGGTCATTGTGCTGATTCGCAGTTGGAAGCTGCGGCCTGCGCCAGTTGCCGCAGCCGATCTTAACCTGGCTCCGGATCTTGAGGCCATGCGCGCACGCGCTCGCAAGGAGACAGAACTATGAGCCCGGCCATGGTGGATTATGGCGTCAAGATGCTGTGCTGCATATTCGCCAGCGGCGTTCTCATCTATGTTTTTCTTCCCAGCCGCGATACCGATACTGGCGTGGTCAAGACCCGCGTAGCTTATCTTTACGAGCGCAAAGAAGTTGTCTACGACAATTTGCGCGACCTGAGTTTTGAATTTAAGTCCGGCAAGTTTACCCAGGCCGACTACGACGGCATGCGAGTTGGCCTGGAAGCCGAGGCAGCCCGCATTCTGGCCGAAATTGAATTGCTGGAGTCGGCAAAAGCCTGAAGGAGTTCATTCCATTGAAGCGATCCCTCATCATTCTTGCAGTCTTTCTTTGCTCCGTTGTTGCCATGGCAGACACACTGAAGGGCGTGGTCCAGAACAGCACGACCAATAAGCCCTCTGTTGGCGATGATGTCACGCTAAAGAAGATTGGCAACGGCATGGAAGAGGTCGCCAAAACCAAGACCAATGCAAAAGGCGAATTCAGCTTTAACGTTCAACCGACGCAGCAGCCTTACATTGTATGGGTGGAGCACCAGGGCGTAACGTACACACAGGCAGCCTTGCCCGGAGGTGTCCCGGTGGCCCTGCGGGTCTTTGACTCTGCTACAACCATTAAGGAAATCAGTATTGTCGATCACGTAATGGCTTTCCAAACCAGTGACGACGGAGGAACGCTGAGCGGCGAAGAATTTTATACTGTCGTTAATAGATCAGAGCCTCCAAAAACTCTTACGGGACAGCGCACCTTTCAGATCTATCTGCCTGAGAATGCCACGATTGCCGAAACCAGTGTGCAAACCGGCAAAACCCAGTTGAAGGCAGCAATGGCTCCAACGGAAGAAAAAGGCAAGTATGCATTTGTCTTCCCCATACGCCCCGGCGCAACCCAGTTTCATGTGGTCTATACCGTTCCCTATACCGGCAAGCTCACAATCAACCCGCGTTCAGATTTGCCCACGCAAAGCCTGATGGTGGCGGCCCCCAATACCATTAACTTTGCGGCAAGCGATAGCACCTTGTATCAGACGCAGAGTAATCCGCAGTTTAAGAATGTAAACTTTTTCATCGCGAAAAATATTACGTCCCAACAGAAAGTTGCATTTGAGATTTCCGGCAAAGGAGAGCTGCCCCGCGAACAGGAGCAAACTGCAAACAACTCCAATGGTGGTAGGCGCGGAGAGCCTGCTGGCCCGGGCGGCGGCCTGGGAGTCCCAAATGAAAGACCTGATCCGTTGCACTCAGGCCAGTGGTTATTTCTGGGTGTGCTCTCATTGTTCTTGGCTGCGGGCGCAACTATTGTTTACACGTCAAATAAAGGCACAAGCGCGGCCATGCCGGTGAAGCCGCAAGATCGGTCAGCCATGCTGATGGAAGCCATGAAAGAAGAAGTCTTTCAGTTGGAGTCAGACCGTTTACAGGGCAAGATCAGCCCCCAGGACTACCAGTCCGCAAAAGCAGCTCTGGATAAAACACTGCAACGCGCCGTGCAGCGCCAGCCAAAAACTGTATAGTCTGCTAAATTAGAGCGCGACGGCTGGACGCATTACAACGTGCTCCTGCTGTCCGAATCTATTTTGCGGATATTCCATTGGCTCTAATCGTTAAATCATCTTCGTTGCACGGGGCCGGAGTTTACACAACGGCCCCTCTCAAAAATGGGACGCGCGTCCTTGAATACACCGGCCCCCGCCTCACTTCCAAAGCCTGTGAGGGCATGTACGCGGACACCGAAGTGACCTATCTTTTTGCCATGGATGACGGCGATACCATCATTGACGGCTTTGGCATGGCAGCATTCGTGAACCATACGTGCGATCCCAACTGCGAAACCGACCAGATCGAAAATCGCATCTGGATCATCGCTCTGCGTGACATTGAGGCCGGAGAAGAACTTACCTACGATTACAACTTGTTTGATGGCGATCCCGGCGAAAAAGCGCCATGCTATTGTGGCCTGAAAGGGTGTCGGCGAACCATGTTTTCTGAGGAAGAAGTCGCCCGGCAAAAGAAAATCTTGCGGCAGCGCAAGAAGCGTAGAGAAGCAGCCCGGCTGCGGCGGCGCAAGACACGCAAAGCGGCCTAGCGCGTACATTCACCTTTCTTAATTCGGGGGCCCCGGAGCTTGCGCAAGCGAAACACCATCGCATGTGCGATGGCATTTGTCATGGGCTCTTAATTGCACTTATCTCTGTGGCGGCACAGAAGCGGCGCTTGAACTCACAGGCTGGTCAAGACGGATGACCATTCCGGTTTGTGCGGGCAAATTCACATTTTTGCTTTTGGTAGCGAGAACATAGCCACCCCCGGCGAGCGTGCCAATCGCGAGACCCTTCAGAGGACCGCCAAAAACCAAACCTGTATCGGCGCCGGCCCCAGCCCCACTTCCTGCATCCGTCGCTATATCCTTGTTGCGTGCGCTCTGGCTCTCTTTGCCTGAACTTTTACTGTTTGTGCCGCTTGTATCATGTACTGAAATCAGGGTCGCTGTGAGAGGCAGATTTTGCCCGTTGGGCAGCACCAGGTCACGAAAGCGCAAGTCAAGTTTGCCTTTGCCACGCAAAGCGGCCAGGGTCTTGCTTTCTTCTGTATCAGCCACTTCACCTTCCACGCGCGATCCGCTGGGAATGACTATCGCGCCATTGCCACCGCGCACCGGATCAGTAATAGTTGCGGTAAACCGGTCTCCAGATTTTGAGGTCTTGGTCGAAAGCGGAGTGTCGAGAGCAGCATGAATTTCCGTTCCCGCAATGGCCTGATCAAGTCCTAAGGCTGGTTGTATTACAGTTGACCCTTGCGCGTTCTCCTGGCCTGAAGTCTGGCTTTGGGAATCATTGGCCTGCGGAATATCGGCTGAAGGTGGGGCAGGCTGCGGGGAAGTTCCATTATTCGGTGTTGCAGGAGTCTGTGCTTGTGGCTTGGTCGCCGGGTTATTGCTGGTGGCTGGCTGAGTCTGTGCAAATGCCATCACCGTGGCAATCAGCGCAAACAGAATACGCGTGGCTGCCCTGCGCATTTAAGCTTCCTCCATCTGGTTTCGTCACATTGTGAGAAGCCGCAAAAAATTTACAGGTTGGCTCATCAGCCCACTATTTTTGCTCAACCAGCATCTCTGGTAAGGATGACATCTCTGCTAAGGGTGAGTTGTCACGTTATAATCAAACTGTCTTTATAATCGGTTCTGATCTTTACCGTCACAGGAGTCCCCAATTGACATTCAATGGCCAGCCTTCCAAACCCCGCGTTTTGGTGGTGGACGACGAGCGTGTGATTGCCGATACTCTGGCGATCATCCTCAACCAGAATGGCTTTGATGCCTCTGCGGTTTATACCGGGACAGCCGCAGTGGACCGCGCACGGGAGATGAAGCCAGATTTGATCATTAGTGATGTCATTATGCCGGACATGAACGGCATTGAGGCCGCAATCCGCATCCGCCAGGTGTTACCTGGATGCAAGATCCTTCTGTTTTCCGGTCAGGCCGCCACCGCGGATCTATTGGAAAAAGCCCGCGCCCAGGGCCATGAATTTGAGATCCTGGCAAAACCTGTGCATCCACAGGATCTGCTGGCCAAGCTGAGGAATTAGAGACAACCCTGTTATTTAGCAACTTTCAATACTTGGCCTGAACAAGAATCCCCTTGCCGCAGCAAGGGGAAGCGCGCGTTTTGAATGCCTGTTAGTTTGCGCTAGCGCGCAGCACATTGGCGGCCAGAAAGCCCTTAGGACCTTTCATGAGCTCGTATTCCACGGTTTCGCCCTCGTTTAAAGTCCGGTAGCCATTTTCCTGGATCGCGGAAAAATGAACAAAAACATCTTCCCCGCTTGAGCGTTGAATGAAGCCATAGCCTTTGGCTCCGTTAAACCACTTTACTGTTCCCTTCTCTTTCACAAATGCAACTCCTTTCGCCTCAGCTTCAGATTTGAAATCTCCCCTGATATTTCAGGTGGAGAAAAAAGGTTGTTGCTTTGCCGGCCAGATAGCTCTTTTCCGCAACCGATGGGGCTGCCGTACCGGAAGGCCCTGCTTACGGGCGACCTCCAGCAACCGGATCGTTCGGCGAAGTTCAACTGCTGTACAAAAACATCAACCAGAGTGCGCCCTGCGGGTGATACGCCGGGAGCTAGGCATAATATTCAGGAACTCTGGTTTTTGTAAAGCACTTTATTGCACATTGCGCCAGACACGAAAGGGAAACACCTTGAGCAACTTTCGTTTTCCGAAGTTTAGCTTTTATAAAAACTGGAAAGATGGCGTTTTCTGTTACGATTTTTGCAGGATATCCATGCCTTCTGGTTCAATTTCATCAGCCGTGCAAAGCGCGCCCGCGCCAGCCGAAGATTCACAGGCTGCCAGGCTGTTGCTGCGCCCGTGGAGATACATGCTGGTGCATCGCGGCTGGCCTACGTTGCGCTACTTAAGCAGGACAGAGGCGCATACGTTTGCTTTTTCGGTTGCGGCCAACGCCATCCTCTCATTTTTCCCCTTCATGGTCCTGCTTATGTGGTTGATTCGGAACGTTTTCCACTCACAAAGCATGTTCAACGTTGTGGTTGATTTATTGAAAGACCATCTGCCCGCCGGACAGGATTTTGTTATTCGAAATCTCACTTATCTGGTAAAGACGCGGCAGCGCGTCAAGATGGCGTCTTTAGTGATTTTGCTGGTCACCTCCACTGGAGTTTTTGTGCCCTTGGAAGTGGCGTTCAACCGCATCTGGGGTTTCGCCAAAAACCGCTCGTATCTGGGTAATCAGATTATTTCTCTGGTGCTGGCTTTCGCCTGCGGAATCCTGGCGCTGGCATCAGTGGGACTGGCTGCGGGAAATGAGCTGGTATTAACTTTTATAATGCGTGGCAATGAAAATATCATTTTTCGGGCTGCAACTTTTGTTGCTCTCAAAATCTGTGCGACCCTGGCCAGTATCGCAATTTTTTTTCTGATCTACTGGATCTTGCCCAATGGAAAAATCAAAGCCCGGAGCGTGCTGCCCGCCGCGGTTGCCATGGGTGTGCTTTGGGAAGTAGGGAAGGTGCTTTACATAAAAGCACTGCCATGGCTGGACTTTCAGGAAGTGTATGGTCAGGCCTTCTCGATTTCTGTTGCGCTGATGTTTTGGGCATTTATTTCCGGCCTGATGTTGCTGGCGGGTGCACACTTGTCATCTGATTTCACATCCGAAACAGATGAACCAACGAGCACGGATGATGAAGGCCTGGAGTTTACATAGCCATGAAATTGCGGAGTTTATTGTTTTATTAGTTTATATGGACGCGGCGGAAATGCCGCTATCAGCGATAAAATCTCCCCTTGTGCGTCGATCCCGTCCCTTATTTTGGTTCGAATTTCGTAATGCAGCGGCAAAGCCGTCAAGATTTTCTTTGTGGGGCCCGCAAGGAAACACATCGTCTTAACTTTTAGGAGGAAACATGCGGAAAAATATTATGCATCTCTTGGTTATAACACTACTATCAGCAGTTGTCGGCGGTATACAAGCCGGATCTGGAGTTCCGGTTCCAGTGCCCCTGCCACCCCCAATTTGCCTAGGAAGTTAGTTGGTGGTTGGCATGTGGGTGGGTTAAGCTAACCACTCACCATTCATGAAAAATGCGGAATTAGCGATGGCTCTAGCAGGCACAGGACTGCAAGGATATCTCTGCTTCTTGCTGCTTGCGCGAGGGTTTTATCGCCAATTCCGTTTTTTCAGCTTTTGCATTTTCCTTTCTGTTGTGAGCACCGTCGCGCTCATTGCAGTGCAGAACTATGCCTCCGTGTATTTTGCCGTCTATTGGGTAAGCGAAGCCTTTTCTGTCTTGGTCACCTTTTTCGCGCTCCAGGAAGCATTTCATCTGGTTTTCCGAAATTTTCTTTCCATTTCAGGGTTCAAACTGGTTTTTCCAGGAATCGGGGTATTGATGTTGGGTATCGCTATTCTTCGTGCGATATTCCATCCCGCACCGGACACACGGCCGCTGACATCCGCCTTGATTTCGCTGGAAATTGCCGTCGGATTCCTGCAATTTGGAATATTTTGCCTATTTATAATGCTGGTTCGGTTCTTTCAGATGCGCTGGCGCCAACATGCATTCGGCGTGGTTTTCGGATTCGGAGTCGCCGCCGCGGGAACGTTAGTGGTTTACTTGCTACGTTCCGAATTCGGAACGAAATTCAACCCTATTGTCAGAATTACCCCTCCCATAGCGTACATTATTGCTGTCGCCATATGGCTGGCCACATTTGCCAGGAAAGAACCATCCCAGTCAGCGAACTGGGAGCCGGCACTCACTCCTGATCAAATGATTGTTGAACTCAGGCGGCATACTAAGGCTGTGAAAGGCATTCTAGGAAGATGATGTTCGATTTCATCGTAATATTCCTGGTCGGCATTCTGCTGTTGTTTGCCGTCTACACGGCCATACAGTTTCGGGGAAAGTTTCCCCGGCGCACTATCGACGATGTAACGCCCTTCCTGCGTGCTGCCGAGCCTCAGGAGTTCGAATCGCTTTTGGATCCAGGTCAGGAAGCGAGTTTCCGCTTGCGAATGTCCCGTGAGGAATTTGCCGATTGGCAGCGCAAACGCATCCATCGTATGCGCGAGTATCTCCTCCGAATGTCTCATAATTCATTGGTGCTAATTGAATGGGGCAACATGGAAGCGATAAAAAGTGAGGGCAGCGATCCTGCGAGATGTAGTCAAAGGCAGATATTAGCGCAGGAATTGGTTCAAGCCGCGACGGAATTCAGGCTTTATTCCATCCTGGCGCTCGCAAAATTGAAATTGTGGCTCATCCTGCCTTCGCCCTTTAAGTTCCTGCTTTCGTCTCCCAGTCTGCCTGCGTTGCGCCACGTCTTTGGCATTGATGCTCTTGGATCTTACCGGCGGCTTAAGGCTGCTGCTGGTGGATTAAGCCTTGCTTATGACGTGAGTTTCCATGAAGAATTAATCGGCCGGATTTAACGTCTCGGGATTGGTCCTTTTGTTTACATACGGCCTTGTACACCTACCCGATATAATCTCTAAAGCTTGGCTTTCTGGTCTAAAATCACGAGCAAGCTTGCCTCTGTGGGGCTGATTCCCCGCACACGGATGGCTCTGGCTACTCTCTATCTGGCCATTACGGAAGCAATCCTGCTTCTGCTGCAATGGATCATAAAAATCACCATTAGTGCGCAGGCAGCAGCCACACTCGATGGCTGGACAACATTTCTGGGCTGGGTTTTCGCCCTGTTTGCTTTGTTCCTTGCCTTGCGCTGGTTTAGAAGCCACGTGATGTGGAGCGTGCGCAACCGCCTGATCGTCACGTATCTCTTCATCGGAGGGGTTCCTGTAACGCTGGCGGTCGCTCTGGCGCTAGGGGCAGGCTATTTGGTGCTTGGCGATCTTGCCACGTTTATCGCTGTATCGGAAATTAAAGGGCAAGAAACTAATCTCTCGGCCGCCAATACAGCCGCTGTGGAAGAAATAACCCGTCATAACGGTATTCCCGAGCGGATCGCTGCAACAGATGTTGCGTTTCCCGGGCGCTCCATCAGTATTCTTCCCGCATCTTCCCTTCCTCGGTGGATAAAAGATGGTTTCACCGGTTTGGTCAGTGATAAGGAACATCTCTACCTGCGCGCCGCGAACTCCCTGCCCGGTTCTACAGGCTCCAGGCTCGTGGTATCAAGCGTTCCATTCGACCAGAAATTCCTGGCGCGAATTGCGAATAAACTGGGATCGCTTAACCTCAGTTCTCTGGATTCTTTGCTCAATGCAGGTGATGGCGAACTGGAGAATTCAGTATCAAATGCCGCAGAACTGGCCGCACAGAAAGGATCTCTGCCATTCGAAAGGATCAGTGCCGGAACGGTGCCCGGTCCAGTAATGACATTGGACCGTGAATTCACCTTTGGCGGTCCCATTCAAGCCAACGATTGGACAACCGGGACCTCCCAGACAAAAATCCTGGGCGGCACTACACGGCTTTCAACAGTCTATTCATACCTAACGGCTTCCATGGGAGTTGCGAGCGGCTCGGTCGTGATTGTTCTCATCGGCCTTGCCATTGCATTTGTCATCATGGTGCTTGTCGCGTTACTCATCGGCATCAGCTTGACCCGCAAGATCACTTATTCCGTTGCCAATCTCTATAAAGCAACCCAGCACATCAATCGCGGCGATTTCAGGCATCGCATTCAGGTCAGGGAGCAAGACCAACTGGCAGCACTCCAGGTTTCCTTCAACTCCATGACCGACAACCTTGAGCGCCTGATTGCCGAGCAGAAGGAGAAAGAGCGTCTGCAAAGCGAGTTGGAAATTGCGCATGAGGTACAGGCACAACTTTTTCCTCAGGCCATTGCGGGCACCAGTTCATTGGAACTCTATGGCATTTGCCGTCCTGCGCGCATTGTAAGCGGCGATTACTATGATTTTCTTTCCTATGGCCCAGACAAGATTGGGATTGCGGTGGGCGATATCAGCGGTAAAGGAATTTCAGCCGCGTTGTTGATGGCGACGATCCATTCCGCTGTCCGGGCCTATGAGCAGGAGCAGATGTTTGCGGTGAGCACTTCTACCGCCTATGGCACTACCAGCAGGATTGCCACGGTTGAATCCCATGTAGCACCCCCTTCTCCTGCCCAGATGCTCTGGCTCCTGAACCGGCATCTCTTTCAGAGTACGCAACCAGAAAAGTATGCCACGCTCTTTCTTGGCTTTTATGACGACCAGAGACATCGGCTGACGTATTCCAATGCCGGCCACCTTCCCCCCATTATTCTGGCCCGCGACGGTTCGGTACGCCGTTTAGAAACCGGGGGAACTGTGGTTGGCCTCTTTCAAGAGAGAGACTACGCGGAAGAAACCGTGGAATTGTACCCGGACGATATCTTCATAGCCTTCAGCGATGGCATCACTGAACCGGAAAACGAATTTGGAGAATTTGGCGAAGACCGGCTGGTGGAAGCAATTGCTGCATACCGGCATTTGCCTTTAGAGCGCATTACTGAACATGCAGTTTCCGCCGTCCAGGACTGGATTGGTTCCACCGAGCAGCCTGATGACATCACACTGGTGCTTGCGCGGCGGTTATGAAATCCCAGAATGCCTCAATTTCTATTGTCTAACTTGGTAACTTTCACTTTCCAGCCTTACCTTTTGCTCGCTCTGCCGTTATGTTGGTACACCTGATTTAGACATCCTCAATTGGAAAGCAACCAATGAAACCAGCCGGCAACACCGATCGCCGTTTAGAGCTCAGTTCATGGCAGCGCCAACCGCAGATCAAAACTGCCATCTTGCACAGGATTCAGGCTATTACCAGCGAGCTTAAGGGTTTACAGGCGCAAATACACGTCGAGTTTTCCGAAGCTGGAAGAGATCATTGGCTTGCAAAAATTCTGGAAGATGCCGATGGAATTCAGGTATTCAACGACTTTAAAGCGGAGATTGACCAGCTCCGCCGCATTCTATGGTTTTACATTGAAGAAGCCGCCAGCTACGCTGCCAATGGAATGGACCAGGAGCAGCAAGCCAATCGTCTCCAGCGTGTGAACGAGTTGATGCGCGCTCTGACCCCGAAGACTTCTCCCTCCCCCGATTCCGGGGCAAAACCAGCGTCATTTTTCGAAAGGCTTGACGTGGTAATCGACACCTACATGCAGGAAAAGAAGCCTGTCGTTCAGGTAAAGGCTGCCAAAGCTGGATATTAATGTGTGTTGGTCAGCCTGTGGTCTAGGTTGGCCAGACGCCATCCCGTCTCAAACACCAGGCGCGTGATTTTGGTCAATTTGTCAAAATCAATTTTGTCCACTGTGTCTGTAGGCCGATGGTAGTCCACGTGCGTGCCATCAAAATAGAAAATAATCGGCACGCCGTGTTTGGCGTAATTCCAGTGATCTGAGCGGAAGTAGATCTGCTCCGGGTTGCTGGGATCGTTATAGTGGTAATCCAGCTTCATCTTCTGGAATTCGGAGTTGGTTTCTTCGCTGATCTGGTGCAGTTCCTGGCTGATGCGGTTTGATCCCACCAGATACACGGTCTTCGCGTCAGTCAGATGCTCATCCTCCAACTCTTTGTCACCGGGCGGCTTTGAGCGGCCGATCATGTCAATATTCAAGTCTGCAACCAACTTGTTTAGCGGGACTACCGGGGCATAGTCGGTGTTGTATTCCGATCCCAGTAAACCAAGCTCCTCACCGGCATGGAACATCACCAGCACTGAGCGCCTTGGCCGCTCCAGAGCCATGGCATGTGCAATGGTCAGCACGGCTGTCGTACCGGAACCATCATCGTCAGCGCCGGGATATATCTCACCGCTTGGGCTGGTCTTCAGGTGATCATAGTGCGCGCTGAATACAACGTACTCATTTTTCAACCTGGGATCACTGCCTTCAAGAATGGCTGCAACATTTTGCGTATTGGTCCGCGTGAGCTGCATTGAGACGGCCATCTTCGCGGAAACATTCAATTTTCTGGGCTGCAATTTTTGCTTGTGGCCGATCATCTCGTACACATTCTTCAAATCCATGCCGCCGGCGGAGAAAAGCTCTTCTGCAAGATTCGGTCCCAGGGTAAGCATTGGCAGCTTGCCTTCAGCGTCTCGCGCCAGGCGCACAGTCTCGCGCATGGCTGCACGTTCCTGAAAACCTTTTCCTTTCATCAATTCAATGAATCGCTGCGGAGGCAGCTGCAAAATACCAACTGCGCCGTGGGCTTTCGCGGCGCCCTGGCCTGATTCCATTTCCTCCAGATGGGAAGAATCCACACCGGCAGGAACACCGGGTGCGATCAAAACAATCTTTCCTTTCACATCCAGGCCGGAATAGTCATCATGCTGCTGCGCAGGCGACGAAATCCCAGCTCCCACAAAAACAACTTGCCCCTGGGCTTCGCCGCTGCCGCTGCTTTGGCCTGCATAAACATCCCCAAACGGATAATTCTTTGTCTTGCCTCCAGCAGTAATCTCAACAGAGATCTTCGATACATCAGGTTTAGCTGAAACTACCTGGAATGTCTGGAAAAACTCGCCATGCTCGCCAGCACCTTTAAATCCGTAGCCCTCCAAATGTGAGGCCAGATAGCGGGCTGCAATGCCAAAACTGGGCGAAAGCGTATATCTGCCACCTAGTTCTTCTGAGGCCAAAAATTCCAGATGCATGCGCAATTCGGCTGGGGTGATTGAGTCTACAGTGGAAGGAACAGGTGGAAGGACTACAGCGTTTGGCGTGGCAGCATACATCACAATCGAAGCTGCGAAAGCCATCACAAACGCTATTTTTGCTGGAAAAATTTTGAAGCGGTTCACGCTTTGATGGTAGCAGCCATGCCAGCCGCTTACAATCCGCGCCTCTTGTGCGTCCAAATTTACAGTCTTCAGGTTAGAATCGGTAACGGAAGCTGCGGAAATTTACGTGAAGCAAAATATTATTGTTCTAGAAGATGACGCCGATATCGGAAACCTTATTCGCCATCATCTGCAATTGGCTGGATTCAACGTGCGAGTATGTGTTTCCGGCGACGACGTATTGCCGCTGGCGCGAAAGCAAGCACCCGCGCTTTTTCTGCTGGATATCATGGTGCCCGGCAACAGCGGATATGAGGTGTGCCGCCAAATCCGTGAGAACGGTAACCTGGCCCGTGTTCCCATCATTTTTCTCACAGCCAAGACAAGCGAAGAAGATCGCGTCCGTGGCCTGGATCTTGGCGCTGACGACTACATTACCAAACCTTTTGGGACGCGGGAACTTACGGCACGGGTGAGAGCGGTGCTGCGGCGCTTTGAGCAGCCCCTGACCACCAGCATTACCACGCCCGACTTCGAACTGCGCAGTGATTCCATGACGTTAACAGTCCGCGGTGCGCTTAAAGAGGTAACGGCCACGGAATTCAGGCTCCTGCATTTTCTTGCTTCGCACCCAGGGCGCGTGTTTAGCCGCGATCAGGTGCTTGACGCAGTGTGGCGCGACCTTTCGTTTGTCACACCACGCTCGGTTGATGTCTATATACGGCGGCTGCGCGAAAAGATTGAGCAAGACCCCGAAAACCCCGTCTATCTCAAGACCGTTCGCGGCGCCGGTTATAAGTTTGAAATGAGTAAGTAGCGATCAAAAGCATCCCCGGCTGATCGCCGTGATTTTCACCAGGCTCAATATGCTCGATATGAGGGAGAGGAATTTCAAGTATAGTGTTGGCATGAAATTCAGAATACTTTCATGTTTTATTGTCGCTTTTCTCATCTCAGCACTCGCCACGGCGCAGAGCCTGCCAGGCGCAGCAAAAGATACAGAAAAGAGTGGTCCGCTTGCACTCGTAAAGGCCGCTGCAAAGATAGCCGGCAACACGCAACCTCAGGACTTCAACAATTTTTTGGCGGTGTACGTTGATTCCCAGACCTGGGCGGCGGCACTCAAGGATGGCGATCTAGGTCCATTTCTGAAGCTCAAAGACGAAAAGCCGGGCAGAAGCGCAGTCCTTTTCTTTTCGCCAGAAAAGGATGTTGCCATAGGTGTTTTTTTCGACGGTGATGCGGCATTTGGCGTGACCTCAGCCAAAGCCAAGGGCGGCAAAATTGAAGCCAGTGATATTTCTGCTGCATATAAGCCAGTGTCGAAAGAAATGCTTAAAGATGCAGGTCAGGAACTGCAGTTCAACAAAAGCGATGTCATCGCGGATGCTGGGCAGGCTCTAACCGCTTACCAAATCACCAGTGCCGACAAAAAGCCAATCAACTGAGTGGTTTCAGCGGCGGGTTTTTAATATCCTCCCGCAGAGCTGATGCGAGATTGAGACCGCCACGTGAGAAACCGCATCTTCCTTAAAGCAATGGGGGCTTTTGTGGTGGTGATTGCCGCCGCCACGCTTACGCTTGACATCAGCATCCGTCACACCTGGGAAAATGCCGTCCGCAGTGACATTGAGCGGCTGCTTGTTCAAAATACGCAAGCATTTGCTTTGCGCGTGGAAAATGACCACCAGCATTCTTTGCAGCAGATGGCATCCGAGGAAGCCGGCATTACAGAAACTCGCGTCACCATCATTGCGCATGATGGCCTTGTGCTGGCAGATTCAGAAGCCGATCCGAAAACCATGGAGAACCATGCCGGCCGGCCAGAAGTTGCGGCTGCTCTCAGCGGCAAAACTGGCAGTTCCACGAGGCTTAGTAATACTGTGGGTATTAAGTTCCTTTACCTTGCAGTACCCAGCGGTGACAAGGTCGTTCGATTAGCTTATCCGCTTTCGAGTGTGCAGCACCAAATTGCTTCCATCCGTGCCAATTTATTGCGTGCCTCGCTTTTGGCGCTGCTACTGGCGCTGGTTCTAGCTGCGGCTATTGCCGAAATTATTTCCCGCCGTTTGCGGCGCATTGTCCGTTTTGCGGAGCAGGTTGCCGGCGGCGATCTTTCAGCCCGCATCGCAGAGAGCAGCGGAGATGAGATTGCCCAGGTTGCCATGGCCCTGGACCGTACGGCGCGCCGGCTGGAAGAAAACTTTACCGCTATACGGGAAAGCCGGGCAGAGCTGGAAGCGCTACTGAATAGCATGACGGACGGTGTAATCGCCGTTTCGCCAGACATGAAGGTTCGATGGGCCAATCACGCTATTGCGGGCATTCTCCATCAGCCCGTACGCATTGGCGTGCCCGTGATCGAACTGCTTCGCCATCCCGATTTTCTAGCTACGCTGCACGAGTCCCTGCAATCGAAAAAGCGCGAAAGCACAATCGTCAGTTCCCTCGCCGGACGTAAATCTTTCTCTGTGACCGCCGAGCCTCTGCCCGACGGCGGCGTGGTCAGTGTGCTTCATGACATTTCTGAGGTGGAACGGGTGGAAAAGACGCGGCGTGATTTCATCGCGAATGTCTCCCATGAACTGCGCACCCCGCTCACCTCAATCCGTGGATATACGGAGACACTGCTTGAATCCGACGGCCTTATCAATGACAATGCCCGTGATTTTCTTCAGGTAATCCGTCGTAATGCGGAGCGCATGGGACGGCTCACTGAGGATTTGCTGGTCCTGGCGCGCGTTGAATCCGGCGAAGAAAAGTTAGATCTGCGCGCCCACTCTGCCCGCCAGTTACTCACCGAAGCCGCTTCCTCTCTGCAGGAAGATGCGCGCGCCGCGCAGGTAGACCTGATTTTGGAAGAAATTCCAGACTGGACCGTGCTGGCGGACAATTATGCTGTGCACCAGGTTTTCGGCAACCTTATCAGCAATGCCTTACGCTACGCCCAGAGCGGGAAGAAAATTGTTGTTGGAGCGCATGAACGTGAAAATGGAATAGAGTTCTTTGTGCAGGATTTTGGCCCCGGCATCGCTCTGGAACATCTGCCGCGTATTTTTGAGCGCTTCTACCGCGTTGACAAGGCCCGTTCGCGAGAGAGCGGCGGTACCGGGCTGGGCCTGGCAATCGTAAAACACATTGTGCTGAATCATGGCGGTGCGGTCCGCGTGGAAAGCACTGTTGGGCACGGAACCACCTTCTTCTTCCTGCTGCCTGAAGCCTGATGCTTCGCTCCTGTTTTAACACTCATTTAACACTGCTTTGTTAGCTTCATCTCGTAGATACGGATACTAACGTTGAGGAGCAGCAATGAAATTGAGACTAGCGATGGCACTAGCGCTTGTGGCCGCTTTGGCCGGCGTGAGCAGCGCGGAAACGAATTTAAACGGCGCGGGAGCCACTTTCCCGAATCCGATTTACCAGAAGTGGTTCAGCGAATATCACAATGCCCATAACGATGTTCAGATTAATTATCAGTCCATTGGGAGCGGCGGTGGCATTCAGCAACTCACGTCAGGAACCGTGGATTTTGGGGCCAGCGACGGTCCCATGACGGACGAACAGCTCTCCAAGGTTTCAGGAAAAGTTTTTCATATTCCCACAGTACTTGGAGCGGTTGTGCCCACATATAACGTCACTGGTGTGACCGGCGAACTGAAGTTCACCGGAGACGTGCTGGCGGATATCTTCCTCGGGAATATTAAGAAGTGGAATGATCCCCGGTTGGCCAAAGCCAATCCTGGAGTCAAATTTCCCGATGAAGAAATTGTTGTGGCTCATCGCTCGGAAGGCAGCGGCACAACCTACATCTTCACTGATTATCTCAGCAAGGTCAGCCCGGCATGGAAAGACAAGGTCGGCAAAGGTGCCTCTGTAAATTGGCCCGCTGGATTGGGCGGCAAGGGTAACGAGGGCGTATCCGGTATGGTGAAGCAGACTGAAGGAAGCATTGGGTACGTTGAGCTGATTTATGCAGTTTCTAACAAGATGTCTTACGGCAGTGTGCAGAATGCAGCCGGCAACTTCATCAAAGCCAGCCTGGAATCGGTAACGGCCGCTGCCGCTTCAGTGAAAGACATGCCAGATGATTTCCGCGTTTCCATCACTAATGCACCCGGCAAAAATGCCTATCCTATCAGCAGCTTTACCTGGCTGCTTGTTCCGGCGGAATGGGCTGATGCCACCAAGGAAAAAGCATTCGTGGATTTCCTGACCTGGATGGTCGATCAAGGCCAGTCTATGACGTCAGCGCTGCAATACGCACCGCTGCCCAAGAACGTGGCGGCAAAAGTGAAAGCGCGGATCAAAGAAATTAAAGCAAAGTAGACTGCTAGAAAATAAGCCTTGTACGCCAGCTTTTAATGTTTCCGGCGCCAGACATTCTCTGGCGCCGTTTTTTCGATTCTCTTATCGAAGTCTGACGGCCTTACGACCCATTTCTTTTAAAAGGGCCGTCTCATCCCATATCCAAAGGAAATTCCACAAAACGAAATATTCACGGAACCTTTTCTCTCCAAATCGGTATATATCCTCATGCCGAATCAGGGCGGATTTGTGTCGCGATTGAAAACACGGTGCTCTGAGTGGGTTTAGGACAAACAAGGGGGACCGATGCAGTTTGTGGAAGAAATTCGATATGCATTGCGGCAGTTCAGCAAGGCGCCCGGGTTCACGGCAACGGCCGTCTTAACTCTGGCGCTTGGAATCGGCGCTACCACAGCAATCTTTAGCCTGGTACATGCAGTGCTACTGAAGTCGCTTCCGGTGGCTAAGCCCGAAGAACTTTTGCGTGTCGGCAATGAAGAAAACTGCTGTGTTAACGGCGGCCTGCAGGATAACTGGTCCCTTTTCTCCCTGGAGCAGTACAAACAATTCGCAGAGCATACTTCTGGTTTCGCGGAGTTGGCCGCCCTCCAGGCTGGGAGCAGTTTGGTTGGAGTGCGCCGGGCAGGAAGCAATGTACCGTCTGAATCCTTCCGTAGTGAGTTTGTCTCGGGAAACTACTTTTCCACATTTGGCATACCCGCTTATGCAGGACGAACGATTTCTCCGCAGGACGACAATAAAGGAATGCCGGCAGTAGCGGTGATGAGCTTCCGCACATGGCAGGAAAAATTCGGTGGAGATCGCTCAGTCATCGGCGCAGGATTCGTCGTCAATGCGCAGCCAGTCACCATCGTCGGCATTGCGCCTCCCGGCTTTTTTGGCGATCGTATCCAGAGTAATCCTCCTGCATTCTGGTTCCCATTAGCTATCGAGCCGGTCATTGAACCAGCCAACTCGCTTCTCGACGATCCGGCCCTGGATTGGCTGGATCTCATCGGGCGCGTGACGCCAGGTGCGGACACAAAAGCGATGGAAGCGCAGATGCAGGTTCTACTGCGCCAATTTTTGCTTAGCCCGGAAAGCAAGGTTGAGGACCGGTCAAAGCCTCTGATCGCGAAGCAAACACTGCACTTTTCTCCGGGTGGAGGCGGTTTGCAGCGAATGCGCGATGAATATCAGGATGGGCTGCATCTCTTGATGTGGGTTTCTGCTTTCGTTCTGCTGATCGCCTGCGCGAACCTAGCCAACCTGATGTTGGTGCGCGCTGCAACGCGCAAGCAGCAGATTTCCGTCCGTTCGGCGCTCGGCGCCCCTCGCAGCACTTTGGTGCGCCAGGCGCTTACAGAAAGCGTTGTGCTGGCAATGATGGGAGGCGTGGCCGGAATTGCAATTGCCTTTGCCGGGACCCGTATGATTTTGCGTCTGGCTTTTGGACACGACTATGTGCCGATCCACGTCACGCCGTCGTTTCCAGTCCTGGCCTTTGCTTTTGCCGCTTCATTCCTGACCGGAATCCTGTTTGGGATCGCTCCCGCCTGGATGACGGCAAACGCAAATCCCGCCGAGGCCCTGCGTGGCGCGGGCCGTTCCACTGGCCGACGGGGAACGTTGGGACAAAAAGCGCTTGTCGTGGTGCAAGCCGCACTGTCTCTGATATTGCTCTGTGCAGCAGGACTGCTAACTCGAAGCCTGAACAACATGCAACACAGGAATTTTGGCTTTATCACGACGAACCGCTACATACTGCATATTGATCCGCAAATGGCCGGATATAAAACTGACAAGTTGGAGCTACTCTACCGCCAACTGCGTGACAGCTTATGCGCTGTCCCAGGCGTTCAGCGGGTGAGTCTTTCACTTTATAGTCCCATGGAAGGAGATAACTGGGGTGAAGGCGTTTATATAGAGGGCGAACCACCTCCGGCGCCAGGAACTCGCGATCATAACGCCTCCTGGCTGCGCGTGAGCCCGGGATACTTCGATACCATCGGTACCAAGATCTTGGAAGGCCGTCCGATCAATGAACAGGACACGCCCACGACACGCGCTGTCGCTTTGGTAAACCGTTTCTTTGCACAGAAATATTTCAAGGATGGACACGCTATCGGGAAACACTTTGGGGATGACCTGAAGCAGCCTGGTGCTTTTGAGATTGTTGGCGTCACTGAGGATACAAATTACTGGGGGGCAACCAGCAAGATGCGACCGATGTACTTTCTTGCTGAAGGCCAAAGCGTGCACAATCCAGACATTCGCTATCAGCAATTCGAAGATCGTTCAAAATATTTGAATGCCATTGAGATACAGACCCGCGGCGAAATTCCGGGGTTTGAAGTACAACTGAGACGGCTGCTGTCACAGATTAACCCTGATCTTGCAATAGTGGATTTCCAAAGCTTTGCAACCCAGGTGAACGCCAACTTCATGCAACAAGCGATGATCGCGAAGCTGACTTCATTCTTTGGGATACTCGCGTTGATTCTTGCTTCAATTGGGCTTTATGGCGTTACCTCTTATTCCGTGGAAAAGCGGACCAGCGAGATCGGCATTCGTATGGCTTTGGGAGCGGACCGCATCAATATGCTTGGGATGGTCATACGCGGGGCCTTTCTTCAGGTCGGCATCGGTCTTGCTATTGGACTTCCGGCCACCATTTTCGGCGGCAGGCTCATGGCAAGCCAGTTATTTGGAGTCAAGCCTTATGATCCTGTGGTCCTCTCGATCACGACTCTCGTATTGGCGGCAGCGGCTTTCCTGGCAGCTCTGATTCCAGCCCGCAGAGCGGCGAATACTGAGCCTATGCTTGCCTTGCGCATGGAATGATGTCCCGCGTGATTTAAGAGTACCGCAATGGTGTTTTAACACTGTATTAACAATCGTCTGCTAGTTTCCAAGCATGCAGAGCATGCCCGAGCGCAGTCCTTTCAAGGCAAAACAGCCTGATGAGGCTGCTGTGGGTAAACCGATTCTGACTGCCAACGCCCCCCCCATCACTGCACCCAGAAACCGTGCCAGTACCCGCGAGAATGTGTTCGCGGACCGTGCTTTTGGCGGTCTGGTAATTCTCTGCGCAGTAGCTGTATTAACAATCGTGGGTTTAATAATTATTGAGTTGCTGCGCGAATCGCAATTGTCTATCGCGAAATTCGGCTTCAAGTTTCTGGTCAAGCAAATCTGGGACCCGGTGGCAGAAGATTTTGGCGCCCTGCCGTTTATCTACGGAACCATTGTCTCTTCCATCGTGGCGCTGGTTATCGCAGTCCCGCTTTCTGTGGGAACAGCTCTTTTCCTGACAGAACTTTGTCCCAGGCGTCTGCGCGGAATACTTTCTTTGCTGGTGGAATTGCTTTCGGCAATTCCCAGCGTTATTTATGGTCTGTGGGGCATCTTCGTTTTGTCGCCATTCCTGCGCCTGTATGTGGAACCATTTCTGGGCAAGTACTTTGGTTGGACCGGCTTGTTTTCGGGTCCAAAATACGGATGGGGGATGCTGGCAGCGGGAGTCATCCTGGCCATCATGATCCTGCCTATCATCGCATCGATTACGCGCGAGGTGGTGACGGCGGTGCCTCGCGTGCAGCGTGAAGCGGCCCTGGCATTGGGCGCAACCAAGTGGGAAATGCTGCGGATGGCGGTGCTCCGCAATGCCAGACCAGGCATATTTGGAGCAGTCATTCTTGGCCTGGGACGCGCTTTGGGTGAAACCATGGCCGTCACTATGGTCATCGGCAATCGTCCGGAAATTATGCGCTCCCTCTTTGCACCCGGACATACTCTGGCCAGCGTAATCGCGAATGAATTTGCTGAAGCATCCACTCAGGTTTATCACAGTGCGCTGGTAGAGATGGCTTTGGTTCTCTTTGTCTTGACGTTGATCGTGAACGCCCTGGCTGGGCTGCTGGTCTGGTCCATTACACGGGGCATGCCGGCGAGGGCCCTTGCTTAAATCTATCCATACAATTTCTTTACGGCGCAAACTTTCCAATGGCTTGGCCCTTGGAATGATTACACTTGCGGCGCTGGTTGTGACCGTTCCGCTTTTTCTGATTCTGGGGACCGTCATTTTGCATGGAGTGGGCGGGCTGAACTGGGCATTCTTCACACAAATTCCGAAGCCTGTAGGCGAAGAAGGCGGCGGGATGGCAAACGCTATTGGAGGCTCTGTGATGCTCCTGGGTTTTGCCAGCCTGATTGGGGTCCCCCTTGGCATTGGCGCCGGAGTGTTTCTGGCGGAATACGGCCGCAATAAATACGGCAATATTGTTCGTTTTACCTGTGATGTGCTGAACGGAGTGCCTTCCATCGTAATTGGCCTTACTGCTTACGCCATGGTTGTTGTGGTACAGAAACACTTCTCGCTACTGGCAGGAAGCGTAGCGCTCGGCATCATGATGATCCCAACCATTTCCCGGACCACCGAAGAGGTCCTTCTCCTGGTTCCTCAATCCATCCGAGAAGCCGCGCTTGGATTAGGCATTCCCAGGTGGCGCACCATCGTCTCGGTGGTGTTGCGCACTGCCAGTGCAGGAATTGTCACCAGTATCATGCTGGCTTTCGCCCGCATTGCAGGAGAAACAGCGCCGCTGATGTTCACCGCCTTTGGAAACCAATATTGGAACACCGACCTGACTCAGCCCACGGCAGCGCTGCCATTGCAGATTTTTGCGTATTCCGTAATGCCGTATGAACAAGCCCACCAACAGGCCTGGACAGGCGCGCTGGTGCTTATTTCCATGATTATGTTTACGGTCATTCTCTTCCGCTTCATTGCCAACCAAGGCACCATCAAGGGAGCAAGCTAATGGATACAGGCATTCACGTAGCAGATCTGAACGCCTGGTTTGGAGCGAAGCAAGCGCTCTTCAACATTGGCATGGAAATTCCCGCGAAAAAAGCTACGGCCATCATCGGCCCTTCAGGCTGCGGCAAATCCACTTTTGTGCGGTGCCTCAACCGCATGCATGAAACGCTTCCCGACACTCGAGTGGAAGGTAAAGTTTCAATTGGAGACCTGGATGTCTACGGTAAGGGCGTTTCTCCTGTTTGGATTCGCCGCCGCGTTGGCATGGTCTTTCAAAAACCGAATCCCTTCCCTACCATGACGATTTATGACAATGTTGCTGCTGGGCTCAAACTCAACGGCTTCCGCAGTCGCCGCGAGTTGGACAACGTAGTAGAACGGTCGCTAAAACAGGCGGCCCTCTGGGACGAAGTCAAAGACGACCTGAAAAAGAAATCAGGCGCCAGCCTTTCAGGCGGGCAGCAGCAGCGGCTTTGCATTGCGCGCGCGCTGGCTGTGGAACCGGAAGTCCTGCTGATGGATGAACCTGCTTCTGCCCTGGATCCCATTTCCACCGCAAAAATTGAAGATCTTATTTTTGAGCTGAAAAAGGAATATACAGTGGTGGTTGTCACCCACAATATGCAGCAGGCGGCCCGTGTGGCCGATTTTACTGCGTTCTTCCTGATGGGATATATGGTGGAGCTGGACAAAACTGAAACCATGTTTACCAAGCCTTCCGACAAGCGTACGGAAGATTACATTACCGGGAGGTTCGGATGACGCGTACACGGTTCCACCAGGGTCTTGACGATTTGAAACAAAAGCTGCTGGCCATGGGCGGCCAGGCCGAGCAGGCCGTGGAACGCGCAGTGCGGGCCTACCAGAACCGCGATCTGTCGCTGTGCCAGATTGTGCTCCGTGACGAATCCAAAATCAATGCCGCCGAGCGCGATGTGGATGAAATGTCTATCGATCTTCTGGCGATGCAGCAGCCGATGGCCATCGATTTGCGCTTTATCGTAGCGTGTATCAAGATCAACGCTGATCTGGAGCGTGTTGGCGACCAGGCAGTTAATATTGCCGAGCGTGTGATGGACCTGGCGACGCGACCTGATTCCGGCCTGAATGTTGATATTCCACGTATGGCGCAGCTAAGCATCAGCATGGTACGGGACGCCCTCAATGCGTTTCTCACGGCTGATGTTGAAATGGCGCAATTTGTGCTGGAACGCGATGATCTGGTGGACAACATGAACCGCGAAATCTTTGAAGCCGTAGACCTGGCCATGAGTAAATCGGCAGGAGATCATCGCAACCTGCTGGACACACTCATCGTAGCCCGGAACTTGGAGCGCGTAGCCGACCACGCCACGAACATAGCTGAAGACGTTATTTTCTGGGTCCGGGGAGCTGACGTAAGGCATCACGCCCAGGGTCAACTACCCAGATAGATTGCCTTGCAAAGTTCATGTGCACTTTAGCTTGAAATATACTGCTGGAATTACCCGGTTCTGAATCAATTTACAATGGGTGTAAGGCGCAAATTCGCAGTAAATGGCTCCAGGCCAGCCGCAACCCAGGTTATGCACCGGTCAGTATCAGATCCGTCTCTTTACATTAATCGCGAAACATCATGGCTCGCCTTCAATCGGCGTGTGCTGGAGGAAGCCAGTGATGAGCATAACCCCCTGCTTGAGAGAGTGAAATTTCTGGCCATTTCAGCCAGCAATCTGGACGAGTTCTTTGAAGTCCGGGTTGCTGGTCTCTTACAGCGCATTGAAGAAGGGTTTATCGATTCCGGCCCTGACGCGCTTTCTGCCCAGCAGGAACGTGAACTAATTGCCCGCGAGACACACGAATTTGTCCAGGAGCAATATGCATGCTGGAACTTGAAGCTGATGCCGGCTCTGAAGCGCGAGAATATCCGCGTTCTTGATCTGAAAGATCTTGATTCGAAGCAGGAAGCGTTTATTGATTCCTACTGTGAAAAAGAAGTTGATCCATTGCTCACCCCGGTCACGGTGGACCCCGCGCATCCCTTTCCGCGAGTATTAAATAAAGCATTGTGTATTGCCCTGCTGCTAAAACGCAAGCGACGCGCCAGTGGCACATATATGGGCGTGATTACGGTGCCCAGAGTTCTCCCGCGCCTGGTGCGGCTGCCTTCGCAAACAGGCATCGATTACGTATTTCTTGCCGATCTGCTCACTTACCATGCTGCCAGCATGTATCGCGGCTATGAGATTGTTTCGGCAGCTTCATTTCGGGTCACGAGGAACAGCAACCTTTATCTGGAAGAAGAAGAAACCCGGAACCTGCTTGAATCTGTAAGGACAGAGCTGCACCGCAGGCGCAAAGGTGATGCCGTGCGCCTGGAAATTGATGCCAATGCAAATGCTGAGATCGCTCGTCGTCTTCAGCAGACTTTTGAACTGGAAGACTGGCAAATCTTCCACACCGAAGGGCCGGTCAACCTCTCCCGGCTATTTAACTTTTATGAAATTGAGCGGCCTGATCTTAAGTACCGCACTTTGGTTCCGAGAGAGCTTAGGCTTCCGCCAAGCAGCAACAATATCTTTGTAGAGCTGCGCAAGCGAGACGTGCTGCTGCACCATCCTTATGATTCTTTTGACGCGGTGGTTGATTTCATTGAGAGCGCAGCCAGCGATCCTGACGTAATTTCCTTGAAGCAAACCATTTACCGCACCAGCCGTGATTCTCCGATTGTGAGCGCGCTGATTGCCGCCGCCGCAGCCGAGAAAGAAGTCACCGCAGTGTTGGAGTTGAAAGCACGTTTTGACGAAGCCTCCAATATCCAGTGGGCACGTACGCTGGAAGATGAAGGGGTGCAGGTGTACCACGGTCTTGTTGGCTTAAAAAGCCACTGCAAGCTGTGCCTGCTGGTGCGCCATGATCCTGACGGCGTGACCCGTCGATACGCTCATATCGGTACTGGCAATTACAATCCCATTACCTCGCGCTTTTACACAGATGTGAGCTTATTGACGGCATCGCCGGAAATTACCTCAGCCGTGCATTCCGTTTTTAATTACCTGACTGCCTATTCTGAAGCGCCCAACTATGAACCATTGGCCATCTCTCCCATTGATCTTGCCACGGTCACTCTGGAACAGATCCATCGCGAAGCCGAGCACGCTGCAAATGGCCGGCCCGCGCGGATCATCGCCAAGATGAATTCCCTGCTCGATAAGAACGTGATTCAGGCCCTGTATCGCGCGTCTCAGGCAGGGGTTCCGATTGATCTCACGGTGCGCGGCATGTGTTCACTGCGTCCGGGCGTGCCGGGCGTCAGTGATAATATCGTTGTCCGAAGCGTTGTAGGCAGGCTGCTGGAACACAGCCGTATTTTTTATTTTGAAAATGGCGGTAATGACGAAGTGTATATATCCAGCGCTGATTGGATGCCGCGCAATCTTTATGAGCGTGTTGAAGTGCTCTGCCCGGTACAGGACGAGCAACTCAAGCAGCGTGTAAAAAGTGAGATTCTTGCGGCTTACCTGGCCGACAACGTCAAAGCGCGTTTTCTGGACCGCAATGGACGTTATACCCGCGTTGCGCGCCGGCGCGGAGAAATTGCTTTTTCAGCCCAGGATTTTCTAATCGCAGTAGCCGAAGGGGCTGCCACGGCAGCCGATATTCCAGAGGCAGTTTTTCCCAGGGTAAAAACTTCATCCAACAGAAAAAAAAGACAGGCGGTCACTCGATAATTTATGCTCCTTTATTTCTTGCGTCATGCTTCCGCGGGCAAAACCATGCTCAATCCGAAAAAAGATGAGCGCCGCCCTCTGGATGAAGAAGGTATCCTGCAATCCCGTTATGTCGGACGCCTGCTGGCAAATCTCGATGTACAAGTCGATCAGATCATCAGCAGTCCATTGAAACGCGCGCGCCAGACTGCCTCACTGGTGGCAAATGAATTGGCTTTCGAGACTGCTGTGCAGATCGACGATGCATTGCGCCCAGAGGCGGAATTTGAGCATTTTCAGGCAATGCTTGCGCGCTATAAGAAATATGACGCCGTCATGGTGGTGGGACATAACCCCAGCTTTACCGAATTTCTGAATAAGACAGTTTCCGCAAGCTCCGGCGCGGCGCAGATTGAATTTAAAAAGGGCGCCGTGGCCAAAGTGGAATTGAACGGACGCGCAGGAACTCTACAATGGCTGGTGACTCCAAAAATCGCCCGGGCCCTTCAGGCAAGCTTAAAGTCCAGCTCGCGGCCAAAAACTTCCCGAAAATAAACTCGTTCTTTTTCCGCGGCCCATAGCTCCAGATCCGCGCCGCCGCGCCCGGCTTTTACTGACAAAGTAACTTCACCACCACGTGCTGTAACTCGAATCGACTCTATTGCCGAGAGCCGCCCCTGGTTCAGAGCTCGTGCCACGCGCAACAGCGCCGTTGCCTTGATCACATCTGACCTGATCTGTGCCGGCAGGAGCTTAATCAGCCGATCACGTAATTGCGGTTTGGAATTTCCCTGAAAGCGCGCCACAGTGGCAATTACCTCCCTCTGTAAGGGAGTGAAGCCATACAACTCCGAACGTGAGATCACGTAATATGCATGCCGGTGCAAACCGACCGGGTTGATGTATGTGCCAACCTCATAAAGCATTGCCGCCGCTGCAATCCACTCCCTGCAATCTTTATTCAATCCATGGATCCGCCTGGTTTGATCAAAAAGAGTAAGTGCGAGTTTACGGACCTGCTCGGCATTTTCCAGGTCCACACCATAACGACGTGCAGTATTCAGCAGCACGTCCTGCCGGTCTGCTTCAAGTTGGCGATGGGAGCGGGTCCGCTGATCGTATTCGGCGGCCATCTGCGCCAGAATTCCATCACGCAGCCCGAGCGGAGAGTAACGAAACATTTTCAGGTTACAGGCATCGAGTACATGAGCATACACCGCTGCACCCGCAACAATGATTTGAGATCGTTTAGAGTTGATTCCCTTGATGGCAGCACGCTGCCGTTCCGTCAATTTAGCCAGCCGCCTGGCCAATTTTTCCGCTACACCCTGAGGCACCGTCCCGCCGCGCGTCAGGCGCAATGACTGGGCCGCGCCGGCCAGCGCGGCTGCAGTGCCGGATGTCGCAATTACAACGCGAACATCTGCCCGCATGATCTTGCGTGAAACATTGGCAGTCTCCTGCGCAATGAAATCATGCAGCCGCTTCAACTCAGGCTTGGTTGGCGGGTCATGATGAATGAATTCCTGTGTCAGGCGCACAGCGCCGAGAGGAAGCGTAACAATCTCTTTTATATGGCTCCTTTCCGACAAAGTCAGTTCGCAACTGCCGCCGCCAAGATCGATCAGCAGGAGCTTGGGCGGAGGCGTGCGCATGTTGGCCACTACGCCAAGATGAATCAGGCGGCCTTCTTCAAGCCCGCTGATAATTTCCAGGTTCCAACCGGTGACGGTCTTGACCCATTCTGCAAATAAACGCGCGCTGTTTGTGTCACGCAATGCGCTGGTGCCAACCACACGGGTCCGCTCAACGGCATGGCTCTGTACCGCGCGATGAAAGCGCCTCAAGACCTTGAGCGTTTCAGCCATGGCTTGGGGATCAAGATTGCCGTCGCGGAAGACACCTTCTCCCAGACGTGTGACTTCACGGTCTTGATGAAGAGCTACCAGGCGGCCACGGCGCAGTTCGGCAATGCTGAGTCTTACCGAATTTGAGCCGATGTCAACTGCGGCAAAGACAGGCATTTTTATCAGGCGGATTGGGCGAGCGCTCGGCTATTTGATGTGGAGCGTGGCCGCTTCTTGGAGGAGGAATATCCCGACGGCAAAGCAATCAATTTATTGATGGCAGACGTTGCTTCGGAATGCCGGGCGCCCAAAAGGGCCCGTACTTCGCGCAGCAGCGCGCAGTTCACTCGATCAGAAAACCGTTTTTCCGCGGTGCGTGTCAATTCCTGCCAGTCATGCCAATCCCCGATTGCATCCTGCACGGTCTTCAGCTCACGAATAAAACTCTTTTGCTCCGCCGACTCTTCTGCAAGTTCCGCAAGATAACGGATCCGCTTGAGGGAAATTCGCGCCTCGTGCAAACGGCCAAATTTGATTGTCCGATTAGAAGGAAATTCCTTGGCCATTTCCGCCAGTTGCGCACGGGCCTCTTCCAATGGGGCCAGTGGCCGGTTGACGTTACCGGGCGTTTCGCCTGCTCTTTCAGCAATTCGATGCATTCTGGCGAAGAACTTGGATTCCTGAACCTTCTTCACCCCTGCAGCTAGTCGTTTTGCCTGGCGATTTCTTTTTTTGTCCAGGAGGGCTGTCAGCGTCTTTCGATCTTTTTCCGTAGAGCCGTTTCCGATTGAATCCAACAACTTAACTTGCACATCCAGATCGCGCACTTTGCCCGCCCGTTTGCGCAAATCGGCCATTTTTTCCAGGCTTCGTTCCAGCTTTTTATCCAGATCAGGATGCGCGTAGCTCACAAGGCTTTCTATCCTGCGTACGTTGGTGCGCAAGCGGTGAACGTTTTTGGGAGTCAGTTCCCCCGCGGCCAGCTTAGAAATAGTGCCGGAGAGGTCTGCGGTGAGACCTCGCATTTGTTTTTCCAAAAGGGTCATGTATGAAGGCCAACGAGTATAACAGTACTGGCTACCATTTTAGACGAGCATGTTAATTCCAATTGAACCGTTTTCATGGCAGCTGTGGAAAACAAAGACTATACCCTTTAAACTCCGTAACTTGGGCTAGCTATAATGTTTGATCGCGTCCGGCACGCGAACGTGATTTAATAAGCGCAAGGCGATGGAGTTCGCCTTTAACCGCCGCTTACGGCTGATGACTCCTATCAAATCTCTGAATTTGGAGCCATCAGCATGTTACTTTCTGTCGATTGGAAGTCCTACTTGTGGGTTTCTCTCGGCGCCATCTTTGGCGCTAATTTCCGCTATTTCGTAAGCCGAATTATTACCAGATTCAGCACCACCGCGTTCCCCTACGGCACGTTATTCATTAATATCACCGGCAGTCTCCTGTTGGGATTTTTTCTGATCTGGACAACGGAACGCGTCTTTGCGGACCCGCGCTGGCGGCTGCTGGTGGCGATCGGGTTTTGCGCCTCTTACACAACATTTTCGAGCTACGCCTTTGAGACTATGTCGTACTTTGAGCAAGGCCACTGGCTTCTCTTTGCAACCAACATTCTTGCCAACAACGTGCTTTGCCTGGGAGCTATTTTATTGGGCGCCATGATTGCACGGGCCGTCTAAAACTACAGTAAGCGGTAGAATCTGTATGTGGAAGAAAGCAGCCCTTCTCTGATGACTGAGCCTCGCAATGCTGTTCAGGTTTCCATCTATCTCAATGAGTCCGATGAGTGGCACCGGAAGCCTCTCCATTTGGAACTGCTCAAGTTCCTGCGTGAAGAAAAGATTGCAGGAGCAACTGTGCTGCACGCCGTTGCAGGCTTTACCGGCCATGGCCGCGTGAAAACGTCAACGCTGGTGGATGCCGGCGGAAAACTGCCGCTGGTGCTCACTTTTGTGGACAAAGCGGAGCACATTGAAGGCGTGCTGCCGAAGATAAAAGAAATGACCGGGACCCGGCTGATTGTCCGCGAGAATGTGACCATTGTGGCGGGAGATCTTGAGTAAGCCCTCTATCCTGCGCAAACAGCTAAAAATTCAGAATAATAGAACTTCAGGTGAAACGAATTGTGCACCTGCATCACTACGCTAATAGGGAACCAAAGAAGATCACAGAGGTTCCTGCTGAATTCCTTTCGCTTGCCTCTGTGACTCTTCTGTTTTTCTTTCCTTGGTGGGTCTTCGCGGCCTGAACGCCGGTCGCGAAGACTTTTTTATTTAGCCAGCGCTCCGGAAACGCTCTCCAGAATGGAACCAGTATTCACGCTCGCAGAAAGCGTGCCGAATGCCTGGCCATGCTGGCCAGCCAGCCGCGAGGCGATGAACGCGTCTGCGACTGCGGAAGAGCTATGCCGCAGAAGGAGAGATGCCTGAAGCGCCAAGGCAAGCTTTTCCGTCAACTCTCGAGCTGAATGCTCTGCTTCGCTCGAACCGCGCAATGATCCATTGCTGGTTTTATCGCCTAGCTTTTCCTGAATGCTTTCGGTGAAGCTATCAAGACGTTTGTCAGCTCTGGCAGTCAATTGCAGTTCGGCCAGCAGGGCTTCAACCGTGGCTGGATCTTTGGTTAAGGCGCGAAGGACGTCCAGGCACATCACGTTTCCTGAGCCTTCCCAGATGGAGTAAAGCGGCGCTTCGCGATAGAGTCGCGGCATGATGGACTCTTCCACATAGCCGTTTCCGCCCAGGCATTCCAGCGCTTCTCCAACCTGTACGGGAGAGCGTTTGCATAACCAGTACTTGGAAATGGCTGTGGCAATGCGGCAGAAAGCGCGTTCACGATCGTCGAATCCACGTGCATCAAAAGACCCGGCGAGCCGGACCATCAGCAGAGTGGCCGCCTCAGATTCAATTACCAGGTCGGCCAGCACGTTACGCATGAGCGGCTGCTGAATCAGCAATTTCCCAAAAGCGCGCCGGTGGCTCGCATGATGCACGGCTTGCACGAGAGCCTGACGCATCAGCCCGGCAGCAGCTATGGCGCAGTCGAGACGCGTGTGATTGACCATTTCGATAATGGTATGCACGCCTCTTCCCTCTTCGCCCACTAGATGTGCCCAAGCCTGCGCGAATTCAACCTCACTCGAAGCATTGGAGCGGTTCCCCAGCTTGTTTTTAAGCCGCTGGATATAGAACTTGTTGCGCTCGCCAGTTGGCGTCCATCTCGGCAATAGAAAGCAGGTAAGCCCCTGCGGCGCCTGGGCCAGGATCAGAAACGCATCGCACATTGGGGCGGAGCAAAACCATTTATGGCCGGTAATCAGGTATTCGCGTGAACTGCCGATCCTTTCCGCCCGCGTGGTATTGGCCCGCACGTCTGAACCGCCTTGTTTTTCTGTCATTCCCATGCCCAGTAACACGCCAGATTTTTCGGATGCCGGAACAAAGCGGGGATCGTAGGCTAAAGAGAGAATCCGCGGCTCCCATTGGCTTGCCAATTCCGGCTCTGCGCGCAACGCCGCGACAGCAGAGAAAGTCATCGAAATGGGGCAGGTGTGCCCTGCTTCATTTTGGGCTGTCAACATCATCAGGGCTGCACGCGCCACGTGCGCGCCGCTGCGAGGTGACCGCGCAGCAGCAACCTGAGTATCTGCTTCCCAAGGCATGCAATGCAGCCGGTTTTCCACCGAAGTCCGCATCAAATTGTGCCATGCCGGATGAAAGACCACTTCATCACGGCGGTTGCCGTAGCGATCATGCGTATGCAGGACCGGCGCGTTTTCATTGGCCTCAAAGCCCCAACGCTGAACTTCTTCCGTACCAAGGAACTCACCCAATTCGGCAATTTGCCGGCGAGCCCAGCCCGCGCCTTCGCGTTCCACAGCTTGCACCAGCGTGGGATCGCTCAGAAAGAGGTTGTAATTTGTGAGCGGCGGGACCTGGTTCTGCGCAGCCTCATTTTGCTCGGGCTGGCGAGAGCCGTCAGTTTTCGGCGCCACGCGTTGGTCGCTTGGTCGAATGGGTGCGCTCATCTTTCCGTTGTGCTCCTCAGCCGATTATCCTCTATCAGTCAAATGATGCTCCATTCGCATCCATCTGCACTCGTTTTAGAACGAAGATTGCCGTTCGTCGATCACGCCACAGCATCTAATCCGATAATGAACTCCGATACAGACAAAGCAAAATTTAAAGACATTGCTTCAGAACATCGCGGAAGCGGCAGAGATCCTGAGGAGAGGCCTGCCAGCAACGAAGCTGAATTGCGTGAAAAGATGCTGGACAAAACACTGGCCGACTCATTTCCCACGAGTGATCCTCCATCTTCCATTCCTGATCCCGCGGCAGATCCTGAAGCCGCGTAGACAGACGAGAGTATCGGACAAGTAAGCGGCCTTTAAGTTATGGCTTCATTCGTAAGTGCCGGAAAAACAATCAACATCGAACATTATTCACCCCATCGGACAGGGAAAAATCCAGCCGTTATCCTGGTGCATGGTTCAGGCGGGCCGCTTCATGGGCTTGATCCTTTTGCAGGACAAGCAGCCCTCTTTGGCGTACATGTTTTTGTGCTGCACTACTTTGAGCGCACCGGTCATACCTGGGTCTCGCCCAGCCAGATTGAGCAGCACTTTCCTGCATGGCTTGAAACGCTGCAAGATGCTGTCACTTACGTCGCCACGCAGCCGGGGGTTGATGCAAGCCGCATTGGCCTGCTTGGCTTTTCGCTTGGCGCATACCTCTCGCTTGCTCTGGCTACTCAGGATTCCCGGATTGCCGCCGTGGCTGAGCTGTTCGGCGGGCTGGCTGACCACTTCTTAAAGGATGCCGGCAAGCTTCCTCCGGTGCTGATTTTGCATGGCGCTCAGGATTCCGTGGTGCCTGTGGATCGGGCGCGTGAATTGGAGCGCATTCTGCAGGAGCACAAGATTCCTTACCAGATCAAGATCTATCCTGATCAGGGACATGTCTTCCATGGAATTGCACAGCTCGATGCGATGCGCCATGTAGCAGGCTTCTTCAAAAGTTATTTAATGAAAGCAGCGTAGTAACTTTACAGGTATGTACTGTGAGTAGGACATGCGAGCAGAAACCGTGCGATTGAGGAGAGGAAATCTATCGTTCGCCATGTTCAGGATTTCGGCTGTCGGCTCAGACGCCGCCAAAGCGCCTCAAATTGCAACGAGGCACTTTCGAGGGATCTCTGGCCGTTAGATCCATTCGAAAGCGCCCCGATGCGCGCCACTTCGTCTGGTACTTGTAATAGCATCCCCTGTGCCATTTCAGAGCAAATGAAAACAAAGGGCTTAGCGGAGCTGCTGAGAGAGAAAGCAGGTAGTAATTCCCTTCTCTTGAAAAATTTGCCCTGTGGAATTTCCCGAGTGGTAAACCCCAGCCAATTTATTACCAAGCTGCGATGCTCCTGCGGCTTTATGCTAAAGCCAACTACAAAACATTAATTAAGAGTTTTTCCTGAATGTTCGACCGGCAGGATGCGGTTTTCTGCCCCGAAATTCCGGCTAACTATCACTATAAAAAGGAGATTTAGCTTATGGCACAATTTGACCCCAGAACCATCAATATGACACCACGACCAGTTTCCGGCACACCCATCCTGTTTGGCTTAGGGCTGCTTCTATTCATCCTGTTGGCTTGGGCCTCAATGGCTTACGTGCCACCGGGGAACGTTGGCGTGCTCGTCAACTTTGGGCGCGTCACCGGTGAAACGTTGCCGGCCGGAACACATTTTGTTTCGCCGTTTAAGGTCAACCATGTTTTTTCCGTTCGAACGCAGACCCAGGAAGAACACACTTCCACGCCGTCCATGGAAGGGTTAAATCTGGAGATTGATACGTCACTTATCTATCACCTGGACCAGGGCCACGCAGCCGACGTTTATAGCAAACTCGGGCCGGAGTATGCGCACACCATTATCGACCCCAACCTGCGCTCCATTATTCGCGACACAACAGCCGGACACTCGGCCAACACCCTGTATTCGAGCTCCCGTAAGGAAGTGGAAGACGAGATCAGAACAGGATTGAAGGCCACGCTGGAGCCACGAGGCATTGTGGTTGAAAGCGTGCTGCTGCGCGATATCCAACTGCCACATACGCTGAGGGCTTCCATTGAAACCAAGCAACAGGCGGAGCAGGAATCACTGGCCATGAATTTCCGCTTACAGAAAGAACGGCAGGAAGCAGAGAGAAAGCGGATTGAAGCCCAGGGCGTGCATGACTTCCAGCAAATTGTAGCTCAGGGAATTAGCCCGCAGTTATTGCAATGGAAAGGCATTGAGGCCACAGAAACTCTGGCTAAAAGTCCCAATGCCAAGATCATCGTGATTGGCAATCCTAAGAATGGCTTGCCGCTGGTTTTGGGTCAATAGTCGCGGCCAGCCCGCTACTTGCATACAGATAAACGCCCGTTATTTCAGCGCAAACAAAGCGTTCACGTGGGCATTTATCGTAACAGTCTGAGGAGTGAAGTCAGCCATGGGAGGCGGTGTTGCTGCCGCGCCGGCAGAACGCGCCATAGTTGCCTGCGCAAAAATTGGCACGATGTTTGCTTGATTCACGTCAATAGAAGCGTAGAGCAATTCACCCAGCGTGCGTCCGCCGGCGGTGGCGACGGCGCTTGCCTGATTGCGGGCTTTCTTTAATGCATCTTCTGACGCCTTGGCTTTGGCCTGCTCAATATCTTCCAATGTGTAATTCACTGACTGGTTCTGTGTGTCTTCGATGTCCGCCAGTTGCTCGGTAAGCGTGCCTACTTTGGTGAAGTCCTTTAGCTTTAATGAGACATCAGAGCTCACGCGATAGCCGACAACCTTGTGTTTAGGATTCTTCCAGTCATACATCGGCTGCATTTGATAGGCGCCAAACTGTGCGCTCTTCAAATCAATGCCATTGTTCTTCAACACCTGGCGTACGTGATCGACAGCGGCGGATGCGTGGTCATAGGCAGCGCGCGAAGTATCCTGCTGGGAAGCAATATCCATGCGTATAACGGCGGTATCTGGCGCGGCTTCAAACTTTCCATCAGCGCCAGCGTAGATGGTATTGACCTGGATTGTTGCCGGAGTGGAGGTTTGTGTGAAACTGACTCCTGCCAAGGCCAGCACAAAGAGAAGCGAGCAACCAAGCGTTTTCATCAGAATGTATCTCCGCCAAATAGTAACACCGGCGAAGCCTGAAGTTGCTGGACTATGGGGTTGAGTATCTGCTATTGACGAAGGGCTAGGCTGAATTTAGGCTTATCGTGCAGTATTTAAGCGGAGGAAAGAACTGATGCGTCGAAGAACCGCTATTCAAATGTTAGGAACGCTGGCGCTGATGGCCCCTACGGCTGGACCCAGTCTGTGGGCGCAAGGCGATAAAAAAGAAGAGAAGAAAGAAGCACCGCCTGCGCCAGCTTTAAAGGTAGGGGATGTAGCCCCCGACTTTACCTTGCCTGACCAGACCTTCAAAAACAAGGTCTCACTCCATGACTTCAAGGGGAAGAAGAACGTCGCACTGGCATTTTATATCTTCGCCTTCACCGGTGGTTGAACCAAGCAAATGCAGAACTTCCAGGCGAACCTGCAAAAACTGGAAGCTGCAGACACCCAGGTACTGGGTATAAGCATGGACAGCCCCTTCAGCAACGCCGCATGGGCGGAAAAAATCAACGTAACCTTCCCTTTGCTGAGTGATTGGGGCGGCGATATCACCCGGAAATACGGCCTTTATGACGAGAAGCACAAGATTGGCCGCCGCGTTAACTTCCTGATCGACAAAGATGGAAAAATAGCTGAGATGCAGATTGATAGCGATGCTGTCGATCCCACCAAAATGGTGGAATCCTGTGAACGCAGGAAACTCAAGAGCTAGATGCCGGTAACGGTCCAGACTGAAGCCCGCCAGGAACTCTCATCCCGGCGGGCTCTTTTTTTGCTTTCAGTCTCCATTTTGCTGGCCATGTCTCTTTGGTTCACTGGGACGGCTGTAATTCCACAAATCACGACCTTGTGGCATTCCGGCCTGGCCCTTGGATCATGGCTGACTATCGCCGTACAAATTGGTTTTTCCATTGGCGCCATTACTTTTGCGCTGTTCAACATTCCTGACGTATTCAGCCCGATTAAGGTGTTGGTAGTTTCAGCCATTGCTGCTGCGGCGGCGAACGCCGCTTTTGCGTTTATAGCGGCAGATCCGCTTCCGGCAATCCTGCTGCGGGGCGCGACCGGCTTCTTTCTTGCCGGCGTTTATCCCGTAGGCATGAAGATTATTGCCGGCTGGTTCCAGAGGGGACGCGGCCTGGCCCTGGGAGTAATGATTGGGGCGCTCACGGTTGGATCGGCGCTGCCACACGCGGTGAATGCGTTGGGACGGGTCCCGTGGCAAGGAGTAATCTTGCTGGGAAGCGCGCAGGCCCTGCTCGGCGCATTGATTGTGGCGCTTGCAGTCCGTGAAGGCCCATTTGCCATGCCGCAGTCGCGCTTTGATCCGGCGCAGATTCTGGAAATCGTGCGCAACCGGTCTTTACGGCTGGCGAATCTCGGCTATCTGGGACACATGTGGGAACTCTATTCCATGTGGGGATGGATTGCCATCATTTTTTCCATTTCAGCCGGATGGTCGCGTTCAATGTTTGAAGCCATGGCGGCGCTGGCAATCGCGATTGGCGCTGTAGGCTGCATCTGGGCTGGAGCAGCCAGTGACCGGCTTCAAGACCAAACTCCGGATATTCGAGTGGCACAGCGCGCCCGCGTGACCATCATCGCCATGGTCATTAGTTCGGCTTGCTGCGTGATGGCTGCACTGGTGCTTCATCGTCCGGCGTTTCTTATTCCACTTTCCCTGATCTGGGGGATTGCCGTGATTGCGGATTCCGCCCAGTTCTCCACGATCATCAGCGAGGTCTCCGACAAGAGATATGTGGGCACGGCCCTTACCTCTCAGGTGGCCTTAGGATTTTTGCTAACTGCTGGGGTCATCCGCCTGATGGCGGCCATTGCCTCACGATACGGCTGGAACTGGGCACTGGCCAGCATGGCTCTGGGACCCCTGTTGGGAATCTGGGCGATGAGCGGCTTGCTCCCCGGCAAGCCGAAAGCTGCGCCTGATCGGTAAAATGGACATTTTCCTGTTTTCTCGTTTCTAGACAGCCGGAAAAAAATACTCCTTTTTTCTGGAAACAGGGTTACAATCCGCAAAACACTTCCCTTTGGAGCCGGCAAACATGCGCAAGACCCTTTTGTTGGTTTTGGCTGTACCGCTCATGCTGAGCACTCTTGCAAACGCACAGGCAGGATCACTGACTGACCTTCGCGCCGATGAGCAGCGCCTGGAACGGCATCAACAACAACTTGATCGTGATCGCGAACGGCTGGCATTTGACCGCCGAACCCATGCTTCGCGCGGGAGGATCAGGGCAGACGAAGCGGTGATTGGCCAGGATCGTGTGGAAATCAGGCGGCTCAGGACCGACATCAAGAGAGACCGCCGTCTGCGCCGGAACGAGCGCGGACTTTACTAAGTTTCGTGGCAGCTCCCAAATAAATAAACAACTAGCCGCAAGGTAAAACCGTGCGGCTAGTTGCTTTTGGAGGCAATACTCTGGCGCCGGTTATTGAATCATGGTACTTGTTGCTGGCGCGGCTACGCGGGTGCGGCTGGCGATCAGCCGGCGCAGTTCGATCACAGCTTGCTTATGAATCTGGCTGATGCGGGCTTCACCAACGCCCAGTTGTTCGCCGATCTCTTTCAACCCCATCTCATTGAAGTAGTGCAGTTCAAGGACTTGGCGCTGCCGGGGCTTGAGTTCCTTGATATAGGTACGAACGAGTTTGAAATCTTCTTTCTTACTGCATGCTTCGTAGGGAGTCTGGCCTTTTGCGGGAATCTGGTTCATTTCATCGGACGGATCAGAGTCATGGTCGTCAGACTTAAGGGGAGGCTGCTTAGCCGACTCAAGCCTATGCAAGGTGCGTTCATATTCATCCAGTCCCATGCCTACAGCTTCGGCAATTTCTTCCCGGCCAGGCTCGCAACCCTTTTGGGCCCGCAGGTTGTTCTTGGCGTACTCAAATTCACGGGCAGTCTTGCGGTCCTGGCGGGAGCAGGTGTCCCATTTGCGCAGTTCGTCCAGGATTGCGCCAGTGATGCGGGAGTTGGCATAGCTGGAAAAATTGACCATCCGCGAAGCATCAAAACGGCTGGAAGCCTCAAGCAAACCGATCATTCCTGTTTGCACCAGATCGTTAATGTCCACGTGGGCCGGTAAGCGCCGCTTGATTTTGCCGGCGATTGCCTGCACCAGATTGAAATAATTCTGAACCACCAGTTGACTTTGCGCCGGGTTGATTACATTCGTAGCCATTGTGAGTGTTGCCTCCGACAATAGCTATGGCATGTACTGTGCCAAAACAGGTGTACTCATAAGTTATTTAAAATCAAGGACGAGTGTACTGCCTGCTGGCCACGTGCTGTTCAAATTCCAGAATTCAGACTCCGGCGTATAGACAGCGCAGATATCAAATCAGGAATTAAAGAATTTTAAGCTATCGGTGCCGCAGAACGCGACGAACTTCGACATCTCAGTTATGCATTTGGAACGGCGGCGCGGGCCGTGCCACATTACAAGTAATCTGGCCCGCAACCGATTTATTGCTGCCTTAAAATGTTTATCGGCATAGTTCCCGGTCCACATAAGCCAGTGGGCCTCCCGATTTTGTGCAAAATTTTCTCTGTGTTCACGAAAGTCCTGGGAAGAACCGCCGATAGATAGTTCAGTCAGCGGAAGGATGTGAGGATTCGATGGACCATTTACTGGTAGTGCCATTACAACCAAGCGTGCCGGAAAGCTTTTTAAATTCGCTACGTCAGGCGGGTTGGCGGGTCAGCATTACATCTGACGTTTTACGCGCCAAACACCTTCTACAACAAGGGGACATCACTGGAGTAGTGCTGGAATTCAATTCCGCTACTCATGACCCTGACCGTTTCAAAGTGCTCCGTTTTGTGCACGAATTCTGCCCCGGAACGCTCCTTGTAATGCTGAATTCAGGCCCGGGCGCGAAAACATTCTCCACGGCAAGTCCTGAACTGGTCCAGGCGCTAAATTCCATGGACGACGCCCGAGCCGAAGCCGAACCACACATGCTGGATCTATATAACCTGAGCCCTGCACAAAAGCGGATTGCCGAACTTGTGGCCCAGGCATATCCGAATCGCGAAATCGCGCGCCGGCTGCGTATTAAAGAACAGAGCGTGCGCAATGAACTTTCCCGGATTTTTAAAAAGATGGGTGTGTGGAACCGAGTGGAACTCGCGCTGCTCATGCGTAATGGTCAGCCGGGAGGCACTCGTGAGGAATCGGTGGTGGAAGCATCCTGGCCGGTGGACATGAAACCGCCCGCAGCCGAAGCAGTTCCAGCGCGTACAACGTCAATTTAACTGTTGGGCAGCTTCAGTCGGGAGGCGCATAGACTCGTCGTCTATGCCAGTACTTTGGCTCTATCACGAGATCCCTCTTGTCCTGGGAAATTGGACCGCGCGAGCACGGATTGAAGGCTAATCCTGCTTACAAATGATGCTTTTAAATTCGAGTGTAAGCCGAATTACAAAATTTGCACGAACTCCCTTACAAAAGTTCTGTATCTAAAAATTCGCGCTGAATGTAAGAAAGTTTAATTTGCAAGGGCGCTCTAAAGCAGATCACGTCCGGTTTCATTATCTCGGCGGCGCAGGTGATTGGGGAAACAAGATTGCGGGCGTTTGATGCCTGTGTGACAGTGGCTGCCCGAAAAGCCATTTTCGGCCAGCATGATATTCTTTCCCGTTCTTACGGTTCCATAATGGCACAGGAAATGGAGTCTCATCATTCCCATGAAACTACGAAATTTCCTCATGTTGGCGCTTGCGTTCCTATTGCTGGGATATACGGCATTGGCGCAAGGGCCCAAACCGACTCCAGTTTCACACCCACCACAGACGGCGAGCGAATCCAAGGTGACCGAGCCTCCACATGAAATGACCGCCGCCGATGTTCATGCTTTTCTTGACGGCTTTATGCCCATGCAGCTTGAGCGTGAGGATATTGCGGGCGCAGTAGTGCTGGTGGTGAAAGACGGCGCCATCTTCTTCGCTAAAGGCTACGGCTACAGCGACGTTGAGAAGAAAACACCGGTCACAGTGGATGCCACGCTTTTTCGCCCGGGCTCCGTTTCCAAACTCTTTACCTGGACCGCCGTGATGCAACTGGTGGAGCAGGGCAAGCTCGACCTGGACCGCGACATAAATGATTACCTGGATTTCAAAATTCCGGCGAAATTTGGCAAGCCTATCACCCTGCGCAACCTGATGACGCATACGCCGGGATTTGAAGAGCAGATCAAAGACCTTATCATCGAAGCGCCTGCCCCTCTCGCCACGCTTAAACAGCATCTGACAACGCACGTTCCTGAGCGCATCTTCCCGCCGGGGACCACCCCGGCCTATTCCAACTATGGCGCGTCTCTTGCCGGTTACATTGTAGAACGGGTTTCCGGGCAGCCATTCAATGACTACATTGCGCAAAATATTTTCAAGCCGCTGGGCATGTCACGGTCGACTTTCGCGCAGCCGCTGCCCGGGGAACTGAAACCGCTTATGTCCACCGGATATAACATGGGGTCCGGCAAGGCCAAACCATTTGAGATTATTGAAGAAGCTCCGGCCGGCGGGCTTGCAGCTACGGCTTCTGACCTGGCCCGCTTCATGATTGCGCATCTCCAGAATGGCAAGTTTGAAAATGCACAGATTTTGCGCCCAGAGACTGCGGCCAACATGCATGCGCGCCAGTTCGGCCTCAGCCCGGCGCTTAACGGCATGTGCCTGGGCTTTTATGAAGAGATGCGCAACGGGCATCGTATTATCGGTCACGGTGGAGACACCATTTACTTCCACAGCGACATGCATTTAATGCTGGACAGCGGCGTGGCATTTTTCGTTTCGTATAACAGCGCCGGCAAGGGAGATATTAGCCCGCGAACGGCCTTGTGGGAGCATTTCCTTGATCGCTACTTCCCTTATACTCCACCAAAGGTAGAAAAACTGGCCAGTGCCGATGCAGATGCGCGCGCCGTTGCTGGACACTACATGTCCAGCCGTCGATCGGAAAGCAACTTCCTGAAAGTTGCTGAAGTCCAGGGCGATACGGAAGTCACACCTGATCAAAACGGCATGATCAAGGTTGAACCGTTTAAGGATTTCAACGGGCAGCTCAAGAAATGGGAAGAGATAGCGCCGCTGGTTTACCGCTCAGTCAATGGACAGGATTTGATCGCATTCCGCCATGATGAGCAAGGGCGAATGCAATTAGCAACCAACTTTCCTGCAGTAGTTGAACAACGCGTCTCTTTAACCGGCAGCAGCGTGTTCAACCAAACAATAATTGTGGCGGCCCTGATCGTGCTGGCACTCACGCTGGTGTGCTGGCCCATTGCGGCGATGATTCGGGCACATTATCGTCAGCGGCTCAATCTAAATGCCAGCTATATGCGGCTGCGTCTCTGGGTGCCGCTGGTATGCGCCATCGATATTGTTTTTCTCGTGCTTTTTCTTGTAGTGCTCGGCAGCGACGGCCTGAATGCTCTTACTTCCAGAAATGATTTCAAGTTCCACGCCATTCAATTCCTTGGTGTAATCGGAGCACTGGGAACAATGGTGGTAATTCTGGCATGTCTGCGCTCCTGGAAAGATCCGCAAATGTGGTTCTGGACCAGGATATGGAACCTTCTCCTGTTGCTTGCATGCATCGGGTTTGTATGGTTCTCTTACCACTGGAATTTATTGAACTTCAATATGAACTATTAAAGACCATTAAACCGGATCCTGTTTCTGAGCTATCCGAGACAACAACGGCTACATCCTTCAATTCGGCCAGGAGATTAAAAATCCGGCCCATATTCCCCCGCCGGAGATCGACTAAGTACCTTGTTTAACTCCTGATATGAACCTAGGTTCTTGCAGTCCCATTTTGGGACGGCTTTACACTTCAGTCACATATCATTTATATTAAATCGATTTACTAAACACGAAGGGTTTAAACTCTTCCCAGGCCTTCCACGCCTTAGCCTGGCTCATGCAGTGGGATAAAAGCCAGCCCACCGTCAGCTCCGCACACGAAAGGAGTTTTCGCTATGAAGCGTGCACTATCTGCCCTCACCCATCAACGGCCGTCTCTCCTGTTGGCCATACTTCTCATTAGCACGGCGGCAACCGCCGCTCCAATTCAGATTTATGGAGCCTGGCATTGCGGTAACGATGCTTGCACCTGGGGAACGGTCCGCACCCTGACTGATTTTGACGCGAAAAACCACTGGATTATCGACCGGGGCGACGGCGTTCCCTCCGTGAACCTTGTCATACTGTCATTCGTAGATCCCTTGAAGCTGCTCAACCAGACGAATGATGCGCAAACCGTAAACGGCGTGCCCATAGGCATGACGTCACAGATTGTCAGCTATTTCACCAGCCACAATATCCGCGTCATGTTGTCGATTGGCGGGATTACCTTTGTGACCAACTGGAACACCGCGCTGTCAACCAATCCAACGCAATTAGGCCTGAATGCCGCAGCTGTGGCCAAGAGCCTTGGCGTAGGCATTGAAATTGATTATGAAGAGAGCACCACCCCCAACCTGACGGGATTGCAGTCCTTCATTAATGCCTATCGTTCGCAATTGCCTTATGACGCGACCGGAGCTAATGCTGCGGCGCGGTTGACTATAGACCTCGCAGCCGGTGACCGCTTTTTGATTGATCTGGACCGCAAGGCTACAAGTGATTGGCTGACGACCTCGAACCCGGTGCTTGATTACGCCAATGCTCTGGTACCGAGCAAACAGCCTACCAATGCGGCTTCTGCGGAAGGTAACTGGCAGGAACACGTGGACGGCAAATCCAATTTTGCTCCGCCTATCCTGCCGCTGGCGCCGGCCAAGTTTACCGGCAGCCTGTTCATTACCAGCGGACATAACCCGCTTCCCGAATGCACAACGTTCAGCTCGTCGCTGGAAGACTCAACCGGAAGTTACGTGCAAACGGTAGCGCCGAATGGCGCAGGCGCAACTGCCGGTATGCTTGGATACATGTTCTGGGCGGCAGAGTGCCCCTCTACACGGAACCTCTGTACTACGCCGCCTAACAGTTGCCAGGGAGGGGTAGGAGTGGGCGCCAGGACGTATAGCATTCCATTCCCGATGCCCGCTCTGCGACAACAATAAGCCTTACACTGGGGATCGGCAGCACAGCCGTTGACCGATCCCGATCTTCTCGCGATCCCGATGGATGAGCGGCCCATCAGGGCTGAGGTAATTTGGCCTACTGGATTGTCGGCTCTGGCGGTATCACCTTCATCCGGACTGGCTTACCCAGACCATACTGCTCGGCAGCTCTCTCCTGAGCTTGCCGCAATCCGTCGGCAAATTCCTCGGCCGTAAGCGTTCCCAATTCACCGTGCTTACGGCACCTGAACCGGACAGCTTTCGCGCCAGCTGCCATCTCCAGCTCTCCCCGGCATTCCGTGCACAACATCTCCATCCGGACGGTCTTTCCGTCTTCCTTGATCTTCATCGAAAACATGATTTCCATATTTACCGCCTCTCACCCTGACATTTCCATGGCTGAGTTTACCTTATCTTCGCCTACAAACCCAGGCAATCTGGCCAGTGCCCTTCCCGCGTATATCCAAATCAGCATCTCGGGCGTGTAATAGGTTGATACTTGAGGTTGGGGGCCCGCACTGTCGCAAACGCACTCAATCTTTTGCCAGTTGCTCCATTTGCTTCTCATCGATGACCGCGACGCCCAGTTCACGGGCTTTATCCAACTTGGAACCAGGATCGTCGCCGGCAATAACATAGTCAGTCTTCTTGCTGACCGATCCTGTTACCTTTCCTCCGGCATCTTCCACCAGCTTCTTGGCAGCATCGCGAGAATAGTTGGCCAGAGTTCCGGTAATCACGAAAGTCTTGCCGGCCAATGCTGTACCGCGTTGCTTCTTTTCTCCGGTGAAAGTTAGATACTTTCCCAGACGCTGGACTAACTGGCGATTGCGCGGTTCGGCAAAAAATTCTTGAATGCTGGTGGCAATGCGGGGACCCACTTCATCCACTTCCTGTAATTCATCGCCAGAGGCGTTCATCAGCGCATCCATCGATCCAAAATGTTCGGCCAGGAACTTTGCGGTACGCTCACCCACAAAGCGTATGCCCAGGCCAAAAATTACACGTTCCAAAGGAAGGCGGCGGGATTGTTCAATCTCACGCAGCAGGTTTGCCGCAGACTTTTCTCCCACGCGGTCCAGCGTGAGCAGCTTCTCTTTATCTAATTCATAGATATCTGCAATGTCCTTTAGCAGGCCGCGGCTGGAAAGCTGGTTGACCATGGATTCACCCATGCCTTCAATGTTCATCACGGAGCGCGCCGCGAAATGCAGAATGCTCTCTCGCAGCTTGGCCGGACAAGCCGTATTCACACAGCGATGATCAGCTTCGCCTTCCACGCGCACCACGTGGCCGCCGCATTCCGGGCAGCGTCCCGGCATGTGAAAGGTCTTGTGTCCGCGCGGGTGGTCTTTGTCTTCCACTACCTTAACAACTTTCGGGATCACGTCGCCGCCGCGTTCAATCATCACCCAGTCACCGATTTTCACTCCGAGTCGATCAATTTCATCTTGGTTATGCAGCGTTGCCCGGCTTACTGTTGTGCCACCGATAAATACAGGTTTCAGCGCTGCCACCGGCGTTAGCTTGCCCGTGCGGCCTACCTGAACCAGAATGTCATCAATCTGGCTGACACCGCTGCGCGCCGCAAATTTGTAAGCAATGGCCCAGCGCGGCGCCTTTCCGGTAAAACCAAGTCGATCCTGTGTGCGGATTGAATTTATTTTTATGACTACGCCATCAATCTCATACGGCAGTTTGTCGCGCATCTGTTCGCCCCTGCCGATGAACTCCAGCACCTCGTCGATATCGTGAGCTACCGTATGGTTGGCATTCACCTTAAATCCAAGTGCGCTAAGCGCCTTCAGGGATTTGTCATGATGCTCGGGAAAAAGCTTCCTGTCCACCAGGAGAAAGTAGGCATAAAAATCCAGTCGGCGCTGGGCCACAATATTGGGTTCAAGGATTCGAATGGTACCAGCTGCAGCATTGCGCGCATTGGCAAACTTGCTTAGCTCCTGCCGCTCCCGGTCTTCATTCACGCGCTCAAAAGCCAGCAGCGGCATAATGACTTCACCGCGAACTTCAAAGTCCGCGGGAACGCCCGCTTTTTTTAGCGTGCTGGTGGAAACTGAAAGCGGCACCGAACGCAGCGTGCGTATGTTTGAAGTCACGTCTTCGCCAATGGAACCATCGCCGCGAGTTGCAGCCCTGAGCAGGCGTCCGTGGTGATACGTGAGCGCTAATGACATGCCGTCAAGCTTGAGCTCGCAAACATATTCCAGCTTTTCACTGCCCGCTGATTCACGTACACGCCGGTCCCAGTCGCGCAGCTCCTGTTCGTTGTATGCGTTATCCAGCGACAGCATGGGCCTGGAATGCTGTACCTTCTGGAAGCCTTCCTGAGGTTTGCCGCCAACGCGCTGGGTAGGAGAATCGGTAGTAATCAACTCCGGATGCGCCGCTTCCAGGCGCTTGAGCTCCTGCAAAAGACGGTCAAACTCCGCATCCGGCAATTCCGGCGCGTCCATCACGTAGTAAAGATGTTCGTGGTAACGAATGGTCTCGCGCAGCTCATTGATCTGCCGCTCTACGGCCTTGTCTTTTGCTGCAATGGTCATAATCTAGATTATATTTCGGACTCGTCTGAAGAAACTGCCAGCATAAGCTTCTCAACTTTCAATCAAAGGGCTGACGGATCGACGCTGACATAAATGCGAATTTAAATGAACGCGAGGACTAACATGGATGGAAACTATAGCATTACAATTTGTGTTCCGCACGGCGCTGCATTTCGCCGCACTCGAAAGGGTTTCAACAAGCCATGAGCATCAGCGACGATTTTTCCCAGGCAGAATTTGCAGCCAAACATATCGCTTCAAAAACGCCACTTAAGCCTCTGGTGGCGATTGTGCTGGGCTCCGGACTGGGAGGGTTCGCCGACGAGATGACGGACGCTGTCCGCATTCCTTATAACGACATCCCGCATTTTGCCCGTTCCACCGCCTTGGGACACGCAGGCCAACTCGTACTCGGCAATCTTGGCGAATGGCCCGTAGCAGTAATGCAGGGGCGCGTCCATCTTTATGAAGGTTATCCAGTGCAGAACGTGGTTTTCCCTATGCGCGTGTTCTCGCGGATGGGTGTGCCCGCGGCAATTTTGACCAATGGCGCCGGAGGCATCAATCCTGATTTTGGGCAGGGCCGGCTGGTGATAATTAAAGACCACATCAACCTGCAAGGCCAGAACCCGCTGGTGGGACAAGAAGACCCGCGCCTTGGTATGCGCTTTATTGATATGAGTGAGGCGTATTCAAAAGATTATCGGCGGCTTGCGTTGGAAGCGGGAAAGCGCCTTCGGATTCAACTGGGTGAAGGGGTTTATGCGGCGATGCTTGGCCCCAGCTATGAAACGCCGGCAGAAATTCGTTTTTTGCGGACCATTGGCGCTGATCTGGTGGGGATGTCCACGGTGCCGGAAGTGATTGTGGCGCGGCAGATGGGGATGAAAGTTTTGGCGATTTCCTGCGTAACAAATATGGCGGCAGGAAACACCAATGCGCCAATCAAGCATGAAGAGGTTCTGGAAGTGGGCAGGAAAATTTCCGGTGAGTTCAAAGCGCTGTTGCGCGAAGTGGTGCCGCTGATTGCGGCGGATGTGGCAAAGGGATGAAACTGGCTTTCCCCTTTCCTTTCTGCTCCCGACTCATTTAGTCTTGCCTGCTTGTATCGCCACCTCAAGAGGCCCTATGCTCACTGTTATACGTCTGGTCCTGATTGCCGTTTTATTTGCCGCTGCCGCGCCAAACACTACCGCGTTCGCTCAAACTCAGCAGCCCGCTGCGCCGCAGGGAATTGCTGATACCCTGCGCGAGCTGGTAGAAACGCCCGCAGTTTCTGGATATGAACAGGCTGTCGGCAAAAAGATTGTGACGCGCATCAAGGCATTGCCGCAGCACTTCAATGCCAGCACGGACAATCTCGGCAATATCACAGTCACGTTGGGCTCTGGTTCACCCAAGCGGCTGCTGGTTGCGCCCATCGACGAGCCTGGCTTCGTCGTGAGCGGCATCACCCCGGACGGGTATCTCACCTTGCAGCGGTTGCCTCAGGGTGGCAATCTTCCGCTATTCAATGAGTTGTACGCCGCGCAACCGGTAAAGCTGCAAACGTCCAAGGGCGAGTGGATCTCCGGCGCTATGGCCGGGGTGTCCATTCATCTGCAGCCGCAGCGGCAGCATCCGCCCAGTCTGGCTGATCTGGACAATATGTATGTTGACGTGGGTGCAGCTTTGGCCCAGGAAGCGCGAGTGGGCGGCGCGGACGTGCTCAGCCCCATAGCTATCGATCGCATCTTTTACAGTTTGAATGGCGGTAAGAAATATGCCTCGCCCGCGGTGGGTGACCGCTTTGGCGCTGCCGCTGTCCTTGAACTACTGCGCGCGCTTGATCCGGCAAAAGTGAAAGGCACGCTTACCGTGGCGTTTGTTACACAGCAATGGTTGGGCGCGCGTGGGCTGCAAAAAGTGCTTTACCAGCTCAATCCAGATGAGCTGATCTATGTTGGCCGGCTCATGCGACCGCCTGCGCCATCGCCAGCAGGCAATGCTCCCGCAGCAGGCCGTAGCGACACAAACACGCAACGCGAAACTCCGGCATTCAAACAGCTACCGGGCAGCGGAGTGATTGCCGCCGAAGAAAAACCGGACGTCGAATTGAGCGGTCTGGAAGCTGAATTGAAGCAGCTTGCCTCCAAATCAAACATCGCTTTCACAACTGATCTTTCCGCGCCCTTGCTGCCACGCGGCGGATACATGGCCCAGGCCAAACTTCCTGAGCGCAGCGTGCATCTCTCCATCGCTACGGCGTGGCCTTCAACTCCCGCTGAAGTGATTGACGCTCATGATCTTGCTGCGCTCACGCAGATGCTGGAAATTTATGTACAAGGCTCAGCGGTCGAAGCTTCAGCAGGGGAAGTTGCCGCAAAAGTCGTCTCCGGCTATCCGGCAAAACCTGCGGCGGCGCCATCGGCGGAGTTCATTCTGAAGAATCTGGTTGAAACCTACGGTGTCAGCGGCGGACATGAAGCCGCCATGCGGGAGGCCGTCACACGTCTGCTGCCCGCATGGGCCAAGCCCGAAACCGATGATGCCGGCAATCTGGTTCTGCGCTTCGGCTCAAACAAAGCTGTTGTAAGCAAAGATGCGGGGGGTAAAGCTGCTAATTCCAAAACTCCCGGCATCGCTGTGGTCGCGCACATGGATGAGATCGGTTACGAGGTTCACACCATTCTGCCTGATGGCCGTCTTGAACTTGAACCCAAAGGTGGAGGAGTGCTGGCGTATTTTCTTGGCCATGCCGCGCTTGTGCATTCCGCTAATGGTGAGCGCCATCCCGGCGTGCTGGAACTGCCTGAAGGCTGGGACAAGCCGGACTTCCAGTGGTCGCGCAATCCGCGCCAGATGTTTCACATGGATATTGGCGCGCACAGCGCCGAGGAAGCCGCCGCTCTCGGCATCAAAACCGGCGATTTTGTCACCATTCCCAAGCAGTATCGCAAGCTCATGGGACGCCGTGCTTCAGCGCGTGCGTTTGATGATCGCGTGGGCTGCACAGCTCTAATCACGGCAGCCTGGGCGCTCGGCCCGGACCTGAGAGGCCGCAATGTTACATTCATATGGTCCACCAGTGAGGAGATTGGACTGGAAGGCGCGGCGGCCGCAGCCAAGCGTCTCTCCGCGGAGGGAAAAACACCCGACTATGTGTTTGCCGTCGACACCTTCGTCAGCGCGGATTCACCTCTTGAATCCAAACGCTTTGGCAACGCGCTGGTCGGCCAGGGATTTGTTGTGCGCGCCGTTGATAATTCCAATGTCGTCCCTCGCGATCTTGCAGCGCGGGTAATCTCTATGGCTCGCACCGGCGAAATTCCCGTGCAATACGGGGTGACCGGCGGCGGCAATGACGGCGCGGCATTTCTTCTCTATGGTGCTACTGATATCGCTCTCGGCTGGCCGTTACGGTATTCGCACTCGCCAGCAGAAGTGATTGATGTGCGCGACGTCGAATCGCTGGGCAAAATTATCACCGCGATCGCCCGGGGCTGGTGAAGGCCAAAGGTGATGGATCTTGCACATTTTTAGGTTCGGAAAATATAAAGATCCGTGCAAGTTATACTCAGAGGACCGAAAAAGACCGGTCAAAAGCAGATATTAATCTCCTGAACTGACAATTGAAGGATAGGATGCAACTACATGTTCCGTTTCACTCTTTTGACTTGTAAAACCCTTCACTGCCAAAGCCGAACACGCGATTGGACCGTGCACGATAATTTTCCCAGGCAATGGCCGCCGACAGCTCTACCAGTTGCGGCGTGGAGAACCGCTGCTTCAACCGCGCTCGCAGCTCAGGACTAACTGTGGCTGGCGTAGCGGTGATTGCGTCCGCCAACTCCAGCACAAGCTTTTCATCCGCAGAGAAAAGATCACTTTCCGTGTACCAGTTGAGATTACGAATCTGATCATCACTGATGCCTGCGCGTCTGCCCCCGGCAGAGTTGATGTCAATTCAAAAAGGACATTCCACCAGCTTAGCGGCGCGAATCTGCCCCAGCACCTTTAGCTTCGCTGGAACAAGGTTTGTCTTCTCCAGCGCCATGCTGAACTTCGCATACGGAATGAGTACGTTGGGATAGCTGGCGATTGTTTCCAGGGGAGCAATATCTTTGCCCAGCCGTTTCCTGGCAAAACGGCGGATCAGCGCAACTTGAAGCTTATTCAACATTTGAACTTATTTTGCAGAACCTTCAAAGGGTTCGATAAGCGTCAACACAGCTCGGATGCTTCTTTTTTCACCGGGCGCAGCGCCGCACGTGGTTTATGGTGCAGAGACAATATCGTAAATCTTGCGTGAGAGGCCGATATAATCCATCGAAATATTCGGCGCTTCCATGTTCGACAGAATCACCACACCAAACTGTTTTTCAGGCACAAGATACAAAATGGCGCTGAATCCCTGCTGATCGCCGCCATGCCCAGCCTCTTTCAGTCCTTTATACGCGCCAATGGGGCCGCCAAGAAAGAAGCCGAGACCATAAATCGTTTCTTTGCCGTCACGCGTCCTGGCCGGTGTGAGCATTTGTTCCAGCGTTGATTTAGTAACCAGCTTCGCCGAGTATAGCGCAGTTACAAAGTTGCCCATATCGCGCGCGGTTGAATTGATCCCGCTCCCCGGAGGTTTGTTGCTGATATCCACAAACACGGCATTCTGCAACTCGCCATTGCGAGAAAGACTATAGCCGCGCGCCCGATGCGGAATGATCGCGAAGACATCGTCCAGACGGGTAACTGTCATTTGTGCTGGAGCGAAAACGGCCTCACGCATATATTGATCGTAGGTGGTTCCGCTGGCGCCCTCAATCACGCAACCCAGCACGATATAGCCGTAGCTGGTGTAGTGCATCTTTGTTCTGGGTTCAAACTCCAGGGGATCGTTGGCAAATTGCGCCAGTGCCTCATTGATGCTCGTGTAATGGCGGGTATTAACCGTCTCTTCATCGTTCCGGTAATCACGAATGCCGCTCTGGTGTGAAAGCAGCTCTTGCGTTGTGATGGGCCAGGGCTTTTGCGGAAATGCCGGACAATATTTTTGAATCGGCACATCAAGATCGATCTTTCCCACTTCCACAAGCTTCATAACCGCCGCTGCCGTAATCGATTTGGATAGCGACGCAATCCGATAGACAGTCTCGGCGCTGGCCTTTACGTTATTTTCGATGTCGGCAAGCCCATAGCCCTCTGTCATGACCACGCGTCCGTTCTGCACAACAGTAATCGAGAGTCCCGGCACATGATGCTCGGAAGCATAAAAGGTCATCAATGCGTCTACGGCTTTTGTCCGGGAGGGAGTAAGTTGCGCAACCGATGCCGGGCAATGTAGTAGCAGCGCAAACAGCAGAAGACTTGTGCTAAGGCTCATCTGTTTAGGTCCAAAGGCGGCAACAAAGACCGAAGTCCCTCGGCATCAATGCAGAATTCCCAGTTTTTCCATGGGCCAATAGCCAAAGACGGCTTTGCCATAGATGTAACGCCGCATCACGGGGCCAAAGTCGCGGCTGTCATTGGACATGGAGCGATGATCTCCAAGGACGAAGTAGGCATTTCTTGGAACAACCATCTCAGGATAGGACTTGGCATCAAGAAAGTCAGAAGGCACGTAAGGCTCCGGCAACTGCTCGTCATTCACGTAAACATGCCCATAAGCGATGCGGATGTGGTCTCCGGGCAGCGCAATTACCCGTTTGATGAAACTCTTGCGCGTGTCCCGCGGATAGCGGAAAACCACAATATCGCCGCGCTCAATGCTCTCAAAGCGGTACACCAGTTTGTTGATGAAGATGCGTTCCTGGTCTTCCAGACCGGGTTCCATGCTGCCGCCCTCAACCTTTACCGGCTGATAGACAAATAGAATGATGAAAAATGAAACCACAACAGAAAAGAACAGGTCGCGCATCCAGGTGCGGAGCGTCCGTAGGCTGTTTGGCTCCGACGCAGAAGAAGTTCCGCCCGGCTGCCCCTGCGGCGTCTGCTGCGTCTGGTCCTGTGGCGTCTCCATCCAGTTAACTCCCTATACTGATTATACGTGCTGCGCAATGCCGGCCCGATTTTCTGGATACCTCTATTCTGGAGTAAAATAAGCGGGATATGAAGTATTTTCTGGGTATGCTCTCTCTTCTTCTGGCTGCGGGCATGACACATGCGCAGCTTTCGAACCAGGAAGCTGCGATTCCGGCGTTCCATCCAGCACGGCCTATGGCAAGTGCCAAGCTTGCTCCCATTCTTACACAAAAGGAACTTGCCGCTGCCGGCATGATCGCTCCGGCACAAATAGAGGCGTACAAAGCTGCTGCCCTGGCTTCTCCAATCCTTTACCAAATGCCATGCTATTGCTATTGTGACCGCAACCATGGCCATGCGAGCCTGCGCAGTTGTTTTGAGAGTACGCACGGAGCCAATTGCGGCACCTGCATGCAGGAGGCTCTGTATTCATATCGTCAGTCCAAAAAGGGATGGTCTGCCAAGATGATTCGCGATGGCATTATGCATGGCGACTATAAAATGGTTGACCTTGAAAATGTCCCTCCGATAAAGTAACTTGCACTGCATTAGGTGCAGTTGACGCATATAGATTTTCTGCGTATAAAGGGCTGCACCCCTAAGCAGCCTTGTCGCTTGCGGGATAGCTGGGTTCTTCCGATTTCCACAGCCTGTACTCCACTGCTATTCTGACTTGGGCCGCAAGGAAACAATAGAATGAAGAAAAAAGCAGCAGGAAGAATTAAACATTCTCCTGCTAAACGACAGAAAATACAGCCTATTAGGAATAGAACGCAGATGTCTGGGAAGAAACCACCTGCCCCGCCGCCCAAGCCGACCTTCAAGGAAGATCCTGGATTTGCACAGGCTGTGCAAAACTACGAAGGCGCCGTTAAGGCAATGCAGGAGCACAAATTCGAGAAAGCCAAAGCCCTGCTGGAAAAGATTCTTGCCGCCGGCCAGAGAGAACTCATGGATCGGGCGCGCGTCCATCTTAATCTCTGCAATCAACAGCTTGCCGGAGCCACTACCAGCTTTAAAACGCATGAAGAGCACTTTGATTACGCAGTTTCTCTACTGAATGGCGGCCAGTTTGATCAGGCCCGTGGCCATATGGAGAAGATATTGAAAAGTAATCCAAAGGCTGACTTCGCTTACTATGGCATGGCAATAGTTGACTGTCTCACCGGGCAGATAGAAAGTTCTCTCAAGAATCTTGGGGAATCCATCCGTCTGAATCCGCAGAACCGTTTTCAGGCTCGGAACGATTCGGATTTTCAGAACATGGCAGATGATCCCCGGTTCACCGAGTTGCTGTATCCTGAGCCCACGGATCCGCCACCGTCCAGTCTCGAGCAAAGGAAACGTTAAAGTAAGATACATGCCGTCCTCAGCAGAGCAGAATCGCGCCGGCTCAGGCAAAGGGATCCGTGTGGTCGCGATTGGCGGCGGCACAGGCTTATCCACTCTCCTGAAAGGTCTCAAACAATACACGGTTCGGGCTGGAGAAGTCCCGCTCGACCGTACGTTTATTTCTGATCTCACTGCGCTGGTCACAGTGAGTGATGATGGCGGTTCCAGCGGGCGCTTGCGTCGCGAGCTCGGCATGTTGCCGCCCGGCGACGTGCGCAACTGCCTGGTTGCAGTGTCTGAAGACGAGAACCTCATCTCCAAGCTGTTTCAATATCGTTTTACCAGCTCCGGTGATCTTGAGGGGCACAGCTTTGGCAATCTTTTTCTTGCAGCGCTGACCGCAATGACCGGCGACTTCGCCGTTGCGGTAAAAGAGGCATCTGAGATTCTTGCAACGCGCGGCCACATCCTGCCCGCTACTTCGGCCAACGTCCAACTTGAGGCCATTATGGATGATGGCTCTCATGTGCTGGGAGAAACCAACATCAATGCCAGCCAGCATCGCATTGTTGAACTCCAGATGGCGCCAGCACATCCAGAACCGCTGCCGGAAGCGATTGCCGCTATCGCCGCCGCGGACGTGATTACCATGGGGCCAGGTTCCCTCTTTACCAGCCTTGTTACCAATCTGCTGGTGCGCGGCATTCCTGAAGCCATTGCGGCTTCGCGCGCGGTGAAAGTTTTTATCTGCAATCTGATGACGGAAGCGAATGAGAGCCTGAACATGAAAGCCTCTGACCACATCAAGGCCATTTACGATCATTCTTCCAGAAAGATCTTCGATTATGCCCTGGTGAACACGGCTCCAGTTTCCGCCAACATGAAAGAACGTTATGCAGAAGAACACGCTGACCAGGTGGATGCCGATATTTCAGCCATTGAGCAACTTGGCGTCAAATGCATTGCGGGAAACTTCATCCTGGAAAAGGATTTTGCCCGCCACGCCACTGACCGTCTCTGCCAGGAGCTGCTGCGACTGGCAAATCCTGTTAACCGCGCAGCCGATCTGGTCCCCCAGGTTTAAGATGATGGCTGCATGAGTAACCGCCTAATAACCAGCGCCGGTAGTTTCGCGATTGTGATCATGGCCGCGGGAAAAGGTACGCGCCTTAAATCCAAGCGCGCGAAAGTCCTGCATGAGATCGCCGGAGGTCCGCTTCTGGCGCACGTAATCAAAGCAGCACAGCAGACTGTTCCATCGGAAGACATCCACGTCATCATCGGCCATCAGGCAGAGAGCGTTCGCGCTGCCGTGGGCTCCATGGGCGTGAAGTTCATTTCGCAGGCCGATCAGCGCGGCACCGGCCACGCCATTATGTGCGCCCGTGAGCAGGTCAGCGGATACCAGAATATCCTGGTGCTTTCCGGCGACGTCCCGTTGATCCGGCCGGAAACTATTGCACGCTTACGAGATTTTCATCTAGGGAAGAAAGCGGCCATGACAATTCTTACCGCCGAACCGCTCGACCCATTTGGCTACGGGCGCGTGATTCGGGCTGGCTCGGGAAGTGATCGCGTGAAAGCGATTGTCGAACAAAAGGCACTTACCAAAGCCCAGCAGAAAGAACAGGAGATTAATTCCGGGATTTATGCTTTCGCCTCTAAGCCGCTTTTCGCCAACATTGACCGGCTTAAAACCGACAACGCCCACAATGAGTTTTATCTCACGGACATGGCCGCGCTGCTGGTAAAGAACAAAGCCACTGTCCTGGCGTTGAAGGCTTCTGATCCGGTTGAAGTATTGGGCGCTAATACGCTGGCAGAGCTGGCATCACTGGATGCCACATTGCGTATGCGCAAATGTATTGAGCTCATGGCCTCCGGCGTTAGCATCTATCGCCCGGAAACCTGCACCATCGATCCTGAGGTTGAGATAGGCGCGGATACTATTCTTGAGCCGTTCGTGCAGGTTCTCGGCCGTACCCGTATTGGTTCGGATTGCCGCATCCGCTCCTTCAGCATCATCAGCGATTCGCAAATTTCCGACAATGTGCTCGTCAGGCCCGGCTGCATTATTGACCAATCCAGCGTTGCCGCCGGAGCGCAGCTCGGTCCTTACTCTCACTTGCGTCCGGGAAGCGACATTGGCGAGAGCGCCCATGTAGGAAACTTCGTCGAAACAAAAAAAACAAAACTTGGCCGCGGCTCAAAAGCCAACCATCTCACCTACCTTGGCGACTCCGAAATTGGCGCCGGTGTGAACGTAGGCGCGGGCACAATCACCTGCAACTACGATGGGGTGAATAAGCACGTCACCGTCATCGAAGACGGAGCATTCGTCGGCAGTGATGCCACTCTGGTTGCGCCGGTGCGCATTGGCAAAAACGCGTATGTCGCTGCCGGATCGACCATCACTGAGCCTGTTCCCGATGGCGCGCTGGCCCTGGGACGCAGCCGGCAAATTACAAAAGAGGGCTGGGCCGAGGAAAAGCGGCAAGCGCGTGGCAAAGCAAAGGCAGAGTAATTATGCCCTTCGCTCCTGAATCCTGTTGAGCTTCTAGAAAAAGGCCGCCAGACGCGCGCGGCCATATCGTACTCATGATTCAACGACCTACTATAGGTTAGGCGGCCTTTTCACCTTTCTCTTTGCCGCTTTTTACTGCCTGTGTAGGCTTTCCAACGCCGATCTTGATTTGCTTCGGCTTGGCTTCTTCCAGCTTCGCGATAGTCACCTTCAGCACGCCATTTTGAAATTCTGCGTTGACGTGCTCGGTGTCCACCGTGCTGGGCAGCGTAAAAGAGCGGGTAAACCGGCCATAACTGCGCTCGATTCTATGAAAGTTTTCCTTCTGTTCTTCATTTTCCAGCTTGCGTTCACCGCTGATGGTGAGCACATTGTTCTCCAGACGGATGTCCAGATCTTTTTCGTCGATGCCCGGCAATTCTGCTTGCACGGTAATGTTGTGCTCGTCTTCAAAGACGTCAACAGGCGGCACAAAGCTGCTGAAAGTGAGCGGCTGCTCGCCGCTGCGCCCAAAGCCGCTGAATGACGGAAAAGACTGGGTCAGTAGCTGGTTGATACGGTCCTGCAACGACGTAACTTCATTGAGTGGGTCCCAACGTGTAATATTGGCCATGATTTCATCTCCTTTTTTTAATTTGGAATTGGTCTTGCTGAATAATTTCGAGACCTAATTCGCACGAGCGGGACAAGAAACAGGTCCCCTGAAAAATTTCGTAAACATGAATGCACCGAGCAGAACAGATTGTTCTGCCGCCGCTGCCATAAATTTTGAGTTATGCTGAAATGCTATTTCAGTTTGTCCGCAGTTCTCTGTCACTTTTTCGATGACTGTGCGCGCTGGATGCGGCTAAATGAGTTTCCCGAACGTGGCCTTGTAGACCAGCAATGTTCATTTGTTTGTTGGACCCAGACGCCCCATCTTTGCTCTTGGAGGAACCCTGGGCATTCTGACTATATGATATTGATTGGACCAATTGCATTTCGGTTGGCCGCTTATTAACAGGTGCTTGCGTTTTATTCGGCGCAGCTTTTTCTTGCTACAAATATCATTCTGGAACGTCGAACTGAGTGCGGCGCACTTGGTCTGCTCTCGATTACATTCTGAGGAGGAGAATGAATGCGGTATCTCTCATTTCTAGTTGTCCTGTGTGTGGCTACTTCCGGTGTATCGCAACAGAAGAATGCTGCTGACGAACTGCCCAAACTTGAGCACATGAGCGCCGATCAGGTGAATCCCCAGATTGATCCCTGCGCTGATTTTTACCAGTACTCCTGCAGCAAGTTTTTTGCCGCCAACCCTATTCCGCCCGATCAGGCTGCCTGGGGAGTTGCGGGGCCGCTGTTGAAATGGAATGAGACCGTAATGCGCCAAGCCCTTGAAGCCGCAGCGGCAAAGCAGGAAGGACGTACTCCGGTGGAGCAGAAGATTGGCGATTTCTGGACAAGCTGCATGGATGAAAGCAAGGTGGAAACCATTTCCGCCAAGTTGTTCCAGTTGGAGCTGAAGCGTATTGACGATCTCAAACAGAAATCCCAGCTTGTGGACCAGATCGCGCATCAGCACTCCACCATCGGCGGGGCATGGATAGTGGATGACAATGCCACGTTCGCGCCTATGTTCGGAATCAGCGCGATCCAGGATTTTTCCAATGCCCAGAAGACGGTCGGACAGTTTGACCAGGGCGGCTTCGCTCTTCCCGGCCGCGACTTCTATCTCAGCGATGACGCCAAATCAGTCGAGGTGCGCAAGAAATATCTGGAACATGTGACTAACATGTTGAAGCTCACGGGTGAATCGCAGGCCCAGGCCTCTGCCGACGCAGGGACCATCCTCCAGATGGAAACCGAACTGGCCAAAGCGGCCATGGACGTGGTGAAACGCCGCGATCCCAAGAACATTAACAACAAGCTGACATTGGCGCAGCTTCAGAAGCTTACGCCGTCATTCGACTTCCAGCGCTATCTCACGCTGATTCATGCTCCAGCCCAGCCCACTTTTCAGGTGACCTCGCCGGAGTTTTTCCGCGGCCTGGAACAGGTGATCCAAGAGCATCCGCTGGCCCACTGGAAGGTATATCTCAAATGGCATTTAGCGCATGATTCGGCTCCGTACCTTGGTAAGGCGTTCGTCGAGGAGAACTTCAGTTTTTTCAGCCACACACTTGCCGGTACGCCTGAGCTGGCGCCGCGCTGGCGGCGCTGTGTGCAGTCCGCCGATAACGCATTGGGTGAAGCATTGGGCCAGGCTTACGTTGCGCGGGCCTTTCCGCCTGAGAGCAAAGAACGGGTTCTTCATATCGTGAAGGCGATTGAAGGCGCTCTGGACCAGGACATCCACGACCTGAGCTGGATGACTGAGGCAACCAAGAAACAAGCCAGCGTCAAGCTGCATGCCATTCTCGATAAGGTCGGCTATCCGGATAAATGGCGCGACTATTCAACCCTGGAAATCAAACCCGACGCTTATCTGGAAAATGTCCATCGTGCCACGGCTTTTGAGTTCAACCGTTGGCTGCAGAAAATCGGCAAGCCTATAGACCGCTTTGACTGGACGATGACGCCGCCCACCATCAACGCTTATTACGATCCCCAGTTCAACACCATCAATTTCCCTGCCGGCATTCTTCAGCCTCCTTTTTTCAGCAGCAACGCGGATGACGCAACAAACTTCGGAGCTGAAGGCGCGGTAATTGGACACGAAATTACGCATGGATTTGATGATCAGGGCCGCAAGTTTGACGCCAATGGCAACCTGCACGACTGGTGGACTGCCGAGGACGCAAAAAACTATGACGAGCGCGGCAAATGCATCTCCGATGAGTACACGCAGGAGATTCCCGAGGCTGGCGTGAAACAAAATGGACTTCTCACCCAGGGTGAAGATACGGCCGATAATGGAGGCATTTACCTTGCTCTTATTGCTCTGGAAAACTCACTGAAGCAGCAGGGCAAGACCCTGGACAGCAAGGGTGAGGATGGATTGACCGAAATTCAACGCTTTTTCCTCTCTTTCGCCAACAACTGGTGTGAGGAATTGCGTCCTGAGATCACTCGCACTGTAGTGCTCACCAATCCGCACTCTCTGCCGAAATACCGGGTCAACAACACCGTTGCCAATATGCCTGAGTTCGCCAAAGCCTTTGGCTGTGCCAAGGGCAAACCACTGGTGCATGAAAATGCCTGCCGGGTCTGGTAGAGCAAAACCGATTTGATCCCCTCTCATTCACGGGTGGCCGTCAGCTCTCGATTTTGACGCCACCCGCAACCCGCCCTCTGCCATCTCATTTGGAATCGGGAGGCGGCGTATGGCTCATCGCAAGGAACCAAAGGAGATTCGGCAGGCGGGAAAGACATCAGAAAAGCAACAATCAGAAAGTAGTCCCAACCCGCATGGCGAGAGCAAGATTCTGCAGATGCCTATCCGGACGCAGCAACGGAACGAAAACACTGGAAAAAATATCCCTCAAGTTCCCAATACAATTGGCGGAAACCTGAATCCATCCGTTGCGCATGATTTTGAGAACCGCGCTACCAGCGATAAGAATGCCCCTGACAAACGAACCCGATCGAATAAACGAATTAAAAAGGACGCCTAAACTTTTTTGCCCGGCAAAAAGCCCGCTTTTTTCTTGCGCCTTGCTAAACTAACCGTCGATGCCTTCCGTTAAGCCTGCGGCAAAGACCTTTGAAGCCATCCTCGAGCGCACAACAGACCGGCTCAATTGGGTGATCGTGCGAATCCCTTTTGACGTGGCCAAAGTCTGGGGCAAGCGCGGCCAGCTCCGGGTCAAGGGGTCCATCAACAGCTTCGATTTCCGCAGCGCGCTCTTTCCTACAGGCCAGGGCAGCCACTTTCTTTTGGTCAACAAGAAAATGCAGTTGGGCGCAAAGACCGCGCCAGGGGCAAAGGCCAGGTTTGAACTGCAACCTGACATGGCTTCACGGGAAATCACCGCGCCCTCCAGCGAACTATTGCGTGAACTTGGACAATCCAAGCGGCTGCTCAAATTTTATGAATCGCTCAACCCTTCACGGCGGAATGAGATTGCCAGATGGGTGGCCGAACCCAAGAGCGTGGAGGCCAGGCAACGACGTTCACAGCAGATTGTTGAACGGTTGATGGAGACAATGGAAGCAGAGCGGGAGCTGCCTCCCATTATGCAACTGGCTTTCCGGCAGAATCCGCGCGCACGCGAGAAATGGGAGCAGATGTCGCAATCGCATCGCCGCGCCCACTTGCTGGCGATCTTTTATTACCGGATTCCTGAGGCGCGCGTGCGCCGTGTTGACAAGTGTATACAGGAATTACTGGCACGAGCTGGAAAGGCTGATTAGGGCGAATGAAGAGAACGCTCGAAGCCCTGCTCTAGTGAACGTACACGCGCAGCAGCCACCAGATAAGAAAAAGGGCGATGATCACCATAAGGAGATGTTTGATCCACTGGCTTGGCGTCTTGTGTTCGGTTTGGTTTCCCACGCGTGGATTGTAGCATTAAGAAATATTTCCCACATAAGTACTGCTCATGGGCGGAATAATACTTACGGCTATCTGCTTCCGGCAACACCGTGATTATTTTTCTGCATAACGGCCTCGGCCACAATCGCTATCCCAGCATCGTCTGCCGCCGCAATGATTTTGTCGCCATCCAGAAATAAACACTTGCCTGCGTCAATCCCCAGGCAGGTAGCGCCCGCGCGAACCATGGTCTCAACTGTTTGCAGCCCGATCACAGGCACGTCAAACCGCATGTCCTGGTTTGGCTTGGCTACTTTCACCACGGTCAGCTTTCGGCTGAGCATCGAATCTCCTTCAGCAGAAGCGCTCTTCATCAGTTCACCGGCGCGAAGAATCGTCGCGTCCGTCCCTTCCATCGCTTCCACGGCAACGCAGGCAGCTTCTGCAATCACCACGGTCTGCCCGATGTCATATTGCGCCAGATGGCGGGCCACACCACGCCCATATTCCATGTCTTTCTTTTCAGCTTCTGTGGGTAGACGCCGGGAGAGAATTCCGGGCCGGGCGAGCAGTGGCTCAAGGTAGGAAGTGGAGCTGATCAGGTGAATGCCTTCCTCTTCCAGCACCTTGGCCACAGCCCCAATCAGAGAATCAGTATTGCGCGTTCCCAGTGAAAGCAGCACCTTGGCCAGCTTCCAGTCCGGGCGGATGGAAGAAAATATTTGCTTGTGCTTCACTTGGCCTGCCATGATCGCGGTGCTCACCCCTTCGAGTTTGAAGGTATTTATCAGTTTGCTCAGCTCACCCAAAGACATCCAATGCACAGCCACAGCGCCCCGGCTTTCAATGAGAGGGGAGGTTTCCTCTTTGATTGCAACAACTACCACCTGTGCTCCCTGGGCGCGAGCTGCATCCAGCAGCAGCAAGGGAAAGCTCCCGTTGCCGGCGATCAGGCCAAGTTTTTTGTTTTCCGTCACTCGGTTCAGTGTACCAACTGTCATTCAACCGCCTAAAATCCCCAGTCCTAAGCACACCCTAGTCCGCCTTAAAGCATCTTAACCAAGGAGTAAACATGCCTATTCCGAAGGAACTTCACAGCCGCAACCTTGTACCGTTCAAAAAGCGGCGCGGCGCCTATCGAATTCCTGGTCTTACCCGGGAAAATGAGCCTCCTATTGGCCAGGTGGAGCAAGACCTTACTCCGGAAGAGCAGCGGTTCGTTCGCCATTACCTGAGCTATGCTGACCAGTTTCTCAGGAGTGTTCCGGAAGAGGAGTACAACCGGCAGGAAGAAGAAAGTGAGACTATACGGCCGGAGAAAAGAGAACAGCAGCGACAGGATGAAAGCGCTACAGCCCAGGAGGAATACCGCACCTCGCGAAAAAAGAACGAGGATGATGCTGCGGAAAAGTCCTCTTTCCTGGGCCAATCCATTCCTGATGTGCCAATCTCTGAACAAAGTGATCCATCAGGCGAAGCTGCCTGAATGCTGCCGCAAGTTCCTCTATTTAATAGTCCCGCGTTCTGATTCCTCAATAAACCGCATCAGCATTTCCACATCTTCTCCGCGATCACTTTCCGACCTTAACTTTTCTAATGCCTGAGTTGTATTCAGCTTGGAGTTCAGCAGCACGCGAAAAGCATGGTGGATTTTATGGATTCGCTCGCGGCTGAAGCCGCGCCGCTCCAACCCTATGGCGTTCAATCCATAGGTTTGTGCATGGCGGGGGGTGGCGCATTTTGAGAATGGTAAAACGTCTTTGGTGATAATTGTCCCCGCGCCAATGTAAGCGTGCGCTCCAACCCGCGTGAATTGATGGACCGCACAGAGCGCCCCTACCACTGCCCATTCGTCCACAGTAACGTGTCCGGCCAGGGTGGCTGCATTCACCAGCATGGCATGGTCGCCAATCACCGAATCGTGACCGATATGGGCATAGGCCATTAGAAGCGTGTGGCTGCCGATCCTGGTGATTCCGCCGCCTTTTGTCGTGCCACGATTGATGGTGACGTATTCCCGCACTACATTGTGGCTGCCGATCTCCAGTTGGGTCTTTTCGCCCTTAAAGCTAAGGTCCTGGGGTTCGCCACCAATTGCGCAAAAAGGAAAAAAACGATTATGCGGCCCTATTTTGGAAGGCCCATGCATGGTCACATACGATATCAGCTCGCATTCTTCGCCCAACTCCACTTCCGCGCCCAATACGCAGTAGGGGCCAATCCTACAGGTTGGATGTACGTGTGCTTTAGGATCAATGATCGCCGTGGGATGGATCATTCCGTTGCTTCAGCCTGGGGTTCCGAGCCTATCTTTCCGCGGTTTAAAGACACCAGTTGCGCGCTCACAGTACCGTCGCAAACTAGCTTTCCGTTGACAAATGCCTTCCCTCCCATGCGCACCATGATCCGGGAAGCGGCAGCCTTCCAACTCAACATTTCCACTTCAATACGGAGCTGATCACCGGGAACCACAGGACGGCGGAAGCGCGCCTTCTCAATGCCAGTAAAGACGATCAGTTTGTCTGCGCGATCTTCTACTTCCGTCAGCAGCATGGCTCCCCCAGCTTGGGCCATGGCCTCCACAATCAGCACCCCTGGCATGATGGGAAAGTTGGGAAAGTGTCCGGCAAAAAATGGCTCATTGATAGTCACGTTTTTGATGGCCACGATCTTTTTTCTGCGCTCGATCTCTAATACCCGATCAATCAGCAGAAAGGGGTAACGATGCGGCAGGATGGCCTGGATCTGGTTGATATCGAGCGGGCCGGTTTGGCCTGCGATTGCCGTTGGCTCGGCTGCGGTAACAATGGTGTTGTCGCTCATTCTGAAGCGCGAATTATAGAAGATTTGCCGTCCGGAAGGAACATAGACCATCTGGCATGCTTCCGGTTCTGGTGCTTATTAAATTCAACAATTCGCCTTACAGGGGCAAGGCATGTGGTACTGCATCTACTCTCCTTAGGTACTTGCGTGCTTATATTTGACCTTTTTGTGCAGCTACTCTGCTCGTCCCTATGACGTTTCAGAGAGCAGCAACTTGGCTTCTGGATTGCTTTTACTACTGCAAACGCTCGTTAAAATTCCGGTTTCCTGAGGCCCCATCCATGAAGTATCCATCCCTGCACATTCTGAAAATCAGCACATTGCTCTTGGCAACTGCATTATGTCTGTCTCTGCAATCTTTTGCCGCCTGCCCAACGCCGGCAAGCGGCAGCCTGGCAATTTGCCAGCCCAGCGCCAACTCTGCCGTTTATCAGGTCCCTCATATTGAAGCTACTGCCAGCCCGACTTCGGGAAGCATTACCACGCTGAAGGTTTACATAGACAACAAACTTATTTATACGAATTCTGGTCCCGGGATCAGCCTGTTCGAGGGTGGCGTCGCCAATGGCACGCATCATCTTGTCATCAACGCCTGGGACGATTTTGGCCGGCTTTATCAATCGCAGGAGAATTTCAGCGTCACCGGAAATCTTCCTTTTACCTGTCCGCCAAGCGCAGTCGGAGTGCGGATATGCGCTCCGGTGAACGGTGACGTAGTCTCTCAAAATTTGGGCTTCTCAGCCGGCTTCAAAGGCAATGTGCCTATTAAGAATGTCACCGCGCGCGTTGACGGAACCAATGTTTTTAACTTCACGCCTGCGGCAGGACAGACTTATGTAACTGCGGGAGCAATTTCCACTACCGCTGGTTCTCATACTCTTACAGTCATAGCAACAGACACCAACAACCAGACTTATCAGAGCAGCGTCGGCATCAAGACTTACTATGAGGGTGATTGCCCGCCCAAGGGCACCACATGCAACCCTGGCATATACCCAAGCACTCCTAATGATGGAGACGATGTGCAATCGCCGTTCAGGCTCTCTGCCAGCGTAGAGAACAACACTGCATCCATCACGGCCATGAAAGTTTATGTGAATGGCGTGCAGGCTGGCGCTTCTTCCGGCCCGACATTTGACCAGCCGATCACGGCCTCGCACGGCACGCATATCGTGGTAATTCAGGCTTGGGACACTGCAGGTAAGTTGTATCGCCTCACGGAGAACATCAACGTGCAGTAAGACAGCTTTTCCGCAGCGCTCTGAGGGCGCTCCTTCGTCGGGGAAACGGCGGCTCTCTAAAAAAGAGCTGCCGTTTTTGTTTTCCAGGGGTTAGTTCTGGGAAGCTCAGAATGATTCCGCAGAATTTTTAAATCCAAATAACAACAATGCATCAGTTTCAGCTTTTTGGGGAGTGCAGCAACTCGCCTACTTCATGGTTGATCGCGGGAAAATCGGTTGCCCCAAGATGTTTGCCATGTATGCGATTGTCGCGCCCAATCACGAACGTAGTCGGAAGCCCCAGGACACCTCCAAAGGCATCCGATAGTCTGAGATCTCCGGGCACTACCGGATAATTCATCTGGTACTTGCGATAAAAGCGTCGCAGCACTTCAGGATCATCATCGATGGAAACTCCTATAATCTGTAATCCCTGATCCTGGTACTTCTTTTGCAAAGCGATGAACTGCGGCACTTCTTCAGCACACGGCCCGCACCAGGCCGCCCAGAAATTTACCAGCACCACCTTGCCTTTGAAGCTGGAGGGGCCCAGCACGCGGCCATTCAGATCAGTCAAAGAAAACTCTGGCGCGGAAGGAAGATGGGATGATCCACCAGAAGCCTTTGTAGAGATGCTGGAAGTCGAAGCAGCGGTGAGACGCTGCCTACGCACGCGGAATCCTGCGTAAACACCCAGCGCCAACACGCCAATTGCAATGACTGGAGCTAACCTGCGCATGTAAGCCTGAACATCACTAAAATAAAAATTCGTGGGACGAAAACCTATTCGCCCTTGGCCACCGGAAGGCCCTTCTCCGCCCAGTCGGCGCCGAAGCTGGTGGCCAAATAAAGAACACGGACCTTGGTGAAGCCCTCTTTTTTCAGTTCAGCAAACGCCGGCCGAATATTGGGGCAATGGTCCCACGGACAGCAACCGCAATAGATCACCACCGGACCGTTTTTGGAGAGCGACGCGGCACGAGCGCGCAGCTTTTCCATTCCTTCCGGCTTGCCCACCGGCCCAATGAACTCAGCGCCGGGAATGTGCGCCTCCATAAAAAACGTCTTTGGGCCGACATAGAGCACGACCGGTTTTTGGGCATCAGCGCCTTTCAGGGCCTGCGCCAGCTCTTGAGGTTGAATCACCTGCGCACTGCCCGCAGGCAGGACATCGGCTGACTTGGCTCGTTGTGCCGGGGTTTGGGCTGAAGCAAATGTCATCGCGGCAAATAGGGCAGCAAGCATCGACAATCGCAAAATCAAAGAGTGAGACACGAAATTTTCAGGGTTCATCAAGACCACCAAATTATGCAGGAATGAAGAAAAATCTTAGCCGCCAAGATGGAAAGCGTCAATCCTGTCTAACCCATGCAGGTGGCAAAATCGAAAGCGGCTGCAATCGTGAATGGCCATTGTTCCTTAAGCACAGAGCGGAATTTGTAAGCATGGCGATCAAGTCGTCGCTCCTCTTTGTATGACGGATTACAATAAGTTCATGGACCCCCTCGTCATTGCAGGCAGGCAGTTCCGCTCACGCCTGATCGTCGGTACCGGGAAATACAAATCAGGACAGGAAACACTCCGAGCCATTGAAGCCAGCGGAGCAGAGATGGTCACAGTCGCAGTGCGCCGCGTTAATCTGGACCGCAGCAAGGAATCACTGCTGGATTTCATTGACCCGCGGAAGTATTTCCTTCTGCCAAATACAGCAGGTTGTTACACGGCAGAGGAGGCCATTCGCGCCGCCAGGCTCGGCAGAGAAGTTGGGTTGTCCGATTGGGTCAAGATTGAGGTCATCGGCGATCAGAAAACTCTTTATCCCGATGTTCAGGCCACGATTGAAGCTACCCGTGTTTTAGTGAAAGAAGGTTTCACGGTTCTCCCATATACGTCAGACGATATTGTGATCGCCAAAAGGCTACTGGAGGCCGGCGCTAGCGCAATCATGCCTCTGGGAGCGCCCATAGGAAGCGGTATGGGAATCCAGAATTCTGCTAATATTCAGATCCTGCGGGAGATGATCACCGAAGTTCCGCTCATTTTGGATGCTGGAGTAGGGACAGCATCGGACGCGGCGATTGCCATGGAACTTGGCGCCGATGCCGTGTTAATGAACTCAGGAATAGCGAATGCTGAAAATCCTGTGCTAATGGCGGAAGCGATGAAGCATGGCGTGATCGCCGGGCGAGCAGCCTATCTTGCCGGCAGAATGGCCCGCAAACTTTATGCGACTGCCAGTTCTCCCCTTCAGGGAGTTGTGCGATAGCACAGGCACTCCCTGAAAAGAAAACTAACGAGTATTGTCCAGGGCAACGCCTACCGGGGACCCGGCTGTGGTTAAACTAGTATTGGCCCCAGTAATTGACCTGTTTGGCGCGATATTACCGTTTGCCGTACTCAAATTAGAAAATATCGCAATCCTGGCAGCGATTGGATCAGCATTGTAGAGAGTACCAGTGCCAGTTCGGTCGACCACAATCTGGTCTGGAGTAGCCATTCCGGTACCACTTCCAACGATCTCGGCGACAGGAGCTTGATCGCCGTTAGCGCCTGCGGCATTTGTATAAATCGTAATGCTAGGCGCACCTGGTGAGAGGTTGCTTACGATCAGGCGGCCAAGGCCATCCACCTGAACTCCTCCAGGATTAGATAAGTGCGTACTGACACCAGTGATCGTGCGGCTCGGGGTGATAGCGCCTGTGGCCAGAGTGCTTGCATTGTCATAAACATCAATGGCGTTACCGCCGGAATCGGCTGCATAGAGACGGTCATTGGCGGCATCAATAAAGATCGAAGAAACAACATTCGAAAAATTGGTATTCAAAGTACGCGCCGGTGGGACATTCCCAGTTGCCGTGGAGGCCGAGGCAAAAACAATAATATTTTGATCGTCGGCCACGTAGAGCAAGTCCCTGACTGTATCCAGGGAAACGTCCGTGGGGCTGAGCAGATTCGTGCTGACTCCCGTTATGGTTCGCTGGGGGGCGACATTTCCATTCCTGGTGCTGATGTTGTCGTAAATCAGAATTGAAAGATTATTGGTGTTGGCAATGTATAGACGATCAGCTGCCGTATCAATCGTGATAAACCCCGGGAAGTTAAGGGTGGTATTGCCACCACTGATTGTAGCGGCGGGAGTCACATTCCCATTGTCTGTGAATGCATTGTCAAACCGCAAAATACTATCTGACCCGGCATTGGATACATACAGCTTGCCTGTGGCTGCCGGATTTGGTGTTGGCGTAGCCGTGGGGGTAGGAGTTGGCGTGCCACCTCCACCACCAACGGTCCGCCGTGGCGAAATCACGCAACCCACCATGAGAAAAAGACAGAAAATTGCCGTGCAGAGTTTTATCGGCGTTAAGCCGTGTTTTGACATGAATACCTGGATCATTGTTTTCCCATCATAACCCAGGTTTGGAGAATTCTAAGGCAGAATTCCTGGAGGGCAGCACACACCAAGGTAATGGAACAGAAGGATTAAGAAATGTAAAAAGGCGACCAAATTTCGGTCGCCTTTAATTTCGATTACGTAACCCTGTTAACTCAACAATTAACTTGGCTATTTCAGCATAGCCACTTTGTCCACATGGAGTGTCCCGTTATCCACTTTTCCGGTGACGCTCACATGGTGTCCTTCATGCCCCTTCAGAGCATCCTGGTTATCAACATTCAAAATGCTCTTGTCTTTTTCAGAAACAAATACCAGCTTTGATCCCGCTTCAGCGCACTTCTTGGCGCAATCGGCGTTGTCAATGTCTTTGGCGCCGCATTTTTCATCGCTCACCCAGCCGCTCATTTTGGTCGCTTTGGGGGCCTTATCTTTGGCAATGGAAACTGACGACACGAATGCAAGTGCGAGTACAAGGAACAGGAATTTCTTCATTGGCAATTTTCTCCTCAAGGATTAAATTCGGCTTAGTTTGCGGTATCGCAACCTTGCCTTTGTTAGAGTAATGGAGTTAGCATGGCAAAAAAGGTTACAAAAATCCCTTGCGTGCAATCCCCACAATGATTAAGACATAAAGACATTAACGCATGGACGTTACTTCTTTTCCTGGGCGGGCGCAACCGCCGTGGTGGGCAGCGTATAAATCACTTCGCCAGGCCGGACATACCGGAGCCTCTCTCGTGCTTCTTTTTCAATGGTTTGAGGATCGTTCTTTAAAGCTTTAATTGTTTGCTCCATCCCACCATTTTGCTGTTGCAATTGCTTAATCTGCCGATCCAGTTCCTGCGATTCACGCCGTTTCTTTTGGTAGTCCATGAGGCCGTTGGCGCTAAAGACGGCGTAATAACCAACCAAGCACAGCAGGATGCCAATAATTGCCGTGGCCGCCTTCCGCCGCGATCGAACGACCAATTCCCTGCCCGCTTTGATCAATTCCGCCATTATTGTTTGACCCAATCCCGCGCTGCCGTGGCCAGTATGGCAAGGTCCCGTTCTGACTTCGCTTCCGAATAAACTCTTACCACCGGCTCCGTACCTGACACTCTGTAACAAACCCACGATCCATCATCCAGAACCAGCTTGAGGCCATCCGTCCGCACCAATTGTTTCACCTTGCGGCCGGAAAGTTCCGCTGGATCACTTTTCATCTTACTAGTGAACTTCTCTTTTACTTCCGGCGTCAAGCTGAAGTTTTCTCGACGGGCATAAAAGGAACCAACTTTGCCAAATAAATCTTTGACCTGTTCGCCAAGAGATTTCTTTCTGCGCGCTACGGCCTCACAGCAGAGCAATCCGGCAAGGATGCCGTCTTTTTCCGGTACGTGATGCCGGATGGAAAGCCCTGCGCTCTCTTCTCCGCCGATGGCAATTTTATCCTGCTTGATCAACTCACCAATGTATTTGAAACCCACTGGAGTTTCATAAAGCTCCACTCCGTGGTGCTGGGCCAATGCATTGATCATGTTGGTGGTAGAGACGGATTTCGCAACCCCATTTTTCCAGCCGCGCGTCTCAACCAGATAGTCAAACAGCAGCGCAATAATGTAATTGGGCTGGATATAGGTCCCATCTTCATCCACAATGCCAAAGCGATCGGCGTCACCGTCGGTGGCAATGCCGATGCGTGCGCCTGTGGCCTTCATCTCATGGCGCAGATCATCAAGCAACTCGCCTTCCGGTTCCGGAGCGTGTCCGCCAAAAAGCACGTCACGGAAATCGTGTACGGTTGAGACTGGAATGCCTGCTTCCCGTAGCGCCTGGTCGGAATAGCCGCGGCCTGAGCCCCAGAACGGATCAAACACGACTTTCAACCCTGATTTCTGGATAAGTGGCAGATCGACAATTTCTTTGAGGCGAGCCAGATACGCTGGCTTCGGATCAATCATTGTCGCCGATACCGTGGCATGCCCGGCCGACGATACACCATCCGTTTTAATGAGTTTTTCCAACGCGCTAGTAACATCCGTCAGGGCTGGCGCGCCGTCCGGTGTAGAAAACTTAATCCCGTTGTATTGGGGAGGATTGTGTGACGCAGTGAAATTGATTGCGCCATCGGCTTTCGTGCGAATCACTTCGTAAGAAATGGCAGGCGTGGGCGCTGGCTCGGCAATCACCAGTGGCTGCACTCCAAAAGATGCCAGTATGCTGGAAGCGATCTCGACAAAGCGTTCTCCCATGTAGCGCGGATCGCGGGCCACAATCACACGCGCGCCCTGCGCCTTTTTCTCTGCGACGTAACGAGCAATCCCGGTCACAGCGCGGCGCACGTTCGCCACAGTAAACTCTTCCGCGATCACGGCCCGCCAGCCGGAAGTGCCAAATTTAATTTCGGCGCTCATAAGAGAACTTCCATTAGTTGCCGGGCAAAGAGCAATGGTTTCACATCCTTAACAACAATATTTGAACACGCCCAATATTTGAACATGCTTATGATGAGTTGGCTACCGGCCTGATCCGCCTCGGATTGATACACTCCTGAAGAGGTTTCCATGAGTGACATCCGTATCGTGCTCACGACGGCTGGATCGCAGGATAAAGCCAGAAAGATTGCCCATGCTCTGGTTGAGCGCCGCCTGGCCGCCTGTGTGAACATTGTGCCGCAGATCGAATCCGTTTATCGATGGCAAGGACAAATCGAAACCGCAGCGGAATGGCTGCTTGTGATCAAAACCCAGGCTGTCGCTTTTGAGCGTGTTCGCGACACCATAAAAGAGACGCATTCTTACGATCTCCCGGAATGCGTAATGCTGGAAGTTGCAGCCGGTAGTCATGAGTATCTCAGCTGGATCACTGAAAACACAGATTAACCACAGAGGGCGCAGAGGAACACGGAGTGTGTTTCAGGAAATGAAAGTCGCAGCCTGCCTGTTCAGATAAGGCGATATTTCCAAACTTATCTGCATTCCTCTGTGGTAAAAAGTTTTGATTTTCCTAAATTGCCGCTAATGCCTGATCCAGGTCGGACAGCAGATCGTCCACATCTTCGATACCCACCGAAATCCGCACCATTCCATCAGTAAGCCCGATTTCTTTTCTTCCCTTTTCCCCCAGGGCGGCATGCGTCATGGTGGCCGGGTGCGAGATCAGCGTTTCCACTCCACCAAGAGATTCAGCAAGAGTACAGACGCGCACCTTCCGCAACATCTTCTTCGCGTTGTTGAGCGAACCAGTCTCCAGGGTGATCATGGAGCCGAATCCAGTCATTTGCTTTTTTGCCAACGCATGTTGTGGATGGTCAGGGAAGCCAGGATAGAGCACTTTCTTCACCTTGGAATGTTTGCGCAGGTAATCCGCAATCATGCGTCCGTTTTCATCGTGCTTTTCCATACGCACTGCCAGCGATTTGACACCCCGCAATATCAGCCAGCACTCAAAGGGCGAAAGAATGGCGCCGGAAGCCTTCTGCATAAAGGCCAGTTTTTCCGCGTGTTCAGGCTTCGTACAAGCAATCATGCCGCCCAGTCCATCGCTGTGGCCATTGAGGAATTTTGTGGTGGAATGGACGACCATGTCCGCGCCCAGATCAAGCGGCCGCTGAAAGTAGGGAGACATGAAAGTGTTATCCACAATCAGTTCCGCGCCAGCGTCATGTGCGAGTCGGGCGACTTCTTTGATATCCGTGAGGACCATCAGTGGATTCGTGGGAGTTTCAATCCAGACGATCCGCGTATTCCGGCGCATGGCTTTCTTCACCGCATCCAGGTCAGAGGTATCAACGTAACTAAATTCCACACCGAAATTCGCTACAACCTGGTTAAAAAAACGAGGAACACCGCCGTAAACATTGTGCCCGCACATCAGGTGGTCGCCCTGTTTAAGGAAGCATTGGGTTATGGCAGTTACCGCCGCCATGCCGCTGGCAAAAACATGGGCTGAGGTTCCGTTTTCCAGAGCAGCCAGATTTGTCTCCAGCCGTGTACGCGTGGGATTGGAGACGCGCGCATACTCATAGCCTTTATTCTTGCCCAGTTCTTCCTGAAGATAAGTGGATGTGGCGTAAATGGGTACCGCTACCGCCCCAGTCAAAGGATCAGGCTCCTGGCCAGTGTGAATACAGGTGGTGGAGAAACCAATTTTTCTTTTAGTCCGCTTCAACTCTTCCACGGAGTTCTTCTTTGCCATGAAATCTATGCTCCTGAACTGTTTTGCCAGATACTTGTAGGAAAATTTGTGCTCGAGGCGGTTACTCTCCGCCTTCGAAGATATTTTTTGACAAGTAGCGCTCGGCGGAATCCGGAATCACAGTCACCACACGCTTACCCTCACCGAGCCTGCGCGCGACCTGGAGGGCGGCAAATACATTGGCTCCGGCGCTTGACGCGCCCAGCACACCTTCAAGGCGGGCCAACTGCGCTACCGTATCGAATGCATCTTTGTCCGTAACCATAATGACTTCATCGCATACTGACGGATCGAAAGTCTTGGGAATAAAACTGGAGCCAATCCCTTCCACTTTGTGCGGCCCCTTAGGGCCTCCACCCAGCACCGATCCCTCAGTTTCTACGGCTGCACAATAAACTCCGGGCAGCTTCTTCTTCATAAACCGAGACACGCCGGTGAACGTGCCTCCGGTGCCTACGCCGATGACGACCGCGTCAACAGATCCCTGCATCTGCTCGAAAATCTCTTCGGCAGTGGTTTTTTCATGAAAGTCAGGATTGGCTGGATTTTCAAACTGGAGAGCGGTAAATGAGTTGGGAATATTTGCGGCGAGTTCTTTGGCCTTGGCGATAGCGCCCTGCATACCGGCTTCATCGGGGGTCCGTACAACTTCAGCTCCCAGCGCCCGCATGATCTTAACTTTCTCTTCGGCAAACTTTTCAGGCACGCAAACAACCACGCGATAACCTTTATTCACGCCAATTAATGCCAGGCCAACACCGGTGTTTCCCGCTGTAGCCTCTACGATTGTGGCTCCGGGCTTAAGCAGTCCCTGTTCTTCAGCTTTTTGAATCATGCCGATTGCGGCGCGGTCTTTCACGCTGCCGCCTGGATTAAGGTACTCCAGCTTGGCGAATACGTCGGCAGCGCCAGCAGGAACAATTCTGCGAAACCGCAGCATAGGCGTTTGACCAACCAGTTCCGTAATGTTTTCTGTCACTCGGAGTCGTGGCATAGCAGACTTTTTAGAGTACGGGAGTGAGAACGATATGGTCAAACCTGATGCATCATTTTTTCGTAATATTAAAAAAAGGAGATTGTTGCTTTGAGTAAATGCTGAATTGACAGAGACTCTTCAACAGAGTACCGTCAAAGACGAGCAAGTATCCTTTCTTACTCTCCAGACCTGCTGAACTAAGTCAGTACCTCTGGAGCTTTCCTTCTTAGCCACTGATTCCAAGAGGCTTTGTATGTTTGCTGCGATCTCGCCATTTCAGGGGAAATCTGGCGTTCAGGCTGAATTGCCGGAAGACTATTGTGAAGATCAAGAGGCCCCGGAACACAAGCTACACGAAGATGAAGAAGCGCTGGAGGCCCATGAAAACTGACAAGAGCACACGTTCGTCCAAGGTTTTTGCCGCGGAAGGCACCATCGCCAATCCTTTTCTCTTGTGCAGGGTGGCTGCGGTTTACGCCCGCCGGTTACAAAAGACACGAGTGCAGTTTGCCGAAAGCATCAACCAGTCCCTTCGTCTCATTTCTGATCTGCCCCACGGACAGATGGACATGTCAAACCTTCCAGCGGTAGTGGACGAGCAGGAAATCATTGCACTGGAACCGGAAGCCGCTACGATTACACTCTAACCTGCAAAAACAAAAGGCGCTTCGAGAGGCGCCCTTTGTCCTGAATGCGTGAAGCAGCTTTACTGTTTTGCGGCGGTCCGCTTCTCGTCAGCAAAATAGCCATCGCGGGTTCGGACTTGTAAATCTTTATAACCAGGCGCCCGGGCCTCCACCTTCACCTTGCGATAGCCGCCATTACTGCGCGGATTTGTCGGTTTATAGGTAATGCTGTATTGGTTCCGGATGTCTCGCGCCACTTCCTGGCTGATCTCATCCACTTCCATCAAATCTTTGGGAAAGAAAGCCACGCCACCAGTCTGGTCAGAAAGGCTTTGCAGAGCGCGCTTCGCCCTCTTGGTTCCGGGCTCGTCACCCAAAATGCCGATAGTGTAAATGGTTGGGCCGTTATCATCCTGGACTTTTCTTATGGCTGATTCCAGGGACTCACGGCTCTCATTATCTACGCCGTCAGTTACAATCAACAGGGCCTTCTTTTCTCTCTTCGCGCCCTTGGCCAGATGATCGGCAGACGCGATCACCGCGTCATAAAGGGCTGTTCCGCCGCGCGAATCCACCCGATCAAGCGCTTCCTTTAAGGGTTCTATTTTGTTCGTGAAATCCTGGTCCAGATAAGGATCATCGTTGAAGTTGACGACGAATACCTCGTCCTGGGGATTGCTCGCCTGTATCAGGTTAAGCACGGCCTTGGTAACGGCTGCACGCTTTGTGCGCATGGAACCAGAGTTATCCACGACTATGCCAATGGAAACGGGAATGTCTTCCCGGCGGAAAGACGTGATCTTCTGCGGCTCATTGTCTTCATAGACGGCAAAATTTGAGTCCTTTAAATTGGTCACAAGATGCCGCCTCGCATCAAGAACAGTGGCAGAGAGCGTTACCTCATTTACCTGCTGCCGAAAAGTATATTGTCCGCCGTTTTTTGTAACTTGGCCTACTTCGCTTCCAGGGACACTCCCTGTGGATTGGCCGGGCTGTGTGCCGGAAGGGGCATTTGCCGGAGGCTTTGAAGCATTCGCAGCACCGGGAGGTGGGGTTGCGGGCTTGGCCCAGACTGGTAATGCCGGGTCAGACGGATCAATGTCCGAAGGTATGGGCGTTGGCTGGACGCGTTGTTGGTTTTGCGCGGGCTGGCTCGTCTGCCCTTGCGTTCCCCAAAAAGAGGTAGCGCCCAGCAGCACAAAGAAAATCGTACAGACTACTCGTTTATTGCGAAGGCGCATAGTATCCCGTTCTGGCATAGACATTTAGATGCGGCAAACCTTTCGGTGGATTAAGCTTCACTTTGATCTTGCGCCAGTGGCCATCCTTAACCTTGTTGTTTGGACGATAACCGATCACATATTGGTTGCGCAGCTCTATTCCAATTTTGGTAGCAACATCGGCCAGTTCGTTGGGATTGTTGATTGTAAACATGCGGCCGCCTGTCACTTGTGAGATTTCAGTTAACAGCGCAGGGCCGGCAATCTCCTCTTGTTGTGTTGGGGCAACACTGAAGATGCCAATGGAATAAATCTGGACATCAGCCTCTTTGACCATGGACTTGATCTCATTTTCAGTATATCGGCTGTGGTTGTCCCCGCCGTCGGAAATGATCAGCAAGGCTTTCTTGCTGTTGCGCGCATCCTTCATCTTGCTCACGCCCATGTAAATGGCGTCGAGCATGGCCGTACTCCCCTGAGGCACCGTATAAACCAGCTTTCCTTGAATGTCTTCAATTGACTTCGTGAAGTCGGAGCGCAGTTGCGGCCGGTCATTGAACGTAATCATAAAGAATTCGTCCTGCGGATTCGCGGTCTTGAAAAATTCGATCACCGCTTCCCGGGCCTTCATGATCTTGTCGCTCATGCTGCCGCTCATGTCAAAGATCACGCCCAGGGAAATAGGGGCATCTTCACTGGAAAAGTGCCGGACTTCCTGGACCTCGCTGCCTTCAAGGACAGAAAAGTTCTCCTTGTCCAGGCCTGTTACGATGCGGTTCCAGTCGTCGGTCACCGTGACGTTGACCAGGACCAGGTTAACGTCCACGGCCAGTCCTGGCTTGCCGTGGTTCTTCGAAAGGTCAGGATTACCGGCTGCCTCTTTGGTATCAACTGTTTTAGGAGGCGCCGGAGGCTTAGGTTCAATGTGTACGTTTACGTCTTGGGCGCCGGCATAAATGAAAAAGACTAAAAAAGCCGCCAGCGGCAGCGCACGACGCATCAGGGGCGTATGAAACGCCTTAAATGAGAGCTCGGGGGAACGGTTTGCACCATACCCGCGGCGTTCGAAGCGGGCCATATGGGAACCTCGTTTTGCCGCGATATTAACACAGCTGTCAGACTTTACATAGGGGCTTGTACATGCGCCTGTGCAGGTCTTTTCTGTGCTGCTGTTTCTTGTTAGATGACATGGGCGTGTAAACAGGTTATCCGCTTTGCTTGATAGAATGCCATTGAGCCCAGTGCCGATGCCCGAAATCGTTCCATTTAAAGCCCTTCGCTACGATCCTGACCAGGTGAAACTGGAGGACGTGCTTACCCAGCCGTATGACAAGATCACCCCGGAAATGCAGGCAAAATATTATGAGCGAAGCACCCACAATCTTGTCCGCATCATCCTGGGCAAAGCGGGTGAAACCGATACAGACGCATTCAATGTTTATACCAGGGCGGCGGAGTATCTCCATGACTGGCGCTCCAGTGGCGTCTTAAAGCAGGATTCCGAACCAGGAATTTATGCCTATTCCCAGACTTTTACGGTGCCCGGAACACGTGAACTGGCTGAACGGCGCGGCCTGATTGCCCTGGGACGGATCTACGATTACGCCGATGGCATGATCTTCCGGCATGAGCAGACACTCGCCAAGCCTCGGGCTGACCGCCTTAACCTTCTACGAGCCACTCAGGCCCATTTTGGCCAGATTTTTATGCTTTATAGCGATCCAAACGGTGAAGTTAATGCCTTGCTCCAGGCAAAGACCGAGGATGAGCCTGAAACTTCTATGCTGGATGAGTATGAAACGCTTCACCGCATCTGGCGCATTCAGGACCCAACGCTCATCCAGGCAGTGCAACGCAGCATGCTAGACCGGAAGCTGCTGATTGCCGACGGCCATCATCGCTATGAAACGGCGCTGGCATATAGAAATGAACGTCGCGCGCAAACCGGCTCAGTAGATGCAGACGCTCCGTATGAGTTTGTGATGATGACACTGGTCCCGATGGAAAGTCCGGGCCTAGTCGTTCTTCCCACGCACCGCATTGTTCATGGCCTTGTGGCTTTTGACCGTGAGCAAATGCTGGAAGCGGCAACACAGTTTTTTGATGTTGAGCGAATCGATGTACGAATCGAAAGCCGCAGTGCGACCACGCTGCTGGAAGAGGCCGGCAAGACTGGAACGGCATTCGTCGCCGTTACCCGCCAGGGGCCGTACCTCTTGCGCGCGAAAAACGGGGTCATACAGGAAGCTCTCGAACAGCTCCCCTCATTGCAGCGCCAGCTTGATGTGGTGCAATTACATCGCATTTTGCTGGAGCGTGTTCTGGGAATTTCCGAAGAGGCCGTGCGGAATCAGGAAAATGTCCGCTATGAGCGCGACGCGTTTGAGGCAATTTCATGGGTGCGTCAGGGTGCAAACGTTGCCTTTCTCATGAATCCAGCAAAAATTGAGCAGGTGCGTGATATTGCTTTTGGCGGAGGAGTCCTGCCACAGAAATCCACTGATTTCTATCCCAAGATGCTGAGTGGCTTGACGATTTATGCGCTGGAATAGATTGGCCTTAGGACTGGTAGTCATTGTGGCCTTCGTCTGCGCCCTGGCAGTTTCCAGTGCGCCACGGGAGGCGCAACTCACGGTTTACACTGCGCAAGCCAGCTATTCCCTCCCTGTGCTCGACCGTGAGGGCAGATCATACATCCCCATCGTGGACCTGTTGACTCCTTTGGGTGCTACATCCCCACACTTAAAAGGCAAAGAGTGGAGAGTGATGATGCACAAAACGGAGTTAAAGCTCACCCAAAGCAATCAGAAAGCCGTCATTGGCGGCCATCCGTTGGATTTAGGCGGCAGAGTGCTCGTAGAAGATGGCCGCGTGCTGGTTCCTCTGGACGCTGCTCTTCCTTTGTTGGGCCAGTTATTGAATACGACTGTAGATTTTCACCGGTCGTCGCGGCGAATATTTGTGGGAAATACATTCACGCGCTATGTTGCCCAGTTCAACGACGGTGATCGGCCAGCCCTGATATTGAGCTTTAATCAGCCTGTGAAGCCAGATATCAATCGGGAAGAAAATGATGGCTTGTTAATTCATTCTGACAAAACCACTCTCTCATTCCATAAAGATCCGGTGGTGTCCGATTTAATCACGCAACAATTTGGTGACGGAGCGATCCAATCCCTGGTTTTCTCAGAAGAGAATGGGACTGCGTCACTTACAGTAACGGGGAACAAGTCTCTGGAAATTATTCGCAGCGATGATGGCAATACCATCACTCTGCAGCCGGTGGCTCCAGTGGCTTCGGCTACGCCGCAAACTGAACCCCAGGCTGCTCCTTCCGCCGACGAAGGCCCGCGACACACGCCGGAGTTTTTTGTGATGATTGATCCCAGCCATGGCGGCAATGATAAGGGCGCAAGTCTGGGCGGCAAACTAATGGAAAAAGATATTACGCTTCGGCTGGCGCGTGAACTCCGCAAAGAACTGGAAGAACGTGGGATTGCGGCACGCTTGCTCCGCGATTCAGATATTGATGTGGGCGTGGAGCGCCGAGCGGAGATCACCAACGAGCAACACGCCGGAATTTACGTAGCAATTCACGCCGGCCCACCCGGAAAAGGCGTACGCGTTTATGCTCCGCTGTTGGTGGACTCCAAGCAGCCTCTGGCCGGGCGTTTCCTTCCCTGGGAGAGCGCGCAATCAGGAGCGCTCAATCAAAGCCAGACCATCGCACAGGCAATTACAACGGAATTGCGCAAAAAAGGATTGACTGCGGTAAGCCTTCAGATGGCTGTCCGTCCATTGAATAACATTGTTGCACCGGCAATTGCAGTGGAACTTACACCTGAGGACGAAGCCGCGCCACTGCCGGAAAGTCAGAAACAGCAAAATACTGTTGCTGCGGCTGTTGCACAAGGCATTGCACAAGTCCGAAGTCAAATGGCAGGGCAACCGTGATTCCCCGGCATTTTCAGATCACCGTTGCTCTGGTGCTTCTCGCCATCCTGGTGAGTGGCGTGATCATTATCCGGATTACCCACAAAGAAGAGGCAATGACACAACAGGCTGCCGCGGCAGCCCCAGCCGCGCCGATAGTGGAAGGCAAGCAGGAACATATTCAAGTTCTGGTGGCTTACGATGAAGACCAGGCCCTGCGCTGGCGTCCGGCAGATATTTTTCTGCCTGCCGATCGCAGCCTGCGTGCCCGCGAGATCCTGCGCTATTTGCTGGCTCAGTATTTGCAGACGCCATCGCCACATCCGCTGGGCAAAGGCGCTGACGTGAAGGACATATACTTTATCCATGATGACACCATGATCGTTGACACCACCGCACCCTTTGCTGATGGCCATCCTTCAGGAATTTTGCTGGAAGAGATGACTTTGGCCTCGCTGATTGAAACCGTTACAGCCAGTGTTCCCGGCATTAAGCGAACAAAGTTTCTGGTTGACGGCAAAGAGCGGGAAACGCTGGCAGGGCACGCTGACTTGATGTCGTTCTATCAAACCGCCGCCGTTCACGAAATGGCCAAGGAGTTTGAATAAGCATGGCGCCTAAAATTGGGGTGTTTGACTCCGGCTTTGGCGGCCTGACTGTGCTGCGCGAATTGCGCCAGGCGCTGCCTGCAGCTTCTTTTCTCTATTTTGGTGACACGGCGCATCTTCCCTATGGCGCCAAGTCTGTGCGTACAGTGGCAAAGTATGCCATTTCCGCAGCGCATTTTCTGGAAGAGCATGGCATTGAGATGCTGGTAGTGGCCTGCAATACGGCAACCGCGCTGGCTTTTGATGACATTCGTGCCGCGATAAGCGTGCCTGTGGTTGGGGTGATTGAGCCTGGCGCGCAGCGTGCGGCTGCAATCTCAAAAACGAAAAAAGCTGTGGTTGTAGCTACTGAAGCCACGGTCGCAAGCCATGCTTATCAACGGGCATTGCAGCAGGTCGGTCTTGACGCGACCGAGAAGGCCTGCCCGTTATTTGTGCCTCTTGTGGAAGAGGGCTGGGTGGAACATCGCGTGACGGAAGAGGTCGCACACATATATATTGACGAGGTTTTTCAAGATGGAGCGCGCGCTGCCGATGTCCTGGTGCTGGGATGCACGCATTATCCGTTGCTTCGTCCGCTCCTGCGGAAAGTTGTGCCGCAGCAGGTCGAGATTGTAGATTCAGCGGAATCCACCGCCGCCAGGGTGGTTGACCTGCTGGGAAAAGATTGCGGAAGAGGTCCGCAAGGCGAGTTACGGTGTTATGCCACTGATTCAGTGGAAAAGTTTCGCCGGCTTGGCGGCAAGTTTCTTGGGTGTCCAATTGAAAACATTGAGTTGGTAGACATTGAAAAATAACAAAGACATTTTTTTTCGCTCAGATAACCGGATGCCGGAGCAGATGCGCCCGGTCAATATCATTCCTGAATTTATCTCCACTGCTGAAGGCTCGGCTCTGATCGAAGTGGGCAACACCCGCGTGATATGCACCGCGTCCATTGACGAAAGCGTTCCCGGATTTATGAAAGGCACCGGCAAAGGCTGGATTACGGCTGAATACAGCATGCTTCCCCGTTCCACGCTTACACGCACCGCGCGAGAAGCCAGCCGGGGACGCCAGAGCGGTCGGACACATGAGATCCAGCGTCTGATCGGGCGAGCCATGCGGGCCGTGGTCGATCTGAGGCAATTGGGCGAACGCACCATCACATTGGATTGTGACGTGATCCAGGCCGATGGCGGAACGCGGACAGCTTCCATTACCGGCGCTTTCGTGGCCCTGGGATTGGCAATGCAAAAGCTGGTGGAAGCGGGTACCCTTTCCGCTGCACCCATCCGCGATTTTGTGGCAGCCACCAGCGTAGGAATTGTGGAAGGAGCAATCCTTCTCGATTTGTGCTATGAAGAGGACTCCCACGCGGAAGTAGACCTTAACTTTGTGATGACTGGTGGTCGTAAGATTGTGGAAGTACAAGCCACGGCCGAGCAGCACCCATTCGACGAAACGCAACTGAAAAAAATGATGGACTACGCGACCAAAGGGATTGAGGCTTTGATCGCAAAGCAGCGGGGCATTCTGGCGCAGCTTCCGCTACGACAGTAAGGCACTATTCCTTGGCGAAATCTTCATCGTCAAAAATGTACGGAGCTGATCGAATCAGTTTAAAGCGCACCCGCATGTGGCATTGGTCGCAAACGGGAAACGGGTCATTGCGGTACATTACAGCTTCATGCGCCAGACGGTGCCCCTTATCATGGATGACTTCATAAATCCCGCTTTCCGGCACAGGATGCCCAGGTAGAAAGATGGTGCTATGCTGGCCGGACACATGACGGCGGCCTTTTTTCTTATCATCCGGGGGGATTGAAGCCCGGTAGGACTTATTGCGCGCGGGGAATTCTGATCGATGAGTGGCTATCATTTTTGTTTTGTAATCTTATCAGGCATTAACGTACAGATTGCAACCGTGTTCCGTCGCCATCCAGCTATCGAGCAACTTAAGATTAAAAACCGCATTCTTGCGACAGGCGTCCAAAACTAATGTTACTGTCCATTTTTATCAGGATCATGATACAGGGTAGAAGGTTCAGGTATCTAGTACAATGAATGGTGTTTTGCTGATTTTCAGCATCTAAACTCCCGTTTGCCCGAGTAGGACCAAGCCGATTTGCGTTTACATTGTCCTATCCGGGCCTAAATCAAGGAGGATCGCCGTGAAACTAAGCCCAGGAAAGCTCGCCGGAATGAAAGCGGTCTCTGACAAGCGTGGCGTGATTGCGGCCGCCGCCATGGACCAACGCGGATCTTTACAGAAGGCATTGGCCAAGGAAAAAGGCGCTGACGTGAATGCATCAATGCTCGAAGAGTTCAAATCAATCGTCACCGAAGTGTTGACCAAACATGCCAGCGCCATCCTGCTCGATCCTGAATTTGGCCTTCCGGCCGCCAAACGGCGCTCAAATGATGCCGGCCTGCTGCTGGCCTATGAGAAAACCGGATATGACAAAACCGGGCCGGGCCGCCTGCCTGATCTATTGGACAACTGGTCTGTGCGCCGTCTGAAGGAAGCCGGAGCAGATTGCATTAAGGTTCTCCTTTATTACACGCCTACGGATGGGGCTGCAATCAACGACGTGAAACATGCCTGGGTGGAACGCATTGGCGATGAATGCCGGGCCAACGATATTCCATTTTTCCTGGAATTTGTCGGATACGACGAAGGCATGGATGAGAAGGGTCTGGATTTCGCCAGGAAAAAGCCGGAAATCGTAATTGGATCCATGGCCGAATTTACCAAAGATAAATACGGTGTGGATGTAATGAAAGTGGAAGTGCCGGTCAACATGAAATTTGTGGAAGGCGCCAAATCATTCGGAGGGCAGAAAGCGTACTCCAAACAGGAAGCCATGGAGCAATTCCGCAAAGCCTCTGCCATTGCGACACGGCCATTTATTTATCTTTCCGCTGGCGTGAGCAATTCCGAATTCAACGAGGCCCTCGCCCTGGCCGCCGAGTCGGGCGTGAAATTTAACGGGGTCCTATGCGGACGAGCGACCTGGAAAGAAGGCATCCCGGTTTATGCCAAGCAGGGCGCCAAAGCTTTTGAGCAATGGCTGCAAACTGAGGGTGTAAGAAACATTGAAAACGTGAACGCCAGCCTTAAGGCCGCCACTTCATGGTTCTCAATGTATGAAGTGCGCGAGCCGGCGATGGCGGGAGATTAACCGACAGTCCTACGTACTTCTTGAAATTGAGGCTTCCATCTGATTGGCCCAATTCCCTCTTGAGGAATTGGGCTTATTTTTGCTGGACACCCCAGCTTTAAATAGACCCAGAGCCCGATAAATCCCGCAAATGGCTTCGGGGTTGGACCAAGCCTGCCAAAGAAAGAGACGAGCGCTTCCCGCCTTGACTATAGTTTGCCCAGCTTGCAATTTTTGTTTCACGACCTAGTACCGATCTAAGGTACAATCCTCCCGCAAATCCCCCTTTTCGTAAGATTGATCCCCCACTTTGCCTGGAGGCTTTAGTGTATTCTGCGATAAAGTTTGCTTTAATAACCGTCGTTTCTCTCTTCTTTGTGCTTTCTGCCTGGTCGCAGGAAGCAGTGCAGGCACCAACGGTTCAACCAGCGGTGGCTCAATCCGAAGTTGTCACCAACCAGACAGTTATGGACATGATCAATGCCAAGCTGCCTGCGGAAGTAGTTGTGACCAAAATTCAAACCTCGAAGACAGACTTTGATCTATCTACCGACGCTCTTGTGAAACTTAACCAAAATTCCGTGCCGGCGGACGTGATCAAAGCCATGATGCAGAAGAGCAGCGCGTCTTCTGCTGTGGCAATACCGATATCTGCACCCACTGATCCAAATGACCCCAACGCATGGCACGATCCGGGTATTTACGCATACGTTTCCAACGGTCGCGAGCGAAAGCTTATGATGCTGGAACCTACGGTCTATTCGCAAGGCAAGAGCGGCGGAGCCTTCGCTTCAGCAATGACCTATGGAATCGCCAAAATGAAATGGAAAGCAGTGGTGCGCAACGCGCATGCCAACGTGAAGATGGGCGATCCGCAAGCCGTCTTCTACTTTTACTTTGAAGAAAAAGGCGCTGGCCTGAGCCATGCCGAATTTGGCGGTACGAGCACGCCGAACGAGTTTACTCTGCTTAAGTTCGACATAAAGAAAGATACCCGCGAAACCACGGTGATGAAAGCCAATGCCTTTGGATCATCGTCCGGAACAGATGAGAAAGCCAACATTGGTTTTTCTTTTGAAAAGCTAAAACCGGGAATTTACAAGGTGACAGCCAAAAATCCCCTTTCACCCGGTGAATATTGTTTTCTGAGCGCAAGCTATGGCAGCGCTTTTGCGCCAGGTGCGGCACAGGCAAGCCGGCTTTTTGATTTCAGCGTTGAGTAATAAAATAGATATTCAACCTGCAAACAGCTGTTTGCAGGTTGAATTTTGCTATCAGTCGTACCACTCTGGCTGGCCGGAATCATTGCAACCTAATTCAAATGGCGATCTTACTCCCATTCAATGGTCCCCGGTGGCTTTGACGTGATGTCATAGACCACCCGGTTGATGCCTGGGACTTCATTCACAATGCGGTTGGAGATTGACTTCAGGACGTCATACGGAAGCGGGACCCAGTCTGCGGTCATACCATCTTCTGAATGGACGGCGCGGATGGCACAGGTATAAGCATAGGTCCGCTGGTCGCCCATTACACCCACAGACATGACTGGCAACAAGACGGCAAATGATTGCCAAATTTGCGTGTAGAGCCCGGCGCGCCTGATTTCATTTACCACAATGTCGTCGGCTTCCTGCAAAAGTGCAATACGCGCGGGCGTGACCTCACCGAGAATGCGTACGGCAAGTCCAGGGCCGGGGAAAGGCTGGCGTTGCAGGACCTCTTCAGGCATGCCCATCTCGCGGCCGATGCGGCGCACTTCATCCTTGAACAAATCTTTCAAAGGCTCAATGAGCTTGAGCTTCATCTTGTCCGGCAAGCCGCCTACATTGTGATGGGTCTTGATGGTCTGCGAAGGTCCGCGAACGCTGCGTGATTCAATCACATCAGGATAAAGGGTTCCCTGCACCAGCCAGTCAACCTTGCCGACCTGCTTTTCAAGCCGGTGCGCTTCCTGGTCAAAAACCTCAATAAATTCATTGCCGATGATTTTGCGCTTTTTTTCTGGATCAGAAACGCCGGCAAGTCTTTCAAGAAAACGATCGGTTGCATCAACCGCCACAACGTTTAGTCCGAGACGGTCCCGCAGGTTCTGCTGGACTTTTGCAAATTCATTCTTGCGCAGCACGCCGTTGTTCACGAAGACTGAGATCAACCTGCGACCAATAGCTTTATCGACAAGCGTGGCAGCAACCGCCGAATCCACGCCTCCGGAAAGCGCGCAGATCACTCTTCCCTGTTCGCCGACGGTCTGGCGCACCTGGCGAATGGTTTCATCAATGAAATGCTGGGGCGTCCAGTCACCCCGCGCGCCGCAGATATTCACCACAAAGTTGCGCAGAAGATCCACACCCCGCTTAGTGTGGTGGACCTCAGGATGGAATTGCACGGCCCAAATCTTCTGCGTTTCATTTTCCATCGCAGCCAAGGCATTGCTGCTTCGGGCTACAACGCTGAAACCGCTGGGAAGCTCAAGGGCCTCATCACCATGCGACATCCAGACGTTCAGGGATGGCGGCAGACCTTCAAAGAGCCGCGACTGGCTATTAACGTTGATCTCCGCGTGGCCGTATTCCCGCTTGGGTCCGGGGCGCACTTTGCCGCCGAGCTTGTGCGCGATAAAGTGCAAACCATAGCAAATGCCAAGCACGGGCAGCCCCAGCGCAAGCACTCGGTCGTCGGCGGGGGGCGCATCGTGATCATAGACAGAGGACGGGCCTCCGCTCAGAATTATGCCGGCAGGCCGGTAACTTTTGATCTCATCCAGAGGTGCCGTACAGGGCAGGACAACGGAAAACACTTTGAGTTCGCGGATACGGCGGGCAATCAGTTGCGTATATTGCGAACCGAAGTCGAGGATGACAATGGATTGTTCTTCCACGAACAATTTTCTCTGATTCGCGGCATGGTGTAAAGATAAAACGGTGTAAAGATAAAACGTGTAGAGGTAATCAGAGCTGAGAAGGGTTCTCCACCGGCAAAGTAGAGGAAATTACCAGTTTCGGGCCACCGGGTTGCACGTGCGCAGCCGCCAGCGCCATATAAGCGGCCATTCGGGCCATGTATAAAAAATCGGAAACAGCGCACCAGACAAGGCCCACAATCACAAGCAATGTGAAGTAGGTTTGCGGCTGGGAACCCCTCATGCCAGAAGTGAGGCCGCAAATTGCCAGCGCAACCAGCAAAGCAACAAGCCGTAAGAACAGGAAGACAAATCCTGTTCCGGCGAAATCAGAGCGTTGCAAGCGGACCGTCTGGCGCGCCTGTTGCAATGCACCGCGAAAACTCTGCCCATCGCGGCCAAAAAAGGCGGCCAGCGAAAGATACCAATTCAAAATCAGCCAGAAAGCGCCGATCAAGACAACAGAAGGCATCACCATAAAATAGTAAAGAAGCAGGTCAGGTTTGGCTCCGCGGCTGGCGATCAACGCTTCTCCGATGATAGCGGCGGTCAAGAGAACGCCGGAAAACCATGAAACCAATGCGCGTAAACACTGTAACGCAAGAATGCTGCGAAAGCTGAGAAACGTCACGTCCCTGCGCAGGCGCTGCACGGTAATACTGCGTCCCATCGCAGACAGAAGGCTCCAGAGCAGGGCGGTTGCAATAGGTACCACAGCGGCGGCAAGAATCGCTTTCGTTCCCAGAAGCAGCAAAATGGTCAAAACTAACGGACCAATTTGGCGGAAGTCATGGCTGTTCCATGCAGAATTCCAGGCGTTGCCAATATGCAGTGGCCCAAGAAGCATCACGCCGGCAGCGCAAAGAAGTAACAGTGCCAGAAGGACAAATGACCAGCGCCAGAGAATTTCCACCAGAAAAATGACCGGATCACGCAGCACTGCCCGAAAGCCCTGCGTGATAGGGTTGGGAGGCTTAGCCGTGAGTGATTGTCCCTGCTCTGAGATCAACGAACCACCACGTTGACGAGCTTGCCCGCCACCACAATCACTTTTGCTATCTCCTTGCCTTCAACGGCAGCGCGGACTTTATCGTCAGCCAGCGCGCGCTCGCGCACCAGAACTTCCGGGCTCTCTGCAGGCACGATTACATGACTGCGCAGTTTTCCGTTAATCTGGACGGCATAGGCGATCTCGTCTTCTTTCGCCAGCGCAGGATCGAAAGCAGGCCACGGATAGCGAAGGAGTGTCTTGGTCTCGCCCAGCATTTCCCACAACTCCGCCGCAACATACGGCGCAAACGGCGCAAGCATGAGCACGAGCTTGCGCTGAACATCTCCCAGCAGCCCTGGCGGAAATTTTCCCGCACCAATCTCATCATCAGCAGCATAAAGCTGATTGACGAACTCCATGATGGCAGCCACGGAAGTATTGAAATGCCAACGTCCCTGAAAATCTTCTGAGATGCGCTTGATTGTCTGGTGCAGCTTGCGCTCAATCTGCCGTGCCTTGGGTGAAAGCTCGGCGGACCCGGTCGCGCCACGCGATCCGTTTCCAGACGGCGCATTGTGCACTGCTCCAGCATTGCGCATTACAAACCTGTATGCCCGTCCCAGGAAGCGATGCACTCCCTCTACACCGGCTTCCTGCCAGTCGAGCTCGCGGTCAGGCGAGGTGGCAAAGAGCGCATACATGCGCGTGGAATCGGCCCCGAACTTTGCCACCATATCATCCGGGGAAACCACATTACCTTTGCTCTTGGACATTTTGGCGCCATCTTTGATCACCATGCCCTGGGTAAAAAGACGCCTGGCAGGCTCGTCATTCTTCACGAGCCCAAGATCGCGCATGAACTTGGTCCAGAAACGTGAATAGATCAAATGCAGAATCGCGTGTTCCACGCCGCCAATGTACTGATCAATGGGAAACCAGTAGTTGACGGTCGCAGTATCGAGTGGACGGTCCGCGAGTTTCGCGTTGGTGTAACGATAGAAATACCATGAAGAATCGACAAATGTATCCATGGTGTCCGTCTCGCGGCGCGCGCTGCCGCCGCACTTGGGACAAGTGGCGTTCACAAAGCCCGGCACCCGGCCCAGCGGTGAGCCGCCCTGCAATGTAATGTCAACATTTTCCGGCAACAAAACAGGGAGATCTTTTTCTGGAACTGGCACCACGCCACATTTTTCACAATACAACATGGGGATCGGAGTGCCCCAATACCGCTGGCGCGAAATGCCCCAATCCTTCAAGCGATACGTTACCGTCCGCTTACCGAAGCCATTCTGCTCTGCAAAGGCAGACATTTTTTCTATCGCTTCGAGGTTGGAAAGCTGGCTGAACTCACCCGAGTTAATAAGCAGGCTGTCCTTTTCCGTATAAGGAAGGACCGGCGACTCCGGTTCGCCCGGAGCAGGTGGCTGGCCAATCCGTCGCGGCAAAATCACAATGCGAATTTCCAAGCCGTATTTCTGGGCAAATTCATGGTCGCGTTCATCATGCGCCGGGACCGACATGATTGCACCCGTGCCGTAGTCCATGAGTATGTAATTTGCCACCCAGATCGGCACCTTTTCCTGGTTGAAAGGATTGCAGGCATAGCGTCCTGTAAAGACGCCATGCTTTTCTATCGTGCCAACATCGCCGACCTCCCTGGCCCGCGCCTGCTCACGCGAAAGATCTTCAACCTTGGAGTGCAAATGCGGATCGTTGCCTACCAACTCGGCGACGAGGGGATGCTCCGGGGCCAATTGAATCGAAGTCGCGCCGTAGATCGTGTCAATGCGCGTGGTAAAAACGGTGATCTTCTCCGTCCCGCTTATAGCACCGTCAATCTTGAAATCGATAAGAGCGCCTTCGCTGCGGCCAATCCAGTTGCGCTGCATGGTGCGGACTTTTTCCGGCCAGCCCTCAAGCTTGTCGAGTCCGGCAAGAAGTTCTTCAGAATAATTTGTGGTGCGGACGAACCACTGCTCCAGCTCCTGCTGCTGGACTTGGGTTTCTTCATGCCGCCAGCAGCAGCCGTCAACCACTTGTTCATTGGCCAGAACGGTGGCGCATTCCGGGCACCAGTTCACCTTGCTCTTTTTGCGATACGCCAAACCCTTCTCGTAAAGCTTTAAGAAGAACCATTGGTTCCACTTGTAATATTCAGGCAGGCATGTGGCGACCTCGCGGGACCAGTCATAGGCGAAGCCGATCCGCTTCATTTGCGCCTTCATGTGCGCGATGTTGGAGAGCGTCCATTGCCGGGGCGGAACGTTGTTCTTGATGGCAGCATTTTCGGCGGGAAGTCCGAACGCGTCCCAACCCATGGGATGAAGCACGTTGTAGCCATTCATCCACATGTAGCGGGCAAGCGCATCTCCAATGGCGTAATTACGGACGTGCCCCATGTGCAAAGCGCCGGAAGGATAGGGCAGCATCTCCAGCACGTAATACTTTTTGCGCTTGCTGGTGTGCGGCTCCGCCGCGTAGAGCGCAGGATCAGCTTCCCAGCGGGCATGCCACTTCTCTTCAATCCGCTGCGGCTCGTAGCGAAGCTCGCGCTGTTCAGGTTGGCTGGCGGTAATTTTGGTCTCTGTAATTTCAGACATCTCTATCTATGCTCTCTTCCGCTCTGCGGGAAAATTGGCTGTGTTAACCAATCCCTTTAATGTCTCAATATTGCGCAAATCGTCGCCGGGTTCCTCAATCGGCGTTTCTGCAATGAATGCCGCGTGTTCCGTACGCGGATCGTTCAACAATCTGCGGAACGCATCCAAACCAATTGTGCCCCGCCCCACGTGCTCATGGCGATCGCGCCGGGAGCCGCGCGCGTCCTTCGCGTCATTGCAATGCCAGACTCTTACGTCCTTCAGGCCAACCGTCTGATCCAGTTTCTGCATGGTTTCATGCCAGCCTGCTTCGCTGACAATGTCATAGCCTGAAACGTGCGTGTGGCACGTATCGATACACGCCCCCACGGGACAAACCGGCCGCAGGTACTCCAACAGATGCGCCACCTGGTCAAACGATCCACCTAACGAAAATTCTGATCCTGCGGTGTTCTCAATCAGAATACGCAAGTTCGATTTTTCCAAGTCCAGGCCCTGTGCGGCTTCAGCTATCGAACGGGCTACAAGCTCCAGGCCTTCTTCACGGCTGCGTCCGCGAAATGATCCGGGATGCAGAACCAGATACTCCGCACATAATGCCAAGGCGCGTTGCAGTTCGCCGCGAAAGGCGGCCACTGACTTGCGATGGAACTCCGGTGTCGCGCTGGCAAGATTCACCAGATAACTGCTGTGGACCGCCATAGGCCCAATGCCATATTTCGACCTCAGCCCGCGCAAGGCATTACATTGTGGCTCGCTCAAAGAATACGGTTTCCATTGCCGCGGGCTGGAAGAAAAAATCTGAAACGTATTAGCACCCAGGCGATAAGCCCTCTCCACAGCCATTTCGACTCCGCCTGCCGTCGAAGTATGTATGCCAATCCTTCTTGGTCCAGGTATGGGCGGCTCACCTTCAGCCCACAACAGCACATCCTTCATGCTGAGCCGCTTGCGCACCGGCATGGCAAGCTTTTTCCGCTCCACTGTGGTTGAACGGCTACGCTCTGGGCCCTCTGAAGACATGCGCTAAATAGCTGATTTTAACACGCCTAAGCCTACTTTCCGTTGCTCGCGGAAGCGAAAACACAGTAAACTGTAGGTTCAACAAGGGGCCAAGCTATGTTAGTCGTAATGAAGGCGCATGCCACTGAGGAGCAGGTGCGCGCTGTTTGTGAACGTGTGGAATCTCTGGGTTATCGCGCACATGCCATTCCCGGAGCGCAGAGGACGGCCATTGGCATAACCGGCAATAAGGGTGCTATGGAACCGGGGGCGCTGGAAGAAATGTCCGGCGTGCAGGAAGTTATCCAGGTCAGCAAGCCGTATAAACTGGTAAGCCGCGATGCCAAGGAAGAAGACACAATCATTCGTTTTGCCGGAAGTGACGGCAGTTTTGGCGGTCGCGATCTCGGGATAGTCGCCGGTCCCTGCTCCATTGAATCCCGCGAACAGGCATTCACGATTGCCGAACGCGTAGCCAAGGGTGGCGCGCGGTTTTTCCGCGGTGGAGCATATAAGCCTCGCACATCGCCTTATGCATTCCAGGGAATGGGAGAAGACGGCTTAAAGATCATGGCAGAGATTCGCGAGCGTTTTGGATTGCGGATCATCACCGAAGCTCTGGATGATGAATCGCTCGTACTGGTGGCGGAGTATGCTGACGTGATCCAGATCGGCGCGCGCAACATGCAAAATTTTTCGCTTTTAAAAAAAGCTGGAAAGCTGCGCAAACCTGTGATGCTGAAACGGGGAATGTCCGCCACGCTGGAAGAATTTCTGATGGCGGCGGAATATATCCTGAGCGAGGGCAATTACGAAGTTATTTTATGTGAGCGCGGCGTTCGCACCTTTGCCGATCATACACGCAACACGCTGGACCTAAGCATTGTTCCTGCGGTACAGCGTCTCAGTCATTTGCCCATCATCGTCGATCCCAGTCACGGTACAGGCAAGCGCAACAAAGTGCTGCCGCTCTCGCGCGCTGCTGTGGCAGTTGGCGCTGACGGATTGATGGTGGAGGTACACCATGATCCTGACCATGCTTTGTCTGACGGCGTGCAATCCATCTTCCCTGATCAATTTGACGAATTGATGGGCGAGATACGGCAGATTGCAGCGGTATTGCACCGCAATGTTCAGGAACCGCGCACACAGCCCGCCGTCGCCAAGGCCGGCCGTTAACTTGCGCTCGTTTGCTTTAGCAATTTGTCTAAGCCTCACTCTGCTGATTGGCTGCAAGGACACGCCTGAGCCCAGCCCCAACTATCACGAATATGCCTACGTCTCCAATGGTGGGAGCAATAGTGTGACGGTCATCGATCTGCGCGCGCTTTCGATTCTGACTACCGTATCTGTAGGCCGCAGTCCCACCGGCGTGGCGGTAAATCCAAGGAAGAATGAAATCTACGTCGCCAATACCGAGTCCAATAACATCAGCGTGATTGACACTGAAACTAACAAGGTGGTTTCCACGATTGGCGTGCATCGAGCGCCATTTTTTGTTGATGTTTCACCGGATGGCAAACGCGCCTACGTGGCCAACTCCGGTTCGGCCAATCTGTCTGTAATTGATCTGGGGCAGCGGAGAGTGCTCAAGTATATTCCCACAGGCAATGGCAGCAACCTGGCCAAAGTAACGCCCGATGGAAAGCTGGTGGTTGTCGCTCTGAGGGATGAGGATTCTATTGCGATAGTCGATACAGAAAAGCTGGCAGTGCGAAGCAAGGTAAAAGTCTGTGCCAAGCCGGTAGAATTGGCGATCCTACCCGATTCAAGCAAAGTGTTTGTGGCCTGCAGCGAGTCTAAGCAGGTGGGAGTAGTGGAATTATGGAAGCCCGACAAAACCGCGAGTGACAAGCTGCTTGCGCTGCTTGACGTGGGGAAGACCCCGCTACATATTGTGGTGAAGCCGGACGGCGGCGAAGCGTTCGTGAGCAACTATGACGCTAGTTCCATCTCGGAAATCGTGAGCGCAACGAATGAAGTCAACAGTACCTTCCAGATTGGGGACCATCCCGTACGCGCGCTCGTTTCGCCTGATAACGCGCTGCTTTATGTGACTAACTTTGGTTCCGACTCAGTAGCGGTTTACAGCATTGACAATGGCAAGCGCACGGCCTCAGTCCCGGTCGGCAGCCACCCTGACGCGATGGCATTGTCGCCAAACCAACTTCTTTTGCTGGTGGTGAACACAGCAAGCGGAGACATGACTGTGCTCTCCCTGATCGACAGTAAAGGCCGAGCGACACCGGACGTACCCAGCCTGGAAACCATGATCCCGCTGGGCAAAGACCCACGCGATATTGTGGTGAAAGCGTTTGTCGGCCAGCGATAAGGCTTTCAGCTGCGACATCTAATCAGATTTTTCTTTCAGTTAAGCCCCAAGCCGCCGTCCACCGTAAGTATCTGTCCGGTAATGAAATGCGGAGCGGTGGCAAAGTACATCACGGCGCTCACAATGTCCTCTGTGGTCCCGTTCTTTTTCATTGGCGTTCGCGCCGCCAGCCGTTGCAGGAGCGCTGGATCTTTTTCTCCCGAGCCAGCATCAATCATACCCGGCGCAACACAGTTCACAGCGATCTCCGGCGCCAGTGATTTGGCCATGACCTGCGTAAGCATGTGCAATGCGGCCTTTGAGGAACAATAATGAGCGTGCGTGGCCCAGGGCTTTTCACCGCCGAGCGATCCCATATTGATGATGCGCCCCTTACTGCGTCGCAGCGCCGGCAAACAACGTTGTGACATCAGGAATGGCCCACGCACGTTTACGGCAAATACTTCATCCCATTGTTCTGCCGTGATTTCCTTGAAGCTGGCGGTTTGAAAAACACCGGCATTGTTGATTAGCAGATCGATTTCCCCGAATTGCTCAAGAACTTTATTGATGGTTCGATCTACGCTCTTTTCTTTGCGAACGTCGCAGAGAATGCCAAACACTTTGGGGGCAGCTCTTTCTATCAACTTCAAAGTGTGATTGGCATCGTCAACTGAATTCAGATAAGTAAAAGCCACATTGGCTCCAGCCTGGGCCATGGCAAGCGCGATGGCGCGGCCAAGGCGTCGTGCTCCGCCAGTAATCAATACGGTCTTGCTTTTCAAATCAGCCACGCAGGCATTGTAAAGGAGGGGACGGCAAATATAGCCGCGCTGGATTCATGAAGATTTGGGTAGCTTATTTCCATCATCTGTCATGCGCAGCGAGTGCCTATAATGGTTGGCAAAAATGAATCGCCATGATAAGCACGATTGATTCGAAAGCAGATTCGTCGCTTTTGCTGGGTGTGAAGGTGGTGAGCCTGGCGCTGAATGCGCCGGGGCCTGTGGCGGCTGCGCGGCTGACGAAGCTGGGCGCAAAAGTCATCAAGGTCGAGCCGCCATCAGGAGACCCCATCAGCACAGCGGCGCCGCAATGGTACGCATCTTTGTGCCAGGGACAGACGGTGCTGCGCCTGGATTTGAAGGACACGGCTGGACGGGCGCAGCTCAACGATTTGCTGAAGGATGCTGATTTGTTGCTGGCATCGTTTCGGCCATCGGCTCTGCGGCGATTGGGACTGGATTGGGAAAGCTTGCACGCGTTGCACCCTCGGCTCTGCTTTGTGGGGATCATCGGATATCCGCCTCCGGAGGAAGAGCGCACCGGCCATGATCTGACTTATCAATGCAATCTGGGGTTGTTGCGGCCGCCAAATATGCCTCCCACGCTTTTTATAGATCTGGCCGGAGCAGAGAGGGCGGTAAGCATGGCGCTGGCGCTCTTGAACCAGGCAGCGCGCAAGGGAGTATCGGGATGCGCGTGGGTTTCTTTGTACGAGTGCGCACGTGATTTAACCGGGCCGGTCAAAGCCGGACTGACTTCAGCGGGAGGGCTGCTGGCGGGCGGCTATCCGCTATATGGGCTCTATCAGGCCAGCGACGGCTGGATAGCGATTGCGGCGCTGGAGCCGCATTTCGCGGAGCGACTGCTTTCAGAACTCAATCTCAGTCAGCCGGACCGCGCCGAACTCGAACGTATCTTCCTTCAGCGTAGCGCTGCGGTGTGGGAAAGCTGGGCCAATGAACGCGACCTCCCGCTGGTTGCCGTCGGATGAACAGGAAGACCACCCGCCGCGAGATGCCCCAGAGCCGCGCTCCACGCGCCGGCGGTTTCGCGGATCTCGATTGTCATAGTAAGGCTGAAGTTCTAAGCGAAGCTCGATCATAGCGACCTCTTTTGTTTCCTTGAGCCTGTGAGTACGATAGGCGGACACGCTGTCAGGAGCAACGGTACAAATATCCTCAGGATGGAAAAATTTTATGTGAAGGCCGTCTATTTATGGCCCGGCTGAAGCCGGACCCTAATGCGTGTGGTCCTCTCTTAGCGTGTGTCTTCAGCTACGCAGAAAGCTCTGGTCTGTAAGGCTCGAAACCCGTATCTATCAAGCGTGGCTGATGATGATACTTAATCTCATTCAGCCATTGCGGACGCCTGTATACAAATGAAAGAATCGTCTCAACTGCCTAAAGGACAAGGAATTTGCCTTTCAAAATTCTGGTTGTCTCGCGTGATCCCCGCCAAGCGGACGTGCGAAGACGTGTGCTTGAAGGCGCCGGTTTCACGGTGATAACCGCGACAAGCGAGAGCGCAATCAGCGATCTTTGCGAGAAGCAAAAACCGCGATTGGTGTTGATTGGCTATTCACTCGCGCCCTCCGCGAAACGCCGCGTGTGGGATGAAGCGCGTAAAAAATGTAAAGTTCCTATTCTTGAGCTGCATAAAGAAGGCGGGCCGGAATTGATGCCGCCCGCGTATTTTCATCAGTCGGAAATGCCGGATGATTTTCTGAAGACAGTGCGGAAGATTTTAAGTAATTAGCGTAAGGGTGTCAGCTTACAACGGCGGGTCGATCCGTCGTCGCTAATTCAGGAAGCTCACAGAATCTTACTGGCTCAAACAAACGCTCCGGCATTTCATCTATAACACCATTCCCCAAGTCCCCAACTCGGCGCATCCCACTAAACTAGGCTACAATTCTGGGCTTGACCACAAGTTGTGATAATGCATCATCCAGCAGCCGCCTTTCCGCTCTTTAAAGGGAGAACTGCATGAGCTTCCTGCGCCGCCTGCAAAGCTTGACCTCAGTCCAGCGGAACACTTTCATTGCCTGCTTTCTGGGCTGGTCGCTTGACGCGTTTGACTTTTTTATTCTGGTCTTCTGCGTCAGCGCCATTGGCACGGACTTTCACACCAAGGTCTCGACAGTCGCGGAAGCCATCTTTATCACCTTGGCCATGCGGCCCATCGGCGCATTTATTTTCGGCATGATGGCAGACCGTTTTGGGCGCCGCCCCACCTTGATGATCGATATCATTGCTTACTCCATTTTTGAATTGGGCTCGGCGTTCGCTCCGTCACTGCACGTATTCCTTATCATGCGGGCGCTATTTGGCATTGCCATGGGCGGAGAATGGGGCGTGGGCGCTGCACTGGCGTTTGAGACGCTGCCCAAAGAAGGGCGCGGCTTTTTCTCCGGGCTGTTGCAGGAAGGATATGTGGTTGGATATCTGCTGGCGGCGTTGGTGTACGGCACACTCTTCTCCTATGTCGGCTGGCGCGGAATGTTTGTCATTGGCGCGCTCCCGGCATTTTTGGTGATCTATATACGCACTAAAGTCGATGAGTCGCCAGCATTCCTGGAAGGCCAGACCAGGGCTAAAGCAGAGGGCCACCTGAAGGATGACATCCTTATGTTCGGCGGCAGCTTTCTATTTTTGATAGTGCTGATGTTCGCTTTCAACTCCTTCAGCCACGGCACGCAAGACCTTTATCCAACATTCCTGCAAAAGAACCATCAGTTCTCTCCAAAGATCGTTGGCCTGATTGCGATCATTTACAACATTGGAGCGCTTCTTGGCGGAGTGATTTTTGGTTCATGGTCAGAAAAGATTGGCCGCCGCAAGGCAATCGTGATTGCAGCGCTGTGCTCTATTCCCTGCATTCCGTTGTGGGCGCATGCCCACAGTGTCGCACTGCTTGCGCTGGGCGGCTTCCTGATGCAATTCATGGTGCAGGGCGCATGGGGAGTCGTTCCCGCACATTTGAACGAACTCTCTCCGCCAGCTGTGCGCGGAACTTTCCCCGGACTGGCTTACCAACTCGGGAACCTGCTCTCATCGCGCAACTCCGTTATACAAGCCAAAGTGGCCGAAGAACGATACTCCGGAAGCTTTGCCCCGGTATTGACCTGGACAGTTATCATCATCGCCTCTCTGGTTGCGGTAATCACGTGGTTTGGGGGCGAGAAAAAAGGTGCAGATCTTTCCAGCACGATCCACTCTGGCAAAGAGTAGGAAAATTACGGCATAAGAATGCAAACGGTTGTGGTTGAGCGCTCGGTATATTGCGAATTACAACGCGCGTGAATCCTTAAACCAGAGTAGTATCAGCCACTCAGTGCGGAGTCCATTGCGGATGTCCACTAAATAGTCCGCTGGCGAAGCCGATCTGATAAACCAGCAGCAAGCCAAAACCCAGGCTTAACAGCCCCGAAGCGAGGGCCAGCCGACTGCTGAAGCTGGCATGCTTTTTCCCGAAAAACGTGAATGCGGAAGCGATGCTCATGGTGATGAGCATCATGCCTGCAACTGTTCCTATGCCAAAAACCAGCAGATAGGCAATCGCCCAGCGCGGATCACGAATAGTGGTCAACACCAGCAGCGCTACAGCAGCCGACCCTGCCAGCCCGTGTACAACGCCCACCAGAAGCGGCCGCAAGTAACGATAAATTCCGATACGCCCGAAAAGCCTATCAGCCCAGGCCAGCGGCGTCTTGTCAGGCGCGTGCGGATGCGACTCCGGCGCATGCCCATGCGGATGCGTGTGAATGTAATCGCCATGGCTGTGCGGATGCACGTGTACGGTGGCCGCCGCCTGCGGGCCGGTGGCAATGGATCGCGCGGAGCGCATGAACACTGTCACGTTCATCAAGCCAAGAATCACCAGCATCACGGCGACTGACATTTCCATGCCGAGTCCGATGCGCGCTGGAATCACCACGTCAAAAAGAATGATGGCTGTCCCGACCACGAAAATCGTAAGCGTGTGCCCCACGCCCCAGAAGATCCCGGTAAGCGCGGCGCGGCTGATCTTGTTCTGCCGGCTGACAATGGTAGTCACGGCAATAACATGGTCCGGATCAGTGGCGTGCCGCATGCCTAGAAAGAAGCCGATGGCGATAATAGAAAGGAAGCTGATCATTTTAAATTGAACCGGTTTTAACGCTGCACCAGTTTAACTCTGGATGGCGACCACCGAGCGAAGCTCAGCGCGCCGCTGCGCAAGAAAATGCAAATAGCCATCCATGCCTGCGCCCGTTTTGGCCGATACTTTAAATACCTGGATGCCCGGCCGCACTGCATGGATGTTGGCCATCACGGCGGCTTCATCAAATTCCACCGCTGCAGCCAGGTCCATTTTTGTGATCACCGCAACATCGGCGCTATTGAAAATGGTGGGATATTTCAGCGGCTTGTCCTCGCCCTCGGTCACTGACAACAACACCAAGCGAAGGTTTTCGCCCAAGTCATACGATGATGGGCAAACCAAATTGCCGACGTTCTCAATAAAGAGAAAATCCAACTCGCCCACGTTCCAGCCTTCGAGTGAATTCTGCACCATGGCAGCTTCCAAGTGGCATAGCGTTCCTGTAGTGATCTGTTTCACCGGCGCCTGGCTGCGGGCCAGACGGGCAGCATCATTGTCCGTTGCCAGGTCTCCAACAAGCGCAGCCACACGGAACCGCTGACGCAGAGAACGCAACGTGCTTTCAAGAAACGCGGTCTTTCCCGTGCCGGGGCTTGATACCAGGCTTACCACAAAGGTGCCGTGAGCATGGAAGCGCTCACGCAACGCCCGTGCAAGAACGTCGTTCTGCTTCAGTACATTTTTTCTTACTTCGAGTAAACGCGGTTGCGGATTGCTCATTGTATCTCCAGCGCAGTCACTTCCAATTCCTTACCGTGGACTACCATCGGCGTTGCAGTCCCGCAGTCAGGGCAGGCAAACCATTGCATGGAAGCAAGTTTCCGATTGCCTTGACAGGTATCGCAAAAGACCTCGACCGGAACTTCTTCGATCAGCAGTTGGGAGCCTTGCAGCAGCGTACCGTCACATGCGATGCCGTATGAAAACAACAGCGCCTCCTTTACCACGCCGGATAACATCCCGAGCTTGAGGTGTACCGCGCTTACGCGGACATTGCGTTGCGTGGCTTCCTCTTCCGCCATCTGCACAATGCTCATGGCGATGGAAAGTTCATGCATGCCGCTCACCGCTTTCATCCTGCAGCATAAAAGCTGCCATGGCCGCCTGCCCCAGACTGATGCCTCCGTCATTTGGAGGGACGGCATGGTTGGTCCAGATATTCAGCGCTGCGTCGGCGAACTGTGTTTTTAGGTCCTGGAGCAGAAGTTCATTCTGGAAAACGCCGCCAGACAGCACGACTGTATCGATATTCATTCTGCGCGCCAGCACCTTTAGCCCATCGCTCAGCCCATGCGCAATGCCGCGCTGGAAGGCGCGTGCAGTCTCCTGCGGGGAGCGGCCAGCGAGGCGGTCGCGAATTACGCCTTCGAGCAGCGGCCGAAAATCCAACTCTCCTCCGGCCAGCGGAAACGGGTAAGCATCTTCGTTATGAACGGCGCCTGCTATCTGTTCGAGCCACATTGCGGCTTGTCCTTCGAAGGTCACGCCGCGGGTGAATCCCAACAGAGCCGCCGCCGTGTCGAACAATCGTCCCATGGATGTCGTACTAAAGCTCCGCACGCCCTTGTGTACGAGCTGCTGTGCGGCAGCATAGCGATTGTCAAAATAAAAAGGAGCAGCCGCCAAATCTGGCAGATTTTCGAGTTGATCCAGGAACCCCGCCGCGGCCTGCACCGGGTAATGCGCAGCCGCATCACCACCCGGAAGTGCCGCTTCACGAAGATGCGCCACGCGAGTAAATCCACTTTTTACGCTGCCGGCAAAAATTTCTCCACCCCAGATCTTGCCGTCATCGCCGTAGCCTGTGCCGTCAAAACTTACGCCGAGCACCTGCTTCTCCCATTCACCACGCTCCGCCAGCACTGAAGCTACGTGAGCCCGATGGTGCTGTACGCTCACTCTTTTGCTCGCCGGTAATGTTGAAGCGTAGGCGGTGGAAAGGTATTGCGGATGAGCGTCATGCACCACAAGCAGATCGTCCCAGCGTACGTCATACATTGAAACCAGGTCCTGAATTACCTCCGCAAAGGCACGGTGCGCCTGATAGTGTTCCAGGTCGCCGATGTGCTGGCTGACAAAAGCCTGTCCCTGGACAACGAGCGTGACGCTGTTCTTGAGATCCGCGCCAATGGCGAGAATAGGACGGCTTTCCGGCAATTTTGCTGCTGTCCCTGGCGCATAGCCGCGAGCCCGCCGCAGTATCACCGGGCCGAACGCGCCGGCGCGGGCAACTGAATCGTCCACCCGCCGCGCTATGGGCCTTTCACCGATGAGAAAAGCGTCGGCGATTCCGGCCATGCGTTCGAGAGCGTCATCATCTTCATACGCAATAGGTTCACTGGAACGATTCGCGCTGGTCATCACAAGAGTTTCCGGGGCACCAGCCCGGAACAGCAGGTGTTGCAAAGGCGTATAAGGTAACATCACGCCAAGTTCATTGTTGTCCGGCGCTACTCCGGGAATCTCCGTTTTGGCTGACGCCAACACGATAGGTCGTGCTATCGACGTAAGCAACGCCTCAGCATCAGCAGAGAGTTCCACCAGCGAGCGGGCGCTTTCCAAATTTCTCACCATAATGGCAAACGGTTTCTCTTTACGATACTTGCGCTCCCGCATTGCCGAGACCGCCTTGGCGTTCAATGCATCACAGGCCAGGTGGTACCCGCCCAGACCTTTCACAGCAAGAATCTTGCCTGCACGCAGAAGGTGCGCCGCGGCACTAATCGCCGGATTCCCCCTAGCAGTCTCTTCCGTCCCTTCGCGTAAATAGAACTCCGGGCCACAAGCCGCACAAGCCACAGGCTGGGCATGAAATCGTCGGTTTGCAGGATCGTGGTACTCATTAGCGCAGTAAGCGTCAAGCGGCCAATCCTGCATCGTAGTGTTCGGACGGTCATAGGGAAGTCCCAATATCACTGTGTAACGCGGCCCGCAATCGGTGCAGTTGATGTATGGATAAAGATAACGGCAATCTTTAGGATCAAACAGTTCAGCAACGCAGGAGTCACAGACCGGCAAGTCGGGCGATATGCGAACTGTCGGACGATTCAACCGGACGCTCTCACGTATGGTGAACTCGCCCAACCCTTCAGACTGTGCGTCTTCAATCTGAATTTCGGCAATCTGCGCCGCCTGCGGAGGACTGCTTTTCAGATCGCGGATGAAATTGCTCAGGTGTTTTTCATTGCCCTCAAGATGGATCTCAACACCCTGCTCGCCGTTAAGGACCCATCCTGTGAGTGTGTTGGCCTGGGCAAGACGGTACACAAAGGGACGAAATCCGACTCCCTGCACAACACCGCGCACACGAATTGAGCAGGCGCTTGCCATCGTTATTCCACCATACATCCGTGCCCCTGCCACCCGACTTGAACAACTTTTCCATCTTCCACCAGCACGGGAACCTTGCGCAGGCTGCCGTCCAGTTCATGCATACGGCGGCGGGCCTCGGGATCAATCTCTACGTCGTACTCGGCAAACTCACGACGATTAAACTCCAGCCAGTCACGCATATCTTGCGTATAGGGGCAACGCGCAGTGCCATAGAGTTCAAGCCTGGCCACGAGATAGCACCTCAAACATTTCCCGCATCACGTGATACACCGAGGCTTGCACCTCCTGTATGCGTGGGATGTAGTCGCAATGCACCACGATAGGGAAATCGGCCAGGCCGCGACGCAGGATTTCTCCGCCGTCATATCCCAGCAGCCCAACCGTCACCATGTTGCGCTTGCGCGCTTCCTCCAACGCCATCACGATATTGCGCGAACCGCCGCTGGTTGAAATCCCGATCACAACGTCTTCAGGGCGCGCCTGGGCAATCAACTGGCGGAGAAAAATCACGTCTGTTCCAATGTCATTGGCCACTGCGGTGATGTTGGCCGGTTCCATTGCCAGCGACACTGCCGGTACCGCGCGGTATCCCACAGGGGGTTCCACACAATCCAGCGCCCAATCATTGGCATCAGTGGCAGAACCGCCATTGCCAAAAATAATCAGCTTGCCGCCACGCTGCACGCGTTCATAAATCGCCTTCGCTGCGTTTCCAATCTGCTCAGACTCCTCTCGGGCCATCCGCTCTCGTAAAGCAGAATCATCCCGCACCTTCATCTGAATGGAATCGGCAGCCTGGGAAACAATGTCCTTTGTCTCTTGCTTTTGCTGGCCGAGGAAAGGATAGAGAAACCCCGATTCGCCCACATCATGGCCCAGTTCGCGATGTTCAAAGAAAACATGCACTGTCTCCCAAAGCGTGTGATACAGGATCTCAATCAACTCCTGATGAATGAAAGGATCGTCAGTCGGCGGTGAAAGCGCAAACGACCCTTGCCCGCCCGGCAGTGCGAAAGTCATCGCATCCCGCATCTGTGCTGAGGCCAGGGCCGACCAGACCTGGTGATCTCCTTCAGGAGGGCCAAACCCCATCACCATGTCTTCCGGTTGCAAAATCGCTTCCAACCAGGGCCGGAAGCTGAGCGACAGATCGAGCGCAGGAAGCGCGCGCTTGCCTACAATAACCGGATGGACAAACTCAACTGAAACGTGTTGAGCGTCAGTGGCGTAAGGGCCGCGGCCGAAAGCGAGTAAGCGGCCACCTTTTAAAAACCGCTCTGACATTTCCTGGCACGCCGTGGCAAGCCGCAACGCATTCTGGGAAAAATATTCTTCAATGATCTGGTTTCGCGCAAGCAGCCGGTCTTTTATCTGCTCCGGTATTTGTGCCAACAGATTGTGCGTCGCCGGGCTGGAAGAAGTTAGCATAAATTCCAGAAGCTTCTTTTAACCTTCAACAGATTCGGGGCAATGGATCGCCCACCAGCATGTCAATGATGCGGCTGCCTCCGTAGCGGGTGGTCACCAGGACGGCAGAAGCGGGCTGCTCCCGTACCTCGCCGATGATCCTTGCTTCCTGTCCGCCATCTGCAAGCGTGAGAGCGTTCATTGCCAATTCAACATATTCTGCCGCAACTACGGCAAGGAACTGTCCCTCATTCGCGATGTGCAGGGGATCAAGTCCCAAAAGTTCGCAGGCGCCCCGCACCTCGTCACGCACGGGAATGTTTTCTTCAAAGATGGTAATCCCCAGCCCACAGTCACGGGCCAGTTCGTTAAGTGATGTAGCTACGCCCCCCCGAGTCGGATCGCGCATCCAGCGGATTCCCGGTGCAGCTTCTCTCGCCAGCGCCTGTATGAGCGGCAGAACGCAACGCGTATCGGAGCGCAAATCAGCTTCAAAATCCAGGTCGCCACGAGCTAGAAGGATGGTGATGCCGTGATCGCCGATAGGACCGGACAGAATCACTTTGTCGCCGGTGCGGACTGAGGCTGGATCCACGCGAACACCCGGCATAAGCTGCCCAACGCCAGTGGTGCTGACGTACATTTTGTCAGCCTTGCCGTGCTCAACCACTTTGGTATCGCCGCCCACAATGGAAACGCCGGCTTGCCGGGCGGCATTCGCCATGGCGCGCACCTCAGCCTCAAGCACGGTGGTGGGCAACCCTTCTTCCAGCACAAAAGTTGCGACCAGGGCCTTGCCCACAGCGCCTGAGACGGCCAGATCATTCATGGTGCCATTGACCGCGAGCTCTCCTATTGAGCCTCCGGGGAAAGTGAGTGGCTTTACGACAAAACTATCAGTCGTAATGGCCAGCGGAATGCCATTGATTTCGACCTGCGCGGCGTCAGAAAGTGACTGAGTCGCCGCGCCGGAGAGAATCGGCACAAAGAGCCCTTCAATCAGCTTGCGGCTGGCCTTGCCTCCGGCGCCATGGGCCATTTCAATCTGAGGATCGCGGAAGCGCACTACCGGCCCTGCATTTTCACCCGCTGGCTTTTTACCGTTTACGCCACCGTGTGAATGTTGGTCAGCAGGTTCTTGCGATGTTCGTAACTGTGATACGCCGCGCATGAGCCCTCGGTTGAAACCATTAATGCGCCAATCGGATGTTCAGGCGTGCATTCGCGTCCAAACAACTTACACTGCGCCGGCTTAAGCACGCCTTTTAGAACTTCGCCGCATTGCGCTGCTCGTGGATCGGTGACCCGCACGCCGGGAACGTGGAAGCGCTGCTCGGCATCCCACGGTGTGTATCCATCACGGATACGCAAGGCGGATTGGGAAATAAAACCGAGCCCTCTCCATTCAAAGTACGGGCGCAACTGGAACACCTCCGCCATGGCGCGCAACGCCGCACGATTCCCTTCCCATGGAACCACGCGTTTGTATTGGTTCTCCACCCTGGCTTCGCGCGCGTTTAGCTGGCGTAGGATCATGACAATAGACTGCAGCATATCCAGCGGCTCAAAGCCGGAAACGACGATTGGCTTGCCTTCATTCACTGCGATCCATTCATAGGGGCGGCAGCCAATCACTGTTGATACGTGTCCCGGACCAATGAACGCATCCAGCCGCATGTCAGGCGAATCGAGGATCGCGCGGATAGCGGGAATAATCGTGACATGATTGCAGAACACGGAAAAATTCTTGATGCCTTCGGCTTTGGCGCGCATGAGAGTAAGCGCCGTTGAGGGCGCTGTGGTCTCAAAACCAATAGCAAAAAACATAATGTGCTTGTTAGGATTTGCGCGGGCCAGCTTGAGCGCGTCAGAGGGTGAGTACACAATGCGAATATCGATGCCGCGCGCCTTATGCTCCAGGGGACTACCCTGCGTTCCCGGCACACGCATCATGTCGCCAAAGGCGGCAAAAGTGACTCCCTGCTCTTTGGCTATCGATAGGCCATCATCAATCCGCCCCATGGGCAGTACGCAGACGGGGCAACCAGGCCCGTGGATCAACTCAATATTGGAGGGCAACACATCCTTGAGGCCGAAGCGATAGATGGCATGCGTGTGTCCGCCACACACTTCCATCAGGCGGTAGTGCCGTTTGGGATCGGCAAGACGGCGAATTTCTTCGGCTGTTCTGTTGATGATCTCCGGATCACGAAATTCATCTACAAACCGCATTTACCTTCCTCCACGCATTTGCGTGTGCGCTACACTCAGTTCAGCTTCTCATAATTCCCGTGGTCTTCCAGGCCATAACCTCTCACTTCATCCATAGCCTGGTCTGCTTCGCCCAGCATCATAAGCGTGCGCATCTGCTCCAAGGCATCCTCTTCACTGATTTTAGACATGGCAAAGCCAACATGGATCAGCACCCAGTCGCCGGGAACAGGCATGTCATCTTGCAGCAGTCCCAGATCTACCTTCCGTCGCACACCTACTACTTCAACCGTACCGAGATTTGGGCTGCCAGGAACCAGCTCAACGATTTTTCCGGGTATTGCGAGGCACATAGGGGACTCCGCGTGAAAATTATTTCTACTCCTGCTTTGCTTCCTGGCCGCCATATCAAATCAAAGCTTCAAACTTGTCTTTCACTTTCGGCGTGCCACAACAACCGACACTGGCTTGGTCTCGTAGCGCGTCTACCACACCGTAAATTCTCTGAACCCGCAACATGCCTCAAGCCCGCAGCATGCCTTCTATGATGTTGATGCCAGCCCCTACTGGCTGGTTGCGAAGCGGGAGACAAACAGCTTGAGGCGCATTAAGGTGATCCGGGGTAGGCGAGCCTCCGCTGGCTGGTGCAAAGGGAGCGGGACATCATTGACCAAGCGCAATAGCATTTTAACCACATGAAAGAAAGCCAACAGCTTTGACACCATGTTTTCCTCGCTGCTAGTATCAAGAGGCTGTTTAATCAGGTTGGTTCAGGGTCACAAACGATAAGTGCTGAACTTTAAGCGCCGGCTTCCGGCTCCCGCCTGTATGCGTCCCCGTCGTCTAGCCCGGCCTAGGACATCGCCCTTTCACGGCGGTAACACGGGTTCAAATCCCGTCGGGGACGCCAACAAAACAAACACACTTACACAAATCAGCTATTTGCGTTCGACTCAGTGAGGACGCAAATGGGTACAGACTTGAGCGATTTGCCTTTAGAGAAGGAATCTCTCGGGGCTTCCTCAGAGGCTTCGCGCTAGCACTTGGCATTATCGCTTTCGTGTTGATCTTCACTGGCTGCAATCCTTTAAACCCGCCGCCCGTCCATGCGAGGTCTGGTCCTGTCGTCTTCCTTGGTGACTCGATTTTTGCCAGATGGGATTTGAATGCCTTTTTCCCCGCCAAAAACTATGTGGACGCTGGCATAGCTGGGCAAACTACGCAGCAGATATTAGCGCGTGTGCAGGATACGATCTCTGGCAACAACGTTTGCGAAGGTGATGCTGGAATTATCAATTGCCAGACAATTATGCCGCCTGGAACAATCATTATCTTCGTGGGATGGAACGATCTTTTTCAAGGAACCAGCCCCCATGCAGCGGTCGCCGACATCAGGCAGATGGCAGAGTTATGCATTGCATCAAATGTCCAGCCGATTCTTGTCACTGTGTATCTCTACAATGCCGACTGTGGATCAGCACCTCGGGTTTAAATCCCTCGCATCCAAGCGCATTCATTAAGTTCTTTGTTGCATGTGGCCCTTTTTCTTCTTGACATGTAACAATTGTTACATGTAACGTATGTTTCATTATGCCGAGCGAAAAATCACACCGCCGCGAAGACCTCCTCAATGCCTCGATCGAATATCTGCTGGAAAATGGCGTAGCGGATCTATCACTTCGACCGCTCGCTGCCAAGGTCGGCAGTAAGGCAAGACTGCTCGTCTATCACTTCGGCTCCAAGGATGCCCTGATTACCGACGCAATGCTAGTGATTCGGCAACGGGTGCAGGACAACTTTGCCGCCCTGGTGCGCGATGGCCGCGGCCAGAAACCTTCACAACTCGTTCAGGACTTCTGGGCGTGGGCCACTTCCAAGCAACACGAGCGTTACCTACGTCTCTTCTTCGAAGTTCATGGACTTGCACTGCAGAATCCGAAGCAGTACGGCCGTTATCTCGAAGGCGCGTTTACCACCTGGGTCGAGCTGATGGAAGCAATTTTGCCGGCGACGCTGTCACGAGCCGAGCGCCGCGCCCTGGCCAGCCTTGCCGTGGGTACTGTGGTGGGGTTGATGTTGGATTACCTCTCGAGCGGCGACAAGAAACGGGCCTCCGACGCCGTCGCTCAGTTTGCGACCGCGTTCGACGTGCTCTTGCGGTCAAAACAATGAATCAAGCGGCAACGACTTTTTTGCAAGGAGGAACATTGTCGTGAATATTCCTGGATTTCTTCAAGGCATGGTGATTCCTGCCATCGTCCTGGCGGTGGCGTGATGAAACGGCTTGGAGGTTTTGGGGTGGTGGCCGCAGGTGCGCTAATGCTGATGCCTCGAGGCCTCCGCGATCTCGGCTATCGTGCGGTCGCCTCCGTGCGCAACAGGATCGCCGGAACCAGACAGAACGTATGTCCGATCGTCGGAGAACCTTGGAGCGCACGCTTCTTGCCTTAAAAGAAGCGTCGCAACGTACGCGTGTTCGTTCACCGCCGTGAGATCACCGAAAAAGGAAGTGCAATGATGATTACTCGCCGGGAGTTTATTTCCAGATCAGCTGCTCTCTACCTTGCCTCGCGATACCCACTGCATGCGGGCCATCCTTTGGTCGTCAATGATATTCACTCACAGTTGAACAAGACGCGGGTCGACCGAGTTCTCGCGCCGCGAAGCGTGAGCGAAGTTCAGACAGCGGTTCGCGAGGCCAAGACACTTCACAAATCGGTGTCCATTGCTGGAGGCCGTCACGCGATGGGAGGTCAGCAGTTCGGCGCCGGCGCCGTTTTGCTGGACATGCGGCAAATGACCCAGGTGATTGACTTGGACTTGGAGCAAGGCACGGTCGCAGTGCAGGCAGGAGCGTTTTGGCCTGAAGTAATCTCCGAATATTTGCGGCGGCAACAAGGCCGGACTCACCAGTGGGGAATCGCACAGAAACAGACTGGCGCCGACAAATTAAGCATCGGCGGCACATTGGCGGCGAATGCACACGGCCGAGGTCTGACCATGATGCCCTTCGTCAGCAATATTGAGTCTTTCACTTTGGTGAATGCGGATGGCGACCTGGTCACATGCAGCCGCCAGGAAAACCCTGATCTCTTCCGCCTCGCGATTGGAGGCTACGGTCTATTTGGCGTCGTCTGCTCGGTTAAGTTGCGCCTGGTTCCTCGACAGAAGATCGAACGAGTCGTGGAGGTACGGAATGCCGATGGGCTTATCACCGCATTTGATGATCGCATTCGCAACAACTTCCTTTACGGTGACTTTCAATTCGCGGTTGATCGAGACTCAGACGATTTTTTGCGCAAGGGAGTGTTCTCTTGTTATCGACCGGTAGACCCAGCAACTCCAATGCCGGAGCAGGTGAAGGAACTCTCTGATGAAAGCTGGAGGATGCTCCTCTACCTTGCCCACGTAGACAAGAGCGAGGCTTTTCACCGGTATGCGGATTATTACCTTTCGACCAACGGCCAGCTCTACTGGTCGGACACCCACCAGCTCAGCTTTTATCCGGAAAACTACCACAAGGCCATTGACCAGAAAACTCATGCCAAGCATGCGGGTACTGAGATGATCACCGAGATCAATGTTCCCCGTGAAACCCTGAACAGCTTTTTGGAAGAGGTTCGCGAAGATTTCCGCAAGAACAACGTTGAGTTGATTTACGGAACCATTCGACTCATTGAAAAAGATCCTGAGAGCTTCCTTCCCTGGGCGAAGCAATCGTATGCCTGTACTATCTTCAATCTTCACACCGAACACACGCCGGAGGGAGTAGCGCGCTCCGCGGAGGCATTCCGCCGGCTTATCGACATGGCAGCGCGTCGAAACGGCACATACTATCTCACCTATCATCGGTACGCACATCGCGACCAAGTGCTCGCGTGCTATCCCCAGTTTCCGCGATTCTTGCAGCTCAAGAGGAAACACGATTCCGCGGAACGGTTTCAGAGCGATTGGTATCGCCACTACAAGAACATGTTTAAGGATGTCCTATGAACGAAAGGCCGGCCAGTGTTGCGATGCAGAGACCGTATTTCTGGGTCCTGATAATACTGCTTTTTTTGTTCTGCCTGCGGGTCCTGGGTCAGGTTCTGGTTGCGTTTTTTGGGGTTACGTTTTTGCCCCGCATGGAGGAGTGGATGTCGGGGCTGCTGCCTTACCCCGAACTACTCACCAGTCAGATTTTGATCATCATCCTGTATGGAAAAATCTGCCTGGATTTCGCCCGAGGCTACGGATACTTCGCAACGCCCCGGCGACGATTGGGGAACAATCTCCTGAAGTTTGGATGGCTCTATTTGGCAGTGATGATCATTCGTTATGTCATTCGAATGGGACTCTATCCTCACGAGCGATGGACAGGCGGATCCATCCCGATCTTTTTCCACTGGGTGTTGGCGTCATTCCTAATCGTTTTGGGACACTATCACTGCCGTTCGAAAGCGCGAGCGCAGATTCCGGACTCGAAGCCGCGTTTAACAAGAGGGCTCCTTCTCTGTGCTCAGGCTAGTGTGGTGGGAATGGGCATAGTGCTCTGGGTCTTCTATCTGGTCGCACCCTCTCTCCTTGCCCATGCGATTGGGTTACGACGCGCGAAGTTTGCCGTTTGCTCCCAGAAGCACCAGGTCATGAAAACAACGGATGGAACCGAGCTGTTCTCAGAAATCTTCCATCCGCAGCATACCGATCGCACTCCTACTATCCTTGTTCGTATTCCACTTTCTAAGACACTGAAGAACTCGCTTTTCGTCGACATCGTCGGTCGGATGTGGGCGGAACGTGGTTATACGGCGGTAATCCAGGGAACGCGAGGAAGGTATGAATCCGGTGGCGTTTTCCATCCTTTATATGGCGAGCGTCAAGACGGGATCGAGACGCTTTCATGGATTTCGAGACAATCGTGGTTCAATGGCCAGATTGCCACCTGGGGAGGCTCGGCTTTCGGATATACGCAGTGGGCGATTTCCGATCAAGCCGCGCCGGGGCCATCGGCGCTTGCCATCTATTTTGCGAGCAGCGACTTCCATAGAATGTTTTATCCGGGAGGAGCATTTTCTCTGTACAGCGCTCTAAGCTGGGCGGGACGAAGTCATGGTCCGGAAGATCTCGCTGACTTTCCACCGGCGAGTGCTGTATACCACGCGGCAGACGGCTTTCCCATGATTGACTCAGACCGCCGGCTCGTCGGCCAGGAGATTCCGTTTTTTCGGGATTGGGCGCAGCACCCTGAGCGCGATCCCTTTTGGATCGACATCGACGGGACTAACAGACGTGCGTCATTGAAGGCACCGGTACTGCTCATGGCCGGCTGGTACGACCCTTTCCTGCCTTCACAACTAGACGATTTCATGCAGATCCGCCGCTCGCCGATCCCCGCGGTAGCGGAACAGAGCCGCCTGATCATCGGCCCGTGGACCCATGCCGGCGAAGTCGTTTTTCCAAACGGCGTGAGAGCTCAAAACTTTAGGCGGCAAAGCCTTGCCGTCAGCCTGCCCTGGTTCGATGAAATCCTTCAGCCTTCGCAATCTCGAAGTGAGAACCCACTGCCGGTGCGAATTTTCGTCATGGGCAAGAATGAGTGGAGGTCTGAAAGAGAATGGCCATTATCTCGTGCTCACGACAGCTCACTTTACCTGAGAAGCGCTGGTAAGGCGAACAGTGCTGCTGGAGACGGCAGACTCGATATGACGGAACCCGTTAGCGACGAACCGGTTGATTCTTTCGTTTACGATCCTCAACACCCGGTTCCGACAGCAGGAGGCGCCATGATCGGCGGCGCTGCCGGCATCGCGCGTCAAAATGCAGTTGAGTTTCGCAATGATGTCCTGGTCTACACAACTACCGCTTTGCAGAACGATATTGAGGTCACCGGACCAGTTGCTCTAGAGCTTTACGTCTCAACATCCGCCGCGAGCACGGACTTCACAGCAAAACTCGTTGACGTTCATCCTGACGGTTCTGCCTACAACGTCTCTGACGGCATCGTACGGGTAAGCAACAACGGACGCGGCAGTACAGAGACCAAAGCGATCCGCGTCGACCTCTGGCCCACCAGTATGGTGTTTTTCAAAGGACATCGAATCCGCCTGGAGATTTCAAGCAGCAACTTCCCGCGGTTTGCCAGCAACCCCAACACCAACAGCGACACGGCCACCGAGATTAGCCCGGTCTTGGCAACACAGAGGGCGTACCATAACTCTCGATTCCCTTCTCATCTTATCTTGCCGGTTGTTCCAACACGATAAATTTCCCCTCGGCTCCAATTTCAAGAGCCACATGATTGAGCTGAACCTATAAAGGCACTTTTTTTTCAGATAAGAAGACTATCGGGGGTATGCTGTTGATGAGTGACGGTAGCACCGCCGCTCTCGAGTGGACAAGGGTGGATGAAAGCGCTCAAAACAGCTCTGACGAATCTCGTTCAAGCATTCTCGGGGACTGGAAAGCGACCGTGCGAACCGCGCATGGAAGCCAGGATCTCGTGCTGCATATTCGGGATTGATACTTTCTTTCGATAAGACAGCTTCGGGTAATCGGCGTTATGCGACTGCAAAGCGGCGGCCGAAAGCGTATTCGCGATCCCGAAAGCGGGGCACAATAATGAGAAAGCGCCCGTGCTCATGAAGATGTGCGATCCTGCCAATTGCGCCTCTAACGGGACCTCTTTGCGAGAAGCCTTCGTCTTTGGCAGGTGTTGCACGTCAGAAGATCACAGGGTCGCAATGGTCGAAGGTCTGGAGTCGCCTTTTATGATATGAATTTCTTGAGCTCTTTAAACAGTACTGCTGAATCAATCGGCTTTGCAATATAGCTGTTGAACCCGGCCTTGAGCACTCGCTCACGATCTTCCTTCATGGCATAAGCGGTAACCGCAAAAACAGGCACCCGATGAAAAGTGGGATGCTGTCTTATGCGCCGGATTACGGCAAACCCGTCCAGAACAGGCATGTTGATGTCTAGCAGGACCAAATCAGGTTTAACTTCGTCTATTTTGGCGAGCGCTTCTTTTCCGTCACTGGCTTCGGCAACACGGTAATTTTTGGCCTCCAGCATTTCCCGCAGAAGCTCACGATTCACGAGGTTATCTTCAGCTATTAAAATTGTGCTCATCATCTCCTCGCAAGATTCTTCGGGTTGCGGTCACCTATGACTTTTTCAAGAGTGGTCATCAACCCTTCTTTCCATGCACCATCCTTTTGCAAGAGTGCCTGGGTCTGACGCTTGAGAAGTTCAGCATCTTCTTCTATCAAACTCTTTGCGGTTAAGATAATGACGGGAATGTCCTTTAACGCGGCATCGTGCTTCATGTGCTTAAGCAATTCAAATCCATCCATTTCCGGCATCACCAAATCCAGCAATATCCCATTCACGCGCGTATGAGCCAGGGTGGCGAGTGCTGCCTTGCCGCTGATTGCACGCTCAGTTTTATATCCTGCGCAATGGAGAGTTGTTTCCAGCAGATCAAGTGTCAATGGATCATCATCCACGATGAGGATGAGGCTTTCCGCAATCGTGAGCGGCTGCGTATATTTACGAAGCGTTTGTAAGAGCAGCCCCTTGTCAACGGGCTTGATAAGGTAATCTGCGGCGCCCAGAGCGAACCCCATTTTTTGTTGGTCGACTATCGACACTACTATGATTGGGATATTCGCGGTGTCGGAGTCGCTCTTAAGGCTCAACAGGGTCTCAAAGCCATTTGAGTTGGGCATCAGAATATCCAATGTGATTGCGTCCGGCTGCAACTTGCGTGCTTTTGCAAGCGCTTCCGCTGCCGAACAGGCAACTTCAACTCTGAAGCCCTCTGGTTGCAGATAACTCGCCAGAATCTCCCGTGCCGGAACCTCATCGTCCACTATCAGGACCAGGGGGATGTTGCCTGAACTGGAACTCACCGAAGGCTGAATACTCGGACTGAGATCAGGAATCACATGGGACTGGGCCGATCCTGCAGGCAGGGTGAAGCTGAAGCGAGTTCCTTTGCCAAACTCGCTCTCCAGCCAGATACTACCGCCCTGCTGTTCAACAAGTCTTTTGGTTATGGCCAGACCCAGGCCGGTTCCTTCGTGCGCTCCATCGCCCTCGATTTGCCGAAATTCCTCAAAAATGACTCCTTGGTCCTCAGCCCGAATGCCAATTCCGGTATCTGTCACGGAAATACAGATGAGTTCACCCTGTTCTGCATAATGCACCGATACGTGACCACCCTCCGGGGTGAACTTCACTGCATTGCTTAAGAGGTTGTACAGGATTTGTTTGAACCTGACTCGGTCCGCGAAAATGGAAGACGAAGCAGCCAGCTCCTGATGTACCTGGATATTTTTCGCCATTGCCAGAGGCCGGATGGTGGATAGGACTTCTGGTAATGCATCTTTCACCTGAAAATCCTCGCAACGAATTTCGAGTTGCCCCGCTTCGATCTTGGATAGATCGAGTATGTCGTTGATGAGCTGTAATAGATGATGGGCGCCATCTTTGATATGGGTGACAAAGCGCTTTTGCTTATCATTCATTTCTCCGGCTGTTCCATCAGCCATAAGTCCGGAAAAGCCTACAATTGCGTTTAATGGGGTTCGCAATTCATGGCTCATGCTCGCCAGGAACTTGCTCTTGAGTTTTGTGGCCTGCTCAACCTCTCGATTGCGAAGTTCCAATTGCCGGTTGGCCTCGGCCAGACTGTCAATGAATTTCGTTCTTTCTGCTTCAGCGCGCTTCTTTTGGCTAATGTCCACTGCCACAACTACTTCAGCCGGCCGCCCTGCAAAATTCAGCGCGTAAGAGGTGATTTCAACATCAATGATTGAACCGTCCTTAAGGAGATGTTTCCAATCGCTTACTTTTTCATTTCCCTCTCTAACACGCGCCACGCTATCCAGCAGAGCTGGAATATCCTCAATCGGCCGAATGTCCTTTACGGTCATTGCAAGAAATTCGGCGGTCGAATAACCATATTTGCGGACTGCTGCGCTGTTCACCTCAAGAAAGCGGAGCGTCTCGCGGTCATAGACCCAGGTGGGATGAGGGTTGTTGTGGAACAGCTTGCGGTGCCGCTCTTCGCTCTCATGCAGCCGTTCTTCTGCCGCCTTACGCTCGGTAACGTCCCGTGTAATCTTGGAAAATCCTCGAAGTGTGCCGCTTTCATCTTTCAAAGGAGTGATCACTACATTTGCCCAAAAACGCGACCCATCCTTGCGCACCCGCAAGCCTTCCTCTTCGTAACGTCCTGCCTCAACCGCCACCTGGAGTTCGCGCTCAGGAAAGCCGTGGCCCAGTTGTTCCGGGGGATAAAAACAGGAGAAATGTCGTCCCAAAATTTCATGTGGCTTGTATCCGTTGATGCGCTCCGCCCCCTGGTTCCAACTGGCAACATGCCCCGTGGGAGTCAGCCTGAAAATGGCGTAATCCGTGATTCCATCCACCAGGATGCGAAAGCGTTCCTCGCTCTCCCGCAGCGCTGCTTCTGTGCGCTTGCGTTCCGTGATGTCTTTGCGGATGACGTAGTAGATCAGCCCAAGCATCAGGATCTCGAATAAGACGATCGAAATAAATCCGATTGCAGTCAAACGGGTGCTGGTTTGAAGCATTCTTTCCCTAACGCTTAATAGTTGTTCCTCTTCACTCCGCATTGTCGCAATTGTTTCCCGAATGGCGGCCGTTTCAGGTCTGCCCCGGCCAACCAACACATCCTGTTGCGCCGCTGCGAGCCCTTTCTCATGCCTGGAGTTGACCGTTTGATCCAGAGTGTTGAACAAGGTCATCAATTGAGACCTCAGGACGACAGCACGCGCATTTTGCGGCGCACTGTCTGCAGTCAATGTTTTCAGGCGGTCGACGTGGTCCAAGACAAAGGAGAAGAAGTCCCGATATGGCTTTAGATAGGAATTCTGGCCAGTTAATAGATACTCGTGTACCGCATTTTGCCAATCATCAAGCGCTGACTGGGCCGCATTCAATTCGCCTATTACCTCGTGCGTATGGGTCACCCACCGGCTGTTTTCCAGCGATGTTTTGGAATTGTGATAAGCCATCATCGAAGCCAGCACCAAAAGCAGCCCAACCAGACCAAGCCCTAGCGCGGTTTTACGCTCGATTGACAAGTTCATAAATTACTCCAGCCGATGTAATGCAGTGGGAACCGTGTTCAGGAAGCACTGGTTAGGAAACGTTGTAAGGGCAGTCGCTCCGATTCAGCGATTAGTTTTCCGAATTCAGAAAAGACGTTGCTGTCCCACCAGCCTCGGCGCACTTCTTGCGCCATGATCTCCAGGGCTTCCCCGGTTGAAAGCGCCCGCTTATAAGGCCTGGCGGTGGTTAACGCATCATAGACATCTACAATTTGCAGTATGCGCGCTGTAATAGGGATTTCTTCGCCTTTTAGCCCATCAGGATATCCAGTCCCATCCAATTTTTCGTGGTGGTGGCGAATGATGGGAAGAACCAAACGGAACGATTTGAGCGGGGCGCAAATGCGTTCGCCTACTACGGGATGCTGCCGCATGATTATCCATTCTTCCTCGGTCAATCGACCAGGTTTCAGAAGTATGGCGTCCGGCACCGCAACTTTTCCGATGTCGTGGACGATTCCGGCACGATGTAAAGCAGTTAACTGGTCAGGCGGAAGCTGGAAGCGCTCGCCCAAACGGGATGCGTAATCTGACAGGCGAGCACAATGGTCCTGGGTGTAAGGGTCCTTGCCTTCAATGCTGCGGGCGAGCGCGAACAGCACAGATTCGGCACGCTCCAATTCGTCGGTATGTGCCTTCAACTTCAATAAGGAACGGACACGGGCAAGCAATTCACTGCGATCTACCGGCTTGGTGAGAAAATCATCAGCTCCGGCGGTAATACCTCTTACGCGATCTTCTGTGTTGGAAAGGGCCGTAACCAGGATGACGGGCGTGAGACAAGTATCCTTATTGGATTTGATCTTTTCACAGACTTCAAAACCGTGCGGATGCGGCATCATTACATCGAGCAATACGAGGTCGGGCCGGATGGATTCAAATATCCGAAGAGCTGACGCGCCATCAGAGGCGGTAGAAACGGTGAAACCCGCAGCGGTTAGCATTTCCTCAAACAACACGCGATTCGGCCCATGATCATCTGCGACAAGGATCGTTCCGCTTATCTTTTCAACTTGCAAGATCATAATGCTGTATTAGTGTCGCACTCCCATCCTGATAGCTGCTATGTTACCGTGGTTACTAACGCTTGCTATAGCAACAGAAAGACGCAATTCTTTTCGTCTAAAGAAACTCGAAATATTAACAAACTCTTATCTCCCGCCTCTCTTGCTCGAATATGTTGAAACTGGAATGAAAGATGTCTTTATAGCTTCGCATTACTTGCTTTGAACGACATCAATATGACGTATTTATCCTGTTTTCGGAACAAACTAAGATGAAACGTGTGGGTAAGGCGATCTCCCCTTAAACTTGTGGTTCTCTTTTTCCAAAAGTTTTCTTCATTTCGATGGCGCGGCTGCCGGCATGAAGACAATCATTAAGACCCAACAGACGTAGCTAATGCGACGAGAGCTGTCGACCGGAACTTTGCCATAGTGATGCAGAAACCCATAAATACTCTCATTACCCTTCTTGCGATTGATGACGAGCCACACGTTCTCGAATTGATTTCAGAAGCCCTTCAACAAAAAGGACTGGAAATCATTACTGCCAATGAACCTGAAGCCGGCCTGAAGCTGTTTTTTGAGCGGCGGCCTAAAGTGGTTATTACCGACTTCATGATGCCGAAACTGAACGGTATGGAGGTCTTGCAAAAGATAGTAGCGGTCGATCCGGGAGCCGAGGTCATTCTGATGACCGCGAATTACTCGACCGATCTGGCGGTTGAAGCGATACAGAATGGTGCGTGCGACTTTGTCACAAAGCCGCTGGATCTGGAAAGATTGCGAAGCCGTATCAAGCAATTGCTGGCGGAAGCCGAAGTCCGTCGCCGGGCGTTGCAACTGGACCATGAGCTTTTGGCCAATTATGAAGTAGAAGGGATGATTGGGCGAAGTCCCCTGGTACTGGAAATGACTGCCAAACTTCGCCGCGTAGCGCCACATTTTCGAAGCGTGTTGCTCACCGGACAGACAGGTACGGGCAAGGAACTCGCTGCCAGAGCGCTGCATCGTTTCAGCCCCGGAGCTTCCAAACAATTTGCGGTATGCAATTGTTCTGCAATTGTGGATACGCTGTTTGAAAGCGAGCTGTTTGGTTATGTTCGCGGAGCATTTACCGGCGCGAACCAGGATAAGATTGGCCTTTTTGAGTTCGCCAATGGGGGAACGGTGTTTCTGGATGAAATAGGAGAGCTGCCTTTAGGAGCTCAGGCCAAATTGCTGCGCGTACTCCAGAACCAGGAGGTGCAGCGTGTAGGATCACCTGTAGCGAGAAAAGTTGAAGTCCGAGTGGTGGCCGCGACAAACAGAAACTTGAGGACGATGGTGGCGGAAAAACGCTTCCGGGATGATCTTTATTACAGGCTGGCGATGGTCGAGATCACATTGCCGCGTTTGGCCGATAGAAAGGAAGATATACCTCTTCTTCAGCGCCACTTTGTGGAACGATTCGCTGCACAGTACAACAAGAATATTTCAGGAATTACTCGCCGGGGCCAGGCTTTGCTTGCCCGATATCACTGGCCGGGAAATGTACGGGAACTGGAGAATGTGATTGGCAGCGCGTGCATGCTTGCCCATGGCCCTGCTATCGATATCAGCGACCTTCCCGAGCACATTCGTAGTGGAACCACGTCTGATCCTGCTGATGATGACCTGGTCAGCTTGGAAGCGGTTGAACATCGGCATATTTTGCGCGTGCTGGCGGCGGTGAATGGCAACAAGAACCGTGCAGCGGAGATCCTTGGAATCAGCCGTGCAACTCTGTATAACATTCTGGCAAAAATCGGGACTAAGCAAGAGGCTTCAAGTGCTGTGCCGGGCCGAGCGTGACAAGAATCTCAGTTCCGGCTAGATCGAGGCGGTTGTACAAACCGCGGGAGCAAGTCTTCGGGACTTGGCGAGAGTGAATCGAGCCAGTCACCAAAATGAGGTTGTGCTTCGGGGCTGAGTCTAACCAACTTAATGCCGGCGCGGCCAGAGGCGTGCGCCCAGATAACTCTCCCGGTCGCTTCCACTATCGTCTCACGGCCGGGAATTGAAAAGCGCAATTGGAGATTCGCTTCCTGGGGCAGCATCTCTCCGGTTTGCACGCACATTCCACCGTGGCTAATGTTCATGATCGTAGCAGTCTTAAGGGCCCGCCGTTCTCCGCGATGAATAAGGCAGGAAGAAATTGAACCAATGCATACCGGGTAGCGGGAACTAAGCCGCCTGCCTAATGCAATAGCGCCGTACGCGGCCTTTAGGGTCTTTCTGAACAGGTCGCTTGTGAACGGCTTCTGAACAACAAAGTGGATGCGCTTGCCAAGCGGTTGACCCGCTCCGTCAGGCCCTACTAATCCCAATACAACATGGGGCGTTCCAAATAATGCGGCGCTTCCCGCCGCATTCAACTCGCGGGAGCTGTCTTGGTCATAGATAGCAAGATCAAATCTTTTTCTGCGGCATAGTTCTCGTGCCGTTTGGGCATCATCAGTTTTGCTGACTGCGAAGCCATGGGATTCGAGCACACTGGCGCTGTTTGTCGAGGCGTGAGTATCGGTCGAAAGGACCAGTGCTGAGAGGGGCGGAGCCGACTGAATCATTTGGAACTCCTGTTATGAATGCCAGTACCAGCGTACTCTGCCCGGGTTGATCTGGGTTGCGCATCATTCTTAGTGGCCACTTGGCCAGCCGACTGCTGGATGCAGGACTGTAAGGAAAATGTGCTTAGCGAATCAGGTGCATTGGCCACAATTAGGGTCCATCTTCCATCTGTGCCCTGCACCCAGGCGGCGGAGGTCTGCACAACCGCGGAAACCGACAACGTGCCCCGTGACTGGCCGTAAGCTGAAATAGTTCCACTCAGGAGTATCAGCAAAAGCCAGAATCGACGGATAGCTGTTCGTTGCATGCATTCGTATATTGCATGCATCGCGCCAACCTCAGCTCCGCACCAGTTCCGGTCCAACTCCCTTGTTAACAATAAGGTAGAAACTTGGATCAAGGATCCAATAAATTCGGACGGAATTTATGATGTCTAATTCGTGAACAGTGTCCAGAATGTGAGCATCTTTCGGAACTGATATCTGGTAAGAATTCGAACTGATATCTGGTAAGAAGATGATTGCACAAGGTGTGCGGAGTCACTATGGCCACATAATTTGGTTTCTGAAATCCGGTCTTCACGGCATTGGCAGTTCATCAACTACTCTCGGCGCGGCCCCGTTTGATTCCTGGAACATGTACAAATCTTAAACAGTCAAGATTCCTCAGGCGAAAAATCTGCTCTTTATAAGTTGCTGAATCAGCATGGGTTAGCTCTAGTCTTTGCCAGGGGTCACATGGTTATTCCCTTGCACTTTCAAGTCGATGAGAGCAATTCACTGGGAATGAGTAATCAAATGGCTAATTTAACGCGTATTGTCATCACTGCTGTTGTATTCGCATCATTAGGCACACTTTCCGGATCAGCTTTTGCCGCGAGCCGCACAAACAGCAGCACGACCCAGGCAAATCTGCACATCCAAGTCAATGTGGTCCAGGTGGTCATGACTAATCAGAATCCAAAAGCCACACCTGAAACAGCGGTTAGCTTCTCCATCCCTACGGTCCAGCCGCGCATAAGCGTCTCAAAGGAAATTCATAACATGCAAACCACCGGGGAAAAAACTCTCAAGATGGTGGAGATTACGACCGTTGTTGCTGAATAACTGCCATGGCGTCAATCTTGCCGTACTGTGGCTCGTCGCAATTTAATCTGCTGTGATTTCAACAGTTCCCACGATACGCGGTCGAAGCTCTTCGATCAGAGTTGCGAAACGTCGGAACCCCCTCCTGAATTTTTATAGAACCGTTTGCTTCTCTCGCACATCCAAAAGGCTCAAGAGGCAAGCTTTGTCTCTCGAACGGGAAGTATTTCAGCACACAGTTTGAGCCGAAGGACAGCGAAGGTCCATGAGCACATTGTCGGTATTGCAGCCAGAGACGTACACGCACCGTTATGAGGCGCTTCTCCGCATGGCCAAGGCTATGGCTGTTTGCTGTAATTGTGATGCCGCAGAAGAAGTGCTCACGAAAGAGTTACACCAGATTGTGCATTTCGACTACCTGCACCTGGTTGCCTTTGAGAATGCTACGCCGACCGTGTCGTGGGAATTGCTTCATGTCAATGGCAGGACTTTGGATGTCTCAGACCGCGAAGGGTTTCTTCGGGAATCGCCAGCGGACTGGGTCCATGAATCGCAGCAGTCCTTCGTGGCTTCCGATTGGCAGCGCGAACAACGTTTCCCTAAACACAGGGAATTTCTCAACCAGCTTGGTATCGTTTCAACTTGTTCACTTCCGCTGGCCCGAGGAGCGCGCCGGTTGGGAGTGCTCAGCCTGGGCAGTATGCGTGGGGACGCTTATACAGAAGAGGAAACACGTTTTCTCCAATTGGTTGCGGACCAGATTGCGTTAGTGCTTGACGCCGCCGTCAACTTTTATTCGACAGAGCGTTTGCAGGACCGGCTGAAACTCATTCTTGACCTGACAAACCAGGTCGTCTCAAATCTTGAACTGAGCGAACTCCTGCACGCCATCTCCGCCAGTGTTCGGCGGGTAATGGATTGTGACGCGGCAGCAGTGATGTTGCCTGACGCAGAGGGGAAATATTTGCGGGTACATGCACTGGACTTTCCGGACAGGAAAGGCATATTTACTGAAAATTCCCTGATGCCGATTGAGGGCACAATGCCGGGCGACGCGTTCCTGAGCGGCAAGCCCACGATCGTAAACCGATTGGATACTGAGACCCTGCCTATCGAGATGTACAACAAAGCTAAGGGAGAGGGGTTGAACTCTTTCTGTGATCTGCCCCTCGTCAGTCGGAAGCGCATGCTCGGTGTTCTGGTAGTTGCGCGGCGGGAGGAGAACACTTTCGATGAGGACCAGGTCAATTTCCTGACTCAAGTTGCAAATCAGGTGGCAATCGCAATTGAAAATGCTATTGCTTATGGGGAAATCGCCGAACTCAAGAACAAGCTGGCTCAGGAGAAGCTGTATCTAGAAGAAGAAATTCGCGGAGAGATGGATTTTGAAGGAATTGTCGGGCAGAGTTCAGGCTTGCGCCACGTTCTCACCTTGGCGGAAACAGTCGCGCCAAGTGATTCAACTGTATTGCTTCTGGGTGAAACAGGAACAGGCAAAGAGTTGATCGCACGTGCTATTCACGACCGCAGCCGCCGCAAAGACCGGACTTTGGTGAAGCTTAATTGTGCCGCCATCCCTACAGGGCTGCTTGAGAGCGAATTGTTTGGGCATGAGCGCGGCGCGTTCACCGGCGCCATTTCACAAAAGATCGGCCGGCTTGAGCTTGCGGACAAGGGCACGCTTTTTCTGGACGAGGTGGGGGACATCCCCGGCGACATACAACCGAAGCTGCTGCGCGCCTTGCAGGAGCGGGAATTTGAGCGCCTGGGTAGTACGCGGACCCAGAAAGTGGACGTGCGCCTGGTGGCTGCCACAAACCGGAATCTGGAGAAGATGATTGAGAGCCGCGAGTTCAGAAGCGATCTTTATTACCGGCTGAATGTCTTTCCCATCCGCATCCCTCCGTTGCGCGAGCGGCCTGAGGATATTCCGCTCCTGGTGCGCTATTTCACCCAGAAGTATGCCCGCCGCATGGAGAAACAGATTGAATCGATTCCGGCGGGCGCCATGAAAAAATTGTCCAGTTGGCACTGGCCGGGCAATATTCGCGAGTTGGAAAACTTTATTGAGCGTTCCGTGATCCTTACCCATGGCCCAGTGCTGCAGGTGCCTATTGGTGAACTTACGAGCAACGCAAATACGCCCGCCGCTTCCGGATCGAGCGAAGTAGGCGAACGCGAAAAAATTGTCCGTATTCTGAAAGAAACCAAAGGCCGTGTCGCAGGTTCGGATGGCGCGGCAGCGCGCATGGGAATCAAGCGTACCACCCTGATCTCTCGCATGAAGAAGCTCGGCATTCAGCCCCGGGCTGTTTCCTAAGCTCCCCCGATTCGGTTGCAATTTTTCTGCGGCTCTTCCGTCTTCATCTTTGTCCGTGAAGCCGGCAATCGCAGAACTGTCTCCTTGGGGAAAAACTCTTTCGCTTTGTCGATCTGCTCATGCTTCTATCGTCGTCTACGAGGGATAGAAAACTGACCGCAGCCTGTCACCTCTGCCGATATTGCCGAACAATGCTTCGACATTTTCGACACCTCGACAGAAGCGTCACTTTATTTCCCATGAGCTTTCAACAACCTAGGCGGTTTTAATTAGCGATGTGCTTTGGCATGCGCCGTGCACTAATCAGTGGGCGAGAACGATATGTTCAGAATTTCAACCATTGACACGCAGCGCGAACGACGGTTGGTCATCGAAGGGACCTTGGTGCCTCCATGGGTGGAAGAGTTGCGGAAAACGTGGAGCAATGCAGCCAATGCTCTTGAGGGCCGCAGCCTGGTCATTGATTTAAGCAACGCAACCGTGATCAGCCGCGAGGGCGAGAATGCGATCTTCGATCTGATGAAGGATGGCGCGAAGTTTTCCTGCAGCGGAGTTCTCACCAAACATGTGCTGAAGGAGCTTGCGCGCCGGTGCCACACCACGCTCAACGAAGTGATAAACCGAAATTGCTCAAAAAAATCAAGCCATTAATAACGGAGGCAGCCGTGGCAAGCACACAAACCATTTTGAATGATCGGACCACAACGTATGCAACTGCCGGGGACTTCTGCCGGATTTTCAAAGAAGATATGACGGGCCTTTACTCACTCGCGCTTATGCTGGCGGCTGATCCTGAAAAAGCTGAGCAGTTGTTCGTTTCCGGTCTGGATGATTGCGCATCGAGCAACCCGGTCTTTAAGGAATGGGCAAGCTCCTGGGCCCGCCGGACAATCGTCAAGAATGCCGTGCGGCTGATTGCGCCGGCGCCGCCCTCTCCAAAGCGCGTTTTGAACACTCCGAGCGACTCCACAAACCGGTTCCTGCCAGAACTCCCGGCAGAAATTTCCGCCATGGTTGGTCTCAGCCCATTTGAACGCTTTGCTTTTATCCTGTCAGTCCTTGAAGGCTACTCCGATCAAGATTCTGCGTTGCTCCTTGGCTGCACGCGCCAGACGCTGATTGCTGCGCGCGTCCGTGCAGAGCAGCAGATTGCGCAGACTGTGGCGATTCAAGAAGGTGGCCAGTCAGATAGCAAACCAAACAACCATGAGTCCGCAATCAAACTAATGGCTTCCATGCGCCTAGCGGTCCCGGCATAAAGACACAAAACATTCCAAGAAAATAGACACTTTCAGATACGAGGCAACGATGAATAGAATTAATACAAATAATATTTATAAGCGTTTTGGCTTTTCCGCCGCGCTGCTGCTGATGCTTCCACTGGCCGCATGCAACAGAGGCAACGTGCAGGCGGCAGGCCCCGCTGGACCGCCACCGCCTCTGGTAACGGTGGTTCAAACCAGCGCACAGGATGTACCCAAATACCTGGATGAAATCGGCAAGAACGCTGCTTATGAATCAGTAACGGTGACGCCGCAGGTGGGCGGACGCGTTACTGAACGGCATTTTCAGGATGGCGAGAACCTCAGGAAGGGACAGCTTCTTTTCGTAATCGATCCCCGGCCATATAAGGCCCAGCTTGATTCGGCCCAGGCCAATCTGGCCCAAACCAAAGCCGCGCTTGATTTGGCCAAGATCCAATTTTCCCGCGATCAGGAAATTATCAGTACCAGAGCAATCTCCAAGCAGGACTTCGACACCAAAAAGAACACGGTTGATGTGGACCAGGCGCAGGTGGCAGCCGCCGAGGCAACGCTCGAAACCGCCAAGCTGAATCTGGAATATTGCTATATCCATTCTCCTATCGACGGCCGCGCCGGCTCGCGTCTGGTGGATGCCGGAAATGTGGTGCAGGCGAATGCCACCCAGTTGCTATCAATACAACGCGTGGATCCGATCTATGCGAATTTCACCATCACAGAGCGCGATCTTCCAGAAGTGCAAAAGCAGATGGCGCGCAGTGGCCTGAAGGCATTAGTTCGGCTCCCGTCTGATTCGGATAGCGCAGCCCGAACCGGACGGATCGAATTCCTTGACAACACGGTGCAAAACGGCAGCGGCACAGTTAACTTGCGCGCGACCCTCAGCAATCCGGACCGCCATTTCTGGCCCGGTCAATTCGTGGATGTGAAGCTGGTTCTGACCACGGAAAAGGCTGCCATACTCGTTCCCAGTGAAGCTACTCAGATCAGCCAACAGGGGACTTTTGTTTACGTGGTGAAATCTGACGACACTGCTGAACTTCGCCCAGTGAAATTAGGCCAGCGCCAGGGACAGCAGGTAGTCGTCACGGAAGGACTCGCAGCCAATGAGCGTGTGGTGCTCGCGGGTCAGATGTTGGTCCGGCCTGGCAGCAAAGTGAGAATTGCCGCCGCCCCATCAGGAAATGGCGACAAAGTGAATGCTCAAAGTGGAGGCTACTAATGAATCTCTCTGAGCGCTTTATCCGCCGTCCTGTAATGACCGTAGCTCTAACGCTGTCGATCATCCTGTTTGGAGTCTTCGCCTATTTTCGCTTGCCGGTGAGTGATCTTCCGGCGATCGATTATCCGGTAATTCAGGTGCAAGTGAGCTATCCCGGCGCCACGCCGGACACCATGGCCAACAACGTGGCTACGCCGCTGGAACGCCAGTTCATGCAGATTCCCGGCCTGGAGCTGGTGACCTCAAACAACTTGCAGGGGCATTCCAGCTTTGTTCTGCAATTCGATCTTTCCAAGAGTCTGGATGGCGCAGCCACTGACGTGCAGGCTGCCATCACACGCGCACAAGGGCAGCTTCCGCTGGATCTGCCCAGCCCGCCCACATTCACCAAGACTAACCCTAACGATCAGCCGATCATGTATATCCCGCTTGTGAGTGACACGGCGACCGAAGGTCAGCTCTATGACTATGCCAATACTCAAGTAGGCGAGCGCATCAGCATCCTGCCCGGTGTCAGCCAGGTGTCAGTGTTCGGCACGCGCTCGGCGATACGGATCAAAGCTGACCCTTCTGCCATGGCCGTGCGGAACACCACGTTAGATGACCTGACCGAAGCCATCAAGAATGGCACCAACTATACCGGCGCTGGGCAGTTTGACGGCCCGAACCGCAGCTTCTTATTGCAGCCGCAGGGTCAACTGACAACAGCGGAAGAATATAACAACCTGATCGTGGGGCAGACCAGCGGTGCGCCGGTTTATCTGAAAGACGTTGCCACGGCTACGCAAGGCGTGCAGGATGAGCGAATCGATATGCGCTTTTGGGTGCGTGGACACCCCGAACCTCACGCAACCGTCGTGGTCGCGGTGTTTCGCCGCGCCGGAGTGAATGCCGTTGACGTAGCGAAATCGGTCCGCGACATGCTGCCAAGCATTCAGTCGCAGCTTCCCAGCTCTGTCTTGCTGGTGCCAGCCTATGACCGCTCCCAGACCATCGTGAGCAGCATCAAGGATGTGCAGTCCACGCTTTACATCGCATTTGGCCTGGTAGTCCTGGTGATTTTCATCTTTCTTGGCCGGGCCACGGACACGCTGATTCCTGCGGTGGCGTTGCCTCTTTCACTGCTCCTGACTTTTATTGCAATGAGTGTCCTGGGTTACAGCCTGGATAACCTCTCATTGATGGCGCTAACTCTCGCTATTGGATTTCTTGTGGATGATGCAATCGTGTTTCTGGAAAACACGGTCCGATTGATGGAGCAAGGGCAGAGCGCGCTTGAGGCCTCACTGAATTCAGCTAAAGAAATCAGCTTCACCATTTTGGCCATGACTATTTCTCTGGCAGCGGTTTTCATTCCGCTGGTATTCATGAGCGGGTTGATGGGACGCATCTTCCGCGAATTTTCCATCACGATTGTGATATCGATTCTCGCCAGCGGCATCGTTTCCCTTACTCTCACGCCATTGATGACATCGCGGCTGCTGCGCAATCGCGGCGAAGGCGCCAAAAAGACCTGGATGGAGCGCTGGTTTGGGGCCATAGAACATCGCGTGCTCAATGTTTATGGCCGGTCGTTGTGGTTCTTTCTTCGTCATCGCTGGATCTCAGCGGTCACCTGGGCGATTTGCCTTGTTGGAACTGGCTACCTCTTCTATAAAGTGCCGAAATCGTTTCTTCCGGTCGGCGACAGCTCATTTATCCGCGGCGTGCTGGTGGCACAGGAAGGAACGTCGCCGGAGCAGATGCATGCCTACCAAACACAGGCGGAAAACATTATCCGAGCCAATCCCGCAGTGCGCAGCACCTTTACCATGAGCGGCAATAGCTCATTCCTGCCGCCGAACCAGGCGTTCCTGATTTCCTTCTTAAAAGACCCTAAAGAGCGCGCACCGATCCAGGCAGTGGCCGGACAAGAGATGGGCGCAATCGCTCAGGCGATTCCCGGCGTGATGGCCTTTTTACAGCCCAACCCGGCGCTGGAAATTAGTACGGGCGCAACCGCCAACGTGCAGGGAGAATTCGCTTACACGCTTTCCGGAATCGATAGTAATGAGGTGTACGCTACAGCGGCCAAGCTGACTGCAAAGATGTACCAGTATCCCGGTTTTATGTTCGTGAATTCCGATCTTTTTAATCACACGCCCAACCTGCAGATTGACATTCTGCGCGAGCAGGCCAAGCTTTATGGCGTTTCCGAGAGCCGGATTCTCACCCTGCTGCATAACGCCTATTCCGAGAATTACAGCTACCAGATCAAGCAGCCGACAGACCAGTATCAGGTCATCGTGGAGGTTGCGGACAACAAGCGCTCTGACCCGCAGGACCTGAGCAAGCTCTACATCAAGAGTGATGACGGCCAGCGCCTGGTGCCACTCAGCGCGCTTACTAGTTGGCATACGATCATTGGACCGCAGGGCGTCAACCATACCAATCAATTTGCCAGCGTGACCCTCTTCTTCAACCTGAAGCCGGGCTATGCCATTGGACCGGCAACACAGTTCGTGGAAAGCTCGGCGAATGCGATACTCCCGGCATCGGTGCACGGCGGGCTTCAAGGCCAGGCGCTCACGTTCCAGAACACGGTTTCCGATCTCGCCGTCTTGATGCTGGTTGCTGTCTTTGTCATGTATGTGATTCTGGCCATTCTCTATGAAAGCTATCTGCATCCGCTGACGGTGCTTTCATCGTTGCCGGTGGCGCTGCTTGGCGGGCTGCTGACGCTTTGGCTATTCGGCGCTGAAGCTTCTCTTTATGCCTACATCGGAATGTTCATGCTGATGGGCATCGTGAAGAAAAACGGAATCATGATTGTCGATTTTGCGGAGCAGCGCGTGCGCCAGGGAGTTCGGGACGATGAGGCGATTCACGATGCCAGCATGCAGCGTTTTCGTCCGATCATCATGACAACAATGGCTGCCCTGCTTGGCGCTCTGCCGATCGCGCTTGGCTACGGAGCTGACGGCGCATCACGCAGGCCGCTGGGACTAGTGGTCATCGGCGGTTTAATTGTTTCGCAGTTTGTGACGCTCTACGTTACGCCCGCTATTTACCTGTATCTGGAAGAGTTCCAGGAGAAGGTGCTGGACCGCTTCTCATTCTTCCGGTCAGCAGGAAGAACGGCGCCAGCTCGACGGCCAGCGCTGGCGATGCAGGAAGTCAATGGAGATTAAGAACATGAATGAACGTATCTTGCACAATCGATTTCAGGCGTTCTGGCCATTCGGTCTTGTGTTGGCCATGGTACTGACGGGATGCGCAGTCGGCCCCAACTACAAAAGGCCTGCCGTAGATGTCCCAACAGTTTACAGGCAGCCCGCGGAAGACGCAGCGGCGACTAAACCTGCGGCGAATGCGGCCCAAAGCACGCCCGCCGGAACAACGCAAAGCGCGGCTGCCTCGATCGGCGATGAAAAATGGTGGGAGCTCTTCCAAGATAAAGAGCTGCAAGGCTTGATTCGCACGGCCCTGAAGAACAACTATGACGTTCGCATCGCTGCGACGCGCGTGCTTCAAGCCCAGGCCCAGCTAGGAATTACGCGAGCCGATCAACTTCCGTCGGTAAGCGTGGGCGGAAATATTACAAGTCAGCAGAGCGCCCAGAGCGGCCCTATCCCTTCCTTCGAGTTGACACGAGGGGAACTGGACGCGAACGCCGCGTGGAACCTCGATTTCTGGGGAAGGTATCGCCGCGCTACCGAGGCTGCACGCGCAAGCCTGCTGGCAAGCGAATGGGCGCAAAAGGAAGTCATCGCCACGCTGGTGGCCAGCGTTGCCATTGATTACTTTCAGCTTCGCCAGCTCGACCTTGAGTTGGAAATCTCAAAGCGTACGCTTAATTCGCGCCAGGGCTCGTTGCAGTTGACCCAGACACTGGAACAGCACGGAATCAATTCACTGCTGGATGTGCGGCAGTCAGAGCAACTGGTTTATACCGCCGCCGCAGAGATTCCTGATTTTGAGCGGCAAATTGCGCAGGAGGAGAATGCTATCAGCATTCTTCTGGGAAATAATCCCGGCGACGTCCCCAGAGGATTGAAGTTGACCGAACAGCCTCACGCACCCGAGGTCCCTGTCGGGCTTCCGTCCGCACTCCTGGAGCGCCGTCCGGACATTCTCCAGGCGGAGCAGAACCTTGTGGCTGCCAACGCACAGATTGGTATTGCCAGGGCAGCTTACTTTCCGCAAATAGCTTTGACTGGATCTGGAGGCTATCAGAGCGGCGCCCTCACCAATCTGTTTACCGGCCCGGCCGGAATCTGGAATCTGGTGGGCTCCTTCTCTCAACCAATCTTTCAGGGAGGAAGGCTCAAATCTGGCGTTCGATTAGCGGAGGCCCAGCGTGATCAATTGCTTCTGACCTATCAACAGTCCATCCAGGGCGCTTTTCGTGATGTTTCCAATGCGTTGGTTGCTTATCGCAAGGATCGGGAATTCAGGATACAAGAGGAACATTTGCTGGAAGCCGCGCAAGATGCCGCGCGACTTTCAGAAGTGCGCTTCAAAGCCGGAACCACAGATTACCTTGAGGTACTGACGAACAATACCAACTCTTTTTCCGCCGAACTGACGCTGGCCCAGGCGCAGGGAAACGAACTCACGGCACTGGTCCAGCTCTACCAAGCGCTGGGAGGTGGCTGGCAGCAATGATTTTTCCAAACGAGTTGAGATCTAATGCAGGCGTGGCAGCATGGAAGCAATTGAACGATTATCTTGAAGATGCTCAGTCTCTTCGGCGTTGCATGAGCCACTCCTGGCTATCGACCTCTTCCTCATCCGGACGGCGACTGCGTCTGACGTATGTTCCGTCGGATTGCATCTCACGCGAATTCACGTTGTCGGCCAAATAGACCTCCAACACATGATCGCGCAAGCGACGCACCAACCTGCGGTCTTCCACGGGAAAAAGGACTTCCACCCGGCGAATCAGGTTGCGCGACATCAGATCGGCGCTTCCAAGATAAATTTGTTCTTCTCCCCCGTTGTGAAAGCAATAGATTCGGCTGTGTTCCAGGAACCGTCCCACAATACTGATTACCCGGATGTTCTCGCTGACGCCTGGAATGCCTGGACGCAAACAGCAAATGCCGCGCACAAGCAGATCAACTTTAACGCCCGCTTGTGATGCTTCATAGAGAAGGCGGATCATCTCAGGATCTTCCAATGCATTCATCTTAAAGATGAGATACCCGTTTCCTGAATTCTGCTGATGTTCGATCTCCCGCCGGATTAGCTCCTGAAAACGTTCCCGCAAATTGATGGGCGCCACCAGCAGCTTGCGGTAATCTTTCTTCGACGAATAGCCGGTTAGATAATTGAACAAATCGGTGGCATCGGCCCCAATGTCTTCATCCGCTGTAAACAAACCGAAGTCAGTGTAGAGGTGCGCAGTCAGGGGATTGTAATTTCCGGTTCCAAGATGCACGTAACGCCTGACAGCGCCAGATTCCAGCCTGATAACGAGTGTAACTTTGGAGTGGACCTTGAGCCCGAGCAAGCCATACACAACATGGACACCCTGCCGTTCCATTGCTCTTGCCCACTCTATGTTGCTTTCTTCATCAAATCGGGCTTTCAGCTCCACTAATGCTGCGACTTGTTTTTCCTCTTCCACTGCCTCTAATAGTTTTTCCACCACCGGCGAGTTGCGTCCCACGCGGTAAAGCGTCATCTTTATCGCGAGCACGGAACTGTCCCTGGCTGACTTTTCCAGAAAATCAACCACGGGCTGAAATGAATCAAAAGGATGATGCAGGAGAACATCGCGGCTGCGTATGTTGCTGAAAAGATCGCTTTCGTCTGCCTCCGATTCAAAAACCGTTGGGATGAAAGGGAGAAAAGACTGGTCTTTAAGGTCCGGCCGCTCCACTGCCGCCAGGTACTTGAGCCGGCTCAAGGACAACGGCCCGCTGTGTTTTGAGACGTACTTGCGGTTGACTTCGAGGTTGTTGACCAGAATTCGTAGCACGTTCGGGGGCATTCCTGCGCTGACCTGAAGGCGCACCACATCACCAAACCGGCGCTGTCGAAGCCCTTCTTCAGTATTCTCCAGCAGATCACCGGCTTCCAGTTTCTGTATCGCGATTTCGGCGTCCCGGGTTATATGAAACGGATGGGCCTCCAGGATCTCCATGCCGGGAAAAAGCGAGGCCAGGCTGCTGGCGATCAAATCTTCCAGCCAAATGAAAGTCTGTGTCTTGTTCCCATCACCACTCATTGAACGTGACGGCCCATCGACCCGGACCAACTGGGGTAAGGTGACGGGGATCTTAATGCGGGCAAAATGCTCTTCCTTGTCGGCGTCACGAATTAACACGGCCAGATTCAAACTAAGATTGGAGATGTGGGGGAAGGGCCGCCCGGGATCGAAGGCCAGGGGTGTAAGAACAGGAAACACCGTTTGCTTAAAATACTTGGCAGCACGTGTTTGCTGTGCTGCAGAAAGTTGGCCGTATTCTCGGAGGCGAATTCCGGCCCGTTCCAGGCCCGGCAATAGTTGCCTACGAAGGCACTTGTGAGCGCCGGCCAGAAGATTAGCTACTTCGGTACGGATAGCCTCAAGCTGTTCGGCTGCTGTCATTCCGTCTGCAGCGGCTTCCGCTGTTCCCGCCTCGACTTGGCGCATTAGCCCCGCTACCCGGATCATGAAAAACTCGTCCAGATTGGATCCCAGAATTGACAGGAACTTCACGCGTTCCAGCAAAGGACTTGTTTTATCCTGCGCCTCCTCCATGACACGACGCTGAAATGCCAGCAGACTCAACTCGCGATTCATATAGAGGCTTGGATCGGTGAGGAGAATCGTTCGAACGGCGGCGGGTCGGGATGCTGACATATCGCGATCGTTAGTTGCTTTCGAACTGCCGGATCATCTTGATACCGAAATCGAGAGTTTGAGCATAGAAATCGATTTGCAAACCGAGTCATAGCCGATTGCTTTAGTTCGATAACGCTATTCTAGCGGATTCGAACAGCCGGGAAAACTTTGCGAGAAGGCTATGCGCAGAACAAAGCCGAAAGATGAAGGGAAGGTTAAGGAATCGTTAAAAGTTTGCTGTGCTAAGTAAGTACGTGGCCTATTTTGAAAGTGATCACAGTATGAATCAATCTCTTGCTGGCGGTCCGCGCGAAGGTTCCGATGATACTTAGCTTGGGTTACTCCTTTAAAGGCTTCGCCCCCACATCTTTACTTTTCTTTATCAGCCTAAAATTCATTCAGCGTTAACAGGATATTGACAAATGGGAGACGTCGGCCATTTAGCCTTCTATCTCACTCCAATCGCGGTTGACGATGCACCGCAATCCCCGGAGGAGGCATATAGTCATGATTAAAAAATGGTGGCAACGCTCAACACCTCGTGTGTTTGTGGCCCTGCTGCTTTCAGTAGCCGTTCCAATGTCCAGCCAGGCGCTCACTTTAGACGAAAACAATCGTGGGACAAACGAAACCGAGACGCCCATAAAGCATGTCATCGTCCTTATCGGCGAAAACCGCACCTTCGATCACGTCTTTGCAACCTACGTGCCAAAAAGCACGGACTCGATTTCAAACCTGTTATCAAAGAAAATCATCAACTCTGATGGAACGCCCGGACCTAATTTCACCAAAGCCGCACAGTTTCAGGCGAAAGTACCATTTAGGACAAAATTCTTCGTCAGCCTGAACAGCAGTGAAAAAGAACCTTACCAGATCCTGCCGCAACCAACCCTGAACTTTGCACCCATAAAGACGATCTTCCCTCCGGGAACGCCGCAAGCCCTGCTGGCTGCAGTGGAACCTTCCCTGGAGCCAGGAGACCTGAATCTTTTGACCACTGGCGCAGCCACCGGATTTACCCAAACTTTTGTGCTGCCTGATCCAGACACTCGCGTGGCAAACTTTAACGCGCTGCCGAACGGCCCGTTCCCCTTACGCGGACCCAGCCTGCCGTATGACTCTTACACAGGAGACACCACGCACAGGCTATTTGAGATGTGGCAGCAATCAGATTGCAATGTAGCGAACGCTACACGGCAAAACCCTTCGGGCTGCTTGAATGATCTTTATCCTTTTGTGATCACCAATTACACCAACCAGCCTGATCCCGCCAGCGGAGGCGCCATCGATGATAATGGCGGCGGGAATTCCATGGCGTTTTATAACGTCCAGCAGGGAGATGTCCCGGTCCTTAAGAGCCTGGCAGACCAATTCACTATCAGCGACAATTTCCACCAGTCCGTTATGGGCGGTACCGGGGCCAATCACGTGATGCTCGGCACCGGCGATGCAATCTTTTGGAGCGACGGCAACGGCAATCCGACCATTCCACCGTCACACATCGCCAATCCCGATCCTCTTCCAGGCACTGACGATGTTTACACCGTGGACCTGAATTTTGATGGCAACTTCACGGAGTGTGCTGATCCCACACAGCCCGGCATTGATGCCGTAAGGGACTATCTGGCATCTCTGCCATACCGCCCCAACCCCAATTGCAAGCCGGGGCACTTCTATATGGTCAACAATGACAATCCCGGCTTTCTACCGGACGGCACAATCGACACCGCCGGTATTGCTCGCGGCGGCTCGGTTCCCCCGACCAATGTTCGCACCATTGGCGAAGCGCTGAACGAAAAACACATTTCGTGGGCATATTACGGCGGAGCTTACAACGCTGCCGTCGCATTACAGCACAATCCAACCAGCATTGATCCCACGGTTCAGGTGGGCGCAGCCTACTGCAACATTTGCAACTTTGAATCCTATGCAACAGCCATCATGGGCGATTCGGCACAACGCGCCGCTCACATCAAAGACACAACTGACTTCTTTGCAGCTATTAGCAGCGGAGATCTCCCAGCGATATCTTTTGTAAAGCCTGACGGTTTACTTGACGGCCATCCGGCATCCTCAAAACTTGATCTTCTGGAAGGCATGATCAAGAAAATTATGGACAGCCTGAATGCCAAACCTGAACTGATGGCTGAGACCGCATTTATCATCACCATGGATGAAGGCGGCGGATTTTTTGATTCCGGCTATATCCAGCCCATCGATTTCTTTGGCGACGGGCCGCGTATTCCTCTGATCATCGTCTCAAACTTCACCAAGGGCGGCCATGTCAATCACACCTACACCGACCATGTCTCGATTTTGAAATTCATCGAGCGCAATTGGCATCTGAACCCGTTGACAAAACGCAGCCGCGATAACTTTCCCAATCCCCGGGCTGAAAAAAACAATCCTTATGTTCCAGTCAACAGCCCGGCCATCGGCGACCTGTTCGATATGTTCCATTTTGATCAGGACAAAGACAACGATAAAGATAAAGACAACAATGGAGACCATGATGGCAACGGCGGCAGCAACCGCTAGAGCGTCAGGTTTGTTTTTGCGCGCTGTTAATGCAAGTAATTAACTTTAGCCAAACGCCGACCGGCGGTCGTACACCACGGTTGGCGTTTGAGCTTTGAGCTTGCCAGAGTGAAGGTTGTCACTCGTAAGGCCCCCGCCCTAAAAGCCCAACGATTAGTACGCATAAAAAGACATTTAAACCAACCTTAACAATTGTTGCGATAGAGTACGCAGCAACACACAAATCACCAAACAAGGACTGATGCGGTCCCCCGCAAGCAGCGGCTTAACTGCCGTTGACGGAGTGGTCTGTTTACGTCAGGGGTGATGTTGGTTGTGTGCAACTACTGAATCGAGAGGATGTAGGTAATGCGTATTCGAAATGCTCATCGCGCCGTAACAATGCTGTTGTTCACCATCACGTTACTGTGCCCTTTATTCGGCAATGCCCAGGCTCCCGTTCCTCCCTCTTCGCACGTGGTGCTGGTGATTGATGAAAACACGAGCTATGGCACAACCCTGTCTCAAATGTCATGGCTGGTTGGCCAGGGAACCGCCAATGGACATACGAGCAATTTCACCTCGAATACTCCGGGATCCGCAATGGACTATTTCTGGCTGGCCTCAGGAAGCTGCCATTCCAGCGTGAACTGCACATTACCTGCGGGAACGCACGATTTTACCTGCGATGGAAATGGATGCGCTTCCCCTATCACAGATGACAATATTTTCCGTGAGATGAACAATCGAGGAATCTCATGGAAGGTCTATGCGCAATCCTATGCAGCGGCAGGCGGAACGGTTACAACGCCCGATGACTTTGTGCATGGCACGCATTATTTTCGCCGGCACAATGGTGCAACCTGGTACAGCGACATATTGAGCAACATTGATAACTCGCAAGCCAAGATCATGGATTTTTCCCAGTTTGCCATCGATCTGGCAAACAATGCGTTGCCACAGTTCACTATTATTGCGCCAGATGGCCTGAATGACGGTCATGATGGGGGTCCGCTAAAAGCCGATGGCTTCCTTAAGGCTAATTTGCCGGCGCTGCTCGCCAAACCTTATTTCCAGCCTGGCGGCGATGGCCTTCTTGTTATTACGTTTGACAATGGCGACCTCGACTTTGCCGGTCTAGTTTATACGGCATTGATTGGGCCAAATGTTACGCCACATAGTGTTTCCAACGTTCCTTATAAGCATGAAAACACCTTAAGGACGATTCTTGATGCGCTGGCAATTTCAACTCATCCAGGAGCGTCAGCCACTGCCGCGCCGATGAAGGATTTCTTTGCCGGCTATGTAACCGTCGCAGCTCCCGGACAGAATGCCGTTACCAGCACACAAGTGCTGGTGAATGCTTCCGCTGCGGAGGCAGGAGCACAAATCTATCAAATCCAGGTTTGGGACAAGGGCACAGGCCAAAAGCTGGCGGAATCGGCTCCCGGCACGGCAACCTTTAAGCAGGTACTGAATCTCTCACCGGGAACGCATCAGCTCGTTGTTGAAGATATTTCCACTGGGAATTTCCAGGTACTGCACAAAGCGATAGTAACCGTGACCGCCGTTGCTGATGGGGTAAACATTTCATCTCCTCTTCCCGGTGCACTATCTGGCTCGGTGGTCCAGATAAACGCATCAGCTACTGAAACAGCAGCACAGATTTATCAACTCCAGATATGGGACAGTACTACGGGCCAAAAGCTAGGCGAGTCCGCGCCGGGAACCTCCACCATCAACCAGGCCTTTTCGTTTGCTCCGGGGGTGCACCAGATTGTTGTTGAAGACATTAGCACCGGGACGTTTCAAACATTGCACAAGTCGGTTGTAAATATTACTGTGCAGGCAGACGGCGTTTCAATTGCGTCTCCTCTTCCTAATGCCACAGTAGGCCCACAAATCCTGGTAACTGCTTCAGCTCAAGAATCGGCGGCTAGTGTCTATCAGCTACAGGCTTGGGATGCGACAACAGGGCTGAAGCTGGGTGAATCCGCGCCCGCTACTTCAACCATCAACCAAACATTTTTACTTACGCCTGGTACTCATCAAATTATCGTTGAAGACATCGCCACAGGAACGTTCCAAACATTGCATAAATCGAGCGTAACTATAAATGTGCCCTAATTCTATCGGTTCTGTCCTTGCCAAAAGTGAAGGGGCGCTTCACTTCCGTGCAGTTTGTGAGCAATCCCCACTTTTTCAACCCGCGCCGGCAGCGGTACTTTGCGAGGTCGGTCATGGAGACTTTATTGCGCTAAATGAGCATGTGTTACGTTCTGTTCTGTGCTGCGGCTTGTAAACGCCGGTGGAGCGAAGCGGCAGAATATGCGACGTAAATGTCTATTCGAGAATTCCTCCGGACCGAACCAACTCTGCCAGCCTGGCAAAGTCTTCGGCGAATACTCGGTCCTGCTCGATCCTGGGGCTCACTTTACGGATCGCCGCGTGTGCCCGCTGCAATGGCTTACTGGTTTTTAAAGGAGCTAGAAAATCCAGTGCCTGCGCCGCCGCGCAAGCTTCGATCGCCAGCACATGGGTGGTGTTGGCGACCACGCGCTTCAGCTTGATGGCTGCGGTCATGCCCATGGAAACGTAATCTTCCTTGTTGCCGGAGGTGGTAATGGAATCCACTGACGCAGGATGCGCCAAGCCTTTGTTTTCGCTGGCCAGTGCGGCCGCGGTGACTTGCGGCATCATAAAGCCGGAATTGATGCCCGCATCCGGTGCCAGGAACGGCGGCAAGCCTTCATTGAGCGCCGGATTCACCAGACGTTCAATCCGCCGTTCAGAAATTCCTGCCAGAGCACTTAGTGCGATGGCCATATAATCCAGCGCAAAGGCCAGAGGCTCTCCATGGAAATTGCCGCCGGAAATGATGTCGCCTTCACCGTGGCCTTTCACAAAAACCAGGGGGTTATCCACGGCGGAATTCATCTCAATTTCAAAAGTTCGGTGGCAAAACTCCAGCGTATCCCGCACCGCGCCATGAACCTGCGGAATGCAGCGCAAAGAGTAAGCATCCTGCACTCGGCCGCAGTCCTTGTGCGATTCGCGAATCTCACTGCCTTTAAGCAGCCCACGCAAATTCTTCGCAACCTTCATCTGTCCCGCATGTGGACGAGCCGCATGGATGCGCTCATCGAAAGCAACATCGGTGCCATGAAGTGCGTCGAGTGACATTGCGCCCAGCACGTCCGCGGTTTCCGCCAGATTTTCCGCCGCCATCAGTGAAAGTGTTCCCACTGCCAGCATGGCTTGCGTGCCATTGATCAGCGAGATGGCTTCTTTAGCTTCAGGGACAAGCGGCTTTATTCCCGCGCGCTGCATCGCTTCAGCGCTGGCGGTTTTTGCGCGTCCCTGCCAAACTTCACCTTCTCCGATCATCGCCAGAGCAAGGTGAGCGAGCGGGGCCAAATCGCCGCTTGCTCCCACGCTTCCCTGTGACGGCACCACGGGATGCACGCCTTGGTTTAGCATCGCGCAAATCAGGTCAATCACTTCCGGCCGCACCCCGGAAAATCCTTTGGCAAGCGAGTTGGCCCGCAAAAGCATCATCGCGCGCGTTTCTTCCTGGCTCAGGGGTTCGCCGACTCCTACCGAATGCGAGCGGATCAGGTTCAACTGAAGCTGACGGTTTTGCGCGGGCTCAATATGAACGTCACTTAGCTTTCCCACGCCGGTGTTGATTGCATAAGCAACGCGGTTTTCCCGCAGCAGCCTGTCTACTACTTCCCGCGCAGCGATGACTCTTGCTCGTGCACCCTCCGCCATTGCTACCGGACAGCCGTTATAGACCACCGCGCGCAGGTCGTCGAAGGAAAGATCACTGCCGTTGATTTCAAGAGATTTCATACGTCCTGATTATGCTTTGTGAAGGCCTTTATATATTTTTCCGGCAATGCAGTCCGTACCAGTTTGTCGTCCACGATAATGTGCATTGTTTCGCCTGTCGCCAGCAGCGTCCCATCGCTTTCTCGAAAGATTTCATAGCTGAAGTGCAAGAGCGACGAACGCACGTTCTTGATCTGGGTGCGGACCACAATCTCATCATCATATCGTGCGGGCGCTTTATACCGGATATGCACATCCGCAACTGGAATGTGGCAGTTGTCCTGCTGCTCCATTTCGCTGTATTGAAAGCCGAGCTGCCGCAGCAGTTCCACGCGCCCTACCTCAAACCATATAAGGAAGTTTGAGTGATATGCCACGCCCATCTTGTCGGTCTCGGCGTAGCGCACGCGCAGTTTGGTCTCGCCGCTGATCTTTCTATGAACGCCTTCTATTTTTCTGTCCAAGATGGTTTGCGTTTCTCCAGAAATGCCGTGATGCCTTCTTTAAAGTCTGCTGTTTTGCGAATGCCCGCGTTTTCCTGAATGGCGATTTTAAGCTGACGGTCTAGCTGCTCTTTTGTATAGCTGGAAAGCAGCGCCTTAGTAGTGCGCAGCGACGCTGGACTGTTTTCCATAAGCTGCGCTCCAAGTTGCAATGCTCGCGGCATAAGCTGCTCCGGCACAACAATTTCATTTACCAAGCCCAGCTTGTGGGCTTCTTCCACACCAAACAACCTTCCAGTAAGCAAAAGATCTCGCGCCCGTTTCTCTCCGATATTTGCAATTAAATAACTGGAAACAATCCCAGGCACAAATCCAATCCGGACTTCCGTATAGCCGAACTTGGCTTCCGGGACAGCCAGAGTAAAATCGCATAGCGTTGCCAATCCCGTTCCGCCGGCAATGGCCGCACCGTTCACAGCAGCTATCGTCGGTTTGGGAAAATCATAAAGTGAGCGGAACAGGCTGGCCATGGTCTCTGAATCTTGAAGGTTCTGCTCGTGCGTGCGGCCCGTAAGCTGTTTCAGATTTTCCATATCCATCCCGGAACAAAACGCTTTTCCTGCTCCGGTCAAAATAACTATCTGGGCCGCGGCCCCGGCCGCCTGCTTCAACGCCGCAATGAGGTCATCGATCAACTCGTAGCTGATGGCATTGCGCTTTTCCGGACGGTTCAGCGTAATGATCGCAATACCATTCGCTTCTGAGTATTGAACAGTGTTGTAGGTCACGCTAGCGTGTTCCTCCCGCTGCCGTTTGCACATGGATTTCTATCTGGTCGATAGCGTTATAGAGATAGCCTAAGGGATTCCAGGTAGCTGTTTGAGGCTGGCGGCGGCCACGGCTATCTGTCGCTCGGGACATGACGACGTGGTCGCCATGCCCTGCGGATTTCCAGATGTAACTCCATAAACGCCATGCATGGGCAGCAGAGGCGCTTTCCAAATCGGCGATGTTCCATGTGGCTCCCCCATCGGTTGAAATGTCTACCCTGGTAATCTCTGCATCGCTTGTCCAGGCGGTCCCATGAATGCGAACAGTGCCGGCTTTTACCGTTGCCCCATGGACCGGCCCCGCAATCACGGATTTCGTGTTTAGTTCCGTGAGAGCGCGGGTATTGTCAGAGCTAATCGCAGTCCCTGGCGCTGCGGGCTGGCGCGGGACCCGGTACGCCTCCTTCATAAACTCACCTTCAAATTCTTTATCGAGGACTTTGATTTCCGTGAGCCATTTGCACCAACTGGCGCCGATCCATCCCGGAACAATAGCGCGAGCAGGAAATCCATGATTGTTGGTTAGTGGCGCGTGGTTCATGTGCGTGGCCACAAGGCAATCTTCCTCGAGCGCTTTCTCAATGGGAATGCTGCGGATAAATGGGGGGATTTCGCCGGATGCTTTATCCAGGCCACGGAACATCACATGCTTAGCGGTTGCCTTAAGGCCTGCGCGCAGCAATATGTCGCGCAAACGGGTCCCACTAAAGTGAGCGTTACCCACAGCGCCGCGCCGCCATTGCGTTCCCGGCGTTTGTGGCTGGTAAAAGGCCCGTCCATTGCCGGCACATTCCAGTACTGATGTAATCGAGTGCGGCGCAATTCCGGCCAAATCGGACAAACTCAGTGCGATGGGTTGCTCTACCTCGCCGGTTACAGTCAAACACCATGCGCCTGGCGAAATCGAGGGTTCGTCCAGATGATTGCGCACAAAAAAATGCGAGACCGGCGTGATCCATGATTCCATGAATTCAACTGGCATCTCCAGTTCGAGACAAGAAGAAGAATGTTTAATCATTTTTTCTTTATCTGGGACGGCCTGTAAGACCGGTGAAGGCAGGACAACCTCACCACTGTTCGAAAATGATCGCGTCATTTCAACCTCTTTCCGCTTCGCGAATGACAAGGAACTTTAACCAGAGAAACACATCAGAAAGGCAGTGGCTTTGCCGATGCCGGACAGTAATATTTTAATAGCATCATTCCGGCCGTTCACATCACCACTGTGTGTTTCTTCGCAATATCTGCCGACATCTGCATTGTCGAATCCAGCGGCTTCTTCAATGGTATGTCCGCACCGTGTTGTCGCAGCGCCTCAACCGCAATCTCTGTCGGAATATTACCGATCATCTCATCCTGCGCAAACGGACAGCCGCCCAACCCGCCAATGGCCGAATCGAAGCGTCGGCATCCAGCTTCGTACGCTGCAATGATTTTCTCCGCCGCTCCCGTCTTTGTGCTGTGCAGGTGCGCCCCGACCTCCAGATAATCGTAAGCGCCAATCACGGCTGAGATAAGCTCTCTTATCTGCGCTGGTGTTGAAAGACCAACCGTATCCGCCAGCGAAATCTGCGTAATGTTCATGTCCGCCAGAATGCCCACGGCTTCAATTACCTCTTCCGCATTCCAGAGGTCGCCATACGGGTTGCCGAAGGCCATGGAGATATACGCCACCACATTCAGCCCGGCAGCGTCGGCCTTCAGTTTAATCTGCTCCAGTTCATCGGCGGCTGCTTCCAGCGTCTGGTTCTGGTTGCGTTTAAGAAATGTCGGTGAGACGGAGTACGGAAATCCCAAGGTCTGCACTGCTTCTGTCGCAATGGCCCGCTCCGCCCCTTTTTGGTTTACAACAATGCCGATGATCTCAACCTCGTCCGGTGGATCAAGTTGTTTGAGCACTTCTTCAGAGTCTGCCATCTGCGGAACCGCCTTGGCCGACACGAATGACACGGCGTCTATGTGTTTGAATCCTGCCTCAATCAGTGCGCGCAAATACTGGGTTTTCATGGCCGTGGGGATTTGGCCCTTTAGTCCCTGCCATGCATCACGTGGACATTCAATGATTTTTATTTCATTACCTGCCATCGTTTGATCCTGCTCCAGCCACAAGACTTTTTTCACCGCGGAGACGCGGAGACGCGGAGTCAAAAACCTTTCGAATGATTCCTTGTCGTAGCACAGGAACGTTAAAATTGATGATGAACCCAACAGGCTTATCCAGCAGTTTCAGGTACGTGAGGAATTGTGCTTCGTGGATTGCCAGAACACGCTCAATGCACTTCAATTCGAGAATAACGATATCTTCAACAATTAAATCCAGGCGGTAACCACAGTCGAGCGCTACGTCTTTATAAATGACTGGCACTGAAAACTGGCGTTGGAATTTTAATCCCCGTAGATGCAGCTCGTGGCAAAGGCATTCTTCATAGACGGATTCTAAAAGTCCCGGTCCAAGCGCTTTGTGTACTTCCATAGCGGCGCCAATGATCTGCTCCGTCAAGCTTTCATGAATCAATTTATTCTGTCCATTATTTTTCTCAGTGCGATCAATGCTCACCAGAAGCTCCCTTGCCTTTCTCCGCGACTCCGCGTCTCCGCGGTGAGTGTTTTCCTGTTTTACGGCGGTTCGCTAAGTCTGCAGCACTCCCACTTTGAACTCTTTGACGTCCGGGTTAAGTGCTGCCGCCTCCAGCGCCGTGATCAGCGCCTGGCGCGTCTCCATTGGATCAATGATTTTGTCAATCCACAAGCGCGCCGCCCCGTAGCGTGGATCGCTTTGCTGATCATAGATGGCTTTGGTGGCGTCAAACAATTCCTTGCGTTCCTGCTCGCCCAATTTCTTGCCGCCGCGCTCAAGCTGTTTGATCTTGATTTCCACCAGAGTTCCCGCGGCTGCCGCTCCGCTCATCACGGCGTATCGTGCGGAAGGCCACGCAAAGACAAAACGCGGATCATAAGCCTTTCCGCACATGGCATAATGCCCTGCTCCAAAAGAGCCTCCAATAATGACTGCGATCTTTGGCACCACCGAATTGGCCACGGCATTCACCATCTTGGCCCCGGCTTTGATAATGCCGCTCCATTCGGCGTCGCGCCCCACCATGAAACCATTAACATCGTGCAGGAATATCAGGGGCACCAGGTTCTGGTTGCAGTCCATGATGAAACGCGCGGCTTTCTCTGCGCTTTCGGTATAAATTACGCGGCCAAACTCCACTCGCTTTGCGCCGGACGAAGGGTCTGTCTGTTGCGCCGGAGTTGCCTGGTTGGCCACAATGCCCACGGCAAAGCCGCCGATTCGCGCCAGCCCGCAAATCACTGTCTTTCCGTACTCTGCTTTGTATTCATCGAACTTCCCGCCATCCACCACGCGGGCAATGATCTCTTTCATGTCGTATGGACGCATGCCATCGGCTTCAAAGATTCCGTAAATCTCTTCTGCCGAGTAGGCGGGCGGCTCAGACTTACTACGATTAAAAGGCGCTACAGGTTTATGTCCCAGCTTGCTCACCAGGGAGCGGATTCGCTCCAGACAGATATGATCATTGGGTTCGCGATAGTCAATCGTGCCGGCGATCTCCGCGTGCATCAACGCTCCGCCCAACTCTTCGGCGGAATACTTTGCCCCGATAGCGGCCTGCACCAGCGCCGGCCCAGCCAGAAAGAGCCCGCTGCCTTCGGTCATCAAAATCGTGTCGCACATAACCGGCAGGTACGCGCCGCCTGCCACGCACATGCCCATGATGGCTGTGATCTGCGGAATTCCCATCGCTGACATGACAGCATTGTTCCGGAAAACCCGGCCAAAATCGTCGGTGTCAGGAAATACGTCTTCCTGTAGAGGCAGGAACACGCCCGCGGAATCGACTAGATAAATCGTGGGGATATGGTTCTCTATAGCAATATTCTGCGCGCGAATCACTTTCTTGGCGGTCATGGGAAAGAATGCACCGGCTTTAACGGTGGCATCATTCACAATCAGCATGAACAAGCGGCCATGCACGCGCCCCAGACCAGTGACTACGCCCGCTGACGGCGCTCCGCCCCATTCTTCATACATTTCATACGCGGCGTAAAGTCCAAGTTCAAAGAACTCTGTATCACGGTCGATCAGGAGGTTGATGCGCTCACGGGCAGTCAGGCGTTTCTTGGCGTGTTGCGACTCAATCGCCTTCTCACCGCCGCCCTGCCGTATCTTCTCCTCTTCACTACGGACAGCGGCCACCAGCTCCGCCATGGCTCGCATGTTCTTTTCAAAGCGGATGGAAGTGGCATCGATTTTGGTGGAGAGCTTGGGGATCTGGTCGGCCATAGGAGTAAAGCAAACTATTTAGAGTAAATGAGAGAAAAAGAGCGCGCAAACGTCGCGCCCGTGAAAGCGATGCCAAAGTTATCGCATGAGAACTGTTACAGAGAGTCAAAAATACCTTATGAAACCCCACTTTACCGATGTCGCAGGCCTTCCGATGAGATCAAAGAAGCTCACTGTTTTCATTCACTACCTGCTGTACCTGGAATTTCCCGCAGGTCTCCAGCCGACTCTTCCGGGGTACCCCGGTAACTTTTGGACGCCGCGTGTGCTGATTACTTCACCGCCCTTGTTCCCGTGTTGGTGGAGTGAGGCAGAAAGCCATTGCCTGTTGTAGGCCGGGAAACGTGCAAAGACCAAGCCTGGTGGTACCCAAAATCGAATCGCGGGCGATCAGTTTGAGCATTAACATGCTGAATAAGCCGATCTCTTGCCCGCACTCTCAAATTTGGCGATCTCCCGCTCTTCCCGCACCATCTCCGCTACTAACTCAGCAAAACTGGTTCGCGGCGTCCATCCAAGTTTTTCTCTTGCCTTCGCGGCATTGCCTGAAAGATTGTCAACTTCAGCCGGACGGAAATACATGGAGTCGACCGCCACGATGCGTTTCCCCGTAGCCGCGTCGAATCCTTCTTCATGCACGCCAGTCCCCTGCCAGCGTAGAGAAATCCCCAATTCTTTGGTGGTGGCGCGGACAAAATCTCGCACTGAGTACTGCACGCCCGTGGCAACCACGAAATCTTCGGCATGCTCTTGTTGCAGCATCAGCCACATTGCTTCGACGTAATCGCGCGCGTGTCCCCAATCACGCCGGGCATCCAGATTGCCCAGATAGAGGCAATCCTGCGTGCCCAACTGGATGCGTGTAAGAGCGCGGACAATCTTGCGGGTAACAAATGTCTCGCCGCGCACCGGCGACTCATGATTGAACAGGATGCCGCTACAGGCATATATGCCGTATGTCTCGCGATAGCTGGCGGTAATCCAGTGAGCATACAATTTTGCGACACCATAGGGCGAGCGAGGATAAAAAGCCGTTGTTTCCGATTGTGGGGCTTCCTGTACCTTGCCAAACATTTCAGACGTAGATGCCTGGTAAAAACGCGTTTTCTTTTGCAGGCCGAGAACCCGGATTGCTTCCAGCAGACGCAGCGGACCCAGAGCATCCGACTCCACTGTATATTCAGGCTGCTCAAATGAAACAGCCACATGGCTCTGGGCCGCCAAATTATAAATTTCATCGGGTTGAACGAGTTGCATGGTGCGGACCAGACTGCTGTAATCGGTCACGTCACCGTAATGGAGAAAAAAACGGCATCCTTCCGTGTGCGGATCATGGATCAGGTGATCGATTCTTCCGGTGTTGAAGGAGGAAGACCGGCGTCTGATCCCGTGCACTTCATAGCCCTTTTCAAGAAGAAGCATAGCCAGATAAGAGCCGTCCTGGCCGGTTACGCCGGTGATCAATGCTCTTTTAATCCCCATTCACTCCTCCAGCGTCGGTCTTCGCAAATCAAGATTTTGTGCTAGTGCCAGGCTAATTTGACCATGCCGATCCATTGTATGGCAGATCAGTCGAAAGTCAGGCGCACACGTCCAGCATCTTCAGTGCAGGCATGATTTATTACAGGTTTGCCGCGGTCGGCGATCAGTGTCCGGAACCACGCAATACTACGGGAATCGTTTTGATCAGAATTCTCAAATCCAGAAGCACATTCCAGTTTTCAATGTATTCAAGATCGAGCATAACGTTCTTTTCAAAAGACGGGTCATGGCGAGCGGTCACCTGCCAAAGCCCAGTCAGGCCGGGCGTAACATCAAGGCGGCGGAAGTGCTCAAGATCGTAACGCTTGAAGTCGTCTTCCGGATGGGGCCGCGGACCAACAATGCTCATATCGCCTTTAAAGACGTTAAACAGTTGAGGCAGTTCGTCAATGCTGTACTTGCGAAGGAAGCGGCCGAGACGGGTAATCCGAGGATCGTCGAAAATCTTGAACGTAGCGCCGTTCCGCTGGTTCATGTGCATCAGGCCATTCTTGCGGGCGTCGGCATCCACCACCATGGTACGGAACTTATAGCAGCGGAATTTCCTTCCTTTGCGTCCAACCCGCCAGGCTTTGTAGAGGACTGGACCGGGAGAATCAATCTTCACCGCGATAGCAGTCAACAGCAGAAGCGGGGCCGTAACCACTAATGTGACCGTACTGATGACAAAGTCCATGATCCGCTTTACAAAGAGACCCAGAGCGGGAATCGGTTGGCGATTCAACTCCAGCACCGGCACCGAGCCTATGTAATTCATGCCGGCGCCAATGGCAAGGCCGCCATAGAGATCTGGCACCACCTTCACGCCAATGCGCTGGCGTCTTGCTTCCAGAACAATTCGAACCACCAGGTCGCGGCTGATGGAAGGAGTGAAATAAATCTCATCAATGAAATTTTCTGTCAGAATCCGGGGAAGATCGTCCGGCGTCCCCAGGCAAAACGGCTGGGCACCGGGTTCCAGATCAACAAATCCGCAGAAAGTCTTTCCCAGATGAGTGTGGCTCTGCAAGTAACATCGGAAGGCCTGCCCAACCTCTCCGCTGCCCACGATGAGAACGTGCTGATTGCCAATACCGCGTTCAATCCTTTTGAGGTTGTATCTTTCCATCACATAACGGAGACATAGTACCCCGGCCAGGCTGAAAAGGGGCGTGCTGGCAACGATCAACCGGGGCACTGCTTTTTCCCCGGCGATGAAAACGATCATGATGGATATCATGGACGAAACCATGAAGCCCTTTAAAATTCTTGCCCGCGCCACACTTGCTGAACGGATGGCCGCGTCAGAATACAAATTCTGTGCGGCATTGCAGATCACCGTCAGGCAGGCATAAGTCAAAAGGAAAACAAACAAACGAACGGGAGGAGATGTGGAAACATCTACAGGAGAAACGCCAAGCAACTCGCCTAGAAAGCTGCGCCCGGAATAAGCGGTATAGCCTGCAAGAATGACAATCAGGGCCTCAAGCATCGCAACGGCGGCCCCAAGCCCGGTTCCTTTATCATGCGACAAAGCACGATGGATCTGGGTCCCGCTGAAGTGTGACACCTCCAAGAGATTGGCTTGCTCTTTCACTACCTCTTGTGTAGACACCGTGGCCTCCTGACTGTGTCTGTGTTCATGCCTGCGAAATCTCGTCTGGATTTTCCGTCCTGCGCTGTAACATGCTTCTCAAGGAACCAGCATTTCTGCGTCCACCATGAAGGACCTGTGAAATAAACATTCGTCTGGGATCATCCTGGTCCCACCGCTCCCACCAGATCTTAAGGAAATAACCCAGGTAGGCAAGTAATGTACCTACCAATGTACCTGCTATGACAATTACCAGCCATGAAGGACGCTTCTTTTCCGGATGGGAAGCCGGATCAAGCACTTTCACCTGGGGGATTTCCTTGGCCTCCTGGATTCTGGCCATCTCAAATTGTTGCGTCAGCAATTCAACTACGGTTTCGCGGATCTTGGAATTGCGGTAAAGATCAGCCCATTTTACCCCGAGCAACGGCAGCCTTTTTACTGAAGGATACGGGCTCGCTGGGTCCTGCACGCTGGAGGCGGCTCCGGAATTCATCTTCGCCAGATCGCGTTCCAGTTCATTCACGTGGGCCTGCACGCTCTTCACACGAATGTTCTCTTCGGTATAGCTTTGTTTTAGACTTTCAAGCTGCGCTCGCGCGGCAATCAACTCGCCCTGAAGCCTGGCTGCGGATTCCACGGTAGCTTTTGTTTGTTCAGGCACATCAAACGCCATGTTCGAGCTGGCAAACTGGCTGAATTCCTGCTCCGCATTCTGCAGGTTCTTGTTTTCCTGTTCCAGGCGCTCCTCAATGAACATACGTTCTCTGCGGGCAGCTGAGGTTGAAACCTTGGCTATCACCAAACCCAGTTCATCCACATAGGCATTGGCGAGTGCAGTCGCCAATTCCGGGTCGCGGTCACGCACAGAGATGGCGATAATTCCGCTCTTCTTGTCCTCTGCAATCACGGTTCGGGAAGCCAGCTTCTCGCGCGCATCCTCCCAATAACGCACACCATATTTTTTGCGTAAATCAAAGCGTTCAATCAGGTGATCTTCGAGCGTACGGCTTTCGAGCACCTTGACAAAGATTGCTCCAGTACTCTTCATCCCCATCATGTCTCCTGCCATTCCGATCAAACCGGGCGCTTTTGCAAGCGCGGGAACAAGGGATGCCAGGCTGGAGCCGCCGCCACCACTATCCGGAGGCATGATTTGTGTAGTGCTTTCATATTTAGGAAGGCGCCATGCCGCTCCTATCGACAGCAGGAAAGCCAGGGCTGTCCATCGAGCAATGCGGCCACGCTGTAACCAAAGCTGATAAAACGCATCAGTCCAGCCCAGCCAATGGGGGCTGGGTTTGGGTAGTTGAGTTCCCTGGACTTCGCCACTTAAGACTTCTCTTTCGGCCTCGCTCAGCGGCATCCGCTAGCCTCCCTGACATTACTCAAAGCGGGCTTCGCGATCATGTTGCCCAAAATTTTTAGCGGACCAAGTGTTTGTACTTCCAATTGACGCCCAATCCCCTTCTACTGTTAAACATGCCCCAACATATAAAGTTGCAGAACAACGCCAAACTGTTGGCCGGACGACCATCCGGAACGCAGTTAAAATGGACGTTCCTCCCTTAGTACTACCGACGTGTTTTGGAGGCCGTCAAAGTTAAATAGCTTTCTTTGCGTGCATTTGAGTAACCAATCAGCTTAACTCAAAAATTGCTCTTCCCCCACCGTCAGCAAAGATGTTACGAACCCAAATTATAAACCCTCTGTAGGGGCATCTCCAGTTGATGTACCTCTTTGCACAAGGCTTATGTCGGGTCTTGGGGTGTATCGGTCCGAAGCAGGGTTCCACAGAAGTGAGTTAGAACGCTACATGACGTTTATCTTTCTAACAATCAGGCGGACGCCCTCCTTCTATGTGTTGTCGACGATGGCACGGGAACATTGGCGCCGCTCCGAGCTGGCGTTTGATTTGTCCCACCCTCACTCTTCCGTTTAAACTGCTCTGCATGAAACGTACCTTGGCTATCACGATTGCGTTGTTCGTCTGCCTGTCCTCGGGCTTTGCCCAGGATTGGGCCAAACAGAAACTGGAAAAGTCTCCCCGGCACCAGGAATGGGTGCAACTCAAGCACGATAATCGCACGGTGCAGGCTTTTGTCGTTTATCCGGAGGTAAAACAGAAAGCGCCGGTAGTAATTGTGATCCATGAGATCTTTGGCCTCACGGACTGGGCGCGCAGCATGGCTGACCAGTTGGCCGCGAACGGCTACATTGCCATTGCTCCCGACCTGCTTTCCGGCATGGGGCCAAAAGGCGGTGGTACGAGCGAGTTCTCCGGCACACAGGACGCGATGAAAGCCGTCTCCGGGCTGAACCCTGACCAAGTCACGGCCGACCTGAACGCGGCCGCCGACTACGGCAAAAAATTGCCGGCAGCAAGTGGCAAGCTTGCCGTCGCCGGATTCTGCTGGGGCGGAGGGCAATCATTCCGGTTCGCCACTAATCGCAAAGACCTGAGCGCGGCCTTTGTGTTCTATGGGCCCGGCCCATCGGATGTTGCATCGATCACTGCGCCCGTATATGGCTTTTATGCCGGAGAAGATGCCCGCATCGGCGCTACTATTCCAGCTACTGAAGCGGCAATGAAGGCTGCCGGCAAGAAATATGATCCGGTGACATACGCCGGCGCAGGCCACGGATTTATGCGTGCCGGCGAAGATCCCGCTAATGATGCTGCGATCCAGAACACGGCCACTGACCCCGACACCAAGAAGAAACACGATATGGCTGTCGCCAATAAAAAAGCGCACGATGAAGGCTGGCAGCGCTGGCTTTCTCTGATGAAATCGATGTAGATTCACGCGGACGCCGGTTCAGGCCGGCGTCCGCAATTATTACCCCTTCCGGTTTATTGCCATTCCCCACCGCAAGCCGTTCGGTGGATGACCTTTGTTTTTTCCCATAGTCTAAGGGAACTATGGGGCCTTCCGGGCCGTATAGACCAAGCAGGAACAAGTCTGTCCGCGATCACGGAGGCAATTTATGAATTCCACCAATCAACGTACCGTCGTATGGCTGATTGCTCTGCTCGGCCTAGTTGCTTTGGCTACGCCAAGACTCCGCAGCCAATCCGGAAAAGAACAGTCGGAGAAGTTCCAGCGCAGTTTCAACATCTCTTCCGGCGGCACGCTTAATGTTGAAAATTACAAAGGCACCATCCACGTGACCGGCTCAGACACTAGCCAGGTTACTGTGGATGTGACCAAACGCTTTGAAGGCAATGACGCTGATCGCAAATGGTGGATGGAAAACGTCCAGATCAATTTCCGTAATGACAGCAACCACGTTTCTGTTGAAGTGAAATATCCGCAGCAAAACTGCATGTTTTGCTGGCAGGATCATGACTATACCGCAGCGGTCGAATTGGAAATCCGCGTGCCGCGGCAGATCGATGTGAATGTTGAGAGCTACAAACCTGATATCAAAATCGCTTCCCTGAATGGCGATATTCGTATCAAGAGCTACAAATCGCCAATTGAAATTGATTCCATCACCGGGGCTGTTCGCATTGATACATACAAGGATTCTGTGAAGCTGCGCAACGTGACCATTCGCGGTCCGCTGGAAATTAAATCCTACAAAGCCGATGCAGAGATTGAGGCGAAGAGCCTGGGCGACAGCGCGTCACTGGAAAATGAGAAAGGCAGCATCGTGTTGCGCGTGCCAGCCAGCGCGGGCCTGGATGTTGATTTTGAAGGCGGACGCCGCGCCAACTTCCACACGGATTTTCCCATGGCTTCGCAGGCCGGCGTTTATGATCGCAGCGTACGCGGTACCATCAATCGGGGCGGAACGCGGCTGAGACTACGCACGGAAAAAGGTACGGTTTCACTGGAAAAACTTTCTGCATCGATGTAAGCGATTCTCATTCAAAAAAGGTGAAAATGCGTTTTCTGAAAATTTTGCTGCTCCTCCTCTCCAGTTGTAGTTCTGTGTTTGCGCAAGGCACGTTCGCAAAAGGTATTCAGCCTGGCGACATCGACAAAGCTGCGGATCCCTGCGCTGATTTCTTCCAGTTTGCCAATGGTAAATGGCGCGCGGAAAACCCTATTCCACCCTCGCAAGTGCGATGGAGCCGCCGCTGGCAGGCAGGCGAAGCCGCCAAGGACCAACTCAAACTGATCCTGGACGATGTTTCCAGCAAGAAGGACTGGCCTCGCGGCAGCGTGGAGGAGCTTATCGGTGATTATTACGGCTCCTGTATGAATGAATCGCGTGTGAACCAGCTTGGACTCGCTCCGGCCAAGCCTATGCTGGCCGAGATCGATGCCATGAAAACGCCAGCCGACCTGCAGCGTGTGATTCGCCACCTGCATGAGCTTTCCGTAGTCGTTCCTTTTGGCTTTGCTTCTATTTCTGACAATCACAATCCCGGGCAGGTGATTGCAACAGTCTTCGCCAGCGGCCTTGGCTTGCCTGACCGTGACTACTACCTGAAAACGGAGCCGCGCTTCCAGGAAGCTTGCGAGAAATATCTGGTACACGTTGCCGCTATGTTTAAGCTGGCAGGTTATGATGACGCACAGGCCAAAGCCGCCGCAAACACCATCTTCGGCATGGAAAAGAAACTTGCGGAAGCGTCGCTCGACAACGTCGCCCTGCGTGACCCCCAAGCCACCGACCACAAGACTACTTTTGCCGACCTGAAGAAGCTGTCGCCCGCTGTCGATTGGAACGCGTATTTTGATGCCGCAAAGGTTTCCCATGCGGACCTTAACGTAACCGAACCGAAATTCCTGCAGGAAGTCGATAGGCAGGTTCGCGAAACGCCAATGGCTGATTGGAAAACATATTTAAAATGGCAGTTTCTGCACTCCGTTGCCAACCAGCTCTCCGATCCATTTGTGAATGAGAACTTTGCTTTTTATGAAAAATATCTGAACGGCGTCACCGAACTCAAACCCCGCTGGAAGCGTTGCGCTGAAAGCACTGACCAGCTTTTGGGCGAAGCGCTGGGCAAGAAATACGTTGAGAAATATTTCTCGCCGGAAGCCAAAGCTCGCGCTCAGGAAATGGTAAAGAACATTCTCGCGGCCATGCATGACACCATTGAGGGTCTGGAATGGATGGGGCCGGAAACCAAAAAGAAAGCTCTGGAGAAGCTGGCCACGTTCAATCCTAAGATTGGCTATCCCGATAAGTGGAAAGACTACAGCAGCATCAAGATGACCCGCGATTCCTATTGGGACAATACGTTGGCATCAATAAAATGGAATGTTGATGAAGACCGATCTCTTATTGGCAAACCTGTGGATCGCGGCCGCTGGGGCATGACTCCGCCAACTTCCAATGCATATTACAACCCTCTGCTGAATGAAATTGTTTTTCCCGCCGGGATTCTTCAGCCACCATCCTTCAGCGTGGAAAATACTGATGCGGTCAATTACGGCGGCATCGGCGTGGTTATAGGCCATGAAATCAGCCACGGCTTTGACGATCAGGGCGCACAATACGATGCGCAAGGCCGCCTCGATAATTGGTGGACTGCCGACGACCTCAAGCGTTTTCAGGACCGGACGTCGTGCGTGATCCGGCAATTTGATTCATATTTCGTAGAGCCAGGCATTCATCACAACGGCAAGCTTGTGCTGGGCGAAAGTATTGGTGATCTTGCTGGAGCAAAAATCGCTTATCTCGCCTTCAAGAAGGCACAGCAAACTCATCCAGCGCCCACAATTGACGGCTACACTCCTGACCAGCAATTCTTCATCGCCTGGGGACAGTGGCGTGGCGATGAAACCCGCCCTGAAACAGCGAGAACCATGGTGCAGGGCGATCCACATCCGATTGGAAAGTTTCGCGTCATCGGCCCCTTATCGAACCTGCCGGAGTTTAAGCAGGCTTTTAGCTGCAAGGATGGCTCCGCGATGGTGCGACCCGAAGCAGAGCGTTGTACGGTCTGGTAGCACCATTGAAGAAAGGTGAGACGCAGCACACGCCGCGTCTCACCGTCTTTCAAAAGCTAATCACAAAAAAGCCGTGCGTCGCCTGCATGGCTTTTATTTTAGATGTTAGTACCGCCGTCCATAGCCGCCTTGGTTATAGCCCTGCTGATAAGCGTTCTCGTAGGCGTCGCGGTATGCCTGTTTGTAGTAATCCTTGTTGCCAAAGCTTGAGTTGTATCCACGGTCTGCATGTTTAAAGTTGCTGTTTTGTGTCGGACGGTCACTGTGGCCGCTCTGCCGGTCACGAGAACCGTCATTGAGTCCATCCTGATAGCCATACTGGCGCGCGGCGTTCATTCCATAACCACTTCCGCCATAACCGCCCACTCCATAGCCGCCTCTGCCATAATCGCCGCGGTCCCGATCTCCGTCCCGGTCAATTCCGCGATAGCCGCCACTTGATTGTTGAAATCCTCTTTCGTAGCCGGAGCTATAAGCCTGGCGGTCGTCACGCTCGCGCCAGCGGCTGTTGTTTGGATTGAATCGCCGATTGTGCCGGGCATCTGACTGGCCCTGGTTGAAACCGTCCCTGTACGCCTGCCGATCATCGTTGTCTCGCTGTCCCCAGCCCCATTGCACTGGAACCAGGGTCTGCGCCGCTGCAAAAGTTGTGGTTCCAGTGATTAATGCTGCTCCTAACAGCATCTGCTTCATATATTTCATTCACCCTCCCGTTAAGACCCGCTCGTTTTCGGTGTTAACGTTTAAATTACCTACGTTACTGATAGCAAACCCTCATAGCGCCGAAAACACTCTCTGGATTTGGTTAAGTTATGTTAGGACAGAATGGGAAATGATACGGACATCCTGCGATCAGGGCCGATGAACGCCATATTCCATGAACAAAAGAATTACGCAATACTTAAGCTGATTTCATACTGAAGGAAGATCAGAATCCTGTCGTAGCTATCCGGGGTTGGCGTTGCCATGGTTTTGCGCTGCATCAATGCCGTTGAAGCTCCATGACAACGGATGTCCCCGTATAGGTTGAGATCTGCCCCGCTCCCTTCTGTTCCTGATCGCGCTTCACGCTTTCAGGCAATTCCCCAGCATAATTTTCTGGTTGACTTTCTCGATACTGCTCCTAGAATGAATCAAACATTTAGGTGAGGAAATGTTTTAAACATTTCCTATACAAGATGGACCAGCGTTTTACATCGGCGCAAGTGGTGAAGCTTACGGGCATAACGCCCCGGCAGCTTCAATGGTGGGATGAACGCGGTATTGTGCAACCGCAGCGCAACGGCCGCCGCAGGCTGTATTCGTTCGACGATCTTACGGAGATCGCCGTGATTTGCGCTCTACGGCGCAAAGGATTTCCGCTGCAGCGGGTCCGCCGCATTATGAAATTCCTGCAAAAGGAATTCGGACGGCGGCTGGCTGAGGCGGTAAGCAACGGCTCGGAGTATCACCTATTGACCGATGGCAAACGCATTTACCTGGAGAACTCGCAGCGCCAGATAATCGACATACTCAAGAATTCGCGCCAGCCTTTGCTGGGCGTGTGCCTGAGTGACGCCGTGAGGGAGGTCCGGGCAGAGATATTCAATCGCCGTCCGGCGCAGAAGCAGACGGCCCGCAGCGCAAGCAAAAGGCGAAGTTCCTAATGCAAGCGAACAGGTAAAAGGTTTAGGGGGGATCGAAATGGCGGAGGTAACTATGGTGGCTGAGTTGAACATTGTGACTGAGTGGCTTCCGGAACAAATGGAGCCAGGCACTATTTTCGTTCTGGAGAATGCCGGCGAAGTGGGCGACCAGGAAGATCCTTACTGGGCAGTTCTCTCATGTCCGGAATGCGGGACGCTGGGATTAATTACGCGACGGCAGATGCGTGGCGTGGTTCCAGTGATCTGCGGGTCCAACATCTGCCCGGCCCAGTTTGTAATTATCGATGAGCAAGTAGTGCCACGCCGGCCTAATTAAATAGCTGGCAATTCGCCGCAGCACTGCATCATAGGCAGCTCACGCCCATCGCGCGGATATTACATCTGTGCTCGCGCCCTATGTGGCACCCCTTCCTGTTCACCCCATATAATTAACTTCAATGATCAAGACACTTGAATGGACGGTTCAGGGCGTACGTTTGATTGACCAAACACGGCTGCCCTCTGAGGAATTGTATGTGACCTGTGCCACCTGGCAGGAGGTGGCGACAGCTATCCGCGATATGGTCGTCCGGGGCGCTCCGGCCATTGGCGTGGCAGCGGCCATGGGCCTGGCTTTGGGGGTCAAGCAGTCCACAGCGTCGGACGTAGCGACGCTGCGTTCTGAATTCGGTCAAATGTGCCGAACTATGGGTGAAACCCGCCCTACGGCCGTAAATCTGTTCGCCGGCATTCGACGGATGCAGCAAAAATTTGAAGCCGTGGCCAGCCAGGGCGTTCATACGGTAAAGATCACTCTGGTAGAAGAAGCGCAGCAGATGCTGCTGGAAGACATTGCCGCCAATGAGGCTATGGGACGGCATGGCGCCACGCTGATGCCATCGTCGGGTGGCGTGCTGACCCACTGTAACGCAGGCGCGCTTGCCACCTGCGGCTATGGGACGGCGCTCGGTGTGATCCGTTCCGCCGTCCAGTCAGGCAAGCAGATTCATGTCTTTGCCGATGAGACTCGCCCTTTTCTACAAGGCTCGCGGCTGACCGCGTGGGAACTGATGAAAGATGGTATCCCAACGACTCTTATTGCTGACAGCATGGCTGGCGCGATGATGCGCCTGGGCAAGATCAAAGCGGTGGTTGTGGGCGCTGACCGCATTGCCGCAAACGGCGACGTGGCGAATAAAATTGGCACGTATAGCGTGGCTGTTCTGGCAAAAGAGCACGCAATTCCCTTTTACGTTGCCGCGCCCTGGACAACCGTCGATATGAAGATGCCGCACGGCGATGGCATCCCGATTGAACAGCGTTCTTCGCGCGAGGTCACGCACCATGCCGGAAAACAAGTTGCTCCGGATGGGGTGCTGGTGGAGAACCCGGCCTTTGACGTTACTCCCAGCAAATACATTACAGCTATTATTACGGAGCGTGGAATTGCCAGAGCGCCCTATACGGAGTCGTTGAAAGAACTGGCACAGACAACGTCTGCACTGGCGGGCGCAAGGCGCTGAACCGCCGGTTGGTCTAACTTCTGGCTTTTGCGAGATGCAACTTCGTCTTTAAGTCTTCGGCAATCTGCTTGCCGTGAAAGCGTCCGTTTTCGATAAATATTTCGCTCGTCCTCGCGCCTGAAACTATTACGCCCGCTACGTAAATCCCCGGCACATTGCTCTCGAACGTCTTCGGGTCGCATACCGGCCGCATCTCCGGCTTCGTCAACTCTATTCCCAGTGACTGCAAAAATTGGTAGTCGGGATGGTAGCCGGTAAGCGCAAAGACAAAATCATTTTTCAAGGTGCGCTCGCCCTCAGGGGTCTTGATCCGCACCTCTTCTGCTTTGATTTCCAGCACGTAACTGTTGAAATATGCTGTGACCTCACCATTTTTAATGCGATTTTCAATGTCCGGCTTGATCCAGTACTTCACATTGCGGTGAATTTCAGGACCGCGATGCACCATGGTTACGCGTGACCCACGCCGCCACAGCTCCAGCGCCGCAATGGCCGCGGAATTCTTGGCGCCAATAATGAGCACATTCATATCAAAATAAGGGTGTGGGTCTTTGTAGTAGTGCATCACTTTCGGCAATTCCTCGCCGGGAATACCCAGATAATTCGCCAGATCGTAATAGCCCGTGGCTACTACGATCTTTCGCGCCGTATATTCGTGTTCATGGTGATGAAGGTCCTCGGTCCGCACTTTGAACGCGCTGTCATAACCCACAACCGTCATCACGCGCTGATACTGGCGTACATCCAGCCGGTAGTGCTGGGCCACGTTGCGGTAATATTCCAGCGCCTCTGAGCGATTCGGCTTCTGGTTGGCCGTAGTAAACGGGATGTCGCCAATCTCCAGCAGTTCCGGCGTGGTGAAAAACACCATGTTCGCGGGATAGTGAAACAACGAATTCACCAGGCATCCCTTGTCCACCAGCACAGTGGTAAACCCGGCCCGCTGCGCTTCTATCGCCGAAGCCATCCCTGTGGGCCCGGCGCCGATCACCAGCACGTCAAAGTGGTCGCCTTTATGTTCCATGAGAGTTTCATTTTACAGGGCTGGATTTATTGTTCCGCACTTTGGAGCGTAAATAGGCTTTGGGCACGAATTCCTAAAGAATCCAAAGCCGCCATTCCGGACATCTTCTGTAATTTTCCGCCGCATCTCACGTAAGACAGACTTAGGCTCAGTCCTCCTGCTCTCTTCGTCAGCCCAGATTTTGAGGTGTTTATGTATTCACGTAAGTTTTGTGCCCAGACGTTGGCGCTGGTTCTGATCTTTCTGGCGCAGCCATTTGCGTTGGTGGCGCAGAGTTCAACCCCGCAGCTTCCCAATCCCGGCAATACCGGTATGAACCGGCAACAGCAGCAGCAGCTTGGACTGCAAGCCATGGGCGAAGTTTATAAGCAGATGCCAGTGTTGCCGGATTCAAGCCCTGAGACACGATATGTGCAGCAATTGGGCAGGAAGCTTGAGGCGGTCATTCCAAAAAGCGAGTCATGGCCTTACCAGTTCCATGTGATTCCGGCGGCGGACATCAATGCCTTTGCTCTGCCTGGCGGCCCTATTTTTGTGAACCTGGGCACGATTCAAGCGGCGGACAATGAAGCCGAGTTGGCCGGAGTGCTGGCGCATGAAATGTCGCACGTGTACATGCAACATTCCGCCAAACAGGCGCCAAAAGCAACAGTGGCGCAGATCATTGCCGGCTTGGCCGGGGCGGTGCTTCCACAGAGCGGGATTGGCAACCTGGGGCGCATGGGCATCCAGATTGGTGCAGGCACGATGCTGATGAAATATTCGCGTGCGGACGAATCTCAGGCCGATTCCACGGGCGCCATCATCATGTATCGCGCGGGCTATAACCCGAAAGCCATGGCCGACTTCTTTCAGAAGCTGGAACAAAAATATGGCAGCGGAGGAGCGCAGATATTGAGTGACCACCCGAATCCGGGAAACCGGCAGGCCGCCATCCAAAGTGAAATCAGGAACTGGCCGCCCAAGGAGTACGTCACCAACAGCAATGAATTTCCTCAGGTCAAGGAGGATGCAAGCCGCTTAAAAGCGTATAGCGCGCAGGAAATTGCCAATGGCGCAAAGGCCGGAACATGGGAGCAGCAAAACAGAAGGAACAATGTGGTGCCGGCGGGTCTGCCCTCGTCGGGAAATCAGGGCGCAAGTAATGGGGGAGACGTTAGTACGGGCGAAGGCGCAACCGATATTGCTTACCGTCAGATAAAACCCAGCAGCACATTCACTCAAATGCAGAGCGAGAATTTTTCCATCGGCTACCCTGAAAACTGGAAGACCGCAGGCGACCAGAACAACACAATTATCGCGCCGCCGTCTGCGCAGACGCATAACGGCATTTCTTACGGCGTGATTGTAGGGACAAATAACGGCCAAGCTTCCTCCCTCGACGACGCCACGCAGCGGCTGGCGCAAGGACTTCAACAGGACAATCCGGGCCTGAAGGTTTCCGGAGAGCTCAAGAGCGTGGACATCAATGGCATGAAAGGGCGTTCACTGGAGATGGCGGGGAACTCTCCACTGCAGCAGAATGGTCAGCCGCTGCCTGAACGCGACTGGCTGGTGACAGTACCACGCTCGCAAGGCGGGCTGCTGTATCTGGTGTTTGTTTCACCGGAACGCGATTTCAACCAGCTTCATCCTACCTATCAGAAAATGCTCTATAGCCTGCAAGTCCATTGATCGGGTTTTTCTCCCCTCCGCACGAATAACGGCGCAGCTTTCCCTGGGTAAAATGCATCTTAGTAGCTTGTGCGGGTGATGGTAGCGAGTTTTTATCGTTTCCTCGCTTGAGTTGTACTGAAGTCCAACGATTGTCAGGTGCAGCTACATCACCCAACATTCTTTTTGCACACCGCCAAATCAGCCTTGCTTCCCTTCCAGTTCTGCCCAGCGACTATACAATTCATCTACTGCTTTCTGCGCTTCTTCCATTTCAGCGTGCGCGCTGAGCAGGCGTGCAGCATCGCTGGCGATAGCGGGATCCTCCGCTGCGTTGCGCTTGTTTTGTAATGTGCCCTCGGCCAGCGCGATACGATCTTCAATCGTCGCAAACTCGCGAGCTTCCAGGTATGAGAGCTTCTTTTTTCCTGTAGCCTCCGCTACCCGGTCCGGCTTTGCCGCCGGTTTGCTGTTTGCAGCGCGAGCAGGCTGCTTGCGTTCTGTCTGCCACGCTTCCCATTGCAGATAGTCGGCAAACGCTTCTGCGCCACCCCTCCCATCCAAACCCAGCACCATGGTGGAAACTCGGTCCAGCATGTAACGATCGTGCGTCACCAGCACCAGCGCCCCGGTATATTCAAGCAGCGTCTCTTCCAATATTTCGAGCGTTGGGATATCCAGATCATTGGTGGGCTCGTCGAGCAGCAGCACATCGGCAGGCTGAAGCATCAACTGAGCAATCAACACCCGCGCCCGCTCGCCGCCGGAGAGACGTCCCACTGGCTGATTGAGCTGTTCGCTGGTAAATAAAAAGCGTGCGGCCCATGATGCGACGTGAATTACCCGGTCTTGATAAACCACGGCATCGCTATCAGGGGCAAGAGCGCGCCGCAAAGTCACATCCGGATTGAGTACCCGGTTCTGGTCAAAATACACCACGCGCAGAAAATCAGCCCGGCGGATTTCACCGCCAGTCGGCGTCATCTCTCCGCGCAGCAGACGCAGCAGAGTGGTCTTGCCGCTACCGTTCGGGCCTACCAGTCCTACTCGCTTGCCCGCTGTGATGAGGAAATCGAGACCGGTAAACAGCGTGCGGTCGCCAATCGTGTAGCTCACGTTTTGCAGTTCCACCAGCCGCTTGGTTCTGCGATCTGTGGAAGAAAAATCAATTTTCGCGCTGGCGGTGCGCGTACGCGCGTTCAGATCAGCCAGATCGGCGATCAACTGGTTGGCCGTATTGATCCGCGCCTTGGCTTTGGTGGCCCGCGCCTTTGGGCCACGGCGCAGCCACTCAATCTCATTGCGGACGCGGTTCTCCAGCGACTCCTGATGCTTCTCCTGCGCCAGCAGGAATTCTTCTTTCTTTTCCAGAAACGCGCTGTAGTTTCCCGGAACGCGCAACAGCCCTTCAGGATACGCGCGGCTCAATTCCACCGTTTCAGTGGCCACGTTCTCCAGGAAATAACGATCATGGCTCACCACAACGCAGGCGAAAGATTCCGTGCGCAAAAGACCTTCCAGCCATTCAATGCCCTCAAGATCAAGATGGTTGGTCGGCTCGTCCAATAGCAGAACATCTGGCTGCTGCACTAACGCCTCTGCGATCGCCAGCCGCTTGCGCCATCCGCCGGAAAGCGAAGCCGCCCGAACGTCAAAATCTTCAAAACCTGCTCGGCCCAGCGTTTCAAATAGCCGTCCCGCACGCTCCGGTTCAGGCACCGCGCTGCGTTCCAGCGCCTTCATCACCACAGAACGAACGGTTTCACCAGACGCAAACTGCGATTCCTGTATCACGTAGCTCAGTTTTGTATGGCGGCGGACCGCGACCTCCCCACTATCCGGCTCTATGCTGCCGGAAAGAATCCCCAATAGCGTGGATTTGCCGGAGCCGTTAGGCCCGATCAATCCAATGCGATCACCTTCAGAGATGGTGAACGAGACATCTTCAAAGAGTGGCGACGCGCCGTACTTCTTTCCAATCCCCTGTGCGTTGATGATGGGAGGCAATGATCTACGCGGCCCCCTGCGGCTTACTTTCCGACATACAGTTCCGGCAAGGTTTGCTTCAGATGGTCAATCTTGGGCAGGTCATTGATGGCGATGTAGGGCTCGTTTGGATGTTGCTCCGCGTAATTCTGGTGATATGCCTCAGCCGGATAAAACGCCTTGAGCGCCACGATCTGCGTAACAATAGGCTGGGCAAAAGCCTTTGCGCCGTTAAGCTGACCGACATAAGCCTGCGCAATGCGTTTCTGCTCGTCTGTGGCATAGAAAATCACTGACCGGTACTGAGTGCCTTCATCCGGGCCCTGCCGGTTCAGCTCCGTGGGATCATGCGCGACGGAGAAAAACACTTTTAGTATTTGTCCAAACGAGATCTGTGACGGATCGTAGACCACCTTCACGGATTCAGCGTGGCCTGTCCGCCCGGTGCTCACGGTTTCATACTGCGCGGTATCAGCGACGCCGCCGGAATACCCCGCAGTGGCGCTGCTGACGCCTTTCACATGCTCAAAGACAGCCTGAATGCCCCAGAAACAACCACCGGCTAGTACCACCGTCTCTGAGCTTTTGTTTTTGCTAAGCTGTTCATCAGTTGCAGGGTTGGGCAGCTTCACCGCCGCGCTGGAAGCATGGCAAGCGATGGTGGCACTCAAACACAGTATTGACAAGGTAGTAATAAAGCGACGCAACATTCGATCTCCGATCAGTCTTATTCAGGCCGTGGCCCCACGCCATGTCCTCATGTCTTCTTTACAAACTTTAGCGATGCACTATTCATGCAGTAGCGCTGACCCGTGGGACGCGGACCGTCATTAAAAACATGACCCAAATGCGAGTCGCAGCGGGTGCATTCCACCGCCGTGCGGCGCATGCCAAATGTGTTGTCGTCAATCTTCTCAACGTTCTCTTCGGCAATTGGCTGGTAGAAACTGGGCCAGCCGGTGCCGGACTCAAACTTAGTGTCTGAGCTGAAAAGCGGAGTACCGCAGCAAGCACAGCGATAAATACCCTGTTCGTGGTTGTTCCAGTACTGCCCACTGAAGGCCCTCTCAGTGCCCTCTTCACGGGTGATGTTGTAAGCGCCCGGCGTAAGCTGCTGCCGCCACTCACCTTCACTCTTGACCATCTTGGGAACGCGGACCGTCTCTTTGCGCTCACCGTTATCTGTAAACTCCACGATGGTTACTTGCTTCGGCTCACTCGATGCCTGCTTATGTCCTGTGCTGGCCTCTTCTGTCTCAGTTTTCTTTGAAAAGATACCCATAGGAAAAGTATAGTCCTCCGCCCAGCATTACGGCAGAGGCCAGAAACGCACGCCGCGAGGTCTTGCGCGACAAAGGACTGAGGACGAGATCGGTGTTAAACATAAATATGGGGCCAGTGCCCACATTATGGACGCGGCAGATTTCCAGCGCCTGCATGCCGCTGCAGTGAGTACGCTCTAGCCGCGGGATTGAAGATCAGCGATTTACGGATTGCCGATAGCAGAAGGCAAAACATCACAAAACCAAAAACCATCGCGCTCGACAATTTCGCCTGCGGTAATCGCCAATTCCCGATGAAACATTGGTCCCGCATATACAAAGGAATGAAATTCTCCGTTCTCGCCGCAGGGATCAACATCTGGAGGAAGTTCTTCCAGAAATGATTGGTCAAAGTCACGGCCAACAAATTCCTTTGCGAGTTGGCGGGGATCGACACAAACAATCTTTGCTTTAAGGCCGGAACTGATCATCTGCTGCGCAAGTTCATCTGTCGGTATTTGCCATAGAGGGAAAAGTGGTTCAAGGCCCGTGCCTCTCAACTGGCGTTCACGATACGCGCGCACGTCAGCGAGAAAAAGATCCCCAAAAGCGATGCCAGTTATTCCCTGACTCACAGCCTGCTCGCAAACATTTTTCATGGCTAATTCATAATGGGCATTGGAGCAGGGCCATGGCAGGGGCGCGACGGTTAACAGCAATCCCGCGGCCTGGGCTTGCATTTCTACCAGAACGCGCCGCGTGCTGTGCATGGCTACACGGTCGAAGGCCGAATTAACTGTGGTAAGCAGGCCAGCAATCTCATACTCGCCTTGTTGCCGGAGCACATGCAGGGCCCATGCGCAGTCTTTGCCACTGCTCCACGAAAGGAGGATCTTGGTCATGCTGCTACAAACCTATCATCAGAACTTCGCTATTTACCACAGAGCGCACAGAGGAACGGTTCCTCTGCGACCTCTGTGGTAATGATTTTGGTTTACCGTGTTAGATTTGAGAGGACAATGTCTGCTCCCAATTCAAGGTTTGTCCGCGCCTGCCGCTGTGAGCCTGTTGATGTTACGCCAATCTGGCTGATGCGCCAGGCAGGCCGCTACATGTCCGAGTATCGGGCCGTGCGCAAGAAGCACTCCATTCTGGAAATATGCAAGACCCCGGAAATTGCGGCTGAGGTCACCATCACTGCAGCGGAAAAACTGGATGTGGACGCAGCCATCATCTTTGCCGATCTGCTGTTGCCGCTGGAAGTCATGGGCATGCCATTTCGCTTTGAATCCGGTGAAGGGCCGGTGATCGAACGCCCATTGCGCGCTCCCAGGGATGTTGACGCGCTGGTTACCAACCGCGCTGCCGAGCTTGGCTATGTGGCCGAATCCGTACGACGCGTGGTCAAACATTTTGGCGAAAAGCTTCCGGTCATCGGATTTTGCGGATCACCATTTACGCTGGCCAGCTACATGATTGAGGGCGGCGGCTCCCGCAATTACATTGAGACAAAAAAGATGATGTATACGGAACCCGCTGCCTGGCAGATGCTGATGCGCAAGCTGGTGGAGGTGCTGGCGGCGTACGCCGCAGAACAAGTCACGGCCGGCGCAGACGCGCTCCAGATTTTCGATAGCTGGGTGGGATGCCTGAGCGTGGAAGATTACCGCCAATACGTTCTTCCTTTCGCCACGGAACTGGTGCAGCGGCTCAAAAAAACCGCCGTTCCCATTATTTATTTCGGCACGGATACGGCCACGCTGCTTCCCTCCATGAAAGAAACCGGAGCGCAGGTGATGGGCGTTGATTGGCGCTTTCCTCTGGACCAAGCCTGGAGCAGCCTTAAATTCGAAGGCGCTGTGCAGGGGAACCTTGATCCCGTGCTGCTCTTTGCCGGGCAAAAAGAGCTGCGGGCGCGTACCGCCGCCATTCTTCGCCAGGCTGGGGGCCGCCCCGGCCATATCTTCAATCTTGGTCACGGAATTCTTCCGGAAACGCCGGTGGAAAACGTTCGCGCTCTGGTGGATTTTGTAAGAGAATTAAGCGCAGAATACTCCGCTGGAGCGGCCCGATGAGTTGTAAAAAATGAGTGGCGCTAAATCCGCAATACTTCTTCTAGCCCACGGCAGCCCTGATTCTCCCGCAGACATTCCCGAGTTTATGCAGCACATCACCGGAGGCCGGTCGGTGCCGGATTCCGTCGTGCAGGAAATCACTCACCGGTATTCTGTGATTGGCAAGTCCCCTTTAACAGAGATCACGATAAAACAGGCGGAAGCCCTACAGATGAAATTGGGGATTCCGGTTTTCGTAGGCATGCGGAACTGGAAACCATTTATCGCCGATGGCATTCAGCAGATCATTTCCAAGGGGAGAGATAAAGTAGTGGCAATTTGCCTGGCGCCGCAGAATTCCTCCACCAGCGTGGGTCTGTACCGCAAAGCCCTATCTAAGGCTCTGCCACCGGATACCGCCGTGCAGTTCGTAGAGTCATGGCATGACCACCCTTTATTGATCCAGGCCTTTGCGGAGCGGCTGGAACCAATTTGGCGAGAGGCTAATGCTGAGATAGGAACTGCTCTGCCGGTGATTTTTACGGCCCACAGCGTACCCACAGCCACCATTCAAGCTGGCGATCCTTATGAGAAACAGGTCAAGGAAACAGCTCGGCTGGTGGCCGGCCGAATCGCAGGTCTCACTCCAGACCTGCAGTACTTAGCCTTCCAGAGTCAGGGTATGTCCGGCGGACCGTGGCTGGGACCGACCGTGGAAAGCGCAATCCTTGAAGCAAAAAAGCGTGGGCATAGTGGAGTGGTAATAGCGCCCATTGGATTTGTGTGCGATCACGTTGAGGTCCTTTATGACGTGGATATCGGCTTCCGCCAGTTTGCCGCCGAACATGGCATCAAGATGTGGCGGCCCGAATCACTGAATACATCGGCAACGTTTATAGCGGCGCTGGCCAAACTCGCAAACACGCAACTGGCCCTGGCGTCAGGGATCGTCTCTCTGACATGAAGCGTATCGCAATTGTCGGAGGCGGTATCGCTGGTCTCAGCGCGGCTTTTTATCTTGAAAAAGCCCGTCAGGCAGGCGCTAATCTGCAATGGACGCTGTTTGAAAAGTCTGATCGCCTTGGCGGCGTCATTCGCACAGAGCGGCGCGACGGTTTTGTTCTTGAAGCGGGTCCTGATTCTTTTCTCAGTATTAAACCTGATGCGTCGCGCTTATGCCAGGAGCTGGGCATCGGTGATCAACTCATCAGTTCCAATGATGCCGGGCGCAAAACCTACATCCTGGTAAGAGGGCGGCTTGTGCCAATTCCTCAGGGCCTGGAATTTATGGTGCCTACGCGCATTTGGCCCATGGTTACTACGCCGCTTTTTTCTTTCAAGACAAAATTGCGTTTGGCGGCGGAATGGTTTTCATCCACGCCCAAACATGCAGCAGACGAGTCGGTGGGCGATTTTGTGCGCCAGCATTTTGGCCAGGAGATGGTGGACCGAGTGGCCGAGCCGCTGCTCGCCGGGGTGTATGGAGGAAATGCCGATCGCCTGAGTTTGCGTGCCGTATTGCCGCGCTTCGCCGAAATGGAGCGCAAACATGGCAGCCTGGTACGCGCCACGCTTAAGGCCAAAGCAGCGGCCAAGTCCGACCCTCATGCTAAGCCACAGGCGCTATTTACGTCTTTGAAGAACGGCATGCAGCAGATGGTGGATGCTCTCGTTACCACGCTGCCGCAGTCGTCCGTTCGAATGCAACAACAAGATCTCACGCTGCGCCAGGTAAATGATGATTGGCAGATCGAAGCCGCAGGTATGAGTGAAAGATTTCAGGCTGTGCTGCTGGCTGTGCCCGCACCTTCCGCGGCTGCACTCCTTCGGCAGTTCCATCCTGCGCTGATCGATGGGCTTGCGCGAATCCAGTACACTTCGTCTGTTGCAGTCGCACTGGCTTACGATCAAGCTGAACTGCCCCCGGGACACGGTTTCCTCGTTCCACGGTCGGAAGGCCGCAAGATCATGGCCTGCACCTTTGTACACAAGAAATTTCCGCATCGCGCGCCTGCAGAGAAAAAGATGCTGCGCTGTTTTTTTTCCAGTTCGCGAATGCCCGACCTGCTCTCGCATAGCGATGATGCCTTGCAGCAGATTGCTCGACAGGAATTAAAAGAAATTCTTGGGGTGAGTGCCGAGCCGCTATTTGCAGAAACGTTTCGCTGGAACCGCGCCATGCCGCAGTATGAAACCGGGCACCTGGACCGTGTGGCGGAGATGGAACAAATCATCGCTGCGATGCCGGGCTTTCATATCATTGGAAACTCGTTTTATGGAATCGGCGTACCTGACTGCATCAAGTCGGCGCGGCTGGCAGTGGAACAGATTACTTCCGGCGCTTCGCAACCGGCAGCGGTTTAGCTTTTCCTTTTTTTGGAGGAGTAGCACTGCGCAACTCAGCCTGTTTTTTCTTCGGCAATTTCTCAAGCACAAGCTGATAGGAAGCCTGAATTAAATCTTTGATCTCCGGCTGGCGCAGCGCGTCCATCTCAATCATCGCTACCCAATGATTGCGCGCCATGTAAGGGGTTGGAATAATGCCTTCAATTTCCACCAGTTCTGCGAATTTCTCCGGAGTGCATTTGAAGGCAATCTTTGTCTTATTCATTGCGAATTCAAGATTGGCGATACAGAACATTTTGCCGGCAATGCGAAAGAGCAGATCAATCTCCCACTGCAGGTCTTCGGTAGCATGTGGCAACGAAAGGCAAAAAGCCCGCACCCAGTCGATGTAAGAAGCCATTGGGAAACTATATATCCTGATCGTGCGCAGCTCTGCCCTACGGGTCCAGTGCGGAGAGCGGATACGGACGCAAGGTGCTGAGAAGAGATGGGAGTGACGGTTCGTGGTTGGTCAGAAGTGTGGGTAGACCGGGGCTAGCTAAAAGGCGCTGGGCCAGCGAGAGCTGCCCCAACCCCCTTTTAACATTATTGGCTCATTGTAGCCAAATACTTTGTCGCTTGAGTGGCGGTTGCATCGGAGCTGGAACGTGCCAAGGCCCATGTGCTGCGTGCACGATCAATAGCTTGGGATATTGACCTGAAGCTATCGAGTGTTTGCTGATCGAATGCTTGGTTGGCTGCCTGGGCATCTACAGCCGTTTTTGTGGTAACTAAACCACCATCATAAAGGGCGTCTACCGATTTCACTAATGCCAAGTATTCATTAGCATATGCCTCTGCGCCGCTATCGTCTGTTGGAAGAGACTCGGAAGCGAGTTTGTTCGATGCAGTGGCCAGATCATCCAGAGTTTTTCCTGTTATGTCATAGTCCTGTTGTAAATACTGGAGAACAGCTATATCTTGCGCTGCTTTGTTTAGATCCTGAAAGGCGGTCTGCAATAAGGAGCTTTGACCCGCTGTTCCTTGCTGTAGAGACTTCTGGGTTGAATAACCGCCTATACCAGCCGCAATTGCCGCAATCGCGACACTTATGTTAGCCGCTTTAGGTTTATTAAATGCGGTCGATCCAGCCGTCGCCAAACCACCTGCCGTGGTTGCTATCTCTGTGACCAGCCCAATATGGCTCGCCGCTGCTGAGAAACCCGGAAAGCTAATCGCTGTGCGTAACGAAAATTTAGCAAAACCGGCATAAACATCGGCTAACGCAAAAGTTGCTGCAAGTTGAACACTTGAACCGTGAACTGCGTCGATCATTGCCTTCCTCAGGGCATCATTGCCACTTATCGTTACGACTCCGCCGTTGTCTGCGAACATGGGCGTTCTACCAGCAACATGTAGATTCGGAGCGGTCGTGGCGGTTGTTGGCTGAGCACTTTCTGCCGATGTCTCAATCTTTCTCAGTATGAGATCGAACCGTGTCTGAGCTTCTGTGGCCTGTTGGCTACCGGCTTTCATTTTTGCCTCCATCGCCGCCTTTTGCGAGGGAGCAAGCGGAGGACGCTGCGCTTCAGCGTCTGATCCGAAAGATACCAACCCAACGAGAACGCTAAATCCTATGACTACTTTCGTAATTTTGTTCACTTACCTCTGCCCTCCTTGAGGCAGTTTTGCAACAGTCTAGCTTGGTTGATAAGAGATACCTACGAAATATCAACAGTGTCGATTACTAATGTCATTAAGAGCTTGATCGCCACCTGCGCATTCCATAACCCAGTTCACATTTTCGTCGCAAGAATTTTCCCGAAAGTGACAGGAATCTTTATTTCGAACGCCTGAGAAGCGGGCGCAAGGTAAGCGGGTAAGGAATTAACGCCGAGATAAAAATCTGATAACTAAAAGGAACCCAATATGAAAAAGCCGCGTCTACCTCCAAGAAAACCACCCGCCTCTACCTCAACCAAGAAGACCCGCCCCAATCACCGACTCCAAGATGCGGGCTGCAAGCGACACGCCTGAAGTTGTCGACGCGTCCACGTGGGGCAAATGCGCCGTTCAGCCGGCCAGAGAGGAAAGAGCACGGGTAATCTCGGTTTCTTCGGCAGCGCCGAAAACCGTACGCAGGTCAAGCAGTACGCTGCCATCTTCCACACGGGCAATGATGGGCGGATTATGGCGACGGAGTCGCGCAGCCAGTTCGTCAGCACTGAAATTGTTGGCGGTGACAGCGAGAAGAAACGTTGGCAATGTGGATGTGGGCGCAGAGCCGCCGCCAATCAACGATTCTCCCGGAACAATTTTTGCCTTGAGATGCGCTGCTGAACTGAGCTGCGCCAGCAGAGCTTCCGCGCGAACGCGGATTTCCTGTGCCGAGAGACGCATCATGCGAACAAAGGGAATGGCATCATGGTTCTGGCGTACATACCCCATGAGCGTGCCTTCCATGGCGGCGTAGGTCAGCTTATCCACCCGCAGAGCGCGGAAGAGCGGATTGGAACGCACGCGCTTGATCAGGTCATCGCGTCCACTGAGCAGGCCGGCCTGCGGGCCTCCCAGCATCTTGTCACCACTATAAGTAATGATATCGGCGCCTGCGCGAAGACTTTCCATTACGCCGCTCTCATTCACGCCCAGAGCGCGCAAGGTAATCATGGCGCCTCCGCCAAGGTCTTCCATCACTGGGATACTGTGCTTGCGGCCCAGCGCGGCCAGCTCTTCCAGTGACGGTTGTTCGGTGAAGCCGACAATGGCAAAGTTGGAGCGATGCACCCGCAACAGCAGACGCGTCTTATCAGTAATGGCGTTTTCATAGTCGGCGAGACGCGTGCGATTGGTAGTGCCAACTTCTCTCAGCACCGCACCGGACTTGACCATTACGTCCGGCACGCGGAACGAGCCACCGATTTCCACGAGCTCTCCGCGCGAAACAATGACTTCGCCGCCTTCGGCCAGCGTATTCAGCGCCAGCATAACAGCCGCAGCACAGTTATTGACCACAACGGTGCGAATGCCGCTGACGCCATCCTGATTGAGCAGCCGTGAGAACAGACGCTCAACATGCACATCGCGCTTGCCGCGCTCGCCGCCCGCAATATCAAATTCAAGATTGGAATAACCGCCCGCAACTTCATTGATGCGCTTGATTGCCGATTCTGCCAGCGGAGCGCGCCCAAGATTGGTATGCAGAATTACTCCGGTGGCATTGATGACCGGCCGCAATGAAAATTCCAGCGCGCGGCCCAGATGGCGGGTCACAGCTTGCGGAAGATGCATGACTGCTAAAGCCACTGCTTCCTGTTTACCGAGAGTTCCTGAGCTGATCTCTTCGCGCACGTTTACCAGAACCGCGCGGATGGATTCGGCGACCGCCGGCTGCCCTTCACGGGCAAGAAGTTCCGCAAGCTCGGAATGCTTCAGCAGTTCGTCCACTGAAGGGAGAAGGCGATAGAGATCGGATTTGGAGGCAGTGGTCATTTTTGAAATCCCGAGCGCAGCGAGGGAACCCTATACTGACGGTTGTCCAAAGGCGAGAATGAAGCGCCCTTAACAGAGCTTTCGTTCACATTGCCTCCACAAACATTTTCGCAAATCGCGCGCCAATGTAAAGATGTAAGTCGTCGAAGAATATCTTCTACAATAAATGTTTCTTATCAGAGAGTAGGGATCCCTCGCTTCAATTCGGGATTTCAGAAAAGTGATAGAGATCCCTCGCTCCGCTCGGGATTAGACATCATCCCACCTCCACCAAGCCATACCTTCTTTGCCAGTGCTGGCGCAGATGTTGCATCACGCGGTTGCGGTCTTCGGCGGTAATATCGGGATCGGTTTCATGCACCAACTTTGCCGCTTCTACTTTAGCCAGCTCCAGCAAGTTGCGGTCACGCAGCAGGTTGGCGACACGCAATCCGGGCATACCGGCCTGACGAGTACCAAAGAATTCACCCGGCCCACGCAGTTCCAGGTCGAGCTCGGCAATTTCGAACCCGTCCTGGGTGCGCACCATCTCGTTCAAACGGCGCTCGCCTTCCGGTGAAACCTTGCCGCCCGTCATCAGCACGCAATAGGACTTGGCAGCACCGCGTCCGATTCGCCCGCGCAACTGGTGCAACTGGGAAAGGCCAAAACGCTCAGCATGTTCCACTACCATCACAGTTGCATTGGGAACGTCCACGCCGACTTCGATTACCGTGGTGGCAACCAGAATATCAATTTCGCCGGTCTTAAAACGGCGCATGGCGTCTTCTTTCTCTTCCGGGCTAAGACGCCCGTGCAATAGCCCTACCCGCAGATCGGGAAAGATTTTTTTTCGCAGCTCTTCATACATGTGCAGAGCAGCTTTCAAACCGGTCTTTGAGCGCGAACCAGCAGGTTCGGCGGCAAATTCCATTTCCTGTTGCTCCGCGGGCGCACCCTCAATTACGGGATAAACCACATAAGCTTGCCGCCCCAGCTTGACCTGTTTGCGCACAAAATCCCAAACCTCGGCGGCGCGTTGGTCGGAAATTTTCCGTGTCGTAATGGGAGTACGGCCCGGAGGAAGCTCATCAAGCACGCTGGTATCCAGATCACCATACAACGTAAGCGCAAGCGTGCGTGGGATGGGCGTGGCCGTCATTACCAGGGTGTCCGGCTCGGCGTCACCCTTTTTCATGAGTTTAAAACGCTGCATCACCCCGAAACGATGCTGTTCATCGACAATGACAAAACCCAGATTGTGGAACTCAACTTTTTCCTGGATCAACGCATGCGTTCCGATCACCAGATGCACGTTTCCTTGCGCAATATGGCGGCGCGCGTTGCGCTTGAGCTCTTCGTCCAGCGATCCCGTAAGCAACATCACGCGATACCCGGCATCTTCAAGTATCCGTCGCGCGGACAAATAGTGCTGCATAGCCAGGATTTCCGTAGGCGCCATGAAGGCAGCCTGATAACCGTTTTCAATGGCGATAACCGCCGCTTGCAGCGCTACGATGGTCTTGCCGGAACCCACATCGCCCTGAAGCAGCCGGCGCATGGGTGAAGGGCGCTGCATGTCCTCGGCTATTTCTTTCAGCACGCGTTTCTGCGCCCCGGTGGGTTTAAAAGGCAGCGTTTTCTTGAGCGCCTCGCGGACGTTCTCCGTCAAAGCAAAAGACACTCCGGGTTGCGAGCGCATCTTACGCCGTTTTAATTCCAGGCCAACTTCCAGGAAAAACAGTTCTTCAAAGATCAGCCGCTTGTGGGCCGGGGTAGTTTGATTTTGCAACCCGGTAAAAGACTCTCCTTCGGGCGGGAAATGGACCTGCTGAAATGCAATGCGTCGATCAAGCAAGTTCAGCCGCCGGCTGAGAGAGGGCGGAAGGCCATCAGGTATTTCAGCAGTTAGATTTTGCAGAGCGCCATGAATGATCCGGCGGAACCAGCGCGATGTCAGCTTGGTGTTGGCCGCTGATTCATAAATCGGGACAATGCGGCCGACTTCGAGCGACTCAATATCTTTCGCGTTTTCCAGATAAAGCTCGCCATCTCCGCCGCCATCCAGGATTTCAAACTGGGGCTGGTTGATCTGGAGTCCACGGCTTTTCCAGCCTTCCTCCACCTTCCCATAAAGAGCTACGAGCTGGCCGGGCTTGAAGCGATCGCGAAGGTATTCGCCGTGAAACCAGATGCACTTGAGAGTGGAGCGCCCCTGGCCGGCCACCAGTTCAAAGATAGGCATACCATTGCGCGTGCGAAAGACGGCAGAATTGCGCACCTCAGCGATGACCGTTGCCATTTCACCGGCGCGCAACTCGCCAATGCCACGTGGATTTAAGCGATCTTCATAGCGGAAAGGCAGGTAATAAAGCAGATCTTCAACAGTAAAGAGGTTCTTCTGCTCCAGCCATTCGGCGATGCGTGGGCCCACGCCCTTAACGAACTTAGCTTCTGTTGAAAGGTCAAGCACTTACAAGATGATACTCGAGAGACATTTGGAACATCGAGTCAAGAAATTCCTGACACGTAAATTGCAAGTTAACCTCTTGCGCTTTTACGCTTGGCCACGCGTTTCTTTGCTCGCGGAGCGTCGCCCTCGTCAACCAGGTATTGCGGCATACTGAAGTGATCGATATTGAAGGTGAATTTGTTGGTGCAGGAAGGGCAGGATGTCTCGTGCGTTCCTTCGTCTGACTGGGCTGGATCAACATCAAACGAGCGCAGACACTTGGGGCATGTAACGATAATCTGCCCGGAGCCATTGAGCGCAATCCAGATAGGAGAGAAGTTGCGCTTTCCCGGTACCGGGCGTTCCGGGGCTTTGCGCACCAGCTCTTTCACAGTATTTAGTAGTTCAGGGATGGAATAGTCGCCTTTTTGAAAAAAAGTATCAGCCAGCAGGCCATCCGGCACATTGTCTGTAACGTATTCACCACTCAAGGCGATGGTGGGAATCTGGGGAAAGCGGTTGCGCACTACGGCCAGAAGTTCAAATCCTGACATTTTGGGCATACGCAAATCTGAGATGATGAGATCAGGAAGGGCCTCATCCAGCGCATGCAGAGCCTGCAAGCCATCTTCGGCGGTAAGGACCTCATATCCAGCAGCTTCCAGGACGGCTGCGCCGGTGATCCGGACAGCGGGTTCGTCATCGACAAAAAGAACGCGGAAGCGAAAGGTGGACATTGATCCCCCGGAGTAAGTGGCTGTTAATTTTGGGCAGGCGTACTGACTGCTTTGAGTATACCAGCTACATGGTTTCCCTTAGCGACGATTTCTTATTGATCGCATAAACTGAATATGACTAAGCCTATGTTTCTAACCCTATCAAAACGTCTCCTGATGATTGGATGGGCGTTTCTGCTTGCGCTTTCATCCATTAAAGGATATGCGTGGCAGCAGGACACTCCAAAAGATACCCTCGCGCCTGCAGCCCAGAATTCGCCTGCGCCCGCAGCGGCGCAAACTCAGCCTCAGACCCCGGAAGCCTCTCCTGAAAATGAAGCAGCACAACTGCCGCCGACAAACGACCCCAAAGAGATTGTCAGGCGGTCGGTGGAAATTGATCGCAAGACGCTGGAGCGGGCGCGCAGCTATACCTGTACCCATCGTGAGGTGCTGAAGCACCTGGACAAACAAGGCGATGTGAAATCGACAGAAATAAAAACTTACGACATCAGCTTCTACTATGGCGAGGAATACTCCAGATTGACCATGGTGGACGACAAGCCGCTCAGCGAAAAGGAACAGAAGAAGGAAGATGAGAAGCAGGAAAAATTCCTGGCCAAATATCGCAAGGAGAGCGAGGAAGACCGGGAAAAACGCCGCAATAAAGAAAAGAAAGATCGTGAGGAAGGCCGGGCTTTTCTGCGTGACATGGTGAACGCGTATGATTTCCGCATTGTGGGAGAAGAAGAGCTGGAAGGCACTCCCACCTGGGTGATTGAGGCAACGCCGCTCAAAGATTTTCATCCTACGCAGCCGCATGCAGACATGCTTAAAAAAATCAAAGGCAAGATGTGGATTTCCAAAAAGGACTATAGCTGGGTGCGAGTTGAAGCCGAAAGCACAGACACAATTTCATTCGGGCTTTTTCTGGTCCGGCTGCATCCAGGCTCGCGCTTTAACTTCCAGCAGATGCACTTGAATAATGAGGTCTGGCTAATGCGGCACTTTTATCTCAAGGGCGGTGCGAGAATCGCGCTGCTGAAAAATGAATTGGTTGAACAAGAGGACACATTCTCCAATTACAAAAAGTTCAGCAGTTCGGTAAAAATTCTGCCAGGAGTGCGGGAAGTTCCGGCGGAGCAGCCGCCAAAATAAACACAGACTGCTGGAAACGCCGATACACTGTTACAATACTTGAAGCCGTGTACCTCCCGGAGAGGTGGCCGAGTGGCTGAAGGCGGCGGTTTGCTAAACCGTTATAGGGGCTAACACCTCTATCGGGGGTTCGAATCCCCCCCTCTCCGCCAGAAACTTCCTCGTTTGCATTCTGTGAGTGCGGCTAGACCCTTCCTGTTGTTTTCACAACTGTCGAGCAATAAGCCTTTAATTTTCTGATGGTTAGATCTAGTTCGAAAGCCGGTTGGGTTTCGTAATTTCCGTGGTCGCCGAACATCGAAATGATTACTCGCCACAAGAGTGTTTTGTTGGTACCTAATCGGGTGAGGCTTCCTACAAACGGACTTATCGGTACAATCCCGTGCCGGTGAGCACATTGGCGATTTACCACTCGCCGCGAAAGTCGCTCGAAATTCAACTGCAAAGATCACTTGCCCGACAAGCCGATGGCGCATCAAGAACAGGCTTCAGAGGCAATCCGCATTCCTCCAGCACCTGATGCCAATGCCGCAACCGTGGCGGCTCGCGTTCCTGCGCAGGTTGCGGTGGACTTTCATCGTCAGGTGTTCAGGAATCGCGAAAATTCACACTTGACATCGATAGAAAATCCACTACCATATGGTTGTGGATAGTTTAGGTGCAACATTTGCGGCTTTGTCTGATCCAACCCGTCGGGCGATGATCGAACGGCTTTCACGCGGGCCTGCCTCTGTGCATGGATTGACGGAACCGTTTGCACTCTCGCAGCAAATGATTTCAAAACATATTGCCTACCTGGTGCGGGCGCGGATTGTGATCAAGACGAAGCGTGGACGAGAGAGTATTTGCACGCTTAGGCCACAGGCGATAAAGACAATCAGCGACTGGGCGATTGGCTATCGCCAATTCTGGGAAGAGAGTTTCGACAAGCTGGATGCAGTTGTGAAACAAATGAAAAAAGCGGAGGTTGGACATGACAAAAAGCACGTTGAATGAGACAGAGCGGATGGTTGTGACAAGAGTTTTTGATGCCCCACGCGAATTGGTTTGGAAGGCGTGGACAGACCCGAAATATGTCATGCAGTGGTGGGGGCCGAAGGGTTGCACTGCGCCTGTTTGCAAGATGGATTTTCGCGTGGGAGGAAAATTTCTCATCTGCATGAGAACACCGGATGGGCAGGAGGGCTGGAATGGTGGTGAATACCATGAGATTGTTCTTCACGAGAAGATCGTTTCCTCCATGTACTTTGCCGACTCGAAGGGAAACAAGCTTGAGCCTGCGCAATTAGGAATAGAACATGAGGCCATAGAAGGTGCGCACGACGTGATTCTGTTTGAGGATCTTGGAAATGGCCAGACGAAACTCACCTTCATTGGAAATGAAACCATGCAGAACGCAATCCAGACCGGTCAACTGGAGGGCATGAAGGAGATACTCGATAAAGTTGCTGCAGTTGTTGCGGGGCTGACGCAGACGAAATAAGAAGTTGAAGTCTGGAGGATCGTCAGGCGCGAGAATGAACGCCTGCGGAGCCGGCAGTTGAAATAAATAATCTCGACGGCTTGTCGAATTTCGGTACGGCCGTTCGACTATACCGTGAAGGCCGGGCAACCGGTCCGCCACAAAGTTTCCCGGGCGCTACGCTACGCGAAAAATCCGTAAATCGCTCGATTCCCGGCCGGTGCGTTCAACGAGTAAGTGGAGCACCGTGCGGGCGTGGCTCAACGCTCAAGGAGAAAAAATGCGTTTCTCATTTTTCCGCGATTTAAGAGTTGCGTTCCACTCGTTGATGCGCACCAAAAGCCTCGCGGCCATTGTGATCCTCACGTTGGCGCTGGGAATCGGGGCCAACGCGGCCATCTTCACGCTGGTCCGGGGCGTGCTGCTGAAGCCGCTGGTCAATCGTGACGAGAACCGGCTCGTGTATATCCGCCAGAGCGCCCCCAGCGGCGGCCAGGACAACACCACGTTTTCCGTGCCCGAAATCAAGGATATCGAGGGCGGCGTGCGCTCCATAAGCGAGTTCGGCGATTTCTCGACGATGGACTTTACGATGGTCGGACTCGGCGAACCTCGCGTGGTTCACGGCGGCGTCGTCAGCGGCAATTACTTTAATGTAATGGGTCTGCGTCCTGTTCTCGGCCGCCTCGTCGGACCTCAAGACGGTGGCGCTGACGCCGCTGGCGTCATCGTGCTGACGTATCGTTTCTGGTCCACTGTTTACAGCAAAGACCCGCATGTGATCGGCAAGACTGTTCGGCTCAGCAGCCTTGGCGATCGTTCCGCTACGGTCATCGGCGTCCTTGAACCCTCGGTGCCATATCCCGCGGATACTGAGATTATCGGCAACCTCGTCATCAGCCCGCATCATCTTTCCGCCACAATGGTAACCGGCCGCATCCATCGTATGACTGAACTCTTCGGTAAACTTGCTCCCGGCGCGACTCTGGAACAGGCGCGCAACGAGTTGCGCACGGTGTACGCCTCCATGGAAAAAGACCATCCCGATGCGTATCCCGATAACGGCGGCTACCGGATTGATGCCAGGATGCTTCGGGATCAGATCACTTCCGGCGCGCGCACCGTTCTCCTCGTGCTTCTCGCTGCTTCGGGACTGGTCTTTATCATCGCCTGCTCGAACGTTGCTAACCTGATTCTCGCGCGGACGGTTCGCCGCGAGGGTGAACTCTCGATCCGTACGGCAATGGGCGCCAGCACTTGGGCGCTGCGTCGTATGTTGTTAGCCGAAAGCCTGCTGCTTTGCTGCGCCGGCGCGGCAATCGGCGTAATCATCGCGCAGCCATTGGTAACAATCCTGGCTCGATACGCCTCGCGCTTCTCCGTTCGAGCGCTGGATTTGACGGTTGATTTCAGCTTGCTCTGGGTGGGAGTGGCACTGGCCATCGTCGCCGCAGTGATTCTGGCATTTGTGCCGCGCTTGCCGTCGGCAAACTCATCGAATGGCATGAACCTGGCGAGCGGCAGCGTCCGCATCACCGGCAGCACCGGCCGCCGTCAGCGTGCCTTTGCCGTCACGCAAATCGCAGCGTCTTTCATACTGCTCGCGGGAGCAAGCGCGTTGATTACTACACTGGTCGCGTTGCAAAAGACCCAGACCGCGTTCGATACGCGCCGCGTCCTGGTCGTCGACGTTCCGGCGCCGTCCAATGGAAAAACGCCTCAGCAAGTCGTCGATTTTTACAAGGAATCGGTGCGTCAAATCGATGCGCTACCCGGAGTTACCGACACGGCTGTCGGCATGATTGCTCCTTGGCGGGATGCGGGTGGCGGCTTCGACGTGGGCCTGCAATTTTCTGGTGATGGTCACGTCCATGGCAAAGACGATCCTCGCGCGCTGTGGCGCACCATCTCTCCCGGCTTTTTTACCTCGCTCGGCGTTCCTATCATTGCCGGGCGAGACTTCAACGCGCTTGATGACCAGAAGGCAGAGCCGGTCGTGATCGTTAGCGCGACTCTAGCGCGGCAGATGTTTCGCGGTCAGGATCCGATCAATCGGCATGTGTATTGGACCGATCCCGTGCTCGAATTCGCTACCGGCTCTGCCGCCGAAAAGGCGCGACTTACGTCGCCGCACCGAATTATTGGGGTCGCCGCCGACATGGACGACGAACACATCATCCCAGTTCCCACCGCCACTATTTATGGCGCATTGGCAGACGGCGGAATGTTCGGCGGTCACGTCTTCATCCACACCACCGGAAATCCTTATTCGCTAGTGACGCCAGTCACGAAAATTATTCGGGATATGGCCGCTGATGAACCGGTGGAGAACGCCGCCACGCTGGAAGACATCCGTGCAAAGGTGCTTGCGCCAGATCGCTTGAACTCGCTGGTCTTCGGCGTGTTCGCCGCGGTCGCGCTACTGATTGCGGTCGTCGGTGTCGCCGGGGTGCTGGCCTTTTCTGTCAGCGCCCGGACACGCGAATTCGGCATCCGCCTGGCGCTTGGCTCTCAGCCAAGAAATCTACTCAGAGGTGTTGTCACCGAAGGCGTGGTAATGGCTGCCGTTGGCATCGTGGCCGGCGCGGCCTTCGGGCTCGTCATTGTGCGCGTGGCGGGCAGTTATTTCGGCGATCTAAAAATGCCGGACGCATGGCCCGCGATCGTTTCAGCGTTTGTGCTGTTAGGCGCGGCGGTAGTCGCTTCGATGCTCCCGGCGGCACGCGCCGCCCGCGTCGACGTAATGGAAGCTCTGCGCTCGGAATAGTTTTTCCCGGCGCCCCGTTTTCCATAAGAGGACGAAATTCTGAGCTAAGACTCTGCCTGTGATGGGAATGTACCAAAATGTACCCAAGTCCGATGGATCAACGGGATAAATCTCAAGCTGAGATCCGCAGCACCACCAGCGTCATGTCATCGTGCTGCGGCGCGCCAGCGGCAAAGGCGTCGGCCGCACGAAACAAGCGCTGCAACAGCTCCGCGGCGTTCAGGTCTGCGTGCGCTTGCGCGTCGGCGATCATCCGGTCTTCACCCCACTCGTCTTCTGCGGCGTTCATGGCTTCGCTGATGCCGTCAGTAAAGGCCAGCAGAATATCGCCGGGGAGTAGGTGAAGCATCTGCTGCTTGTAGGCCGCGTCGGCAAACAGCCCGACGACGGGGCCACCGTCTCCCAGGCGAAACACTTGCCAAGCGCCGTCTTCTTTGCGCAGCACCGCAGGAGGAATGTGTCCGCCATTAACGTAGTGCAACGTGCGCGAGTCGCAGTCCAGTTCGGCGTAGAAGAACGTGGCATAGCGGTTGGAGTCAGACGCGTCATAGAGAAGGCGGTTGACATTGGCCATTTTGGTCCCCAGATCGCCCGCACCACTCAGCGTTTGACTGCGCAGGCTGGCATGAAGGCTTGCCATCAACAGCGCGGCGGAGACGCCCTTGCCACTGATGTCGCCAATCGCGATACCCAGGCGGTCGCAGACGTGCGCCGTTGTTCCGCTGGCGGAAGAGATCTTTTCGCCGGGCACATGCCCTGCTTCGGCCAGCGAGCCATCGCGAATGGAGATGAGGTCGTAGTAGTCGCCGCCGACGGCCTGGGCAGGTCTGCAGTGCGCGGCCATCTCTATGCCCACAACGTTGGGAAACGTCTGCGGGAACAATCGCTCCTGCACCTCGCGGGCGATCTCGATTTCACGTTCCAGCTTGGCGCGCGACACGGCCTCCTCGGCCAGCGTGGGAATAAGTTTGTAGACGTTGACGAGTATGCCCGACGGTAAAGCCTTCGTGCTGCCCAGCGCAAATGAGCGTGGCAGCGTTCCGTCCGCGAAAAAGCGTTTGCCTTTGCCCAGCACGATAGGATTGACCAGCAGAACCACCTCGTCCGCCAGTCCGTGCTCGAGCAGCATGGAAATCAGCGTCAAGCTGCCCGCAAGGACTAGTTCGGGGCCGTTCTTGGCCTTAATGCGCCGAACACTATCCACGAGGTCCGGTCCAATGGCCTCGAACGGGGCCCATTCCAGGCTCTCTGGTCTGTGAGTTATGACGTATTTCGTCGCCGCATTCAGGCGGTCCGCCATCGGACTTTTCGGCGCTTTCGGCCAGAAACTCGCCAACAAGTCGTAGGTGCGGCGGCCAAACAGCACGTCGAAGGTCTTGCCGTACATCTCAGTTACTATCTGTAACCCGGCAGGCGAGCGATACGGCGCGGTCCAGTCGCCATACGGGAAATCGCCCTCCGGACCGCTGGTGGTCTGGAGGACGCCATCGAGCGAGATGTGTTCGATGATTTTGAGTTTGCGCATATTGATCTCAATATAAATGATCGGGTTGAGTCCTTCGTGAGGGAGTCCTTCGGACCGAATGAGCGAAGAGCAAGAGCCGCGGACAACAGTTCGGCTACTGTAATTTGCTCAATTACTGCGCGCGGGCCTGCGGCACGAGGAAGAAATTGTTTGTTTCTTTTGCGGGGACTTTCCGTCCTTCTTATTACGTTTCGCCCATCGGCTCAGACAGGCCTAAAGCAGCTTTTGGCGTCCCCTACGGGGCTTTTTTCCGCAATCAGCGGTCAGTTTTTGCTTGACATAAAGGCGAATAAACGGTAAAGTATCACATTGACCTCCGGGTGGAAGTGTCCTGGGAGGGTGATCTTTGACATAAGAAGCTGCTAGAGACTAGCTGCTGGCCACTGGCCAGAAAAACCCAGGACTTTTTACCACAGAGGTTGCGAAGGAGTGCAGAGGAGATAGCCTCTGACCCTACGCCAATTTGGGCCAAATCGCTTAAACAACGCCAATCTGGGATGACCCTGGGATGAAGGCGCTCAACTCTGCGCCAATCTGGGATGACCCAGGGAGGGGTATCAGACGGCTCCGCCGATTTAGATCGTTCGACTCCCGGCTGCGCCGTTCGCTCACGATGACAGGTTGAGCACGGCGATTTTGCGCCGCGCGGCTTAAGTCATTGGTGAGCGGGAAATCGGGTGAGCGGGAAAAGCGAACATCTCAGAGGACTTGATCGGGAAGAGCAAAACCGGCAAAAGCTTACCGCTGATGATACTGATCCGGAAAGGACGTATCGCCGGGACGACCGTGATCGCTGTGGTGTTCAGTTATCCGCCACCTCATGCTTCCATCGAAACAAAGCTGGCATCTGGATCAGCTTCTTCCGGCAACTGCTGCTCCTTGGCCGGCGAGGCGAGGTAGTCGCTCCAGGAGGGAAATTCTGATTGCCTTGCTTCGAGCATCTGCCGTGACGATCCGGCCGGCGCGGTCATAAAAGCCAGGAATTTCTCCTGCACATGAAGACCAGCATTGCATGCGTCGAGCCAGAGGAACTGTCCACCTTCGTTGACTTCCAGGAACCACCACCGGTCCTGATGGTCGATGGCGAAGTCAAAGCTGCCGCAGGCGATACCAGATTCCGCTGCAAACGCCAGCACGGATTTTTCAACCTCCGGCGGAGTGACGATGAATTCTGCTTTCAGTAAGCCTTGCGTTGCGTCCTGGCGCCAGTCGAGTGAGCCCCTGGGGTTGTGGAGAGAATAGGAATACACAGCCGCGCCCAGCAGCACCATGCGTACATCGAACTTCTTGACTACCAACTCCTGGTAGATGGCGGGCGCGTAGGTGAGCACTTCGTCGGTGGGCAGCATGTCCGCTCTGAGTTCGAAGGTCTCCGTGACCGCCACCGGCCCGCCCTGCTCCTTCTCCCAGATGTGCGTGGAGAAGGCTTTGCAGATCATCCGTTGAGAATTGTTGCGAAAATACTCGCGGACGGCTTGCGGCGAGTTGGCCATCAACGTTCGAGGCACGTTCATGCCGCACGCGCGAGCCAGCAAGAGCTGGACGGATTTATTGTTGATGAAGCGCGAGGCCGTGTACTTGTTGATCACACGCACTGGCAAGGTTTCAAGAAGATACATCAGAGAGTGATAAAAACAGCGGTATTCATTGGCTGCAAACTTCGCATCTTCAGGAGACGTTTGCGGATTGGGCTTGGGTTCCAATGGCCGGCGAATCCAAATCACGTCGCCGGGCTCAACCAAATGATGGCCAAGTTTGAGTTGCGTGTCTGCGAGCAAAGAGATCGATGCCTGTCTGGTCTCCGTCCATCCCAAGCCCGCCCAGCAGGCCACGGAGTATCCAGCTTGCTCCAGCGCCCACTTTAACGGGGCAGTGTGATTTTCATTCTCCGGAGCGGTGATCAAGATCTTCATTGGATGTCCCTCTCCTTGCTGGCCTGCGGCGGACGGCATGATTGGACACCCGTCCGCGCAGGATTGGGTTAGTACTCGCCAACGTCACCATCTTTGCTGGCGTCGGAATGGAATGAGCATACGGTCTAAGTTTTCGTGGTGGGAATTAGCCCACCGTGTCGCAGTCCTTGGCTCCGCGATAGGGATCCCAGGAACAGATTGTCAAAGTGTTGATATTGCCGGTGACGTGGTCAACTTCCGCCGGGGTCAGCTCGCGTGCGTTCTGGCGACTCAGGACTCTGTTATTTTCGTTGTTTCCGTTCATAGTCTTTCCTTTCTTTCATGCGTAGTTATATTGTGCCGCTGGATGCGGCACTTCCCATTTAAGATATTAGTGCATGCAGTGGGGTGGTTTGAAGGGATCCAGAGAAGCGCCCCGCAAAGTTTTTTTACCACTTCCGCGTGCTGTGCGCCTGCTGCCACTCACGATAAGTAGCATTAAAGGAACTTCATTCGACGCATGGTTTACTCCTGGAGGGATCTCGGGCGGAAGTGTAGCCTACCTGAGACGTGAAACAAACAATCCTAGGGATCAGTTCTTGTGCGGCGTTTTTATTCCAGGGCCGCGGCTGCCGGCGGGATCTTCTCGCCTTCCGCAGGCTCACCGGGCAATATCTCCCGCAATGCCCACTGGATGCGATTGACCGACTGCTGGATCAGCAAGATCTGTTTTGCCTGCTCCGCATACGGCACATAAGAAATGGCTTGCAGTGCATTGCGGACGTGGTGGTTCATGCCGGCAATCACCGCCAATTTTTGCCGGATATCTTTGGATCGACGTTGTTCATAGGCAAACACGACCAGTCCGGCGAGCACAGCCATCACCAGGTCGTCAATGTAAATGCTCAAACCACTTACGCGGCGCTGATCCAGCATGCTTTGCAGCACCGCGCCCAGCACAAACAGGCCAAACCCAAGCAAAAAGCTAAATCCAACCTGGCGCAGCAATGAAGGTACCTTGGGGATCCTCGACATTCCTATATTATTCATGCGGGTCTTTCCTTGGCACATGCTGCAAGTCATGGCGGGACCATGACTCTTAAGAGGGTACCCAAATGATAACAAAATCCATTACAAGCTTTCTCTTTTTTCTTTTTGTTCTTGTGGCCGATGCCCAAACCGCAACTCTGCCGTCGGCAGAGATTCCTTTCGTCCCACCGCCAATCTACTCTGCTTTGACCCGGGACGGAAATACCCTGATCGCAACCAAAGCCACGCAGTCTGCAAACGCTCAGCCCGGTACCGCAACTTCTGAAGCTCATTCTGTGACTCACACCGATGCGCCGGTTTATGAGGTCTATGCCATCCGCTACGCCTCCATTCCCGACTTCCCTGTTAATGCGCTTATCACCGGCGCTGCCCCAGACCGCAAACTGGCCATCGCTATGACCATCTGGCTCATCCGCGGCAATGGCCGAGTCATCCTCGTTGATTCAGGCTTCTACCGCCCGCAGTTCTTCAAGGAATTTAAAGTTGAGGGTTTCCTCAAGCCCTCTGACGCTGTCGCCCAATCCGGCATCACGCCCGCGCTTACGGCAGAAGACGTGACCGACGTTATCATCACGCACATGCACTGGGACCACGCTGATGGCGTGGACCTATTCCCCCATGCGCGCATCTGGCTACAAAAAGATGAATACACCTACTACACCGGAGAAGCCTGGCAAAGCCCTCGCACGCATGGCGGCATTGAGCCGGAAGATGTTCTCGCGGCAGTCAAACTCAACCTTGCCGGCCGAGTCACCCTGGTCAATGGCGACGCTCAGGAAATCTTTCCCGGCATTACCTGCTATATCGGCGGCAAGCATACATTTCAGTCGCAGTTTGTCGGCGTGAATACCAAGGCGGGAACCGTGATTTTGGCCAGTGACAACATGTATCTCTATGAAAATCTTGAGAAGCACGTACCCATCGCCCAGACGCTCGACGCCGCATCTAACCTGCGCGCCCAGGATCGCATGAAACAGTTAGCTGCTTCGCCCAACCTGATCATTCCTGGCCATGATCCGCTGGTGTTCAATAAATTTCCAAAGATTAACGATCGGACGGTAAGAATAGAGTAACGCCCCCATGGCCTTCTTCGGCTTCATCGCGTCATTCGGCCCCGCATGCATTAAACAGCGTTACGTCACCCAGCTAAGAATTCAGAAGCCGAAACTTACTCCGCCCTCAAGGCTTCCGTCGGAGAGACTCTCGCTGCGCGTCTGGCTGGCACATAAGCCGCTATAAGTGCTACTGCCACAAAAATTGCTGGCGCAGCGATAAAGGTGAGGGGGTCGCGCGGGCCCACCCCAAAAAGCAGGCTCTTCATCAGCCCGGATAAGGCAAAAGCTCCTATCAATCCGGCCCCTCCTCCAATGAGGACCATGCGAGCTCCGCTGGCGATGATCATTCGCACAATACTATGTGGCTCGGCCCCCAGCGCCACCCGCACGCCAATTTCTCGTGTGCGTTGGGTGACCGAGTAAGCCAGCAGCCCATATATCCCAATTGCCGCAAGCACCAATGACGCCAGGGAGAAGCTTCCAAGCAGGACTGTGCTGAACTGCTGGCGTGAAAAAGTTTGCCTTACAACCGTCTCCATGGATCGCAACTGCGACACCGGCAATTCCGGATCAAGTTCCTGAATCATCTTGCGTGCGCTTGCTGCAAGGCTCAGCGAATCTTTTTGAGTGCGTAGAACGAAAACCATCTCGCCGTAATCAAGGTGAGAATAGATGTAATACACCGTTGGCGCAGGTTCTTTGTCGAGCGTTCCTTCCTTCACATCGCCCACCACGCCCACAATCTCTCCAAATGGATTCTCTTTGTTCATCCAGGGACTGATCTGCTTTCCAATAGGATCTTCGTCCGTCAGATATTTACGAACAAATGTTTCATTCACAATGAATCGGGGTGGTGTTGCCGCCAGATTGTCAGAGGCAGTGAAGTCGCGGCCGCTCTTTAGCGGAATACCCATCGTGCGAAAATATCCCGGCATGACCGTGCGAATAGTTGCAACCAATTCCTCCCCAGGCTTTGCGGGGGGACGGCCGCCAATCTGCACGGCAGTTCCGGCCGCCTGACCATTAAATGGCAGGTAGCTGACAGCACTGGCTGAGCGTACACCCGGCAATTCACCCAGCCGTTCTGTTGCACCGGAAAAGAACTCAAGCCGCTTTTGTGTACTGCCATAGCGCTGCTCGGGCAATGACACCCGGAACGTCAGAACGTTGTGCTCGTCAAGCCCAGGATCAACATTTTGTAGTCCCACAAGACTGCGGAAGAGCAGGCCCGCTCCAGCCATGAGCGCTACTGAGCAGGCGATCTCCAGCGCGACCAGCCAGCTGCGCAACCTGTTCCCCGTGCCGGTGCTCTGCCGGCTATCTTCATGCAGCCCGTGGTTCAGGGTCCCGCCAGAAGCCACTAATGACGGCGCCAGACCAAAAACAATGCTGACTACCACCGACAGCAGAAAAGCAAATACAACAATGCGCAGGTCAAACGTGATCTGCACGGAGCGCGTCAGTTCACGCGGCGCCAGAGCGACCAATCCAGAAACCGCGAAATATGCCAAAACAATTCCGAGAATGCCTCCTGCCAGACCCAAAATGAGGCTTTCAGTAAGCAGTTGACGCACCAGACGGCCGCGAGCAGCTCCCAGCGCTCCTCGTATCGCCATTTCTCGTCTGCGGGTGGTGTAGCGGGCCAACAACAGATTGGCAACGTTGGCGCAAGCCACACAGAGCAGTAAAGTAACAGCGCCAAGCAGGACTAGAAGTGAGGTTTTTACCTCTCCAACAAAAGAATCACGCAATGGTTCAACGGCAGCGCCCCAGCCCTTATTGAATTCCGGATACGCAATCTCCAGCCGCTGGGCAATACCGCTCATCTCAGCGCGCGCCTGGCTAAGAGTGACTGTAGGCTTCAATCTGGCTACGGCCCACATCCATCTACCCTGCGTCTTGCGCAGGTTGTCCGCCGGATTCAGGCCCAGCGTCAACCAGATATCACAGGAGCGCGTATTAAAGTAAAACTCAGGTGGAAGCACTCCTATGATCGTGAATGGCCGTGAATTCACTTGCAGTTGGCGTCCGATCACTGCGTCATCGCCGCCAAACCAGTTTTGCCAGAGGCGATAACTGATCACCGCCACGTGTGCATCGTCCTTATCTTCCTGTGTGGTAAACACGCGTCCGCGAATGGGCTGCACGCCCAGGGCAGGCAACACCTCTCCGCTCATGGCCTGCGCATCGATTTCTTCCGTACGCTTGCCATCGCCGACAATTACATGAAAATCAAAAAAACCGCCGATAGCGGAGAAGGATGAGCTTTGCGCCTTCCAGTCAAAGTAATTTGCAGGCGAGATCACGTTATGCTTCAAAGCCTGATGTGGATTGGTCTCATACAGCATGACCAATTGTTGCGCCGCTGGATATGGAAGCGGGCGCAGAAGAAGATTGTCCGCGACCGTATAAATGGCAACGCTGGCGCCGATCCCCAGTGCCAGCGAGAGAATCGCAGTAACAGCAAAGCCTGGATTCAGGCGCAGCCCGCGTGCAGCATATCGGGCATCACTAACTGTTGTTTCAACCCAGACCATGCGCGAAGTTTCGCGGACAGCTTCCTTGGCCGCCTCCATGCCGCCAAACTTCACCAGCGCTTCTCGCCTTGCCTGCTCAAAGCCCATGCCGGCGCGAACATTGTCATCAATGTGCATTTGCAGGTGTGATTCGAACTCCTGCGCCAGCTCGCGGTCACGTATATTCCTGCTAAACAGTCCCTGCACTCGCGCCCACAATCTCCAGAGAACCTTCATAAAGTTTCCTTTGCCGCCAGAAACCGAGCCACAATGCTCGACGCTTCTTGCCACTCCTGAGTTTCCTGCTTAAGCTGCCTGCGTCCCGCGGATGTGAGCCGGTAGAATTTTGCCCGCCGATTGTTCTCTGACATACCCCACTCGGATGCTATGGCCCGCTCCTGCTCCAGGCGCAGCAATGCCGGATAGATACTGCCGTAGTTCAGCGAAAGCCGGTCACCGCTGATCTGCTCAATGCGCCGCGCGATCCCGTAGCCGTGCAGTGGCCCCATGGCCTCCAGGGTTTTCAAAACCATCAGAGCCATGGTGCCCTGCCATACATCGCTTTTTCTATTTTGATCAGTCATATAGGAACATTATAGGAGTCTCATGTGTTCATTAGACTCCTATTGCTTGCCAATAGGAAGCAGAAAATTGGAGGATTTTAGACCCCGATCAAAATCCGCGCAAAATTAGGGTTCAAAACCGATATCTGATTTCAAGAATTAACCAGAGAAGCCGCGGTAGCTTTTACGCTTGCTCACCATCAATTAGGCGTAAGTGGGGTTGAAGTTCTTGCGGGTTATGATGCCCTCGTTTCCGAACTTCACAGGGCACGGCGATTTGGTTCATCCACTCTGGGAATCTCATAATCCCATCGTATTCGCAGACACAGACCGCTTGGGCCGCTTAGCTCTTGCTGTCTTGCCATGTACCATCCAGAATCAGATTCACCACATTATCAATGACCTCCACAGCTTCATCCAGCGCGGCCTGAACTGTGGCGCTCAGCCCCATATGCCCTTCTGCGCCTCCCAGCGTCTCCGGTTCGCAACCCACCACCAACAGCCGCTTCAACGGCACGTTCATGGCTTTGGCCATGCGAATCACGTTCATGGGGTTCATACCATGAGTCTCAACCACGCTCTGCTGCTCGGAGCTTCGGGCCGAGTTCAGATCAGGTTCCATCACAAAAACTGTTCCCGGGGGCTGGCCTTGTGGAGAGGCATCCACCAGAATGGTAGTTTCATATCCGTCCTGAAGAGCATACATAAGATCAAAACCGCGAATGCCGAAGTCAGTAACGCGAACTGTTTCCGGCAGTTTGCGCGTGGCAAGGCGTTTTATGACTTCTACACCGAAGGCATCATCGCCTAGAAAAATGTTGCCGATACCGGCAATGAGAATGCGCGGCTTCTGTTTTGCTCGCTGCGGTTCACTCTCGGTCTTAGGCAGCGGCTCGACTTCTGAGGGGTCGAAAAAAAACCTATGTCCGGGCTGCCGCATCAACCCGAGGTCGCGGCCAGGATCGTCATCCAGCACCACGCAGATGTGCTGCCTGCCTTCATAGTCCTGTTCGATTGCTTCAATGGTCGCAACTTGCCCCGCCAGGGCAATATCCATCACATCTCCGCCCTTATTCGGCTTCAGGCGAATGCGGTCCCCTGCTCTGACCTCGACACCGCCGATCTCTACGTAATCAAGAACGTTCTTGTCTTCCAAAAGCTGCCACTCCCACTCGTTCACGAGGCCTCCTCGTCTTCCAATGGATTCAACGATCTGACAACGCCGTGAAGTTTCATGAGCTGTTCAGGCGGCAAGGCTTCAGTCCGCTCCAGTATCTCGCGCGCGCGTACGTCAGACTCACGCATCTCGCGCTTCTCATCCTCCGTCAATGTCATGATGCGAAGCGAAAGAATTTCGTCAATTTCAGCGCCGTCAAACAGATCGCCCGCGCTTTCAGGAGCAATTTGCGGATAGTCATACAGGATGATGGGGGAAGAGAGCAGCGTATCACGCTGGCCAGCTTCGCCCACCAGCACAGGCCATGTGCCGATGTTCTTACAGTTCAGGACAATTTTCCGCAAGTGTTCCGGAGGTTCCAGCAAAGAAACAAACTCACCGCCGGTTACGCCGAGCACCACATGGGCAGAGAGAAGCGAGGATTTAAGGACTTCATCACGGGTCTTCAGCTCAGCGTGCTCCAATGGTGTGGTATTGCAGACGCGAATTGTCAGCTTGAATACGTTCGCGCTTGTACTCTGTTCAGTTGAAATTTCGACTTGGCCGCAAACAGTTTCACTCTTTCGGATGATCAACCCATTGACAATGCCGGTTTCATCGCGCACCTGCTCCAGCCTTTTGACGCCTTCAAAGTTGAATGGATGGATGGTACTGGCCAGAAGTTCCTTGCCGGTAAGGCAAAGTACAACTTCGCGCTCTTCCGCTTCTTCCCATGGCTGTAACACTTGTCCAGCAACTTGCAACCTCTCCACCAGTTCAAATTCCGGCTCCTTTACCAAGTCACCGTCCGCCTGCGGCCTCATCAATCTGCCAACTGTGCGCGCAATCAGATGCAGGAATCTGACTCGCACCTCAATCGTGCAGTCGGGACTGGCATAGACCAGACACTCTGTCTGTGAAAAGCACGGATCAGTGCCGCCCTGGAGCGCTGAGTACGCTTCGGGAGAGAGTACGCCAAAGTTCCAGCGTTGTTTATTTTTTACCGACGAGGGCCGATACGGGTACAGCATGTACCCTTCATAGAGAACAGCCCTGGCGATCTGTTCCACCGCAGCAAGGTTCATTTGTGGTCTACCTCCCTGGCTGCAATCACGCATTCGATCAGCGTTTCCTATTGTGCTTTACCGGTTGCGGATCCACACACTCCGATGCTGCAACTCAGGGTGTGACATGGCATCTCATTTCCCCGCGCTTCTATCCATATAACTCTCACCTGCAGGTTACATTGACTCTATTTTCAAGTAACGGCGCAGATCAGGCAGCATTGAAACAAACATAGCGGCAGCAACTACCACAGCAGTAGCTCCCATCAATTTCCAAACAGCCTTCGTCGTTAGATTCATAGTCTCTGCTCTTCTTTCTTGTTCAGGCGTAACTTTCTTCCCAAAAAGCCAAAACCGCGGCGGGCGGATTGAGGGTCTTCAAATTCCATCATCTTTCAGTTTCCCCAGCCGCCGCCAGGACATGATCCACCATTTGCTCCCAGGTAGGCAGCCCATGCCGAACCTTGTAGCGGTAGAGCCTGTTAAAAGCATCCTGCCGCAAAGTCAGCCATGCTGAATCTGCATAATGCAGCGTCATCATCTCTTTCCACACCGCCGCCGGAACACTGCACGCCAGTTCCTGCGACCAGGGGATCAGCGCTACCTGCACCGACTCATCCACAATGTAAAAGACGGTGCCGCTGAACAGCAGAATCACAGGAATTTCGCCTTCTTCAACAGCGTGAAAATACTTTGTCGCCGCGACGTTAAAATCAAAGGTGCAGGGAACGCGCAACTCCGCTATATACGTGCCTTGAAACTCCGGAACGGTCACAGAAATATGCGTCCAGAACAGCGGACGCAGGGTTGTGCCCCATCGTGCCGGTTCCCCGAACAAGTCTGCCAGCGCCGCCTGTTCATTCGGTGCATAGCGCCGCCGCGCCGGCTGAATGTGCAATTGCGTATTCAGCGAAATCGAGTGGACGCGCTCCTCAGCCATAAGATTCGAAATGCGCACGCGGAACACCAGTACCGGCGTGGCGGAATCCACCATGCTGCTGACGGATTCAATGTCAAAGCGCAGATTTGGCATGCGCCTCCTCTGTTTTATTTCCGCGCAGACCGTCAAAGAAGGCCTCAACTTCGCGCCAGACTTCTTCTCCGGTAAACCCGTGCCAGTGTTTACGCACAATTCCAGTCAGCTCGTAACAGCGGTCAATGGGAGCAAGAAAGTATTCGTGTTTCTTCCCCAGCCGGTTCACCAATAAAGCTTCCACGTCTGCCTGCATGCGCTGCAACCGGGGGTGGAGCTGCGCGACATCTCCCCAAGCTTCAAGAGACAGAGTGGATTCCATTGCTCCTCCGGGACTGGGATACATAGCTACCACGCGGCCAGCAGCACTGCTGAAAAAAAAGAATGCCAGGCCGATGGGAATAGACAGATTTTCCCACTGCACATCTTCGATGTTGAATCCATCAAGCCTGATGGCGTCCCGCGGAATACGGCGATACTGCCCGGTAGTGTTGTCCTCAAACAGAAGCGCGCATGCAGTGCATGCACAGGCGATCCGCCGCGCTACAGGTTCAATCAGGTGAGGGTGCACGGGGCCGAGTTCCCGTGAGCACAGTTCGCAAAATTCAACAAACCTGCGTTTGCGCCCAAGCTGCTTGAGCGCAAGCAATGCGCGAACCTCACCACCGCGAATATCAGAATTGTTCATATATTCCGCAATGATTACGCCGGAAGAAGGTTCGGCATTTTCTTGTCAATCGGGCCGCGTGCATTCGAATTAATCGAGGTGGCGCTACGGGCGGTGGGAATATCCTTTTCCCGCCCTGGCTCCTTTCCTCCTGTCTTTATTCTTTCTTCTCCGCGCAATGTTCCAGGAGTATGCGATGGCTTGCTGGCTTTTGACGTGTAATTGTCACTCACTGATGCACCTCTCTCTCGGTTATTTCGCCCACATGCGACGCGCGGGCAGGTTGGACAGACTCGATTGGGACAAAACTGCTGACAGGTGGGGGCTGTACTAACTCAACCACGATCTCCGGAATTTCCGGCGCGGCATCAACCAGCTTTCCTTCAATGAGAGATCGCACCATTTCGGCGGTTGATCCGCAAGTATGGTCCTCCAGCCGCACCTTAATGACCAGGACGCTCTCATCGGCCCTAGCTACCTCCGCTGAAGCCCTGTGCTTACGAAGAGGAGCTTCCAATTCTGCGAGAGCGCGGGCAATCCGGGAGCTCGCTGGCTGTGAATGAAGACCGTGAAGTAAAAGCACGCTGCGTACAAGTGCGTCGCTCTCGAGGCGCGCCAGCACTGTTTCCGGATTGTCGCTGGTTTCAGCCACAATACGAAGCATGTTGCCGAGCGCTTCTGCATGCAGATGCAACACGGTAAAAAGCAGGTCCATTGTTAAGGACCGCACCGCGGGATCGGCTATCCTTTCGAGTTGCTGGATTTGCCGCTCGATCTCAAACGAATCATGCTCCGATATTGCGGCTGGCATTGCGGTATTTGTGCTCATTCCATGACCCCGAACATTGGAACATGCCGGACTTCCAGAAGTTTACCCTTGCCGCCAAAGATGTGGACCCCGCACGGCAGGCATGGATCAAAGCTGCGGACCGCCCGCATGATGTCAACGCCTTTAAAGTTGGCCGGGCCATTTTCTTCGAAAATTGGCATGTCTTGTACTGCATCTTCATAAGGCCCGGGCGTCCCGTAAACGTCGCGGGGACTTGCATTCCACGGCGTAGGTGGATAGGGATGGTAGTTTGCGATCTTGCGATCACGTATGACTACATGATGCGATAACACGCCACGCACTGCTTCGTGGAACCCGCACCCAATAGATTCTTCCGGCACTTCAAACGGCGCCCATGTCTTGCTGTGTCCCTGCTGCACGTCGGCGATTGCCTTCTCTACGAAGTACATTGCGGCTGCTGCGGCGTATGCCTGGAAGTAGGTGCGTGCGCGATTACGCTCAATGGCATTGCTCCATTTGGGTATCTTCCACTCAAATTCCACTTCAGGTTTAGTTGTGGTCTTCGGCAGGTTGATCTTCACGCTCTTGCCGGTCGCTTTGATGTAACCGATATCCACCAGTCCTGAGAGGGCCGTTGACCATAATCTGGCAATCGGTCCACCACCGGTATCAAGCGCCAGATAATCTTTGGTTTTTTCCTGATACCAGCGGGGCGACATCACCCAGCTATAATGCCCGTCAAAATTGCGCTTCTGCGGGACTGGGGTGGTAGTCTGGTTCCACGGATGACGCTTATCAACCGGATTACCCAGAGGGTCTTTCTTTACGAATACCTCTTTGTCCTCCCAATCCTCGTAATACGAACTGCCCAGCAGAATGCGTATGCCGAGATTGATGTCAACCAGATCATTTGTGACCAATTCGCCATCCACAATCACGCCGGGAGTCACGAACATTTTCTTTCCATAACCAGACATGTGCTTGTATTGATAGTCACAATGCTCCGGATCGTTCCAGGAGCCCCAACAGCCGAGAAGGACGCGGCGCTGGCCAACCTTTTCATATCCCGGAAGAGCTTCATAAAAAAAGTCGAACAGATCATCGTGCAAAGGCACAGCCTTTTTCATATATTCGATGTAGCGCATCAGGCGTACCAGGAAATCAGTGAATAACTGGATCGTCGCAACCGTTCCCGTGCCGCCCGGGTACAACGTGGAAGGATGCACATGCCGCCCTTCCATCAGGCAAAACATCTCTCGCGTCAAGCGGCTCATCTGCAGGGCTTCACGGTAATATTCGCCGGTAAATGGATTGAAGGCCCGCATAATGTCCGCAATAGTCCGGTATCCATGCACGTTGCTGTTGGGGGCCTTGGTCCTCTCTGCCTTCTCTAGTACCGCGGGATTGGTTTCCTTCACCATCCTCTCGCAGTAGTCCACGCCGACCAGATTGTCTTGAAACAGGTTGTGGTCAAACATGTATTCGGCGGCTTCGCCCAGGTTGATGATCCACTCGCCAATATTGGGAGTCTTAACTCCGAACGCCATATTTTGCGCATAGACGGCGCAAGTGGCGTGATTGTCACCGCAGATGCCGCAGATGCGGCTGGTGATGAAGGGAGCATCCCGCGGGTCCTTGCCTTTCATGAAAACGCTGTATCCCCGGAACATTGATGACGTGCTGAAGCATTCAGCTACTTCACGGTTTTCAAAATCAATTTTGGTATAAATCCCAAGGCTGCCGACAATTCGGGTGATCGGGTCCCAGTTCATCGAAACCAGTTTTTTATCGACTGTGGTGCGCCGGGCACGTTCTTCACTAGCGATTGGCATTGTCTGCATCCTTTCCGTAGGTTGTAGGTACATATCCTGTATTCAGTTTGTTGCCACTGTGCCGCCACTTAGGCTCTCTGTTGCCGCTGGCATTCGTGATGGCGCGCAACACACGAATAATCCGTCCATAAGTCCCGGTCGCCGCCGTAGAGACACGGGCGCCGGGAGGCTCGTCCATAAATGGCATGAATTTATCCGGAAAACCCGGCATGGTGCAGGCGATGCAGATGCCGCCGACATTGGGACAGCCGCCGATTCCGCGCATCCAGCCGCGCTTGGTAACGTTACAGTTCACCACCGGCCCCCAACAGCCGAGCTTCACCAGACATTTCTGTGATCCGTATTCATGGGCAAAATCACCTTGCTCGTAATAACCTGCACGGTCACAGCCTTCATGGACCGTTTTGCCAAACAGCCATGTGGGGCGAAGCTGCTCGTCCAGCGGAATAAGAGGCGCCATCTGCGCCGCCTGATAAAGAAGATAGAGCAGAGTTTCAGTCATGTTGTCCGGCTGCACCGGACAGCCGGGGACGTTAATGATTGGTACGCCGGCCCACGAGCGCCACTTCCAGCCAAGATAATCCGCTAATCCCATGCTGCCCGTAGGATTGCCGGCCATTGCATGAATGCCGCCATACGCTGCACAAGTTCCGGCGGCAATTACGGCAAAGGCCTTTGGAGCGAGCCGGTCAATCCATTCATTCACTGGGATCGGCTGCCCTTCGCTGTTATTTCCCAAACCTGTCCAATAACCCTCGCTCTTGATTTTCTCGTTTGGAATAGAGCCTTCAATCACCAGGACGAAAGGCGTCAATTTACCTTGTTCAGCTTTATACAGCCACTCCATGAACTCTTCACCACCTTGCTCGTAAGCGAGCACGCGATTGTGAAGCACCACTTTGGGAATCCCAGGGATAGCCCCCATGATCAAATCTTCAATTGAGGGCTGCTCCGCTGCCGTGACGGAGATGGTGTCGCCATCACAACTCATGCCATCAGGCAGCCAGATAACATGGACATCAATAGGAATCGGATTTTTAGGCTTTAAAAAAGGAAGATTCAGCAATGGCATAGGCGGCTCTCCTTGTCGACAATTTTGTGGAGGTAGGTGTATGAATTGCGTTTGCTGCAATGTGAGGATGACAGGACAGATGTGTTCTGAATGAAGAACGGCAATGCCCGATTCTTCAGCACAGGCATTACCAATTTATTTAGAGGAAGATTCACTTCACTTCCGATCGCGTGCAACTTAACTTAGTGATGCCAGCAGTGAGACGCATGTTGGCCGCAAAAAAGCGGGTTAAGGCGGGCTAAGTCCTTGTAACTTGCGCCATCTTGATCAAGATCAAGCATTATCCGCTGCGTTGTTGCGAACCGCTTGAAAGGTTTTTCGGAACGACCTTGTCAATTGCTGCTTCCGCCATTTGACGGCCAATATCGGCGCCGAATTCACCCACCTTGTGCTGCAAATCCTCGATCTTTTCTCGTGCCACTTCGCCTGGCTGTTTTGTAAGCCGGACGAGTTGCTCGCGTGTCTGGCTGCCCGCTTTGGGGGCGAGCAATAGCCCAACACCAATGCCGGCAGCAATCCCTGTCAAAAACTTCAGCATAATTATCTCTCCATTTATCTTCTTTTTTTTATCTTCTTTCAAAATGGATGCGACATTCGGCCCTCCTTTTGCCAGAAAATAGGAGGTATTCTTCCGCTGCAAAAAAGAAACATTTGAAGACATTCCGGCGGATTTCCGTCGAAGCACCCCTTTGAAAGCAATGTTTTTCAATCGGCATGAGATGTGCCACCCGTCCGATTCGGACGTGTGTGCTTGTAGTGTGACTAGAGCGCGCATCTAATGGTTCCGGCGAAAAGAAACTCTTGACTTCTTTTTTGACCCGAACATTCTTAAACGGAGAAACCATCGTGCGACAAACACAAGATCAACGCTTACAAGATACCTGGGTGCAAGATCCCCGCTGGACCGGCATTGAACGGCCTTATTCTGCGAAAGATGTGGTCCGGCTGCGCGGGACTGTGCAGATTGAGTACACACTGGCTTGCCTGGGATCAAAACGACTCTGGGACATGCTCCACACCGAATCTTATGTAAAAGCGTTGGGCGCGATGACCGGCAACCAGGCTGTTCAGCAGGTGCTGGCTGGCCTGAAAGCAATTTACCTTAGCGGCTGGCAGGTGGCGGGGGACGCCAACCTGGCCGGGCAGATGTATCCGGACCAGAGCCTGTATCCCTGCAACAGCGTTCCCAATGTGGTGAAAGAAATTAACAATGCCTTTCTCCGCGCTGACCAGATGCACCATGCCGAAGGCAAAAACGGAATGTATTGGTTTGCTCCCATAGTGGCCGATGCCGAGGCCGGCTTTGGCGGGTGCCTGAACGCTTTTGAGTTGATGAAATCAATGATCGAAGCGGGCGCGGCCGCAGTGCATTTTGAAGATCAACTCGCTTCAGCAAAAAAGTGCGGCCACATGGGCGGCAAGGTCCTGGTGCCCGCGCAGGAGTTTGTTCAAAAGCTGATAGCAGCGCGGCTGGCGGCGGACATCATGGGCGTCCCAACAATGCTGATTGCCCGCACGGATGCCAATGGCGCCAAACTGCTGACCTCAGACAGTGATCTTAGGGACCTAGAGTTCCTCACCGGTGATCGCACGCCCGAAGGGTACCTGGGCTTCAAGGGTGGAATCGATGCAGCTATAGCGCGCGGCCTGATTTACGCGCCATATGCGGACATGATCTGGTGTGAAACCTCAGAGCCAAATATTGAAGAGGCGCGGCGCTTTGCCGAGGCCATTCATGACAAGTTCCCCGGCAAACTGCTGGCCTATAACTGCTCGCCGTCATTCCATTGGAAGAAGAAGCTGGATGACGCGACGATCGCAAAATTCCAGGATGAACTAGCGGCCATGGGGTACAAATTCCAGTTTGTCACGCTGGCGGGCTTCCATGCGCTGAATTACAGCATGTTTGAGCTTGCGCATGGCTATGCTCGTGAAGGCATGACCGCCTATTCACGTCTCCAGGAAAGAGAATTTAAAAGCGCCGATAAAGGCTATACGGCGGTCCGGCACCAGCGATTTGTGGGCACCGGCTATTTTGATGAGGTCGCGCAGACGATTGCAAGCGGCCGGTCTTCCACTACTGCCCTTGAAGGATCGACTGAGAATGAACAGTTTGATGAGCCTGTAAAAGTGACGGTACTTAAACCTGCTGCTTAGTTGCCTCTCCATTAAGGTAACTCGACCTTCCTGCCAGCCCGGCGGGAAGGTCTTTTTTAGTGTTGCTGCGCGACAAACCGCTGTTACACGCCAAGCGTCTTCACCAGCAGCTTCGTATCGTCGGAAATAATTCCATCCACGCCCATTTTTGCCACACGCAACATTTGTTCTGAATCGTTGACGGTCCATGTGACTACGGTTTTACCGGCGTCATGAAGCATCGCTATCAATTCTGGAGTGAGTAGACTATGGTGCGGCACCACGTAGCTGACTGGCAGTTTTTTCCAGCGCCTCAGGTGCCAATAAGACTTTGAGACCGCACCCAGAATCAGCGTTTTATCCAGAGCATTCAGTTTGCGGACAACACTGGGCAGAAATGACGAGATGAAGTATCCACGTTGCGGAGGAAAGCGCTTGATGGCCTGGACTATAACGCGCTCCATCCCTCGAACCTTAACTTCAATGTTGAGGAATGCTGTGCGCGAGTAGAGATCAAGCACATCTTCCAGGCAAGGCGGTTTCGTATCCAGCGGACAGCTTGCATGGATCTGCTCCAGGGTACGCGAGCGCACCACCATGCGGTTAATTTTTCTGTCATGGCAAATGATGGACTGTTTGTTGCTGGTGCAGCGGACATCGAACTCAAAACCATCAACGCCGTGTTCAAGTGACAGATTGAAGGCGGTGACGGTGTTTTCCGGCGCATAAAGCCGGGCGCCTCTATGTCCGAGCAGTAGGAGTTTCGCGGGCAAAGCGGTCAGCTAGTCCAGATCAAAGTCGCGCAGGGGACGGCCCTCGTCAGGCGTTTCCTTGGCCTTCTTTACTGCTTCCTGAAACTTCTTTTCCAGCAGGCTTGCGTTATTCTTCTGCGCGTCCACGGCCTGGCGGAAAATGGATTCCTTACGCCCTTCCTGCTCGCGCATGGCTTTGGCAGCGGCCTCAAAGTCATTGAACATTTTAGGTTTGACTGCCGCCACGTGCGAAAGCACGGCCTTGGTCTCAGGATCGATTTTCAGCACCGCATTGCAACACGGGCAGCCAACTTCAAAGGGCTCCAACGAAGACTTTGCCATAAAAGAGATTGTAAGCCCTTGCCCGCGGCCCTGCCAGTATTGGCAGTAGCAATCAGAGTTCTTTATCCCGGAACGTTAGCCGGAAGAAACAAAAAAATTCTCTCTCAAACCCAGCCTGATTACAGGGAAGTAAGGTTAATTTCTTGAGAAAATAAAATTCCAGCGGCAGCCGAGCTGGCAACTCCACTTGAGCAGCTCCCATCAAGAATAGTCAGGACGACTGAAATCCCCTGGAAGATCCGGAATTTAATTTTCAATCGACACGCTGGAACGAGCTGCATTGATGCGTGTAGATAGATGGATGAGGTATCAGTTGTGAAGCAGTTCAGGGCCCCAGCTGTATCGTTTCTTCTTCTCGTTATCGTACTCGCCTTACTCACCTTTCTAGCCAATTGCGGCGGCCTTGGCAGCGGCAATAGCAACAAACCAGGCTCCAGCGGGGCGCTCAGCGTCACCGTCGCGCCGCCCTCGGTATCGGTTGCCGCCGGAACCGCGTTCAGCGCTTTTGTAGCCACCGTGACTGGTACTACCAATTCCAGCGTTACATGGATGGTGGACAATGTGCCGGGTGGGAATAGCACTACAGGCACAATCGATTCCTCAGGGCATTATCAAGCGCCTTCCGTGCCGGGCAATCACACGGTTAGCGCAGTCAGCATGGCAGATCCCAGCAAAAGTGGGAGTTCTCAAGTTACCGTCACCGCAGCCTTCAGCGTAAGCATCTCACCAGCGTCGGCGACGGTTGCTGCTAAAGCAACTCAGCAGTTCACTGCCACAGTCACTCCCATCCCGAATCTCGGCGTGGCCTGGTCGGTGGATGGTGTAGCAGGCGGAAATGCCTCAGTCGGGACAATTGATGGAAATGGCCTGTACACCGCTCCCGCCACATCTGGAACACATACAATTACTGCAACCAGCAAGGACACGCCAACCAGCACGGCATCTGCCCAGGTAACTATTCCGGCTGGGCTTTCGATTAATCCGGCGGCTGCGAGGATGGCTGTAAATGCATCGCAGCAATTTGTTGTCACACCCACGGACCCTTCGCTCCTTCCTGTAACCTGGTCTGTCGATGGACAGGCAGGTGGCAGCAGCGCTTCCGGTACTATCTCCAGCACCGGTCTTTATACCGCGCCCGCGGCCGCCGGTACTCACACCATTACAGCAGCCAGCGTGGCAAACAATGCTCTGAGCGCCACAGCGCAGGCGACGATTGTGGTGCCCGATTTCGGTTCGGTATCTATGCTTACCTACCACAATGATGGCCAGCGCACCGGTCTAAATCCGAACGAAACCATTCTGAATCCTTCCAACGTTAATGCTTCAACCTTCGGCAAACAATTCTCGTATCCCGTGGATGGCCAGGTGTATGCCCAGCCGCTGTTCGTTTCAAGCCTGACCAATATTTCGAGCGGTACACACAACGTGGTGTTCGTAGCCACTGAACATAACTCGGTCTATGCCTTTGACGCTGACGGCCTGAGCCCGAACGCGCTCTGGCAAAAAAACCTTGGCCCAAGCGTTCCATCGAAAACGGTAGAAGGAGTCAGCGTTGAAAAAGGAATCACCGGCACACCGGTGATCGACGGAACCACCGACACTTTGTACGTTGTGGCGGAGACGCAGGGAGGCATTTTCAAGCTCCATGCTTTGGACCTTCATGACGGCTCTGAGAAATTCGGAGGGCCGGTACAGGTGACCGCTACCGTTGCCGGGACGGGCTTTGATAACGTGAACGGCAGCATTACGCTGGAACATTCCTGCCTGCAGCGGCCGGGACTTGCGTTGGTCAATGGCATTGTGTTCGTCGCTTTTGGAGCCTGCCCGCACGGATGGCTGATGGGCTACAACGCTGCTTCCCTGCAGCAGGTAAGCAAAATCAATACCACGCCGAACGGAGGTGGTGGCGCACTCTGGATGGGCGGCGGCGCCCCTGCCACTGATGGCTTGGGCAACTTGTATGTAATGACCGCGGTTGATTTCGGCGATCCAGCACCGGGCTTTAATGACACGTTCCTGAAATTGAACGCGGCCGACCTTTCCGTGCTCGATTCCTTTACCCCGTCGAATGAGGCTTTCCTGCGGGCAAATGACGCCGACCTTGGTAGCGGAGGGCCCCTAATCCTGCCTGATAACGCTTCCGCTCATCCCCACGAAGTGGTAGGTGGGGGCAAAGATGGCCGCGTGTTCGTGCTCGACCGTGATCACATGGGCGGGTTCAATGCCCCTAGCAATCCGGCCTGCGACAACACTTCAACTCCCCCGACGACTTGCGACAACGTGGTGCAGACCATTCCGGATATCGGCAATGCGCAATTTGACAATATCTTCAGCACACCCGCCTACTTCAACGGGTTGGTGTATTTCCATCCTCAAACCGCAACCTTGCAGGCGTTCCAATACAGCAATGGAACGCTTGCCCGCGTCGCGTCCGCGTCCACCACTTTCGGTGACCACGGAGCCACGCCGTCTGTCTCAGCCAATGGGACCAGCGGCGGAATTGTCTGGGAGCTGCAGACGGACGCATGGAGCACCAATGGACCCGCCATCCTGCATGCGTCTGACGCGGCGAATGTAACCAACGAACTTTACAACAGCAGCCAGGCTGCGGGTGGGCGCGATACCGCCGGTCCGGCAGTTAAATTCACCACTCCAATGATTGCCAACGGCAGGGTCTATGTAGGCACAGGCAATCAACTGGACGTGTACGGTCTGCTTACGCATTAACTCTAGTGGGCGTTTCTCTGAAACGCCCGCAAAGAATCCTGGGTTAACAGGCGACAATCGGCGGGTGGCTTTGCCGCAATTTGCTAGAATTTGTTGCAGGGTCATCCGCCATGCCAGCCAACAACGGATTTATCGACGTCCCCACTGCAATTGAAGAAATTTGCGCCGGGCGGATGTTGTGAACGTGGATGACACCGTGCTAAGCCCGAGCGTCGGCAGTTTCAGCGACACTGGGCCTGTGTGAGAGGCGAGCTACGCAGGCCCACCGGATTTCCACTTCAAGCGATGAAACACCCCCAAAATTTGCGGCCGATAATCTCTACCAGTATGTAATGCTCATCTGGTCTACCCAGATCGAGAAGTCGTCTTGCTTCTCATCGCCATCCAACTGCACCGCTGCGTTCATCTCAAAACTATTGACCTTAACCGCCGCGTAAGTCCGGTTCACATACTGCATGTTGCCATTCATGGAAACGGAAACGAACCGCGTGTTGCCGTCCGGCTGGCGGTAAAACTCCAGAGTGACATGGTTCCAGGCAAACGAATTCACGTGACAAGGCAGCCCGGTATGCTGCCATGTGTCGATAACCACGTCGCTAACCTGCCAGGTGCCGGCATACATGCCGCGCGAGTCGCACTCGGTGAGGAAGTAGTTTTTCAAGCCATCGCGCGAGTAAAAGATGTCAAACTCCAATCCTTGTGCGACCGTTGCATTAGCGATCCAGAAGTCGAAATCAAGGATGAAGTGTGTAGCGCCCGTCCGGCCGCCAAGCGGCTTGAAGAACAAAGCATTAGTATATGGATGCGTTCCTCCCAGCCAGAACTGGCCAGAAGCTCCATCCAGCGAAGGACTCTTGATACCCTGCGTTAGCGAGTGGGCCGTATTTATACCATTTCCACCTGGCCCCGCGCATGCGCTGCATGATTGCCAACCAGACATCTCTTCTATTTTAGAGACGACACTCCTGCCTGGAACGGCCGGGGTGGGGGCTGGACTGCTGCTGTTAACAGCGATGGAAAGCACCTGCTGGAAATAGTTCCCTTTGCTGTCCCACGCCTTCATGATGACGGAATGTGACCCGGCCGCCAGGGCCACGGACGTGTCCAGACTGTTGGTGAATGTCTTGTAGACGTCTTTGCTGTCCACATTGATGGTCATGGAAGCGATCAGCCCGTTCGGAGACATGGCCGACGCGACGAAGTGCGTGGGCGAGCCGACGGTAGCACCGTTCACGGGAACACTGGTCGAGACACCGGCAAAGCTAAGCGCGGGAACCACCAGGCACAGCAGAAGCAGGGAGCTTATTCTTAGCAATGAACCATCCTCAAAATGAAGTCATAAAAAAGCAAACCCGACAAGTCGGTGTCGCTCATGTGCGAGGGTACGGAAGCATCTACTCTGGTGAAATAGGCACTTTCACTTAAATTTGGTTAGGTTAAGGGAGTAGTAAGGATCACGTTCCTTGTCAATAATATCTGGGGCTATTCTCTTCGCCGCGGGAAAACGTCGCCAGCGAACCTTATATAACAGCTGCTGCCAGGCCGCGGATTGAGCGATATCCTGTCCGGCTGTCGAATTCACCACCCTGGCAAGGCGCTGGATATGTAATAGCTGCTGTCACACTGGCATTGGCGCTTCCATTGAAGTAAGCCCGGGAACAATCTTCGGGGCACGGGTGGACTGAACTTTGCCACAGATTTGCTAGAATTTATTGCAGAAGCTCATTCTGCCATGCCAACCCACGGCGCATTTACCGACGTTCCCACGGCTATCGAAGAAATCCGCGCTGGTCGGATGATTGTGGTGGTGGATGATGAAGACCGTGAAAATGAAGGCGATCTCACCATGGCCGCCGAGAAGATTACGCCTGAAGCCATTAACTTTATGGCCAAATTCGGGCGCGGTCTGATTTGCCTCGCGATGACGCCGGAGCGGCTGGATTACCTGCGCATCGGCCCCATGACCCGTGAAAACACCTCTCCTTACGGAACTGCATTCTATGAAAGCGTTGAGGCGCGGGAAGGCGTAACTACGGGAATCTCCGCCCATGATCGCGCACGGACGATTCAGGTGGCCATCGATCCGGCAAGCCGCGCCGCCGATTTGGTGCGTCCGGGACACGTATTCCCTCTTTGTGCGCGCAAAGGCGGCGTTCTGGTCCGCGCCGGACAGACGGAGGCCTCGGTTGACCTGGCGCGGATGGCCGGCATGATTCCTGCAGGCGTGATCTGCGAGATCATGAATGAAGACGGCACCATGGCCCGCGTGCCTGATCTCACTGAGTTTTGCAAAACGCACAACCTGAAAATGCTTACCGTGGCGGAACTCATCCGTTATCGGATGGAAACGGAGAGCCACGTTACCCGCGTGGGCGAAGCCATGCTGCCCACACGGCACGGCGAATTCCGGATGATCGCGTTTGAAAGCCAGCTTGATGGTGAGTCGCATGTTGCCTTGGTCAAGGGTGACGTGGAACGCGCTACCGGCCCGGTGCTGGTGCGCATGCACGCGCATTGTCTGGCTGGCGATGTTTTTGGCGGATCGTTATGCGATTGCCAGCAGGTGCTTGACCGCTCGCTGGAAATCATTTCTCGTGAAGGCACCGGCGCACTGATTTACCTGCACCAGAGTTCCAAGGGTTTTAACGTTGACGAAAGCAAGCGCCTGGCATTCCATCGTGAGGCCCGCGCCTCAGCGCCGGCTCACCAGCGCAAAACCCAACGCGACATTGGCGTGGGAGCGCAGATTCTTTCCGATCTCAATCTTCGGGCTATCCGCCTGCTGACCAACCATCCTAAACGCGTGGCAGCGCTGGAAGGATTTGGCATCAGCATTGTGGAGCAGGTGCCGGTGCCGACGACGAAGCAGGTAGGGAAGTAGCAGCCTGGAATCGCCGGCGTTAGTAAAAATGAATTTTTCCACCCTGTAAATCTTTTCTTCAATACAAGAATTCTGATCTGAGGGTCTGCATATCACCGTAATGCTTTGCCAGAGAATTCCACTTGTCCATAGTTCGAACAAGGACCATATCAGGCTGTTCGGAAGAAACTACTTGCAATTTCACTCCTTTTGGCATGTGCGCCAGATCGGCTTCCCTCTCGTCCGATGGTACCCAGATAGAGCAATAACTTGTACCGTTCTGGAAAAAGAGGGCCTTGAGCAACACACCGTTTCCACCACGTAGGCCAAGTTCAAACGCATGCCGCGCCGCATTTTCCGATTCGTGGAGATCAGGATCGCGAACATAAATCAGTCGCGCTCCTGTAATCAGGACATCAGAAGCAGTTAGCCACGCGATACCGGTGGGAAAGCCATTACTGCCAAGAAACGCTTGAAAACGTTGGACTGCTTCGTCAAAACTCTCGTTCAATTTTTCTGCCTTTGGAAACTAACGATGCATTAAAAAGCAGCGCGAAAGTTACTTTACTGCCCAAATACTTTCACATAATGATTTCAATTCAACGCCCCTTCAAATGCGCGGCCTTCACGTCGTCTGAAGTAAAGATCGAGATGAACTTCGCCGGCGCAGCGGCTTGTTCGACTGCGGGACGTCCCTTGGCTTCCAATCTTTCCACCAGGCAAGCCACCCCGGTAATGTTGAAACCGAATTCGCGCGCTGCCTCAATAGCCTGAATCGTGGAACTGCCGGTGGTGCATACGTCATCCACAATCACCACGCGCGCTGCTTTTTCCTGAAAGCCCTCCACTCGGCGGGCCATGCCGTGCGCCTTTTCTGCCTTGCGAACAAGGAAGCCGTGGATGGGGACTCCCGCCTGCGCGCTGATCACTGAAGTGGCCACCACAATGGGATCAGCGCCCATGGTAAGCCCGCCGACGGCCTGCGGCTGCCAACCCTGCTGCTGAATAAGCTCCAGAAAGACACGCCCCGTCAGTTCTGCCCCGCGGGCGTGGAGCGTGGTGGTGCGGCAATCAATGTAGTAGTCACTCTTGCCGCCGGAAGAGAGAGTGAATTCTCCCAGACGAAAAGAGTTAATGGCCAACAATTCAAGAAGCTGCTCACGCGCGGAAGACATAATGTTTTTCTAGTTCACCACTTACTTCACCCGGGATTGCTGCCTAAATTCCCTGCATTTGCCGGAACCCATGCGTAACGAGATAGGTCTGTCCCAGGAGCACAAAATTATAAGTCATGTGAACGATCACGCAGGTTGCCACTGACTTAGTAACCACGCGGGTGACTGTAAGTATCACGCCGACAATAAAAATCAGCAGCAACGGCGCCCATGAGTATCCTAACTGCGCTCCATGGAGAAGGGTAAAAGCCGAGGCCGTAATCACGACAGAAGCAGATACGCCTGTCCATCGTGCGAGAGCTGGATAAATAAAACCGCGAAACATCATCTCTTCCATCAACGGAGCCACCAGAATGCCAAAGGCGCCGAGCAGCAGGGCCGAAGGGCGGTCCTTAAAATATTCCGTGATTGGCAGCGAATCGGGAATCCATCGATGCAGCACGATTTCTCCAATATCGGAGACCAGGGCCAGGGCAGCGCCTGTCATCAGCGCGTTGACAAAATATCTTCGATTGGGCGAATTCCAGTGAATGGCTTGCAAAAGAGAGTTCTGGTGCCTGGCCCAGACCAGAAACGCCATAAAACCCACAATCACCAGATAAGTTACAAGTTGCGTGGGCACAATGAAAAAAGCATTCCGGCTCAGGGTGTCTTCCAGCACCTTGGGGGTAAGTCCCATGGAACGATGCGTTAGCAAAAAGGCCGCTGCCGCCAGGCTACCCACAACAATAAAAGCTACCCCAGCCGCTACGATGATTAGCAAAACATCCAGCAGGTCAATTTCAGTCGGCGCTGGCGTGAAGGACGGGGGAAGAATGGCCGCTTCTACCGGGAGTGGAATCGGCTCAGGCTGCGTGTTGGAATCCAAGTATTGCACAAAAGAGGCGGTTGGCCCTTAAAGCCAATGTACACCATCGAATGATTTCTTAGGGAAAGACTAAAGGGGTAGCGTTGAAGCATTTGGAAGCCAAAGTCGCTACCCCTCGATTGTGCCCAGGTATAAGGAGAAGGTTGAAAGCAATGTACTTTAATCTTTTAGTCTGCTAACCGGAAATTATGATTTGTTACGAATATGGAACGAGAGCGAATAAACCTAAATCTTTCAGTTACTTACGCTGGGGGTTAAGATAATCCGCCAACGCCTGCCCAGTAAAGGATTTCTTGATTTTCGAAACCTGGTCTGGCGTTCCCTGGGCCACAAGCCTTCCACCGTCTTCTCCACCTTCAGGGCCCAAATCAATGATCCAATCAGCATTGCGGATGACATCAAGATTATGCTCAATAATAATCACTGAATTTCCCAAGTCAGTGAGCCGATGAATGACTTCCAGCAGCTTACTCACATCTTCAAAGTGCAAACCGGTAGTTGGCTCGTCGAGCAGGTATAGCGTGCGGCCTGTTTGGCGCTTTGAGAGTTCCTTGGCCAGCTTCATGCGCTGGGCTTCCCCGCCGGAAAGCGTTACTGCGGATTGGCCCAGTTTGATATAACCCAGGCCCACGTCCTCCAGTGTTTGCAGCTTCTGCCGGATTTGTGGGATATCTTCCAGGATCGGCAGGGCGTCAGTGACGGATGTCTCTAGCAGATCGGCAATGGATTTGCCCTTGAACCGCACAGCCAGCGTTTCATGGTTATAGCGATGCCCTCCGCAGACCTCACATAGGACGTAAACGTCCGGCATAAAGTTCATCTCAATGCGCCGCTCGCCTTCGCCCTGGCAGTGCTCACAACGGCCGCCGGAGACGTTAAAAGAAAAACGTCCGGCCTTGTAACCGCGTTCACGTGACTCCGGCAGCATGGCGTAAAGATCGCGGATATGCGTGAATACGCCGGTATAGGTCGCGGGATTGGAACGCGGTGTCCGGCCGATGGGCGATTGATCAATGCGGATGACTTTGTCAATATGCTCCGCGCCAGAGATTGCCTTGTGCGCGCCGGGCTCTTCACGCGAACGATAAAGCGCCTTTGCCAGTGCTTTGTACAGAATGTCATTCACCAGCGTTGATTTTCCGGAGCCGGAAACGCCGGTGACCACGGTGATCACGCCCAGAGGAAACGTAACATCGACTCCGCGCAGGTTATTGGCTCTGGCTCCCAGCACGGTAATGGCTTTGCCGTTAGTGGCGCGGGGTTCAAAGCGCGCCGCAATATTTTTTGCGCCGGAGATGTACTGGCCGGTAAGCGAGTCCGGCTGCGCCATGATCTGTTTCGGCGTTCCATACGCCACCACGCCGCCACCGTGCAGGCCCGCCCCGGGACCAAGATCAATCACATAGTCGGCGCGGCGAATGGTTTCTTCATCATGTTCCACTACAAGCACAGTATTTCCAAGATCGCGCAGACGCTCCAGCGCTTCCAGCAGCCGGTTATTATCGCGATGGTGCAGGCCAATCGAAGGCTCGTCAAGCACATACAACACGCCGCGAAGCTTGGAGCCGATCTGCGTTGCCAGGCGGATGCGCTGGCCCTCACCGCCGGAGAGCGTAGCCGCTGAACGATCAAGCGAGATATAGCCCAATCCAACAGCATGGAGAAACTGTAACCGCTCGCTGATTTCGTGCAACACACGGCCGGCGATGGCCCGTTCGCGATCATTTAGCTGTATCTTGCCCGCCACATCCACGGAGCGCGAAACCGGCAGCGCCGTAAAATCCGCAATCGAAAGCCCGTTCACCTTTACTGCAATGCTTTCGGGGCGCAGCCGCTTGCCCCGGCACACCGGACACGCTGTCGCGGACATGTAGCTCAGCATCCATTCGCGATAGCTTTCAGACGTAGATTCTTCCAGATTCTGTTTCAGGAAGCCGAGCACCCCGCGAAACCCGAGTCGAGGTGCTTCTTTCTCGTCCGGTCCATAGAGCAGCAGATTCTGTATCTTGGCCGAAAACTTCTCAAAAGGCGTGGAAAGATCAATCTTGTAAGCGGCCGCTACGATATCGACCATTCGCTGAAGGTAAGTCGATCCCGAACCCGGGCCGAGAGCGCCGTCCAGCAGCGGTTTGGACCAGTCCACAATGATCTTTGCCGGATCGAAATCATATTTACTGCCCAGCCCGTTGCATTCCTGGCATGCGCCATACACGCTATTGAAAGAGAAAGAACGCGGCTCCAGTGACGGGATATTGATGCCGCAATCCGGACAGGCCATGCGCGCGGAGTAAAGATGCTCTTCTCCGTTTACCACGGCAACCTGAACCAGTCCCTTACCCAGTTTCATGGCGGTGGCGACGGATTGCTCCAGCCGCTTTTCAATCCCCGGCTTGACCAGCAGGCGGTCAATCACCACTTCAATAGTATGGTTCTTGCGTTTATCGAGCTGGATTTCATCCAGTTCTTCGTCAAGATGGCGAAGTTCGCCGTCAATCCGGGCGCGCACAAAGCCGTGCTGGGCCAGCTTGGCCAGTTCTTCTTTAAATTCGCCTTTGCGCCCGCGGACCAGCGGGGCCATGATCATGACGCGCTCTTCCGCTTTTAACTGCATCACGCGCTGCACAATCTGGTCAGATGACTGGCGGCTGATCGGCTTTCCGCATTGCGGGCAATGCGGCACTCCCACCGAAGCGTAAAGCAGGCGTAAATAGTCGTAAATCTCAGTGATTGTCCCGACTGTCGAGCGCGGACTGCGCGAGGTAGTCTTCTGCTCAATGGAAATTGCGGGACTTAAGCCGTCAATGGAATCGACATCGGGGCGCTCCATTTGATCAAGAAACTGCCGCGCATAAGCCGAGAGCGTCTCAACGTAACGACGCTGGCCTTCGGCATAGATCGTGTCAAAAGCGAGCGACGATTTGCCCGAGCCGCTCAGCCCCGTGATCACCGTAAGGGTATTGCGTGGGATCTCAACCGAAATGTTTTTCAAATTGTGCTGGCGGGCGCCGCGCACGGTGATGTTGCTGATTGCCATGGGACCTTTATCAATTTGGTTCGCAATGCCGCCGTCAATCCCACAAAACAAGAGGAAACCGTTACAGTAGCTCCCGGAGGGTCGGCACACAGCTCTACTCCGTATGTTAGCTTCTGCTTGCGGAAATGGTCAATCGCGTCTGCCGGCTCAGGGATTAACCTAATAACTTCAGTTACTTGCAGACTTCATGACGAAAGGGCATCATGCACTATCGAGGGTCCAGCAACGGCGGTAATGCAGACTTTTGAACCAATATTGCCGACAATGCATTTGGACGGTGAAACCAACCGGACCGAGACAAGGACCATCAAAGAGATTGGACAATGAACCCCATTCTGGCTTCCTCCACCGTGCTCTTTACCATTCTGTTTTCACTCGTCTTTGGTATTGCCTGCGGCTACGCTGTTATCAGCGCGATCCTGCACGCTTTTGCCCATAACACAGCGGAAGCAAAGGCGCCGGCCACTGCGGTGATTGCTACCACAGCATCAAGCCACTAATGCGCTTTTGAAGCTCGCGGCCCCGACTTCGGCGGCTACTGTTGCTATTCAACAAATAGCTCTTCCCTTTTTGAATCATGAACAATGCCGCTCAGCGCGTGGCCTCCGTTTTGGCAAGGACAAGCGCCGAGTGCCTGGCGGCTGATTCGTAGTAACTCACAAATCTTTGCGGCTCCGCCGCCTTATACCCTTCAAGATTGTGGGCCCAACGAAAGCCAATGGGCTGATACCAGAGCTCAACTTCTATATGAAACGGCCCTGAGGCCCCAGCGGTATCAACAACGTAGCGAACCAGGCTGCCTTTATCAGTAAAGTTGGGGTCGCCGGCTGCCTCTCCCACTACGGCAATTTCCGGATCGGCAGATTGCTTATCAAAGCCGCTGGGTAACAGCCGGTTGTCTTTCAGATAACCAACGGCAGACAACAGCCCGGTAGTCACCTTGCCCTGCGAATCTTTCAGGATTGGCTCAAAAATCTCTACCTGCTGCGGGCTGGTGATTTCCGTGCGATGAGGTTCAAACTGAAGCGGGTCGGCATCATTGTGATTGCCGACAATGGAACCATCCGGATTGAGCGCGCCTGATTCGAAAACTACGCGTCCATTGCTATCCCGCACAACCACATGCAGCCATATCCGGCGTGAAGGATATGCCGTTGGCAGTTTATGTCCAGTAAGATTTTCCACGAAGATGTTCATGGCAAGGCCACGGGTTGTTGATTGGAGATCGCGGATTGTGATGCGCGCCGACTGCGTCTGTAAGAAGTCAGTTGTGCGATCAACTGCGGCTGAAAGTTCTTCCGGCAGCGCCTTTACGCTCAAATCGCCTCGATGATCGTTGAGAATACGTTCCAGGAAAAAGTTTCCGCCCACAAACTCATGGCGGTGCATTCCTTCACGCGGCTGTCCATAGAGAGCAGTGATCGCAACAGCTTCCTTCACCTCAGGCATGTGGCATGATTGGCAGGTGTTCCGCCTAGGATAGTCGCTATGCAGCCACTCCTGATATGGCATCTGCTCGTGAAGAGCGCCAATTGCTTTTCCGCCCGCGCCACGCGCCGTCGTTATCAGGGTATGGCAACTCCCGCACAGCGCCGAATCGCGGATATGATCGCCTTCCACGGGCAGGAATCCGCCGGTGGAAGATTGCATGATGCGCTGATGCCCCGCGTCGGGAGCAAATGGACCATATTCAGGCCGCTCATCTTTATTTTGCGGACTGGCAATCACAACATTCCCATTGAAAGTGGCGCTGGTACCCAAGCCAGTTTTTTCGACCTGATGACACACGGAGCAAGAAACACCATCAGCCGCAGCGTCATTACCTTTTGCCGAAGAAGTCAGCGGGAGATGCGCGAAAATTTCTGCTTCCCTGCCCTGTGATTTGGCGGCAAGGTGCGTCAACGGCATGTGGCAGGTGGAGCATTCGTCTTCAATCGCCGAGGTCGCTTCCGGATGGTCCATCGTTTCTCTGCGCACACTGCCCTGCCAGTAGGGATCGCGGGCAGCGTTGGCCATGATGCTGGCGCGCCATTGAAAGCCGATGGAAATGTCCTCGCCGGAGCTGGTCTTCAGCCCGTTGTGGCAGGCCACGCAGCGATCAGAGGTACGGAATTCCGATTTCAGCGCGGCACTCGAATCAGCCCGCTTCGCATCGGCTTTCGAGTCTGCCTTCTTGGAATCCGCCGATTGCGAATTCTGTCCAGCCGACTGCGCAAGCAGCAGGAGAGGCGCCACGATGAGCGCGCTCAGAAGCACCAATAAACTGGAAGTGTGCTTCATTTCCAGCCTTCCCATAGTTTTCCGTCTGCCCAGTCCCAGAGGATGTAAGTGACAACCTGCGGCGTGCGGCCTTGTGTATTGGTCACAGGTTTTCGCACTCCAATTGCGAAACGAACGTGCTGCCGGCGGCTGACGGTCACCTGCATCTCAGGCAAAACGTCCCAATTCGTTTTGGCTCCATCTTGCAGATCACGGTCAGCCAGGAATTCGACCATGGGCGACCATAATCGTGCCAGGCCGTGGTCTCCGGCAAATGACTGGCCGATTGCAGTTCGCCAAAAAACGCTTTGTGGAGCAATATCAGTGCGATGAGGAAGGTCGGCTCCGGCCTGAAACTGAATGAAAGTATTTGTCGGGAAAAGCTGGTCAAAAGCGGCAAAAGTTTCAAACGTAGTAGTGCCGCTGCCAAAGCCGCGTTTGCTGTTGCCGGTGGGCGGCAGCACCCCGGCTTGCAGACTCAAAATTGATCCTGTACGCAGGCTGGAGAACATTTCCCGCTTCACGGCGAATGTAATGTCACCAAAGCCGCCGTTCCAACTGTGGTTTTGGTCCTGCAAATTGACCGGCACATCGACCTCAAGTTGGTTGTGGACGCCAAATCGCTGCTCATGGATAACATCCGTGGTAAAGCCCGGAGCGCCGCTGGCATTGACTGCGGTAGAGACCACAACCTCGTCTTCAGGAAACGCTTTTTCCGTGACCAGCGCACGCGGCAGATTCAACTCTCCCCGCGCCCAATGCTTGTTAGTACAGAACTTCCGCATATAGGAAATAACGTCATCGATATCAGTTGAGCTAAGCAGTTGGTCGAACGCCGGCATGATCTGGGAGAAAGCACGCGACGGCCCTCCGTGAAGGATCACGTCTTTCCATGCGGAATTGGGTTCAGGCGTTGTCTGGTCGCATAGGGTAAAATCGGGAAACGTATCAGGGCGTTTAAATTCTGTGCTGGTCTCAGGAGCGCCTTTTCCATCAGCTCCATGGCAGGCGATGCAGCCGCCTTTATAAATGCGCTCGCCATTTTTTGCGTCCGGAGGCTGGGCATATCTGATGGTCTGGGAATGGAGGACGGAAGTGCTTAACAGCAAAAGCACCGCTGCCAAAGCAAGCAGAGCCGGAGCGCCGAAAGCAAACAGGCGCGCAGCCAACGAGCCGCGCCGAAAGACAATGCATCGATGAAGGATCGCTACCAGTGCTGCGCACACGCTTCTATATTAAACAAATAATCTGCGATCAGCGGTAGAGCCAAAAAGGAGAGCTGCTTCGCACTTCGCCAATAATCAAGCTTAGTGCTGCGGCGGCTTCTGCGGGGCCTGGGGGGTATTCGCATCCCCTTCTGGAGAATTCTTTTGCCTGCGCATTTCCTGCAATTCCTGCAATAGCTGCTCAGGCGTTTTGGCTTGCGGAGTAGCCTGGGCTTCTGGAGGCGGCTGCTGCTGCGGAACCGGCGAGGGTTGCACCTGCTCAGTATCACCGCCGGCATTCACTGATTCGTCAGGAGTTTCTTCCTCATCGCCCTGTTGTGCGTTAGGACGAGGCTGGGCCTGAGCTTCGGCGGGCGCTCCGGGCTTGCCCTTCATGGTTAAAATAACTCGCTGTACAATGGCCGGATTGTCTGCCCTGCCGATGGCCAGGTAGTCATACCTGGAGCCCGCCAAGATGGCCGACAGGACATCGCCTTCAGGCGCAGGCCCCATGGAAATAGCCACCCGTTCCGGAATGTTTTCAGCGCCTTCAAATTCAATTCCGGTCTTATTGCGGATCGCCGATAGCACGCTGCTTAGAGTTGAATTCAGGGCCTGCACCGTGAGCATGCCATCGCGATAGGAGACCACCGGCGGCACTGGAGGGCCAGTCGGAACCTCCGCCGGGCGAGTGGCCGGCAGGGCTGGCTGCGCAGGGTTGCTGGCCGGGGGCAATGTTGATGGCTGTGGGGGCTGTGCAATGCGCGGCGCGGCATTGGCAGCAGGCGTTGGACGCGGGGGGGGGAATACCGGACGGGTTTGTGCCCGGGCGGCAAGCGCACCCAGCAAACTCAACGTCGCACAACCTATGAAAAGGAAACGTGCCATAAGGAAATTCCAGACCGAGCCTTGTTGCATGGGTATCTGCTTAAATTCTACTCCTTATCCCAAAGAACGGTCGATGCAGTCAGTCGATGCAGTCAAATGGCTCATCCGGGTTCCTTCTTCTTCAGAGACTTCAGTACTTCCGTAAGCTGCTGCAAGTCCTCGAAGTCGCAAATGACTTCAATGCGTGCTTTCATCTTGTGAATTCTGCTTTGAACATTTCTACAGAGGACGACAAGAAGGCCAAAAACGCACAAAAAGCACGTTATGCAAACGGGTACACACGTATCGCACACGCGAAAAAATTAGGATGTAAGAGATTGAAAACAGATCGGATGTTCTGGCGGAGGATGCAGTCTGGTGCTAACCCGTCTCTGCCAAAAATTCCCGTTAACAGGGAAAAATACAGGGAATTTTGGCCGCTGAGTGGCCCTGGCCATGCGTATCCAAGCACAAACACGCGAGTAAATCGTTTTTAGGCTGAAATCGTAACAGGGAATGAGCAGTGAAATAACAGGAGGGTTAACAGGGAAAATATGTTCAGGAACAGGGCGCTTTCCTTCGTCCAACTCCAATGGGATAACATTAACTGTCTCTACAAAAGCCATCAAATCTTCACTCATTATCGATCTCCTCAAAATCTAACTAGAAACCACAATGGGGCTGCCCGTCTAAGGCCGAAGTTGTTGCGACCAGAATCCAGTATCTGGAACTGAAGACGGAACCAAACCACGTTGATAAGGCGAGTAACGCCCTGGAACCAGAACTCTCGACCGACGACTATCAACGGGTTGTAAGTAGCGCTGAAGAGATGTGGCGCTTATGGATCGCTTTCTTTTCCGACCTCAGCCAAGTGTTCGAAAACAAAAGGAACGCCCAGAGCATGGAGAAGAGGGACAAAATCCGCCTAGGAGAACGGCTTGGCCGCAAAACAGTTCTGGTCGTATACGGGGCTTATGCTCGTGGTCTCTGCAACTCCTGCCGTGGCACGCAGATAAGACAGGCGTTGCACGGTGTCGATTGTCGCCGCGAATGGGAGTGACCAAAACCAGGATAGTTTGGAACATCATTCCTATTCGATCTCTCGGACTGATTTCTGGAATGACGCTCCGGCAGCAGTCAGGAACATTGCCAGGCCTGCGATCAGAAACGTGAACTTCAGGTTCCACGCAATCAGGAATCCGGCAACGGCGAAAGAGATGGGCATGATCCCGAAAGTGGCAAGCATGAGCACACTTGCCACTCGCCCACGCACCGATGCCTCGATCCGCTGCATCACCCAGGCACTGATGTGGACGTTCAGCAAGGCGGCCAAAACGCCGATCACAAATAGCACACCGGCAAGAGGCCACACTCTGCCCATGAGGCCAATGGCCCCAAGGCAAGGGGCCACCGCAGCTGCTACCAGAAGCATCAGGACACCGCGCCTGCGAATTTTCCACACGCCGGCCAGCAGTGCGCCCAACAGACTTCCCGCGGCAATAGCGGACAGCAAAGTTCCCAAGATGGCAGGTGAACCAAAGCGATTTTTTGTCATGTAGGTGAGACCAATCGCCACCGGCCCCGTAAAGCAGAAGTTCATGGTCATGGCCAGCAGCATAAACGAACGCAGAGGCACATCTTTTCCCACATAGGCAATACC
>DASXGZ010000003.1:0-50757 GCA_036488825.1 Candidatus Angelobacter sp.
ACTGTCATCGGCATTGGCCAGAGCGCCTTCATAGTCAAAGGTCAGGGTTGAACTGGTGCCCTTGGCCATGGTGGCCGGAAAGCTGATGCGGACGCTGTTATCCTGGGTCACGCGCTCCGCCGTAAGCGGCTTGCCCTTTTCGTCGAGCACCTTGGTGACGCGCAGACCGTTGTGCAGCTCAAAGCTGGCAAAATTAATATCATCCAGCGCCATGAATTTGACCCGGGCGCGTGCCGTAAGGCGATGCGTTTTAGGTGCGATCTCCGCGTCAATCACATAGTCCTCAGCCTTAATGCGGGAGCGCTCGGCTGCAAGAGCCGGAAGGCAGAGGGACGCGATCAGGCCAATAAAAAGGACGGCACGTCGCAGGGGTCGTGCGATTTGCATGTGTTTCTCCAAAGCCGCTGAATAGTACTCGGATTAGATGTAAATTTTTCCTGAAAGGCTGCTTTGTATTCCAATGAAGGATACAGCAGACAGCGCCGGGTGTCTTGGGACTTAAAAGATCGGCCTTTCCGAGCCGCGAAAAGTGCGCTCTGAAATGTAAGGCTCTTTAGGTGCGACAAATGGGTTGAAGCCGCAATTTCATTGTCCATTTTCGCCGCCTTGAATACCTGCCAGCACCTCCCGCGCCGCCCTCACCGCCGGAGGCTCGGCGTCTATCCTGTTATGCAGCCGCTGCTGCACTATTTTCAAGGCATTCTTCATCTTTCTCCGGGGCGGACCATCGGGGATGATGGCCGCCAGCTCGCGCATAACGTTTTCCGCCGTAAAGTCCCGCTGGATCAGCTCCGGCACAATCTTTTCGCCGGCGATGAGGTTAGGCATGGCGAAAGTGTCCAGCCGGACCAGCCGGCGGCCCAGAATCCATGTAAGCGGCGCCAATCTATAGACGACAACAAACGGGGTGCCGGAAAGAGCTGCTTCCACCGTGGCCGTTCCGCTGGCGACCACGGCAGCGCGGGAATGCGTGAGGGTGTCGCGCGCATTGTCCGTGAGATGGATTGCGATGGAAGAGCGGCCCCAGGCCTCACCTTCAGGTGAGGGTGAGCGCAGCGAATTGGCCGCGTCGAAAGCAAGGTTTTCGGTGGAAGAGCGGCCCTTTAGGGCCGCGTTAGGGGCTGTTATCGATCCGGGCTTTAGCCCCTGTGCCTGCAATTGTTCGCGCAGCCAATCCTGGCTGAGCGTAGAAGCCACTGGAATCAGGAACTCAAACTCGCCGTCTTGCTTCTCCAGCAAACCTGCGGCTTTGATCATCGCCGGCAAATTCAATGCCACTTCTTTCCGCCGGCTCCCCGGCAGCAGTGCGATCCACTGTTTCTTTGGATCAAGAGAATGTCTGGCCGCAAATTCCTCGCGCGAAACCTGCGGCGGCGGCGCATACGCCAACGGATGCCCCACATAACTCACCTTGACACCATGGCCATGGTAAAACTCCTGCTCAAAAGGAAAGATCACGATCATCTTGCGGACATATTTCTTGATTTGTTTTACGCGTCCCGTGCGCCATGCCCAAATCTGCGGACTGACAAAATAAAAAACCGGAATGCCAAGTTTGTGCAGTTCGCGCGCCAGCCGCAGATTGAAATCAGGGAAGTCGATCAGCACGGCGGCGTCCGGCTTTCGCCGTGCCGCTTCCGCCACCAGATGCTTGAACCGGCGGCGGATATCGGGCAGGTGTTTTACCACCTCCACCAATCCCACGACGGCAACCTCATTGGCATGGACCAGAAGCTCGCAGCCCGAGGCACGCATCTTTTCTCCGCCCATGCCAAAGAAGGTCGCGCTCGGCGGGAACTCGCGCAGCGCTTCAGCAAGCTGTGCACCATAGGTGTCACCCGAGGCTTCGCCGGCGGAAAGAAGGAAGTTCATGTTTTTGTCTTATCCCGAGCGTACGCGAGGGAACCCTGCCCTCGCAAGGATTTCACCATGGAGACTGGCAGGCGGAGAGAGATAGCGTAGAATCCGTGACAAATGAACAGCTCAAAGCTTAAGATGCCACTCTCTTTCCTGGTCTTTCCCGTTGCTGGCATGTTTGCCGCGCTGGTAACCATGTGCTGGCCGACGAACCGGATTCTCTCCTGGGTCAACCCGCTAGGCAGCCTGTTTTTTGCTGTTGCTATCGCTCCGTGTATGTGGCTGTTCTCTGGTCTGCGCTCCATCCATAAGACCATAGTTTTCTTCCTTGGTTCTTTTGTTGCAGCTGTTGCCGGTACGCTCTCTGCAATTTATGTAACGGGAAGGGTGTTTTCCCCAGCTCCTTTGGGCGCACCAGTAGCCGACCAGGTAGCATTCACTGGTGGATTCGTCGGCGCATTTGTTCTTCTGGCAGCGGCGCTCTCATCCTTTTCAGGTAAAACTTTGCGTGTTCTAATCCAATCGGCTTGCTGGGCTGTTGCAGGCGGTTCACTGGCTGTGCTCGGGAATGCTTCAGGTGAATGGTTCCGGATCATCCGTTCCCATTTTGATTTCCTGCGAGTTGAGCACGCAAACCAACATAGCTTACTGCGCCTGGGGCGCAACGACGAGCTGGCGCTGGTGATCATCTGGCACACAGGAATGGGGCTGGTGATCGCGCTGGCGGTGTGGTTTGGACAAAAAGCAAGTTGCGAACACCAGTCCGGCGCGTCGGCGAGCTGCGCACCGTAGGTGTCTCTCGTACGCTTCGCCGGCAGAAAGAAGAAGAATCATCAGGGATGATTATGACAGAGGGGATCGGCAGTTTTAGATCCTTCGATAATTGTGCCTCTCCACGCGATAGGCTAAGCCCCATAGCGAAACAATCCGCACGGCTGTCTGAACTTTTAGCAATGATCGATTTCGCCCTACTCTGCTCTGCAAGCCCATGCTATATCGAATTGCCGTTGATAGCACAGAACTTATTCAGCGGTCTCCTTTAAGGCGAATAGTGTATTCCTCACGAAGCGATTGGTACGTTAGACTATTTACATGACCAAAAAGAATGCAGCTGCTGTGGCTCTTGGCAAAAAGGGTGGCAAGGCACGCCTGAAACCATGAAAGTGGAACAGTGTAGTGAAGCTGCTCGCAGGGCGGTGAAGGTGAGATGGGATGCGAAACATAGAAGTATCTCGGAAACTAAACAATCAAATTGCCGATAAGTGTTCGTCGGAAGCAAGATGAAGAACGGTTCTTTTGTCATCTCACTCGATTTCGAGTTACTGTGGGGTGTTCGCGACCATCGCACGATTGAGGATTATGGCCAGAATATTCTCGGAGCTCGAAAGGCAATCCCCGTGATCCTCGAGTTATTCAAAAAATATGGCATCCATGCCACTTGGGCTACAGTGGGATTCCTATTTTTTGATGAAAAGAAAGATCTTTTATCTGGTTGTCCTGAGTTAAGGCCTGCCTACGTAAATAGTGAACTTTCGCCTTATTCTAAAATCCAACAGATTGGGGAAAATGAGGGCGTAGATCCGTATCGCTTCGGAAAATCTCTCCTCGAATTAATCAAAAGTTACCCTGGTCAGGAGATCGGCAGCCATACTTTTTGCCACTATTACTGTCAGGAGCCAGGCCAAACAAAAGAGACGTTCCGTGCGGATATTGTCGCGGCCGTAAAGGCGGCCGATTCCTGTGGATTAAGTCTGCGAAGCCTGGTTTTTCCTCGCAATCAAAGTAACGAGGAATACCTGTCGACGTGCTCCGAGGTTGGGATAACCTGCTTCCGCGGAACCGAACCGAGCTGGTTTTATCGAAATGGGAGTCGCCAAGGGGAGAGTAAATTTACTCGCGCGATGAGGCTAGCCGACTCCTATATTAATTTATCGGGTCATAACACATTTCATATTACTAAAGGAACAGGATTGATCAATGTGCCCTCAAGCCGCTTCCTGCGGCCCTATAATAGAAAGTTGGCATTTGCTGATCCTCTGCGGCTTCACCGCATCACTTCTTCTATTAGGCATGCAGCAAAGAAAAGCGAGGCTTACCATCTTTGGTGGCATCTGCACAATTTTGGGCTCAACTTGATAGAGAATATTTCATTTCTTACCGAAATACTTGATTGCTTTGCATCGATGAAAGCTCGCTATGGGATGCGCAGCTTGTCCATGTCTGAGGGTGCAAACGGATGAGGGTGACTGTTCTTGGCACGCGGTCGGAACCGAGTTATGCCGTTTGTAATTATCTCGATCAGCGTTTCACTGGATGTAAATTCGTTTTTGAGAAGCCAGTGAGGGTGACGCAGCTCATTAGAAGACGAATTAAGAAACTCGGGATACTCCATGTCGCGGGTCAACTGGCATTTCAGGCTCTCATGTCCCCTATATTGCGAAAGAGGAGCTCATCAAGGATTCGTACAATTCAAGAACAGAATGGCATCATTACTACACCGCCGAACCAAGAGAGAAGTTTCGATGTTTCTTCCGTTAATGCTCCAGAAACACTCAGCCTCATACTTCGTCTAATGCCCGATGTTGTTGTGCTTGCCGGTACGCGGATCCTCGGCAAGCGGATCCTGTCGAGCGTGCCATGCCCAATAGTGAACATTCACGCTGGTATCACCCCGCTCTATCGCGGCGTTCATGGGGCTTATTGGGCTCTCGTGGACCGTCGTCCGGACCTTTGCGGTGTTACGGTTCACCGCGTCGATGAAGGAATTGATACAGGCAATGTGCTTGCTCAAGTGCTGATTGATCCCACCAAAGAAGATAATTTCGCTAGCTATCCCTGGTTGCAAATGGGTGCGGGATTAACGCTGCTGACGGCGCTCCTACCGCGAATAGCGGCTGGCGAAAATATTAAGTTTATCCCCTTATCGTCGCAGTCAAAACTCCGACATCATCCCACTATTTGGGGTTACCTACTGCAAAAGGTCCCATAAAGGGAATGCTCTCTACGCACATTTGGCAGGAAAAGTCCCGGCATGACGAAGGATGGTCATTAGTCTCAAATCCTAAGTTGTAGCCACAAATCGCTTCTTACGTTGTTAGCGATTCACTGCGTTGCGCCCGGGCCTTCGGCAGATCGGAAGGGACTTTTTCTTTGCTTGCCCGGCACTTATTCCTCATCCCGGCTGCACCGGGGCTCGGAAACGTACCGGGCTACTATCGGTCGTCCCGCTACGCGGGACTGGAGCGTTGTGGCAGGAGTTGATGCTGTTCAAATCCGTGATAAATCAAAGGTACGCAGGCGAGGGCGCCTGCGGTCCACAGTTCTTTTAAGCCCACAACCCGACCCACCTTCACGCAAGCTGCAAGGCGGCCCGTGCTGTGCCACAAGAGCTGGCAAGCGATAGGCGATAAAGAGCAACTTCGAAACGCGACACGAAAGTCCGCAGAGGATGCGGATTCAGGTCTTTATTCGCGGCTTTGCCGCTCATTCAGGATGACGGTTTCTCGCGCCGCGATCCCGCGATGAACCGCTGTCCCGATGTCCCGATCAGTCCCCGGCCTGTGGTGTCCCCACGCCCAATTCCTGGTCCTTGTACTGCAACTGGTACAGCTTCCAGTAAATGCCGCGTTGGGCCAGAAGCTCCTGGTGGCTGCCGATTTCGCGCACGTGGCCTTTATGCATCACAATGATTTTGTCGGCGCGTTGAATGGTGGAAAGGCGATGCGCAATGATGACCGACGTGCGTCCCTGCACCATTCGTGTCAGCGCTTCGCGGACGCGGATTTCTGTTTCCGTGTCAACGCTGGAGGTAGCTTCGTCCAGCACCAGAATTTTGGGATCGTGCGCCAGTGCGCGGGCAAATGAGATGAGCTGTTTCTGGCCGGTGCTCATGGTGCTGCCGCGCTCCAGCACAGGAGCTTTAAAGCCTTCAGGCAGCGTTCGGATGAAGTCGGCCACGTTCACGTTTTCCGCGGCGGCTGCGATCTGCTCATCGGTGATCCAGGCCGACCCCAGGCGAATGTTGTTTTCAATGGTGCCGCTAAACAGGAATGGGTCCTGCAAGACCACGCCAAAGCGCCGGCGAAGGTCGTTCAGATCCATCTGGCGAATATCGACGCCATCAATGCGGATTGCGCCTTTTTGAATGTCGTAAAAGCGCATGAGCAAAGAGATAATAGTGGTTTTTCCCGCGCCGGTATGGCCGACAATCGCCACGGTCTCGCCCGGTTCAATGGTGAAAGAGACATCGCGCAGGATCCAGTCGAAATCTTCGCCATGAGCATGGCCGTGGCCGTTGCTGGCCGTTTCGGCCAGAGCGGTTTCAGCCAAAATGGGTTCAGCCAGAACAGACGTCTCGTCCGGCAATTCCAGTTTGCGATAGGCAAACCAGACGTGGTCAAACTCAATCCGGCCTGCGCCAACGGCTTTGTGCGGCTGGTCCGGGGAAGTGATATCAACTGGGGTATCCAGCAGCTTGAAAACGCGCTCGCTGGAGGCCATGGCGCTCTGAAGGATGTTGTATTTGTCACTCAGGTCCTGGATAGGCCGGAAGAAGCGCTGAGCATACTGCATGAACGCCGTCAGCACGCCAATAGTCACTGCGCCGCGAAGCACGCCAACGCCTCCGAAATAAATGACCATGGCAATGGCCACGCTGGAGAGGATTTCCACCACCGGGTAATAGAGCGCGTATGCCAGGATGGCGTCTTTATAGGCGTCCATGTGCTGGGCGTTTACACGGTCAAAGCTGTGGTAGGCGCGCTTTTCGCGGTTGAAGAGCTGCAGCACCATCATTCCTGTGACATGCTCCTGAAGATAGGAATTGATTCGGGCGATGGCGGTGCGAATGCGGCGGTAAGAGTCACGCACCGACTTGCGGAAAACCATGGTCGCCCAGAAAATCAGCGGGAGCACGGCGAATGTGATGAGTGCCAGCCACCAGTTCATCCCCAGCATAATGAGCACAATTCCGGCCAGCACAAATACATCTTCAAAGATCGCGACAACGCCGGAGGTAAACATTTCATTTAGCGCGTCAACGTCAGTAGTAACGCGCGTTACCAGCCGGCCCACGGGATTCTTGTCATAAAAGCCGATGTGCATGTGCTGAAGATGGCGGAAGATCTGGCTGCGCAGATCAAACATTACTTTCAGTCCGGTCCATTGCATGAGGTAAGTCTGGGTATATTCCAGCCCAAAGCTGATCAGCAGCAGGGCAAAGTAGCAGAATCCGAGCTGGGCAATGCCTACCAGCGGCCTGGAACTGAGAAAGCGGTCAAGAAAAGTGTGATTGTGAGCGCTGGCGGAAGAAAGATATTTGTCGATGGCCGTTTTGGTCAGGTAAGGCCCCACAACGTCCGCTCCGGCCTTAAGGATGATGGAGATCAGCGCCACCACGACCTGCCATCTGTAAGGGCGCAAATATCCCAGCAACCGCTTCATCAGGCGGCTGTCATACGCTTTACCTAGTACCTCTTCTTCCTGGGCCATTTTTCTGAGTAACGCCTTCTGAGTAGTGCTCTGAACACCATTCTAAAGCAAGCGGCTGCGCTGCCTGAGCAGCCGCAAAGAAGATATTGAGTTGCAGGAGATAACAAAAGATTCAGCGCGACGCAATCAGTTCGGAATATTCAGGCACGCGCCTGCCCATGAGCCAAGCTTCAATCATGGCATTCACCTCGTCGGGCGCTTCCTGCTGGACCCAGTGTGAGACGCCGGGCAGAACGCGGAAGGTCAGATTGGAGACATATTTTTCTGTGCCGGCGGTGGTCCGGAAACCGAGAGCTGTGTCAGCATCGCCCCAGAGAAATAGCGTCGGCATGTGGATGGTTGGGACTGTGTTGTTCAGAAAGCGTTTTAATCCGCCGCCGCGAAACAAGGCGCGATACCAGTTCAGCATGGCCGTAAGTCCGCCAGGCCGGGCAGCATTGGCGCGGTAGACTTCCAGGTCGTCATCGGGGAAGCGCGCGGGATTACGCGAAGTGTGGCGGAAAATTCCTGAGGTCGCGCGGGCATGGTTGCGGCCCAGCATCAGCTCCGGCAGCCGCGGAAGCTGAAAGAAAAACATGTACCAGGATTTAAAAAGCTGGTTGGGCCGACGCAGCTCTCGGGTAAAGCAGGCTGGATGCGGCATGTTGAGAATTATTAATTGATCAATAAGCTGCGGCTGCTCCATGGCCAGTGACCACGCCAGCGCTGCGCCCCAGTCATGCGCAAGCAGCAGAGTTTCACGCGGATTGGCTGCTTTGATGAGGGCGGCAACATCATTGACCAGCGTACGCGTTTTGTAAGCGGATACTTCCTGCGGAGAATCTGTATTGCCATAGCCGCGAAGGTTGGGCGCCCACACGCGATATCCCAGCTGCGCAAGCAACGGCATCTGATGACGCCATGAGTAAGCATGTTCTGGAAAGCCGTGCAGGCAGAGCGCAAGGCGGTCACCGGAACCCATGGCAGCAACTTCAAAGTTAATGCCGTTTGCGGCGACGCGGATGAGTTGGACGTCTTTCCAGCACATAGAAAACGCAGGTAAGCCGATAGTTTAGCCCAGGAAATCTATAAGCAGGCAATCCCCAGAACCAACTGCTCCATCTGCGCTAAACGTGGCCCGATTCAGCCGGAAAGCTCGCGGTTTTGCGCGATGTCGTCGATCGCTTCTGAATGACGCCGGTTTCAAAAAGGACATCGCGTAAAACCTCGTCAATGCCGTTTACTTCCCGCCTGACTGTCTCCGTGGCTTCTGGGTAGGAAATATAGGTCACGCATTCAATCGCCTGAAGCGCGTTCCGGATCCTGTCATTCATGTGTGAAATAAGTTCGAATCGCCGGATCATTTCGCGCTGCTGCTCGCGTATCGAATATTGCCAGCGCAGCATGAACAATAAAGTGAGAATTGCGGCAATCGACGTTCCCACAATCCGCAGTGAGCCCGTCCGATGCAGCCAATCGTCATAAACAAGCCATTGAATGACAAGTGATACCACTAGCACCAAAAACGAGCCCACAAGTGAAATCAAAAAGATCCGCAGGCGGGAAATCGGCGTTACTCGCATCCTAAAGACTCGAAATTAAAAACCTGGAATTGGTATTCAGATCGCTATCAACTCACAAGTCTAACGTATGAAGGCATCCCGATAAAGATTTTACTCTACAGCGTGCCACGGTTACTCCACGCGCCTCAGCACCAGCGCGGAGTTCTTCGAGCCAAAGGCAATGCAGTTGCACACGGCATGCTCAATCTGTGCAGTACGTCCGGCTTCGGGAACATAATCCAGGTCGCATTCAGGATCGGGCTTTTCCAGATTGATAGTAGGCGGAATCTGGCCGTGCTTCATGGCGATAATCGTAGCGGCGACACCCGCGGCGCCGCAGGCGCCTTGCGGGTGTCCAATCTGGGACTTGAGCGCGGACATCGGCACCTTGCGTGCATGTTCGCCCAAGGCTAGTTTAAGAGCGGCAGTCTCAATGCGGTCATTCAACTGAGTTGAGGTGCCGTGCAGATTCACATATTGAACATCTTTGGCGGAAATGCCCGCTTCTTTCATGGCCAGTCCAATGGCGCGCGCCGGCTCTTCACCGCCTTCCACCAGCCGTACGCGATGGAATGCCTCACAGGTTGACCCATAGCCGGCAATCTCGGCATAAATTTGAGCGCCGCGAGCGCGGGCATGTTCGTAGTCTTCCAGGACAAACATCCACGAGCCTTCCGCCAGTACAAAGCCATCGCGATCAAGATTAAAAGGCCGCGAGCCGCGCTCCGGCGCGTGGTTCCATGACTCGGTCATGATGCGCATGAACATAAAGCCTTTCAGAATGCCCCAGGCCAGCGGCGAATCCACGCCGCCGACAAGCATCATGGGCAGCGTGCCCAGTTGCAATTGGCGGGTTGCGTAGGCAAGCGCGTCAGTGGATGAAGTGCAGCCGCTGGTCACCACGTGGCTCAGCCCGCGAAAGCCAAAGCGCATGCTCACCTCGCTGGACATGGTGCCCATGGTCCCGCTGGGAATGGAGAAGATGCTGATCTGCTTTTCCTTGCCTTCGTAAAACTTGTGATACTGCGCGTCAGAAAAATCATGCGCGCCGCCGCCCGTGCCCAGCACCACGCCGATCTCGCGCTTTTCTTCCAGAGACATTTTTTCAGGATCAAGGCCGGAATCTTTCAGCGCTTCCGTTGAAGCGGCCACCGCCAGCGGCACACAGCGCGAAACATGCTTGCGCTCCTTGGCTTCGATCCAGTCAAGTTCGTTGAAGTCCTTGTCGGAGATCTCGCCGGCAATCCTTACCGGAAGATCTGAAGCGTCAAAGCGGGAGATAAGTTTCACGCCGCTCTTGCCATCAAGGATGGCGCGGCAAAATGCCGTTTTTCCAATACCGTTCGGGCTGACCACGCCCATTCCTGTAATGACCACGCGTCTGAGCATAGACTCTGATTCTATAATTGATTCTGGATTTACCGTGTTAAGTTATCTTATCAATTACTCAGGAACAGCATTTCCTTGGTGGGAACGTTCTGTGTTATGAGAACCCCAAAACCACCAGCTACTTCTTCTTTTCGTTTGCATACACCAGAATGGTCTGCGCTTGGAAAACTCCACCTTGTGGCATATTTATCGGAGCATACGAGATAACTCTGCCTCTTGACTCGATATCAAAACTTGATATGACGGGTTGCGGGATTACTTCAACCGTTGTTTTTGCAGTGATATTAATTTTCTCGACATCTTTGCCAAGAATTTCCAATTCACCCGGTGAGAAGTGACGTACAAACTCCAAGTCAAAGTCGTATGTGCCAGCCGCCTTGTCAGAAGCGAAGTCTCTCAGCCGTTCTTTAGATTCCTTCCGTATCGAATCTCTAAGAAGTTGCTCCAAGGTCGTCATTGTGCCTTGATATGGAAACTGGTGGGAGACATCGTTTAGAACCAACTGACTTCCATCTTTCGCCCAGACCGTCGCCCCGTAACTCAAATACTTTTGACCTACAGCGTATGCTTTGAGGCTGGAGAGTTGCAGAGGGTCATGTTCAGTTGCCTTTAGGAGTGTTAAACGATTGTCTGTTTTCGCTTGAGCTATTGCATCTTTCGTGAAATTGGTTCCCACAAAATATCCGTGTGAAGCACCGATTGTTTTGACCTTTTCTGAAAAAATAATTATTTCATTCTTGCCAATTGGTTCAGCCCAATTCTTACATTCAAAAATAAAAACCGATACATAGCCTGGTGCGAAGTGAACTGTTACGTAAACGTCAATTTCGTGCCGGACATAATTCACAATGATAATTTTCTTGAATTCCAATGTGAAGGTTTTTCCTTTTGCCGATGGTTCAGTCTGCAAAATTGCACTCTCGATCGCACCCACTGCTCGCTCGAGAGAATTGCCTTTTTCGAGGGCGGCTTTTCTGGGATTTTTGGTTTTTACGGGTCTTCTTTTTCTGCTCATAGGCGAAAATGTTCAATTCATCTTAAAAGTTGCCGGCTCTCAAAGCCACAACCTGAATTTTTGGTGTGCATGAAGTCTGTTATGTTCCATCTGTCCCCCGGCTTTCGTCTATACATAGACAAGAAAAGACCCCTCAAACATTGAGTTTTACAGGATCTAATTTTCTATAATTGATGCAGAATATGCGCATGGCAAGCCAGTTTTAACAAATCTATGCATTCAGGTATTTACATCTCCGTCCCGTTCTGCCGGTCAAAGTGCACCTATTGCAATTTTGCGTCTGGCGTATTTTCTGCCGCGCAGATGGGTCGGTACGTGGAACGGCTGATAGAGGATATGTCGGCTTTCCGCGTGTTGGTAGGGCAACAAGGCGCGGAAATTCCGGACACGGTCGATTCCATCTATCTTGGCGGCGGGACCCCCAGCCTTTTGGCACCGGACGAACTGAAGAAGCTATTCTTTGCCATTCGGCAAGAGTTCAAAATTTTACCGTCGGCCGAAATTACGGTCGAATGCGCTCCCGGCACACTGACCGACGAAATCATCCAGGCCCTGGTCACGCTGGGCGTGAACCGCGTAAGCCTGGGAGTGCAGTCGTTCGTCGATAAAGAAGCGGCGTCAGTGGCGCGGCTGCATACACGCGAGAAAACACTGAATGATATTGCGCGGCTGCGCAGGGCGGGAATCGACAATATCAATGTTGACCTGATTGCCGGACTGCCGCACCAGACACGCGAAAGCTGGGAATATTCAGTTGATCAGGCAATCGCCTCCGGTGTTCCGCACGTGAGCGTTTACATGCTTGAGGTGGATGAAGACTCACGGCTGGGCCGCGAGTTGATTGCCGGAGGGACCAAGTATCACGCCCACTTTGTTCCTGATGACGATCTGACAGCGGATTTTTATGAGACCGCATGCGAACGGCTGCATGCCGCCGGCATTCAGCAATATGAGATTTCAAACTTTGCCCGCGAAGGCTTTGAGTCAAAGCACAACCTGAAATACTGGACACGCCAACCATATATTGGCTTTGGCGTGGATGCACACTCAATGCTGCCTGCCAGCGAAAGTTTGCGAACGCGGGACAACGAGAGCGTAAGGCTGGCAACCACGGATGATTACGATGGATTTTTTGTCGGGGCGAATTGGATTGCATCATCGATAAGCGAAGAGCAGGCACTTGAGGAAAGATTTTTTCTGGGATTGAGGTTGAATTGTGGGGTTGATCTTGGGCAAGTGCGGAAAGAGTTTGGCGCGGCGGTGGAGAAATATGATGGGACAATCGCTGAATTAGTGTCAGATGGGCTGGTCAGCCGTTCAGATGAAAGTCTAAGATTGACGCCGCGCGGACGTTTGCTGTCGAATGAGGTGTTTCAAAGGTTTCTCTCGGTTAAGCCGCTTACGATTCGCAGTTTTACCACAACGTAAAAGCTCGCGTGATCACGCTCGAGCGCCCGAGGCGCGAAATGAGTTAGCCCAGGGCGTGAGCCCTGGGTGGGTATGAATCAACGACGAGCCGAAGCCAGGGTCCCCGGCACGCATGGTTTTAGCGTGCTGGGGTGGAGGAGGGGGCGGCACAAGATCCGTTCAGCCTTACAAAATATGAATGCCAAGTTAACACAGTCCGAAGCAACTCAAACCGAATCCCGCAAAACCCAACGCGCCATCGATCTGCGCAGTGATACGGTCACGCAGCCCACGCCGGAGATGCGCCGTGCCATGGCGGAAGCCGAAGTCGCGGACGATGTTTACGGCGAAGATCCCACCATGAACCGTCTGCAGGAGCGCGCAGCGCAGATCTTTCAAAAAGAGGCCGCCATTTTCGTTCCCACCGGGACCATGGGCAATCAGGTGGCGATCCGCTGCCACACGCAGCACGGACAGGAAATCATCTGTGAGGAGCGGGCGCACTTCATCAACCTGGAATCAGCCACTGTCGCGGCCTTCTCCGGCTGCCAGCCGCGTACGATTTACGGCGAAGATGGCGTGATTACCTGGGCGCAGATCAAGAAGAAGATTGCGCCGCCCGCATACTATCGCGCACAGACCGGGCTGATATCGCTGGAGAACACAGGCAGTCTTACCGGAGGCACGGTCTTTCCGCAAAACGTGGCCGATGAAATCTGCGATGGCGCGCACGAGTTGGGCTTGCCGGTGCATTTGGATGGCGCCCGCATCTTCAATGCCGCAACCGCGATGGGAAAGCCCGTGGCGGAGATTGCGCGCAAGTTTGATTCGGTGATGTTCTGCCTGTCAAAAGGGCTGTGCGCTCCGGTGGGATCGATGCTGGTAGGGAGCAAAGCATTCATTGATCGTGCGCGCGTGTTTCGCAAAGCCATGGGCGGCGGCATGCGTCAGGCGGGAGTTCTGGCCGCGGCCGGACTGATTGCGCTGGAGAAAATGCCGGCGCGTCTGAAAGAAGACCACGCCAACGCACGGCTGCTGGCCGAGGGCTTGGCGGAAATCAATGGAATCAAAATTGAAGCCCAAAAAGTCCGGACGAATATTCTGGTATTCAACATTGTTGGCACTGGAATGGACACGACGGAATTCAGCCGCAAGCTGGCAACTCAGAATGTGCTAGCGGCTGGCATTGATCAGGAGCAGATGCGATTTGTTACGCACCATGATGTAAGCCGAGACGATTGTTTAAGAGTGCTGGAAGCAGTGCAAATAATTTGCCGATAGATTTTGCATCGTCCGCCATTCTGCGACAATCGATAGTAGTTGGAGGGCCACCACCATGTACGTTGTGACTGGAGCAACAGGAAATACAGGCAGCGTTGTTGCAAACCGCCTGCTTGATCAGGGGAAAAAAGTTCGCGTGATCGGCCGCAGCCGTGAGCGCTTGCAGCCATTCATAGAGCGCGGTGCAGAGCCGTTCGTTGCCGATTTGAGCGATCAGGCAGCACTCACACAGGCATTCACCGGCGCGGAAGCGGCCTATGTGATGATCCCGCCGAACATGACCAGCCAGGATTATCGCGCCGAGCAGCGCCGCGTGACTGCCGCGATTGCGGCAGCGCTGCAACGCGCAGGAATAAAGCACGCTGTTGCGCTCAGCAGCGTCGGTGCGGACAAAGAATCCGGCACCGGACCGGTAGCAGGGCTCTATGAATTTGAACAGACATTGAACCGGATCGCCGGACTGAACGTTGTGTATCTGCGCGCGGGCTATTTCATGGAAAACACGCTTGGCCAGGCAGGCGCTATAAAAGGTTTTGGCAAAACCGCCGGACCGTTGCGCGGAGACCTCAAGCTGCCCATGATCGCCACAAAAGACATCGGCGAAAAAGCCGCTGACCTGCTCCTGGCCCTCGGTTTCACCGGCAAGCAGGCGGGCGAGCTGCTGGGCCAGCGCGATTTAACCATGAATGAGGCGACTTCGGTGATTGGCCACGCCATAGATAAGCCTGACTTGGAATATGTGCAGTTGCCGGACGCGATGATTCAGCCGGTGTTTGTCCAGATGGGTATGTCGCCTAATATGGCAGCGGCAATACTTGAGATGGCCGGCGCACTCAATTCCGGACACATGCGCGCACTGGAGCCCCGAGCACCTCAAAATACGACGCCGATCTCTTTTGAGACGTTTGTGCAGGAAGAGTTTGTGCCTGTGTATCGCGGACAGACGCAGGCAGCCTAATAGAAGGCGCGTTGATGGGCTGCTTTGATAAACTTTTAGGGCGCTGCATTTCATAAGGATTTCAAACCCATGTCCCCACAAGTCTCCACTGCCCCGGAAGTTTCTCTGCAGGAGTTTCAGGAAGCCAGGAAAATAGTTTCGTCGTTTGCTTATCACACGCCGCTTCTTACGTCGCGAATCCTAAGCGAGCGCACCGGCTTCGACGTGCGTCTGAAAGCGGAGATCTTCCAGAAGGGCGGATCATACAAGCTCCGCGGACCGCTAAATAAGTTCAGCCATCTGACGGAAGAGCAGAAGAAACGCGGCGTGATCTGTTCTTCAGCGGGCAATCATGCGCAAGGCGTGGCTCTGGCCGCTGGCGTTTACGGGATCAAGGCCGTGGTGGTGATGGCTACGAACGCGACGCAATCCAAGGTCGACGCAACGCGGGCTTACGGCGCAGAAGTTGTTCAGCATGGGCTGATCTGGGACGAGGCCAATGAGAAAGCCAAACAATTGGTGCAGGAGCGCGGGCTCACGTATATCCATCCTTTTGATGACCTGCAACTCATTGCTGGGCAGGGAACGCTGGGCCTGGAAGTGTATGAAGATTTTCCGAAGATTGATGTCGCCGTGGTGCCCATCGGCGGCGGTGGACTGATTTCCGGAGTATCGATGGCGCTGAAGGCATTAAACCCCAAGATCAAAGTTATAGGCGTGGAGTCGTCAGACGGGCCAGGAATGAAGCGCAGCATTGAGGCTGGCCGGGTGGTTACGCTGGACAAAATTGATTGCGTGATCGATGGGTTGCGGGTGAAACGTGTGGGCGAGAACAATTTTTCCATCGTGCAGCGCTTTGTGGATGATATTGTGACGCTGCCGGACAAAGATTTTTTTGATGCCATGATCTGGATCATGTCGCACTGCAAGCTGGTGGTGGAAGGCGCAGCGGCCGCGCCCGTTGCGGCACTGCTTCATGGATTGATCAAAGCTCCGTCGGGATCAAAAGTGGTGGCCGTACTCAGCGGCGGAAACGTGAACCTGGATCAGCTCAGAGGATTGAAGTGGAATTGAGAAAGGCAGCCCTTGGCTTTTAGCTGTTGGCCATCAGCTCTTGGCTTTAATTTGGGTCGCGAGTTTCAGCCTGTGGGATATGCTCTTTTCCTGTCGCGCCCACCCTCTGGGTGACATGGATCAAGCGCGCAAACGCTTCCAGCTTGAAATCGGCCAAGCTTTATCCGATCACCCAGAAACTCGCGAGACAAAGCCAAAGGCCAAAGCCAAGCGCCAATCGCTAATAGCTGGTTCGCGCGAGACTTGCGCGAACCTAGTGAAAGATTGCCAGCGTTTCCTTTTTTGGCTGATTGGCCAGATACTGGACGAATCCCCGCAGACGCGTTTCGGCATCTTCCTGCGTGAATCCGTTAAATGCAATTCCCATGCCGACGCCCGGATGCGAGCTGACCGTCTGCCCGGCCACGTTGATTTCTTTGTCATTGGCTTTTATGGCCAGCGTTACAACCTGGCCGACGGGCAGCGGTGAGAATGTAAACACGTAGCAGCCGCCTAATGAGATGTCGCCCACGGTGCCCCAATATCCGGCCTGGCCAATCTTAGGATGTACACGCACACCGGTGTCACATACAAAGCGGGGAAACTTGCGCTGTTCTTTATATTCAACTGCCATACAGCAACTCCTTACTTACTCAGACCTGGGTTGGCAGTATTGTTCCACCATTCGGAACCAAGGCGTTCATTACGTTGGGCAAATGGGCCAACGTACATGGGGGCCATGTACTTTCAAATATCCCGAGCAAAACGAGGGATCGCTTCATTCCGAGGCATTTCAGGAGCGGAGCGCATTGTTATAGAAGAGTTGAGGGGAATAGTGCTTTCTCACCCCGCCACAATTAGTAAGAGAACCCTGTTGCTCGCAGGCGCGGGGATTAATACAAAGAAATCAACGTAGAGCTTCTTCCACTTCGTTGAGCCAATCCGGTTTTTTCAAGACTTCGCGCGGTTTCGGGCCGTCGGCCGGTCCCACAATTCCGTCTTGCTCCATAAGATCGATCAAATGTGCGGCGCGTCCATAGCCAATGCGCAGACGGCGTTGCAACAGTGAAGTCGAAGCTTTGCCGAATTCAATGACCAACCGAACGGCATCATTGTAAAGCTCATCGTGCTCAGCCTCGCCTTCGCCGGACTCTCCATCGCTGGTGGAAGCCGCTGCGCCTTCGCGCTCTTCTTTCGGGACCTCAAGGAATTTCTGGTCGTACTGTGCCTGCGCCTGGGCTCGCCAGAATTCCACCACGGCATGCGTCTCTTTTTCTGACGTATAGGGTGCGTGCAGACGATGCACCCGCGCTGAACCTGACGGCAGGTAGAGCATGTCGCCTTTGCCAAGCAGGGATTCCGCGCCGTTAGCGTCAAGAATCGTGCGCGAATCGATCTTGGTCGCCACGCGGAACGAAATACGCGACGGGAAATTCGCTTTGATCAAGCCGGTAATCACGTCCACCGACGGCCTCTGCGTGGCGAGCACAAGATGAATTCCCACGGCGCGGGCCATTTGCGCCAAACGCGTAATCGATTCCTCGACGTTTGACTGGTCCAGCATCATCAAGTCAGCCAGCTCATCGATGATGATTACGATCTGCGGCAGCGGCTTCTCTTCACTCTCTTCGGCAAAAAGGCTGGGCGTGTCACTATCAAAGAGTTTGTTGTACTGCTCCAAATTCCGGACACCCTTTGCAGCCAGCACTTTCAGGCGGCGTTCCATTTCGCGCACGGCATTGCGCAGCGCGTTCGCCGCCAACTTGGGCTCGGTAATAATCGGAACATACAAGTGCGGCACGCCTTCATAAATTCCAAGTTCCAGTCGCTTCGGATCCACCAATATCAGCCTCACCTGGTCCGGCGTGGCCTTATACAGGATCGACATAATCATGGCGTTGATAGCCACCGATTTGCCTGAGCCGGTCGATCCCGCGATGAGCAGGTGCGGCATGGTGGCCAGGTCAGCAGTCACAATGCGCCCGTTGATGTCCTTGCCCATGGCCAGCGTGAGCTTGCTCTTGGTGCCAAGAAATTCCGGCGACTCCACCACTTCACGCAGCCAGATGGTTTCGCGATTATGGTTCGGCACCTGAATTCCCACAGTTGATTTTCCCGGCATGCGCTCAATCAAAATGCTTTCCGCGCGCATGGCCAGGCATAGATCGTCGCAAAGGCTGGTGATGCGGCTATATTTCACGCCGGCTTCCGGCTTAAATTCGTAGGTGGTCACCACCGGGCCGGGATTGATCTGCGTCACTGCGCCGCGGACATCAAATTCTCCGCACTTATCAACCATGACCTCGGCCAGGGCTTTTACTTCCGCCTCATTGATGGCCTGCTGGTCTTCTCCGCGATGCAGCAACGAACTCGGCGGCAGTTTGTATCCATTGGCTGCGATCTTCGGCAGCACAGTCTTGCGCGCAGCCGTCTGGTCAGGACGCGCATTGATTGCCGGCTCGGCCTCAGCCGAATTCGCAGCCAGGCCTTCTGCAGCACCAGCATTCATCGCCTGCCCGACCGGCTCCGTCCCAGCCTGCGCACTCACCGGCTGCGCTGCGCCGGGCTCTTCATCTTCAAACATGCGTTCAATGCCCGTCTTTAGCGGCGCCGCTTCCATCTGAGTGCGTCGGCGCGCGATCTGCCCTGTAGGCACAATCACGCCGCGTTCATTGGCATTGCGTTTTTCCGCATCAAGCTCGGCTTCTTTCTGGGCTTTTTTCTGCTCGGCTGCTTTGGCCCGGGCCGCGCGCCAATCCTGGAAGCGCTGCCACAGGGCAAAGGCAAAAGCGAAGCGCGTGTTCAACCAGATGCGCATCCCCACAAATGAGAACGCCGTGGAGAGATACATTGCAACGGCTACCACCGCGCCGCAGACTATATAAGCGCCCACGGTATTGAAATAGTGGAGCAGCACGTCGCCCACAATGCGGCCCAGCAGGCCTTCAACGGCGGCAGCGTGCATCCAGCGCAGATGCCACGGCAACAGCGCCAGCAGCGCGGGGGTAAAAATCAGCAGGATCGCCGCGCCCAGCGCCTTTGCGCCCGGTGAATTCACAGGCTTTGATTTGAACCAGCGCGCCCCCAGCAGCCCAATCATCACCGGAGCGGCAAACACAAAAATGCCAATCGACTGCAACAGCAGGTCGCTCACCATGGCGCCAAACAGGCCAATCCAGTTGCGGGCCGAGCCGGAGCTTAGCGAGCCAGCCGTATTGAGTGAGGGATCCAGCGGTGAATAACTGGCCAGCGCCAGGAAAAGGAGAGTCGCGGAGACGAACAACAGGAACCCGATCAGCTCATTGAGCCGGCGGTTCTTTGTAGGCGTAAAAGCACGCAGAAAATACTTCATTGGGTTCTGTCCTTCAGCCAGAAAGCCGCGCTTTCGCGTTCGAAAGCAGAGCTGCCAGCCAAAAGCCCAGAGTACACCAGAGCCTGCCTATTATAACGAACTTGCCGCACGAACTTGGACAGAAAAACGTAGTCCTTTAGGACTATGGGGTAACAAGCCATGTTCCTGCTTCTCCTCTGGACTCTTCTCTTGTTTTCCTGCCTTGCTTGATCTCCGTTCTTCATTTAGATGCAAGTAGCTGGATCGCGACTGCCATCACCTGTCATCCTGACCGGCTGAGAACGAGCCACTCATAATCTTGTCATCCTGACGCACGCGACAGCGCAGTCGAAGGATCCCGCCGATCTTTCATTTGCCCATGCTGCCGCAGGGAGTTCTCTCGAAAATTTCCCCAATTCCCCGATCTTCTCCGCGTCTCCGTGGTAGGTTTTTGCCTTGTTTTTCCGATCACCGGATCACCCGATCACGCGCGATCACCCGATCTTTCCTGATCCGCATAATCCGCGGTAAGACTCGGTCAAATTTCCCGATCTTCTCCGCATCTCCGTGGTAGGTTTTTGCCTGGGTTTTCCGATCACCCCATCTTTCCCTTGCTTCCCGGCGCATGCCATGTCATCGTTTTCAGCTCCAGCACTTCCAGCGGACACTCCGGCCAGTTATGTTTCCAGCACACAATCAAATCGCATCCGTCCACCGGATGCAGATGCATCAGAAAATTTCTGCTCTCGTACTCAAATTCAATCCGTGTCGGCTGGCAGCGCTCAGGCTCTATCTCGCGCATCGCTTCGCAGTCCGGGAAGGCCTGCTGCACTCGCGTAATGGCAAAGCCCTGTTCACGCGCCACTGCTCCAAACAGGACCATTACCCCGGCTTCATTCGTCGGCGCATAAACCAGGGGTGACGCCGTCATCATCGGCAACCCATACACCGGCTGACCGGCAACTCGTCTTCCAGTCAGCAGATTTTTCTCTTGTACTGACGTCCGTGCGGGAGGCTGTGTCAACTTTAGTGAGTCCGCTGTGATGTCCATTACGTCCTTCCATTCGTCCTCCAACCGTGCCTCTCTGGCATACCCCAGCATGCCCATCGCTACATGCTTCCATCCACCGTACCGTTTCACCAGGGCTTTGGTCGTATATTTGGCCTGCGCTTCATATTCCGCCATTGTAGGTGTCCTTCCCAGGCTGCGTGCCACTGTTGCCCAATCCTCAAACAGGTCTTTCAGGTCAATCTTGTACCCACAGCCGTGGCGCTTCAGTCCGCACGCTTCCAGGGCATTCACATATGGGCCAAACTCCCGGCGCATCAGGTGTTTACTGAGTCCAATGATTTTGGTGAATTCCTCCAGGCACGGCACCCGGCCCAGGTCCTCGGTGCATTTACGTATCGCGATGATTATTTCATCTCTGCTCACAGCTCTCTCCTTGTCAGCACACTCGTGGTTATCGCATTGAATGGAGCGCAGCCGCCCTCGGCTGTGGGATCGGTTAAGCAAAAAATCAAAAGCCTGTGCAGGCTTTTGCAAGCAGCTAGTTAGCTAGGGTTTCTGTAATTTTTAGGGCTTATGAGGTACTGTCGGGCAGGATTCCACCGATGACGGCGATCTCGCGCGATCACGGCGGTTACCCGATTTTTGGTGGCTCTACGCTCTCTGTGACCCTTACGGTAGGCCAACTACGAGAACATGGTTGCAGGCCTTTTTGGGTTTCCCGCCTCCAGCTTGGGATTCCCGGATCACAAACAGGCTTTGCTCCGGCTGCCAGTTTTAGTGACGGTTCGCCGCTGCCGCTCCCGGCGAGAACCTTAAGCGCATAATAAATGAAAGGCGAACAAAAGTCAACAGACAAAACCGCTTAATTGGGCAACTGACCAGAAATTAGCAAACTGCCCTGGGTACACACACCTCTTTGCGCACTATATAAGTTGTTAACCCAAAGGGTTGTTTTATTCTTGCACTGATTAACCCTAGGGGTTAATATTAGCCAAGGTAATTTGATGATCATCACATTTGCCACGACCGACGAGGAAGCGGACTGGAATGACAGTAAACGCCTTGTTCGCCGGCATAACGCGCAACGAGCGAAGCTGATACGGCGGCGCTTAGACGATTTGATGGCCGCCGCTAACTTGCTGGTTATGCGCTGGCTGCCTGGTAGATGCCATGAACTGACCGGTGATCATAAAGGACACCTTTCAATCGACCTCGATGGACCTTATCGACTGATATTCAAGCCAGCCCATAACCCTCCACCGGCAAAAGCTGATGGCGGGCTTGATTGGGAACGAGTTACGGACATTGTTCTCTTGGGGGTCGAAAATACACATGAGTAATATGAATCGGAATCAATATACACCCGACATTGTTTCGGCACCCGGTGAAACGCTAGAGGAAATCCTAGACTCGCGTGGCATGTCTCAGTCTGAACTCGCTGACAGAACAGGCCGTCCTAAGAAGACGATCAACGAGATCATAAAAGGCAAGGCTGCTATTACTGCTGAAACCGCGTTACAACTAGAGAAAGTTCTTGGGATACCTGCGGCCTTCTGGATTGCGCGAGAACAGAATTATCGAGAATCGTTGGCCCGACAAAGAGAATTACTAGAGTTTTCTCGTGAGTCCGATTGGCTAAAGAATATTCCGTACCGAGCGATGATCAAACAGGGTTGGATCGATGAGTTTCGCGATAAAGCACTTCAACTTCAGGAAGTATTACGTTTCTTCGGCGTAGCATCGCCAGCGAGTTGGCATGGTATTTGGAATGCCTCTACTCCGGCCTTCAGACAATCACCAACCTTTCGTAGCGAGCCTGGGGCCATTGCTGCTTGGTTACGAAAAGGGGAAATCGAAGCGGTCAAATACCCAACGGGGGACTTTAATGCAAACGTCTTTCGACAAGTCCTCATTCAGATTCGATCCCTAACGAGAGAATTGCCCCGCAACTTTACTGACGTCGTAAGGCAGGAATGCGCTTCGGCTGGTGTGTGTGTGGTGATTGTGCCAGAAATACCGGGAACAAGAGTATGGGGAGCAACTCGATGGCTGACTCCGAGTCGACCACTCATACAACTTAGTCTCCGATATAAAACAGACGATCACCTTTGGTTCACTTTCTTTCACGAGTCTGGGCACATCTTGTTACACGGTAGAAAAGAGGTCTTCCTTGAAGACGAGGACAAGGAAACTGACGAGAAAGAAGCCGAGGCAGATGCCTTTGCACGAGATTTCTTGATTCCAGCAGCGCGTTATCGTGTCTTTCGCAGATTGGGTTCTTATTCTTGTGCGGCAGCGCTTCGATTTGCACACGAACTCGGAATAGCGCCAGGAATAGTGGTGGGCCGCCTGCAACATGACGAATTGATGGACCGTCGTCAATGTAACGATCTCAAGAAAGATGTGAACTGGGTGTTAGAAGCCTCAAAGGAGCACAGCTAGAAAATGTTCGACCATAGGCACTACGTTCCAATTCTGAAAGGCCGCCAAGGTGAATACGGAGCACTAGAAACCCTAAATTTCACGGTCAAAGGCAGCCTAACTCCTTTGATAGAAATCCCGCCTATCCCCTGGAACTTTACGGAACGTCAACCAGCCAAATCGATTGATGGACATTTGGCTAAGGTGGCTGCAACTATGAGACGATCCCTAGGCTTGGGGAGTTCATTTTTTATCGATTTTCTTTGGATTTCTGAAACTGAACGCATGGAGGATGGGGCGCTTCCGGTCGAATGGATTTTTCGCGCTGCCCGTGAACAAGGCTTGCTGCCTATACCCGTGTTAAATCTCGTCAAGGGCACGGAAATATTGGAGGCCACGAGAGAAATCGTTCAGCTAGATCAGCTTGGCGTTTGTCTTCGTATCCAGCGGGAGGATTTTACTGAGTTCACCAATCTTGAAGAGCAGATGCTGACTACCTTGGAACAAGTCTCAGTTTCCATTGCCAACACGGATTTGATTCTAGACCTCCGGTCGATTATTGAACCGCGACAAATTGATGTTGACTCAGTGATCCGGCTTGTTGAGTCTATTCCACGTCTCCGCCAGTGGCGCTCTTTTACGATCACGGCCACTTCATTTCCTGAAAACTTAGCAGGCTTGCCACCTTCTGATTCGTCCATACTTGAACGGACGGAGTGGAACTTGTGGTTAGATTTACTACGCAGGCGGCGAGAACTCTCGCGACGGCCAACCTTTGGAGACTATGCTATATCGCATCCCGAACCCTCCGAGGTAGACCCGCGTATCATGAGCGCGTCAGCCAGCATTCGCTACACCGCCGATCAATCGTGGCTCGTCCTCAAAGGCAGGTCTTTGCGGAAAAATGGGTTTGGGCAGTTTTTTGAAGTATGTCGTGAGTTGGTTGGCCGTGCTGAATATAGTGGATCCAATTTCAGTTGGGGCGATAAGTATATTTGCGACTGCGCTGATGGAATGGATGGCCCTGGCAACTTGACGACTTGGCGCAAGGTGGGAACGTCTCATCATTTGGTGTTTGCAGTCCGTCAACTCGCCAATTTGTCCGGCTCTTGAGGGACATTCGAACAACTTTCTTTAAATCGCATAATGGTATTGATTGGGCTAGATGTTTCCATAAAAACGCACGAGGCTTTTTCCTGAATGCCTGCGGATCAAGGATACTTGCAAGGATCGAGAGAACTTCATCCCGCCAAAGAAGCTGCGCTAACGTGAGCGCGTCAACGCTGGGGTTCATTTGCTCGTCGCGAACAGGGTTCAATTTTACGGTTGAAGATGCTGCGTCGAAAGCTGCGACTTCGATGCCCCACCAGCCAGGCACCAACTTTGTTGCTTTGTTAAGGTGTCGCTCAGCCACGACCAGGGTGACGGTATCGAATACTTGGCTGTAAATGGATGCTTGCGCCGTCAACCTCGCAAGAGTGTCGTGTTCGCTTTTGATCTCATAGCCCTTGAGAATTCCGTTTACTACCGCAATGTCAACACGGACAGTGCCCTTGCAAAGCCCCAGCTCCTCCACTAGTCTCGCCCCTTCGTCTGCCGCATGAGTTATCTCGAGCCGATCCCGAAGCACTTGTCGAACGTCAGCATCTCGCATGGTTACCACAGATTACACGAATTCACCTTAAGCGAGTAGTTCCCTACGGTGTTCAACCCGATCAGGACTAAGGGACGGGTAGCCCTCCTTTGCCACTTTGTCTAAACTGAAGAGATCGTAGAAGCCCCATCCTTCACGCTTTTTGCAACGGGTAGGTTCGACACCCTCCCAAACTTGTAATTCTGAGCGGAGTCGGCGCGCACGCGCCGCATAGTCGAAGAATCCCGAGAATCTGTCGTTGCCATGCTGCCGCAAGGAGTTCTCTCGAAAATTTGCCCCAACCCATTTCCCGCTCAGCATTATCGCGGTGAGGTTTTGGGTTTTCAATTATCACTCTTGGCAATTTCGGCGATTTTGGCAATCTCCTGTCTTACCAGTACGTCAAGCTCACTTTATCCAGCCACACTGAATACGGTGCTCCAGCGCCATTGGAATCGGATTGATAGGCGATGTCCAGGCCGCTGTTGGAATCGGGGGTATGTTGCATGCTCAGGTTCACGACGCTCCGGTTGCCGTTCACCGTGACTGCGGTAAAAATCACGTTGCCGCCGGTCTGGCGCTCGAACTCGAACGTCGCGTGGTTCCAGGTTTTGGCCGCTGGTTCCGGGCAGGTCGCCGGGGAACCCACCCATTTTTTCCCGATGTTGTCCCACATGCGCCATGCGTGAGCGCCTGCCAGATCGCACTGCGTAGCAAAGTCATAGCGGCTTCCACCGGTGCTCTGCGTAACGTAGAACTCCAGCGCCTGCACCGCCGCCGGATTATCCACGTAGAAATTCAGGTCAAAAAGGAAATGCGTGGCGCTGTTATGCGCTCCCAGTGCCTTGAACCACAGCACCGCGCCAAAGGGCTTTGTGCCGCTCAAAAGTGAGAACCGGGCGGATGATCCGCCCAGAGAAGGGGAAGCTATCCCTTCGGTCATGGAAAAGACCGCTGCCGGAGCTCCCGCGCAGGCGAGGACGCAAGTCTGCCAGCCGGTAAGTTTCTGTATGTCCGAAATTACCTGAGCATTGCTCGGCGCGCCGTTTCCGGGAGTCGGGCTGGGACTCGGGCTGGCCCCAGGAGTTGGATTCGGGCTCGGGCTGGGAGCGGGATTCGTAGCCGCGACCGTTGGCGCGGAAGATGACGTTGCCGATTGCCCGCCGCATCCGGCAAGCAGAGCAAGAGTAAAAACGGCAAGACTTAGGCATAGTACGACGTTCAGATTTTTCATCTTTGGGGAACTCTTTCTGAAATGGCGCAATACAATTTATTTTGTAAAACGGTGGCGGCTGTGAATGTGAATGAAGTGTATATAAAAGCAGAGTAGATGCGGGATTTTTAAAGTGCTGGGTCTTTATTTTTAAAGTGCTGGGACTTTAGTGTTAAGAGGAGAGACTTACCTCGGGTCTTCTGTATCTCCGTAGGCTACTGAGAAAGCCCTTGCGAACTTGGGTTGAGCGCTCCGCTCCAAGTCATGCCATGCGCAAAAATATAGACACCCGGCGGGAAACGCCGGGTGTCTGGGGCCAATCAAATGTGCGCCATTGGCAGCACGCGGGGCAAAGATCTACGCCGAGATCCAAAATTTCTACCAATATGTGAGGCTTACCTTATCCAGCCAGACGGAAAACGGCGCTCCAACGCTGTTGGCATCCGATTGATAGGCAATGTCCAGCCCATTGGTGGAACCGGGCGTGTGCTGCATGCTCAGATTCACCAGGCTGCGCTTGCCATTCACGGTTACGGCCGTCCAGAGCAGTTCGCCGCCCGGCTGGTGCTGGAACTCAAGGGTCAGGTGATACCAGGTCTTGGCGACTGGGGCTGGGCATGGTACAGGTGAACCTACCCAGCGTTTGCCGATGTTGTCCCACATGCGCCAGGCGTGCGCCCCCGCCAGATCGCATTGCGCGCCAAAGTTATAGCGGATTCCATTGGCATTCTGCGTCACATAGAACTCCATGGCCTGGTCCGCTGCCGGATTATCGACATAGTAGTTCAGGTCCATTACAAAATGGGTTGCGCTATTGTGTCCGCCTAGCGTCTTGAACCACAGGGCGGCGCCCCAGGTTTTTGTGCCGGGAAGCAGTGAGAACTTTGCCGACGATCCGCTCAATGAAGGGGAAGCAATCCCCTGCGTCAAGGAAAAAACTGCCATCGGCGTTGCGGTGCAGGTGCCAAAGCAAGTCTGCCATCCGGTAAGTTTCTGGATGTTCGTGATCACCTGGGCAGTGCTGGGTATTGTGATCGCCTGAAGCGGCATCACCTTCAGCACGCATGCAGCAAACAGGGCAAGGTTTAAAACGGCAAGGCTTGGGCGTAGTAGGTTTTTCAGTTTCTTCATCTTTTTTGGGGAACTCTTTCCGGTGGTGCTGTGATTCAGTTTGTTTGACCCTGCGGAGTCTATAGATATCCAGAGTAGATGTGGGAACCGAAAGGGTTGAGACTTGAGAGCTAAGAAGATCGACGTACTCCCAAGCCTTCCGTGCTGCCATTACTGGAAGTTATGAGCGGTCTGAACGACCACAAAGCAGGGATGAGATGCACGGCAGTTGTGAATGCGCCCGTGTATCGTTTTTGCCGCGCTGAGAGAAATCTGCATCGCACAACATACAAAGTGTTAAGGCGCGATTCTTCATTCCTTCCTGCAACCCGCAGGTGCTCTGCTCGATTCTTATCCAGCAACAAGGTTGTATGCTCAGTCCCTCGCAGTAAAACTAGTTCCCCCCTAGTTGAGGCCCCATGCGATCCATCTCTCCTCGTAACGCCATAAATTTCAAATCGTTTTCCTTTTGCACCGCGTTTGCATTTGCAATGGCAGCGCTGGTGCTTGCGACACCCGGCCGCGCCCAGGTGTCATTCCAACCCTCGGTCCACAACAGCCCGAATATTCCAACAGACATTTTTCAAGTGAAGTTGTCCCAGATCGGAAAGCCTGATCTCATCACTACACAAGCCGGCAGCAACATGGTGAGTGTCTTCCTGAATGATGGCAATGGGAATTTTCCTGCGAGTCCGTCGGCAACTTATCTGACTGGCGGCGTCGGCACGAACTCGGTCGTATCTGCCGATTTCGATGAGGACGGCTCGCCAGACATTGCCACCGCCAATTGCGGCAACACGCCGGATCCGCCGCAGACGCCGGTGCCATCAAGCGTTTCCATACTTTTCAGTAATGGCGATAAAACTTTCAAACCACATGTGGATTATCCGCTGCCCGCTTGTCCGGATTCCATCGGCTTTCTCAGAGCGCCCAGTGGCAACTCACTCTTTAGCTTGATTGTTTCTTATGGACAGTCAACCATGACACTGCTGGCCAATGATCATTTTGGAACTTTTTCTGAGCACACCATCTCAGGCCCTGCCGGTTCACAAATCACCGGAGTTTCAGCAGCTGACTATAGAGGTACCAACAGCGGCCTGGACGATATTGCAGCGATCATGAACGGAAACTCAGTTGTGATCTTTTTTGCGCAGCCCGATGGAACCTATAGCGCGCCAGTCACCATCTTCTCAATGGCCGCTACGTTGCTCGGAGCTAACACTGTAGGCTTTAATGCCACCGGACGGCCTGACCTCATGGTTCCATTTAACAGCGCCACAGAGTCGGGAGTAATCCTGCTGGCGAACCAGGGCGGTGGAAGTTTTACTTCAACTAAGCTGAATGTGGATCCTGTCTATAAACTCATCGGCCACAAAGCCGCTGAAGGCGATCTGCAAAACACTGGCTTGCACAGCGTGGTGCTGCCTATGAGCTATGCCTCAAAAGGTTCGCCATTGTTCAGCGCTTTTGCCGTCTTCACACAGCAGAGTAAAGGCGCGTGGAATGGGCCAATCTATCTGGCCGGAGACACCAACGGAACGGCCGCGTCTGCCGTGGTGGCTGATTTTAATGGTGACAATAAGCAGGACATCGCCACAGCCGGGGGAGAGGATAACCATCTCTTTGTCTTCCGCAATACCACCTCAGCCAATGATTGCTCATTCTTTGCAAATCCAAGTGTTCATGTTTGTACGCCAACCCCGGGATCGTCAGTTAAGTCACCGGTGCCGGCGTCGATCTCCGCCAATGGGACACCATTTCCCATTGTGGCGATCAAGGCCTACTTTAATGGGACGCAGGTAGCCAGCTCAGAAACCAATACGCTGAACTTCACGCTTGCTGAGCCTCCCGGCAATTATCAGTTGGCGGCAAATGCCTGGGACTCCAATGACGTGGTCTATCAGACGATCGTGAACTTCACCGTTCCTGCCACTGCGGCGTGCAGCGCGCCTGCAAGCGCGGGCATTCACATATGTGCGCCGACACAGGGCTCAACCGTCGCTTCTCCCGTGGCTATTTCCGCTGCGGCCAACGGCGGGACGGCCAAGATTTCCGCAATGAAGGCCTACATCGATAGCAAACTCGTTGTGTCTTCCAGTAGCGGAACTATTAGTGGATCCGTGCCGGAAGCTGCTGGAACGCACAAGCTCACCGTGAACGCCTGGAACACAGCCGGCAAGCTTTTTCAGAGCACAGCAACGTTTACCGTGCATTGATTTTGTTTGAGTTGAGCCACTCCGCCTCGGCGCCTCTTGATCCAGCTATTAAGAGGCGCCATTTTTTTTGAAAGCAGGCTTGCACGGCAGATTTATTCTTTCCCGGAGCCAGACGGATATCTGCTGAGGCGGATATCTGCTCAGAAACCGAGGCGCGATTTTTTGCGTCAGAATAGGTCCTGCTACCACTTCTTAAAAATGAAAAACGCCGCCACCACGATAAAGAAAAATCCCACCGCGTAGTTCCATTTGATGTCCTGCTTCAGATACCAAACGGAAAAGCCGGAAAATACCACCAGCGTAATGATTTCCTGGATGGTCTTGAGTTGCGCGGTGTTGAACGTATGGCTGCCGATGCGGTTCGCCGGCACCTGGAAACAATACTCAAAAAATGCGATGCCCCAGCTAACCAGCGTCACTTTCCATAGCGGCACATTCTGGTACTTGAGATGCCCATACCAGGCAAAGGTCATAAAAATGTTGGAGCAAATCAGGAGAACAACAGTGAGCATGTGTGTGTTCCTTATCCCATTCCCAGGTCAGAGGAAGATTCAAGCGGCGTCCCGCAAACCCGGCAGATCACTGCTGAGCAGTCGCCGCAGGTTAGAGGATCGGAGACTTCTCGGGCGCAATTCGGGCAGTAAAGAGATTCACCTGACGGCTGGGCGGGTTGTGAAGTCAAAGACATATCAGAGTGTGTCAGCTTGAGCGAACCAAAGTTTCAAATGTAGCATAGAAGAATGGACACCAGAGTTGACGCTCTCCCCTCCCAGGCCGATCAGAAGCTGCAACAGGAATTTAACCAGTGGGCCGCCGCCGGACGCGGCGATGAGATGGAAGACCACCACTCAGACATTACCGAGCAGACGCTTGCTCTCATGGACCTTCAGCCTGCCGACCGCGTGCTTGATCTAGGCTGCGGTACGGGATGGGCGTCACGACGCATTGCCCGAATCGTGACTGCCGGCGAAGTGGTGGGGATAGACGTGGCGGACGAGATGTTGAATCGTGCCAAACAAACCTCTTCAGGGTTTAAGAATATTTCTTATGTCTGGGGATCGGCGGAGAAAATCCCTGCTGCTGATAACCATTTCACCAAAGTGTTGTCGGTGGAATCGTTTTACTATTACGCCGATCAGGGCAAGGCGCTGGACGAACTTCGCCGCGTCATGGCGCCCGGAGCAAAGCTCTTCATCCTTATCAATCTTTATAAAGACAATCATTATTCATTGCGCTGGGTGACCGAGTTAAAGGTGCCAGTACAGGCGCTTTCTGAAGCGGAATACAAGTCACTGCTGCAAAAGCATGGCTTCAAGAACGTGCAGGCGCAAAGAATCCCAGACCGCAGCCCCACGCCAGAGACCTATTCCGGAAAATGGTTCAAGAATGCCGAGGAATTGCGCGACTTCAAAAAGATCGGAGCGCTGTTGCTGATCGCGGAAAAAGCTCATTGAAAAATAAGTGTGGTACGCTCAAACTCTGCGTGATTTCCTTTGGATAGCCCCGTAGAAGCTAAACCAGCATCCGCCTCCGCGGCAGCCACCTTGACCGGTGCTAAGGCGGTCCGCCGGACTCTGGCGGCATTTCGATACCGTGATTTCCGTATCCTCTGGCTCGGGTCGTGTACCTCCAGCATCGGCACCTGGATGCAAAACGTTGCCGAGAACTGGCTCGTCCTTTCTTTGACCGGTTCGGCGTTTTACCTTGGGCTCGACGCCTTTCTGCAGCAGTTGCCCATCATGCTCTTCTCGCTCATAGGTGGGGTCTTGGCAGACCGGTTTGACCGCCGCCGGACTCTGCTGGTATCGCAGTACATCCAAATGACGACCGCATTCACGCTGGCGGGCCTGGTTTTCCTGGGCTTGCAGCACGTCTGGCCAATTATGGTGCTGTCGTTTATTACCGGCTCGGCCCAGGCCTTCGGCGGCCCGGCATCCCAGGCTTTGATTCCCACGTTGGTCGAAAACAACGATCTGCCTAACGCGATCGCTCTCAACTCTATCCAGTTCAACCTGGCCCGCGTTGTGGGCCCGCTGTTGGCCGGTGGCGCGCTGGCATTGTTTGGAATGGCTTCCTGTTTCTCTCTTAATGGATTGTCGTTCGTGGTGGTGATCATCGCATTGATGATGCTGCACGTAAAACATACGCCGCCCCTGGCGCCCCGAAGGATTCATGAAGAGCTACGCGGCGGATTGTCGTACGTCAGGCACCAGGGCAGTTTGCTGGCGCTTACCATCCTTGCTTTCACCACAACGTTTCTTGCGTTCGCCGTATTGACCTTCCTGCCGCTGTTTGCAAAACAGGTGTTTCATCAGGGCGTGGGTGAATATACCCGGCTGATGGCGTTTTCAGGTTCGGGCTCGGTCGTTGGAGCAATTGTTGTGGCCTGGATGGGAAAGTACAAGCGGATGGGACGCACCGCCCTCATCGTCCAGGCCCTTTGCGGTCTGTCGATTGCCATGTTCGCGCTCTCCCGCGTCCTGTGGCTGAGCGATGTTCTGCTCTTCTTTACCGGCGCGGCGCTCATTATCGTGTTCGCCACCGTGACGTCGCTGGTGCAGTTGGTTGTGCCCAATGAGCTGCGTGGACGTGTCATGAGCATATATATACTGGCCTTCCGTGGCGGCATGCCTCTGGGAAGCTTGGTCAGCGGATATTTTGCCAGCAAAATCGGCGCTCCCGTGGTACTCGTCTGCAACGGTATTCTGCTGATCGCAGTGGCAACATATTTCCTGGTCCGCAGCCACGGTGTGCGGGAGCTTTAGATCTGTCCGGGCCTATCTGTTTTACAACACAGGTTTCACATAGAATGCCCTCTCATGGGGGCGAAAAAAAGGTATTTGCTTCCGGCGTGAATTTTGGTAATATCCATTTCAGCCATCTTCGCCTGTTCACAAGGGTCGAAGATGGGTACGTCCAGGATTTTTCTTGCCGTTACCCCACTCGGCGGGGTTTATAGAATAGCCACTCGTTGGCAAGCGCATCATTTTCTTCTATGAGCCGAGAGCATAGGAGATTTGTGTCCACCCAGTTCAACGCGCCCGACCCGCGCGATCCAGTCGTCCAATTCAAGTTTCGTATCGTCGAAATCTTAGGGCTGCTGTTTTTCCTGATCTTGGTCACTGATACCGCCGTGACAGAGCTCTCGCCGATCATCAAGCATATTTGGCATACCCTTCTGGCGCCATGAGTTATCGGGCCGTCCTGGGCCTATAATCTTCCCATGCCTAAGCATGAGTCTATGGTAGTGCGCTTTGAGGTCGGCGATCCTGATGGAGCAGGAGCAGCCTACCTATCCACGCTCGAATCCGGCCCGCGCTCTGTTCTAAACGACAAAGCACTTTTCTCGATCAATCTGAAAAAAGGGACCACCAACGCCGAGGCTAAAAGCGGCCCTGCCTAAGCGGTTTTTTCTTTTCCTGCACTAAAGAACCCAAATTCAATAAAAACTTAATTATTCATATAGGGCCGAGCGAAAAAATTAAATTCCTGGATACTGGTACATTTTTTATCCAAAAATTCGCACGAAATTACTTCATCACTTGTTCGGATCGTCGGCTTGTAATATGAGATATGATTTTCAGCGAAGTATCCATATTTCACATTTTCGTACACGTCATAGACTGTCATATCGTTCGTCCATGAAACCCCATTTGGGCCTGCAAAGTCAGAATCATAGTGATATTCGACGAATATAAAGCACTTGTTTTCTTTTTTGTTGTAATGGTTCATGTATTCAAGAAGTGTCGTATTTTTATCTCGCCGCCATCCTTCTACGAAGAACGTCTTGGCATCCTTTGAGCATTTTGCCTGCAAATCCAAATCCGCTGCCGCTTCCTGTTTTTGAATTTGGGCTTGTAATTCCTGATTCTGTTTTTCGAGGCGGCTGATTTTATCTGAATCACATCCCGTCAAAATGATGGTACAAAGTATTAATAAAAGTAAAGCTGATTGAACCCTCACTTCTTTCCTCCATGGCCCTGTACCCAATTCCAACCAGAAGTAATAGTTTTTTCGTATTCCTTATCAATCTCCATATCTATCTTCGCGATTTCGGCTGCAATAAGAGCCAATTGATCCAGCGTAGGTGGCTCGGGAAGTTGAAATTTTAATCGGTCCAAAAGAGCCGCAAAACGTCTTTGTCGCCTTCGATTGAGGCTCGCCCGTTGATCAAATTTTATTTGGGATGCAAGCAATGCACAGGCACCCGGAATTAGGGCAATAGCTCCGACACTTTTGGGACCGAGAAACGTGGACAGACCAGCTATTCCGCCTGCTACACTCGAAACAATCGCCGTCGTCATCAAAAAGAGTGCAACATTGCTATTGGCCCTTCTCCATTTCATACTGCTTTTTACCCTAAGGTTCAAGTAAATGGTCAAGTCAGCATGGCGTTGCTTAATAGCGTTGTCGGTCATTGATTTCCTAATGCTCTTTATTGGACAGAAAGCACGCGCAGTGTAACACGGTTGTTTGAAGGGGAAATCAGAAATGATTAAAAAGGCGCGGAGACTTCCTTCTCCTTCCCCCCGCGCCTCTGGCATATTATCCTCATGCCATGAAGAAATGGATCATCGCGACGTTGCTCTTTGCCACTGCGGCGGTCGCGCAGCAAACCCACAAACAATACGAACCGCCGAACGCGCCAGGCGCCGGTCAGAAGCTGCTCGCGCAGTTCGCGGGCGAATGGGACCTCGTCAAGACGTTCTTCCCCATGAACGGAAAGCCGATCGTGACGAAAGGCACGTGTAAGCAGTACATGATCCAGGACGGAAAGTTTTTGCAATCGGATTTCACCTTTTTCAATCCTGACGGAACCAGGAGCACCGGCACCGGAATCTCCGGCTTTGACTCCAAAACGAATCGCTTCACCACCGTGTGGTATGACTCGCAGCAGACTACGATGTCGATTCGCCAGAGCGGCACGTTTGACGGCAAGAACATCGTCTTGTGGGCCACGCCCTTGACCCTGACCGGCCTGGGCGCAAGACCGTCGCGCGTGCGCACCTTGAGGAAGACGGCCACATTCTTCTCCATCGCCATTTTCTGATCGATGACAAAGGCGAGGAGCGGATGATGATCGAACTCCGGCTGACGCGGAAGTAGGGCTCCCGCAAGGGACTTTAAAACCTTCCGTCCTTTCTCGCCTTCTCTTCAAGCATTGCGGCATGAATATCTCTAGCTGCTTTCAAGCCTGATTCGTAGGCGCCAGGATAAGAACCGTTATAGATCGCGCGGGCGGTCCCTTCTCCAGCAAAAAACAGACGCTTTGTTCCCATTGGGTCCGCTGGGTTCGCTACCGGCTCAGCCAGCTTCTCTCGCCGATACCATTGTCCAGGTTCCGCTACCGAATAGGCGCCGAAGGAGGTTGCATCCAGGCTCCAGCGCGTTACCTGGATTCCTTCTTTTTCAATGTCGTCGTCGATACTTTTTTCACCGGACATGTTGGAAAGAGCTGATTTGGTAATGGCAATCGAGAGATCGTCGCATTTCGGGTCGCTTTTACCAGAAGCATGTTCAATGCCGTCGCACCGCTTCTCCAGTGCCTTTGCCCAGTTTCCGCCAAAGAAGCCGATAGCGATGTTCTTGTTGAGCGGCTTGATTACGAAAGCCATAACCACCCGCTTTCCATCCACCAGCGGAAGGTCCTGCTTTTTCGCGAATTCCCGTGCCTCCGCGGGAAGGTCTCCTTCATAGAGGATCCATGAGTTCATTGGCTCTTTGGGAAAAATATCTTGCGTGAGAGGGACGATCACTTTCTGCATGTTGCCCATCTGCAAATGATCAATGGCTTCCAGTTTCTCTTGTGGCAGTTCCGGCTTGAACGCGATCTTTTTCTTCTTCAGCACTCCAACCGAGACGGTAACCAGCGCATTCGCCCCCTCAAAAACTTTATCCCCAACACTCACCTTCACGCCATCCCCGGAGTAATCCACCTCCGTGACCCGCGAGTTCAGGCAAACCGGCAAGCCGTCTCCAAGTTTCTCAACAAAGGCTCCCATTCCCTTGTCAATCAGGTCGTCCTCGCCGGCTTCAAAGTGCGCGCCGTCAACGGCAGAGGTCTTATCCAGTTCAGCGGCGCTCTCCAGCGGACCTGCATTGGCAATTAGCAAAGGAATAATGTCTTTGAATTCCCTGCCATCGGGCACGTAGGATTTCGCCACGTCGCTGGTAACGCGCAAATCATGGTTCGCCATGGCGAGGAATTCCTCAGGCGAGCGAACGCGCCGCTGGCAATCACGTAGAAAAGAAGTCCTACTAAACGGAATCCTGCCGCCCAAATCGCGGCAAATCTCTTTTAGAGGCACGTGTTTTTGCGATAGGTTTTTATATTCGCTGTACGCAAACTCAACCAGTGCCTGCTGGTCTTCAACGGACTTGGCGGCCAGAGTCACCGCGTCTTCGTATTCTTCTACCGCATGGTCGAAGGCTTGCTTTTTTATTTCGGTGGCTTCCTTGCCGTTGAAAAAGTAAGGGAGATTGAGTTCGGTGCGCTCCCGCTGGAAGCCCATGGAATCAACCATCCCGGTGAGCGGGTTGGTAGAAATGCCGTGAATCCACGCGCCTCCGTAATCAATAGGGACCTTGTCATCGCCAATATACCCGACGAACGCGCGGCCTCCGATCCGATTATTCGCCTCCAGGATTAGGACCGAGTGGCCCAGGTGCTGCAACTCCTTCGTGGCACTGAGTCCCGCAATCCCCGCTCCCACGACGATCACGTCATATCGACGGGCCGCGTCATTGCTGGATGGCGTGCAATCCGCGGCAACGCTTTGGCCTTTTGGGGCCGTTTGGCTGTTTGAGCTGCCCGAAATATTTTGGCCGATAGCAGAAGCAAACAGGGAAATTTCAATAAAAAAGAGCAGCAGCAGTGCAAAGAACGGGCTATGGCGTACCTCTTGCCAGCGCAGATTAGCTTCTCGTGCTTCGCCCACCTTACCGAGTAGTCTGTTGTTTAGATTTTCCTCAGATTCCGCCATTGATCTTCCCCTTGCGACAGAACACTGATAGTGCTTTAAAACCAGAGGTGCTTATTCGCCGACGCGCAGATTATAAACCCATGGAAAAAACGCATGCAGGCTTCTGCTTACGAGACGGCCCGTCTGAAAACCGCAGGCTGCGGATCAGGGCATATTCGACCGGGCCGCAGTACCATCAGACCACTTGTCTGCCAGGACGAACAGAATCGTCACACGTTCCTCTGCGTCATTCGCCGCCATAACAGGTGAATTGGGATCATCGGCAGCCCACCTCTTCGTCATGTCGCCGGGGAAAAAGAACATCGCATGTGAGTGCCAGCTCTTATCCCGGTCGTTTAAGTACTGCTGCTTAGACATCATGTAAGCCATCGCGCCAGGTTCCAGCGCGGGCAGCTCCTTCTTATCCAGTGCTGTGGCGATATCCTGCGCGATTTCAGTCTTCGATTTTCCTGCCAGCACAAGTCTGGTCTTCATTAGATAGATCTGCGCAAAGCTTCTTGTGGCTTGCGCGTTGAAGCAATGGGGTGCACGCATCTTCGGATTCCAGAACTCCGTCTGGTCCGTGCTCTGCCCCCACGACCTCTCCACCATGCAGAGAAAGCCATTCGTGCCCTTCGCCGCGGTCTTATATCCCTCGTGTCCCAGCACCAGCACTTCGGCTCCATCGGAAATGGAACCGGGTGCAGCACTGCGAGCCAGCGCGATCTCGGATTTCTCGTCAGATATCAGGTACTGATCCAGAGGAGCCATCGCCGGATAAGCGGCTTTTCCGGCCTGTGCAACTGCCTGCCGGCCTGCGTCAGGTATAACAATCTGCAGAACAAATGCTAAAGCGATGATCTTGACGTGATTCTTCCGCATCCGATCCTCCCGATCCGCGCATTTCGCGCCGGTGAGCATCGACCCTAGATCGATTAGGAAATTGTAAATAGGGCAGAATAGGCGGTGTCAAGCCGACTTGGTACAACTCACGGTTCAATTATTGAGGCATATTGCAGGCGTAAGCCTGGCAGCCAAATCCCGAAAGAAGTCAGAGATCTATATTAGGAAAATGCGTGAGCGATGGTGCGCCCGGAGAGATTCGAACTCCCGGCCTGTTGCTTCGGAGGCAACCGCTCTATCCAGCTGAGCTACGGGCGCGCACCTCTTTGACTTGAATAGGGTACCATTTCCGCTCTTGAACGCGAAGCCCAGGGAACAGCAAGCGCTGCCCGCGTAGCACCGCATAAGCTTTGGCGGCAGATTACCACTTGCCTTTACCACTTGCCTCTTTGGTGGCGGACTTCTAAACTCGTCTGTCCCCCTATGAGCCAATCTTTACTGCCGATTCAAACCATTGCGGGAAAGCTGAAACTGCCCGAAAACCATTATGAGCCCATTGGCCGCTACGGCGCCAAGCTCAAACTGGATATTCTCTCTGATCCGGCATTCCCGCGCCGAGGCAAGCTGATTCTGGTGACGGCAACCACGCCCACCGCTTCTGGCGAAGGGAAGACCGTGACTTCCATCGGGCTTACACAGGGGCTTTCGCGAATTGGCAAAAAGGCCATTATCACCTCGCGCGAGCCCTCGCTTGGCCCGGTCTTTGGCATGAAAGGCGGGGCCGCCGGCGGTGGAAAATCACAGATTGAGCCGAGCCAGAAAATCAACCTGCATTTCCACGGCGACTTCCACGCCATCACCACGGCGCACAATCTGCTTGCGGCATTGATTGACGCGCACGTGTTCCACGGCAATGAACTCAACCTGGATGTCGCTCAAATCACGTGGCCGCGGGCCATGGACATGAATGACCGCGCACTGCGCCGCATCACCATTGATATCGGCGAGAAAAAGGGCGCGCTGACGCGCAACTCGGGGTTCGTAATTACCGCCGCTTCTGAAGTCATGGCCATCATGGCGTTGGCCAGCAGCCTGGAAGACCTGCGCCGCCGTCTGAATGCGATTGTGGTTGGCGTAACGCAATCAGGCAAGCCGGTGCGTGCTGCCGATCTGGGCGCAACCGGCGCGATGATGGCTCTGCTCAGCGAGGCGATCATGCCCAACCTGGCGCAGACCACTGAGGGAACTCCGGCGATGGTGCATACTGGGCCGTTCGGCAACATCGCCCACGGCACCAGCAGCGTGATCTCCCACAATATGGGAATCCGCCTAGCTGATTACGTGGTGAACGAAGCTGGCTTTGCCGCTGATCTGGGCGCGGAGAAATATTTTGATATCGTGATGCGCTCCTCAGGGATTGCTCCTGCATGCGCTGTGCTGGTAACAACCGTACAAAGCCTGCGCAACCAGGGTGAAGGAGACCTGGACCGCGGCGCGCCGAATCTTATCCGGCATATTCGGAACCTCAAGCAATTTGGCGCGCCCATTGTGGTTGCGCTCAATCGCTTTCCCAGTGACACTGAGGCCGACCTGCAACGGCTGGCCGATTATTGCGCTCAAGAAGGCGCGGTCAGCGCATTGAGTGAAGCCTTTACCAAAGGTGGAGACGGCGCTGCGGCCCTGGCCACAAAAGTGGTTGAGACGATTGATCAGAATGCCAGCCCCAGTGTGCAGACAATCTACCCACTGGAAGAGTCCCTGGAAAAGAAGATTGAGATGGTGGCCACAAAGATCTATGGTGCAGCCGGTGTCGCCTTCAGTGACAAGGCCCGCGCCAAATTGCAACAGTTCAAAGACTGGTCGTTTGGCGCGCTGCCGGTCTGCATCGCCAAAACTCAATATTCTTTCTCTGACAATCCCAAGCTGCTTGGAGCCCCCACAGGCTGGACGCTGAATATCAATGACGCCTCGCTTTCCGCCGGAGCCGGCTTCATTGTTGCCATTGCCGGAAATATGATGCTTATGCCCGGCCTGCCAAAGGTTTCGCGTGCTGCAAGCGTCGATGTGAACGCAAAGGGCGAAATCCTAGGCATATAGCGGTAGCTCCAGACAAGCTTTGCCGCCGAGATTAATGGAACTTGATGAAGAAATGCTCCGTATAGATAGAAGAGGAGCCTATGTTCAGCTTTTTTCTGTGGTGCATTCTGCTGGTGATCTGCTGGCCGCTGGCGCTGCTGGCCGTGGTGATCTATCCCCTGGTATGGTTTGTACTGCTACCGTTCCGGATCTTGGGCATTGCGGTTGGCGGAGTGCTGGAACTGGTAAAGGCAATTATCTTCCTGCCGGCCCGGGTGCTACGGGGCTGATTTGCGGGTAGCAAAAGCAAGTCGCTAATTGGTTTCGCCTTGCGCAACAACTTTCAAAGGCCGGCTGCCCATGGCAAAGTCAATGGCCTCACAGCTATAAGTGACCTTGAACGCCGCCCCCGCATTGCTGATTAGAGAGAATTGGTTCCCCGACTGCAGCATCAGCGCCCCATTGATGAATCCGGACGCGCCTGCGTTGATGAGGAACGTACCGGATGAAGAGCGCACCAGCACAATCCCTGTCCATTGCAAGTTGGAGTTTATTTCGAAATCATTTGGCACCTCGAGGATGCCGTACCCGGTAAGAGTAAGAGGAGCTGCCAGCTTCAGACTGCCGTCTGTAATTACTACCACGGCGGGCTGGTTCAAAGACCCATATGTTGCGGCCAGACTGGTTGATGCAACCTCGTAATAGTTGGTGTTCGACGCCTTCACGGCGGCAATATAGTCGAGTACAGCCTGGTTTTCATTGGCCACAATGCCGGCTGACTGCGCTTGATAAACCAGCGGATCACCTGAATTTCCCGGATTGCCGGCAAACAGCGGCGTCAAACCAAGCTGGGGCGCGGTCAGATCAAGATTCGTGTAGCAAGTCGAGGTTGAAGAGGTGTCACAAGCGCTCGGGATCGGTGCAGGCGTCGGAGTTGGTGTCGGTGTCGGCATCGGAGTTGGTGTCGGCATCGGCGTTGGAGTCGGGGTAGAGCGCGGATGATCATCGCTGTCATCGTGGCTGCCAGGCCCTTGGTTACTGAAAGTCGAACTAGGGGCTGGTGTAGGAGTCGGCATAGGGACAGGGGTAGGGACAGGTGTTGGCGTGGGCGTTGAAGTTGGCGAAGGATTGGATGCCGTGGAGAATTTAAAATTATTCGGGTCTGTACCCCGCACCCAGGCTAGTGCTGGCGTGCAGATGTTGGTGCCAATGCTGGTTCCCTTATCGGTACAGGAACTGTTGGCCGCCTGAACAATGGAGAGACGAAGCAGATTCAAGCTATTTTGCAAAGATGCCGTGCCCTGGGCGGTGTTGGCGGCAAGAGCAGCCACCGAACGACAGGTGCCTGGTGGGACGGGTTGACCGTCAAGGCCGTAAGAGGGTTGACCGTCAAGGCCGTAAGGCCGGCCATCAATGCTTGTGGCCGGAACCGGATTTGAGGCGTTGTTGAATGTCGCCGCCACTGGAGTTGCATTTGCGGAACTACCGACTTCCATGGTGATTGCGCCAGGCGGCCGGATAGACTGTTGCATCACTTCAAAGCGCAGCAATTTGTGTGTCCCGTTCGGACCGCCTGCTTGCGCGCTCGCAGCCAGCGAAGTCAGCATCCAAACCTGTTGCATGCCATTGGTATCGCAAGGGCCGCCTGGTGAAAGCTGCTCCACTTCGCCGTCCCAGCAAACGCGAGTATCTTTAGGCACGCTGTTTCCGGTTTGATCAACAAAATAAGGATCGGCCGTGCGATTGGTCTTCATGTTGATCCGAACCCACTTATAGGCTGACGGAGGAGTTCCAGGTTGGGGAGCAACAGAAAATAGCGATGTCAGATGCCAGTTAGAGTTAGGCGTGACAGGGACTGTATTGCACTTGGTATCGGCTGCAGCGACTCTGGAGTTGTAGTCATGGCAGAGCTGGTCATCAAAATAAGGGCTGTTTGGATCAGTCGGGTCAATGACCTCACCGCCCGCCGGATTCAACACATAAAGCACGCCACCCGGATTGCCGGCAATGTCCTGAGGCAGTTGGTTAGCCAGACTGTTGGGCGTGTTGGCCGGAAAGCTGATCCGATCCCGGACTTCTTCCATGCCGGATCGGGCATCGTAATAACCGCGCAGGCTGCCGCTGTAATTTCTATCAATCCGCGTTTCTGTGTCAGAGGCCAGTATCATGCAGAGTCCAATGGCTGAAAGCAGCAGTAGTGCGAACAGGGCCAGCAGTAAAGCCATGCCTCGTTCTCCGCGCTGTTTCGTTATGGCCTTGAACTTTGTCATTATTGGTTCAACCTCGCGGTTGCCGAGATGGATGTACGGATAAGCCCTTTGCTTTCCGGATCTGGCTGGCTGAGCAGGCTGAGATTGATTTTCACTGTTTTGATCGTAGCGATCAGGTCTTTCCCGGATGGCGTGGTAGTCCCGGATGACGTGTCGGTCACCGCCGGCATGGAAATATCCACCCCTGTGCCCACATTTACCGGGTTTCCGTTCTGGTCATAATACGCAAACAAGTCTTCACCGGATTCGCCAGGGTCTGTGCCCGGCGGAAATACATGCTGGGTCTCAGTGTATTGCGGGTTGACTCCCTGATTTAAAGAACCTGCGTTAATTTTCGGCTGTGCGCTGCGCCTGATACACGGGCAGGTGGGATCGAACGGATCATTGGCTTTATAGAAGATGTTTACGCTATAAACCCTGCCATCATTGTTGACGTCTCCCTCCAGCAGGATCTGCGTTGGTGAAACGCTCACCAATCCTGCCGCCATCATTGGGGGCAGCGGAGGGTTGGAATACATGCTGGCGCTGGGATACCCCTCCATATGAAGGTCGTGTACAGTCTGGTCCACGAACTCCCTCGCCTGCTGGTTCATGTCAACCTTCATGGCTTCTGAGCTTGATTTCTTCTGCATCAGGTTGATTTGCTGAAACACCGCGCCCGACACAATAGCCAGAATGAATACGCTGATTAGAAGTTCTATCAGGGAGAATCCCCTGGCGGCACGGTTGGCCACAACCTTGGCGCTTATACGATTGAAAGGACGTTTCATCATCTCAGAAGTTTCCTCTCAATGCATGTATGGTGGAGGGCAGCGCAAATTGCCCAATTGTGATCGGCTTAGCGCTCACAGTCACCATTTGAGTGGAGGGGGTGGGGCCGGCATCAATTTTCCACCGCACGTCATAAGTAACATTGGTGCCTGTGGAGCACATTACGTAGAGCATTGAATAGTTACGCACTGGGGCCTGCGAGAAATTGACTGTGCCGGCAAAAGCTCCGCTCGTGATCAAATCTGCGCCGCCTTGGGCAGTTTCAATAGTGAAAGTGTTGTTCGCGCAGTCCGTCAGGGTGGTCTGGGTTGCGGCGCCGGTCGCCTGCTGGGGGATTGCCTGGATCTTTTCCATGGTGCTGCTTGCCATGATGGCTGCTGTGCTATGCAGTTTTGACCGGCCATCGTTAGCGGCAGCCATGGCTATCACCATAATGCCGCCGAGCAGCCCCACTGCCAGCACGGCCATGGCGATCATCAATTCGATCAAGCTGAACCCGCCCGATATTTTTGCCGCTTTCATCTTCCGCATTTTTCCACCAGCAACCACATAGTGCTTTAAAGCCACTGACCGTTTCCATTTCCTGGAATAAAAATCCAAGTTTTCACCCGGCCTGTCGGACTCACCGTCACAGCGCCGTACAAAATGCCCCCACCGGCGCGTTGAAATTGCAAATGCTGTACCCACCCTTGCGCCAGGCACCTGGGGTTGATGGCAGTGGGATCGCGCTGGCACGGCAACCCCTGTGAATTCCATGCCAGTAGTCCCGGCGAATTTTCAGAGTTCACAAATGGAAATGTGAGTTGTCCGTCCAGCCGAACCGGTACGATATTGGTCAGTACTACCTGGGATGGGAAGATGGTCACCGGCTCTCCTTGACCGCACTTGCCATCTCCATTCAAATCAATGCACACGCTCGCGGGCGTTACGCCGGCAGGTGACGCCAGAATTTGATAAGAAGTATCATCTTGTGTAGCACGAATGCGGGCATTCTCGTAAGCGGCCGCCAACTCCTGAGTAGATGCTTTGAGACGAGCGTTATCGATCGCTCCAGATAAGCTGGGTAAAGACAATCCCCCAACCACCAATATGATCGTAACCACGATGAGCATTTCGGCGAGGGTAAATCCTGCCTCTACGGTGGGATTCATTTCGAACTGTGGACTGCGCTTCACTTATTTTCTTACTTTCCCCCCGACGCATCATTCGCCGGAAATTCACCCGCGTCTCGCACAAGAAGTCGCGTCGCACTATCACAGGACTGCAGACGCAAATCATGATTCGGCAATGCCGAAAAGTTTGCGGAATTGTGACTTGTGTGAGTGGACTTTTGTACCGAAACATACTAACCCAATCAGTGTCACTGCTCCGGGAAAAGCTTCATAACCTTATGAATCTAAAGTGATTATTTTTATTTGCAACTGATGAAAAAAACTTCATTTATTTACGCATTCGGACAGCGTCCATTAGTCGCACCGGTGCTGTGACCTTGCGGACAATGGCCGTAAGGACACTGACCCATGAAAACCAGAAATGCGAACAGAAAGCGATTTTTCATCTGTATGTTACCAGTCGCGTGCTCTCGCACCGTTCTGTTACTTCGAGCGCCGTATTGAATACTCTTGCGACGAATTCAATGAAGAGAATGCAACCCTTCCAGCGGTGCGGTATCTGACTTTTCCGCGGGCAGCATTGTGTGCGGGAAAAACAATCTCAGTACGCCATTGGTTTGTTGCCACTTGACGTGGTCGCCATTCGTCCAAAGTAATCGTCCCGGCAAAAATCCAGAGTGCAACTTATTCCCTTACAGGGGTTAGTACCCGCATGCAACTTATGACCTCGGAATGCATGAAGGAGCAAGTTCAATGACTCGACGAAATCTCACGCAACTTCTGGCCCTTGCGGTAATGGCTTTGGGTACAAGCCTGTGGGCGCAAGGTGGCTCTACTCCAGCGGACGCGCAGCAGGACCGCAAAGACGTGCGTCATGATCGCAAAGATTTGGGTAACGATCGGAAAGATATTCGGGCTGATAATCGTGACCTCAACAAAGATCGTGTAGACCGCAACCAGGACCGTCGCGACGTCAACAAAAATACCAGGGATGTAGCAAAGGACCGTCGTGAGCGTAATCAAGACCTGAAAAATGGCAATACGGCCGGCGCGGCAAAAAACCAGCGCGATATTAACCGGGACAAACGGGACATTCACAGCGACAGACGCGAACTGCGCGCGGACAAACGCGATATCAACAAAGACAAAAGAGATCTTCGCGCAGATCGCAAGGATGCCCGCAATGACAAGAAGGACGTCCGTCAGGACCGTCGCGACATCCGTCACGATAGGAAAGGCAAATAAGATCTTTTTGGAAACAAAAGCCCGGGAGACATTCTGGGGCTTTTACCGTAAATGCGCTTGCCTATTCCTGCAAAGTAGTAAGCGAGCAACTGTGTGATCCATCGTCATTCCATCCGCTTCCATCGGCGAAATCGATGCTCTTGAGATGCGTTTCCATAACCGGGAACAAGAATTGCAAAGCATCGAGTGAAATGAACCGCGCAACTTTGCTTTGCCCGGCGATGATCTTTTCGCGGCGTAAGAGCGGGAAAGGAAATGTGCGGGTCTGACCCGAGGTATCCACGAAAGAGAGATCAAAGGAGTAGGAGGTGATGTCGCGGTTTGTTGCATTTTGCAATGAGACAAAGACACTCCCCTCAATGTTGCGGACATCCGTTAGCTTGATAGGACAGCCAGGGTCCTGAGCAGACGCACTCGTCCCAAATACGATCGATGCAGCGAAGATGAAGGCAAGTATCCTAAACATTAGAAGCTCGTAAAGTTTAAGGTGGTTGTGGCGCCGGTATTGACAGTTGTATTTTTTGTCTGTGTGGTGTGGCCGGATTTTGCGACCGTCACGGAATATGTGCCTACAGCGATCCAGCTACTGGAGTAGCTGCCGGTAGAACTTGTTGCCAGGGTTTTAGTGTTGGCGACAACGCCTCCTTTAATCGTAACCGTTGCGCCGCTCACTGCTGCTCCGCTTGCGTCCTTCACAGAACCGCTCAAAACACCAGAAGTAGCTATGGCAAGGTTCAAGCTTGTTGTTGCCCCGGAATTCACCGTGACTGTCGCACTTCGCGAGAGCCATCCGCTCTTCGCGGCCGTGACCGTATAAGTGCCTGGCGGCATGGCTGCGAGCGAATAATTTCCTTCGCTGTCAGTCATGGTGGAATGGTCGCCACCTGATACGGTGACCCCGGAAATCGCCGCAGAAGTAGAGGCGTTAGTAACTTTTCCTGCAATGGCGCCAACAGGAACTGTAGTTGGGGTTGGAGTCGGAGTTGGCGTAACCGTGGGCGTTGGGCTGGGAGTTGGTGTTGGAGAAGGCGTAACCGTTGGCGTTGGGCTTGGAGTTGGCGACGGGCCGGAATCTGGCGTTGGCGAAGCCGCAGGCGTTGGAGATGGCGTCGGGCTCGGGGTGGCAGTTGGTGATGGACTCGGAGTTGGTGATGGATCTTGCGTTGGAGTCGGGGTAGGACTTGGGCTCGGAATAGGATTCGGCGTCGGGCTTGGTAATGGTGTTGGAGTCGGCGTAGGACTTGCTGTTGTGGTCAGAAAAAACAATGAGCTGTTCGTCACGCCGGGACCTACCGGGATATTCTTAACCATCGCCGGAAAACCTGAAGCCGAAACTGTAACTGTATTTACCCCCGCAGGCACATTAGTTAATGTGTAATGGCCAGAGCTGCTGGTAGTGGTTGAGCCACCGGCATAGGAGACTTTAGCCCCTGCAACCGCCGCGCACGATGGGTTCTTTACCACGCCGCTGATTGCTCCTGTCCCAGATGTTGCCGTGGCATGCCACGGAACGGAGAACGCATTTGCGGAATCGGTTAGATAGGTGTTCAGCGTAGGTGAATACGTGCTTACCTGGATCTTGTTTTGCGATGGACTGAACTTGAGGATACGCAGATAGCCATCGCCGCCGTTCGCCATGTCCTGATAGTCGGCCATGATTTCATTCACAATGTTGCCGTTTATTCCTGTTTGCACCTGATGGCCCGCCGACATCTGGCCCGCGGCCTTAATAATGTGTCCGCTCAAGACAATGCTTACATTGGGATATTTGCTGGCCAGGTTCTCCCACATTTCCTCCCCATCATTGTCTGCTCCCATGTTGTAGTACTCGGCGTCATAGGTTTCGCATTTCGCCACTCTGGTGTTGTCCCAGTATCCATAACCATGAGTCACCAGAATGACTTCCGCATCGGGATTTGCCTGAATGATGCCGCTGGCCCATTGCAGTGCTGAAGTGCGCGGATAAAATTCCAGCAGCAGGACCAAATAACGCTTGCCTTCGATTGTGACTGCGCCGTAGAAATTCTCATTGCTTCCAGATGGGTAACTTCCCAGCCAGCCGCTATAAGAGCGGGCATATCGTGATGGACCAAAGTAGTGATTGAAATTTGTAGTTGAAGCTGTATGGTTTGGCGGATCGTCCTTATCGTAGTCGTGATTGCCGATGACAAAAAAGTACGGTACTTTGCCTTCCAGTTTGCTCACGGAATTGTTGGCCGCCTGCCACTGGGAAGCCACCCCGCCTCCGTTCACAATGTCTCCTACGCCTATTACCATCTTGATATTCAAGGCAGTGAGATTATTAACGGCCCATTGTGTTTGCGCGGTAAAAGTCTGGGGATAATCCTGGGCGTAATACTGTGTGTCAGGCAGGACGATGACTGAAAAATCAGGAGCTGTTGTCTGGGCGTTGCACTGCGCAAGCAAAATCAGGAACAGCCCGATACCCAAAAGGAACCGGGCCATTCCTGATAGACGAAGGCCACAAGAATTGGAGAACAACTTGGCGCAGTACATCGGAGCAACAACCAATTAACGCCAGTATATAGCTGCCAGGAACGCCAAGATCGGCCAGCAAATAAAACAAAGATTGTTCATTGGTTGCGGCTGCCGCAGTTGTGAATTAGATCTACAACTCTCAACCAGCTTTTTACTTTTTACGGTACTTTTAGGGTAAAGGAATTCTTAAACACTGCGCCGGTCGAGTCCCAGGCCTGCACCACAACCGAGTGCGTTCCACTAGCCAATGGCAATGATGCATCCAGCGAACTGGCGTTAATAGCGAACTTGGAAAGGTTATCCACGTAGATCCGCATTGTAGTAATGGGATGCGTGGATTTTGCAGCAGCCACAAAATGGACAGGAGATGATTCCGTGCTTCCCGCCACAGGTGAGCACACAGTCACCCCCGTGCCGTTTGCAGTGCAAGCAGTAGGCGGAGGAGTTGCGCCAAACAGGTCGCTCATGTCGGTGGAGCTGGCCCCGACGCCTGGATATGTGTGAACGCCTAATGCGTCCATGGTGGTGCGCAATACATTCTGGTGCTGGTAAAAAGCCGTGGACTTGAAGCCCTTTCTTACGCCCGGCCCTATGGCTATCGCTGCTACGTGACCGCCGCCGTGTGCAGTATCAGTATCAAAGCTTTCATCAAAAACGATAATCAAAATGCCATCCTGCTGGAACCCCGGATTGTTGAGCAGAGACGCGATATTATTTTTAAGCCATGCGTCTGCCGTGGCAAGCTTCTGGGCATTTGTGCAGCCAGTGGGCGCCGTAGGGCAATCGTGCGCGTTGTGGTTCTCGTTGGGCACCACAAAAGAATAATTCGGCAGCTGATTGTTATTGAGGTCGGCGCTGAAATGGGTAAACGGGACCAGGTTCAGCTTCTGCACGCTGCTGTCGACCACGTCAGAAAAATACGATAGTGGATTGTGGTGCCGCACGTAGGGATATCGGTCTCCGCCCGTGTAGCCCACGGAAGGCAGGCTCTCGGCGTAGCTTTTCCAGGTTTTTCCGGCCGTGAGAAGATGGCGCACGATATTGTCCACATTGACAGTCGTATTTAGCGCGTCATTGTTGGTCACGAGTTGGCCCGCCGTCAGCATGAAGTAATTGCCGATCGAAGGGTGCACGTTGGCGAAATACTGGGTGGCCACCGCATTCTGTGACGCCAGGCTGTTGAGATACGGCATGGAAGCGCTGCCGATGACGGCCGAAAAGCTCTCATTTTCTTCCAGCACAACAACAACGTGGTTCGATTTTGGTATCTGCGCGGTCAGCAGCGCGGGTATGAACAAAGCAGCAATACAAAGAACAAGTTTCTTCAAAATGGGACTCCCGTTAATTTGATTTGGACAAATCGACGAAAGTGGCGAATACCAATGTTGAGACGACGTAACTGTACTGCTCTTGTCTAAAGTAGAAGCCCAGGAATGACCACGGGATGGATTGGCCTGCAAGAAATAAAGATCGCGCAGCCGACATTTTTTATTTGCAACATCGAGCCGGCGGCGAATCACAACAAAGACTAACTTTACTACCGCTTAGTTCTTGAAAGAGAGGACAAGCGTACGTTCCATCAGCTCCGCCAATTCAGCTGCGCAAGTTTTGATTTGTTCGCGGATAGAACGCCCAACACGCGCGAAGAGTTCGATCTCCACAGTAATAGCTTGCCGTGAAAGAGTATGCCCCCAGACCCCGCCTATCTGTCCATCAATTAAGACCACGGGAGAAATCCATCCCTGATCGCGATACACCCGTTTGTAAAAGCGAGCGTCAAGAAAATGCTCCTTCAAGGAATGAGCAAGCAGGTAAACATCAAAATAGGGAAGCAGGTGGACCGAGCTTTCGCCAGACGGCGCGGCTTGCAGCGCTTTTAAGTCTTCTCTAAGCGCCAGCAGCCCATCGTATTCTGCAAATTCAGCGTCCAGCAAGGGCCGCAGCGCTCTCACCTCAACCATTGATATCCCGGACCAGTGGCCAAAATCTCTGAGCGTCGCCGGACCGTAGGCGCGCAGGTATCTGCAAAATAACTCCTTCTGCGCGTCTTGTTCTTGCATGGTGCGCAATTCCGGCAGCCAATGTTCGGCACGGATAAATGTTGCCTGATTGCCTTCACCCGGCCCGTAGCAGACCCGGCCCTCAAATACGGGCAGCCGCACAATGCTGAATACTTTGTCCATCCATGCGCGCACCCGCTTGCTGACTTTGGGACGCACGGTGGATGTTATCGCGCCACGCGGCAAAGGGCCAGCATTGAGCGTGTCCAGAATCAAGGCGCTGAGCCCATCTGCCTCGTCGCGTGTGATCTTAAACCTCGCCATGATTGCGAAAGCAGATTTCACCCGGGTGCTACGGTTCGCGGCAATATAGAGCGGAAAATCCTGCGTTGGGATGAGGTGCAGCGTCTGCCGCATCAATGAGGTTTTTACCAGGGAGCGCTTCTGCCACAGAGCATCATTCACCATTGCCGGAGTAACGGCATGGTTGCGAGTCCACAACTGGAGCTGCGCTGCCGACATGATCTGCGCCTGCACTCCGCAGATGTCCCGGCAAATCGTTACCAGGTCTTTCGATGAATGATCAAGCAAGTGATGGCGGCGCAGGCGGAAGGCATGAATCTGTTCAGAAGAGAAGGGAATTTCCGCGGAATGATTGGATGACGCGTTGGCTTTTTTCATCTCGCTGTGTTTCGTTGAGCGCCAGAGTTGCTCGAACCTTTAGCGTAAACACTACAGCTAGTGTTTTTAAACAATTCATCCACAAGCCACGGTTCCAGCTTCCGCGAAGGCAGTTTTCCACACCTCACCTTAAAAAAAGCCCTTGACATACAACTGCTTAGGCGTAGGATGTGGTCTAAAGTGGTTGAAAGTGGTAAGTAATAGGTTCGATCAAGGGCTCAGTGGTCAAAAGTAGCCAAAGGGAAAATGGAGCATAAAATCCCCCAAATTACGGTGACCGAACCAGAAATAAAGCCAGAACTTACCGTTTTCGCCTCCTTATTACCTGTAATAGCCGGTTTAGCAGCAAGAAAGAACAATGTTTCGCGGCAACCATCCAACTCGGGTCGACGAGAAGGGACGTTTAAAGGTCCCCGCGGAATTCAAGCGCCTGATCGACGAGAAGTACGGCACACAATTTTACATCACATCGCTCGATGGGAAGGTTGCTCAAGTGTATCCCTTCGAGGAGTGGCAGCGGATCGAGGAGAAGCTGGCCAAGCTCTCCAATTTCAATCCGACCAAGAAAAAGTTTTTGAATCGCACCAACTATTACGGCCAGTTGGTGGAAATCGATGGGCAAGGCAGAGTGCTGATACCGGCGTTGCTGCGCGATACGGCGAAGATTCAGGGCGAAGTGGCCGTTGTCGGCAATTTGACCTACCTCGAAGTGCAGAGCATCGAGGCTTACAAGAAGGACATAGAAGAGAACCCGTTCACGTCTGACGATGAGAAAACTCTCGACGAACTGGGCATCTAGTGGCGGACGAGTTTGGCAGCGAAAAAGCTCCTCAGGGAGCGCATGGCAGTGGGGAAGTTGGCCATGTTTCAGTTCTTTTAAAAGAAGCGATCGACTTTTTGGCAATCCGGCGCGGCGGGACCTTTATCGACGCGACCCTGGGGTTGGGCGGGCACAGTTTAGAAATCGCAAAGCGCCTCGGCCCACAGGGTCATTTGATTGGCTTCGATAAAGATACCAACGCTCTTGAACTGGCGCGGCAGAGGCTTTCTGGGGTCGGAGGTGATAACCACCCAAAGATCACTCTGCTGCACAGCTCTTACGCCGAGCTCCCCCAGCATGTTCCGCCGGCTTCAGCTGACGGACTGCTGGCGGATCTGGGCGTAAGTTCTCTTCAGTTCGGCGACGCGGCGCGCGGATTTAGTTTTCAGGCGGAAGGGCCGCTCGACATGCGAATGGACCCGCATGGTGAGCGCACCGCCGATCAAGTGGTAAACCACATGCGCGAAGAAGACCTCGCAAATGTGATTTACGAATTCGGTGAGGAAAGGAGGTCGCGGAGAATCGCCAGAGCCATTGTCCGGGCGCGGCCGATAAGAAGTACCGCTCATCTG